>JAZKCV010000013.1:61377-309196 GCA_040387915.1 Pseudomonadota bacterium
GAAGTCTTTGACGTTGGCGCGCACGCCGGTCTGGCGGGCTTGCTGGAACATCACGATGAAGGGTGCTGTTTCGCGGAATTTCTTCTGCAAAGCGGCGTACATTTCAACGCGTTTCGCCGGGTCTTGCTCCAAAGCGGCGGCTTTCGATTCCGCAGTCATCTCACCCGGATCATAGGCGTTGCGCCATGCCAGATAGCCGGTGTTGTTGGCAGCGTCTGAGTTGTCGGGGTTCTCGGCGAAGGTCGAGGAGTTGGTGTTCGGATCGGGATAATCCGGGCCCCAGGTTTGCAGCGTGCCATCGTGCTGGCGGGCGCGGTATTCTTTCAGCTGTTCAGCACCTTCACCGACGTTCAGGTCCACCTTGATGCCCGCTTGGCCAAAGGTGTTCTGGATCGACTGCGCCACATCCATCCGGTCGGCGGCATTGCGTACTGACAGCTTGATCACCGGGTCTTTGATGCCGGATTCCGCCAGCAGCGCCTTGGCTTTCTCGATGTCCAAGGAATAGGGATTGTCATCCAGCGCACCGAGATAACCCGACGGCAGGAAGTTTTCATGCACCACAGCCGCGCCCTTCATGAAGGTGTCGGCCATGCCCTGATAGTCGACAGCCCAGCGCATCGCGTCAAGGAACTTGGCGTTCTTGTAGTTTTCGTTCTTCTGGTTGAACGACAGGTAGTAAATCTGACCGCCCACGTCTTCTTGAATCGCCACGTCAGCGTTGCCAACCATGCCTGCCACATCCACTGGAGTCAGGGTGCGGGCGATGTCGATATCGCCTTTTTCAAGCTGCAAACGCTCGGTCGCGGCTTCGGGCACATGCGTCACGAAGACCTTGGCCATTTTGGCATCGCCGCGCCAGTAGCCGGGGCGCATTTCCAGCACGTAACCCTCATTCGGCTTGAAGGATTTCAGCGTGTAAGCGCCGGTGCCTGCCGAGTGGGATTTGAGGTATTCGTTGCCCAGATCGCTGACGCCATCCGTGACGACCTCGTTGGCTTTGACCACGTCCATATCAATGATCGAGGCAACACCTGCGGTAAGGCAGTTATAGAGGAAGGTCGGCGCATAGGGCTTATCGACCTTGATGGTCACGGCGTCGCCCGTGCCGGTGATCATGCTGTCAACATTCTCGGCGGTCCAACCAAACTGGTTCAGAATGAACGCCGGGGTCTTGTTCAACTTGACGGCACGTTGCAGCGAATAGGCGGCGGCTTCTGCCGTCACCGGATTGCCGGACGAGAAGGTCAGGCCGGGTTTCATCTTGAACGTATAGGTCAGGCCATCTTCAGCCACCGTCCAGCTTTCGGCCAGACCGGGGATGATTTGCAGGGTGGTCGGGTCGATCTCAACCAGACCGTCATAGGTGTTGTTGACCACGTCGAGGCCGGAGAATTCGTAAGCCTCGTGCGGGTCCAGCGATACGATGTCGTCGATGGCCCCTGCCAGCACCAGCGTATCGGCTGGGGTTTCGGCCATCAGCGCAGCGGGGGCAGTGCCCAGCATCAAAGCAGCAATCGCAACAGCGCCCACGCGGCGCAGCGTCGGTTCAAGTAGCATGACAAACTCCCTGTTTTATCATCGTTTTTTCATTGCCGTCCCTGAGTCTCTTTAAGCCCCAGAGTATTTCCTGACCGATTGGGCAACTTCTATGCGGGCTTGTCAACAGCGGCTTGCGGCGTGAAACTGGCCGGACTGCGGCAGTTTCACGGGTGGGCGGGCAAAATGTCAGACTTTTCAATCTTCGACGGGCATAATGATCTGCTCTCGTGCCTCTGGGCAGAAAAATCCTTTGATGGCACGGCGTTTTTTAACGGACGCGACGGCGATCTTGATCTGGCAAAATGCCGTGCGGGCGGCTTTGCAGGCGGTTTTTTCGCGGTTTGGGTGGGTGGAGAGCCTGGCACTGGGCCGGACCCGATGGCAACGTATCGCGCATTTCCGGCGATAGATTCGGCGCGGGCAGAGCGGCAGACACTTGAACAGATTGCGATTTTGCTGCGGATGCAGCGGGCACGGCCCGATGCGATCCGACTGTGCCGCACGGTGGCCGAGATCGCCAGCGCCCGCGCTGACGGGGCGATTGCCGCGATCCTGCATATTGAGGGCGTCGAAGGCATTGCTGAAAATCTGGACGCTTTGCATGTTTTCTACGCGGCGGGCCTGCGCAGCCTTGGCCCGGTGTGGAGCCGCCCGAACATTTTCGGCCACGGCGTGCCGTTCAATTTCCCCGCCAGCCCCGATACCGGGCCGGGGCTGACCGAGGCCGGGATCAGGCTGGTGCGGGAATGCGACGCCTTGGGGGTGCTACTGGACCTTTCCCATCTGAATGAGGCGGGGTTCTGGGATGTGGCACGGGTGTCACAAAAGCCACTGGTCGCCACCCATTCCAACGCCCATGCGGTCACGGCATCGACCCGCAATCTGACCGACAGACAGTTGGCGGCGATCAAAGATAGCGGTGGGCTGGTGGGGCTGAATTATGGTTGCGGCTTCATCCGGCAAGACGGCGTCAAGAACCCGGCGACCGGGCCAGAGGATATGCTGCGCCACCTTGATCATCTGCTGGCGCTTTTGGGCGAGGATGGGGTGGCTTTGGGATCGGATTTCGACGGTACAATGATCCCCGGTTTCATCAACGATGCCAGCGGTTTGCCGAACCTGACGGTGGCGATGGAGACGCAGTATGGGGCCACGCTGACCGAGAGACTCTGCTGGAGCAACTGGCAAGGACTGTTGGCAAAGGTGATCGGCTAAGGTCCAGACTGCGTTTTGGTCATCCTCTGTGCTCAAATATACCGGGGGTGAGGGGGCTGGCCCCCTCTCCGTCGTCAAACACGCGTGATCTGCTCGGTCATCTCCCAGATCAGCCGCCCGATCTGCGGGAAGTTTTGCGGATGAGCCTGCGCCATGCGCTGCCCTTGCGTGGTCAGCACGATGATCAATGACTTACGGCCTTCTGCTTGCACGCGGATCATGTCATGTTTGAACCAACTGGTTTTGGCATCGCCCGTCCACAGATTATGCCCGGCCTTCGACCAGATATGCACGCCATCGGGCAAATCGCCGCCCAAGTATTCTGACAGTTGATAGGCCGGGTTTGCGGCATCGACGCTGTCTTTGTCGCGCCGCAAAATGGCTTGCGCGCGCGCTTTTGAGGGTGGCGACAGCGGCAGGGTGCCGTCAAACAACTCCCACAGCAGCCGTGCGGTGGCGAGTGGCGTCAGGCGGTTCAGATGCGCGCCGTCCGCGCCCGCGAACTGCGCCTCGCGTCCGTAGCGGGTGTCATCCATCAGCTTTTGCGCAATGGTGCAGCCTTGCCATTCGTCCCAGCCCAAGGCCCAGAAAAATCGGTTCAGGCGTTCGCGCTTGTTCACCCAATCCAGATATTCCGCGCCATGCAGCAAAGTGTCGCCGGTGGTGCCGCTGATCAGGTCGATGGCATAATTGGTGGCCCCATTCGACGACCAGCGGATCATATCGCGCAACGCCCGGTCCATCTCGCCATGCGGGGCGATGCGGGCGTCTTCCAGCAGGGCCAAAGCGTGGACCAGATGGAAGGTTTTGACCAAGGAACAAGGATAAACGGCAATATCGCCGCGATGAGCGAAGCCTTCGGGGCCATCCGCACCGGGTGTGATCAGCACGAGGCCGAAGGTTTCAGGATCAAGCCCTTGCGCGCCGTGCAAGCCGACCAGCGCCGAAGTGATACTTTTGCCAAGCGCGGCCCAGTCGGGAGTTTCGGTGAAGAACATAGCGGCCTCCTGTTATAGGGCAAGCTTAGGCGGCGGCGGGTGGAAAGAAAGCCCGCTATCTTGGTGTTGAATGGCTTGATCTTGTGGGTTGTGATCGGTTAGCCACAGCGGATGACCAGCTTTGCGCGCCAGTTTGCCCAGAATGTCATGGCTCTGCTGTTGGCAGTGGCCTTGGTGGCCTTGGGCTTTGGCCATCGGATGGCGCTGCACGATCCGGTGGATCTAAGCGCCTATGCGATGCCGGATGGGACTTTGCCCGAACTGTGCCATGACGGCGGCACGGCGGATCACGGTGCGAAGGATCAAGCGCCCTGCCCCGCCTGTCGGATCATCGCGGCGGTTGAGCTGCCACAGCTCATCACCCTGCCGCCTGTCGAACTGGTGCCTGTTACTGTGGTTTGGCCCGATCTGGCCTTGGCGGATGCCAGCACCCATCAGCCAAGCGCGCCGCCTGCGCGGGGACCGCCGAATTTCCTGATCTAAGCGCAACCTGCGGGCTTAAGCGCCCGTTTTCTTGGCTTTTTTCTGGGATGATCCCTATGTCTGATACGTCTGCCACGCCTTCGGGCGTCAATAAACTCTACTTCGCGGTCTGGCGCTGGCACTTTTACGCTGGGCTTTATGTGATCCCGTTTCTGATCATGCTGGCGGTCACCGGCATCGTGATGGTCTGGTTCACCGCGATTGCGCCGGAATATGGCGAGCGGTTGGTTGTGGCACCGCAGCCGCAAAGCCTCAGCATCTCCGATCAGGCCAATGCCGCGCTGGCCACCCATCCTGAGGGCAAGATAGGCCAATATATTGCGCCGCATGATGCCATGACCCCGGCAATTTACCGGGTGGATTTGGCCGATGGTCAGCGGATGATAGCGGTGGACCCTTATACCGGGTCGGTGCTGCGGGATGTCGAGAATGGCGCGACGTGGTATACTTTGGCGAATGACATTCACGGCACGCTGCTGATCGGTGATCTGGGCGATCGGCTGGTGGAGATTGCGGCCTCGCTGGGGATGTTGCTGGTGATCACCGGGCTATATCTGGTCTGGCCGCGTAATGGTTCAGGCATCCGCCGCCTGCTGCTGCCGGATTTGCGTGCCAAGGGGCGGGCTTGGTGGAAGTCGTTGCATGGTGTGCTGGGGTTCTGGATATCAATCGGGTTGGTGTTCTTCCTGATCTCGGGCCTGTCTTGGGCGGGGATCTGGGGCGAGAAATATGTGCAGGCTTGGTCGACGTTTCCGGCAGCGAAATGGGACAATGTGCCGTTGTCGGACAAGCGCCACAAAGATATGAACATGACGGCTGACGATACCGTGCCTTGGGGGTTAGAGCAGACGCCGATGCCCATGTCTGGCTCGGATGCCGGGGTGGATGGCCTGCCGATGGGCGCTGCGGTCACGCTGGAGAATATCGTGGGCTTGGGCCGCGCGATTGGCTTTCATGGCCGTTTTCAAGTTGCTCTACCCGCCGATGAGGCCGGGGTTTGGACGCTGAGCCAAGACTCCAACAGCTATGACGGCCCCGATCCAACGGCTGACAGGACCGTGCATATCGACCAATACACCGGCAAGATTTTGGCGCAGGTCGGCTTTGCCGATTACGGCTTGGCGGCGAAGTCGATGGCGGTCGGCATTGCGCTGCATGAGGGCCAGTTGGGACTGTGGAACGTGGTGCTGAACATCGGGTTTTGCCTGATCGTGATGTTTGTCTGTGTCAGTGGCGTGGTGATGTGGTGGACGCGTCGGCCCGCAGGCGCATTGCGATTGGCGGCTCCGCCGAAGCCCGCAGCTGTGCCGTTGCGCGGGGTGGCGCTGATTGCGCTGGTTTTGGGCGTGGCATTTCCCATGCTGGGGGTGACGCTGGTGGCGGTGTTGTTGCTGGACTTTCTGGTGTTGCAGAACGTGCAAGCCATGAAGCGCGCGTTTAGCTGAACGACGGGGCGGGGCGGGGGTTTCCTGCCACGCCCCACCCTCTGGCAAAGCTTTTGGCTTCGTGGCAGGGTGACCCTGCTGGGAGGCATCATGTCAAAAATCATTATTTCCTGTGCCATCACCGGGTCGATCCACACGCCGTCGATGTCAGAATATTTGCCGATCACCGGCACACAGATTGCCGCCTCGGCGATAGACGCCGCGCAGGCTGGGGCTGCGATTTTGCACCTGCACGCGCGGGTGCCGGAGACCGGGCGACCCTCAAGCGATCCTGTGCATTGGGCGGGGTTTCTAGGGGCGATTAAGGCGGGCTGCGACGGGGTGGTGAATATGACCACGGGCGGCTCGGCGGTGATGAGTTTGGCGCAGCGCTTGGCGGCACCGATGCAGTTTCGACCTGAGATGTGTTCGTTGAATATGGGGTCGATGAATTTCGCGCTGTTTCCGATGGCGGCGAAGATCACCGATTGGAAATACGATTGGGAAAAGCCGTTTCTGGAAGGCTCGGATGATCTGGTGTTCAAGAACACGCCCCGCGATATTGCCTTTGTTTTGCATGAGATGGGCGCGCAGCGCGGGGCACGGTTCGAGTTTGAATGTTATGATGTCAGCCATTTGTATATGCTGAAGCATTTCGTGGATCGCGGCGCAGTTCAGGCCCCGCTGTTCATCCAGTTTGTGTTCGGCGTGCTGGGCGGGATGGCGGCGGACCCCGATATGCTGATGCTGATGAAGCGCACGGCGGATCGGTTGTTCGGCGACTCCTATCAGTTTTCGGTGCTGGCGGCGGGGCGCAATCAGATCCCGATGGCGACAATGGCGGCGGCGATGGGCGGGCATGTGCGGGTGGGCTTAGAGGATAATCTTTACGCCGCAAAAGGCGTGCTGGCGCGGTCGAATGCGCAGCAGGTCAGGCAGATCAGGGGGATTGTCGAAGCGCTGGGACGGGTGGTTGCGACCCCGGATGAGGCGCGCGCGATGTTGGGCTTGAAAGGTGTAAGCGAGGTGGCATTTTGATCGGCTATCGGCGGGCGGAGGCGAGCGATGCGGAGCTGATCCACGCCATGCTGTCCGAGATGGCCGAGGCTGAAGGAGGGATGATTGGCGGCGGGGTTGAGGCGCTGCTGCTGCATGGTTTTGGGCCGGCGCCCCGGTTTCGGGTGGTGCTGGTGGAAGAGCGCGGCATCGCGCTGGGGTTTTGTCTGTTCCTGCCCGAATATTCCAGTTGGCGTGGCGCTATGGGGCTGTTTGTGCAGGATATTTACCTCAATCACGCCGCGCGCGGTAAGGGCTTGGGACGCGGGCTGTTGGCGGCGGCACTGTCACATGGGCAGGATTGGCAGCCCGCGTTCATGGCGCTGATGGTCAAGCGCAGCAATCTGCTGGCGATTGGATTCTACGAAACCTTGGGGTTTTCACTGCGCGACGCTTCGGACCCATACATTCTTGAGGGAGAGGGCCTGACCGCCCTGATGCAACCATGATCACCGTGTTTGACGACGCGCAGCGGGCGCATGATCCGCAGTTTTTCCTCTCCTCCGGCGCGCGGAAGCCCTGCCCCGAACAGCCCGCGCGGGTGGATGCTTTGCTGTCTGCTGTGCGGCGGATGGGTGGGTCAGTGGTGCAAGCGCCGGATGCCGGACTTTCGCCGATTTTGGCGGTGCATCCGCAGCGTTATGTGACGTTCCTGCAAGGGATCTATGAGCGCTGGCAGCGGATTGAAGGGGCCTCGGCCGAGGTGATCCCGAATGTGCATCCGGCCAGCCGTCTGGATGGCTATCCGCTGTCGGCGGTGGGTCAGGCGGGGTTTCACATGACGGATACCTCTTGTCCGATTTCGGCGCAGACTTGGGGCGCGGCTTATGCGAGCGCGCAGACGGCGGTGCATGCGGCAGATCTGGTGTTGGGAGGCGAACGCGCGGCCTATGCGCTGTGCCGCCCGCCGGGGCATCATGCGTTTGCCGAACTGGCGGGTGGGTTTTGCTATTTGAACAATTCCGGGATTGCCGCGCAACGCTTGACAGATGCCGGGCGCAAGGTGGCGATTTTGGACGTGGATTTGCACCACGGCAACGGCACGCAGGGCATGTTCTACGCGCGCGGCGATGTGCTGACGGTGTCTTTGCACGCGCATCCAGAACGGTTTTATCCGTTCTTTTGGGGCTATGCGGGCGAATTTGGCGAAGGCGCGGGCGTGGGGGCCAACCTGAACCTGCCCTTGGCGCGCGGAACCGGCGATGCGGGGTTCCTCGCAGCCTTGGCGCAAGGCATTGAAAAGGTGCAAGCTTGGGGCGCGGATACCTTGGTGTTGGCCTTGGGGCTGGATGCGTTTGAAGGCGATCCGTTTGCCGGGCTTTCAGTGACCACACCGGGGTTCGCCGCAATCGGGCGGGCGGTTCAGGCGATGGGGCTGCCCTGCGTGATCGTGCAAGAGGGTGGGTATTTGTGCGCCGAGTTGGGGGATAATCTGGAGGCGGTGTTGCAGGCTTGGTAGTCTTGCCGTTTCACATTGGTCTAAATATCCCCGCCGGAGGCTTCTTCGGTATCTGTCGGATGCCTCCGGCGGGGATATTTGAGCACAGAGGATGACCTAAGCGGTGGCTTAGGCGGGGATTTCGGTGATTTTATGGCCTGCGCTGAGGGCGAAGAACGCGTCTTGCGGCACCGGGAGGCTGTGGCTTTCGATCTCGGACAGCCCCGCCCATTGCGCGCGGATCACCCGGCTGACCACGGCGTGAGCGACGATGATTTTCACCGGGGTAGGGTCGGATTTGATCGTTTGCAGGGCTTCGGCGAGACGGGCGGCAAAGGTGGCGTAGGTTTCGCCGTCGGGGGAGTGGAACCACCATGCCTCGGGTGGCACAGAGGCGCGCAGGCCGGGGTGGGCAGTGTCGATCTCAAGATCGGTTTTGCCGTCCCATGACCCCATGCCGATTTCCATCAGTCGGGGGTCTAGTGTGATGCTAGGGTTGCCAAGCTCGGCTGCGATCAGGCGGGCGGAGTGGTGGGCACGGCCTAACGGGCTGGCGTAGATGCGGAAATCGGCCAAGTTCAGCGTGGCAAGGCGGCGGCCCATCGCTGTCGCTTGCGCTTGACCTAGGAGCGTCAGGTTGCTGTCGATTTGGCCCTGACGGCGGCCTATGGCGTTGAATTCGGTCTGGCCGTGGCGGCACAGGTAAATCATGCCCATTCCCCCAGCAGGATGTTGCGGGTGACTTGCTCCACCGGGCGCTCGCGGGCGATCAGGCCTGCGACCCATTCACACGAGGCCGCGTTGAACACCGCCCCCCTGCCCCGGCGGTATTCGGCCATACAGCCATTGCCACGCGCAGCGCGGGCGATGTTTTCCGGGGTGAGACCGCCATAGAGGCGCAAAGCGAGGTCTTCGGCGTCGCCGGTGCCGATAAAGCGGTCACGGTCATGCGGGCCTGTGGCGTGGGAAAGCGTGGTGGCGGGCGACAGGCCAACGATGGTTAACGCACCCTCTAGCCCGATGTTTTCGGCAGCGTAAGGCAGGCCGTGCTGCATGGTATAGTCGATGCCGTCGACCTCATAACCGAAGATTTTTGATACCGCCCCCAGCACGTCGCCATAGCCGAGGCCCGTGCCGTTGAGCGCCCAATGTTCGGGACGGTAGATCACGAAACCGCCGGAGCCATGGGCGGCGCAGCGGCTCCATCCGGCATAGACGCCTGCCGATCCGGTCAGGCCCATGCTGGCGGTAGCTGGGCGGTTGATGGCAGGATGGTCCCAGTAGCTGGTCAGGCGGTTGGTCTGGGCCAAGGGATCGGCGGCTTCAGCGGTGGTTTTGAAGCAGGTTTGGGTGGCGAGATCATCCGACAGCCGGGTCTGCCAGAAGAAATTTCCTGCAAAGCGGGCGAGCTGGCCACCTTTGTCAAGCCATGCCTCCAGATGGTCGCGCATCTCCCAAGTCCAGTATTCGTCATGGCCGACGATCAGCACGCGATCATAGCCTTGCAGCGCATCGGGGTTGCGGTGCAGGTCGTGTTGGGTGGTGTAATCCAGCGCGATGTTTTGCGCCTCGCACCAGTGGGCGAAGGGGCGTTCAAACGCCGCCCAACCAGACGATGCGTATTTTTTCGAGATGCCCTTGGCGCGGGCGTAGTCCATATGCGGATAGCGCGGCTTGGTCAAAAGCGGCGAGGCGTGAGGGATGCGGGGGGCATCATTGGGCCATGCCACAAAACCCTTCGCCCAAGGGCGCTGGGTGCTGACGTGTGGGGCAAAATCGCCCATGCTGGGCCCAGTCAGACCTTGGTAATGGTTCGATCCGCCCCAGTCGTTGTAGGCACACCATGTGCCTGTCGTCAGCAGCATCAGGATTTTCGCTTGCGGTGTCAGGGGCTTGAGCACGAACAGGCCTTGCGAGGAATGGCCGGGTATGGTGACGGTGATTGTGTAGACGCCGCTTTGCCAATCATCGGGGATTTGCAGGCGCAGGGCTTCGGGCCAGCCACAGCCGTGTTCTGAGGCGTCAAACGGGGTGATGGCGAAGCTGGTTTTCAGCGTGGTTTGCAGGACAATTTTGGGAGTGAGGCCGTCGCGGGCGATGGTCAATGCCGCCTCCGGCGCGCTGGACATCGCGTGCAGGATCAGGATCTCGCCGGGGCTGTAGGACAAAGCCGAGGCATAGACCCAGGCCTGCGGGCGCGCAGGATCATCGCTTGCGGCCTCATAATAATGCCCAGTCACCGCGTCGCCGTCGTCGGTTGGCCCCACCGTGAAAAAGCCTTTCAGCATTGTGCCATCCGGGCGGCAACATCCAGCATCCGGTTGGAAAAACCCCATTCGTTGTCATACCAGCCGAACACCCGCAACATGCCGCCGCGTGTCACGCGGGTTTCCGGCAAGGCCATCACGATGCTTTCGGGGCGGGCGCGCAGATCGGTGGAGACGAGGGCCTTCATCGTGGAACCGATCACCCCGCCTGCCCCGGTCAGCGCCGCATTGACCTCGGCCACCGTGGTCGCGCGTTCGGTCATCACCGCCAGATCGACGGCGGACACCGAAGCGGTTGGCACCCGCACCGCCGAGCCTTCGATCCGGCCCCCGATTTGCGGCAACACCTGATCCAGCAGGCGCTGCGCCGAAGTGGTGGTCGGCACCATCGACAAGGCGGCGGCGCGCGAGCGGGCGAAATCGGCGGCGGGGGCATCCACGGTGGGCTGGCTGCCGGTATAGCAATGAATCGTGGTCATCGAGCCTGTGACCACGCCCCAGTTTTCATGGATCAACCGGGCTAAGGGGGCCAAAGCGTTGGTGGTGCAAGAGGCGTTGGAGACGATCTGCTGGCTGTTGAGCGCGCCATCATTCGCGCCCAAAACCACGGTCAGATCGGCGGCCTTTGACGGCCCCGAGATCAGCACTTTGCGCGCGCCCCCCCGCAAGCCGCGCGTTGCCATCTCGCGCGCATCGGCCCGCCCGGTACATTCCAGCACCACATCGACGCCCTTCAAGGCAAGGCTGGAAATATCGGGGGTACGGTGCAGCGGGATCGTCAAGCCGTCGATCACCAAAGCATTGCCGTCAAGACTGACCTGCCCCGGCCAAGGCCCGAAAACCGAGTCGAATTCAAACAGATAGGCGCACATCTCGGCGGCTGCGATGTCGTTGATGCCGACAATCTTCGCGCCCGGCGCAGCCCCTTTCAGCGCCGCGCGCAACACCGAGCGGCCAATGCGACCAAAGCCATTGATGAACAGGTTCATGGGCTTGCCCTTTCTGACGATTGCGCCAAGTCAGATCACGGGATCGGGCGTCGATCAATGGGGGCGACGGAGTTTTGATCAAATAATTGAGCGCTGGAGGGGGCTGGGGAATCGCTTCGCGCGGGCGTATTTCGGAAACAGCGCCGATTAGGGGATTTGGCCACCCGTGGCCTCGGTGATCTGGTCAGCACTGGCGCGCACAAGGCTGCCAAAACGGGTGGCGTCGGACAGGCCCATGCGGAAGGTGGGGCCAGCGATGCTGATGGCGGCGACGGGTTCGGCAAAGGCGTTGAAGATCGGGGCTGCAACACCGCGCATCCCTTCGGCACGTTCCTGATCGTCGATGGCAAAGCCGCGCTCGCGACTGCGGGCAAGGTCGCGGATCAGGCTTTCGGGGCTAGAGAGCGACAGCGTGGTGGCGCGGGCCATACCCTTGCGTGTCAGAATTTCCTCTGCCTTTTCCGTTGGATACCACGCCAGAAGCGCCTTGCCGGGGGCGCAGAGATGCATCAGGCCCGTGCTACCGGGGGGGAAGAAGGCGCGCAGATCGGCACTGGCTTCGACTTGGGCGAGGAACAAAACCTCGCCTGCGGCCTCAATCCCAAGGCTGGCGGTTTCGCCGGTGGCGTCGCGCAAAGCCTCCATCGGGGCGCGGGCGCGTTCGGTGATTTTGGTACGTTTCAGAAAGGCCGATCCGGCGCGGAAGGTGCCGGGGCCGATGTGCCAGACTTGGCCGGGGTCTTCCAGTTCGACCATGCCATGCCCCTGCAAGGTGACAAGGGCGCGGAACACGGTGGCGACGGGCAGTGCGCTGCGTTCGGCGAGTTCCGACAGGGTTAGACCCGCGCTATCCGCCAGCAGTTTCAAAAGGCCAAGCGCGCGATCCAGCGCTTGCACGGTATTCTGCTCGGTCTTGTCGGTGGTGGATTTCGGGCGGCCGCGCAGGCGGGGCGGGTTGGGCACGGGACGGCTCCTTTGCACTGCACCGCAGCGGCGCTGGGGTGAAAACGGATGCAAGTGCAGCATAACACGGATTGCCGGGGTTGAAAAAAACTTTCGCAGGCGGTGGCGGCGCTTGGGGTTTTGGGTAACTCTGAACGGGGATTGTAAGGAGATGGCAGATGGATTTCAGCGGTTTAGAGCTGGGTTATGACATTCCGGCGCTGCCGGGGATGGCGGAGGCCGCGGTGCAGACGCCCTGCCTGCTGCTGGATCTCGACGCGTTGGAGCGCAATATCGTCAAAATGGGCGCAGCCGCGCGGGCTTTGGGGGTGCGGCATCGGGTGCATGGCAAGATGCACAAATCGGTGGATATGGCTTTGTTGCAGATGCGGCTGGGCGGGGCTTGCGGGGTGTGCTGCCAGAAGGTGTCAGAAGCAGAGGCGTTTGTGCGTGGTGGGGTGATGGATGTTCTGGTGTCCAATCAGGTGACGGATCCGGTGAAGATCGACCGT
The DNA here is from genome assembly GCA_040387915.1 of Pseudomonadota bacterium. GTDB lineage: Bacteria > Pseudomonadota > Alphaproteobacteria > Rhodobacterales > Rhodobacteraceae > Cypionkella. The sequence goes on from JAZKCV010000013.1 coordinate 74,244, forward strand.
TTGGCGCGGTTGGTGTTGCGCGGCGCGCGGGTGATTGTTTGTGTCGATGATGCGGGCAATGTCGCGGATTTGGCGGCGGCGGCGCGGCGGCATGGCGTGGTGGTTGAGTGTCTGGTCGAGATGGATGTTGGGGCTGGGCGTTGTGGGGTTCGTGGCGCGGAGGCCGTTGTGGGGCTGGCGCAAGCGATTGCGGCGGCGGAGGGACTGCGCTTTGCTGGCGTACAGGCCTATCAGGGCGCGATGCAGCATCTGACGTTGTTTGCGGATCGGAAGGCGGCGATTGAGGTCGCGGTTTTGCAGGTTCGGGCGGCGGTGGCGGCGCTGCGGGACGTGGGGCTGGACTGCGATATTATCGGCGGGGCGGGCACCGGGAGTTGGCCGCTGGAGGGCGGCTCGGGCGTGTATAATGAACTGCAATGCGGATCTTATGCGTTCATGGATGCGGATTATGGCCGGGTGTTGGATCAGGACGGGCGGCGGTTTGATCAGGGGGTCTGGGAGAACGCGCTGTTTGTGCTAACTGGCGTGATGAGCCACGTTCGCGCCGATTGGGCGGTGTGTGATGCGGGGTTGAAGGCTTTGGCGGTGGATTCGGGGCTACCGGTGGTGTTTGGGGTGCAGGGAGTGGAGTATCGCGGCGCGTCGGACGAGCATGGTGAAATCAGCGATCCGGCGGGGATTTTGAAGATCAATGACAAGCTGCGGCTGGTGCCGGGGCATTGTGATCCGACCTGTAATCTTCATGATTGGTATGTCGGCATCAGGGCTGGAGTGGTGGAGGTGGTTTGGCCGATTTCGGCGCGGGGTAAGGGGTATTAAGGGCTTTGTCCACGCGTGGACAAAGGCTGCGCTTTATGCAGATCAATGGGTTACGTGGTGTTGATTCAGGAATTGTTAAGCTTTAACCGCACTGCAAGAGAAAGTCGGAACAGTATCAGTCGGAGCGATAGCGCGCCGGGATTTGCAGGAGCCGCATCGCATTTCCATTGCGGTGCGGAACAGCGCGGTGCCGAGATCGCTTTGCGGCTAAGGCTGCGCGGGGCCTGCGGCAAACTACCAGACCAGCACGAGCGCGCAAACGAAAACGCCCAAGCAAAACTTGGGCGTTTCATTTGCCATTCAACCACCCTTAAGGGCAGAGAGTATTACTCAGCGTCGTTGGTGTTCGAGCTGGAGCTGCTGTCGTCGCCACCGATAACTGCGGCAACAACCACGACGCCAGCGATGATTGCCCAGAGCGGGGTAGCCGAGGACGAAGCGGCTTCCGTGACAACGACGGGAGCCTGCTCTTCGATCGGCTCAGCCATGCCGCCAGCGAAAGCTGCGGTGGAAGCCAGAACGAACGAGGAAGCGAGTGCGAAGGAAGCGATCTTATTCATAAAAATACTCCGGTTGGATGGGTGTTCTTAGCAACCTTACAGCGAGGAGGCTTAAAAGAAAAGTCTGACGCAAGAAAAATCAGCCATCTTTTCGCTCAACCGCGGCATATCCGACACCCTGTGACACCCATTGCCGCGATTTGCTTACAGAACCAGCAGAATCGAACCAATACTGGTTGCGAATCGTACCAATATCGGCAGCGCATGCCTCGGCTATGGCATTGCCTGCGGCGGCATCCCGCTCAACCTTGCAGGTGAAAACATGCCGAATCGTCGTGTCTGTACCATCAAGATCGTAATAGCTGCGCTGATGCGGGCTGCCTGCGCGCAAAGTAGCCGGGCTGGGCGCGTCGGCGGACATCAGATCACGACCAAAACCGCGGGTGCCGATCAAAATGCCATTGCGCAAAAACACTTGCGCGCCGTCTTTCGAGGCATAGATCGTGACGCCATCGCGTTGGCTGATCTGCGTCATCGGGAATTTGATGCCGCGTGACACCAGCGTCAGCCAGATTTGCGGCGCACCAGCGGCGGGTTTGACCGCAGGTGATGCGCTGGGGCCAAGCAACTTGCTGGCTGCGGTTTTAACCGCCGCCGCATTACAGGCGGCGAGAGAGACGGCTGCGGTTAAGATCAAAAGGCTGCGGCGCAAGGTCATCTCCAGAACCGCCCCCAGGCGGCGTCAAGGTCGGATTCCTGATAAGTCCTGACCGTGTCATACAGGCGGCCGTCGACCGACAGTCGCGCGCCGCCATCGCGCAGCAAAGGCCGCAACGTCAGCTTTGAGACCTTTTGCGTCTGCGCCCCGGTGAAGAAGCTCATCGGCAGCGAGATGCGGATGCCTTTGTCAAACGAGCCTTCGCCAAAGGTGTCAAACGGCACGTCGGTCAGGGTGGCAAAAGCGCCAACCTTGATGCCATTGGCAAATTCGCGGTCCAGCGCCAGCGTCGCGCCGTAGTCGCCGGCAAGGTAGCGGCCTACGTCCAACTGGGCGTGATAGCCGCCGCCAAAGCTGTAATAGCCGGAAATATGGCCGGTGACGATGCTGTAATCCCGGAAGCCGAACAGCTGATCATAGTCGCGCTGTTTGACATAGTTGACCTCAGCCCCCAAAGCATAGGGCTTGTCGGGTTGCTGCCACAGCACCTCACCCGAAATGCCGCCATACATCCGTTCCAGATAGCCAACGGTGACGCGGGTATAAAGTTCGGGCGCGGGTTTGGCATACCAAGCCAGTGTCAACCGTTCGACAGCGGGGTCGCCGTTGATGGTGTAGAGATTGGAATCACTGCGTACATGCGGCAGTTTGCTGTTGGACGGGAAGGTAGACCGCTCAATCCCCTCATACAGCGGCTTGGCGATCGAGGTCGAAAACACCCATCCGGGGGCGATATCGTAACGGGCGGTCAGGCGCAGGCCGATATTGGCTTGCAGCGGCTTGCCGGGATCAAACAGGCTGGTGGCGACATAGGGGGTAAGGCCCCAGTTGAAGCGCGGATACAGGCCATCGGTGCGGATCGCGCCTTCGGGCAGCGCTGCGGCAACCGGCAGAATTTGCACGCGCTGGTCCATCGTGAGGTCTGCACCGGGAGCAAACTCCAGCGCCTCAAGATCGGCGCGGCGGATCACGACGTTCGACAAGGGCACGCCTTGCGCCATGGCTACGATTTCAAAGCTGGAAACCGAGGCGGGCATGGTGGCGCTCAGCGCGCGGGCGGTGCGGCCAATCGCCTGCGGCGCGTTTGCGATCTTGGTGTTGCGGATGCGCAGATGCACGCGGTTGGCGTTGATCGCCATGCTTTCGATGGTGATGCCGTCGCGCTTCAAGATGGCTTGGGTCTGATCGCGCATAGCGGTTTGCGCGCCACGGTCGTTGACCCAGTTTGGCCCCCAGCTTTTGGCGGCAGCACTTGCCGTGACGGGCAGCGGGCCGGGGCCACGCGAGCCGCCACGCGGGTTTTGCTTCGGATCCAGCGCCAGTTGCACCGAGAAGCCAATCTTCGAGCCGTACAGCGAATACAGCCCCAACCGCATGTTGGTTTTGGTGGTGTATTCGACACCGAAGTTGAACGGAGAGTTGCGCTCAAACGTGGCGCGGTTCTCGGCTTCTTCGACATAGGCGTCAGAGGAATATTCCGCCTTCACCGCCCATTGCTCGTTCACTTTCCACTCGATCCCGGCGAAGGGAGCCATCTCACCGCGGAACCACTGGCCAGTGCGCAATGTGCCACCTTCGCCGAAATCGACCGTCGGGCGCGTGCCAAATGGCGAGCCGATGGAGCCGTAGCTGCCATAGCGGCCCCAGCCCAGACCGGCGGTGACTTTCACCCGGTCGCCGAAGGTTTTGGTTGCGGCGATATATTCGCCCGATTGCACCCCGGTGCCGATGATGTCTTGCAAGCCGACGGTGATCGCCGGGACATAGCGGCCTTCCGAGGTCAGCTGATAGCGTAGATCAAAGCTGCGGTCAGAATAGGTGGTGATGCCGTCTTCCGGCGGGTTGAACCAGTCTTTCACCGAGGAATAGCGAAAGCTGCCGGACAACCTAGGGGTGATTTGGAATGACAAAGTGGTGCGGCCAATCGGGCCGAATTGCGATTTCACCACCGACAAAGTGCCGTCACTTTGCTGATCGCCCGAAGGCATGTCGATCAGGCCGGTGACGCCGGAAAAGCTCAGGCTGGGGCGCATTTCAGCCTGCGCAGGCAAAGCGAAAGCACCGCAGAGCCCGCACAAAACCAGATATTTCGATCGCGTCATGCCAGAAAACCTCACCCTGTGCGCCCTATGGCTTGGGCACCTTGCTTTATTGATAGGCGAAATTTTTCGCAAACGCCACCAAGGCGATAGTAAATTACCGTCCATGTGGTGTGGATGCCGATGCCGCTGGGTGCGGATTGCCGCAACCGTTGCGCGACAAATCTGCCCCGGTGAAGGGCAAACCGACACGGCACAGGACGCTCAGCCATGCACCAAGGTCAGGCGGCGTTGATCGGGGGCTTTTTCCGCGACCTCGTCAAGAACATCGTCTTCAATCCAGAATTGATCGAAGATTTCGCTGGTCGGCTGATAGGCGGTTTGCTGATCAATCATGATGCGGCGTATGCGCTCGACATCATTGCGGTCACAGGCCTGCGCCAGTTGCACAAGGGCGGCGGACAATTCATCCAACGGCTGACGGCACTCGGTCGCCGACATGATGCGCGGATGGCTGGTGGGTTTTGGATCATTGCCGATCAGCAATTCCTCATGCAGCTTTTCGCCGGGACGCAGCTTGGTGAACACGATGCCGATCTCACCCTTACCGGGTTTTTCTGCCACGGGATCGGTGAAAATCACCGGCTTAAGCCCATGCAAACGCGCCATTTTCGCGGCGAGCTCGGTGATCAGCACCGGATCGCCCATATCCAGCAAAAACACCTCACCGCCCTGCGCCATCGCACCCGCTTGGATCACCAACTGAGCGGCTTCCGGGATGGTCATGAAGAACCGGGTGATTTCGGGATGGGTGACGGTGATCGGGCCGCCGGCCTCAATCTGGCGACGGAACAGCGGGATGACGGAGCCGGACGAGCCCAGCACATTGCCGAAGCGTACCATGGAAATCGTGGTGCCGGGGTTGCGCGGTGCATCGGCCAGCGATTGGCAGACCAGTTCGGCCAAGCGTTTGGACGCCCCCATGATATTGGTCGGGCGCACCGATTTATCCGACGAGATCAGGATGAAGGATTTCACCCCGGCGGCAATCGCCGCTTCGGCCAAGGTCGCGGTGCCGAACACGATGTTGCGCACGCCCTCGGCGATATTATGCTCGACCAAAGGCACATGTTTGTAGGCGGCGGCGTGATAGACCGTCTCAACCCCGAAATGCCGCAGGGTGCGATCGACCAGCCGCGCCGATTTGATGCAGCCCATCACAGGCGACAGCGCCACGTTCGAGCGTAGCACCGCCTGCATCGTCGTCAGTTCTTGCTCAATAGTATAAAGCGCCAATTCCGAGATTTCATACAGCACCAGCCGTTTCGGCTTCAGCCGCAGGATTTGACGGCACAACTCTGACCCAATCGACCCACCAGCGCCTGTGACCATCACCACTTTGCCAGTGATATTTGCTCCCAACAGCTCACGCTGCGGTGGCACCGGATCGCGGCCCAGCAGGTCTTCAATGCTGATGTCATTGATCTGATCAATGCTGGCCTTGCCGGTCATAATATCGTCAAGACCCGGCACGGTCTGGATCAGCAAAGGCTGAACTTCCAGCGATTTAAGGATTTCATTGCGCCGCGCCTTGCTGGCCGAGGGGATCGCCAGCAGCACGACATTGACGCCGTTGTTGCGAATCAGCGATTCGATCTGCAACGGCGAATAGACCATCAAGCCGCCAACATGGGTGCCCTGCGCTTGCGGTGAATCGTCGATGAAGGCCACCGGAACATAGTCGCTGCGCTGATGCAGCACTTGCAGCAACTGCCGCCCCGCCGCCCCCGCGCCATAGATCGCCACCCGTTCCTTGCGGCGATTTTGCGCGTAGTTCACCAGTTCGCGGAAGCCAAAACGCACGCCGCCAACGCTGAAAAAGGTCAGCAGCATATAGATCAGCGGCACAGCACCCGGCACAGGCAGATCGGCCAGCTGCACCACAATGGTCATCGTCACTGCAGAGATCATCGCGCCCATCAGAATGGTGATCAGCGCCCGACCGGCGATATAGCGCAACACGGCGCGGTAAAACCCCAGCCGCACGAAGGTGTAGATTGTGACAGGCAGCACAGGAATCAGCACCAGCCAGACCTGCGGATCGCGCAGAAAACCAAAGCCATCCAACTTGAGCCACATCGCAAGGATGAACATCATCGGCAGCAGCAGCAAATCAACCGCGACCTGAAGCACCCGCTTTTTGCCTCGGTTCATCGACAACAGCCGATATACATAAGGGTTCATCTGGGGATCCTCAGTCAATCAAAGGCACAAGCTGTCGCAATCACTTGGGTAAAATCTACGCTCTATTTCTGGTTGAATAGCATAGTTTGTTCTCAAAAAACAGCACCTCACACCATGAGATTTGCCGGGTGGCTGTTTTTTAGGCGACACCTTGCCGATGGATGCGGAAATACGCGTCATAGAATCTGTCGCAAAATCCCCCGTGGCAGCGCGCGCCGCTGTTGTCGGCGGTTAACGCTTTGTCTGTAGCACTTCGGCCCTGTGCCCTGCGCCTATCGCAGCGGCTGCGGAATCACTGGCAAACCGAGGCGAGGTAACGCGATGAACAAGGCAATTACGCAACGGTTGGTGCTGATGCCGCCGCCGTTTTCGGCAGGTCTGGCGCTGTGGTCGCGCGAGGATGGCCTCAGCGGTCAGGGCTCGTATTTCGGGCAGGCCAATGCAGCCTATGTGCCATCGGATCAGGATTTTGCGGGCTGTCTGGAGTTGCAAAAGACCTCTGCGGTGCAAAAGCTGCGCTGTTTTCAGTCGATCCCGTGTCAGCCGGGGATGTATCTGCGGGTGACGGCGCGGGTGAAGGCCATCAGCGGCGCGCTTCCCACGGTGCGGATTGCTGGTTGGGCGCGGTCAGGCTCTGGGACCAATGTGACATCTGCCGATCAGCAGGGGCCGGATGTGGCGCTGACGGGCTATGGCAGCGTCAAGACCATCAGCGCGATCATTGGCTCGGGCAATCGGCCGGGGGTGGATATGGTTTGGGGCACTGCGCCTGCCTTTGGCCATTTCGGGCTGGACCTGACCGGTCCCACGGGCGGCGTGGTGCGCATCGACGACATCACCATTGAGGATGTGACGGATGTGTTTCATTCCGAGATGTTCGATTGGGTCGATGTGCGCGATTATGGCGCGGTGGGCGATGGCGTGACCGACGATCGTGCTGCGTTCGATGCGGCGGATACGGCGGCGGCGGGCAAGACCGTGGTGGTGTCGCCGGGGGTGTATTTCATTGGATCGCACCTGACGTTTGAGAATCCGGTGCAGTTTGAGGGCACGATTGCGATGCCGGATGCCCAGCGTCTGGCCTGCACGCGGAATTACAACCTTGATACCTATGCGGCGGCGTTTGGCAGTGAACTTACGGGCTTCAAGAAGGCGTTGCAGGTGCTGTTCTACTTCACCGACCATGTGACGCTGGATCTGAACGGGCGGCGGGTGGAATTGACCGCCCCGATCAATGTCGCAAACCTGTGCGGCTTGACCAGCTTTGCAACCCGGCGGGCTTTGGTGAACGGCAATCTGGTGGCTGTACCGGGAACGGCGTGGAACACCCAGACGGTGAGTGCGGTGGCGAGCTATGCGGTCGCCAATCCAATGAGCTTGACGGGCGTGGCCAATATCGCGGCGATCCCAGTGGGTGCGCGGATCAGTGGCACTGGGGTGGGGCGTGAGGTTTATGTGACCTCGAAGAATGTGGCGGCCAGCACGATCGCCCTTAGCCGTCCGCTTTGGGCCGCAGCAGGGACGCGGACTTTCACCTTTGATCGCTATGCCTATATGCTTGATTTCTCTGGCTTTACCGAACTAACGCGGTTTCAGATCAAAGAGGTGGAGTTCAGCTGCGCGGGCATCGCGAGCGGCATCAATCTGGCCACAACCGGGGCGATTTTTGATGTGTCGGAATGTATGTTCGGGCTGGTGAAGGATCGCGCCATCACCTCGACCGGCGAGGGCTGTCAGGATCTGCACATCGACCGCTGCCAGTTTTTCTCGGCTGATCAGGGGCTGCTGGCGCAGAACCGCACCTCTGTGGTGTTCAACACCAATGCCAATGACATCAAAATCCGCAACAACCGCTCGTCGCGATTCGGGCATTTTGGCGTGGTTGCGGGCTCTGGCGGGTTGTTTGTTGGCAACCACTTCTTCGGCGGCGACGACAGCACCAATGGTATCCGGCGCGCGGGCGTGGTGCTGACGCTACCGAACTCGAAAACCTTCTTCACTGGCAATTATGTCGATAACTGCTTTATCGAATTGTCAAACGAACATGACGCCACCCCCGATTTCAGCAGCGAATTCTCGTTCGGCGGAGTCAGTCTGACGGGTAACGTGTTTACCGCGCAAAATGTGGTGCCGTGGTTTTCGTGGCTGGTGATCACGCCGCGCGGGCCGGGGCATTTCGTCTCGGGCCTGTCGGTGACGGGCAATGTGTTTTACGCGCGGGCAGGCGATATCGACAGGGTGGAGTCGGTGGATACCAGCTATGCCACGCTAGCGTTCAATTCGTTCCGCAATGTGAATTTTGAGCAGAACACTTTCAACGGCGTGGTGCAGCGTGCGGTCAGCCCGATGTTGGTCGAGCATGTGCAGAACACCGAATCCGACACTTGGGCGGTGAACAGCAGTAACCTGCTGCCGTTTGGTGGCCGGGCGCGCAATGTGGTGGCCGTGGTGGCGGAAGGCGCGATCACTAATGGCGCGGGGGCTGCGCAGTTTGTGGCACCTTATGCGCAGGTTGAGCAGGGCGTGGGCGGGCAGTTCGCTAACCTCAGATGGCCCAGCGCGGTGAAGGGCCGGGTGCAGGTGACGATGCGGGTGGATAACCCGGTTTGATGGTTCTCGCGCCGCCCCGGACTTGATCCGGGGCCTCTTTTCGTTGCGCATAAAACTTCGAGGCCCCGGTCAAGTCCGGGGCGGCGTGGAGCTAAAGGCCCAGATCTTCGGCGCTAAACCGGAACGCCTTACCGAACCCGCCGTTCAGCAGTGCCGATTGTGGCACAAGCCGCACGAAAACAAAATCGGGCAGGTCGATGTAAAGGGTCGCCTTCGGGTGGCCCTTTAACCAATGCGCGCGCAGGGCGGCGCGATTGGGATCATCAGCTGCGACGAACGCGGCCAAAGCCCGGATCATCAGGCGTGGATGCGTCAACGGATCGCCCTTTTCACCCGGCTCGCCCAGCATCAGCGCACAGGCGGGATTGGTGCGTAAAGCCGCAGTATGCGGCGCGAGGCCAGAGATCAGCGCCATCGGCACGCCGTCCGGGTCCAGCCCGAAGGCGATACGACTGATGCCGGGGGTCTGGGTTTCAGCATCGCTCCACGCCAAAGCGGCGTGATGCGCCTGCATTAAGGACAGCGCCAAGGCACGGGCGTCTGCATCGGCGGCGGCCGCGGGATCGGGGCGTTTTTGGGTCATATCGAGCCTTTGAAGCCGGGGGGCGGGCCTTCGGTGGCGAGACGGAGCTGCCGGGCGATTGCCCCGCAGTAGCATCCGAATCACCCTTTTGTGAACGGGACAATCCGCACCACGCCGCGTCGATCCGACGCGCGCCCATGCACCACCAAATTGTCGGCGCTTTTCGCCGGCCCTTTCCCCTGCCGCCTTTCAACCTTAAGCTGCCAGCGTGACGTGCCGTCATTTCATTGCCAATTTTCTACGAATTGACAAAATTCACCGCCATATTTGTCAATTTATTTACAGAAAAATTACATGAATAAAAAGAGTTACCAAATATTTTACAACTGATCTATGATCAGGTTACAAGCGGGGGAGCCCTGCCCTAGCCGGCAGGCCGTTAGGACGGGTCGCAAGACCTGACTGGGAACTGGGGAGAGAGTTATGTCGGACCACGCTGCTACGCAGAAATATGCGGCTTCGGAAGAATTTATCGCCAATGCACATGTGAACGCCACAGAATACGCTGCCATGTACGCGGTTTCGGTAGCCGATCCGGTTGGGTTTTGGGCCAAAGAAGGCCAGCGGATTGACTGGATCAAGGATTTCACCCGCGTCAAAGACACCAGTTTCAAGTTGGGCGAAGTTTCGATCAAATGGTTCGAAGACGGCACGCTGAACGTCTCGGCCAACTGCATCGACCGCCATATGGGCACCCGCGCCAACCAAACCGCGATTATTTGGGAGCCGGATGATCCCAAAACCCCCGCCCAGCACATCACTTACGCGCAACTGCTGGAAAATACCTCCCGCATGGCGAACGTACTGAAATCGCACGGGGTTTCGCGTGGCGACCGCGTGGTGATCTACCTGCCGATGATCCCCGAGGCGGCTTACGCGATGCTGGCCTGCGCGCGGATTGGGGCCATTCATTCCATTGTTTTTGCAGGCTTCTCGCCAGATGCTCTGGCGAACCGGATCAATGATTCCGACGCCAAAGTGGTGATCACCGCTGATTTCGCGCCGCGTGGCGGCAAGAAGACCGGATTGAAGAACAACACCGACGCCGCCTTGCAGCATTGCGATGATCGGGTGAAATGCTTGGTGGTCAAACATACCGGCGATCAGACCTCTTGGGTCGAAGGCCGCGATATTGATGTGAAGGCCGAGATGGCCGCCGCCAAACCCTATTGCGCTTATGTCGAGATGGGGGCGGAAGATCCGCTGTTCATCCTGTATACTTCGGGGTCCACGGGCAAACCCAAAGGCGTCGTGCATACTTCGGGCGGCTATCTGGTTTATGCCGCGATGACGCAGCAGATCACCTTTGATTACCATGACGGCGATGTGTTCTGGTGCACCGCCGATGTCGGTTGGGTGACGGGGCATAGCTATATCATCTACGGCCCGCTGGCGAATGGCGCGACCACGGTGATGTTTGAAGGTGTTCCGAATTATCCCGACGCGGGGCGGTTCTGGGAGGTGTGCGCCAAGCATAAAGTGACGCAGTTCTACACCGCACCCACGGCGATCCGCTCGCTGATGGGCATGGGGCCGGAATGGCCCGCCAAGCACGACCTTTCCAGCCTGAAGCTGCTGGGCTCGGTCGGTGAGCCGATCAACCCCGAGGCGTGGAGTTGGTATAATCAGCACGTTGGCCACCAGCGTTGCCCGATCGTCGATACGTTCTGGCAAACCGAAACCGGCGGCCATCTGATCACGCCTTTGCCGGGGGCGATCCCGCAAAAACCGGGTTCCGCCACCCTGCCGTTCTTCGGCGTGCAGCCGATCATTCTCGACCCTGCGACGGCGAAAATTCAAACCGCCACCGAAACCGATGGTGTTTTGTGCATCGCTGACAGTTGGCCGGGACAAATGCGCACCCTCTGGGGCGATCACGCGCGGTTTGAGGAAGCCTATTTCAGCCAATACCCCGGCTACTACTTCACCGGCGACGGTTGCCGCCGTGACCTTGACGGCTATTATTGGATAACGGGCCGCGTTGACGACGTGATCAACGTCTCCGGTCACCGCATGGGCACAGCAGAGGTGGAAAGCGCCCTCGTCGCCCACCCCAAAGTCGCCGAATCCGCCGTGGTGGGCTATCCACATGACATCAAAGGCCAAGGCATCTACGCTTATGTCACCCTGATGCGCGGCGAGGAACCCACCGAGGCTTTGCGCAAAGAGCTTGAGGCTTGGGTGCGCACTGAAATCGGCCCCATCGCCAAGCCAGATCTGATCCAATGGGCCCCCGGCCTGCCGAAAACCCGCTCCGGCAAGATCATGCGCCGCATCCTGCGCAAGATCGCCGAGAATGACTTCGGCGCTTTGGGCGACACCAGCACCCTTGCCGATCCGTCGGTGGTCGATGATCTGATCGCCAACCGCATGAACAAGGCGTAAGCGGGTGGCCCCGGTTCTGATCCTTCTCGGTCCCCCCGGCGCTGGCAAAGGCACCCAAGCCCGCATGCTGGAGGAAGATTTCGGCCTGATCCAGCTGTCCACGGGGGATCTGCTGCGCGCGGCGGTGGCCGCTGGAACCCCGGCTGGGCTGGCCGCCAAAGCCGTGATGGCGGCGGGCGCGTTGGTGTCAGATGACATCGTGCTGGCGATCCTGAAAGACCGCATGAGCCAGCCGGATGTGTCCAAGGGCATCATCCTCGATGGCTTCCCGCGCACCGCAGGCCAAGCGGCAGCGCTGGATAACCTGCTTGCGGAAACCGGGCAAAAGATCACCGCCGCGATCAGCCTCGAAGTCGATGATGCCGCGATGGTGGGCCGGGTTGCCGGCCGCCATACCTGCGGCGGTTGCGGCGAAGGCTATCACGACACGTTCAAACGCCCCGCCAAGGCTGGCGTTTGTGACAAATGCGGCGGCACCGAGTTCAAACGCCGTGCCGACGACAATGCCGAGACGGTGCGCGACAGGCTGACCGCTTATCACGCCCAGACGGCTCCGTTGATTGCCTATTACGAGGCCAAGGGTGTGCTGGAACGGATCGACGCGATGGGCCCCATCGCTGACATTCGCCAAAGCCTTGCCCAAATCGTCGCAGGCATTGCGGCCTAAAGGATACCCCGCATCCGTTGAGGAGCGGTTGCGGGGAATACACGACCAGACCCGCGTGACCACACGCTGAACCTTGCCTCGGCAGGGAGCGCAGAAGTCATGCCCAGATCTGGGATTGGGAGAGGGAACCGGCGACCCACGCCGAGCAACAGGGAGGCCAAACATGGCAAACTTATCCGACGCGAGTGTACGCTCACGTCCCATGACGCGGGAGGAACGCAAGGTCATCATGGCCTCGTCCGCCGGCACGATTTTCGAATGGTATGACTTCTACCTCTACGGCTCGCTGGCAGCGATCATCGGCGCGCAGTTCTTCACGCCGTTCCCCGAAGCCACCCGCAACGTGTTCGCGCTGCTGGCTTTCGCCGCAGGCTTCATCGTGCGCCCGTTTGGCGCGCTGGTGTTCGGCTCTCTGGGTGACTTGATCGGGCGGAAATACACCTTCCTGATGACCATCGTGATCATGGGTGTGTCGACTTTCCTTGTCGGCATGCTGCCCAGCTATTACTCATGGGGCATCGCCGCCCCGATCATCCTGATCGGCTTGCGGATGTTGCAGGGCCTTGCCTTGGGTGGCGAATATGGCGGCGCTGCGGTTTATGTGGCCGAACATGCGCCACAAAACCAACGTGGCTATTTCACCGCCTTCATCCAGACCACCGCCACCTTGGGCCTGCTGTTGTCGTTGGTGATTATTCTGATGGTGCAGGGCTATGTGAACGGCAACTACCCGGATCAGCCCGTGCTGGATGCGATGGGCATGGCGACAAAGGCTGCCGACGGCACCGATGTGATGCAAAAAGCCTTCAACGCTTGGGGCTGGCGTATCCCGTTCCTGGGCTCGATCTTCCTGCTGGCGATCTCGCTCTATATCCGCCTGCAAATGAACGAAAGCCCGGCCTTCAAGAAGATGAAGGAAGAGGGTGCTGCATCCAAAGCCCCGCTGCGCGAGGCTTTTGGTCAGTGGAAAAATGCCAAAATCGCTTTGATCGCGCTGTTTGGCCTGACCGCTGGGCAAGCCGTGGTCTGGTATTCCGGGCAATTCTACGCCTTGTTCTTCATTCAGAACGTGGTGAAGGTCGACAGCTTTACCTCGAACGTGCTGGTGGCATGGTCGCTGATCTTGGGCACCGGGGGCTTCTTGTTCTTCGGCTCGCTGTCTGACCGGATCGGTCGCAAGCCGATCATTCTGGCAGGCTGCTTGCTGGCTGCGATCACCTATTTCCCGGTGTTCAAAGCGCTGACCCATACCGCAAACCCGATGCTGGCAGCAGCACAGGAAACCTCGGTTGTGGTGACGGCGGACCCGGCAGATTGCTCGTTCCAATTCAACCCGACCGGCACCGCCAAGTTCAGCTCGGGCTGCGACATTGCCAAAGCCTCTCTGTCAAAACTGTCGGTGAATTCGACCACGGTTGACGCACCAGCAGGTACCGTCGCTTCGGTCAAAATCGGCGAAACTGAAGTTGCGTCTTATAACGCAGCCGAAAACGGCAAAGCGATTGCCGATGCCAAAGCCGCACTTGAAACCGCAAAAGCTGGCACCGATCAGGCGGCGATTGATGCGGCTCAAAAGGCTGTTGATGATGCAAGCGCTGTGAAAACCGGGTTTGAAAAGTCGGTGAACGATGCACTGAAAGCTGCGGGCTATCCAATGGTCGCCGCCGACAACACCTCGGTCGCCAAAGCTGCGCATTTCTTCGACATCTTCACCGCGCAAAAGTTGAAAATCGTGGTGATCCTGACCTATCTGATCCTGCTGGTGACGATGGTCTATGGCCCCATCGCGGCCATGCTGGTCGAGCTGTTCCCGACCCGCATCCGCTATTCCGGTATGTCGCTGCCCTACCATATCGGCAACGGCTGGTTCGGTGGCCTGCTGCCAGCAACCGCCTTCGCGATCTCGGCCCAGTCCGGCAATATCTATGCGGGCCTGTGGTATGCGATTGTGGTGGCGTTGATGACCGTGGTGATCGGCACAATCTTCGTGCCCGGTGGCACCCACAAGAAAGACATCTTCTCGGACGCCAACAACCGCTAAGCGTTTAAGATAAAAAACAATGGGCCGAGGAAAAACCCTCGGCCCATTTGCATTTGCGGCGATACGGCCTTAACCCCGAACCCGCTGAAACAACGCCCAAGCCGCCAGAATAATCGCCAAAATCACCACATTCGCCAACACCCCCACCAACACCGCCTGCATCAACGGAACGCTGGTGGTCTGCATCGTGCTGGGCAAAATCACCGCGACAAACACCGCCCCCGCCGCCAGCGGCACCCAGATGCCCGAAGCCGCCCGCGTGCGCAGCATGGTAATGAACAGCGCGATCAGCAGACCGATGCGGAACGGATCGGACAGTTGAGAGATGAGCAGATCGGGAAGGGTCATGCAGGCTCCAATGCTTTTGATATTGATAAGCGACTGAGCCGGGTAGGTCTAGCAGCCGCTGCGCACTGCATTGACCCAGGCCGGGGGCTCACCCCCGGACCCCGAGGATATTTGAGCACAGAGGATGACCATAAGCGTTAATTCACTTTTAACGCGAATCGTCCAAACTCTAAGAGCGGTACAGGCGGGGACGCCGATGACCGACACAGGGGATGGCACCCCGCGGCAATATCTGTTCTCCCGCCGGGGTGCTAGCCTATCTATCATCCTCTCTGCTCAAATATCCCGGGGTGCGTAGAAGTTTGCTAAGAAGTAGCGAAGAAACTTCGTAGCGGGGGGGCTGGCCCCCGGCTTGGCCGATGCAAGGCGCAGCCTCAAACCTCCGCGAACGGGTCCACCGGATAGCCCACCCCGGTCATATACAGCCCATCCGGCGGCGACACTGGCCCGCAGGCTTTGCGATCCGCCGCTTCTAACGCGAGCTTCACCTGATCAGGGCTCCAAGCCCCCGCCCCGACCCGCTCCAGCGTGCCGACGATCGAGCGCACCTGATTGTGCAGGAAACTCCGCGCCCGCAGGGTGAAGCGGTATTCCACGCCCGTCGGATAAGGCACCGTCACAATCGACACCTCATCCAGCGATTTCACCGGGCTTGCGGCTTGGCAATAGGTCGAGCGGAAGGTGGTGAAATCATGCTTGCCGATCAGATGCGCCGCCCCCTCCCGCATCGCCCCAAGATCCAGCGGTGAATGCACCCGCCAGACCTTGCCACGATCATGCGTCGCAGGTGCGCGCCGTGCCACCAGCCGGAACAGATAACGCCGCTCGCGGGCAGAGAACCGTGCGTGGAAATCGTCGCCCACCCGCACCACCGCCAGCACCGACACCGGATAGGGCCGCAGATGCGCGTTCAGCGCCGAAGCCAGCCGAAAGCAGTCCCACTCCTTCACCAGATCGCAATGCG
Source organism: Pseudomonadota bacterium (assembly GCA_040387915.1). GTDB lineage: Bacteria > Pseudomonadota > Alphaproteobacteria > Rhodobacterales > Rhodobacteraceae > Cypionkella. The sequence continues at coordinate 90,162 of JAZKCV010000013.1, forward strand.
CCACCTGCCCCGTCGCATGCACCCCAGAATCCGTGCGCCCAGCCGCCGCAATCGTATGCGGCCCCGGCTCCAGCCGCGCCAAAGCCGCCTCTATCGCGCCCTGCACCGTCAACTGCCCCGCCGCTTGGCGCTGCCAGCCGTTGAACGGGCCTCCGTCATAGTCGATGAGCATGGCATATCTGGGCATATCGGTGAATTACTGCGCCGGCATCGCCGTGTCCATGCCTTCCAAAACGCCCGCCCCGCCCTTATGTTCACCCCAACCAACAGGATGATCGCGCGTGTTTTCCAGTCTAACCCACGGCATTGCCCGGCAAATCGAAGCGGCAGCCTCGGCCCTGACCGGGTACGAGCCTGTCCTGCGCATCGGCGTGACGGGCCTAAGCCGCGCAGGCAAAACCGTGTTCATCACCAGCCTTGTCGCCAACCTGCTCGACCGCGCGCGGATGCCGCAACTGGCGGCCCAATCGCAAAACCGCATCGAGGCGGTCTATCTGCAACCGCAGCCCGACGACACATTGCCGCGCTTTGCCTTTGAGGATCACCTCGCCGCGATGACGGGCGATACCCCGCGCTGGCCGCAATCGACGCGCGCTGTGTCGGAACTGCGGCTGTCGTTCCGCACGAGGCCCAGCGGTTTCATCAACAGCTTCGCAGGCCCGCGCACCTTGCATGTCGATATCGTCGATTACCCCGGCGAATGGCTGCTGGACCTTGCCCTGCTGGATAAATCCTACACCGAATGGTCCGAGGAAACCTTAAACCGCATCGCCAAACGCGCCGAGGCCGCCGATTTCATGGCGCATGCCCGCGCCGAAGATGGCAGCCTTCGCCTTGAAGAACCCCGCGCGCAAGCTTTGGCCGCCCATTTCACCGCCTACCTGCAAGCCGCCCGCGCCGCTGGTTGGTCCGATTGCACCCCCGGCCGCTTCCTTTTGCCCGGTGATCTCGCAGGCTCTCCGGTGCTGACCTTCGCCCCCCTGCCAGCCCCGGCCACCACACCCCGCAACAGCCTGTGGCGCGAGATGCAGCGCCGCTATGACGCCTATAAGTCCCGCGTCATCCAGCCGTTTTTCCGCGAGCATTTCGCCAAGATTGACCGCCAGATCGTCCTCGTCGATGTCCTAAGCGCGCTGCACCAAGGCCCGCAAGCGGTCGAGGATCTGCGCCGCACGATGGCCGATGTGCTCGATGCCTTCCGCCCCGGTCGCAATGGCTGGCTGACCTCAATCCTCGGCGGTAAGCGGGTTGAGAAAATCCTATTCGCCGCCACCAAGGCCGACCATCTGCACCACCACCAACACCCCGCCCTCACCGGGATCATGCGGGCGATGCTGCGCGAAGCCGTCAGCCGCGCCGATTTCGCAGGTGCGCAGACGGCGGCGATCTCAATGGCAAGCCTGCGCTGTACCGTCGAAGAAACCATTCTGCGCGACGAGGTTAGCCTTGACGCCGTGCGCGGTCGCCTGCTGTCCAATGGCAAGCAAGCCGTGATGTATCCCGGCCAACTGCCCACCGACCCCACCCGCCTGCTCTCCCCCGCCCGCGAGGGCGCGGAAAAATGGCTCGACGCCGATTACGCCCTGATGGAATTCGCCCCGGCCCGCACCACCCTGCGTCCCGGCGAAGGCCCACCGCATATCCGGCTGGACCGCGCCGCCGAATTCCTGATCGGAGATCGCTTGTGAGCCTTGAAGACCAACCGCGCCTGCACGCCCCCCTGATTCAGGAATACGATGGCGATGCCGCCGATCCGGGTGTGGCCGACGCCGTCCCCGATGCCGGGGCCGCCCGCGCCTTGCACACCGCCGCTTTCCTCGCCCAGCGCCGGGGGTCCGGCTTTACCCGCTTTGCGCTTTGGGTGTTCGGCAGCCTGTTCACATTGGTGCTGTCGGTATCGGCATGGAACTTCGTCACCGGACTTTTCAGCGAAAACACCGCCCTTGGTTGGCTGGCCTTCGCGCTGCTGATCCTCGCGCTCGGCGTCGTGCTGATCTTGACCGCCCGCGAATTGATGGCGTTCTCCCGCATGGCCCGCCTCGACAAACTCCGCGTCTCCGCCGCAGAAGCCCGCCTCAGCGCCGATCTGAAAGCCGCCCGCGCCGTCACCGCCAGCCTTGTCAGCCTCTATGCCGACCGCGCCGATACCGCTTGGGGCCGCGCGCGGCTAGCTGAACGTGAGGCCGACGTATTCGACGCCGACGCCCTGCTTTCACTGGCCGAGGTCGAACTGATGGCCCCCTTGGACCGCGCCGCACTGGCCGAGGTCGAAGCCGCCGCCCGCCAAGTCGCCACTGTCACAGCCTTTGTCCCCTTGGCTTTGGCGGATGTGGCGACCGCGCTCTATTCCAACCTGAAACTGATCCGCCGCCTGTCTGAAATCTACGGCGGCAGATCCGGCAGCATGGGCAGCTTCCGCCTGATGCGCCGGGTGTTTTCGGCGCTGCTGGGCGCGGGGGCGATTGCCTTGGCCGATGATCTGATCGGATCGGTGGCCTCTGGTGGGCTGCTGGCGAAAATCTCACGGCGCTTTGGCGAAGGCGTGGTCAACGGTGCTTTGACCGCGCGCGTCGGCCTTGCCGCGATGGAGCTTTCCCGCCCGATGCCCTTCGTGGCCCTGCCCCGTCCCGGCACTTCTGCCACCACCAGCCGCGCCTTGGCAGGCCTTTTTGGGCGCGGCGAGCCGGATGAAAAGTTAACAAACCCTTAAACCTGGGATGTTACCTCATTGATTCTAAACATCTAAAAAAGGTCCCGAGTTGGGACCACCCTCAAAAACCCACCTCGCACCGATCCATCAACTCCGCCAACATCGCCCGGCACCGCTCAATCTGTTCCACCGAAACAAACTCATCCGGCTTGTGCCCCTGCGCCATCGACCCCGGCCCGCAGATCACCGTCGGTATCCCCAGCCGCGCATCAAACAACCCGCCTTCCGTCCCGAACGCCACCTTGATCGTCCCATTCGCCCCGGTCAGCGATTTGACAAACTTCACCACCCCAGCATCCGAAGGCGTCCCCAACCCCGGATAATCCCACAGCCGCTCAATCCGAATTTCCGCCTCAGGAAACTCCCCCCTAAGCGGTGCAACAATCGCCTCCGCCCCCGCTCGCAGATCGGCGATCAAAGCCTCGGTATCCTCCCCGGCCAAACTGCGGATTTCAAAATCCACCACGGCCGAATTCGGCACGATATTAACCTGCACCCCGCCGTTCAGCTTGCCGACATGCAGCGTCGAATAGGCCACATCATAATCGCCATCCCGCAACCCCGTCGCCGCCACCCGCGCCTGTATCCCCCGCACCACGCCAACAAAATCCGCCGCCAAATGCAGCGCGTTTAGCGCCAGCGGTGCCAGTGCCGAGTGCCCCTCGCGCCCGACGCAAGTGGCCCTAAGCGCGATCTTGCCCTTATGTCCCGTCGCCACCTGCATCGCGGTGGGTTCGCCAACGATACACATCCGGGGCCGCACGGGTGCCGCCTCCAACATCTCAATCAAACTGCGGACCCCCATGCAGCCGATTTCCTCATCATATGACAAAGCCAGATGCAGCGGCACTTTCAGCGGGCGCTTGGCCGCATTCAGAACCGCTTCAATCGCGCAGGCCGCAAAGCCCTTCATATCCGCCGCGCCCCGGCCATAATAACGCGCGTCTTGCTCGGTCAAAGCGAAAGGTGGCACCGTCCAGGCCTGACCCTCCACCGGGACCACATCGGTATGCCCCGACAGCATCACCCCCGGCACGCCCTGCGGCCCGACGGTGGCATAGAGGTTGGCTTTGCCGCCAGATGGATCGGGGATCAGAGTGGAGACGATACCCGCCTCGGTCAAAAGATCGCGCACATACTCCATCAAGGCGATGTTGGGCTTGGAACTGACCGTGTCAAAACTCAGCAGCCGTTCCAAAATCGCGCGCATCTTAGTCTCCTTTTGTTGCGGGCAGGGTAGCGTGAAGCGCGGATGGGGGGAAGGCTGGGCGCGACGATTGTGACGCGATTTGTCACGCGGAAATCCCTTCCCAAACGCCGGGCTTCCTGCCAAATTCAGTGCATATCGCCCGCAGGGGCCCCAACCGATTGGACAGAACATGACATTGAAAGCGTTTTTCCCCGCCCTCGCCACCACCGCTTTGGTGGCACTCAGCCTGCCAACCTTTGCGCAGACCACCACGACCGAAGCCCCCGCAGCCGCGAAGGGGCCGAATGTGAAATCCTCGGCGACGGGGACCAAGGGGGCAGTGGCGACGCTGGCTATGGCGCAGGATTTGTACACGTTGGGCATGGCCAACAAGGACGCGCTGACGGTTCTGACGGCGGCGAAGCTGGCGGGGTCGGTGGAGGTGAAAGAGGTTGAGCGCAAGAAAGAGACCAAGGGCACCGAGCTTGCGGGTGAGACGGAGGGCAAGGATTTGCCGGTGGATGCGGCGACCATGATGGCCTCAGCCAAAGAACTCGCGGGCGAGGATGAGGTGCTGGCGGGGTTGGTCGAGGATGCCATGGTCGAGGCGGGGCGTGGTCGTGTGGGCGGGGCCTCATCGACTCTGTCGCGGCTGCCTGCGGGGCAGACTGATACCTGGGAGGTGCCGTTTTATGGGGACAGCTATGCCGAGTTGGCGGTGGTGGGCGATGGCGATTCGAATTTGGACGTGCTCGTCACCGACGAGTCCGGCAACACGATTTGTTATGACGTAAGCTGGTCCGACAAGATTTACTGCGACTTCGTGCCGGCTTGGAACGGGTATTTCTATGTGACGGTGCAGAATAATGGCGGCTCGCGGAACAGCTATTATTTGATGACGAACTGAGGCGGGATTAATCGAGGATGGCGGCGCACGATGGGGTGCGCCGTTTTTATTTGGGCGTGTCCACGCGTGGAAAAATGTTTATTTATCTTGATTTCAATGAGTTGTGTTATGGCGTTAGCGGTTTGTTAAGAAATTGCCGCGCAGGATTTGCTCTTTTTGAAATACTCAGGCCCGAATGCGCGCATTCGGGTTAGCCGGAGGCTCCTTGCGCAGGCCTAAGGTGCCTCCGGCGGGGATATTTGCGCACAGAGGATGATAATTTTAGATAAGTTTTAGGGGGTTTGCTGCGCTTAGATCAGCAGGCCTGCGTGTCTTGCACCCGCCAGCAGGTTGTCGGCCAGATGATGCGCCCAGCGGCCCTGACTTGGCACCACATCGGGGACTTGCACCACGAAGCAACCGGCGCGGTGGGCGGCTTCGGCGCCGGTTTCGCTGTCTTCGAACACCAGACAGCGCGCGGGCGAGACGCCGAGTTTTTCGGCGGCCAGCAGATAGGGCGCGGGATCGGGCTTGGGTGCTGTCACATCATCGACGGTGATGATCAGATCAAACATCTCGGCGATGCCTGCCAGTTCCAGCTTGTGATGCGCCTCACGCCGCCCCGATGAGGTGACAATGGCCATCGGCAGCAGGCGGGCTTGCAGCAGATCCATCGCACCCGCTTTCAGATCAAGGCCCTTTTCATCCATCGCGGCACGAAAGCCACCCTGCCACAACGGATGCAGCGCGTCTTGGTCCACGCCGGGCATCGCAGCGCGGATGATTTTGCCGCCTGTCGGCAGATCGACGCCAACCAACTGATGCAGGAAGGCCTCGGTCACCGGATGGCCCAACTCGGCAAAGGCCGCCAGACCGGAAGCCATCGCAAGGCTTTCGGTGTCGATCAGCGTGCCGTCAAGGTCGAAGAAAATGGCGTCAAACATCGCAAGCCCCAGTTATCTGCCGCCGTCATAGCCGATCACAGATACAGGCGAAAGCGGCGAAAGCCAGTGGCAAGCTGTGCGAGCGGCTCCAGCCGCAAATGCGGCACCTCGACGAGATGGTCGGCGGCATTGGGGCTGAGATCCAGCGTCACCGTGCTGCCGGGCATCGGCAGAAATCGCCAATCGGGCAACGTGGGCGCAGGAACAGCGCCGCCGCGCAGGTAATTCGCCAACACGTCGCGGTTGGTCTCGGAGCCTTCATAGACCACTTGCGCGGTGCCCGTGCCGGGGAAGCCGACGCCACCGGCGGCGCGGTAGCTGTTGGTGGCCAAGGCAAACATCTGCTCTGGCCGCACGGGCTCGCCTTGATAGCGCAGATCGCGGATGCGGCGGGCATCGGCGGCAATCACCCGGCCATAGGTGTTAAAGCGCGGGGCTTCGGCAAGGTCGATCTGGTAGCTGAGGCCGTGGATCACATCGAAGTTAAAGCTGGGGAATTCTTCGTCAATCAGCGCAGCATCGACGGCACTGGGCGTAATCTGGTGATACAGGCTGACCGCGCGTTCTAGCCAATCGGTCAGGTCTTGGCCGCTGACGCGCAGGCAGGACAGGCTGTTGGGATGGATATACAGATCGCTGACATGGCGGGCCAGCAGCGGGCCTGCGGCGATGTCGGTGTAATTTTCAGGCCCGCCGCGCCCGCCCGCCTTGAACGGCGCGACGGCAGAGAGCAGCGGTAGGCCTGCGAGCGCTGTGCCCTTCAGCACCCGCGCCAGATGATCGGCTTGCGCCGCCGCGACCAGTGCCAGCGGCGGGCTTTGCGTCAACAGGGCAAAATGGCTGTTCAGTGGGATCGGGCTGTGGCCGATTTCAATATCGGTGCGCGCCAACAGCGCCTCATGCGTCGGGCGGGCAATTTCGACAATCGCGGCATCGTCGGCGACCAGCGCTTCGACCTGCCCGTTCACCGGATCGCGTTTTGACACCGGGCGGAGTTCGGCCCCGAAGGCAGCGATCCGCCAGCCTTTGCCGCTGTGGCGCAGGGTGAGGTCAATCACCCCAAGATGCGAGCCGAAAAAACCCGGCATCACGGCGGGTTTTCCGGCCAGATCGCGGCGGGCGGTGGTGGGAAAGGTCAGATGGGTGTGGCCTGCGATCACCACATCAATGCCGTCAATCTCGGCCAAAGCCGAGCTGGCATTCTCGGCCCCCGGCTCGGCCAGCTCTTCGCCGATGCCAGAATGCGACAAAGCGATGATCAGATCGGCACCACGCGCGCGCAACTCTGGCACCAGATGGCGGGCCGAGCTGATGATGTCATCCACCGAGGCGCGGCTTTTCAGATAGCGCTTTTCCCAGACCGTGGTTTGCGGTGGAATGAAGCCCAGCACGCCGATTTTCACCCGGTGCAGCTTGCCATGACGGTCGCGCAGATCGCGGTGCAGCAGCAGATAGGGCGCCGCGAGCGGCGCGCCGCGTGTGGGTTTGAAATACAGGTTCGAGCAGACGATGGGAAAGCGGGTGGCGGCGAGTGAGCGGCGCAGAAAGCCCAGACCATGGCCGAATTCGTGATTGCCCAAGGCCACCCCGTCGTAATCCAGCGCGTTCATCGCAGCAATCATCGGATGGGCGTGCAGCGGGCGGCCCGAACGCAGCAGCGGCGTGGTCTCGGCTATGAAATCACCCAGCACAGTGCCGTGCAGAAAATCGCCATTGTCAAACAGCAGGCTTTGCGGACGCTCAAACCGGGCTTTGTGGATCAAGGTGGCGGTGCGGGCGAGGCCGCGCTGTGGGCAGGGGCGGCTGGTGTGGTAATCCCAAGCCAGCAGATTGGCGTGCAGATCCGAGGTCGCAAGAATACGCAGGTCAATCACCGCGCCACCAAAGCTGCTTGATACCGCACCACGCTCGTTCGCAAAGCTGTATTGCACCGTAATTCCTATTTCCTGACACGGCAGGAGTCCTGATCTGTGTCAGGATTTTCTTCCCATGGTTTAGCGTCTCATCCTAAACTGCCGAAAGGAAGGTGAAATTTGACGCTGCGTGAAAAGTTTCATCTTCCAGTTGCATATTTGATCGGCTGTGGCGGGTTCGCCTCTGGGTGCGGCGAATTGCCCTATCCGGTGTTCCATGCGATGAACGGCGCAAAGCGGGAGTGCGGCGATGCGATTGGCGGAAACGGTGACATTTGGCGGCTCGGGTCTGGACCGGGCAGCGGCTTTGCGTAGCGATCCGGTGCAGGTGGCGGATTTGTTGGCGCAGGGCCAAGTGTTGCCGATCTGGCGCGGCAAGCCGTTGATTGTGGCGCAGGGCGGCTTGGGCTGGGTTTCGGCGGGCAGCGTGGTGTTGGGCGCGGGCGCGCCGGTGTTTTTGGGCTTGGATGACGGCGTGGCGCGGTTTGCCGTCGATATTTCAGACTGGGAGCCGGAGGTGCTGGAGTCCAGCCAGCCTGCGGGGTTTGTCGATGCCAATCGGCAAGGCCACCCTGCCCTGCCACAGGATCACGCGTTTGAAGATTTGCGCGGGGTGATGGCGCTGTTGACCCCGCGCGAGGCGGAACTGGCGGCGACGGCGAAGGCAGTGCTGCAATGGCACAGCACGCATCGGTTTTGCTCTAGCTGTGGGGCGGCCTCGGCGATGAGCCATGCCGGTTGGCAGCGGTCTTGTCCAGCCTGCCATACCCAGCACTTTCCACGCACTGATCCGGTGGTGATCATGCTGGTGGTGCGGGGTAATAAGCTGTTGTTGGGGCGATCAGCGGCTTGGCCGGAGGGGATGTATTCGCTGTTGGCGGGGTTTGTTGAGCCCGGTGAGACGCTGGAGGCTGCGGTGCGGCGCGAGGTGTTTGAGGAAACCGGCGTCACCACGGGCCGGGTGCGGTATTTGGCATCGCAGCCGTGGCCGTTTCCGGCATCCTTGATGTTCGGCTGCATTGCGGAAGCGACCTCAGAGGCGATCACTTTGGACCCGCATGAGTTGGAAGATGCGCTGTGGGTCAGCCGTGAGGAGTTGGTTGAGGTGATGGCGGGGCAGCATCCACGCATCAAACCGGGGCGCAAAGGTGCTATTGCGCAGTTTCTGATGGCTAATTTCCTTGCAGAACGGCTGGATTGATCGTTATTCCTAGCGCGTTAACGATTTGGCTTCGCCTGTTGGCAGATAAAAACAAGAATAAGCAAGGCTGGGGGACTGTCGATGCGGTTTGCGACAAAGCAGGATATTGAGGCGCCGATTGCCGATGTGTTTCGGATCATCTCGGATTTTGAGGCATGGGAACGGGCGGCGATGCGCAGGGGCGCGGAGGTGGCGCGCACCGATAAACTGCGTGTAGTGGCGGCCGGGATGCGTTGGGCGGCACGGTTTTCCTATCGCAGCAAACCACGCGATATGGAATTGGAACTAACCCAGATTGAGACGCCGTCCCTGCTGCGCTTTGCAGGCATCTCTAAGGCGATTGAGGGGGTTGCCTCGGTTGAACTGATGGAGCTGGGCGGCAAGCGCACCCGGATGCATATTGTGTTGGACATCTCGCCACGCAGTCTGGCGGCGCGGTTGTTCCTGCAATCTTTGCGGCTGGCGCGGGCGCGGATTGATCGCAAGTTTGACCAGCGCGCGGCGCAGTTGGCGGGTGAGATTGAGGCGCGGTTTCGGGCGGTGAAGAAGTATTGAGACGCGTGATTTGGATGTACGGTTTGGGAGAGGTGCGTTGAAGCGCACCCGACGCTATCGACCGAAGTGGTAGGTTTTGACATGGTCCGGCAGGGATATGTCTGCGCTTAGGTTCGGATCGGGGATCGGCTGGCCCATGGTCAGTTGGATCGGCAGCAGGCCCGCCCAGACCGGGGTGGCGAGGTCTTCGGGCGGATCGGTGGGCATGCCTGTGCCGATTTTGGCGGAGGCCTCGGTCAGCGGCAGGGTCAGGATCGCGGTGGCTTTGAGTTCTTGTGCGGTCATCGGGCGCAGTTGATCCCAGCGGCCGGGGAACATTTGTTCCATCATGGCGCGCAAAGCTTCGGCTTTCTCGGCGGCATCGGTCACAGCACGCGCCTCGCCGAACACCATCACAGAACGAAAATTCACCGAATGCTCTAGGCCCGACCGCGCCAGCACCATGGCGTCGGTCAGGGTGACGGTGACGCAGACCTGCGCGTCTTTCGCGGTGCGCTGGGTGCGGCTGGCCGACGATCCGTGCCAATATATATGATCGCCGATCCGCCATTGCAGGGTGGGGATGACTATGGGCGCGCCGTCTTTGACATAGCCGACATGGGCTATGGGCATCGCATCGAGGATGGCGTCGATGGTGGCACGGTCGTAGGCGGCTTTTTCATGCATCCGGCGGGCGCGTGTGCGGTCGGAGGGGGCTTTGTGCTCGGTCATCTGTGTATTTGCTCTTTTTGAAATACTCCTGCCGGAGGCTTTTTAGGCTGGCTTGGGGAGCCTCCGGCGGGGATATTTATCACCAATGTGAAATGGTTAGCGGAAGGATGGGCCGTGCGACCACAGGGTGAGCGACCAGCGGGTGCCGGAGGTGAGCGGGGTGACGCGGTGCAGGGTGAAGCTGGGGAAGATGGTGGCGGTGCCACGGGTGCGGGGGGCTTGGGCGATGTTGCTGTCGGGGCGAAGTTCTAATGTGCCGCCTTGGTAGGTGGCGGGGTCGGAGAGTTGCACCACGATGGTGAGTTTGCGTTTGGCGGCCCATTGGCCTGCACCGATGTCAGAATGCCAGTCGAAGTGGCCCTCGCGTTCGGTGGTGTAGCGGGCGACTTGCGGGCTTTCGCCAAAATCGGTCAGATCAAACTGGAAGGCTTCGCGGTTGGCTTGGGCTGTCAGGGTGATCATGCGATCAAGCACCCATGCAGCTTCGGCGATGTCATCGAGCCAAGCGATCTCGGCGCGGCGGATATTGTGGGCAGTGGTGCCGCGCACAAGGCCTGCGTCTTTCAGCTGATGCGCCGCGATCAGGGTGATCAGGCGGTCACATTCCTCTGGCGATAGCGCGTTGGGCAGCGAGATATGCGGGGTCATGTTGGGCCTTTTGCGGCGGGGCTTTGGCGGCCCCGCCTGTGGGTTTAATTGGCGGGGGCTTCCATCGTGCTGTGGTCCATTCCCGGCATATCGGCCATCGGTGCCGCGTCGGGTTTGCGGGTGTTGTCGACGGGCACATCGACTTTGACCTCGCCTGCCTTCTCGAAGGTCAGGGTCAGGTGGATCACATCGCCGTTTTTCAGTTTCTGATGCAGGCCCATCAGCATGATGTGGTCGCCGCCACGTTTCAGCGCGTGGCCTTGCAGGGCGGGCACTGGGAAGCCTTCGGGGACGGCATCCATGCTCATCACGCCGCCCTCGGAGGCGATGCTGGTGTGCATCTCGACCCGATCAGCCACGTCAGAGGCGACGCCGATCAGACGGTCATCGGTGTCGGCGTGGTTCATGATTTCCAAGAATATGCCGCCGGTGCCGCCGATGCCGCCGCTGGTGCGGGCGTATGGGTTTTCGATATGGACACCTTGGTGGGCGAAGGCGGGAGCGGCCAAGAAGATCGCGGCGGCGGTGATAAGGGATTGAAGGCGCATGGATTTTCCTTTGCGATTGATCAGGGGATTATTTGGATCAGGCAAAGGCTGGTGGGTCGCGGGCGGATTGGTTTGGCGGTGTGGTGGTGCGGGTTGTGGGGGTGAGATCAGGGCGTGTGCTGCGGCTTTGGCTTGGGGCTGCGGCGATGTGTGGCGGGGGTGGCAGCAATGCCGTGATGGCTGCGGTGCAATCTGGGCAGCGGTGTGCGGCTGCGATTGGTTTTCCTGTGGCGTCCAACGTGATGGTGGTGAGGCCCGCGCTGGTATCGGCGCAGATTTCCATCTGGACAGCGCCCTGCATTTCAGAATGCATCACCGCCGCGTGGACCGAGGTGGTCGCAAGCGTCAGGGCGAGCAGAAGTGAGAGCAGGTTGCGGATCATATTTGCGGTTTAGCGCAGGCAGCGCTGGGGGGGAAGGCGACAGTTTGTCAGCCGCTTGCGCCCTGCCCTATCACGTGAAAAAGCCCCGCTTGTTTCCAAGCGAGGCTTTTGAAATCACTGCACAAGAAATCAAGCGGTTGCTTGAGCCTTGGCGATCTCTTTTTTGATTTTCAGCGCGTCGAGCGACAGATCTTCGTCCTTGGCTTTCGCCATGAACGCGTCCAGACCGCCGCGGTGATCGACGGTGCGCAAAGCCGCAGCCGAGATCTTCAGCGAGAAGGATTTGCCCAGCACGTCGGAGATCAGCGTCACCTGATTGAGGTTCGGCAGGAAGCGACGACGGGATTTGTTGTTGGCGTGGCTGACAGTGTTGCCAGACATCGGGCCTTTGCCAGAGAGTTCGCAGACGCGAGACATGGTCATCTTCCTTGTCAGTTTACTGTGCCCGGAGGGGCAACTTAAGACGGAGAGGCACCCCCAAAACCGGGCGGCACCTGAATTTGATTTGCGGCGTGTAAGGGGATTCTGCGGCGGCGTCAAGCGCGATGGCCAAGAAAAGCCGGGGGAAACGCCGATCGGCGCGGCGGTTCGCGCGGAAAGCTGTGCGCGGATTTTGCAAGAGGGACAAGGGTTTGCCGCCTGCCCCGCCGCGCTTTGTGTCGGTTTTGCCGGATTTGCGCGCCCTTCGCGGGCAGGATTTGCCCGTCCGTCACCGAATTACCACAACCCCCTGACAAAATTCACAGAATCCATCCAATTTCCGCCACAATCGCAGCCAACCCGGCATAATTAAGGCGCAAATAGATCCGGGCGTCAGATCCGGACAAACGAGCAGAGCAGCGCAGTGGCAAATATTACCGGAAGTGCAGGGAATGATTCCCTGCTTGGATCGATTCTGTCTGATACCATCACCGGGTCTGGCGGAGACGACACCCTTGACGGCGGCAGCGCCGCTGACACGCTGTATGGCGGCGATGGCAATGATCTGATCTATGGCGGCAATGATCTGTTGGGGTCCGTCGCTGACAAGCTTTACGGCGGTAATGGCAATGACACGCTGATCGGCAATGCCGGGGCTGACGTGCTGGACGGTGGCGCGGGGATTGATAGCGCCGATTACACCACTTCAGGCGCGGCTGTCACGGTTTCGCTGGCGACTGGCTTGGGTTCGGGCGGTGATGCGGCTGGCGATACTTTGACCGGCATCGAGAATATCACAGGCTCTGCCTATGCCGACAGGCTGACCGGAGACGCGGGCGACAACGTGCTTTATGGCGCGGCGGGTGCTGACAGCTTGGTCGGTGGTGCGGGCGATGACAGCCTGTATGGTGGCAATGACAGCGACACGCTGATTGGTGGCACCGGCGCTGATCTGCTGGACGGTGGCGCTGGGTTCGACGATGTGGATTATTCCGCCTCGACCTCTGGCATCAACGTCAATCTGGATACAGGCATAGGCTTGGGCGGCGATGCGCAGGGCGATGTTTTGGTCAGCATCGAGGATGTGATCGGCACAGGCTTTGCTGATACCATTGACGGATCGACGGCGTCCAACATGCTGTATGGTGCGGCGGGGGCCGACAACTTGGACGGCGGGGCGGGCGCTGACTCGCTGTATGGTGGCAATGACAATGACACGCTGACGGGCGGTGCGGGCGCGGATTCGCTGGTCGGCGGATCGGGCGTCGATACCGCTGATTACAGCACGGCCACGGCGGGCATCGCGGCAAGTCTGGCAAGCAACACTGGCACCGTCGGCGATGCGTCGGGCGATGTGTTCAGCGGCATTGAGAACCTTGCAGGCTCGGCGTTCAATGACACTTTGGTGGGCGATGGCAATGCCAACGCGCTTTATGGTGCGGCGGGCAATGACAGTCTGAGCGGTGGTGCGGGCGTTGACAGTCTGTACGGCGGCGATGGCGATGACAGGCTGATCGGCGGCACCGGATCGGACGTGATCGACGGCGGGCTTGGCTTTGATACGGCGGATTATACTGCCGCAGGCGCTGCCGTGACTGTCAACCTTACCACCAATGTCAACACCGGTAGCGATGCGGCGGGCGACAACCTGAGCGGCATCGAGGCGGTGATCGGGTCCGGCTTTAACGACAACCTGACCGGGGATGCGGGCGCGAACGCACTGTTTGGCGGTGCGGGGGCCGACAGCCTGTACGGCGGCGATGGCAATGATACGCTGATTGGCGGAGCCGGATCAGACGTGATCAGCGGCGGCTTGGGCATTGATACGGCAGATTATTCTGCCGCAGGCGCTGCCGTGACTGTCAACCTTGCCACCAATGTCAACACGGGCAGCGACGCGGCGGGCGACAATCTGAGCGGCATCGAGGTGGTGATCGGGTCCGGCTTTAACGACAACCTGACCGGGGATGCGGGCGCGAACACCTTGTTCGGTGGTGCGGGCAATGACACGCTGGCGGGCGGCGGCGGCGCGGATAGTCTGGATGGCGGCACGGGCAATGATGTGGTGGATTACACCGCTTCGAGCGCGGGGGTGACGATCAACCTTGCCATCGGCACCGCGACGGGGGGCGATGCGGCGGGCGATACGCTGGTGGGGATCGAGAATATCATCGGCTCGACTTTGGCGGATGTGATCACCGGGGATAGCAGCGCCAATGTATTTTACGGGGCTGCGGGCGCGGATGATCTGGACGGTGGCGCGGGCAATGATACTCTGTTTGGCGGCGCGGATAATGACACGTTGGTCGGTGGTTTGGGCAATGACAGCCTCGACGGCGGCAGCGGCATTGATACTGCGGATTATTCCGGTGCGGCGGCGGCTGTTGCGGTTAGTCTGACCACCGGCACAGGGACGGCGGGCGAGGCTACGGGCGATGTTCTTGTTAACATCGAGAACCTGCTTGGCTCAAGCTTCAACGACACGCTGACGGGAGACGGCAATGCCAACGCGCTTTATGGCGGGCTTGGCAATGACAGTCTTTCGGGCATGGCGGGCGTTGATAGCCTATACGGTGGCGATGGCGACGATACGCTGATCGGCGGCGCCGGATCGGACGTGCTGGACGGCGGGCTGGGGATTGATACGGCGGATTATTCTGCCGCAGGCGCTGCCGTGACTGTCAACCTTACCACCAATGTCAACACCGGCAGCGATGCGGCGGGCGACAGTCTGAGCGGCGTCGAGGCGGTGATCGGCTCGGCCTTTAACGACAACCTGACTGGCGACGCGGGCGCGAACAGTTTGTTCGGTGGTTCGGGCAATGATACACTGATCGGTGGCGGCGGCGCGGACAGTCTGGATGGCGGCGCGGGCAGCGCTGATGTGGTGGATTACACCGCTTCGGGCGCGGGGGTGACGATCAACCTTGCGGGCGGCACTGCGACGGGCGGCGATGCGGCGGGCGACACGCTGGCGGGCATCGAGAATATCATCGGCTCGGGCCTCGCGGATGTGATCAGCGGGGATAGCGGCGCTAACGTGTTTTATGGCGCGGCGGGTGCGGATGATCTGGACGGTGCTGCTGGCAACGACACTTTGTTTGGCGGTGCGGATAATGACACGCTGGTCGGCGGTCTGGGCAATGACAGCCTCGACGGCGGGAGCGGCATTGATACCGCCGATTATTCGGCGGCAGCGGCAGCGGTTGCGGTCAGCCTGACCACCGGCACAGGGACGGCGGGCGAGGCGGCGGGCGATGTGCTGGTCAGTATCGAGAACCTGCTTGGCTCAAGCTTCAACGACACGCTGACGGGAGACGGCAATGCCAACGCGCTTTATGGCGGGCTTGGCAATGACAGTCTTTCGGGCATGGCGGGCGTTGACAGTCTGTATGGCGGCGATGGCAATGATACGCTGATCGGCGGCGCAGGCGGCGATTTGATCGACGGCGGTGCGGGCATTGATACGGCGGATTATTCTACCGCGGCCAGTGGCGGCATCACGCTGAACCTTGCCACCGGCGTGCTGACCGGCGGCGATGCGGCGGGCGATACGCTGGTGTCGATCGAGAATATCATCGGCACGGGCGGTGCGGACAGTCTGACTGGCGATGCGGGGGCCAACCTGCTGGACGGCGGTGCTGGCAATGACACGATCTCGGGCGGCGCGGGGGCGGATACGCTGATTGGCGGCGCGGGCACCGATACGGCGGATTATTCGACCTCAGGCGCTGCGGTGGCGATTTCGCTGGTGGCGGGAACGGCCTCTGGCGGCGATGCGCAGGGCGATAGCTTGAGCGGGTTTGAGTACCTGATCGGCTCGGCCTATAACGACACGCTGACGGGCGATGCGGCGGCGAATGCGCTGAGCGGGGCGGATGGCAACGATCTGCTCTATGGGGCGGCGGGCGTGGACAGCCTCTATGGCGGCACCGGCAATGACACGTTGTTTGGCGGCGCGGGCAATGACAGTCTGGACGGCGGCGCGGGGATTGATACTGCCGACTACAGCGCATCGACGGCGGCGGTGAACGTCAACCTGAATGGGGCTGCCAATACCGGCGGCGATGCGGCGGGCGATACGCTGGTGTCGATCGAGAACCTGATCGGCTCGGCCTATGCTGATGTTCTGACGGGCAATGCGGGCGCGAACTATCTGTCGGGTGGTGCGGGCATCGACAGCCTGTATGGCGGCGATGGCGATGACACGCTGGCGGGCGGGGCTGGGGCCGATGTGCTGAACGGCGGCGCCGGGATGGACTTTGTCGACTATTCCACCAGCAATGCGGCGGTGTCGATCAACCTGACCACCTGGACCGCTTTGTATGGCGATGCGCAAGGCGATCAACTGACCGGCACCGATGGGGTGATCGGCTCGGCGTTCAACGATACCATCATTGGCTTTGACGATCAGGGCCTGTCGGGCGACGTTTACACCAACATCTTCTTTGGCGGCGGTGGCGACGACTATCTTGACGGCAAGGGCAACAACGACATCCTGTTTGGCGGCTCGGACAATGACTCGGTCTATGGCGGCACCGGCGATGATGCGAGCTATGGCGGCACTGGCAACGATGCGGTCTATGCGGGTGACGGCAACGATAGCTCTTACGGCGATGAGGGCAATGATCAGGTCTACGGCGGGCTGGGCAATGACACTGCCGACGGTGGCGACGGCAATGACAGCGTTTACGGCGATGCGGGCGAGGATAGCGTCAGCGGCGGGGCGGGCAACGATCTGGCCTATGGCGGCGACGGCAATGACAGCGTCGACGGTGGCGACGGCGATGACACCACGTACGGCGATCTGGGCAATGACTCGGTCGGCGGCGGGGCGGGCAATGACGCGGTCTACGGCGGCGATGGCAATGACTCGGTTGATGGCGGTGACGGCAATGACTCAGTGTCCGGTGATGCGGGCAATGATCTGGTCTACGGTGGCGCGGGCAATGATTCCGCATACGGCGGCATCGGCAATGACTCTGTGTTCGGCGGGCTTGGCAATGATCAGGTCTACGGCGGCGATGGCACTGACTCGGTCGATGGCGGCGACGGCGCGGATACGGTTTACGGCGATCTCGGCAATGACACCGTTCTGGGCGGCGCAGGCAACGATGCGGTTTACGGCGGCGATGGCACCGATTCAGTAGATGGCGGCAGCGGTGACGATTCTGCTTTTGGCGGCGCAGGCAATGATCTGGTCTATGGCGGTCTGGGCAATGACACGCTGGACGGCGGCATCGGCAACGATCTGGTTTACGGCGGTGATGGCAATGACGTTGTCGATGGCGGCGACGGCAATGACTCTGTGTTCGGCGAGGCCGGCAATGACACCGTTCTGGGTGGCGCTGGCAACGATACAGTTTACGGCGGTGACGGCAATGACAGCGCCGATGGTGGGCTTGGCGACGATACAGTCTACGGCGATCTGGGCAATGACACCGTTGGCGGCGGCGCGGGCAACGACCTCGTCTATGGCGGCGATGGCAATGACTCGGTCGATGGTGGTGCGGGCGACGATCAGGCCTATGGCGGCGCGGGCAATGACGTTGTCGCGGGCGGTGATGGCAATGATCTGGTCGATGGCGGGGTCGGTGACGACAGCCTGTTCGGCGGCATTGGCAATGACACGCTGTCTGGCGGCGGTGGCAATGACAGCCTTGACGGTGGGGCGGGCAATGACAGCCTTTCCACGGGGGCTGGCAATGACACGCTGGACGGCGGGCTGGGCAATGACACCTTGGATGGTGGCACCGGCAATGACACGCTGTCGGGCGGTGACGGCAGCGATCTGATCTACGGCGGCGAGGGCGGCGATCTGATCTATGGCGGTGCGGGTGCCGATACGCTGGTCGGTGGCTTTGGCGCCGATACGATCTATGCGGGCGCGGGCGATGTGGTTGACGGCGGCACCAGCGGCACCGACTGGGATGTGCTGGATCTGACCGGACAAGCGCCATTCAAGATCATCCGCGACCCGGTCAACCATTTGAACGGGGTCGTCAATTTCTTCGACAGCACCGGCCATCTGATCGGTACGCTGACCTTCACCAATATTGAAAGCATCGTGTCCTGCTTCACGCCGGGGACAAAGATTGCGACCCCGGCGGGTGAGGTGGCGGTTGAGGCGTTGCAGGTTGGCGATCTGGTGGCAACGCGCGACAATGGCATTCAGGAAATCCGCTGGATCGGCTCGCGCCGGATCACGCGGGAAGAATTGCGCGCCGATGAAAGCCTGCGGCCGATCCTGATCCGCGCCGGGGCTTTGGGGCATGGCCTGCCGGAATCCGATATGATGGTGTCGCGCCAGCACCGGATGCTGATCAGCGGGCCGCGCGCCGAATTGCTGTTTGGCAGCGATGAAGTGCTGGTGCGCGCGCAACATCTGCTGGGCCTGCCCGGCGTGTCGGTGGCCGAGGTCGAGGCCGTGACCTATCTGCACATCCTGTTTGACCGCCACGAGGTGATCTTGGCCGATGGCGCGTGGAGTGAAAGCTTCCAGCCCGGCGATCGCACCATGGGCGGCATGGATGCCGAGCAGCGCGATGAGATCTACAAGATCTTCCCCGAACTGGCGGGGGCGGGTCAACTCGCGCGGTTCGAGGCGGCGCGTCCGACGCTGAAATCCTTTGAGGCAAGGGTGTTGCTGGCGGCCTGAACCAGCCCAAACCCCGCAAACATAAGCGCCGCAAACCGAGGGGTTTGCGGCGTTTTGTTTTGACATGCATTTCTGATCGCTATTTCAGATCAGAAATGCCCAAAGGGCCAGCCGATACATCGGCCAGCCCCCTGGTTTTGAGTTGATTTCCCGATCAGGTGAACAGGAAGTCGCCACCCGAAATCTGGGTTGCATCCGTCAGCCCGGTGATCCGAATGGTCAGATCGGTAGCCCCGTTGCCGTCGAAGTCAAATTGCAGCGCGCCAGCGATGAAGCGGGCTTCGGTGTTGGCGGTGCCCGAGAAGGCCACGTCACCGACATAAGCGAAGGTGCCAGTCAACAGGCCGACGAACTCCAGCAAATCGCCCTCGGCCAAACCGCCGTCTACGGCGTTGAAGTCCGAGATCGTCGCCTGAGAGGTCGAAGCCGAAGCAAACACGAAGTGATCCGCCCCGGTGCCGCCAATCAGCACATCCGCCCCACTGCCACCCGCCAAAGTATCGTCCCCGGCCATGCCATTCAGCACGTTCTTGCCCGAGTTCCCCGTCAGCAGGTTGTTCAGCGCGTTGCCGGTGCCGTTCACCCCGAAGCTGCCCGTCAGGGTCAGGTTTTCAAAGTTCGCGCCCAGCACATGGGTGACCGAAGAGCGCACCAGATCGGTGCCAGCAGCGGCCCCTTCGGTGACGACATCGCCGATGTTGTCGATGGTGTAGGTGTCATCGCCCAAGCCGCCCGACATGCTGTCAACACCGCCACCGCCGTCCAGCGTGTCGTTGCCCGCAGCCCCGTCCAGCGTGTCGTTGCCCGTTCCAGCCGACAGCAGGTTGTTGCCCGCGTTGCCGATCAGGATGTTGGCCGACGAGTTGCCAGTGGCGTTGATATGGTCAGCTCCGGTCAGCGTCAGGTTTTCCACCGGAGACAGGATGGCGTAGCTGACAGACGCATAGACGGTGTCGATGCCCTGGTTGGTCAGTTCGGTGACGCGGTCGCTGGCGCTGTCGACGATGTAGGTGTCATTGCCCAGACCGCCCACCATGGTGTCGTTGCCGGTGCCGCCGTCCAGCGTATCATTGCCCGCGCCGCCGGTGATGCTGTCATTGCCCGCCATGCCCGACAGCAGGTTGTCATTGGCGTTGCCGACCATCACGTTGGCATTCAGGTTGCCGCTGCCGTTGATCGCCGCCGTGCCGTTCAGTGTCAGGTTCTCCAGCGTATCGGCAAGGGTGTAGCTGACCGACGAGAACACCAGATCGGTGCCAGCCGCAGCCAGTTCCACCACCACATCGTTCAGCGAGTCGACATAATAGGTGTCGCTGCCAAGTCCGCCGATCATCGAGTCATCGCCAGTGCCGCCGTTCAGCGTATCAGCCCCCGAACCAGCGTCCAGCGTGTCATTGCCAGACAGGCCATTCAGCAGGTTGGCGCCGATATTGCCGGTGATCATGTTGGCCCCGGTGTTGCCAAAGCCTTTCAGCCCCGAAGATCCTGCAAGAACCAGATTTTCAAGGTTGGCGGCAAGCGTCCAATCCACCGTGGTGGTGACAGTATCCATGCCATTGCTTGCGGCCTCGGTGATGGTGTCGTTCAGCGAGTTGACAAAGTAGAGATCGTCGCCCGCCCCACCAAACAGCGCATCATTGCCACCGGCCCCGCTGGCACCACCATCCAGCGTATCATTGCCCGCGCCGCCGTAGACGCTGTCATTGCCCGACTCGCCCGACAGCAGGTTGTTGCCGCTGTTGCCGATCACGATGTTGTTCAGGTTGTTGCCGTGACCTTCAAGGTTTGCAGAGCCCAGCAGGTTCAGGTTCTCGGTGAACGATGTCAGCGTCCAGTTGACGACTGAGTCCACCGTGTCGGTGCCACCGGTGCTGGTGTTTTCCACGGTTTTATCGTCGACGCTGTCGATGATGTAGCGGTCATCGCCATCACCGCCCGTCAGCGAGTCATTGCCCGCGCCGCCATCCAGCGTGTCATTGCCAGCCCCACCGTTCAGCACGTCATTGCCCGCCAGACCGGACAAAAGGTTCGCGCCGCTGTTGCCGGTCAACACGTTGGCCACAGCGTTACCAGTACCCGTCAGACCAGCGGTACCCAGCAGGGTCAGGTTTTCAAAGTTGCTGAGCAGGGTGTAGTTGAACGTGGTCTGCACCGTGTCGATGCCCTCGTTCAGATTTTCCACCATCACGTCATTGGCGTTGTCGAGGATGAAGACATCGTTGCCGATGCCGCCGATCAGGCTGTCATTGCCTACGCCGCCGTCCAGAGTGTCGCCGCCCGCGCCACCGTAGATCGTGTCATTGCCTGCCAGACCTTGCAGCACGTTCTGCCCGCCGTTGCCGGTGATGGTGTTGGCCGCCGCGTTGCCAGTGGCGTCGATGCTGGCCGCACCATTCATCACCAGGTTCTCGATGTTGTCGGTCATCGTCCAGTCTGCGCCGGTGATGACGGTATCGTTGCCTTCACCCGTCAGTTCGGTGACCACATCCGCCGTGACGTTGATGGTGTAGGTGTCGTCACCGACGCCGCCTGCCACCACATCATTGCCAATGCCGCCATCAAGGCTATCGTTGCCCGCGCCGCCATACAGCGTGTCGTTGCCGTTGCCGCCGGTCATGTAGTTGTTGCCGGTATTGCCGGTCATGATGTTGTCCGAGGCGTTGCCGGTGGCGTTGATATTGGCCGTGCCCGACAGGATCAGGTTTTCAACATAGCGGTCCATCGTGATGGTGGCCGAGCTTTCCATCGTGTCGGTGCCGCCATCAACCAACTCGATGATCTCGTCGCCCGCGCCGTCGACATAGTAGTAATCGTTGCCGGAACCACCCGTCAGATCATCCGAACCAGTGCCGCCGTTCAGCGTGTCATCGCCTGCGTTGCCGATCAGGGTGTCGTTGCCTTCCATCCCCGACAGCAGGTTGTTGCCCGCATTGCCGGTGATCAGGTTGGCGACAGTGTTGCCGGTGCCGCTGAGGTTGGCGGTATCGTCCAGCAACAGGTTTTCAAAGTTGGCACCCAAGGTCCAGTTGATCGTTGTCTGCACCGTGTCGGTGCCTTCGGCGGCCAGTTCGACCAGCGTGTCATTCAAGCTGTCCACTTGATAGATGTCGCTGCCCTTGCCGCCGATCAGGCTGTCATTGCCAGTACCGCCATCCAGCACATCGCCGCCATCCATGCCGTAGATGGTGTCATTGCCCGCCAGGCCGCGCAGGATGTTCTTGCCCATCGTGCCTGGGCTGCTGTCACCGCTGTTGCCGATCAGGATGTTGTCCAGCTCGTTTCCGGTGCCGTTGATATCCAGCGAACCCGTCAGGGTCAGCCGTTCTAGGTTTGCGCCCAGGATGAAATCTACGCCAGACAAGACCAGATCGTTGCCTTCGCTGGCGTTCTCGGTGATCACTTCCGCCGACGAGCCGACGACATAGCTGTCATCGCCCAAGCCGCCGATCATGGTGTCGTTCTCGCCACCGCCGTCGAGCGTGTCATTGCCAGCGCCCCCGGTCAGCACGTTGACAAAGGCATCGCCCGTCAGCGAGTCGGCGAAGGCCGAACCGATCAGGTTCTGGATGCCAAACAGGCGGTCGCCTTGCGCATCGCCACCCGACCCGGTCGCGCCCGACTCCACCGAAACAGTGACGGCTGCCGACGAGGCCGAATAATCAACGGTGTCCACACCCGCGCCGCCATCCAGCGTATCGGCCCCTGCGCCACCGATCAGGATGTTATCATTGCCGTTGCCAGTCAGGCTGTCTGCACCAGCCGAGCCACGGATGTTCTCAAAGTTGGCAAGAATGTCCCCCTCGGCATCGCCGCCGATGTTCACGCCACTGGACAGGTTGACGGTGACCGCCGCTGCCGAGGTGCTGTAATCGACGGTATCGCTGCCCGCGCCGCCATCAAGAGTGTCGGCACCTGCACCGCCCAGGATCACGCTGTTGCCGGTATCGCCAATAACGGTGTCCGCAAAGGCCGAACCAATGACGTTTTCGATCGCAACCAGCGTATCCGCGCCTTCGCCGCCCGTGGCCAGACCCGTGCTCAGATTGACGCTGACCGCAGCGGTAGCCGCCGCATAGCTGACAGTATCGACATCCGCCCCGCCGTCGATGCGGTCGTTGCCGACGCCGCCGAGCAGCACGTCATTGCCCAGACCGCCATAGAGGCTGTCATTGCCTACAAGACCGCTCAGCAGGTCATTGCCCGCGTTGCCCGTCAGAATGTTGGCATTGGCATCGCCGGTCAGCGTATCGGCGAAGGCCGAACCGTTGACGTTTTCAAAGTTCACGATGGTGTCGCCTGTCGCATCGCCGCCGGAGGCGGTGTTACCGGTCAGGCTGATGGTGACTGCCGCCGAAGACGCGCTGTAATCGACGCTGTCCGAGGTGCCAGCCCCGCCGTCCATCACGTCATTGCCTGCGCCGCCTGCGATCAGGTCGTTGTCTGCGCCGCCATAAAGGCTGTCATTGCCCGCGCCGCCGAACAACTGGTCGTTGCCTGCATTGCCCGTCAGGATGTTGGCATTGGCATCGCCCGTCAGCACGTCATCAAACGCCGAGCCGCTGACATTTTCAAAGTTTACGATGGTGTCGCCCGTAGCGTCGCCGCCCGTGGCGGAGTTGGCAAGCAGGCTGACCACAACAGCTGCCGAAGCCGAATAATCTACCGTATCCGACACACCTGCCCCACCGTCCAGCACGTCAGCACCTGCGCCACCTGCGATCAGGTCATTGTCAGCCCCGCCGAACAGGCTGTCAGCGCCCGCACCGCCATAAAGGCTGTCGTTGCCAGCGGCCCCGGTCAGCACGTTGTTGCCCGTGTCGCCCGTCAGAGTATCCGACAGGGCCGAGCCCGTCAGATTTTCGATCAGGTTGTAGGTATCGCCTGCAGCGTCCCCGCCAGTGCCGGTCGCCGTGGTCAGGTTGGCGTTCACGGCTGCAGAGCTCGCGGTGTAATCTGCGGTATCCGTGCCATTGCCACCAAACAGCGCATCCGCGCCACCAAGACCGATCAGCGTATCGTTGCCGTCAAGACCGTTCAGGGTATCGTTGATCGCGCCAGCCGTAGCGGTAACGGTATCGTTGCCGGTGGTTCCGTTAAAAGTCGCCATTATATCAGACTCCAAGATTGTGGCCACCGGGCAGCCGGGGACAAAGGATGATTGCATCAAGGGATAGGTGAGACTTCGGGCCAAAATTGGACGGAAATTTCCGCAAAAGCCCCGAATTGCAGCAAAAGCGCGGCAACTTATGACAAAGCGCACAAGGGTGGGCGGCATATACTCCGTTGAAAACGTTATATTATGTTTGATATTTTCCGCAGCATCCCGCGGCCAGTCTGCCGCATTTGCCCGCCCGATCCTCCTTAAGACCGCCTCATAGCGAATCAACCCGCGCCGCGATGCCCGCGCAGGTTGGTCAAAGCTGCGTGATCAGCTGCGGTGCAGCAAGGTCAAGATCTGAGTTGCAGCGACCTCAGGCGTGCTGCGGCCTTCTGCCACCGCGCGGCCCAGTTCGGCGACGATGCCCTTGGTCGGCTCTTGCTCCAGCACCGCCAGCAGGCCCCGACGCAATTCTTCCTTGAACCAATGCTGCGCCTGCTGGCCGCGCCGTGTCGACCAATGGCCCTGCGCGCGCCGCCAATCAGCCAGCGCTTGCATCTCGGCCCAGGCGGTCGCTAGCCCCGCGACTTCCAGCGCTGAAACCGTCATCGCTTTCGGATAGCCGGGCGGGTCTTGCGGGCGTTTGCGCAGCAGCCGCAAAGCCCCGGCATAATCGGCGCAGGTGCGCATGGCGGCGGGTTTCAGATCGCCGTCGGCTTTGTTCACCAGGATCAGATCGGCCATCTCCATGATGCCGCGCTTCACCCCTTGCAGCTCATCGCCACCAGCGGGGGCGAGCAGCAGGATGAACAGATCGCACAGCTCGGCGACCACGGTTTCGGATTGGCCCACCCCCACGGTTTCGATCAGGATGATGTCAAAGCCAGCCGCTTCACACAAAGCCACCGCCTCGCGGGTGCGCCGCGCCACGCCGCCCATCTGCGCTTGACTTGGCGAGGGTCGGATGAAGGCAAGCGGATCGCGGGAAAGCCGCTCCATCCTTGTCTTGTCGCCAAGAATCGAGCCGCCAGAGCGGGCGGAAGACGGATCAACCGCAAGCACCGCCACACGCTTGCCCTGCCCGGTCAGCATCAGCCCAAAGCTTTCAATGAAGGTGGATTTGCCAACCCCCGGCGTGCCGGAAAGCCCGATGCGCAGAGCTTGTTTATCGCTCCCCAAGGCTTGCAACAGCTGCAAAGCCTGCACACGATGATCAGCACGCGCGCTTTCCACCAGCGTGATGGCGCGGGCCAAGCTGCGGCGGTCGCCCGATTGCAGGTTACTGGCGAGTTGAGCGAGATCCATGGCGACTCCCTTTGCCACGGTTTGCCCGATGGCGCGGGGTTTTGCCAGAGTGCGCTTGACACATGCGGTTCAGATCAAGAACGAGCGTCACATCGACCCCGCACGGCTAAACGCCATCCCGCGGCAGCGCCGCTGAGTGGGGGCTCGATGCCCCCCGAAGCGGCACCCCGATTCGGGTCAACGCAAGGCTTGCAATATCTCAAGGCTCGGATAGCCGTCGACGACCATACCGCGCGATTGCTGAAACGCCTTCACCGCAGCGACGGTCAGCGGGCCGACCTTGCCATCCGCCGTCCCCGCATAGACGCCCGCCGCCAGCAGCAGGGTTTGCATTTCCTTACGCTCCTCCAGCGTCAGCGCCCGCAAATCGCGCGGCCAGCTGGCGTTGAACGCAGCCCCGCCTGCGATGCGGTCCGCCAGATGACCGACGGCGATCACATAGGAATCCGCCTTGTTATAGGCCTCAATCGCGGCGAAATTATCGTAGACCAGAAACGCCGGGCCGCGCGCGCCAGCGGGCAGCAGTAGCGAGGCCCAGCCTGTGGCGGGCAAGGGCGTTGCATCGGGCAGAGTCACGCCCATTTCCGTCCAAACACTCAGCGGTTTTTGCGTGCGATCCCCGGCCAAGCCATAATCAAACCCCAGCGGCAAACGCACCTCATCGCCCCAGCGCCCGCCCTTTTTCCAACCGGCATTGGCGAGATACGCGGCAGTCGAGGCCAAAGCATCGCTCGGATCATCGCTCCAGACATCCGGCTTGCCGGACCCGTCAAACGTCACCGCCAGTTTCAGATAGGACGAGGGCATGAACTGGGTATGCCCCATCGCCCCGGCCCAGCTCCCAACCATATCGCCCCGCTTCACCGCCGCCGATTGCAGGATTTGCAGCGCAGCAATCAGCTCCGCCTCAAAGAACGCCCCGCGCCTTGTGTCATAGGCCAAAGTCGCCAAAGCACTGGGCGTGTCGATATCACCGCGCACCAGACCATAGGCGCTCTCCAGCCCCCAAATCGCCAGAACCACATGTTTATCAACGCCGTAACGGGCCTCAACCTGATCCAGCAGCCCCCCATGTGCGCGCAAAGCCTTCTGCCCCGCCACAATGCGATCCTCCGACACCGCTTTGTCGAGGTAGTCCCAGATCGTCTTGGTGAACTCATCCTGCTTGCGGTCGCGCTCGATCACGGCGGGTAGGAAATGCACCCCTGCCATGGCCTGATCGAATGTCGCCGCAGAAATCCCCGCCGCCAAAGCCCGGCCCCTAAACCCGGCGATCCATGCCTGCAATCCGGCCTCAGAGCCATTCTCGATCACATCGCTTGCTCCTGCGCTGACCATCGCATCCACCGAACCCTCCGTCATATCCTGCGCAGCGGCACCAGTTGAGCCGAAAGCAAGCGCCACGACGGCAATGCGGAAATATCGGATCAATGGGGCACCTGTTTTGCGTGACCGCCAGAGTACTGGCGGCCACAACGGGCGCAAGCACCCATTAAGCCGCGATCCGGCCATCGGCGCGCAAATCCTGCCGCAATTCCAACAGCTCGTGCATCAGGTTGAAATTCTGCCGCTCCATCCGGCGCAGGTTGTCCTGCATTTCCTCAATCGTGCGGTTGCCGGTGTTTTGCAGCAAAAACACCATCAGAAAGGTGGAAATTGTGGTGCCGGTGTTGATGATCAGCTGCCAGGTGTCGGAATA
The DNA here is from genome assembly GCA_040387915.1 of Pseudomonadota bacterium. Taxonomy (GTDB): domain Bacteria; phylum Pseudomonadota; class Alphaproteobacteria; order Rhodobacterales; family Rhodobacteraceae; genus Cypionkella. Next base: position 117,029 of record JAZKCV010000013.1, read on the forward strand.
GCCGAACAGCGGTCCGGTTGCCGCCCAAACGGCGACGACCAGAAACGCGGCCATAAAGGCATAGGGGCTGCCAAGGGCGGCGGAAATCCATTCGGACAGGATTTCAAAGCGGTTGGTGAGGTAAGTTTTCATAGTGATCTCCTTCAGACAGCCGTTTCCGGCCGTCCGTCAAAGGATCACATGATCCTCCGAGGAACGGGCCCGAAACGGCAAATGCGGTCGACTGCGACTTGACATGGGGTTGAGGTTCCTGGGTTTCACAACGCAAAGGGTTGCACCGCTGCGTTAGACCTGCGCGGCTGCCGGGTCAATTCACAAAAGCTTGCGATTTGGCGATTTATTGAAGCGGCGGGAAGGCTTACCGCCGCTTGCGCACGATCTTGCGCTTGGTCGCCGCATCCTTGGTGGCGAACTTCCCCGGCTTGCGCGGCTGATACCGCCCCGGCTTCGCGCGCCCTGTCGGCAGAGTGGCGCCGTCGATGTTCAGAAGATCCAGCGTGATCCCCCCGGTCATCGGCGTGGCTTCCGCCAGCCGCACCGTCACCCGCAGCCCGATGCCAATCTCAATCCCGGTATCCGACCCGATCAGCATCTGCCGATCCTGATCATAATGGAAATACTCGCGCCCGACCGAGCGGATCGGCACCAACCCGTCCGCCCCGGTTTCATCCAGCTTCACGAACAGCCCAAACCTTTGCACCCCGGAAATCCGGCCCGCAAATTCATTGCCGACGCGTTCCGACAGGAAGGCCGCCAGATACCGATCATTGGTATCCCGCTCCGCCACCATCGAACGCCGCTCGGTGTCCGAAATCAGCTTCGCCGTCTCATCCAGATTTTCCACATCCCAAGCCGACAGCCCATCATCGCCCCAGCCATGACCCGCGATCAAAGCCCGGTGCACGATCAGATCGGAATAGCGCCGGATCGGTGAAGTGAAATGCGCGTAGTTGCGCAACGCCAGCCCAAAATGCCCGAAGTTCACCGCATTATAATAGGCCTGCGTCATCGACCGCAAAGTCGAGATATTCATCAATTCGTCAAATTCGGTGCCCTGCGCCTGCGCCAGCAACCGATTGAGGTGCTGGGTTTTCAACACCTGCCCCTTGGCCAAAGTAAAGCCCGAAGCCTCGGCCACTTCGCGCAGACTTTCCAACTTATCCGGCGAAGGCTCCTCATGCACCCGGAACAGCAACGGTCGTTTCAGCCCGACCAATTCCTCGGCAGCCGAAACGTTGGCGAGGATCATACATTCCTCGATCAGCTTATGCGCATCGAACCGCGCCTTGAAAGCCACGGAAATCACCTTGCCCTCATCCGACAACTCAATCTTCCGCTCCGGCAGCTCCAAATCCAGCGGCCCCCGCAACGCCCGCGCCTTTTTCAGCGCGTCATAGGCAGCGTAAAGCGTGGTCAACACCGGCAGCAACGGCTGCGTCACCGCATCCGGGTTGCCGTCAATCGCATCCTGCACCTGCCCGTAATGCAACGAGCCTTGCGAGCGCATCAGCCCGCGCACAAAGCGGTGGCTCAGTTTCTGGCCATGCGCGTCAATCCGCATCTGCACCGCCAGACACGCCCGATCGACATGCTCGTGCAAGCTGCACAAATCGCCCGATAGAACATCCGGCAGCATTGGCACCACACGGTCGGGGAAATAGGTAGAGTTGCCGCGCTTACGCGCCTCGCGGTCCAGCGCGGAATTGGGGCGGACATAATAGGCGACATCGGCGATGGCGACCCAGATGTAAAAACCGCCCGCATTCTTCGGATCGCTATCAGCCTCGGCATAAACCGCATCATCGCGGTCGCGCGCATCAATCGGGTCAATCGTCAGCAACGGCAAGCCACGCAGGTCTTCGCGTTTGCCCAACGGCGCGGGCTTGGCCGCATCCGCCTCAGCAATCACCGCATCGGGGAACTGATCGGGGATACCGTGCTGGTGGATCGCGATCAGAGAAACCGCACGCGGGCCGTTCGGGTCGCCCAACCGCGCCGTAATCCGCGCTTGCGGCAGGCCAAGCCGCTTTGGCCCCACCTGCTCGGCCTCAACCAACTCACCATCGCGGGCATCAAAGGTATGATCGCGCGCTACCTTCCATTCTTTATCGACGCCCTTGTCGACCGGAATAATCCGCCCACCCTCGGCACTGCTGCGGAAAACCCCCAGCAGTTTCAGCGGGTTTGATCCCAAAGCCCGGATCAACCGTGCCTGATAACCATAATCCTGCCCGCCCACAGGCGTCAGCCGCGCGAGAATCTTCATCCCCCCCGCCAAAGCCACATCGCCTTTCTGCGGCATGATCAGAATACGCGGCGGCGTATCGCCCGCATCCGCCTCTAACGGCTGCGCAAACAGATCGCCGTTGCTGTCCGGCGGCAGCACCAGCAGCACCGAAACGGGCGGCAAAGCCCCCGGCTCGCGGTAGCTGCGCGCTTTCTTCTCAATGCCGCCCTCGGCCTCAAGTTCCTTCAGCATCCGCTTCAGATCAATCCGCGCATCGCCTTTGATGCCAAAGGCTTTGGCAAGATCGCGCTTTCCGGTCAGGCCGGGGTTCTCGGTGATCCATTGGCGGATCTGGTCTTTTGTGGGCAAGGTGTTCATCCCCTGCCCCTAGCACGAGATCGCCCGCGCCGAAAGACCGCCGTTACGCGACAGCCCGCGCTCCGGCAGCTTTACCCGCCCAGCGCCCGGTTGCGGCAACCCCGGTCAGCAGATAGCCCCCGGTCGGAGCCTCCCAATCCAGCATCTCGCCACAAACGAACATGCCGGGGATGGCTTTGAGCTCCAGCCCATCCGTCACCGCAGCTTGCGTCACACCACCCGCCACCGAAATCGCCTCATCCAAAGGCCGAGGCCCGATCAGCTTCATCGGCAACGATTTCACCGCAGCGACCGTCTCCAGTCCCCGGCCAAACTCCATCACCAAACCAACAGCGGCAGGTGACAGCCCCAGCTTGCGCAGGCGGTTGGCGAGGGTTTCGCCCGGCTTCATCCGCGACAACCGAGCCGCGATCTCATCACCCGACACATCCGCCATCAAATCCAGCCGCAAGGCCGCACCCTCACGCAGCGCCCGCGACACCGCATAAACCCCGCCGCCCTCAATCCCCTTGGCGGAAATCACAAACTCCCCCCGCTCGCGCTCATCGCCAACCAACAGGGCAGCGCCTTTGACTGCGGTGCCGAAAAACTTCGCCATATGCGGCGTCCAATCCACCGCGAAACCCATATTCGCAGGCTGCCACGGTGCGATTTCGACGCCTTTCGCGGCCAACCACGGCACCCAAGCCGCATCCGATCCCAGCCGCGCCCAAGACGCGCCGCCCAAGGCCAGAACCGTCACCTTGGGGCGCAAAACCTTGCGGCCCTCCGGCGTCTCAAACGCCAAACCATCACCGTCAAACCCCGCCCAGCGCCAGCGTGAGCGCAGTTCTACCCCCGCGCCCTCCAGCCGCTTCAACCAAGCCCGCAACACGGGCGAGGCCTTCATCGAGCGCGGAAACACCCGCCCGGTCGAGCCAGTAAACACCTCTTGCCCCAAAGCCCGCGCCCAGATGATCATCTCGCGCGGGCCAAATTCCGCCAGCATCGGGCGCAGCCATTCGTTGCGATATTCCGCGATGAACGAAGAACGGTCTTCATCCTTGGTGATGTTCAACCCCGACTTGCCCGCCATCAAAAACTTGCGCGCCGGGCTTTGCTTGGCCTCGCAGACCACCACCTTATGCCCCGCCCGTGCGAGTTCCTCTGCCGCCATCAGACCCGCTGGCCCCGCGCCGATCACCAAAGCATCCATCAGATCATTCCTTTGGGCTGAGCGCCCTTAATTTCCGCATTCTTTATTTCAACGACGCGGTGCGGGTAAGGCATCGCAATCCCCTCGGCTTTCAGCGCGTTCCAGATCGCAAACAGCACCGGGCTGCCATATTTGTTCTTGCCATCGTCAATGCCGTTCACCCAGTATTCCACAGCAAAATCAACGCTGCTCTCGCCAAAGCCCTTAAGTTCACAATCCGGCCCATCCGGCGCTTCCAGCACGAACGGCAACGCCCGCACCGCGCGTTCAATCACCTCTGGCACCAAGTTGATATCGGTATCATACCCCACCGAGAACACCGCCTCATAGCGATTGGCGCTGCCCTGATCCGAGTAATTCACCACCCGCGTGGTGACAAAATGCTCGTTCGGCACCACGATCCATTTGCCGTCAAACGTCTCCAGCACGCAGGCACGCGCGGTCATTTTAACGATCGTCCCCTTCTCGCCGCCATCGAGCTCGACATAATCGCCGACCGTGGTTTGGCCTTCAATCAGCAGGATGATGCCCGACACAAAGTTCGCCGCGATCTGTTGCAAACCCAGCCCGATCCCGACGCCCAAAGCACCGCCGAGCAAGGCCACGGCGGTCAGATCAATGCCCATGATGCTCATCAGCAGCAGGAACGAGGCGCCGAAAATCGCCACCTCGGTCGCCTTCACCGCCAATTCGCGGGTGGCGGGGCGCAGTTCTTCCTGCTTCTTGATATAATCCGCCGACTGACGGTTCGACCAAGACCCCAGCCAAAACAACAGCCCACCCGCAATCAGCCCCCTTATCAAAGCCATCACCGAAAATCGGATATTGCCCAGCGCAATGATGGTTTCCTCCAACCGCTGTGAGATATCGTCGAGCAACCCCACTGCATAAAGTGCCGCCACCGGGACCAGCACATATTTGCCCAGCAGTTTCAGGAACGGATCGCGCAAAACCTGTTGCACGAACAATCGCGCCGCCAGAAAGAAAAACACCCGCTTGCCAAGGGCGATCACATCGCCCGACCCGAACAGCGAGCGCGTCACATCCTCGCCCAGCGCCGTAAAGCCATAGGCCAGCACCGGCATCAGCAGCGGCAAAAACCGCAAGGCAAAGCGCAAGCCAGTAGCGATCAGCGTATCTTTGTCACCGGGGTCCAGCATCCGCAGCGCCAAAGGCGTGATCCGGCGCGCGGCATAGACGGCTGCAAACACCGCCAAAGCCAGCAAAGCAAACTGCGACCATGCGGCAGGGGAGAGCAACCAGCCCTGCGCAATATCGCTGGCCTGATTAAGCCAGCCCATCAGCTTGGTGACAAATTCCGATTGCTGTTCCATACCGAGGCCCCAATTTTACATCCCCTGCAGTGTCAAAGAACCACGGGTAAAACAAGCCTGCCCGAACGTCGCGTCGCTGTGAAGCAGCACAACCCCACCCCGCGCAGCCGTCGATTTCCGCGCGGAAATCGTCACGGAATTCGCGCGAATTCCGCCTTAGATCAAGCCCACCGCCCGCCGCACACCTTCATCGCGCAAAGACACATCGCGGCCCAGATAGCCATCGGCTTCCGCCCCACACATCCACACCAAGCACTTGGCGGGCCAATCCGCTGGGATATGCACCGCGAAATCCAACTGGCTGACCGGATTGACGCCACTCGCCTTGATCTTCACCTGCATCTCGGTCGCCACGGTGCCGGGAGACATCCCCAGCACCCGGATGCCATGCGCCCCCTCCTCCAGATGCGCCACGCGGGTCAACATCAACGCCCCCGCCTTGCTGGCACAATAGCCACCCCAACCCTCCAGCGCGTTCACCGCAGCGCCCGACGACACCGTGATGATCGTCCCCGCACCTTGCGCCCGCATGATCGGCAAAGCCGCCCGCATGCCGTGAAACACGCCCTTCAGATTGATATCAATCGCGTCTGAGAACGCCTCGATCCCCGCCTCCGCCAGCCGCGCAATCGGCTCGATCACGCCCGCGTTGTTGATCAGCACATCCAGCCGCCCGAACCGCGCCACCACCGCCGCCAGCGCAGCCTCAACATCCCCGGCATCCGCCACATCGCAGCGCACAGCCATCGCCTGCGACCCGATCTCTGCCGCCAAAGCCGCAATCTCGGCGTCGGACCGCGCAAGCAATGCCACCGACGCCCCCACAGCCGCAAATGCCCGCGCCGCCGCTGCCCCAATGCCCCGGCTCGCGCCAGTGATCACCACAACTTTACCCTGCATCACAGCCTCCTTCACGCCCACATGACAATTCCGTTTAGCCAAAACTGCCGCCCACGGAAAGCCTTGACCCTGCCTGCACTTAGACGGATGCTGGCGGGCAGTATTTCCAACGGAAAGGCTTCATTATGAAACACTGGAAACTCGCAAGCAGCACCGCCGTATTGGCGATTTTGGCCGGAACCGGCGCCTTCGCCGATGTAACCCCCGAAGAAGTTTGGCAAAACTGGCAGGATATGAGCACCTCGGCAGGTCAGACCGTCACCTCGACGAGTGCCGAGCGTGATGGCGACACTCTGGTCGTCTCAGGCGTGACGATCAGCTATGAGAAAGACGGCACCTCGTTCACCAGCACGATTGAGCAGATTGATTTCGCCGACAACGGCGACGGCACTGTCGATGTCACCACCTCGGACAGCTACGAGATGTCGCTGAAAGCCCCGGCGGCGACAGAGATCGAAGGCGACATGCCGACCGATCTGAAGATCACTTTGACTCAGCCGGATATGGTCGTTACCGCCAGTGGCACCGTTGATGCGCTCAGCTACGCATTCGAAGGCCCCAGCGTCACCGCCAAGTTTGAGCCCGGCGATACCGCCGCCGCTGCGCAAGGCAGCTTTGAGGTCGCTTTGACCGATCTGTCCGGCAAATATCTGGTCGAAGGCGACGGTGAGGCCAAGAAGATCACCTCGGATTTCGCCGCGAAAACCGTCAAGCTCAGCGGTTCTGGCAAAGATGCCACCGCGAAATCGGATGCCACCTTTAGCGCCACCATCGCCGATGTTGCGGGCAACACCAACGGCAACTTCCTTGGCGCGGCAGAGATGGTCGATATGGCCAAGGCGCTGCAAGGTGGCTTTGCGGTCAACGGCAATTTCAGCCACGGCGCGATGACGTTCGATCTGGCCGTGACCGAAGACGGCAAGCCAACCAAAATCACCGGGGCCTCGGAAGGCGGCGATATGTCGTTTGCGATGGATGCCACGCATCTGCAATTCGGTGCGGGCGGCAAAGCCTTGAACCTGACGATTGCCAGCGCCGACATTCCCTTCCCCGAGCTGAAACTCGGCTATCAGGAAGCGGCGTTCAACATGCTGATGCCCGTCGGCAAAACCGCTGAACCTGCTGATTTTGCGTTCCTGACCAAGCTTGTCGGCTTCACCGTTTCCGATGAAGTCTGGGGCATGTTCGATCCAGCGGGCAGCCTGCCGCATGATCCGGCCACGGTGATCATCGACACCAAGGGCAAAGTCACCATGACCACCGATCTGTTCGACGAGGCCGCGATGGCGGCTTTGGGCGACGCCCCTCCCGGCGATCTGAACGCGCTGGATGTGACAGAGCTGAAAGCCTCAATCGCGGGTGCCGAACTGACCGGGGCTGGTGCCTTCACCTTCGATAACGCCGACAAAACCACCTTCCCCGGCGTGCCTTTGCCGACCGGCAAGCTGGATCTCAAACTGACCGGCGGCAATACCTTGCTGGATAAGCTGGTGGCGATGGGGCTTTTGAGCAATGACGACGCGATGGGCTACAAGATGATGGTGTCGATGTTCGCCAATTCGGCGTCGGACAAAGACGAGATGACCTCGACGCTAGAGTTCAAAGACAAAGGCTTCTACGCTAACGGCCAGAAGCTGCAGTAAGCCGACAGCGCTGCGCAAAAACCAGAAAGCCGCCCAAATCGGGCGGCTTTTTTCGTTGAACCGAAAGAAAACGCTCCAGTGGAGCGTTTTTCGGTTCATTGCTCAAAAGCCGTAAGGCGTTGAGCAATGGGTGTTGGCCCACAAACCCTCGCTTCGTAATCTGGCCGCGCCTGACTGGGCTGGCGCGGCAACGCGCCTGCCTCAGGGCAGGCAGGCGCAGCCAGATTTGTCTGCGGCCAAATCTGGCAAGACCTAAGGACTTCCGCGATCCCGCACAAAGATTAACAAACCCTTAAATCAATCACCCCAATACTCTGATATAAAACAACATTTTTTCGGTCCCGAGTTGGGACCACCTCACTCTACAACCGCCGCAAACAATTCTGCGTCAGATACAGATCATCCGCCGCCGCATCGAACGGGATGCCCGCGTAATCCAAATTCCCCGCCACCGCAGGCCGCGCAATCGCCTGCGGCGCAGGCGTCGGCACCGTCGCCGCCGTCAGCGCATTGCCCGTGGTATCAATCACCCCACCGACCACCAGCCGTGTGGTGAAGCTCATCTGATCAATCCGCCCACCGACCGCACTGCCCAACAGATTAAACCCCGCCGAAACCGCCGCCTGCTGCAACGCCTGCTTCGGCGTCTTGCCCTCGACCAGCGATTGCGCCCCCTGCATCCCGCCCTGCAAGCCTGATCCGATAAACATCAACTGCAACTGCTCCGACCGCATCAGCCCCGGATTGCCGCCCGCAATCCCCACCATGCCGACAATAAACGTCCCCGACCCGTTGATCACCGCCGCGCCAACATTGCCGGTATCCTGATAGGTCGCGGTCCCGCGCAGCACCGACCCCGCCCCCAACACCCCAAACGCCGCCCCGCCAGACAGCAGCCCCGCCCCCACCACCAATATCGTCGCCGAAGTATCGCGGGTGAACTGCGCCACCGCCAGCGCCGTCTCCCAGCCCGCGACATTGTTGGAAATGCTCTCGCTCGATTGCCGCGTCGCCCTGCGCCGCATCGCCTCAACCGCGTTGAAATCGCTGCGCCCGCGCCCGATCATCCCCAAAAGGTTTGACCGCATCCCACCCGGATCGCGCGACAACCGTTCCGCCGCGTCCAGATAAAACGTGTTGGTTTCCTGATCGACATCCGCCCGCAGCCCGTCCCAATCGGTCTCGAACAGATAGGTCGTCGGCATCAGAAAGCCGTTTTCCACCGAAGTGATCTGCGAGCGCGCCTTGACCTTCTCGGCCCTAAGCGCCGCGCGCAGCATCAGATAAACGCCCTCTTTATTGACGCCCCAGCGCTGGCCTTGGCCATCCACCACCACCGTCCACGGCATGGCAAAATCCCTTTTGAAAAAACTTGATGGGCTAAATATGCCCTTACATCTTGAACTCCGCCCGGAAAGCATGACTTTGAGCCGCAACGAAGTCAAATCCCTTAAGGATGCCGCATGTCCCGTCTCGCCTCGCTGACCGAAGCCCTGCTCCAAGCCGCCAAAGCAGCCGGGGCCGACGCTGCCGACGCCATGGCGCTCTTCGGCACCTCACAATCCATCGACATCCGAGCGGGCGCTTTGGAACAAGCCGAACGGTCGGAAGCCACCGAAATCGGCCTGCGTGTATTAATCGGCGGTCGCCAAGCCTGCGTTTCCGCCTCCGACACCTCCCCCGCTACCCTCGCCCGCCTCGCCGAGCGCGCTGTAGCGATGGCCCGCGAAGCCCCAAACGACCCCTATGCAGGCCTCGCCGCGCCCGATCAAATCGCCAAACACTGGGACTTGGCCGCCCTGCAACTGGTTGAAGACGCGCCCGAACCCTCCGCCGCCCACCTAGAATCCCTTGCCCGCGAGGCAGAAGCCGCCTCCATGGCCGCCCCCGGCATAACCCAAGTCGAAGCCTCCGCCGGATATGGCCGCCGCCAAGTCCACCTCGCAGCCTCGAACGGCTTCGCAGGTGGCTATGAACGCTCATCCCACTCCGTCTCCTCCGTCGCCTTCACCGGATCGGGCACCGCGATGGAGCGCGACTACGCAGGCGAAGGGCGCATCTTCGCCGCCGACATGCCCTCCGCCACCAGCATCGGCACCTTAGCCTCCGAGCGCGCCCTCGCCCGCGCCGGGGCGACAAAGCCAAAAACCGGCACCTTCCCGGTGATCTTCGACGAACGCGTCGCCTCCTCGCTGATCGGCCACCTGACCAGCGCCATCAACGGAGCCGCCATCGCACGCGGTTCTTCATGGCTTCTGGGTGGCTTAGGCGCCCAAGTCCTCCCCGCACACCTGTCCCTCATCGAAGACCCTTTGCGCCCCCGCATCGGCGGCTCGCGCCCGTTTGACGGCGAAGGTCTACCCTCGCAACGCCGCATGGTCATCGAAAACGGCATCCTGATGGGCTGGACCTTAGACCTCGCCACCGCCCGCCAACTCGGCCTGCAATCCACCGGAAACGCCGCGCGCGGCACCTCTGCCCCGCCGACGCCCTCAAGCTCTAACCTCGACCTCACCCAAGGCACAGCCACCCGCGCCGACCTGATCCGTGATATGGGCACCGGCCTTCTGATCACCTCGATGATCGGCTCCACCATCAACCCCACCACCGGGGATTATTCACGCGGGGCTTCTGGTTTCTGGGTGGAAGGTGGTGAAATCCTGTTCCCCGTCAACGAATGTACCATAGCGGGCAACCTGCGCGACATGCTCAAACGCATCATCCCCGCCAACGACGCCCGAGCGCATCTGTCCACCCGCGTCCCCAGCCTGCTGGTCGAAGGCATGATCCTTGCCGGAGCGTGACCGTGCCAGCGCATGATCTCGCCCTGCTGACCGAGGCCGCCCGTGCCGCAGGCGAAGTCGCCCTGCGCTACTGGAAAAACGCGCCAAAGGCGTGGGACAAAGCCGACGCGAGCCCCGTGACCGAAGCTGATCTCGCCTGCAACGACCTGATCATGGGCATCCTCCGCCGCGCCCGCCCCCACTACGGCTGGCTGTCGGAAGAAACCCCCGACGATACCGCCCGCCTGAATACCGAATATCAGTTCATAATTGATCCGATCGACGGCACCCGTGCTTTTATCGCGGGCGAAAAACACTTTTCCCACTCGCTCGCTGTCGCCCATAACGGCGAAATCACCGCTGCCGTGGTCTATCTGCCCGCCTTGGACAAGCTTTACACCGCCACCAACACCGGCCCCGCCCTGCGCGACGGCCAACCCATCCAATGCAGCCAGAAGTCCCTCGCAGATGCCCCTAACATCCTGACCTCAAAGCACTCCCTCGACCCCGAGCATTGGATCACCCCGCCCAGTTTCCAGCGCAATTTCCGCGCCTCACTGGCCTACCGCCTCTGCCTAGTGGCCGATGGCAGCTTTGACGGCATGATCACCTTCATGGATGCCTGGGAATGGGACATCGCCGCAGGCGGTCTGATTGCCACTCGTGCGGGTGCAGTAGTCAGCGACAAACACGGCCAACCGCTGCATTTCAACGCCCCCGGCGCGCAATCGGCAGGCACTTTGGCCTGCGCGCCCGCGCTGCACCGCGATCTGATGCCGCTGATAAAACAATAGGGCCGCCCGAAGGCAGCCCTATGTGACCGTTCATTCGCAATAAGTGAACCGAAGTTCAGATTACTTTTTCTTCGGCGGCACAAAGCGCTTAGAGGTGTCCTTGGCATCGACTTTCGGCCCGGCAGGCTTGGCGAAAGCAGGCTTGCCAAACGACTTGCCCTCCGCGCCATGCGATTTGGAACCAAAGGCTTTGCCCGGCTTGCCATCAGCGCCGCCATGCGACTTGAAGCCCGTGGACTTCGGCGCATAAGCGGGCTTGTCGCCGCGCGGCGCGTAAGGTTTCGCGCCTTCCGCGCGCGGCGCGTAAGGCTTGCGATCACCATCTTCACGCTTGGCATAGGGCTTGGCCCCCTCGGCGCGCGGCGCATAAGGCTTACGCTCGCCATCTGCGCGCGGCGCATAGGCGGGCTTGTCGCCACGCGGCGCATATGGTTTTGCGCCTTCCGCGCGGGGCGCATAGGGCTTGCGGTCGCCATCTTCACGCTTGGCGTAGGGCTTGGCACCCTCAGCACGGGGCGCATAAGGCTTGCGCTCGCCATCGGCGCGCGGAGCGTAAGCAGGTTTATCGCCACGCGGCGCATATGGTTTAGCTTCACGCGCAGCATATGGCTTTGCATCGCTATCCTCACGCTTGGCATAAGGTTTCGGCGCGCGCGGACGCGGGGCCTCTGCAGGCGCCGCCTCAGACCCCTTGATCGGATCATAACCATCCGCCGCCGCTTCCTCGACCAGACGCGAGGGTTTTGGCACATAGGGTGCTTTCTCGCGCTTTTCATAGGCAGGCTTTTCTGCGCGTTCGGCACGAACCGGGCGTTCTGCCCGATCCCGCGCAGGCGCACGGGGGCTGCGTTCCGGGCGATCCATCGAAGGCTCGCCTTCCATCCGCTCCATCACGACGCCGTTTTCCAACTCCAGCGTCAGACCAAACCGGCTGGCCAAAGCTTCGGCGATTTGCACATAGGTGATATCTTCCTGCACCCGGATCGCGCCAATGCCGTCCTTGGTGATCGAACCCGCATCGCAAATCTTCGGCAGCAACCAACGCGCTTCCGCACGGCCCGCGCGGCCAACCGACAGAGTATACCAAACCGAGGCACCAAACTCGCTGCGCTCACGCGGCGGCGCTGCTTCGCGGGCTTCGCGCACTGGGCCGGTCTGATCCGACAGAACTTCCGGGGCGGAACGGCCCGACCGCCAAGACTGAACATAGGCAGCCGCGATCTGTTCGGCGCCAAATCGTTCAATCAACTGCATCGCCATGCCCATCTCGTCGGTCAGGTTCTGACCAAACACCGGGTTTTCAAAGATGCGCATATCGTCTTTGGCCTGCACGTCGTCTGCCGACGGGGCCGCACCCCATTCCGCCACAACCTTGGCGCCCTGCAACAGACGCTGGGCCTTTTTGAACTCGGACGGAGCCACGATCAGCGCCGAGACGCCTTTCGAGCCAGCCCGCCCAGTCCGACCCGAACGGTGCAGCAGGGTTTCCGAGTTCGACGGCAGATCGGCGTGAATAACCAATTCCAGCCCCGGCAAGTCGATACCGCGTGCCGCCACATCAGTTGCAATACACACATTCGCGCGGCCATTGCGCAAAGCCGTCAGCGCATTCGTCCGCTCTTGCTGGCTAAGTTCACCCGACAAAGCCACGACCTTAAACCCACGATTGCCCATCCGCGCCATCAGATGATTGACGTTGACGCGGGTTTTGCAGAACACAATCGCCGTGCGCGCCTCGTAGAACCGCAGCATGTTGAAAATCGCATGTTCACGATCCCGCACCGCAACCGAAAGCGCGCGGTATTCGATGTCAACGTGCTGCTTTGCCTCGCCTTGAGCGGCCACGCGCAGGGCATTGGTTTGGAAATCTTCCGCCAGCTTGGCGATCTCTTTCGGCACGGTGGCCGAGAACATCAACGTGCGACGGTCTTCCGGGGACGCTGCAAGAATATACTCCAGATCCTCGCGGAAGCCCAAATCTAGCATCTCATCCGCTTCATCCAACACCGCCGCGCGCAGGCCCGACAGGTTCAGCGATTTGCGGTCGATATGGTCGCGCAAGCGGCCGGGCGTGCCGACAACAATATGCGCGCCACGATCCAGCACACGTTTTTCGGTGCGGTAATCCATGCCGCCAACGCAGGTGGCAATCACCGCACCAGCCGAGGCGTAAAGCCATTCCAATTCGCGCGCCACTTGTAGCGCCAATTCGCGGGTCGGTGCGATCACCAAGGCCAGCGGATTATCGGCATACAAAAGCTTGTCCATGCCGCCCAAAATCTGATCGGCAATCGCGATCCCGAAGGCCACGGTCTTGCCCGATCCGGTCTGCGCCGACACCAGCACATCGCGCCCCTGCGCATCCGGTTGCAGCATCGCGGTCTGCACGGCGGTCAAGGTTTCATAGCCCTTAGCCGTCAAAGCCGCAGCCAAAGGCGCGGCAATCATTTGATCAATCATGTCTTTTCCTGATGGGGGATGGCCTTGGCCATGCCCGTGAAGTCCCATAAAAACGGCACCTCATTCCCCATCGCAAGCCGGCCTCCCTGCCACTTGCCCCGGAATCCTCGGGCCGAAGCAGGTCGCATACAGCGAATCGCGCGCGATGTATAGGGTGTAGGGTGGGTGCAACCCACCGCCACGTCAGATCATCTTGATCGTATCCTTGCCGACCGCCAACATATAGCCCCGCCGCGCAATGGTTTTGACCAACAACTCGGAAACCATCTGATTGCCCAAAGCATCGCGCAGCCGCTTCACGCGTGTAGCCCCCGCCGCCTCATCACAATCGGCGGCGTTCCGGCCCGAGATCACGCCCTCAATCTGCGCACCTGTCAGCACGTCGTCATCCATCCGCGCCTCGGCCAACACGCTCAAAGTCTCAATCGCAGCCTCGGTCAGCGCGAATTCCATATCGTTGATATAAACCGCCCGCGCTTCCCGGCTGATCACCAAAGTGCTGACCTGAATCCCCGACCGCTGGATCGCCGAAATCCGGCGGTTCAAAGCGATAATCGTCACCAGAAACACCAGCGCCGCCACCATCAGCGCCGTGGCAAACACCAGCAGCACGAAGATCACCGACCGATAACTGGTCAACACTTCCGAAAACGAAGTCCCCGACTGCGCCAAAATCTCCAGCAGTTTGATCTCGGCCCCGGTGTTGAGATCATTATTCTCAACAAACAACCGCTCCACCCGCGCGTTGAACGCGTTGGCATCCGGCAGGTTGATAAACAGAAACACCGCAGCGCCCAGCAAGATCAGCACAATCGCCGCGATCCCGCCCGCAACCACCCGGTTGCCCGCTTTCAGCACATCAGTAGCGGAGGAAGTACTCTCCTGCACTGGCTTTCCTTTCACCCAAACCGTCGGGGCCGAAGGTGGACAATACGTTCAGCAAAGTCCAGCCACCCGCCGCCAGCCTCGGCTTAAGTTCGCTTTTCGCCGCGCCCTTGTTGCCGCAAGCGCCATCGGAAACCTGCGCCACGCCGTAATGCAGCCGCAGCGGGCTGTCCTGCTTGGCCTTGTAATCGGCATAGCATTCGGCGCTCGCAGGCAGCGCCACGCCAAGAGCCAAAATTGCCGCAAGTAACAGGCGCATCCTGTGCACTCCCTAAATCGTTACCCGCACTTTGGGCAAAACCGCGCAGCTATTCAATATCGAACCGGGTTTAGGACGCTGCTATCGCCTATCAACCGACGGATATTGCTTGGCCAGACGTTCAACGACCAATCTCAGGTATCGGCCTCAAGCCAGAGGCCCACCCAACACATCCCATAAGAAGGAGGTCAAAATGTCCAACACGTCTTACGCATCCGAGACCCTCGCCGAAACCATCCACGCCCTGCGCGATACAAGGCAGACCCCGATGTTCACCCTGAAACGCCAAGCCAATATCTTGGTGGTCTTGCTGATGGCTATCTCGCTTTTGGCCGCCACCGCGATGCCCTCGCACGCCGAGAAACGCGACAACGATCTGGCCAAGATCATTGCGGGCGCCTTGGTGATTGGCCTGATCGCCAAGACCATCGACGACAACAAAGACCGCAACAAACCAAAGCCGCACAAACCACAACCTTACCCCGAGCCGGTTTATGAGCCCCGCGTGCCCTCGGTTTGCGCGATTTCCATCGACAGCAATTCCGGCAATGCGGTGACAATGTATTCCGAGAAATGCCTGCGCCGCGAAGGCTTTGACTATCGCCTGCCCCGTTGCGCCCGCGATGTGCGGATTTATGGCCAACCCGACCGGGTCTACTCCGCCCAATGTCTGCGCGACGCGGGCTTCCGCTTGGGCCGTTAACCGACAGAATCCGGGCCGCACCCCGATCCCTTAGCGGTCCGACCCTTGGGGGCGAAGGCTTGAGCAGCTTCGCCCCCCTTTTTTTGCCCGCCATTTCACGCTACGCCAAATTCATGCAAAAACTCACCGCCCATTTCGACTACGAATCCGCCGCCCACAACCTTGGCCATCGCCATATCGCGGGCGTCGATGAAGTGGGCCGAGGCCCGCTCGCAGGCCCCGTCACCGCCGCCGCCGTCATCCTAGACCCTGCCAATATCCCGCCCGGTCTGGCCGATTCCAAAGCCCTCACCGCCGCCCGCCGCGAAACGCTTTACGATGCCATCCTCGCATCGGCCCAGTGCTGCATCGCCCATGCCAGCGTCGAAGAAATCGACCAGCTCAACATCCTGCGCGCCAGCCATCTGGCAATGGAGCGCGCCGTGGCAGGTCTGCCGAAAAACCCCGACCATATCCTGATCGACGGCAACCTGATTCCGGCAAACCTCAAGGGTCGCGCGCAGGCCATCATCAAGGGCGATGCCAAATCACTCAGCATCGCCGCCGCCTCGATCATCGCCAAAGTGGCACGCGATCGCATCATGGTGGATTTGGCGCAACAATACCCCGGCTACGGCTGGGAAGCGAATGCCGGATACCCGACAAAGTTGCATCAGTCTGCGCTCCTAAATCTTGGGGTCACGCCTGCGCATAGACGTTCGTTCAAACCTATCCACAATATGTTGTATCAAGATAAATCTGTAACCCCTTGATTCAATAAAGAATTTGACGAGTTATCCACAATGACTCATTCTCTGCATCAACAAACGGTGAATAACACCGAGGGCAGAGGCAAAGCATGGCGACGAAAAGCAAACCGGCGGTGGATCATATCCTTCCGCTGAACCAAATCCTTGATGGCGACTGTATCGAGCGGATGAACGCGCTCCCCGCAGGCTCAATAGACCTGATCTTCGCCGACCCCCCGTACAATTTGCAGTTGAAAGGCGACCTGCATCGCCCCGATAACTCCAAGGTCGATGCGGTGGATGATCACTGGGACCAATTCTCCAGCTTCGCCGCCTATGACAAATTCACCCGTGAATGGTTGGCGGCGGCGAAACGCCTGCTGAAGCCAAACGGCGCGATCTGGGTGATCGGCAGCTATCACAACATCTTCCGCGTCGGTTCCGCCCTGCAAGACCAAGGCTACTGGATGCTGAACGATGTAGTCTGGCGCAAGTCGAACCCGATGCCGAATTTCCGTGGCAAACGCCTGACCAACGCGCATGAAACCCTGATCTGGGCCTCGCGCGATGAAGACAGCAAATACACCTTCAACTACGAAGCGCTGAAAGAGTTGAATGACGGCGTGCAAATGCGCTCTGATTGGGTGCTGCCAATCTGCACCGGGCATGAGCGCCTGAAGGATGAAAATGGCGATAAAGCCCATCCGACGCAAAAGCCGGAATCTTTGCTGCACCGCGTACTGATCGCCACCACCAACCCCGGCGATGTTGTGTTGGACCCGTTCTTCGGCACTGGCACCACAGGTGCTGTCGCCAAAATGCTGGGCCGCGATTTCATCGGGATTGAGCGCGAAGACGCCTACCGCAAAGTTGCTACTGAGCGCATCTCCCGCGTCCGCCGTTTCGACGCTTCGGCGTTGGAAATCACCGGCAGCAAGCGCTCGGAACCCCGCGTGCCGTTCGGCCAAGTGGTCGAGCGCGGCATGTTGCGCCCCGGTGAGGAGTTGTATTCCGTGGGTAGCCGTTTCAGCGCCAAAGTCCGCGCCGATGGCACGCTTGTCGGCCTCGACGTAAAAGGCTCGATCCACCAAGTCGGTGCTGCCTATGAAGGCGCGCCGTCGTGCAACGGTTGGACCTACTGGCACTTCAAGCGCGACGGCAAGATGATCCCGATCGACATCCTTCGCCAACAAATCCGTGCCGAGATGGAGGCCGATCAAGGCCGCCCGCACTAACTGCGGTGGGTTAGCGCCCACCCTACCCCCAGAATTCGAACGCCTGTGTCACGGTTCCGCCCATGACACCACTGCCTCAGCGTGTTGATCATGCTGAGGTTTTTTCTGTTAGGCCGCCCGCCCAACCTGCGCTAGCATCGCCGCATTGAACCCAAACCCATTGGTCCGCCATGCAGCCCGATCTGCACAGCCTGACGCGCATCTGCCAAGCCGAGGAAGCGGCCCTTAGGGCGATTTTCACGGACATCGCGGCAGCATTCGCCCCGCCCTTCGATACGAAAATCGTGGCCCAGATTACCAACCTGCTCGCCCGTGCCGAGCCGCACCACCACGCCCTACAACGCGCCCACAGCTTTCATCTGCACAGCCCCGAACTCCGCGCCCTACCAATGCACGCCCCAGAGCGGCAGTATTTCGACGTCGTCCTCCGGCATCTGCGCCTCTATCCCACCGCCATCGCCCGCCTGCAATCCGCCCTGCGCCACCGCCTTTCCCTGTTCCCAAAGCCGCCGCTGCCATACAGCCCCGAAGCTCAAGCCCTCGCGCTGCATTCCCGCACGTGGGACCGGATGCACGCGCATCTCAGCCCGCACACCCCAAATCTGTACCACGACACCCCCGGCCATCACGGCGACCTGCCCTATCCCAGCACAGACTTTCTGCGCTACGCCGTGGCAGCACGGCGGATTTGCCTTGCGATGGACAAACACGCGCCCGCGTTTCTGGATGTCGGCTGCGGCATCGGGCTGAAAGTGTTCCAAGCCGCCGAACTCTTCGCCCAAGCCGACGGGCTGGAATATGAACCCGCCCACGCCGCTGCGGGCCAAGCGATGATGCAGCGCGGCGGGTGGCCGGAGGCAAGAATTTTCCACGCCGATGCGCTGACATTTGAGCACTACGCCGACTACGATGTGCTCTACGTCTACAAACCGATGTATGGCGCAGCACTCGAACAGATGGAGGCCCGCCTGATCACCCAAGCCCGCCCCGGCACCCTGCTGATCGCGCCCTATACCGATTTCACCACAAGGTTTGAAACCATGGGCTGCACACGGATTGAGGGGTTTCTCTATATCATCCGCCCGTCGAAATCCCTGCCCGCAACCCTGAAACGCGCCACGCATGTCGGCTGCGCTTTGCCCGCGCGGCCAAAGAATGGCTACGCCGAGGACGGGTTTCTTGCCCCGTTGCATCTTACCTTGCGGCGCTGGGGCCATGGCGATTAAATCCTGCCTGCGTTTCTGCATAGGAACCCAAACGCAATTACTGGTGTGTCGGCGCAACCCACTTTGCTGCAAAGCGGTCTTTCCCAGCGGGGAATGACTTGTGCTATAGGGCAGAGTTTCGAAAGTTTTCCACAACATGTTGTGGTCTTTGAGACAATCCGCAGGAATTGGCGATCAGGCTTGATAAGTTGAGCCTAAACCGGAGCGCCTTTCGGATCGGGATTGAGGCCTTTGTTATAGCCGTGCCAATCGGTGATATCGGGGTAATATTGCGCCCGCCACGCTTTGACGCGGCGGTTCATCAAGCGTTTCCACAGTGGCGGCACCATCGCCGCCATCGTCATCACTGGATAGCCGTAAGGCAGTTGCGGTGCATCCTCGGCGCTATAGGTTTGCAGCAGGGGAAACCGCCGATCTGGCTTATAGTGGTGGTCGGAATGGCGCTGCAAATTGATCAGCAGCCAGTTTGACGCCCGATGCGAGGCGTTCCAGCTGTGGCGCGGCAGCACATGTTCGTAGCGGCCCTCGCCTAAGTAGCGCCGGGTCAACCCGTAATGTTCGATGTAATTCACCAGTTCCAACTGCCAGACCGCCACCCAAGCTTGCCAGAGAAACAGCGCCAGACCGATCCAGCCGCCCAAGGCCAAAGCCAGCAGCAGCATCGCGACCTGCAAGCCCCAATAGCGCCAATACGGGTTGGATTTATCCAAAGGCCTCAGCCCCTTGCGCGCCAGCATCGCAGCTTCGGCTTTCCATGCTGATTGGTGACACTCAACCAGAACCCGCGGAAAAAACCGATGAAAGCCTTCGTTGTAGCGCGCCGTCACCGGATCGCGCGGGGTGCCGACGTAAAGATGATGCACCCGCAGATGCTCTGATCGGAAGTGGCTATAGAGCACAGATGCGAGCAGCAGATCGCCCAAGGCACGCTCCCACGCTGGCTTCTGATGCATCAATTCATGTGCGTAATTGATCCCGATGGTGCCCGACACCACGCCCATGCCGAAGAACAGTCCGATCTTCGCCGCCACGCTGAGATGCGCCGCCTGTGGCACATACCACAGCAACCAGCACAGCAAAGCAAACTGCGCCGGAAACCAAATCAGTGTGACCAAACGGTAGTATTTCAGCCCAGATTCCGGCGTCGAAAGGTCTGCGTTATCCTCATTCTGCCCCGTCACCGCATCCAGCAGCGAGAACATCCCCCAAGCATACAGCGGCAGTGCCAGCACTGACCAACCACCAATCAACGCACAGACAATCGCCACCGGGATCATCCCCAATGACAACCAGAACGGCAGAGCGTTTTGCAGCCGTTGCACCTCGGCGCTTGGAATTATCGTCATCATGGCCCCTTGTTTGGGCCAGTCTAGCGCAAAACCCATCCCACTCAACGCGGCTTTTTGTCTGGAAACGCAAGGTCATAGGCCTTGCGCATCAGCGTTGGCAGATCATCCGGGTTTAACTGCATATATTCACCTCGCTGCGGGTTGGCAACAGAATCAGCCACCATCACCTGCAAGATTAGGTGGAAATGTGTGAACGTATGCTTAACTTCCCCCAAACTCCGCCAATCCGCCGCAAATGGCGCGCCCAAGGTCGAGCCATCCCAGCCCTCCGAGGGAAACCCCAGCATCCCACCCAACAGCCCGCGCTCGGCCCGCCGCTCAACCAAAACCGCATCCCCACGCACTGCCACCCAAGCCACACCCTGCCGCACAGGCTTTTCCGCCTTCGCCAGCTTTCGCGGAAATTCCGCAGCAATACCAAGATGTTGCGCCTGACATATCCCCAGCAAAGGGCAAATCCCACAGGCCGGTTTTCGTGGCGTGCAGATCGTAGCGCCCAGATCCATCACCGCCTGCGCGTAATCGCCGGGCCGCTTATCCGGTGTCACCAGCCCCGCCAATCGCACCAATTCCGGCTTTGCACCCGGCAGCGGCGCCTCTACCGCGAACAACCGCGCCATCACCCGCTCGACATTGCCATCGACCACCACCGCAGGCTCATCATAGCAAATCGCCGCCACCGCCGCCGCCGTATAGGGCCCCACCCCCGGCAAAGCCCGCATACCAGCCGCCGACGCCGGAAACATCCCGCCATGATCGCGCACCACCGCCCGCGCGCAAGCCAGTAGATTGCGGGCGCGGGCGTAATAGCCAAGCCCCGCCCATTCGGCCATCACCTCGGCGTCGCCTGCGGCAGCCAGATCGGCCACCGTCGGCCAGCGCGCGGTAAAGCGTTGAAAATAGGCGGTAACGGCGGCTACAGTGGTTTGCTGCAACATCACTTCCGACATCCAGACCCGGTAAGGATTGGCCCGCACGCCCGCAAGCTTGTCGGCGGGCGACACGCGCCATGGCATCAGCCGCGCCGATCGGTCATACCACGCCAGCAAGCGCTGGCTTACTTCCGCGTCACGCAATCTTTATCCCCTCACCGCCGCCGACCCTTGGCGAACCCGCCGTCCTACCGCTAGAATAGCCCGAACAACGGATAGGACCAGATGGCTCGCACGCCCAGCCCACTTCCCTCTGCCCATCGTCGCATTCGCGGCTTTGAAGCCACATCGGGGCTGCTGAAGGATCAAATCCGCAAGGTTGGCGAATCCCGCGGCTTTGCCATCGCCCGCCTGCTGACGCATTGGCCGGAAATCGCGGGCGAAGATATGGCCCGCATCACCCGCCCCGTCAAAGTTGGCTATGGCCGCGAAGGCATGGGCGCGTCGCTGACCCTGCTGACCACCGGGCCGAATGCGCCGATCATCGAGATGCAGAAAGAAAAGCTGCGCGAACGTGTCAACGCTGTCTACGGCTATGCCGCGATTTCGCGCATCCTGATCACCCAGACCGCCGCCACCGGTTTTGCCGAAGGTCAGGCCGAATTTGCCCACAAACCCAAAGCGCCGCCCGCGCCCGACCCCACCATTTTGGCGGAGGCTGCCCGCACCGCAGCGCCAATACAGAACGACGACCTGCGCCAAGCCCTTGAACGCTTAGGCCAAAACATCTTAAATCGCCGCAAACTTAAGGAAAGCTGACCCATGGCTAAAACCCTCGCAACCACCGCCGCTCTGGCCCTGATCGCGGGCCTTGGCCTGTCATCATTCGCGTTCGCGCAAACCACCACCACAACCGAAGTACCCGCCACCACGGCCACCCCGGTTGTGATTGACCCGGCCACCATCGCCGATTATGGCATCGGCAATATCGACGCCAAGGTGAAGATCGTCGAATACCTGTCCTTCACCTGCCCGCATTGCGCCGCCTTCCACAGCGACGTTTATCCCCAACTGAAGGCCGATTACATCGACACCGGCAAAGTGCGTCTCGAATATCACGAGGTCTATTTCGACCGCTACGGCCTGTGGGCGGCAATGATGGCGCGCTGCGGTGGCGAGATGCGCTACATGGGCATCACCGACATCATCTATGACACCCAAAAGGAATGGGCCGCCTCGGATGATCCGAATGCAGTCGTTGAAAACCTGAAGAAAATTGGCCGCACCGCCGGGATGGATGACAAAACCCTCGACGCCTGCATGAAAGACGCCCCGATGGCGGATGCTTTGGTCAAGCATTTTGAAACCAACATGGCGGCGGACAAGGTCGAAGGCACCCCGACCTTCATCATCAACGGCACCAAACATTCCAACATGGCTTATGAGGATTTCAAAGCCGTGCTTGACGCCGAACTGGCCAAATAAATGACTCCACTGGCGGGCGTCAAAGTCATTGAACTGGCTCGGATTCTGGCTGGCCCTTGGGCCGGTCAGACCCTCGCCGATCTCGGGGCCGACGTGATCAAGGTCGAAGCCCCCGAAGGCGATGACACCCGCCGCTGGGGCCCTCCGTTTATCGAGCGCGATGGCGACAAAAGCGCCGCCTATTTCTACGCCACCAATCGCGGCAAACGCAGCATCACCTGCGATTTTCGCACCGCCGAAGGCCAAGAAACCGTCCGCCGCCTGATTGCCGACGCCGACGTGCTGATTGAGAATTTCAAGGTCGGCGGCCTCGCCAAATACGGCCTCGATTATGCCTCGCTCAGCAAAATCAACCCGAAACTGGTCTATTGCTCGGTCACAGGCTTCGGCCAAACCGGCCCCTACGCCCACCGCGCCGGCTATGATTTCATCATTCAAGGCATGGCCGGCCTGATGTCGGTCACCGGCGAACCCGGCGGTCAGCCGCAAAAAGTTGGCGTCGCCGTCACCGATGTGTTTACCGGGGTATACTCCGCCACCGCCATCCTCGCCGCCCTCTTGCAGCGCGCCCGCACCGGCATAGGCCAGCACATCGACATGTCGCTGTTGGATGTCGCCACCTCGATCATGGCCAACCAGTCGATGAACTACCTCGTCTCCGGCACCCCCCCCGGCATGATGGGCAACGCCCACCCCAACCTCGCCCCCTACGCCGTATTCGATTGCGCCGACGGCTGGATCATCCTCGCCACCGGCAACGACGCGCAATACCGCCGCCTCTGCGCGATCCTGGGGCTGGATGACATGGCGACCGCCCCAAATTTCGCCACCAACGCCGACCGCATCGCCAACCGGGTCGAGATGACCGCCCGCATCACCGCCGTAACCAAAACCTGGACCAAAGCCGCCCTCCTCGCCGCTTGTGAGTCCGAAGGCGTCCCCGCAGGCCCGATCAACTCCCTCGACGAAGTCTTCGCCGACCCGCAAGTCATCGCAAGAAACCTGCAAATCGCCCCCGAAGGCCTCCCCGGAGTCCGCTCCCCGATGACCTTCTCCGGTGCAGAATTATCGCTAGACCGCCCCGCCCCCAAACTCGGCGAGCATCAAAACGAAGTGTAGGGTGCGTGATTTCACGCACCATCCCAACCCCGCACAACACAGGGCAACGCCTGACCGCCGGGTGGGCGAGCCACAGAATTTCTAGGCACTTTATCTCGCAACCCCTCCCCCAGAAGTTCTAAGCGCGACACCGCAAAAGCGCCCGCCCGAGGGGGGTGATGAGCGATCAGAAATCCTCCAGTGGAGGATTTCCGCGAAGAACGCCCGGCCCGTGGCCGGGCCGGGAGGCAGGCGCTGCCCGGCGGCGCTAAAGCGCCTTGATTCCGGGCTGGGAGCTTTGCTTGAGGGGTCGGAAATGAGAAGTTCGTGAGGTGACTATTACGAAGATAAATGGGAATCTACATAAGCCGGGTCCTGCGGTAGCATTTGGATGTTAGTCATTTGCTAGCCACAATCCACTCCACGAAGCCGCAACGTTTTACACACCTGATCAAGTACACAGTCGTTTGCTTGCCGGCCGATAAAGTACTGCCCACTCCTGAGTGCCACATATCCGGTTGGAAGTGCAAATATCTCGCGAGCGACATTTTGAATGTTGCCTTCGAGATAATAGTCAAATTCGTTATAAGACGAACTCGACCCACCATAAATCTGCTGAAAGGCTCGAAGCCAATATTGAAAACGCCGTTTTACCTTCGCCATAGCTTTCCCGCTGGGCGCGGAGTTTACTGTTAAAAACACCACTTCACCAACGGTCCAGAGTGATCGACGTTTTATCTGAGGCGGGTAAACCAGCACTATAGCCGAATGCGCTTCATTGGGCTTCCCTAGTTCGTCGTACTGCAATCCGCCAAAATGTCGAAAAATAAACACTGAACTGTCTGGCCTTACAAACTCCTCTGGAGTTGGTTCGAGCCCGCGAAACCAAGATAGCACCTCTGATTGAGCCAGCGGTGTTTCGACGTAGAAATTGGAACTGGCCACTAAACACCCCCGGCTTCAATATAGTAGTGTTCACAAATCACTGCTTCCGGCTCTTACAAGAAAAGTGCGCGATTCAGACACCATTCTCCAGACCTATTTCCCCCTCACCCCCACCCGTAATTAAAACTCACACTGATCCGATCTTCCTCCGCCATATTCATCGGCACTTCATGGCGCAGCCAGCTTTCCCACAGCAGCACCTCCCCAGCCTCCGGCGCGCGATAGATAAACGTCCGCAACTCATCCCGCACCTTGGCTTTGCGCGGCGGGGCGGCCATCATCATCGGCAGGCGCGGGTCTTCAAACTTGATCGCCGATGTGCCCTTCGGCATCGTCACATAGCAGGTCCCCGAGATCACGCTATGCGGATGGATGTGCGAGCTGTGCACCCCGCCCTGCGGCAAGATATTGATCCAGAGCGAATCCAGCTTGATCTTCTTACTCCCCAGATCAAACTGCACATCCTTCACAAAGCCCTCAACATGCTTGTCCAGCACCTTGACCAAGGCTTTGAAAATCGGAAACCGCCACGGCAGATCGTCCAGCGAGGCATAGCTGGTATAGCCCGGATAGCCGTGCTTTTCGCACCAATTCTGCCCCGCTTCATCATCCTCGGCGATGGCGAGGCAAGAGTTTTCCAACTCCTCCAAATCAATCGGCTTGCCCTGTTCCGCCAAAGCCGCACGATACAGCCGGGTCACAAAAAGCGATTCAATAGTCGACATGCCCTGATACTCCATTGCGGATCAGAGGGGTGAAAGGTTAACAAACCCTGAACGACCCCCATATAACCCATTGATTTCACTTAAACTAAAACCCTGTCCACGCGTGGACAAACCTAAATCCCCAACCGATCAAACGCCGCATCGAGCGGCCCCCAATCCTCAATCCGCAACCGCACCGGCAGAGTCAAAACCCGCGCCCGGAACGCCTCCGGCAGCCGAACCGCATCCTTCTCCGTCGTCACCAACTGCGCCCCCTTCGCGAAAGCCTCGATCTCCAACCGGGTCAGCAAAGCCTCCGACAGCGGCTGATGATCGTCCAAAGCCTCGCCCCGCACCAGCACCGCACCCTCACCCCGCAAGGTCGCGAAGAACTTCTCAGGCCGCCCGATCCCCGCAAACGCCAGCACCCGCTCGCCCGCCCAGCCCATCCCCGTCGCCAGCACCTCCAGCCGCCCCCGCAGCAAAGGCACCCCCTGCACCGCAAAGCCCTCCCCGATCGCCAGCACAAAATCCGCGCGGGCGAGCCCCGCCGAAACCGGCTCGCGCAACGGCCCCGCCGGAATACACCGGCCATTCCCGAACCCAACCGCCGCATCGACCACCACGATCGACAAATCCTTCACCACACTCGGATTCTGAAACCCATCGTCCAGCAACACCACATCCACCCCAGCAGCCTCCGCCGCCCGCACCCCCGCCGCACGATCCTTAGAAACCCAAACCTCACAAAACGCCGCCAGCAACAGCGGCTCATCCCCCACCTGATCCGCCCGATGCCGCGCAGCCTCCACCCGCACCGGCCCCGCAAGACTGCCGCCATGCCCCCGGCTGACCACCGCCACCCGCCGCCCCCGCGCGCGCAACCGCTCCACCAAAGCAATGGTCGTCGGCGTCTTCCCCGTCCCGCCTGCGTTAATATTGCCGATGCAAATCACCGGCACTGCCGCCCGATACCCCACCCCACGCAACCGCCGCGCCGTAGCCCAGCCATAAATCCACCCCAGCGGCGCTAAAACCCGCGCCCAAAGCCCCGGCCTTTCCGGCGCATAAGACCAAAACCCCGGCTCGCGCATCAGACGCCCCCATCCAGCACACTGCGTGCAAAATCGACCACCCGATCCGTCACCTCAACCCCATCCGAGGCCAAAGCCCAAGCCGCTTGCGCCAGTCGCGCCGCCCGATCCGGTGCCAGCAGATCGCTTAAAGCGTCACCCAAATCCCCCGCCGAGCCAACAGCCCGCGCCGCCTGCGCCGCGCCCAAACGTCCAAAAACCGAGCCATAGCCCCCCGGCCTTGGCCCATAGACAATCGCCGATCCCAAAGCCGCAGGCTCCATCGGGTTGCGCGCGCAGCCTTCGCCCAGCAAAGACCCGCCCATATAGCTGACCGGAGCCAACCGATACCACAGCCCATATTCCGCAGCATTATCAGGGATATACACTTCAGTCTCGGCATCTGGTTCCTGATCCAGACTGCGCTGTGCCACGGTCCAACCCTCGCTCGACTCCATGAAAGCCGCCAGTTCCACCGCCCGCGATGCATCCTGTGGTACCAGAATCAACAGCAACCGATGCGCCAACCGCAGGGCCGAGCGATGCGCCGCGATCACCGCCGATTCTTCCGCCGCAGGCACATCCGTCGCCAGCCACACCGGGCGCGTCGCCATCAATCCGGCCAACATCGCGCGCTCTGGTTCGTGATAAGACAGCGCCGCCGAGGGTTCTTCCATCCGCCCCGCCACCGCGACCTCAGCCGCACCCGCGCGCCGAAATGTCCGCGCGGCCACCTCATCTACCGCCAAAACCTGCCCGATAGATTGCAGCGCAGCCCGCATCAGCCCCGGATACCAGCCGTCGCGCTCTTTCATCAGATAGGGCGCGCGGGCGTCGACCATGATCACTGGCAGGCGACGGGCCGCAGCCTCAAACAACAGCGCAGGGCGTAACTCGCCCTCGGCCATGATCGCCAAAGCCGGGGCCCAATGCGACAGAAACGCCTTTGCCTCGGCGGGGGTATCCAAAGGCGGGGGTTGGTGCAGCATATCTGCGGTCAGCGGCACTTCCTCGGGGCAGGTCAGCAGCACGGTGACGCCCAATTCTTCGACCAGACGCAACGCCAGTTGCCGCAAGCCGCGCGAGCAGCCAATCTCTGCCGCGTGCAGCCAGATCAGATCACCCGGCGGGCGTGCAGGGCGCGCCTCCTCCGGGCCACCCGCGCGCCGTCCGGTCAGGTTGTAAAGCGTACGGCCTAAGGAAAATGCCATAGAAAACGGTCGCTTACGCGCCCATCTCCTCGGTCAGCGATCCCGGCGTGCCTTCTTCGCGCAAGCGGTGAATATGGGCGATGAAATAGCGCATATGGGCGTTATCCACCGTACGCTGCGCCTCGGCCTTCCATGCGGAAAAGGCAGTGGCATAGTCGGGATACATGCCGACAATGTGAATCTGGCTGACATCCTTGAAGACGTTCTGTTGTGGGCTGACCAATTCGCCGCCAAACACAAGATGAAGACGCTGCGCCATGCTTGGGATTCCTGATTGCTGCACCGCCGCGCAGGGTAGCGGTTGCCGGGGCGCGGTTCAAGGGTGGTCAAACCGGGCTTGGCGCAGGGGAAAAAGCGGCGCGAGGGCCAAGGCTCTGGTGCGCCATAAAGGTTAACGCCATCCTAACGCCAAAACCTAAGCCCTTGAAATCCAGTCACTCCCGAAGCTGTCCACGCGTGGACCAACCTCAGTTGAACCGATTATCGCGTGGAAACCCCCGAGGTGCCATCCGCCCCGCCGAGGCCCGCGCCCCGATCCATTCCGCCAGATCGGTCTCAGTCCGGGTCCGCCCCGCCGGGTCTTTCCAAGTCAATCCTGCCGCCAGAACAAAAGTCGTGGCATCCGAAAGCCCGCCATCCTTGTATTTTTGCAGCCGCACGCCCTTGCCCTTGGCCATCTCCGGTAGCTCCGCCAGCGGGAACACCAGCACCTTGCGGTTGTCGCCGACCACGGCGACATGATCGCCCTGAACCTTGCGGCAAATCGCGGTCTTCACGCCCGCGCTTAGGGATAGAACCTGCTTGCCCGCGCGGGTCTGCGCGAGCACCTCATCCGAGGCCACGACGAAACCATCCCCAGCTGATGAAGCCACCAACAGCTTTTCACCGGGGCGGAAAATTTGCAGATCGACGATTTCGGAATCGTTCGGCAGATCGACCATCAGCCGCACGGGTTCGCCCATGCCACGACCGCCAGGAAGGTTGACGCCGATCAGGGTGTAGAAGCGGCCATTGGCACCGACCAGCAGGATTTTATCGGTTGTTTCGGCGTGTAAGGCAAAGCGGGCGGTGTCGCCGTCTTTGAATTTCTGCTCGGTCGCAAGATCGACATGGCCTTTCAGCGCCCTGATCCAGCCCATTTGGGAGCAAATCACCGTGATCGGCTCGCGTTCGATCATCGCTTCAAAGCTGACTTCTTCAACATCGCCCGCCTCGGCAAAGGCAGTGCGACGCTTGCCCAGAACGGTGTATTTGCCGAAGCGCTTGCGGATATCGTCCAGCTCAAGACCAATCTGCGTCCATTGCAATGTATCGCTTTCCAGCAGATCCACCAACCCGGCGCGTTCGGCCATCAAGGCATCCCGCTCGGCGATCAGTTCCATTTCTTCCAGACGCCGCAACGAGCGCAGGCGCATGTTGAGGATGGCTTCAGTCTGCACCTCGGTCAGCTCGCCCTCGCCGGGTTTTGGCGGGACGTAATCTTTCTCGGACATCGCGCGTTTGTGCGGCTTGCCCCAGTGTTCGGCCATCAAAGCGGCCTTGGGGTCATTGTCGTAGCGGATGATGTCGATGACCCGATCGAGATTCAGGAAGGTGATGATGAAGCCTTCAAGCACCTCTAGACGGTGGTCGATCTTCTCCATCCGGTGCTGGCTGCGGCGCTTTAGCACATCGCGGCGGTGGTCTAGGAAGGCGCGTAGAACCTCTTTCAGGCTGCAAACTTTCGGCTGTCGCCCGTCGATCAGCACGTTCATATTCAGGCTGAAGCGCGCTTCCAAATCCGAGGTTTTGAACAAGGCCGCCATTAGCATATCGGCCTCAACCGTGCGCGAGCGCGGTTCCAGCACGATGCGGATATCGTCGGCGGATTCGTCGCGCACATCGGCGAGCAAGGGGATGCGTTTGGTCTGGATCAGTTCGGCCAGCTTTTCGATCAGCCGCGATTTTGGCACCTGATAGGGGATCTCGGTGATGATGATCTGCCAGGTGCCACGGCCCAGATCTTCAACATGCCATTTCGCGCGGGTGCGGAAAGATCCACGCCCGGTGCGGTAGGCTTCCAGCATCGTGGCGCGCGGCTCAATCATCACGCCGCCGGTGGGAAAATCGGGGCCGGGGATGATATCGACCAAAGCCTCATCACTGATCGCCGGATCGGCCATCATGGCGTGGCAGCCGAGGATCAGTTCTTCAAGGTTATGCGGCGGGATGTTGGTGGCCATGCCGACCGCGATACCCGACGAGCCGTTGGCCAGCAGGTTCGGGAAGGCGGCGGGCATCACCACGGGTTCTTCCAAAGTGCCGTCGTAGTTTGGGCGGAAATCGACCGCGTTTTCGGTCAGACCCTCCATCAGCGTCTCGGCAATCGCGGTCAGGCGGGCTTCGGTGTAACGGCTGGCGGCTGGATTATCGCCGTCGATGTTGCCAAAGTTGCCCTGCCCGTCGACCAGCGGGTAGCGGACGTTGAAATCTTGTGCCAGCCGCGCCATCGCATCGTAAATCGCGCTATCGCCGTGGGGGTGATAGTTGCCCATCACGTCGCCGCTGATTTTCGCGGATTTGCGAAAAGCGCTGGTCGCGGACAGCCGAAGTTCCCGCATCGCATAGAGAATCCGGCGATGCACTGGCTTTAGGCCATCGCGGGCATCCGGCAGGGCGCGGTGCATGATGGTGGACAAAGCATAGGTCAGATAGCGTTCGCCAATCGCGCGGGCCAAAGGCTCGGCCAGCGTGACGGACTCTATCTTTGGCTCATCATCGGGTTCGGACATGGCTGTGGTGTAGTGCGGGGCTTGGGTCTGGTCCAGCCGGAAAACGCAAATCTGCTGGACAGAACGTGCAGATTAGGGGGAAGAATCGCTGCTTTTTCCACTCTACATCTGATAGGATCATGCTATGGCTGCTGCGATTCAGTGGGGTGCCTGTGCGATGTTTAAGCTGACTTTATTTCTCTGCGCGGGCCTGTTTGTCGCGATGATTTTTGGCGGCGTTGATCGGGGTCAGCAACGGTTTGGGCTGGTGGCGCAGCCGCAAGTTGCGGTGGCCGTCGCGGATGTGGCGGAGCCTGTCGCGGAACCTGCGGCTTTGCCTGCAACCGAAGCCGTTTTCGTGCCAGCCGCGCCTTTGATGGCAACGCCAGCTGTGGCAGAAACGGTTGCGGCGGCTGATGGAGCGCAGCCAGAAGGCGTGCTGATGGTGGTAAATTCGAAATCCGCCAATGTGCGCTCTGGCCCCGGCAAAGATTATGACGTGGTTGGGCGGCTGACACGCGGCGAATCTGTGTTGGTGGTTTCGCAGGGCGAAGGGCCGGATGGCTGGTCGCTGATCCGAATCGAGGGTGACGGGGTAGAGGGATACATCGCCTCGCGCCTGTTGACCGAGTAAACCGCGCGTTATTGCAAATAGAATGATTGTCGAAACCCGCTGCTGCGCCTAGGAAGGTGAAAACCCAAAAAGGGGCAGCAGGCATGGAACGCACGATTTTGATCACGGGATGCTCGTCGGGCATCGGGCTTGACGCTGCGCGCGGATTGCGCGCGCGCGGGTGGCGGGTGTTTGCGACCTGTAGGCAGGAACCTGATTGCGAACGTTTGCGGGCCGAGGGACTTGAAAGTTTCGTACTGGACTATGCCGATGAAGCCAGTGTCGAGGCCGCCGTGGCCGAAGTGTTGACGCGCACAGGTGGCAAGCTGGACGCGCTTTACAACAATGGCGCGTTTGCCTGCCCCGGTGCGGTGGAAGACCTGCCGCGTGGGGCGTTGCGCGCGATTTTTGAGACAAATCTGTTCGGCTATCACGACCTGACGCGGCGGGTGATCCCGCTGATGCGTGCACAGGGCGGCGGGCGGATTATCAACTGTTCCTCGGTGCTTGGGCTGGTGGCGCTGAAATGGCGCGGGGCTTATGTGGCGACCAAATTCGCTATGGAAGGGCTGACCGATGTGCTGCGCATCGAGATGGCCGATACCGGGATTAAGGTGATTTTGATCGAACCGGGGCCGATTGGCACCTCGATCCGCGAGAAGGCTATTCCGCATTTTGAGCGTTGGATTGATTGGCAAAACTCGGCCCGGTCGGCGGAATATGCGGCGTTGCGCGGGCGGTTGTATGAAGCGGGACCGAAGGACCGGTGGGAATTGCCCGCCTCGGCTGTGACCGAAAAGCTGATCCACGCGCTGGAATCGGCACGGCCCAAGGCGCGGTATTACGTCACAATGCCGACGCATCTGATGGGGTTTGCACGGCGGATTCTGCCGACGCGGATGCTGGATTGGATGATTGCCAAGGGTTAAGGCGTTTTCCAGTTCGCTTTTTGCGCTCATGCGCCTAAATCAGGGCAAAGCGAAAGGAGCCTAACATGCTCAGCGACCCGATCTTCATCATTGGCATTCTTGCCTGTTTCCTTGTGCTGATCATTCTGATGATCGGCATCGGCAGCTTTGCCAAGGGCGGCGAGTTTCACGCCAAACACTCTAACCGATTGATGCGCTACAGGATTATTGCGCAAGCCGGGGCGGTGATCATCATCGTCGGCTACGCCTATTACCGCAGCAAAGGTGGCAACTGATGGTCGTTCTGTCGAAGATTTACACCAAAACCGGCGATACCGGCGAAACCGCCTTGGGCAATGGCGCGCGGGTCGCCAAGCATTCGGCGCGGGTCAGCGCCTATGGCACGGTGGACGAGACGAACGCAACGGTGGGGCTGGCGCGGCAGCATTCCAGCGGCGAGATCGACGCGGCTTTGCAGCGGATTTCCAACGATCTATTCGATCTAGGCGCTGATCTTTGCACCCCGGATATGGAGAACGACGCCGAGGCCCCCTACCCGCGTTTGCGGATGATCGCGGCGCAGGTGGATCGGTTGGAAGCTGAAATTGACGCGATGAACGCGCGGCTGACACCGTTGCGCAGCTTTATTTTGCCGGGGGGGGCGGCTTTGGCAGCACAGATGCATCTGTGCCGCACGGTTTGCAGGCGGGCGGAGCGGTTGGTGGTGGAATTGGCAAGCGCGGAAGCGGTGAACCCGGAAGCGGTGAAGTACCTCAACCGGCTGTCGGATTGGTTCTTTGTGGCAGGCCGCATCGCCAATAATGACGGCCGCGATGACGTGCTTTGGGTGCCGGGCCTGACGCGCTAACCGCGACGCCGTGCCGCAAATTTCTGTCGGTTTTGGTCTGTTATGGGCGCGCTCAACGATATATGACGGCTGCGAGAGCTTGGGCGGCCTTTGGGCCATTAAACGGAGATATACGCGATGAAGGTTCTTGTGCCTGTCAAACGTGTGATCGACTACAACGTGAAAGTGCGCGTGAAAGCGGACGGTTCCGGGGTTGATCTGGCCAATGTGAAGATGTCGATGAACCCATTTGACGAGATTGCCGTCGAAGAGGCGATCCGTCTGAAGGAAAAAGGCGTCGTGACCGAGGTGGTCGTGGTGTCGATTGGCGTCAAACAGTCGCAGGAAACCCTGCGCACGGCTTTGGCGATGGGCGCTGATCGCGCGATCCTGATTGAGGCTACCGATAACGTTCATACCGATATCGAGCCTTTGTCGGTGGCCAAGCTGTTGGCTGCTGTGGTCAAGGAAGAAGCCCCCGGCATCGTACTTTGCGGCAAGCAAGCCATTGATAATGATATGAACGCCACCGGACAGATGCTGTCGGCACTGCTGGGCTGGAGCCAAGCAACCTTCGTGTCTGAACTGGCGATTGATGGCGACAAGGCCGTTGTGACCCGCGAAGTTGACGGCGGTTTGCAGACGATTTCGGTGAAAATGCCGACGATCGTTTCGGTTGATCTGCGTCTGAACGAGCCGCGCTATGCCTCGCTGCCGAACATCATGAAAGCCAAGGCCAAGCCGCTGGCGATCAAAACGCCCGGCGATTTCGGTGTGGATGTCAGCCCGCGTCTGAACATTGTGAAAACTGTTGAACCTGCGGGCCGCAAGGCTGGCGTCAAAGTCGGCTCGGTGGACGAGCTGATTGCAAAACTTAAAGACGAAGCGGGGGTGATCTGATGGCCGTTCTGCTGATTGCTGATGTAAACGAAGGCGCTTTGGCGACCGATGCGGTTGCGAAAACCTTGGCCGCTGTGGCTTCGCTTGGCGACGTGCATGTGCTGGTCGCAGGCACGGGCGGCGATGCTGCTGCGGCCGAGGCTGCCAAATTATCCGGCGTTTCCAAAGTGTTGTTCGCCGATGATCACGCCTACTGCCACGGCATGGCAGAATCCACCGCCGCTTTGGTGGTGTCGCTTGCGGGTGGCTATAGCCACATCTGCGGCGCTGCCACCGCGTTCAACAAGAACGTGCTGCCGCGTGTGGCGGCTTTGCTGGACGTGATGGTGATCTCGGACGCGACGGCGGTGATTGATGCCGATACGTTTGAGCGCCCGATCTATGCGGGCAACGCCGTGCAAACCGTGAAATCGGCGGATGCCAAAAAGGTTTTCACCGTGCGTACGGCGACGTTCACGGCAGTTGAGTCGAATGGCGCAGGCGTGGTTGAGAAAATCGGCGGGCCGGGTGAGGCTGGGCTTTCGGCTTGGGTCGAGGATAAGACCGCAACTTCGGATCGGCCAGAGTTGACGAGCGCCGGCATTGTGGTGTCGGGTGGCCGTGGCGTTGGCTCCAAAGAAAGCTTCGATCTTATCGAGAAGCTGGCTGACAAGCTGGGTGCTGCGGTTGGCGCTTCGCGGGCTGCAGTCGATAGCGGCTATGCGCCGAACGATTGGCAGGTTGGTCAAACTGGCAAAGTCGTGGCACCGCAACTGTATGTGGCCGTCGGGATTTCCGGGGCTATTCAACACCTTGCCGGGATGAAGGACAGCAAAGTCATCGTCGCGATCAACAAAGATGAAGAAGCGCCAATCTTCCAAGTGGCGGATTACGGTCTGGTGGGCGATCTGTTTACCGTCGTGCCGGAACTGATCGAAAAGCTGTAAGCTTTCGCAAATTGATATGAAAAAGGGCGCCTTTGGGCGCCCTTTTTCATAGCAGCCGATGGATTTCAGGCATCAGCAGATCGGCGACCTCGCGATGCGCGGCAGGCCCCGGAAGGCCCGCTGCCGCAGGTGCTTCCATCGGCGCGAACGCCATACCGTCAACGCCTTGCGACAGCGCCGCGTGGCTGATCACCGCCTGCACATAGGCGGCGGCGGGTGCGCGGATGGCACTGATCATCTCACTGTCGATCAGCAAGGGATTGCGCGCCAGATCGACCCTGCGGGTCGGCGATGGCGGCGGTTGATCCGACACCCAGAGCAGAATCACCCGCTGCCCCAGCCGCGACAGCAGCAGCTTCATCCGCGTCACCCAAGCGGCGCGCAATTCTTCGGCGACCACCTCAAACCGATCCGCCGAGGCTTGCTGCAAGGACATCAGCATATGCCGGGTGAAGTTAAACTCGGTGAAATCCACGCGCGGAAAGATCGCCCGCAGCAGGGGTGTGGCCCCCAAAAACCTGTCATTTCGGCGCGGATGCACCGCATAGTAGCGGTTCGATAGGTTTTGCGCGCCCAAGATTTGCACAATCGTCACCGAGGCTTGCGAAGCAATCTCTGTCACCGCCGCCTCATTTATAAACACATCCGGGCCTGCGTTCATGCAGCCAAGATTGGCAACGGGCAGGCCGAGTTCCCGTTCAATCAGATCAGGGAACGGCACAGGCACGAATTTGCCATAGGTCTCGGTTCCCCCCAGAACCGCAACATAGGCCCGTTCAATATCCCGTCTTGGCCCGCGGAACAAAACCCGCGAGCTGCCATATCGGCATGGAAAATAGTCCAGCGACCCCTCGCCGGGAAACACATACGCCATAGCCCACCCATTCGTCTTAACACCCAAGATCAACTTTGCCCGAATCGCCTTTCCAAATCGCTAATGCGGGCATTTGTGGCGAATTGTTCTGAACCGCCGCAGGGTTGCACCTGCCCCCTTAGGCTGCGTATTGTGCCGCGAGCAGTTTAGGGGGCGTTTGGCATGCAAATCCGGTCGGTGGGCATCGTTGGGGCGGGGCAGATGGGCAATGGGATTGCACATGTGTTCGCGATGGCTGGCTATGATGTGCTGCTGAACGATGTGAACCCCGAGATGCTGGGTAAGGCTATAGCCACCATCGACAAGAATATGGAGCGGCAGGTGTCGCGCGGCAAACTGGCGGCCGAGGATAAAGCGGCGGCGATGGCGCGGATCAAGACAACGCAGGTGCTGGCTGATTTGGGGCCGCTCGATCTGGTGATTGAGGCGGCGACCGAAAAGGAAGCCATCAAGAACGCGATCTTTGACGGGCTGTTGCCGCATCTGGGGCCGCAGACAATCCTGACCTCGAACACCTCATCTATTTCGATCACCCGGCTGGCGAGCCGGACGGATCGGCCGGAGAAGTTCATGGGCTTCCACTTCATGAACCCGGTGCCGGTGATGCAGCTGGTGGAGCTGATCCGGGGCATTGCGACGGATAAGGCGACTTATGATACCTTGCTGGCGGTGGTGGGCAAGCTGGGCAAGACGGCGGCGTCTGCGGAGGATTTCCCGGCTTTCATCGTCAACCGGATTTTGATGCCGATGATCAATGAGGCGGTTTATACGTTGTATGAGGGCGTGGGGTCGGTGAAGTCGATTGATGAGTCGCTGAAACTGGGGGCCAATCATCCGATGGGGCCGCTGGAATTGGCGGATTTTATCGGGCTGGATACCTGTCTGGCGATCATGAATGTGCTGCATGAGGGCTTAGGGGATACGAAATATCGGCCCTGCCCGTTGTTGTCGAAATATGTTGAGGCGGGCTGGTTGGGGCGGAAGACTCAGCGCGGGTTTTATGATTATCGCGGTGAGATTCCGGTTCCGACACGGTAGGCTGTCCACGCGTGGACAAAATATCGCATTAATAAAATCAATGGGTTACATGGGTGGCATTTACGAAGTTTTAACACTTCCGCCGCCACGGCCCGCCGATTGACCCACAACAAACCTTACGGCTTCCTACCCAAATCCAGCGTGTGCTGCCTCAGCCAAGCGAGGAAACCGCGCGGATTGCCTTCCCATTTATCCAACTCGGAGGCCGGGATCGGCGCGCCAATATAGGGGCGCTGCGGCTTGAACAAAGCCCGCTTGATCTCGCACAACAGCAAGCCCTGGCGAAGTGTGTCCGACAGCTTGTTGGCGATCAGGAAGCTGCGCGAATTTTGCCCGGTGAAGTGGATCGGCAGGATGGTCGCGCCGGAGCGTTGAATCATCTTATGGGTAAAGACATTCCATTCAGCCTCGATCGCGGGGCCAAAGAAGCCTTCCGACATCGCGACTTTGCCAGCAGGAAACACGATGATCACGCCGCCCGCCTTCAGATGCGCCATGGTCTCATTGCGCATCTGAAGCCCCAGAGCGCGTGCATTATCCTCGTGCGGGAACGGCACCGGGATCATGAATTCGGCCACTTCCGGGATACCCGTCAAAAGACTACGGGTCAGAATCTTGAAATCGGACCGCACCCGGTTGACCATTTCAGCCATGATCATACCATCGACCAAGCCATGCGGATGGTTCGCGACCACCACCAAAGGCCCGGTCGGGGGAATCAGCGCGATTTCTTCCGGCGGGGTATCAATGCGAATCCCCATCTGCTTGATGGCTTTCGGCCAGAACGGCGAGCCGAACGGCGCACCCGAACGTTCAAAATCGCGAATCAGCCGCAGCAAGGTGATCTTTGCCGTCAGCCATTCAATGGCGCGAATCGTCCCGGCTTTGAACGGATTGCTGAAGGTGCCGGCATAGGACAGCCGCCGCATGTCATATTCGCGCTTGGCCGGGGGCTGGCCTGCGACGGTCTCTGTCTGTGGCGTGTCTGTCACGAAGCCTAAGCCTTCCCCGTCGCGCTTCAGAATTCTTCCCCAAAGCGATTGGCCACCAAAGCCGCCAGAGCCTCGGCAAGCGCCGCGGCGGCTGGCCCACTGGTAGAGACCTCAATAGAGGTTCCGCGAGAGGCTGCCAACATCAAAAGCCCCATGATGCTGTCGCCCGACACGGTCATTCCGTCTTTGGTGACTTGTGCCGTTGCGTCAAATTCCTCAACCACCTCGACGAATTTGGCGGAAGCACGAGCGTGCAGGCCCTTTTCGTTAACGATATGCAGGGTTTCTGCGGGCATTTTCTTAGGCCCCCCCGCCCAAATCCAGAGAATTGATATATTTGCGGCCTGCTTCCAGCGCTGCCGCGACGGCCTCTGACACCGGGAGTTCGCGCGATTTTGCCAGCTTGATCAGCATCGGCAGGTTTGCGCCATAGATGATGCGCCGCTCTGACGCCGCACAGGCCATCAGCGACAGGTTCGACGGCGAGCCGCCAAACATATCAGTCACCATCACCACGCCCTGCCCCTGATCGACCGCATCGGCGGCGTCACAAATCTCGCGCTGCTTGGCGACACGGTCATGCTCATCCTCAATCGCAATCGCCCGCATGGACGGTTGCGGGCCAACCACATGCTCGACCGCGGAAAGATATTCCCGCGCCAAGCCGCCATGTGCCACGATCACGATACCGATCACGCGTGTCTTACCTCGACCCTAGGGCAGGCAACGTCGCTGCCCTGCGTTCCAATTCACGATGCCGTTTTGACACCGGCCAGCCCGCTTCTGCAAGCACCTTGCCCAGTTTTTCTGCAACTGCAACAGAGCGATGTTGCCCCCCGGTGCAGCCAAAGCCAATCGACAGATGCGCCTTACCCTCTGCAAGATGGGCTGGAAGGAGCATCAGAACAAGGCCCTGCAACCTTTGGAAGAAATCTGTGAAGCGTGGATCGGTTTCGATATGGGCGGCAACGCCCGCGTCGCGGCCATCTTTGTCGCGCAGATCGGCCTGCCAATAGGGATTCGTCAGAAAGCGGCAGTCAAACACCATATCCAGCCCGCGCGGCAGCCCGCGTTTGTAGCTGAACGATTGCACTGAAACCGCCATATGTGCCGTGGCATCACGGTTAAACCATTGGCCGATCTCAGCTTTCAGATCATGTGGTGACATCTCGGAGGTGTCGATCAGATGATCGGCGCGCACCTTCACCGGGGCCAGCAGATCAATTTCGCGGGCGATGCCCTCATCCGGGGTTTCCATCGGGGCAAGCGGATGGCGGCGGCGGGTTTGCGAATAGCGCCGGATCAGCTCATTCGGATCGCAATCGAGGTAAATCAGGTCAAGACCGACACGGGGATCGCGGGTGAGGGTGTCGATCAGTTCGATCAAGGCTGTGGCGTTGAAATCACGGTTGCGCACGTCAAGGCCGAGGGCGATCGGGCGGCCGAGGCTGGGCCCGTCGATCAGGCGGGGCACAAAGCTGAGCGGCAGGTTGTCGATGACCTCAAAGCCCAAGTCTTCCAGCGCGTGAATGGCCGTGGTCCGTCCAGCGCCCGAGGGGCCGGTGATCAGCACCAGCTGATGCTCTGGTCCAGGTTCGGTAGGCCCAAGTTCGGTTTGCGGTGTCACGTCTGCCTCATTCCAGCCTTGTCCCCTTCAGATAGCACAAGACCGAAGCTGGAAAATGGTTGCTTTCTGCGCCGAGGACAAGGGGCAGCTGTCGCCCAAGCAAAGTTGTGATGCGTTTGGGCGGCAGGCGTTGCATCTCGGTTTGGTCAAGGTCGACGACAAGGCTGATTATGGCGCTGGTTTGGGGCGTGGAGTGCAGCAGGCCGACGCCACGGGCTTCGATCATACCGGAGAGTTGGGTTGGGCAGCTGGCGATAAGCTGTTGGTCTTGCAGGCTAATCTGGGTTTGATCATCGGCGATAAGCTGGGCGCCATAGGCGATCAGTTGCAAGGCCAGCGCGGATTTACCTGTGCCGGACGCCCCGATGATCAGCACCCCGCGCGCGCCGATTGCCACGCAACTGGCGTGCAACAGCAGGCTGGTCACACCGGCAGACCAACCACAAACCGCGCGCCGAGCGGGTCAGAGGTGGGGTCGGCATTGGTCGGGCGGATGTTTTCGGCCCAGATCACGCCGCCATGCGCCTCGACGATTTGCTTAGAGATCGACAGGCCAAGGCCGGAATTGTTGCCGAAATGCGTCGGCGGGCGGTCGGAGTAAAAGCGTTTGAACACTTTGGTCAGCGCCTGTTCCGGGATGCCGGGGCCAGTGTCTTCGACCACGATCAGCACGCGGTTTTCGCGGCGGCGTGCCCAAACCCGCACCGCATCGCCGTCGTCGCAGAACGAAACCGCGTTGGTGATCAGGTTGACGAAGACCTGCGCCAAACGACCTTCCAACCCGTGGATTTTGATCGCCTCGGTCGGGAAATCGGTAATGAATTCAACCTTTTTCTCGCGCGCCTGATCGCCAAGGTATTCGGTGAGGTTGGCGAGGGTTTTGACGAGGTTAAACTCCTCCTCCTCCTCTTTCACCAATTCACTGTCGAGGCGCGAGGCGTTGGAGATATCGGAGACCAAGCGATCCATCCGTCGCACGTCGTGCTCGATCACGTTCAGCAATTTCTCGCGGTGTTCTTCTTTTTTAACCATCCGCATTGAGCCCACAGCCGAGCGCAGGGATGCGAGCGGGTTCTTGATCTCATGCGCCACATCTGCCGCGAACTGCTCATTGGCGTCGATGCGATCATAGAGGGCTGCGACCATTCCGCGCATGGCGACGGATAGGCGGCCAATCTCATCCGGGCGGGCGGCCAGATCGGGGATGCGGACGCGGCCGGGCGACATTTTACGGGCGTCGCGATCACGCCCCAATTCCGCCGCCGCCGCCAGATCCGACAAAGGGTTGGCGATGGTCGAGGCCAGCACCAGCGACAGGCCGATAGACACCAGCAAAGCGATGACGAACATCTGCAAAATCTGCTCGCGCTCATAGCGCACCAGACGGTCAATCTCGCCCTCAGCCGAGGTCAGCACCACGGCCCCAATCACCGCAGAGCCAAACCGTACCGGGCTTGCGACGGAAAACTGCGCGCCGCCGTCCACGCCACGCCCGGTGTTCACCGCGACATCGCCGCCGAGCGCGCGGGTGTAGAGATCGCGCGCCATAGCCTCGCCATCGGCGGCGGAGGGGGGACGGTTGCCCGCGCCCAACAGGCCTGAGACGCCCTCCCAGATTGCATTGAGGAAATCCGTGATGATGGTCTTGCGATCATCGCGCAGCGCATCGCCGGGGCGGGCTTGGCCGATGCTGTGCGACACCAACAGGCCTTTGGGATCAAACACAAAAACCTCAACCCCCGGAGCCACTGCCAAGCCTGCCAGCGTTGTGGGCAGGGTTCCATTGGTGTTGCCCGCAACCGTCTCCACCACGTTGGAAATCAACTGCGCCTCGGTCACGAGGGCCTTTTCGCGCTGCAACACCAGACTATCGCGGAACGGGTTCATGAACAAAACGCCTGCGACCAAAATCACCAGCGCCATCAGGTTGAACACGATGATCTTGCGCGCCAAAGGCGAGCGGTTCAGCGACACGATGCCGCGCCGCCCTCGGCCTTCGGACAAGGCGCTATCGGCCACAACCTCGGGCGAGACCCAGTCTTCGCCCAAAAGTAGCTCACCCGGCTTTTTCGCCGGGGTCGCGTCTTTCATGAAAATGTTTTGCGCCGCTGTCATGGCCTGACGGTCACTCTTCGTTGTAACGATAGCCAATGCCATACAGCGTTTCAATCGCTGCGAAATCATCATCAACCGAGCGCATTTTCTTGCGCAAGCGCTTGATATGGCTGTCAATTGTGCGGTCGTCGACATAGACCTGATCGTCGTAAGCAACGTCCATCAGCTGATCGCGGCTTTTCACGAAACCGGGGCGCTGAGCAAGCGCTTGCAGCAACATGAACTCGGTCACGGTCAGCGAGACATCGCGGCCTTTCCAAGCCACCGAATGCCGCAGCGGATCCATGCGCAGATGGCCACGCTCCATGATCTTGGTTTCTTCGGTGACGGCAACTTCGCCCGTCGCAATCGCATCATTGCGACGCAAAAGCGCGCGAATACGTTCAACCAACAGCCGCTGGCTGAACGGCTTTTTAACGTAATCGTCAGCCCCCATCCGCAGGCCAAGCACTTCGTCAATCTCATCGTCTTTTGAGGTCAGGAAGATCACTGGCATGGTGGATTTCTGCCGCAGGCGTTGCAACAGATCCATGCCATCCATCCGGGGCATTTTGATGTCGAGAACGGCCATATCGGGCATCCGCCGATTGAACGCATCCAACGCGGATTGACCGTCATTGAACGTCTCAACCTCAAACCCCTCAGCTTCCAGAGTCATCGAAACCGACGTCAGGATATTCCTGTCGTCGTCTACAAGGGCGATCCTTGCCATGTTTGGGCTTCCCTATACTGCTCGGCTTGCCTAATTTGCTTGCCTGATTTTTGACACATATTCTGTTTTCCGAGGCCCGTTAGCAACTGCTAACTGCGAATCACCCATGGCTTGAGACTCCATCAGGCGCTAAATTTCCAAATGAATGACTAATATGACGCAGTTTTCCTATCGGCTCCATTTTGGTTGCGCTAACCCGAATTTGGTTGCGCTAACTGTGCCCTCGCGTCCTATTCCGTGCAAAATCCGTATGTTATAGCAAAGGGACGAGACCCAAATCTTGGGTTTTCGCAGAAATGCCCGAAGTTTGGGCATTACGGGTTGGAAACTATACCGCCCAAGATTGGCGGGAACGGGAGCTTGCAGGATGACTATTGGACGCGTGAACCCATCGCAACGGTTGGAAGATCAAGGCATCAACGGTCTGGGGCGCGTCTATTATAACTATATCGAGCCTGCATTGGTCGAAGCTGCCGTGGCGCGTGGTGAGGGTAAGTTGGGCAAGGGCGGCGCGTTCTTGTGCTCGACCGGGCAGTTTACTGGCCGCTCGCCGAAGGATAAATTCGTCGTCCGCACCGCTGGGGTCGAGGATACGATCTGGTGGGAAAACAACGCGGCGATGGCGCCGGATGCATTTGATCGGCTGTATGCCGATATGCTGGCGCATATGCAGGGGCGCGACTACTTCGTGCAGGATCTGTTTGGCGGGGCTGATCCGGTTTACCGTCTGGATGTGCGGATGGTGACAGAGATGGCCTGGCACGGGCTGTTCATCCGCCACATGCTGCGCCGCCCGGAGCGGGCGGAGTTGGATACATTCGTGCCGGAATGGACGGTGGTGAACTGTCCCTCGTTTGAGGCTGACCCAGCCAAGCATGGCTGCCGGACCTCCACCGTGATCGCGCTGAACTTCGAGCGTAAGATGATCCTGATTGGCGGCACCGCCTATGCGGGTGAGAACAAGAAAGCGGTGTTCACGCTGCTGAATTATCTGCTGCCGGAAAAAGGCGTGATGCCGATGCATTGCTCGGCCAACCATGCGATTGGCAATCCCGTGGATTCGGCGGTGTTCTTCGGGCTTTCCGGCACGGGCAAGACCACGCTGTCGGCGGACCCGTCGCGGATTTTGATTGGCGATGATGAACATGGCTGGTCGGACCGTGGCACCTTCAACTTTGAGGGCGGCTGCTATGCCAAGACGATCAATCTGTCGGCGGAAGCCGAGCCTGAAATTTACGCCACCACCTCGCGCTTTGGCACGGTGGTGGAGAATATGGTGTTTGACCCGGAAACGCTGGAGCTGGATTTCGAAGATGCCAGCCTGACGCAGAATATGCGCTGCGCCTATCCGTTGGAGTATATCTCCAACGCCTCGGCGACTGGCATGGGCGGGCATCCGAAGCATGTCATCATGCTGACTTGCGATGCTTATGGGGTGTTGCCGCCGATTGCGCGGCTGACGCCGGCGCAGGCGATGTATCATTTCTTGTCGGGATTCACCTCGAAGACGCCGGGGACGGAGCGGGGGATTGTGGAACCTACGCCGACGTTCTCGACCTGTTTCGGAGCACCCTTCATGCCGCGCAGGCCGGAAGTCTATGGCAAGCTGTTGCAGGCAAAGATCGCGAAATTTGGCGCGTCGTGCTGGCTGGTGAATACCGGCTGGACGGGGGGCAAGTTTGGTGAGGGCAAGCGGATGCCGATCAAGGCGACGCGGGCGCTGCTGACGGCGGCTTTGGATGGCTCGCTTGGCGCGGGTGAATTCCGGCGTGATCCGAACTTTGGCTTTGAGGTTCCGGTGGCGGTGAAGGGGGTCGATGCGGTGCTGCTCGATCCGCGCGCGACTTGGGGCGACAAGGCGGCTTATGATGTGCAGGCTTCAAGGCTGGTGGGGATGTTTGCCGATAATTTCGCGCAATATGTGCCGTTCATTGATGCCGATGTGAAGGCGGCGGCGATTGGCTGAACTGGAGTGGTCCCGAGTTGGGACCATTTTCGGATGCTTTGATTTCAAAGGCTTACGGATCGGGCTTAAGGATCTGTTAAGATTTGGCTTGCTGTATCTACGGCTGGGGGTTTCACACCCCCAGACCCCCGTGGGATATTTGAGCACAGAGGATGACAATTTTAGATAAGTTTTAGGCAACTCTCGGTTAGAGGCCAACCGCGCGGCGCATCAGATTGAGGCCGGTGAGCAC
The DNA here is from genome assembly GCA_040387915.1 of Pseudomonadota bacterium. Taxonomy (GTDB): domain Bacteria; phylum Pseudomonadota; class Alphaproteobacteria; order Rhodobacterales; family Rhodobacteraceae; genus Cypionkella. The sequence goes on from JAZKCV010000013.1 coordinate 161,016, forward strand.
CAGCAGAACCTGCGTCCAGCGGCGGAATTTTGATTGATCAAGGCGGTCTTGGATGGCCACCCCCAGAGATTGGCCGATCATTGCGGGCAGCACGAGGGCCGCAGAAAACGCGGTGCGGCTGGGGGTCAGCACGCCGGAGTGCAGGTGGGCGACCAGCAGCACGGTCGCGCCGATCAGGAACACCACGCCCTGCACACGGACGGTTTCCAGTTTGTCGGCTTTGATGGACAAGAGGTAGACCAGCAAGGGTGGGCCCCATACGCCCGACACACCGCCATAGAGGCCGCCGATTGCGCCCAGAATCCATTCGGCGCGGCTGCGGTGCTCTAGGCGTAGGGCGAGGCCGATGCCAGCCAGTTGCAGGGCGGCGAAGGCGGTGATCGGGGCGCCCAGCAGCAGCAGGAACAGGTCTTGCGGGATCACGCGGACGAATTGCGCTGAAATCACGATGAAGACCACTGTGGCGATCAGCATCCGGCGGTAGGTGATCACAGTGGCCCAGACTGGGGCGGCGCCTTGGCGGAAGGCTTGGGTCAGGTTTGAGATCAGGGTGGGCAGGATCAGGCCCGCGAGGGCGGTTTCGGGCGGCAGGAAGCTGGAGAACGCCGAAATCATGATCATCGGCATCGCAAAACCGACAGCGCCTTTGACGAATCCCGCGAAGGCCGTGATCAGCAGCGCTGCGGCAAAGGCTTGCGGCGTCAGGCCTGCCATAAGGTATTCCATGTGCGCCCTCCGTTATGTGGTCTGTCTAAAGCAGGGCGCTGCGATGTGCATCCCGAAAATCCGTCGCGACATTTTCGGTCATATAAATTGCGCATAGTGAATTATTGTTGCGCTGCGACTGCGAAGGGATTAGGCATTTCGCAAATGCAGCATGTGGCGAGGACTCGATGGCTTTGGATCAGAACTCTGGTGTGATGACCGACCTTTTGGGGTTAACCGCCGAGGCTTTGCCGGAGGTGGAGGCGCTGTTTGAGCGCGGGCGCGAGGCTTTGCGCGGGCTGGTGACGGTGGGAGGCAAGGTTTCGGCGGGGGCGTTAGAGCAACAGCAGTTTGCGGCGCATTCCCTGTCTTGGCTGGCGACCTATACCGAAGCTTTGCGGCAGTTGCGGGCTTGGGCGGGGCGGTTGGCTGACGATGGCAAGTTTGGCGAGATGGAGGGGTTGATCCTTCAGATCGGGTTTGGCGAATATCTTGCGCAAATCCACGGCGGGATTCCGATGTCGCAGGGCGAGATGGCGCGGCTGGGGGATTTGGGGATTTCTGCGGTGCCGGGGGGGGCTGCGACGGCGTTGATGGCCGAGGGCAACAGTCCTGCCGCGCGGATGCGGCTGGTGGCGTTGATGCGCGACAATCACGGGCGAGCGACGTTTGGTGTGTCGGGTCTTGATGATGAGTTGGAGATGATCCGCGACCAGTTCCGCCGCTTTGCGGATGAAAAGGTGGTGCCCTTCGCGCATGGTTGGCATCTGCGCGATGAATTGATCCCGATGGAGATCATCACCGCTTTGGCCGAGATGGGGGTGTTTGGGTTGACGATCCCGGAGGAGTTTGGCGGCTTTGGTCTGTCGAAAGCCTCGATGGTGGTGGTGTCTGAGGAATTGTCGCGGGGGTATATTGGGGTCGGGTCTTTGGGGACTCGCAGCGAGATTGCTGCCGAGTTGATCTTGTGCGGCGGCACCGAGGCGCAGAAGGCGCAATGGTTGCCGAAGCTGGCGAGTGGTGAGATTTTGCCGACGGCGGTGTTTACCGAACCCAATACAGGCAGCGATCTGGGATCTTTGCGCACGCGGGCGGTGCAGGGTGCGGATGGCTGGGAGGTGACGGGGAACAAGACCTGGATCACCCATGCGGCGCGGACGCATGTGATGACTTTGCTGGCCCGGACCGACCCGGAGACCACGGATTATCGCGGCTTGTCGATGTTTCTGGCCGAGAAGGTGCCGGGGACGGAGGCGGAGCCGTTCCCGACTCCGGGCATGACGGGCGGTGAGATTGAGGTGCTCGGTTATCGCGGCATGAAGGAATATGAACTGGCGTTTGATGGCTTTAAAGTGAAGGCCGAGAACCTGCTGGGTGGTGTGCCGGGGCAAGGTTTCAAGCAGCTGATGCAGACGTTCGAGAGTGCTCGGATTCAGACGGCGGCGCGGGCGATTGGGGTGGCGCAGAACGCTTTGGAAGTGGGGATGGGCTATGCGGTGGACCGCAAGCAGTTCGGGCGGGCGCTGATCGAATTTCCGCGCGTGGCGGGGAAGCTCGCGATGATGGCGGTTGAGGTGATGATCACCCGGCAGCTCACCTATTACTCGGCTTGGCAGAAGGATCACGGCAAACGCTGCGATCTGGAGGCGGGGATGGCGAAATTGCTGGGCGCGCGGGTGGCTTGGGCTGCGGCGGACAATGCGTTGCAGATCCATGGCGGCAATGGCTTTGCTTTGGAGTATCAGATTTCACGCATCCTGTGCGATGCGCGGATTTTGAATATTTTTGAGGGCGCGGCGGAAATTCAGGCGCAGGTGATCGCGCGTCGGCTGTTGGATTAAGGTCTGCCGCGCGAGGGGCGCAGGTTGCCAAGGCGGGGATGCAGGCTTCCGGCGATGACATAGGCGGCTGCGAAGGCGAGGCCAGAGGCCGCGAAGATGAAGTTGAGGGGCGCGACCCACAGCACCAGCCATGCCATGCCGGGGGTGGCGATGCCTGAGACATCGCGGAAGCTGGAGTAGACTGCGGCCATCTCGGCACGCTCAGACGGTTTGACCGACATCATGAACGGCAGGCCGCCCGATACGTCGAGCATGACAAGGCCGAACGAGCCGAGGAACAGGCAGGCGATGGTGAGCGTGGGGGCGAAGGCAAGCACCGTGGCGGCGCAAAACAGGATGGCACAATAGGCTAGGGCGCGGCGCAAGGCGACGCGGACTGAGCGTTTGCGCACCCATGCGGCCATGAAAGGCGACAGCAGCAAGGTGGCGTTGGACACCGACAGCATGAAGCCGCCAAGTTTATCGCCTAGGCCGGATTCGATGCAGAACACGGGGACATAGACGACATAAACCCACCAGCCGCAGGAGCGGATCACCGCGAACAGCCAGCCTGCGATCAGGCGGGGTTGGCGGAAGAAGCGGCCCAAGTAGGCGAGTGGATTGACGGCGGGGCCTTTGGCTCTGGTGATTTGCTTGCCAGAGCCAAGGCGCAGATACCAGAACACGCCGAACAGGATCACCGCGAAGACAGCGGCAACGATGAATGGCAGCGGCGGCCAAAGGGCCCGCATATAGACGCCGCTCATCGGGCCAATCGCCCAAGGCGCTGCGGCATAGACCATTTGCAGGCTTTGGGTGCGGCCCAGATCGGCGCGCGGCACATAATCCAGCACATAGGCGTTGAAGCAGACAAAGCAGGTCACGGTGGCCATCGACATGATCAATATGCCCAGCTGAACCGACCATTGCGTGCCCAGCACAAACAGCACCATCGAGATCAGGTAGAACACACAGCCCGCCGAATAGACCCAGCGGCGCGGCCAGATTTGCGTCAGGCGCGGCACCATCAGGCCCCAGAACAGGGTGATGATGCCAGCGGTAAGGTAAACCGTCGACAGGTTCTGCGCCGAGCCGAAGGCATCATAGACCGCGATGGGGATGGTTGAGATCAGGGTGCCGCGCACCGCAGCCTCTAGCCCCGCAAGCAAAGCGAAATGCTGAAGTTTTGGGCTGGAGGAGTGTTTCAACTCCAAAGACTGATACCGCAGGGCCATGGTGGCATTTGGCGCGGATTGGTGGAGGGGGTCTGTGCCGGAGGCGACGGCGGTTATTCTGTCCGCGACTATTGTTGCGCCAAGATGGCTAATAATCGCGCACGCGCTTCGGGCAGCGGTTTGCCGTTCAGTGTCGGCTCTAACGCGCGGTTCAGGAAATGCCCGGTCAGGGCAAGGCCTTGGGCAATTTCAATCGGGCTGGCGGGCCCCTGCCCCAGCAAAACCGGCGGCAACGGCAACAGCCGCCCCGCCCAATCGCCTGCGGCATCCCGGTTCACCGCGCGGCCTGTCTTCGGGCTGACATAGGCAAGATCTTCGCGGCTGCCGGTGATGGCGCATTGGGTCAGATCAAGCGCGAAGCCAAGCTCCTCCAGCAGGTCCAGCTCCCAGCGCAGATAATCCGGCGGCCAGCCGGGAGTTTGCAGCGCATCGAGCAGAGTTATCGAGCGGGCATAAAGTGACGGATGCGGTTCGCGATCTGGCAGGGCGATATGCAGCATGGCGCAGATCGCGTTCAAGCCCGCAAGATTCAACCGATCCGCCAGCACCCCCGCCCTACTGCGCAAGGGTTCGACCTTGAAGCTGCCCATCTGCTCGGACAGCCGCGCTTGCCAGACCACATCGACTTGGCTGCCGGGCTGCAGTACAGCGGCCATGCGGCGTGAGGCACCGCCGCGCACCACCCCGGCGTGTCGGCCATGCTCCGCCGTAAACACCTCGATGATCGCCGATGTCTCGCCCTGCGGGCGCACCGAAATCACCGCCCCCTGATCGCGCCATTCCATAGGCGCAGTATCGACGTAGCGTCACCGCAGAGCAAGGCTTGCTATATGATGGGATTCGCGCAGATTGCGCGCATGGTTGCCCGGTTGTCCGCCTTTGCCCTTGCCGTTGTTGGCCTCGCCGCGCTGCGGGCGCAGTTTGATGCGCTGACAGGCGTTGCTTTGGCAGTGGACCGCATTTGGGCGATGGCCGCCTATTTCACCATTCTGACCAATGCTTTGCTGGTCGTGCATCTGCTGGCGATCACCAAGGGCTGGCAGATCGGGCCGCGCCGCGCCGCAGGGTTGATGGTGGCGATTGCCACGGTGGGCATCCTGTATCACGCGCTGCTCGCCAGCCAGTTTCCGACCGAAGGTTTGGGCTGGTGGGCCGATCTGGGCCTGCATACCCTGATGCCGATCGGCTATGCTGCGTGGTGGCTGAGCTTTGCGCCGAAAAACGTGCGTTGGCGCAATGTGCCGGAATGGCTGATCTGGCCCGCGCTTTATGCCGCTTACGCGCTGGTTCGGGGGGGGCTGACTGGGTTTTGGCCCTATAGTTTTCTCAATGCGGATGTGCTCGGCTGGGCGCATGTGGCGCGGAATTTGGCTGTGTTGGTGGTGGCCTTGGGGCTGCTGAGCCTTGCCGTTGCGGCATTGGCCCGGATTATTCACTCGGCCAAACCCGGTTGGTCCAACAACGTGCGGCCCTGACGGTCTTCCAACTCAATCACCCAAAGATCAGGATCGCGGCTGCGCTGGCGATTGAGCAGGGCATCGACCTCGGCTTCGGGACCATCGGCCAGAACCACCCAGACGCGGGCATCAGCCGTCAGATCAAACGAGCGTTGATAGGCGCGGGCTTGGCCGTTCAGTAGAGCAACCTTGACCACAACCGCGCCCGCTGTCGGATCGCCCTTGGCAGTGACATAGACCGGGATATCCGCCAAGCGCAGCCGGGTCAGGTAGGCGGAAACCCAGAGGTCAGAAGTCAGGCGGGCGCTCATCGTTGCTCTTTCTGAAATACTCCCCCCGGAGGGGTCGACACGTCAACCGGAGCGCGCTTTCAAACCACGAAACCGAAATTTGTGACAAATTTCGTGCCGGAATTTTCTTAAAATTCCGCTTGGCCTCACGCCTCGCCGTCTTTGAAATCCAGACCCATTTCGGAATAACGCTCGGGCTCATCCTGCCAGTTTTCGCGCACTTTCACCTGCAAGAACAGATGCACGGTGCGTCCAAGAAATTCCGAGATGTCAGCGCGGGCGGATTGGCCGATAGATTTGATCGTCTCACCTTTATTGCCAAGCACGATGCCTTTGTGGCCATCGCGGCTGACATAGATGATCTGGTCAATCCGGGTACTGCCATCCGGTTTGTCTTCCCATTTTTCAGTCTCGACGGTCAACTGATACGGCAGTTCTTCGTGCAGCCGCAAAGTCAGTTTCTCGCGGGTCATCTCGGATGCGATCATCCGCATCGGCAGATCGGCGATCTGGTCTTCGGGGTAGAACCACGGGCCATCGGGGATCTGCGCGCCCAGCCATTCACGCAAGTCTTTGACGCCGTAGCCTTTTTCGGCCGAGATCATAAAGGTTTTCGCAAACGGAAAAGCTTCGTTCATTTTCTCGGCCAGTGCCAGCAACACCTCGGCCTTGACCTTGTCGATCTTGTTGATCGCCAAAGCCACCGGCTGACCCTGTGGGATTTGGTCGCGCATCCGGTCGATGATAGTGGCCACACCTTCGGTCAGGCCACGGTTGGCCTCGATCAGCAGCACGATCAGATCAGCATCGGCGGCGCCGCCCCAAGCGGCTTTGACCATGGCCCGGTCCAAGCGGCGGCGGGGGCGGAACAGGCCGGGGGTGTCGACGAAAACGATCTGCGCCACGCCCTCCATCGCCACACCGCGGATACGGGTGCGAGTGGTTTGCACTTTATGCGTCACGATAGACACTTTCGCGCCGACCATGCGGTTCAGCAGGGTGGATTTGCCTGCGTTCGGCTCGCCAATCAGGGCGACAAAGCCCGCGCGGGTGCCGGGGCCGTCGGGCATCCGGCCAGTGAGTTTGCTGTCTTCAGTCATCAGAAGTCTCCATCCGGGCCAGAAGGGCGCGGGCTGCGGCTTGTTCGGCCACACGTTTCGATCCGGCGCGGGCAAGTTCAGCCTCGCCACTTTCCAGCCGGACTTCAACGGTGAAGATCGGCTGGTGGTCTGGGCCTTCCCGGCCCTGTTCGGTGTAAATGGGCGGCGGCATGGCGCGGGCTTGCGCCCATTCTTGCAGCGCGGTTTTCGGGTCGCGGGCGTCTTGTTCCACCGCACCGATGCGCGCGCCCCAAAGCCGCAGGATCAGCGAACGAGCGGCGTCAAAACCGCCGTCCTGATAGACGGCGGCGATCACGGCTTCCATCGCATCGCCCAAAAGCGCCTCTTTGCGGCGACCGCCGGAGAGCATTTCAGAGCGACCCAGTTTCAGGACATCGCCGAGACCCACTTCGCGCGCGACTTCGGCGCAGGCTTCCTTGCGCACCAGCGCGTTGAAACGGGGGGCGAGTTGGCCTTCGGATGCGGCGATGTCGGCACCCAGCAGGGCTTCGGCCATCACGAGGCCCAAAACCCGATCGCCAAGGAATTCAAGGCGTTGGTTGTCGGGGCGGGTGGCGGAGGAAATTGAGGCGTGGGTGACGGCGCGCAACAGCAGGTCTGGCTGGCGAAACGTGTGCCCGATGCGCGCCTCGAAGGCTTTGAGATCGGCTGCGAGCTTCACTCCACCGCCTTGAAGAAGCGGTCGGCGCGCCAGGTCCAGAAGAACAGCATCGAGCTGCCTGCCGACGAGAAGATAACCCGGTCGGCGCGGCCGATCAGGTTTTCTGCCGGAACAAAGCCGACGCCGCCGACGGCTTGGGCAAAGCGGCTGTCTTGGCTGTTGTCACGGTTGTCGCCCATGAAGAAATATTCGCCTTCGGGCACGGTGAACACGTCGGTGTTGTCGGCATAGCCATCATTTTCGATGTTCATCACATCATGCACGACGCCATTCGGCAGGGTTTCGCGGAAGCGCTCTTTCTGACAGATCGCGCCATCGCCAACCGCGCCATTGCTGCAGCGCGGGCGGGATTTCATTGGGCCTTGCGGCTCCATCACTTCTTCAAAGGTGCCATCGGGCACTTGGGGCACAACCGCGCCATTGATGTAGAGGACACCCTGTTTCATCTGAATTTTGTCGCCCGGCAGGCCGATCAGGCGTTTAACGAAATCAGAGCCATTCACAGGATGGCGGAACACCACCACGTCGCCACGCTCTGGCTCGGAGGCGAAGATGCGGCCAGAGATCGGGCAAAGCGCGAAGGGGCAGGAGTATTTTGAATAGCCATAGGCCATCTTGTTGACGAAAACGAAATCGCCGACCAGCAGGGTGTCTTTCATCGACTCGGACGGAATCCAGAACGGCTGGAATAGCAGAGTGCGGAAAGCGCCTGCGATCAGCAGGGCGTAGACGACGGTTTTGATCGTCTCGACTATGCCGCTCTCGGTTTTCGCCATGGTGTTCGTCTTCCTTGAGATTTGCCGCGACATGCGCGGCTTTTCTATATTTTGCGCTACATGCGCGCGGGGGGGACGGGAGTCAAGTTGGCGCGGGGCCGGGGCGGGCCTCGATCACCACAAACGCCTGCGCCCAAGGGTGATCGTCGGTCAAAGTCACGTGAATGATCGTGTGATGATCGGGCGGGGTCATTTGGGCGAGGCGGTCGGCGGCCCATCCGGTGAGGTGCATCACGGGCTGTCCGGTGCGTAGATTTGACACCGCCATATCCTTCCACGAAATGCCCATGCGCAGGCCGGTTCCCAATGCTTTCGAGCAGGCCTCTTTCGCGGCCCAGCGTTTGGCATAGGTGGCGGCAATGGCGCGGGGGCGGCTTTCGGCTTTCTTTTGCTCACGTTCGGTAAAGACGCGGTTGCGGAAGCGGTCGCCGTAGCGGGCGAGGGTGGCCTCGATCCGCTCGATATTGCAGAGGTCTGAACCGATGCCGAGGATCATAGCTTGCCGCCTGTCTGGCAAGCAACTTGCGCGGCCTGTCGAGAGGCTGCTACGCCTTTGATCATAGAAACTACAGGTGAACGCCCATGATGAAATCTATTGCGATTGTCGCGCTGCTTGTTCTGGCCAGCACGCCTGTCTTGGCTGAGAAAATCATCTCGGTAAAAATTGAAGCCATACTTGGAACCGAGGCTACGATCAAAGGCGTTCCGTGCAGCATAGTCATCAATGGGGTCGAATCCAAAATCACAACGCCCGCGACATTCGATATTCCCGTGGATCGCAAAGGAATGGTGCGGCCTGACAAAATATCTTGTCGTTACAAAAACATAACTCGGTCTATTGGCAATGTGGAACTTAATGCATTCCGTCGGATGCAGATGAATTTTGAAGACCCGACCAACATGCAAATCCTGTTTTACTGATAAGGCTCCCCGCCGCATCATCTAACCCCGCGCCGCATCCATCAGGCGGCGCATTTCTTCGATGGCAGGGCCGAGGCCGCGATAGATCGCTTCGCCGATCAGGAAATGGCCGATGTTCAACTCGGCCACTTCGGGGATGGCGGCGATGGGGGTGACGTTGTCGTAGGTGAGGCCGTGGCCGGCGTGAACCTCTAGCCCAAGGCTGTGGGCGAAGGCGGCGCCTTTGCGCAGGGCGTCGAGCTCGGCCTCTGCCTCGGCCAGACGGCCTTCGGCGTGCAGGTCGGAGTAGTGGCCGGTGTGGAGTTCAACCACAGCCGCGCCGATGCGGGCCGACGCCTCTATCTGGCGGGGGTCGTGGCCGATGAACATGGAAATCCGGCAACCTGCGTCGCGCAGGGGGGTGATGAAGTGGGTCAGGCGATTGGCGTCGATGGCGACATCGAGGCCGCCTTCGGTGGTGCGTTCGGCGCGGTTTTCGGGGACAAGGCAGACGGCGTGGGGCTTCAGGCGCAGAATGATCGCGGCCATCTCGTCAGTGGCAGCGCATTCGAAATTCAGCGGGATGCCGATGCCAGCGCGCAGGGCTTCCATATCCGCGTCGCGAATGTGGCGGCGGTCTTCGCGTAAGTGCGCGGTGATGCCATCGGCCCCGGCGAGTTCGGCGATCAGGGCGGCGCGCAAAGGATCAGGCCAGACCGAACCACGGGCATTGCGCACGGTGGCGACGTGATCAATGTTGATGCCAAGCCGTTGCCGCGCCAAAAGTGCCATCGCCTTAGTCCTTTGTCATTTCAAACAGATCGCCGCCGCAAGCTTACTTTGCACCTGCGCTGCTGTCATCTCCGGCGGCGCGGTTTTCTCCGTCTTTCTCGGTGCGATGCAGCAGACGGTTTTTCGCCTCAGCGACGGCGAGTTTCAAACGGTGGCGGCGTTCACGCCGATCATCGGCCTTGGCGGCGCGGGCCTTTTGATAGGTCTGCACCAAGGGAATGGTCAGATAATAGGCGATGGCCGAAATCACGATGCCGGGCAGCAAAGCGCCGATGAAATACGGCACGTAAATCTCGTGCCAAAAGCGGATCAGGCCGCCCCAATGCATTTTCTCCGGCGTGAAGATGGCGACAAAATTGCGCCACAGATCACCGCTGGCATGGGCAAACGCGCCACCGATGGCTTCGGCGCTGAGCGGCTCTTTCACGCCCATGATCCAATGGCCGAAGGTCATCGCGATCACTGCGAAGAACGGCGTGGTCAAAGGGTTGGTGTTGAAGGTGCCCAACAAGGCCGCCAGAACATTGCCGCGCACAAGCCGGGCAGCGCCCCAAGCGGCGACGAATTGCAGACCGGGCAGCGGCAGGAAGCCGATCAGCGATCCGGCAAAGATACCTCGGGCGATGCGATGGGGGTCGTCGGGCAGTCGGCTCATCCGGTGGATGACGTAGCGGGTCGCGCGTTTGAAACCACCCCTTGGGTAGACCATCTCGCGCATCCAGGCGAGCCATCCCAGCGGTTGCCGACGTTTAAAGACCATAGAGCGGCCCGATTCCTTGTTGCCCAGTGACCCTGCGGATAGCCCGTCAGGGTTTGCGTGTCATATCACGATGCCGCGACACTTGTGCGACATCGGTTTCGGCCTCAAGGGCCGTCATCACCATGTGCAAGTGTTCCACGTCGCGCAAGTCCACGTCGATGATAAGTCTGTAAAAATCCGGTTTGCGTTCGGTAAACCGCAGATCGGATATGTTGGCTTTCTGCTCGCCAATCAAGGTGCAGATCCGGCCCAAAACGCCCGCGTCGTTCGAGATGGCAACATCCAGTGCCACGGTGTTGACGGGCGCATGACGGCCCGCGTGCCATTGCAGATCAACCCAGCGGTTCGGCTGTTCTTCAAACTCTTCCAGCGCGGGGCAATCGATGGCGTGGATCAACACACCTTGGCCGCGATAGGTGATACCGACGATGCGTTCGCCGGGCAAAGGCTGACAGCACAAAGCGCGGCGGAAGGTCTGATCATCCGGCATACCGATGACGGCGCGGGTCGATTCGACCTCATCCGGGCCGCGTTGAATCAATTCTGGGTAGAGGGTCTCAACCACTTTGCGGGCAGTGAGTTCGGCAGAACCAAGGGCGGCTAACAGTTCGGCCTCATCCGGCATACCGAGCATTTTTGCCGCAGTGCGCAGGGCTTTGTCTGTGGCCTTTTTGCCAACATGTTCAAAGGCGGCGCGGGCGAGTTCTTGGCCAAGCCTGACAAAACGCCCCCGATCTTCTTCGCGCAGCGATTTGCGAATCGCAGCCTTGGCGCGGCCTGTGGTGACAATGTCGATCCAAGAGGCTTGCGGGCGCTGGCCTTCGGCGGTGATGATTTCCACCGATTGGCCGTTTTTCAGCCGGGTCCAGAGCGGCACGCGAATGCCGTCGATCTTGGCCGAAACGCAGGAATTGCCGATTCGGGTGTGGATGGAATAGGCGTAATCCAAGGGCGTCGCACCGCGCGGCAGTTGCACCACATCGCCCTTCGGGGTGAAGCAGAACACCTGATCGGAATACATCTCAAGCTTGACGTTTTCGAGGAATTCGTCGTGATCACCCTCGTCCAGCCGTTCGGTCATCGAGGCGATCCATTTGGCGGGATCAACCGCGAACGGGTTCTTGGCGCGCACGCCTTCGCGGTAGGACCAGTGCGCGGCGACGCCTGCCTCGGCCACTTCGTGCATCTCGCGGGTGCGGATTTGCACCTCTACCCGCTTGCCATCACGGCCCGAAACCGTGGTGTGGATCGAGCGGTAGCCGTTGGTTTTCGGCTGGCTGAGGTAGTCTTTAAAGCGACCGGGGACGGCGCGCCAGCGTTGGTGGATCACGCCAAGGATACGGTAGCAATCGGCCACGGACGCACATATGACGCGAAAACCGTAGATGTCGGACAGGCGGCTGAACGCCAGATCCTTTTCCTGCATCTTTCGCCAGATTGAATAGGGTTTTTTGGCGCGGCCATAAACGTCGGCGTCAATGGAAACCTTTTCCAACACGGTGCGAATATCGGCGGTGATCTGATGCACCACATCGCCGGATTCGCGTTGCAGGGTCAGGAAGCGGCGGATGATCGAGTTGCGGGCCTCGGGGTTCAGCACGCGGAACGACAGGTCTTCAAGCTCCTCGCGCATCCATTGCATACCCATGCGACCCGCCAAAGGCGCATAGATTTCCATCGTTTCGCGGGCCTTTTGCGCCTGCTTTTCCGGCTTCATCGACTTGATGGTGCGCATGTTGTGCAGACGGTCGGCCAGCTTGACCAAAATCACCCGCAGGTCTTTCGACATCGCCATGAACAGTTTGCGGAAGTTTTCCGCCTGCTGCGATTCGGTGTTGGAGAGTTGCAGGTTGGTCAGCTTGGTGACGCCATCGACCAGCTCTGCCACTTCCTCGCCAAACAGCTTGGCGACCTCGGCATAGGTGGATTTTGTGTCTTCGATTGTGTCGTGCAACAGCGCGGTGATGATGGTGGCATCATCCAACTGCTGTTCGGTCAGGATGGCAGCAACGGCGACTGGATGGGTGAAATACGGCTCACCCGATTTGCGCATCTGGCCATCGTGCATCGCCGCACCATAGGCATAAGCCCGGCGGATCAGTTCAGAATTGCAACGGGGATTGTAGTTTTTAACCAGGGCGATGAGGTCTTCAACGTCGATCATCACCGCCCCGCGTTTCGGGAATTCCCGTAATTAAAGCTCGCCTTGCGCTTCCATAAGGGCGCGCAGCAGCTTTTCTTCCGACATATCATCCTGCATCGGGCGATCAATTTCGCCAGACATCAACAGAGCCATCTGATCTTCTTCCGGCTCGTCCACTTCGATCTGGGTCTGATGACCTTCAATCATGCGTTCGCGCAGGGCGTCGGCCAGTTGGGTCTCCTCGGCGATTTCGCGCAAGGCCACCACCGGGTTCTTATCGTTGTCACGATCCACCGTCGCGGTCGAACCGGACTGGATTTCGCGGGCCCGATGGGCCGCAAGCAGGACAAGTTCGAACCGGTTCGGAACTTTATCGACGCAATCTTCAACCGTCACGCGGGCCATGAAAGACTCCAGTAGGGGAGGGGCTTTGAAGCGGTCTATTTAGGCGCGATGCTGCAGCTTGACAAGTGGATAATCAAGCGGCGGCGCAGATCAACCTTAAGCCACCGGGATGACTTCGGCGCGATCTTGGGCCGGAAGCGCCGCCAGCATTTGCGCCACCGTCAAGCCAGTGATCGGATGTCGCCAATCTGGGGCCACATCGTTCAGGGGGACCAGAACGAAAGCCCGCTCGGCCAGACGCGGATGCGGCAGAATCAGTTGATCGGGGGTAAGGCGACTTTGGTCCTCTGGGAGAAGATTTTTCCATTTTAAATAGGTTTCAACATTCGGAAACACTGATTCGCCCAAGGCCAACAGATCAATATCAAGGCTGCGCATCCCCCAGCGCTGCACGCGCTCGCGACCAAATTTCGCCTCTACACTATGCAAACAAGCTAATATGTCAGCTGCTGACATGGAATGACGCAACGTCACGACGGCTGCGGCGTTCACATAGTCCGGCCCTGCCCCGGCGGGGAAACATGGCGTTTGGTATAGGGTACTTAGCCGGGTCACAGGCAGGCCGAGACGGTCAAGTTCCACTATAGCGGCAAGAATTGTTGACTTTGGCGACATATCGCCGAAATTCAGGTTTGCCCCAAATGCAACCAGAGCGTGCTTTTCTGTTGACATGGTTACTGCTATCCTCACAACAGATTGGCTTGCTCGTCCTGCGACGACCCTGCTATTCAAGCTTATTCGCCGCCGACCATCTACATTAGGTAGACCACTCACGATAGCGCGATTGGCGATTTGTTTTCGAGGGGAAGACTTATGTTTTACAAGGACGAACGGCTTGCGCTGTTCATTGATGGCTCGAACCTCTATGCGGCCGCCAAGGCACTTGGGTTTGACATCGACTACAAGTTGCTGCGTCAAGAGTTCATGCGTCGTGGCAAGCTGCTGCGGGCGTTCTACTACACCGCACTGCTGGAGAATGATGATTATTCGCCGATCCGCCCACTGGTAGATTGGTTGAATTACAACGGCTTCACCATGGTCACGAAGCCCGCCAAGGAATACACTGACAGCCAAGGCCGCCGTAAGGTCAAAGGCAATATGGATATCGAACTGACCGTCGATGCGATGGAACTGGCGCCGCGCGTGGATCATGTGGTGATTTTCTCGGGCGACGGCGATTTCCGCCCGCTGGTGGAAAGCCTGCAACGTCAGGGCGTGCGGGTTTCGGTGGTGTCGACCATCCGCAGCCAACCGCCGATGATTGCCGACGAATTGCGCCGTCAAGCTGACAATTTCATCGAGTTGGATGAGTTGCGCGATGTTATCGGTCGCCCACCGCGTGAGCCTCGGCTTGAGCGCGATGAAGTGGCGGTTGACGTGAAGTAAGTGACGGAGGTTCCCCAGACTTCTGACGATATCGAAAAGCCGGGGCGGGAAACCGCCTCGGCTTTCGCATTGGGCGCGGAGGTTTTTGAATCGCGGTCCAGCCGGGATTTCGATGGCGGGCTGTTGGAACGCTGGAGCTACACGCTGACCTCTAGCGATGCCTTGGCCTATCTGCGGCTGAAGCGGGAGTGGTCTGGTCGGGCGAAATGGGCGCTGGGGGCGTGGTTTATCGCGGGAGGGGCAGCGTTTGGGTTGCTACCGGAATGGATTAAGGGCGTTGAGGGATCTTGGCAGTCGTGGGCGGTGTTTCTGGGCGTGATGGCTACGCAATGGGCGCTGGTTTTGCTGGGGCTGAACCTGTGGCAACATTGGCGGGCGCGGCGAATGGTTCCTGTTCCAGTGCAGGCAGAGTTTGAAGAATGGATAGATTGTGTCGCCGGCACCGATTTGTTCACGCATGCGTGTGAGTATCTCTCGCCCGAGTTGATCGGTCAGGTGCTCCAAACCCCGACGCATCTGTTTGTGCTGAATTTTGATACCGCGATTGTGGTGCCATTGCGGGCGTTTGCCGACCGGGCGGAATTTGTTGCGATGGCCCAGCATCTGCGCGATCTTGCTGCTGGGCCGTATTACTTTCAGCCGCAAGACTAGACGAGGCGGGCTTGGCAGCTTAGGTCTAGCCTAAACATGAGAACTGCAATGACCCTGCCGCCGTTAACCCTATACCTTGCCGCCCCGCGCGGCTTTTGCGCTGGTGTTGACCGCGCCATCAAGATTGTCGAACTGGCGCTGCAAAAATGGGGCGCGCCGGTCTATGTGCGGCATGAAATCGTGCATAACAAATTCGTCGTCGATGCGTTGCGCGCGCAGGGCGCTGTGTTTGTTGAAGAATTGGACGACTGCCCGGTCGACCGTCCGGTGATTTTCTCGGCGCATGGCGTGCCGAAATCGGTGCCTTTGGCGGCTGACGCGCGGCGGATGATCGCGGTGGATGCCACCTGCCCGCTGGTCACGAAAGTGCATAATGAGGCACAGCGGCACTTTGAGGCAGGCCTGCAAATGGTGATGATCGGCCATGATGGCCACCCGGAAACCATTGGCACGATGGGACAACTGCCGGATGGTGAGGTTCTGCTGGTGGAAACCGCCGAGGATGTGGCGGGGCTGGCGGTGCGCGATGCAGGCAGGTTGGCTTACATCACGCAGACGACTTTGTCGGTGGATGATACGGCGGGGATAGTGGCCGCTTTGCAGGCGCGGTTTCCGGCGATTGTCGGGCCGCATAAGGAAGACATTTGCTATGCCACCACCAACCGGCAAGCGGCAGTGAAGGCGATTGCGGGCAAGATCGACGCGCTTTTGGTGATCGGTGCGCCGAATTCGTCAAACTCGCGCAGGTTGGTCGAGGTTGGCCGTTCGGCGGGGTGCGCCTACGCGCAACTGGTGCAGCGCGCGTCCGAGATTGATTGGCGGGCGCTGGAGGGCATTGCCTCGGTTGGCGTCACGGCGGGAGCTTCGGCGCCGGAAGTTCTGGTCAATGAGGTGATCGACGCCTTCCGCGCGCGGTTTGACACACGCGTGGAACTGGTTGAAACCGCACAAGAAAACATCGAATTTAAAGTGCCGCGTATCTTGCGGGAAAGTGTCTGATATGCCGGATTTGTTTGCCTATACCGACGGGGCCTGTTCGGGTAACCCCGGCCCCGGCGGCTGGGGCGTGTTGATGCTGGCGCGCGACGGCGGCACGGTGGTGAAGGAACGTACGCTAAACGGCGGCGAGGCGCATACCACCAACAACCGGATGGAATTGCTGGCCGCGATCTCCGCGCTGGAGGCTTTGACGCGCGCGTCAGAGCTGACGATTGTGACCGATAGCGCCTATGTGAAAAACGGTGTGACCGAGTGGATTCACGGCTGGAAGCGCAACGGCTGGAAGACCTCTGGCAAAGACCCAGTGAAAAATGTCGATCTGTGGCAACGGCTTGATGCCGCCCAAGCCAAGCACAAGGTGGTGTGGCGCTGGATCAAGGGCCATGCCGGACATGCCGAGAATGAGCGCGCGGATGAATTGGCGCGGGCCGGCATGGCGCCGTTCAAGCCAGTGAAACTATAGGTTTGGCAGATAGGGAAACCGGGTGCGCACATCGGCATCCTGCCGCCAATCGGGCACGGCACGCCACTTCGCGCTGACCTCGACGCGGGAATCATTCGCCTCATGGACCGAGCGCACAAACATCGGCGGGCCACCGGTCAGACGATACGGATAATCGAGCGGGGTTTTGCGGTGCCTGATGCCAAAGATGTTGCGGCCCCCGCGATCCCCCGCCATCGTCAGGCCCAGATTGATGAACGGATAGCGATGATGGTAAAGCCCGTACCTTTCTGCGTTTTTCGATGATAAATCAATGCCATAGCCCCGGCTAAACGAGACAAAGCGCAGATCCACAGCCTCAGACAGCGGCGGCAGTTCCGCCATTTCGCGCCGCATGGTCGCGATCAGATCGGTGGAAAATCCATCATCGTCATCCAGAACGGTTTGCAGAACAGGCGTGGTCTGCTCTGGGTTTTCCGGATAGCGCGCGGCGATGAACTGCGCGAGATGTTTATGGGCGACACCAAATCGGCGCGGAATTATGGTGTATTGACCCGGCTGCAAGGTTTCGGCGCAGATCTCGGCCAAACTGCGTTGCGCCCAACGTGGCATCGCATGGCTAGACAGGATCATCAGATGGAAATTCTGATCGGTCTGCGCAGCAAGCGATGGTAACGGCAGGCTTTGCAACAGGCCCAGCCGCATGATCAACCTGTCCTGATCAAACAACAGCGCCTTGTCTTTCGAGAAATCGCTTTTCCAGCCAGAGCTGCCGAAATATGAAAACCGCAGGGCCACCAGCACTTCTTGACGCGCCACGAAGTCTTGCCAATCCGCCTGCATACATCGCCTAATATATTGAAATCATTTTAATATTTATCCAGCTCTGCAAGTGCTCTGCCTGCGACTAAATCCAATCGAGGTTGACCTTCCCCGCCGGATATTTGGCGGCCACCACTTCACGCAGGGTTTTGTAGCGGTCGCGCAGATCTTTGAACTTACGCTCATGTGTCTCTGCCACCAGCGCCCGGATGTTTGTGAACAAATCTTCACGATCAAGCGTTTCAAGAATATCGAGCTCTGCGCCCTCAATATCCATCTTGATGAAAGCGATCTCGCCACGCGCCGCCACCTGCTCGCGCACCAGGGTTGGAAAGTCGAGCAAAGTCACCTCCACCGCGTTTTCCGCATCGATCCGCCGCCCGCCGTCCAGAATGGTGCTTTTGACCGAAGCGCCATCAGGATTGTCGCCGAAATTATCCGCCCGCATCAGGCGAATGGTGCCCGCTCCCACCCCAACGGCGGCATTGACCAAAGTGACATTCGGAGTATTTACGAACTTTTGTTCAAGAACGGAAAAAGCATAGGGATCAGGCTCATAGGCCAGCACATCCGCCCCGGTCGCCGCCAGCAGTTCCGTCACCACCCCCATATTCGCGCCGCAATCCATCACCAGATCACCGGGCCGCAACATCGCGGTGATCGCCGTCATGTACCCTTCGGCCCAAGCCTTGCGCTGGTTGCGCTTCTGGCGGCGGATCAGCGCTTCGATCTCATCCGGAGTTGAAGGCAAGGGCTTGACGGCTTTGTCTTTTTTGCCCTTCTTGACCTGCGGCTCCAGCGCGTCGTCAGCCTCACTCATTCCTCCAAAGCCTTGGACGCGTCGACACCAATCTGCGCGCACATCCGCGCCGCATAAGAGTTCGGCATCGGCGGATTTTTGCGCCAATACGGCTTGGTGCCGTTGGTATACAGATGCACCGACAGGGTATTGTCGGTGAAATGCCCCTCAACCCGACCGTAGGGATCGTAAAACACGTCGTTCAGCTGGAACGGCACCGGATAAAGGTAATCCGAGCTCAGCGCCTTTTCAAAATCACCGGTTTGCTGCGCGAAATAGGTGAAGGCCTGCGGGCCAAAAGCGGTGCGCTCGGCGTTATAGATCCGCACGGCTTGCGGCAGGTTGGCGTCTTGCTTTTCGATCCGCTTGCGTTGCTGTTTGTTGAACCACGCCGGGGCATCGGGCAGGTTTTCGTAGTAATCCAGCAACTGTTTGATCAGCTCCCCCTGCGGCGGAATATAGACAACGCCACAGTTCAATGCCCCCCTAAAACCATGGCCTGCATAGATATTCTGCATCTCATCCGGGAAGGGTTTGTGACAGAACGCGTCGCAATCAATCCAGATCGCATCGGTTTTCTCGATCATTTTGTAGCGGAACACGTTCGACAAAAAGCTTTCCGAGGTCTGCCGCACGATATCCATGTCAATCGCCATGATGTCGGTGGCGGGTTTGACAATGATGCCATCGGGCACATTCGTCACCTTGTCGGTGCAATACAGCGTGGTCGGATGGCCCTGCGCGACATGGCTGAGCAGGCAAAGCTGGTTCAGATAATGCAGCTTTTCACCAATCCAAAGCGAGGCGACGGGTCTGCGAACGGGGGTGGACATGGTTACTGCCTCGTTTGTTTCGTTTTGTGGAACAATGCCGCAGGGTCGCGCCTCTGTCCAGCGGCGGACTTGGTTAACTTGCGTCGTCCGGATCGACTGGTGCGCCCAGCCGAAAGCCACGGGCGATATTGGCATCAAATCCGTAGTCCGGCACATAGCCAAGTTCCTTCAGTAGGGCCTCTACTTCCGGCAAACGCGCATGATGTTGCTCCAGAAGCCGTCCATACAGAAAGATTTGCGCAGGAGGTGGAGCAGGCAACATCGGCAGAAATTTTTGCAGAACTTCGGGGGCAACTTGTGAGTCTGAAAGCAACAGAGCATCCGGGCGAACTGCCGTGATCAATGCGAGTGCGCGTACCGCCAGATCACTTTTAAGCCCCTGTTCCAGCAAGACAAAGCGGTCATTGAAGGCACGGTTGCTCAGCGCGCAGACCACACCCAGCATCTGCCGCAAAGCGCTGTTATCCTCTTGCAGAAACAGGCTCAGATCGGGCCGAATGTTGGCGCAATGCCCGGCCAGAAAACCCACGGCAGAACCAATCTCCAACACCTTGGCGCGCTCGGCCAAGACCTGCGGCATCCGTCGGGCAAGTCCGCGCTCGAACTTGCCGGATTGGATCAACGGTAAGGCCGAATCCGTGAAAATCCGCCGATCCAAAGGCAATTTCATGCTGTGATTAGGGTAAATTTCGGCACGCGCGTCTTGCGAAAGATCAATCACGCCTGATTGATATGACCCCATCGGCACCGCCTCTACCGGGTCTTTCGGGATCGCCTGCCGTTCGGTTTTCGCCCTGGCACCGCGTCGCTTTTCGACATCCGACATCAACGCGGCGATCTTTTCCTTATCGCGCGCCTGCGGCGGTTTGGCGACGATTTGGCTGATCGGCACGTCGGAAGCCTTGGCCAGATCGGCCACCAGTTGGTGATAAGCCTCAGTCTGGCGCAGCTCTGCCAATCGGCCTTCAGCCCGCGCAATCGCCGCGTGGTGGAGGCGGTTCAGCACCGGGTCTTGCAGCAGTTGCGCGATGATCTCGTTGCGCTGATCGGTGTAGCGCAGCATGGTTTCGTCACGTACTTCATTGCGATCTTGCAGCGACCAATAGTCAGAATTGTACTTATCCGCCTTATTATTCACATTGCCGCGCATCTTGCGAATGGCGTAGCTGTCGACCGATTTCACCGCGTAATGATTGAGCTGCACCCAGTCATAACCAACGGTGCGCGTGATCGAGCGCCAACCGCGAAACTTGAAGTAATCCTCCATCTCGCGGCCCGAGCCATTTAGCCATTTCACCTCATCTGGAAACGCAGTTTCGTGCCATTTCGTCTTCATTTTCGGGCGGTGAATTCCCAGTTTCCACTTATCGGCACGGAAGGTAAACAGCGTCTTCACCCCCCAGCCCTTGTTCCACTCCTGCGGTGCGGCCCATAGATATTGTTCCGTCACCGGCGCGCGCGACCAATCCACCACCCCGCCCGAGCCGAAAATCCGCCAGGTCACTACGATGCCATTCGCCCCCTGCGCCTTTGTCGCCGCAAGCAGGCTGTCCAAGGTTCCATCGCCATATCTGATCGACAAAAATTCATCGGCATCAAATACCATCACCCAGTCAGATTGCTGCACGACGGGCTCTTCCTGCGCGTAGTTCAGCGCCGAGGGTTGTGGACGAATTCCCTCGGGAATATCGTTGCGGCGATGATGGCAAAGACCCAATTCCTCTAGCCGGATCAGCATGTCATCGGTGCCATCTGAACAATCGTTCGTATAGACGACCAGATCTGAAAAACCGACCGCCAGATGATGCGCAACCCACTCGATCACATAGGCGCCCTCATCCTTCATCATCGAAACGGCGGTCACTTGACCATGCGGGCTGACATGGCGCTTCAGCGGAAAATCAAACGTGCCCCAACGCTCAGCAGACCCGTTCGGACGCCCGTCGGGATGCGGGATTCCGTCTGGTTGGTTGCCATGTTTCGACTTCACACCCTGCTCCGCACCTGCGCGACGTAGCCTCTGGCCCACCGCTGCTTTCCGTTTGCAGATCACCATAGGTCAAGCCGGAATCTGCCAGCAAGGCCAATGCAGAAAACTGCGCCGAACTGTGTCTTAACAGACAGCCGTTTCCAGTTTAGCATCAAAAACGGGTAAATCTGCAGCAAGACAGAGCTCAAACGCGTGACTTTGCAATGTGATGCGGCTTAATCTGGCAAAACCGTCGCATTTCACCCGCAGAGCAGGTATATGACCCCGAAACTAACCGTATTTTTCATCGTCGAGCCGCCTGACTATGAAGTGATGGCCTGCTATCTTGCGGCGTCACTGCGGGAGCAGTTTGGCGATCAGGTTGCGCTGGTCGGCTATTGTCCCGACATTAAGCTTGATCTAGTCTCACCGAATGTCAAAGAAGTGCTGCGCCGGATGAGCTGCGAAGTGCGCCCCTTCGTGGTCGAGGGTCGGTTTTCCCCCGCCTATCCGCACGGCAATAAAATCCTTGCAACGATGGAGCCGCGCGATACCGAATTTTCGGCGTTCTTCGACAGCGATATTCTTTGCCTGCGTCCCAACCGGGTTGAGAATATTATCATGGCAGACGCGGTATCACTGACGCCCGCCGCTTCGATGAACTGGGGGAAAACTGACGATTGGAATCTGATTTATGCCGCCTGCGGCATGGCGATTCCAGCGGAGCGTATCAAATTGATGCGCCAATCCGGGGAACGGCAACGGATACCGTATTTTAGTTCAGGTTTGTTCAGCTTTCCCGAACAACACCGCAGTCCGGACGGTCGCAGCTTTCCACAGGTCTGGATGGACATTGCGCAAACCATCGACGCGCATCCCGATGTACCTGGAAAGCGCCCTTATCTTGACCAGATCTCCATGCCGCTCGCGATCCAGAAATCTGGGCTGAAATGGAATATTTTGCCAGAAGAACAACACTTTATCCTTGGCGGAAAGTTACGCGGCGACGCGCTTCCACAGGATCGAGAAATTTTTACCGTGCATTACCGGGTGTTAAAAGTCCTGAAAGAGACCGGCCTGACTGCGGCCAGCCGCAAGATGCTAAAACGCCAAGCGGGGGTGAAGCGCATCGACAAGGCAGGCGAAGAAAGCGACGATGATGAATAGAGATTCATGTTCTTCTTGCAATTCCTGATGCCCTAGTCATATTGAGATCATGGCACGCACAAAACTGATTTCAGATCGTGATGTTTTCCAGCAGGTTCTGGCCCTGCTGCTGCAAAATGGCGAAAAAGCGGTGACGTTTTCGACCGTTTCTGTGGCAACTGGGCTTGCACCGACCACTTTGGTGCAACGTTTTGGCAGCTGCAATGAGATGATTTTAAGCGCGATTGCCGAGACTTGGCAGGAACTGGACGATTTGGTTGAAGCGGCTAGTCTGGATGCTTTGGCCTTAAATAAAGGGCTGCCGGGCCTGCTGAAATCGCTTGTCGGACCGGTTGACCCAGGGGCACTGCTGACGCTGAGTTTGCGCGACCCAGCCCTGATCGCGCGTGCAAAAGCATGGCGCAACAAGGTCGAACAGGCGATCGCGGCCCGTCTTGACGTCAGCGCGAAGGCGAAAGAAACAGCGGCGCTGATCTTTGCAGCCTGGCAGGGTCGGATGTTGTGGGACGCGGGCGGCGGCAAGGGCTTTCGGCTTGGCGATGCGATCAAGCGGCTTGGTTAACTATTTTCCGATATATGTTTTATAAAGCCAGATCAGTAAGATAGCGCCAAGAATAGCCCCGACAAATCCCGCCAGCCAACTGGTAATAATCACCAAACTACGCAACAAAAACCCGCCGATCAATGCGCCCGCGATGCCAATCACCACGGTCGTCGGCACATCCGCATCAATTCGCATCACCCGCGTTGCCAAAAAACCAGCCGCCGTGCCGATGATCAGCAAAAACACCAATCCCATTAGCGCCTCCTTCGTCGAGACCACTTATATGGGAATGAATGGTAGAAATGGAATGGCCTGTTCAGCCGGAACCATCGCTCGGGCGATCCTCGCAAAATCCGCGCGACTGCAAGCGATCAAACCGTAGCGAAACACCATGCCCCAACTCGGTTGGTTGCGCGTCAATTCCAGATCATTGAGAAGGGGCGAATTGGTTGAGTTTTTGCGGCCGGCTGCCACTGCACACCGCGCCGCCACGCGACAAAACCGTCCGGCATCTCATACTGATAGGGCGTATCGCCGGTCACCCGGCCAATCGCGGTGAACGCCATCAAGCTTTCCCCGTCGCGAAATTTGGTTCGGGGAGAATAAATCACCAAGCCATCCGCCGCAGCCATGCGTCGCAGCGGGGCCGATTTACCATGACAGGCTTGAACGATGCCCCAGTTAATGCCGTTCTCTGCGTGATCTGCCGAGGCTGTAACAATCCAGAATTTTTGTTCACGATCCATAGAACCCCCCGTAATCACCCTTGCATAAACCAAAGCTGCCGCCAGTTTCTGTCAGGATAAGTTGAGACGCTCGGGCATTTTCAGACCGTTCAGGAAATCGGTGGTCGACATCGGCCGTTTGCCTTCGCGCTGCGCCAGTGTGATCTCGATGGCGCCATCACCGCATGCGATACGCATCCCGTCTAAGACCTGCCCTGCGGCACCCGACCCCTCAGTGATGCGCGATCGCAGCAGTTTGATCCGCTCGCCATTGATCTCACACCAAGCTCCGGGAAACGGCGAAAGGCCACGGATTTGGCGATCAACCAGTGCGGCAGGCCTAGACCAATCTATACGGGCTTCGGCCTTATCAATCTTGGTCGCGTATGTGACTCCTTGTTCTGATTGCGGACTGGCTTGTATCGGCAAGCGATCAATCGTCGATATGATCAGCTTGCTTCCGATCATTGACAAGCGATCATGCAGATCTGCCGTCGTATCCTCGGCGCCGATTGCAGTTGCTTCGAGCGCGAGAACGGGGCCGGTATCAAGCTCTGCCTCCATCTGCATGATGCAGACCCCGGTTTCAGCATCACCCGCCATGATCGCGCGGTGAATAGGCGCTGCCCCGCGCCAACGCGGTAGGAGCGAGGCGTGGATGTTCAGGCAACCTAAACGCGGATGATCGAGCACAGCTTGCGGCAGGATAAGTCCATAGGCGACGACGACGGCGAGGTCGGCTTCCAGAGCGAAAAACTCCTGTTGCGCTGCGGCAGAACGCAGCGACACAGGGTGAAAAATTGGTAAACCCAAGGCTTCGGCGCATTGCTGCACAGGGCTGGCACGATCACTTTTTCCACGTCCAGCGGGTCTTGGCGGTTGGCAATATACTGAAATAATTTCATGATGTTGGGCAAGTTCCTTAAGGATCGGAACCGAGAAATCCGGCGTGCCCATGAAAATGATTTTCATGAACGTTTCCGCAGCTTATCCGCCCGCGCTATCAGCATTTTGCGTTTCACCGCAGAGAGGTGATCAAAGAACATCTTTCCCGCCAGATGGTCAATCTGATGCTGCACCGAAGTCGCCCACAGATTGACAAAATCGCGATCTTCCAACTGATTTTCCGCGTTGAGAAACCGCACAGTCACAGCACGCGGACGGCGTATCACGGCCGATACACCGGGCAGATTTGGCGAGGCTTCCTCATGCTCCCGGAACTGACCTGAGGCGTGAAGAATCTGCGGATTGGCCATCAAAATTGCCTGACCACGCTGCTCGGAACAATCGACCACTGCCAAGCTTTGCGGGATGCCGATCTGAACCGCAGCCAGCCCGTAACCGGGCATCGCGTCCATCGTGTCCACCATATCGGCCCAGATCGCCCGCATCTCATCGGTGATCTCGGCCACAGGATGGGCTGGCGTGCGCAAACAGGGATGCGGGTATGGCAGGCAGAGTCGAGCCGTCATCTCAGGGCACTTTCGGCTAAGGCGCGGGCGGCTGGGTCGAGATGATCCAGCATCAGAACACCATTCAGATGGTCAAGCTCATGTTGCGCGCAGATCGCAGCAAAGCCTATGAATGTTTCTTCATAAATAATTCCGTTCAGATCAGTCCAGTGCATCCGTACCGAAGCCGCGCGTGTAATTTGGTTGGAAATACCCGGTAAAGACAGGCAGCCTTCAAGTCCAACTGCCGTTTCCGGCGAGCTCCACAGCAGTTTCGGATTGATCAGAATGCGTGGCGCGTAGACGCCTTCTTTCCATGTACAGTCCATCACGAAAAGCCGTAGCAATACACCAATTTGTGGCGCCGCCAGCCCGCGACCGGGGGCCATATACATCGTTTCCAGCATATCAGCTGCCAAAGCCGAAACATCGCCGTTAATTTCTGAACAAACAGTCGTTAACCGTGCATCTGGCCATTGCAGGATCGACAAGATCGCCATCAGTAGTCCGAACCTGATCGCGCCCGCTCTCGTTTCAGCTTTTCCATCTTGCGTGTGATCATCTGCCGCTTCAGCGGGCCAAGATAATCAATGAACAGCTTGCCATTCAGGTGATCAATCTCATGCTGCACACAGGTTGCCCACAGCCCGGTAAACAAACGCTCTTGCGAGACACCATCAAGGTCGATCCAGCCGACCTTCACCGAACTCGGTCGCTTCACTTCGGCATATTGATCGGGGATCGACAGGCAACCTTCCTCGTAGCTACCAAGGTCTTCCGACGACCACAACACCTGCGGATTGAGCAACGCTATCGGCTCTGGCGGGCCGTCTTTGATGCAATCCATCACAATCAGACGCTTCATCACGCCAATTTGCGGCGCGGCCAAACCAATTCCGGGCGCCTCATACATGGTTTCAAACATGTCCGACGCGAGCGCCGAAATCTCTGCACCCACCGCTGCGATCGGCTCGCAGGGCTTCTTCAGACGCGGATCGGGATGAATTAAGATGTCGCGGATCATGTTTGGGATTTACGGCGCTGGGGCAAATCGTGCAAGAGGGTGGTGGGGTTTGATTGAAAATGCCTTCCCGCCTAGCGATCAGTCGTTTATTCTCATAATTTGCCATATTAAGGCATATTAATCCAAAACTAAATACTAACTAGGGATGATTTTCCTATTAACTTGATCTAGATAGAACGAAATACTGAATCGCAGCGGGACAAACATGACCTTCGACACACCAATCAATCGCTTTGGAACACATTCTGTCAAATGGGATTCGATGGAGGCCTTCTATGGCGTGCCAGCCAAGGACGGCATTGCCATGTGGGTGGCGGATATGGATTTCCGCCCGCCAGCCTGCGTGCAAACCGCACTTGAAGGTATGATGGCCCACGGCGTCTATGGATATTACGGCGATGACGCCGCCTATCTCGATGCTGTTCGCTGGTGGATGCAGACCCGGCATGGCTGGTCGGTGGAGCGGGAGCAGATTTTCACCACGCATGGTTTGGTGAATGGCACCGCGATGTGCGTTGATGCGTTTACCAAACCGGGGGACGGCATTGTGCTGTTCACACCGATCTATCATGCCTTCGCGCGGGTGATCAAAGGCGCAGGTCGGCAGGTGGTGGAGTGTAAACTGGCCAATGTGAACGGGCGCTATGAGATGGATTTCGCCGCCTGGGATGCCCAAATGACCGGCACCGAAACCATGCTGATCCTCTGCTCGCCGCACAATCCGGGGGGCCGTGTTTGGACTTTGGCCGAATTGCAAGGCGTGGCGGATTTCTGCGCGCGCCACAACTTGTTGTTAGTATCGGATGAAATTCACCATGATCTGGTGATGCCGGGGCAGAAGCATACGGTGATGGCAACCTTGCCGGGGATTTCCGAACGTTTGGTCATGATGACCGCCACCACCAAGACCTTTAACATTGCAGGCGCACATTCTGGCAATGTGATCATCGCCGATCCCAAATTACGGGCACGCTTTGCCGAGCGGATGAACGCGATGGGGATCTCGCCGAACTCGTTTGGCATGTTCATGGCAACCGCCGCCTACTCGCCCGAAGGCGCCGCTTGGGTGGACGCGCTTTGTGCTTACCTTGACGGCAATGCCAAGATTTTCAACGCGGGCATTAACCAGATTCCCGGCCTGACTTCGATGCCGCTTGAAGCCACCTATCTCGCTTGGGTGGATTTTGCGGGCACCGGCATGGCGCAATCCGAATTCATTGACCGTGTGCAAAAACACGCCAGAATCGCCTGCAATTATGGCACGCCGTTTGGGGCCGGAGGCGAGTCGTTCCTGCGCTTTAACCTTGCCACACCGCGCGCGGTGGTGGAGGAAGCGGTGCAGCGGTTGCAAGCCGCCTTTGCCGATCTGCAGTAGAGTCAACAGCACAAAAAGGTGTGGCGGGTCGCCACACCCCAAACTTAGGCCCTTGGCAGCAGTGCCACAGGGGCGTTTTCGTCGCGATAGTAATCCAGTGGGGCGCGGTCGGAAACCAAGGTCATCCGCTTGAAATCGCAGATCAAATCGCCATTCTCAACCAAAGACGCAACGATCAAGCATTGAAAAATATGCCGCGAGCCATCGTAGACATCGACCAGCCCACGCAGATGCGGGGTGAGGGTGGCATCCAAGGCGAAACCGTCGTGCCAGCACCGGATCACCGGGAAGACCGCCTCACCCACCTGCACACGCAGCCGCGATTTGCGCGACGACTCGCGTTTGCGGGCTGCATCCAAACCGTCACGAATATCTTGTGGCAAGAACTCCAACATCGTCGCCTCCATCACTGCTGTTAAGATTGCCTGCGAACTGCTTAATTTTATGACACGGTGAGAATGCGATGTAGAAATGCCCCGCTTACGTTGCGAAAATGTCGCAAATGGCGGGCTGATCTGGCAGAGAACGCCCTATCGACGTAGCTTCCGGGGCGCACATAGAGGGGCATCGCATGATTACTTTGGCTGAATTGCAGGACGCCATGCCGCAGATACAGGCCGCGCCAAAAACCGACGCCCCGATTCGCGGGTTTTGCCTGCGGCCAGCGCTTGGCCAGCGGGTATTTCCGGAGCGTATCCGCATGACCAAAGCCGAAGGCATTCCCGGCGAGCGCTGGATGACGACGCCGTGGATGCGATTGGCGGATGGCAGCCCGGATCCGCGGATTCAGGTCTCAATCCTGCAGGCCCGAGTGATGGATCTGGTCTGGCAGGACCGCAACCAACCGCATCCGGGCGATCCGATTGTGGCGGATTTGGAGATGTCTGAGGCCAATCTGCCGGTTGGCACGCTTATTCAGGCCGGAACGGCGGTGCTGCGGGTGTCGGATGTCTGGAACGATTCTTGCGCGAAGTGGAAGGTGCGGTATGGCACGGATGCTTACGACTGGGTGCGCGCCAGCCCGAAGCTGCGGTTGCGGGGGATTTTGTGTTCGGTTGAGGTCGATGGTGAGGTGGGGTTGAGCGACCGTTTGCAGGTGCTGCGTTAACCATAGATCGCGGGCGTTGTTTACGAAGCCTTAAGGTTTTGCTAACATCATGTCTTACGGAACTTCGTCATTCAGTTGACTTACCACCAAAACGGCCCGGCGGGGGTGCCACCTCGCCGGGCCTCCTTTGTTTTGGGTCAGATCCCTATCCAAAGACGGATGATGGCGACCAACAGCGTTGCCGCCGCAATCAACACCATCCATTTTCGGAACTTCATTTCATCCAGTTTTCTCACCTCCGTTCACCGCAAAGGGTTGCGGCACAGTCAGGGTTAGCTGGCGATGGTTAACATTATCTATAGATCAGGTTCACATGCCCTCGTCGCGTTGACGGGTTTCGCGCCGCCATACGATGCATTGAGCAACCATGGCACGGGTCAGATCGGCCCAAAGCGCGAGGTTTTCCGGCGTCGCGCGCAGGGTGATCCGGGTTTCGCCTTGGTGAATATCCATCGGGACTTCGGGGTGCTGAGTGGTCCAGTGCGCGATTTGTGCGGTGTTTGCCCGCAGTGGCCAAGCCAGAGCCAACTGCCAGAAACCGTCGATTTCAGTCGCGGTAAATTCTGGCAAAGCCGGGTCGCTGCGGGCGTAAATCACGCCATCCACGGTTTCTACGCCGGTAAACCCGGCC
Source organism: Pseudomonadota bacterium (assembly GCA_040387915.1). Taxonomy (GTDB): domain Bacteria; phylum Pseudomonadota; class Alphaproteobacteria; order Rhodobacterales; family Rhodobacteraceae; genus Cypionkella. The sequence goes on from JAZKCV010000013.1 coordinate 190,007, forward strand.
GCACGTAACAGCTGTTCCATCAGGCGACCAATGCCTCGGCGCGCTTCAGATCAACCGAAACCAGCTGGCTAACGCCTTGTTCTGCCATGGTAACGCCGAACAAACGATCCATCCGCGCCATGGTCACGGCATGGTGGGTGATGATCAGGAAGCGGGTTTCGGTGCGGCGGGTCATCTCATCCAGCAGATCGCAGAATCGGGTGACGTTGGCATCGTCCAAGGGTGCGTCGACCTCATCGAGTACGCAAATCGGCGCCGGATTGGCGAGGAAAACGCCGAAAATCAGCGCGAGGGCGGTCAGGGTTTGCTCACCGCCGGACAGCAGGCTGAGGGTAGCCAGTTTCTTGCCGGGCGGTTGGCACATGATCTCAAGCCCGGCTTCCAGCGGGTCATCGGATTCGACCAGAACCAGCCGGGCCTCGCCGCCGTTGAACAGATGGGTGAACAGGGTGGCGAAGTTGGCGTTAACCTGTTCAAAGGCGGTCAACAGGCGCTCGCGGCCCTCGCGGTTCAGGCCCGCGATGCCAGAGCGCAACTTTTTGATGGCTTCTTCAAGGTCGATTTTCTCTTGCGCGAGAGCGTCATATTCATCGGAAACCGACTTCGCATCTTCCTCGGCGCGCAGATTGACCGCGCCCAAAGCCTCGCGCTGGCGCTTCAGGCGCTGCACGTCGGTGTCCAAAACCTCGGCATCGGGCATCTTGTCGGGGTCGACTTTCAGCGTATCGAGCAGCTGATCGGGGGTGGCACCCTGTTCTTCGGCGATGCGTTCGGCGGCAAGGTTAACGGTTTCGCGGGCGGCTTCGGTGCGCGCCTCAGCGCGGGCGCGGGCTTCGCGGGCGTCGCCTGACAGCCGCTCGCCCTCGCGTTCGGTGTCGCGGGCATTGCGCAGGGCGGCTTCGGCGGTAGACAAAGCATCGGCGGCCAAAGCACGGCGGGCTTCGGCTTCGGTGATCGCATCGCTGAGTTCTTCGCGTTTGATGGCGATTTCTTCGGGGGCGGCAGAGGCCTCGGCCAGTTCTTCCTGCGTCTCGGCGCGGCGCGCGGCCAGCTCGGCGATGCGCTTGGCGGCGGTATCAAGGCGGTGCTTCCAGCCGGACAGTTCCTTGACGGCTTCTTGGCGGCGCTTGACCCGCGCATCGCTTTCGCGGCGAAGTTCGTCATGGGCGGAACGACGCGACATCATAGTGATGCGGGCGGCTTCAACCGCCAGCTTGGTGGCCTCGACACTTTCGCGGGCAGCGTCGAGATCGGGCAGGTCTTCCTCGGCGGCTATCGCCGATTCTAGCCGCGCGCGCGCCTCAGAAGCCTCACCTTCATAGCGTTCGACTGACAGGCGGGCAGCGTCTAACTTACCACCCGCAATGGATTTATCCGCCTCGGCGCGGGCGGCCATGCGGCCCGCTTCGGCCACACGCGTATCGGCGGCGCGGCGGGCATCGCGGGCGCGCTGATCGGCTTGGGCGAGTTCGGCGAGGCGGGTTTGCAGCATTGCATGGGCTTGCGCAGCACCTTCGGCACGGGCGGCGACTTCCTCGAGATCGCGCTTCAGGGCGGTCAGGCGGTTCAACTGTTGCAGGCGCAGAGCGGCAGCCGAGGGCGCATCTTCGGCCCCGGCGCGGAAGCCATCCCAGCGCCAGAGATCGCCTTCGCGGCTGACCAAACGCTGCCCCGGTTGCAGATCGGCTTGCAAACGCGGGCCAGAAGCGCGGTCAATCACGCCGATCTGCGCCATGCGGCGGGCCAGAACGCCGGGGGCTTGGACGTGGCTGGAGAGCGGCGTGCTGCCTGTGGGCAAGGGTTGTGGCGTGGCGTAATCGGGCAAGGCGACCCAGCCAGAGCGTTTCTCCGCCGCCACTTCCGGCGCGCGCAGATCATCCGCCAAAGCCGCGCCGATGGCTTTTTCCAAGCCCGGTTCGACCACCAGAAGGTCGAGCAGTTGATGCCCCGCTTGAGCTTCGCGCTGCACCAACCGGGTGAGGGCAGCAACCTCGGCGCGCAGGGCAGAGGCCTCGCCTTCGGCCTCGGACCGCGCAGCACGGGCTTCGGCTTCACGGCCTTGCACCTCGCCACGTGCATCTTCGGCGGCAAGCAGGGCGTCTTCGGCGGCCTCGGCGGATTCGGCAGCGGCAGCTTGCGATTCCTCTGCGGCTTCAAAAGCTTCCGAGGCCGCCGTCAGCGCGGATTCCGCAGCCAGAACCGCCTCAGCTGCCCGTGCGGCCTCGGTTTCGGCCTTTTGCACGGCGGCTTTGGTATCGGCCAGCATCCGCTGCACCGACTGATGACGCGCAGCCAGACGCGCGGCGTCTTCGGTGGCCTGAGACAAAACACCCTCGCGGTCGGTCAGAATTGCCGAAGCCTCGCGCGCCAGATCCGAGGCCTCGGTCAGGCGATCCTCGTGGCCATCACTGGCGCGCAGCAGCTGCTCAATTTCCCATTCCAACAGCGCAATCGTCTCACCCGCATCACGGTTCAGACTGGATTCGCGCTCGGCATCGCGGTCAAGTTCGGCGATGCGACCGCGCAGGGTTTCGATCATCGCGCGGGCGCGGGCCTCCTGGTCGCCCAACTGATCGCGCTGCACCATCAGACGTTGCAAGATGGCGGCGGCGATGGCCTCTTCCTCGCGCAGAGGCGGCAGCGCATCCTCGGCAGCCTCGCGTTGCTTGGCGGCCAAGCGCGCGGCGGCTTCGGCCTGTGCAGCTTGGGTCAGGCGCTGGCGCAACAGGCCATCGGCCTCGGAGCGGGCGAGTTCAGCTTCACGCCAGCGGCGATACAAAAGCTGACCCTCGGCACGGCGCAACTCCTCGCCGATTTCGCGGTAGCGGGCGGCTTGTTTGGCTTGCCGGGTCAGTTGCGACAGTTGCTGCGCCATCGATTCCAACACATCATCGACGCGCAACAGGTTGGTTTCAGCGCCGGACAGTTTCAGTTCAGCCTCGTGCCTGCGCGCATAAAGACCAGAGATGCCAGCTGCTTCTTCAAGGATACGACGGCGGGCCTTTGGCTTGGCGTTGATCAGTTCGGAAATCTGGCCTTGGCGGACCAACGCCGGGGAATGCGAGCCTGTCGAGGCATCGGCGAACAGCATCTGCACATCGCGGGCGCGCAGGTCTTTGGTGTTCAGCTTGTAGGCAGAGCCTGCATCACGGGTGATGCGCCGAGTGATCTCAATCGTATCGGAATCATTAAAGCCAGAGGGTGCAAGGCGGTCGGAATTGTCCAGTACCAGCGCCACTTCGGCGAAATGCCGCGCGCCCCGGGTGGCAGCACCGTTGAAAATCACATCCTCCATCCCGCCGCCGCGCATCGCCGAGGGGCGGTTTTCGCCCATCACCCAGCGCATTGCCTCCAACAGATTGGATTTGCCGCAGCCATTCGGGCCGACCACCCCGGTCAGCCCGTCGTGGATGACCAGATCGGTCGGGTCCACGAAGCTTTTGAAGCCATTCAGCCGCAGCTTGGTAAAGCGCAAAGATGTGTCCCTGATTCCGTTGGAGGGGCAGTGTCGCCGTGCATCGGCAATGAGTCAACTTCTGGCCGCAGGATATGGCGCGGGGTGGGCGCTTATCCCCAAGATATTGCGCATCGCCCCCGGCGTTCTCAGAAGGCGCAAGGCTTGTAAATATTGACGGGTGCAGCACCAAAGCGGATAGTTTCGCGGAAGGAGCCCGCTATGACCCTGCCCTATCGCGCGACAGCGCTCTTTGATTGGGCCGCAATCCTGCGCCTGATCCGCGCTGAATTCGCCTATATGGAGGCGCGGATTGATCCGCCCTCATCGATGCAGCGGCTGACCGAGGCCGAGATCGCCGCCAAGGCCGAAAGCGGGGAGGTGTGGGTCATCGGCAATCCGCCCGTCGCCTGTATGTTCCTGACTTTTCAGGCGGAATCACTTTACCTTGGCAAGCTGGCGGTCAGTGGCGATCAGCGTGGCAAGGGGCTGGCGCGGACACTGGTTGGTGTGGCCCAGATACGCGCAAAGGTTTTCGGGCTGGCGGCGGTGGAGTTGGAAACGCGGGTAGAGCTTGTAGAGAACCACGCCACCTTCCGCGCCTTGGGCTTCGTCGAGGTCGGACGCACCGCCCATCCCGGCTATGCGCAACCGACCTCAATCAGGTTTCGCAAGGCAGTTTAGGCCAAATGTGGGCGGAAGGCTGCGACGACTTCCTCGTAGACCTTGCGCTTGAACGGCACGATGGAGGCGACCATCTCCTCTGCCCCAATCCAGCGCCATTTAGAAAACTCCGGGTGGTCAGAGGCGATATTGACCTGCGCGTCCGCGCCCAGAAACCGAAACAGAAACCACTTCTGCCGCTGACCGCGATATTTGCCGCCCCAGACTTTGCCCAGCAATTCCGGCGGCAGATCATAGGTCACCCAATCATCGGTCTTGCCGACAAACTCCACCAGATCAGCGGTGACGCCGGTTTCTTCCCACAACTCGCGCAACGCCGCAGCACGGGGCTTTTCGCCGTCATCAATGCCACCTTGCGGCATTTGCCAGGCGGGCACCGGGTTGTCCAAACGCTGTCCCGCAAAGATCAGGCCTTGGGCGTTGATCAACACAACACCGACGCAGGGGCGGTAAGGTAGGCTTTCTGGATCAACGGTCATAGGTGCCTCAAATAAAAACTGCCGCGCCCAAAATCCAAGGCGCGGCAGTGGGTTAGCTTTGCCCTTACGGCTTGGTCGCCACTGCGTTCAGCCCGCGCAGAATATCCACCGCATAGGCCAGTTGATAATCCTCATCGCGCAGTTTGGCGGCTTCTTCGGTGCGGGCGCGTTCGTCTTCCAACAGCTTTTTCTCATCATCCGTCATCGAATCATTGCTGATCGCCCCACGCAACGACGCTTCGGTGCGCTGTTTGGTTTGATCCTCCGCCGCCTTCGCCTCGGTGCCTTCTGCCGCTGGATCGACGACAGGTTGGTTCACCACGATATCCGGCATCACGCCCAAAGATTGGATCGAGCGGCCCGATGGCGTGTAATAGCGCGCCGTGGTCAGGCGCATAGCACCTTCGCCTTTCAGCGGGATCAGGGTTTGCACAGACCCCTTCCCGAAGCTTTTCGTCCCCACCACAATCGCGCGGCGGTGATCTTGCAGCGCGCCCGCGACGATTTCCGAGGCCGAGGCCGAGCCGCCGTTGATCAGCACCACGATCGGCTTGCCATCCGCCAGATCGCCCGGTGTGGCGTTCTCGCGTGAACTGTCTTGCGCATTGCGGCCACGGGTCGAGACGATCTCACCTTCGTTCAGGAACGCATCCGAGGTCAGGATCGCCTGTTTCAGCAAGCCACCAGGGTTGTTGCGCAGATCAATCACGAAGCCTTTCAGCTTGTCTGCCCCGCCCGCTTCTTCGGTCAGCTTCTTGATGCCGTCTTGGATGCCCGGATAGGTCTGATCATTGAACGACGACACCCGCAGCACGCCGATATTGCCGACCAGCCGCGCCTTCACCGCCGCCACTTTAATGGTGTCACGGATAATGGAGACATCGAACGGCTCTTTCACGCCTTCGCGCACCACAGTGATCACGATTTCCGACCCAATCGGGCCGCGCATCTTATCGACCGCCTCATCCAGCGTCAGACCCTGCACCGCTTCGCCATCGACCGTGGTGATGAAATCGCCCGGTTTGATGCCGGCTTTATCGGCAGGCGTGCCATCCATCGGCGAGACGACCTTGATATAGCCTTCTTCCATCGTCACTTCGATGCCAAGCCCGCCGAACTCGCCGCGCGTTTGGGTGTTCATGTCGTCAAAGGCTTTCGCGTCCATATAGCTGGAATGCGGGTCAAGCGAGGTGAGCATGCCGTTGATCGCGGCCTCAACCAGCTTTTTGCTGTCGACATCCTCGACATATTGCGCGCGGATGCGTTCAAACACATCGCCGAACAGGTCAAGCTGCTCATAGACGCTGGCGTTTTTCGTCGCATCCTGCGCGATCAACGGGCCCGCCACCTGCGTAGTTATAACGCCGCCAGCAATCGAGCCGCACAGTGCCGCGATAATCATCTTCTTCATCGGCTCGTCCTATTCCTCTGCTTTGGCGGTTGCCGCGAACCACTGCATTGGGTCCACTGGCGTCGCACCTTGCCTCAACTCTATGTAAAGCGTTTCCGTCTCGCGTCCGCCACTGCCTTCTTTCGCCGGAGCCAACAGATCGCCAGATCCCGCCGCAGCACCACCCATCAACCCCAGCGCCGCGCCCTTCGCAATCACTTCGCCGACTTCGCCATACACCTGATCCAAGCCGCCCAATACCATAAGATAGCCGCCACCGGGTTCAATGATCATCACGTTTCCGTAGTCGAGCAGTGGCCCGCGATAGCGGATCGTCGCGGCCCAGGGGCTTGTCACCAACGCAGCGGGTCTTGTGGCGAGGGTCATGCCGGGGCGAGTGACGCCGCGCACATCGGTCTCATTGGGTTTCAGAAGAAGGGTGCCCAGCGCGGGCAAATCAAGTTTGCCCTGCTGATCGGCAAAGCTGGCGTTGCCGGTGTCGTCCAAGGCAAGCCCCGCCGCGAAGGCCTCCAGCGTGTCCGCCGATTCCAACAGACCCTTCAGCACGTCCGGGTCTTCGGTAAAGCGTTTCGGCAGTTTGGTGCGGTCTGACATGGCTTGGCTCAGATCAGATCGCGCGACCTGCGCCGCCGCCAGCCCCTGCCCCAACGTCTCTCCCGCCGCTTTCTGCAAGCGGCGCAGGTCGGACAGCTCTTGCAGTTGTCCTTTCAGATCATTGACTTCCGTCTGCAACGCCGGGGTGACATCGGCCAGCATCATGCCAGAGCGCACGGTGCCCAAAGGCCCGGTCGGGTGCAACAACAGCAAAGGCCCCGGCTCGGCATCAATGCGGGAAAGCACGCCCAAAAGCTGCGCAATCCGATCACGTTTGGTTTGGAATTGCAGCGTCAACGCGGTTTCGCGCAACTCTGCCTGCCGCAGGGCTTCGCGCAGCGCAGCTAACCCCTCCTCATAGGCTTTGATCGTCTGGGTAAGCGCGGCGACCCGATCCTTTGCACCCTCGGCGGCTTGCAAAGCTGCCACCGCCTGCTGCAATTCCGCACTCGCCTGCGCTGCATCCTCCGCCACGCCGCCCGATGCCGCCGAGGCGGTCAGCATCAAGAAAAGGGCGGCGGGTCGGATCATGCCAGCGTCAAATCCCGGTCTGCATCAGATCGCGCCCTGTCATCTCGGGCGGTTGCGGCAGCCCCATCAGCGCCAGAATCGTCGGGGCCAGATCGCCCAAGCGTCCGCCATCGCGCAAAACCGCCCCCGCAGGCCCACCGACCAGCACCACCGGCACCGGATTGACAGTATGCGAGGTATGCGGCCCGCCTGTCACCGGATCAATCATCAGCTCGCAGTTGCCATGATCGGCGGTGACAATCATGGCGCCGCCCATGGCCTGCAACGCAACCAGCGCGCGACCGAGGCCAATATCCACCGCCTCACACGCCTTGATCGCCGCCGTCAGACTGCCGGTATGCCCGACCATATCCGGGTTGGCAAAGTTGACCACGATCAGATCATAGCCCTTCTCAATCGCCATCACGAGGTTATCCGCCACCTCAACCGACGACATTTCCGGCTGCAGATCATAGGTCGCCACCTTCGGCGATTTCGGCATCGCGCGGTCTTCGCCCTCAAACGGCACTTCACGCCCGCCGTTCAGAAAGAACGTCACATGCGGGTATTTCTCGGTTTCCGCGAGACGAAACTGCGTGCGGCCCTGCTTGGCAACCCATTCGCCCAAGGTATTGGAAATGCTGCGCTTTGGATACGCCGTCGCCATATATTCATTATGGTCGGTGGAATATTCCACCATCCCCAACATCGCCGCCCATTCCGGGCGATCGCCGGTCGCAAAGCCCGCAAAGCCCGGAGCCGCCAGCGCCCCCAAAATCTCCCGCGACCGATCCGAGCGGAAGTTCAGACAAAACACCCCATCGCCATCAATCGCACCTTCATAGCCGTCAATCACCGTGGGCGCGATAAACTCATCCATCTCGCCCTTGGCATAAGACTGCGCCACCGCCTGTTGCGGGGTTTCAGCGCGTTCGCCATTGCCCATCACCATCGCATCATAGGCGCGCTGCACCCGCTCCCAACGGTTATCGCGGTCCATCGCCCAATAACGCCCGATCACCGTGGCAACTTTGGCCCCCGAAGGCAGTTGCACCATCAGCATGTCAATGAATTCAGCCGCAGAAGACGGCGACACATCCCGCCCATCGGTGATCGCGTGCAACGCCACTGGCACGCCCAAAGCCGTAATGGTCCGACACGCCGCAATCACATGGGTGATATGGCCATGCACGCCGCCATCCGACACCATGCCAATCAGATGCGCGGTGCCGCCGCTGGCCTTCAACTTGGCGACAAATTCCAACAGCGAGGGATTGGCGGCAAAGCTGCCATCCTCCACCGCCAGATCAATCGCGCCGAGATCCATCGCCACCACGCGGCCTGCGCCGATATTGGTATGCCCCACTTCCGAATTGCCCATCTGCCCGGTCGGCAGACCAACATCCGGGCCATAGGTGATCAGGGTGGAGTGCGGACAAGTCGCCCAAATCCGGTTGAAATTCGGCACATTGGCCTGCGCCGGCGCGCTAGAGGTCGGATCAGCATTGATCCCCCAGCCATCCAGAATGCACAGAACAACAGGTTTGCGGGACATGAAGCGACCTTTCCAATGCGTCAGATGCTTCTACCGCTGGGATTGGCGCAGAGCAACGGTTGCGCATGCCTTCCGGTTACAGCAGATCGCCAACAACGGGAATCGTGGCCCCTTCGCCAAGCCGCCCTGCGATATTGATCGCCTCGCTGCACAGGAAATTGGCATCGGTTTCATAGATATGCCGAATGCCCGCAAGGACGGGGTCGCGCGTTGAAGGCCGAAGCGCACAATAGGCAAATCCCTGGCGTTCCCAGCGAAAAGAAATCCAACACTGCTGGTCGCCTCTTAATAGCACATTTAGTAGCAAAATAGCCGTGCATCCTTCAAAGCCAGAGGCCGATGGCACATGTGCGGTAAGTTTCACAACTTCTTCGGGGAACCAGACCTGATCTTCCGGGAATATCCCATTGCGCTTACCAATCAGATCAATGAGCGCCACGAAATGCTCATCCGCATCCTCGCCACGATCAGCTTGCGCCACGGCCTGCAATTCATCGCGCCGCATGGATCGTGCGATGCGTAGCAATGGTTCGGCAATTTCCGCAGGTAGTCGCGTCTGACATTCCGCATCAGTTGGCGGCATTTCCAAGGGGATAACGCCCAATTCGACCGCCCGACGCAACCCATTCGCCACCGCAGCCCGCAAAGTCGCAGGCCATCCCCGCAAACGCTTGCAGGCCTCCCCCCAAGCCTCGGTCAGCAACCCCGACACCTGCCCCCGCTCCAACACATCGGCCAACAGAACCACCACGGCCAGATCAAACCCCTCGGCTTGGGTGATCGCAATCGTCTCCAACCCGTCCAGCAACGGCAGAGTCTCGTCGCGCTGAAACCGGAAGCCATCATCGCGCAGCTGCGCAAATGCCTCACCCGTCTCGCGCAGCGTCAACCCCGATGCCTCAGCCACCGCCGCCAAATGCTGGGCCAGCAAGGGTTTCACATGATGCACAAGATCGCTGACCGCCTGCATGGTGCGAAAACTGTCGCTCATCGCCGTCTCCCTCAAGCCCGATGATACGGCCCGCCGCCCAGAATCGTTGCCGCCCGATACAACTGCTCCGCCAGCATCACCCGCACCAGCATATGCGGCCAGACCATCCGCCCGAAGCTTAACGAAAACCCCGCCTTCGCGCGCAAACTGGGGTCAATCCCATCCGCGCCACCGATCACAAAGGCCACATCCTGCCGCCCGCCATCGCGCCAGCCTGCCAGCATTTCGGCGAACTCCGGGCTACTCAGCACCTTGCCGCGCTCGTCCAACGTCGCAATCAACGCCCCTGCCGGAATGGCCCGCTCCAACAAAACCGCCTCTGCCGCCATGCCAAGGTTCTTCTTATCCTCAACCTCAAGCTCCGCCACCGGGCCGAGGCTTAACGCCCGCCCGGTGCGATCCAGCCGCGTGTAATAATCATCGACCAGATCGCGCTCGGGTCCAGCCCTCAGCCGCCCCACAGCGCAGACATGCAGCCGCAAACTTCAAGCCCCGCGATGCGCGCTGCCCGGAAGCCACATCTTTTCAAGATCATAGAACTCGCGCACTTCGGGACGGAAGACGTGGACGATCACGTCGCCCGCATCAATCAGCACCCAATCGCCGGTCTCTTTGCCTTCCATCTTGGCCGACAGGTGGAACTGCTCTTTCAAGCGATCCGCCAGCTTTTCGGAAATCGAGCCAACCTGCCGCGACGAGCGGCCCGAGCAGATTACCATGTAATCCGCCACGTCCGAGCGGCCGCGCAGATCAATCTGCACGATGTCTTCGGCTTTATCGTCATCGACCGAGGCCAGCACGGAAGCCAGCAAATCCTCGGCGGTGTAATCATCAGAAGCGCGAGCGGCGCGCGGGCCAACCGGAAGGCCGGTGGCGGGATCAGAATGCGACAGGACAACGTCCTCCAATTAGCGCGCCGATGCGGCCCCGGCGCAGGCCCCGAAACTGGGATAAGGCCAACCTATCATTGCAGGGCAACAATCTCAACGGCAGGCGAAGGCGCGCGTCTATCCTGCCAAGCGGCGATCTGCAAGGGCTCGGGGCTGCTTTTAGGGCAGCAGCACTGACCAAAAAACAGGCGCAAAGCCATGCGCCTGACGCATGGCGGCAATACTTCCCGCATACCTACACATCCATGCTGCGATGCAGCATATTGCAGTCAGGGAGGGAACAACGGAGTAAACACCATGAATAAGTTCCTTAAACTGCTGCCGCGTCGCAAATCCCGCCACGAGGCAGAACTTGAATACCTGAACGGCGCTGTCAGCATCTATGATCTGGAATGCCGCGAGCGCGAAATCCAAGCCGGACGGTTCGCGCAATACTGATCAGCACCAACCCCCAAATCTGCAAAGCCTAAATCTGCATCGGGGGCGAACCCGCCCCCGGATGCCCGAGATGGCCGCTCGTCCTTGGCCACACTGCTATACACGGCAGAACCTCGACCCTTGCTTGCAAGGCGCGAAGGGCGTATATCCCCCACATGATCCGGTTTTTTGACATCGCCGACCATGACCGCCTGCCGTGGCGGTTTTACGGGGCCACTCGCGCCATTCTTGCGCACGTCTGATCGGTTTTCAGGGCTTTTAAGCCCCGCCTCACGCCTTTCCCCTTTCCAAACCCCGAGGATGAGCCAGCCATGACCGCTCGCACGCTCTATGACAAAATCTGGGACGATCACGTCGTCCATCAGGCCGATGACGGCACCTGTTTGCTGTATATCGACCGCCATCTGGTGCATGAAGTGACCAGCCCGCAAGCCTTTGAAGGCCTGCGGATGACGGGCCGCAAAGTCCGCGCGCCGGAAAAAACCATTGCCGTGCCGGACCATAACGTGCCGACGACACTGGACCGCGCCAATGCCGCCACGATGACCGAAGACAGCCGGATTCAGGTGCAAGCCTTGGATCAGAACGCCAAAGACTTCGGCATCCATTACTACCCGGTGTCGGATGTCCGCCAAGGCATCGTGCATATCGTTGGCCCGGAACAAGGCTGGACCCTGCCCGGCATGACCGTGGTGTGCGGCGACAGCCATACCGCCACCCATGGCGCGTTTGGCTCTTTGGCGCATGGCATTGGCACATCGGAAGTCGAACATGTGCTGGCGACCCAGACGCTGATCCAGCGCAAGGCGAAGAATTTCAAGGTCGAAATCACTGGGTCGTTGCGCCCCGGTGTCACCGCCAAAGACATCACCATGGCGGTGATTGGTGAGACCGGCACCGCTGGCGGCACCGGCTATGTCATTGAATATTGTGGACAAGCCATTCGCGAATTGTCAATGGAAGGCCGCATGACCGTCTGCAACATGGCGATTGAGGGCGGCGCGCGCGCTGGCCTGATCGCGCCGGATGAGAAAACCTACGCCTATTGCATGGGCCGCCCGCACGCGCCGAAAGATGCGGCGTGGGAGGCTGCCTTGGCCTATTGGAAGACGCTTTTCACCGACGAAGGCGCGTTTTTCGACAAGGTTGTGACGATCAAAGGCGAAGATATTGCGCCACTGGTCACTTGGGGCACCTCGCCCGAAGACGTGCTGCCGATCACCGCCGTTGTGCCGTCGCCCAGCGACTTCACCGGCGGCAAGGTCGAAGCCGTGCAGCGGGCTTTGGACTATATGGGCCTCGTCCCCGGCCAAAAGCTGAGCGATATCAAGATCGACACTGTTTTTATCGGCTCTTGCACCAATGGCCGGATCGAAGATTTGCGGGCAGCGGCGGCGATCCTGAAGGGCAAGAAGAAAAAAGACGGCATCCGTGCGATGGTCGTTCCCGGCTCAGGGTTGGTGCGCGCACAGGCGGAAGCCGAAGGCCTCGCGCAGATTTTCATCGACGCGGGCTTTGAATGGCGTTTGGCGGGCTGCTCGATGTGCTTGGCGATGAACCCCGACCAACTGGCTCCGGGTGAACGTTGCGCTGCCACTTCCAACCGCAACTTCGAAGGCCGTCAGGGTCGCGGAGGCCGCACCCACCTGCTGTCCCCCGGCATGGCCGCCGCTGCCGCAATCACCGGCCATCTGACCGATGTGCGCGAGATGATGGCAGAGACGGTTTAAGGAGCTGTAAAGATGGATAAATTCACCACCCTCACCGGGATCGCGGCGCCGATGGCTTTGGTCAATATCGACACCGATATGATCATCCCCAAGCAGTTCCTGAAAACCATCAAACGCTCGGGTCTTGGTGTGAACCTGTTCGACGAGATGCGCTACAACCTCGACGGGTCGGAGATTGCCGATTTCGTGCTGAACCAGCCAGCGTATCGTAAGGCGGAAATCATCGTGGCGGGCGACAACTTTGGTTGCGGATCGTCGCGTGAACACGCGCCTTGGGCTTTGCTGGATTTCGGCATCCGCTGCGTGATCAGCACCTCTTTCGCCGACATCTTCTATAACAACTGCTTCAAGAACGGCATTCTGCCGATCGTGATGCCGCAGGACGTGGTCGATGTGCTGATGGCCGACGCCAAAAAGGGGGCCAATGCGCGGCAGACTGTTGATCTGATCGCGCAGACCGTCACCACCTCGGACGGTCAGGTGTTTGCGTTCGAAGTCGACGGCCACCGCAAGCATTGCCTGATCAATGGATTGGACGATATTGGTCTGACGCTGGAAAAAGCCTCGGCCATTGATTCTTTTGAGAAAAAGAACGCCACCCTGCACCCTTGGGCCTAAGCGAACCAAAACCACAACATCTAGGGCCACCCTCCGGGGTGGCCTTTTTCTTACCAACAGTTTGATTCAATCCTGCAACACCTTGAACACGGAATTGCCACAGTGCTTACCGATCATTAACCCAGCTGTTGCCGATCACGGGGAAAGAAGGCAAGAATTGGGCAAGAATGAGGCAACCCGCCTTAAAGTGCGGGATATCTTCGGAACCCTTGTCTGGCAAAGCACCAGACAGGGCCGATTGAAGGGTGGCAGGGCAGTGGTTTCGCGGCTAACAGGCGCGATCGTTCGCATGATTTTGGTGATGGTGCTGGTCGCCGCGCCATCGGTGCTTTTGGTCGACGTGACAGCAGATGCCAAACAGATGGTGGCGCTTGTGGCGCTGTTCATCGGGCTTTTGACCTTTGTCGAATACAATGCCACCTACCCCAGCCTCGTCGAATTCCGCGACGCGCCGCCGTTCAACCGGGTGCGATTCCTGATGCTGCTGGCGACCGTTGTGTCGCTGTCGATGATCGCGCGCGGGCGAATCATGCCCTCAACCCTGACTGATTTCACCGATGCGGTGGGTACGCTGATCGGGATCTCGATGGATTTCCCCTATAGCCCGGTGCGGCTGGCCACATTGATGGTCGCCAATGATGCCACGCTTGAACAGATTGCCGCCGTGCGCACCGCTGCCGGGATGGCCTACCTTATCTCTCTGATTTCATTGTCCGTTTATGTGGTGATCCTGAAAGCAGGCCGCTGGCCCTCGCGCAGCCGTGCCTTCAATGTCTGGGTCAATCTGCCGACCTTTGACCCGACAGCGGGCGCCGATGTCGTCACCCGCCTCACCCGTGATGCGCGCATTAACATTGCGTTAGGGTTTTTGCTGCCATTCTTGACCCCAGCCGTGGTGAAAATTGCGTCGACGGGATTCGAACCCCTGACGCTGACCTCCCCACAAACCTTGATCTGGACGATGACGGCATGGGCCTTTCTCCCCGCCAGCCTGTTCATGCGCGGCATTGCGATGGGTCGCATCGCCGACATGATCACCGAAACCCGCGCGGCGAACAGCCTTGGCGGCGATGGCAAGCGCTATGCGCCTGCCTGATCTGGCTGTGGGCTTGGCCTGCTTGGGCTGATCTGCGGCCAAATCTACGGATTGCCACCTATAACATCGACCTTTGGGCCAAAGGCCCCGGTCTTGCGCTGCAATCCTTGACGCGCGGTGACAATCCCGCACAACTCGCCGCCATTCAGGTGATCGCGAAGCTTGACGCGGATGTACTGCTGCTGACCGGCATCGACTATGATCTGCACGGCGAAACCCTTTCCGCACTGGAAAAACGTCTGGCCGAGGCGGGCAAGCCCTATACCTACCGCCTGCCGCTGCGCCCGAATACCGGAGTGCCAACGGGCCTTGATCTGGATGGTAACGGCATCCTAGGCGAGCCACGCGATGCGATGGCTTATGGTCGTTGGGCAGGGGAAGGCGGTATGGCGGTGCTGTCTCGGTTGCCGATTGATGCCGAAAACATCCGTGATTTCAGCGGCTTCCTGTGGCGCGATCTGCCCGACACCCTGATGCCGCCCGATACGCCCCCCGGCCAGTTTCTGTCCACCACTGGCGCTTATGAGGTGCCGATCACCCTGACCGATGGCAAAACCCTGCGCCTTTTGGCCTACTACGCCAGCCCGCCGATCTTCGATGGTGCCGAAGACCGCAATGGTCGGCGCAACCATGATGAAAGCGCGTTTTGGCTGCACCTTCTCGCGGGTGATCTGCCTTTCAAACCGCCCGAGCCGCCCTTCGTGATCTTGGGCCAAAGCAACCTAGACCCCGCCGATGGCGCGGGCCGCAAGCAGGCCATTACGGCGTTGCTGCACCATGCCGCCCTGCAAGACCCACGCCCGCGCGGCCAGTCGACCCGCCATGATCCCGGCCAAACCGGCGATCCGGCGCTGGATACAGCGCTTTACCCAGTAATCGGCGGCCTCCGGGTTGAGATTATTCTGCCCTCAAAAGACCTCCACGTCCAAACGGCAGGGGTCGAATGGCCCGCCGACAGCGCCCCCGCTGCTGCAATTCTGACAACGGCCTCACGCCATCACCCGCTCTGGGTCGATCTTGCGCCCTAGCCCGGCCCAGCGCAGTTGCGCCGCCGCCACCTCGGTAAGCCCGGTTGTCTGGAAATCTGGCAGAACGCTTTGCATCGTCGCCCCGTCCAAACGGTGCGGCAGATCGAAAAGATAACGCATTTCAGACATTTCGCGCGCCAATTCCCAAAACGGCGCGGCCAAACGCATCAGCCACCACGGAAATTTCGTGATCTGAAAGCTTTGCCCGCTTTGCTGCTGAAACGTCTCGGCCAACTCCTGCATGGTAAACGTCAGCCCCGCAAACGGGATATCCGCAAAACGCGGCAGAGACCCGCGGACCTCGGCCAAAGCCACCGCCGCCCGCGCCATATCCGGCAGATAGGCATAGGCGCGCGGCACATCCACGCCGCCAAACGCCATGATCTTGCCCTTGGACAAGCCCCGCAGCGCCATGCCCATGCCCTGCGTCTTACCCGCCGCATCCATGAAATCGCCACCGCGTAGCAGGATCACCGGCACAGCCGAGGCCCGATACGCCGCCTCCATCTGCACCCGCACCGCGCCCTTGCGGGTGTTGGGCTTTTGCGGCGTCGATGGCCCCCAAGGTCGTGGCTGGCTGCCATAATTATACACGCTCGCGGGCACGATCAGTGTCGCTCCACTGGCCCGCGCCGCCGCAATCGCCTGTGCGGTGATCGCTGGCACCAAACGCGGCCAATCATGATACATCGGCGGGTTCATCGCATTCACGATCACATCCGCCCCCTGTGCGGCCTGCGCCATATCAGTGCCGCGCTGATAAAGCCGCACCTCCCATCCCGCCGCCGCAAACGCCTGCGCCGCATGCGAACCAAACAGCCCCGACGCCCCTGCCACCAAAACCACCGCCATGATCACTCTCCTCATGTTGCAGGATGAAATTAGCAGCCCGCACCCATTCATAACATTGGCATCAATCGCAGATATGCTATTCATATATGTATGGATCATCTTGACTGGACCCTCACCCGCTCCTTCCTCGCCGTCGCCGAAACCGGCTCACTTTCCGCTGCCGCCCGGCGCTTGGGCCTCAGCCAACCCACTTTAGGCCGCCATATCGCTGATCTGGAGGCGGCTTTCGGTCTGCCCTTGTTCACCCGCCAACCGCGCGGCCTGTCCCCCACCGCCGAGGCCGCAGCCCTGATCCCGCACGCCCGCACCATGCGCGACGCGGCGGCAAAACTCGCGCTGGCGGTGGCGGGCCGCGACACCAGCCTGCACGGCCCGGTCAGGATCACCGCCAGCCGTATCGTCTCAAACTATCTGCTGCCGCCAATGCTGGCCAAACTGCGCCGCGACGAACCGGGGATTGAGATTGAACTGTCCCCCACCGACGCCTCGGATAACCTGCTGTTCCGCGAGGCCGATATCGCGCTGCGAATGTATCGCCCCACCCAACCCGACCTAATAACCGCCCATCTCTGCGATATCCCGATGGCGATCTACGCCGCCCACAGCTACCTCGCCCGCCGTCCCGATCCGATCACCCCGGAAACCATCCTTACCCATGATTTCGTCGGTTTTGACCGCTCCGATCTGATGCTGCGGATGATGGCCGCGCAAGGCATCCAAGCCCGGCGCGAAGATTTCCCGACCCGCTGCGATGATCAGATCGTGTATTGGGCGCTGGTGCGCGCGGGCTTGGGCCTCGGCGGGATGCAAACCGTGATCGGTGACGCCGACCCAACCGTCACCCGTGCCGCCCCCTTCCTGCACCTGGCCCCTTTGCCGATCTGGCTGACAGCACCCGAGGCTTTGCGCCACACCCCGCGCATCCGCCGGGTGTTTGATGCTTTAGCCGCCCATTTCCGCGCCCTAAACCTTGACCCTGCCCCCCCCATTGGCTAGGCCATCGCCAACCCTTCAAACCTGGAGCCTATGATGGCAAATCCCTCCCTGCTTATCCTCGCCGGCGACGGCATCGGTCCTGAAGTCATGGACGAGGTCAAGAAACTCATCAGCTGGTTCGACGCCAAAGGCATCGTCAGCTTTGACGTCTCCGAAGGTCTGGTTGGCGGCTGTTCCTACGACGCCCACGGCACGCCGTTGACCGATGAAACCATGGCCCGCGCGCAAGAAGCTGACGCCGTGCTGCTGGGCGCCGTTGGTGGCCCGAAATATGACAAACTCGATTTCAGCGTGAAGCCCGAACGTGGCCTCTTGCGTCTGCGCAAAGAGATGGATCTGTTCTCCAACCTGCGCCCCGCCCAGTGCTTTGACGCGCTCGCCGATTTCTCCAGCCTGAAACGCGATGTCGTCGCAGGGCTTGATATCGTCATCGTGCGCGAGCTGACCTCCGGCGTCTATTTCGGCGAACCGCGCGGTATCTTCATGGAAGGCAATGAGCGCGTCGGTATCAATACCCAGCGCTATACCGAATCCGAGATCGCCCGCGTCGCCCGTTCGGCGTTTGAACTGGCCCGCAAGCGCGGCAACAAGGTCTGCTCAATGGAGAAGGCCAATGTGATGGAATCCGGCATCCTGTGGCGCGATGTGGTGCAGGAAATCCATGACAAAGAATACCCGGATGTCCAGCTGACCCATATGTATGCCGACAATGGCGCGATGCAGCTCTGCCGTTGGCCGAAGCAATTCGACGTCATCGTCACCGACAACCTGTTCGGCGATGTGTTGTCGGATATGGCCGCGATGCTGACCGGATCCTTGGGGATGTTGCCCTCGGCGTCTCTGGGTCTACCGCAAGCCAATGGCCGCCCGAAAGCGCTGTACGAGCCCGTCCACGGCTCGGCCCCTGACATCACCGGGCAGGGCAAAGCCAACCCGATCGCCTGCATCCTGTCGTTTGCAATGGCGTTGCGCTATTCCTTCGACATGGGGGCCGAGGCCACCCGCGTCGAAAAAGCCGTCGAGAAAGTGCTCGCCGATGGCGTCCGCACCGCCGATCTGATGGGCCCCGAAGGCGGCTCGCCTGTCAGCACCACCCAAATGGGCGATGCGATCATCGCGGCGATGGAAGCCAGCCTGTAATATCCTGCCGTTGCCCTTGAATCCGACGTTCAAGGGCAACGACTTCTGACGAAAAATCAGCAAGAAACCCCACGCCTTGCAGCTTCCCCCTTGAACTTTACCCCCCAAGGCCCGACAGCTAGGCATCACCGCACATCTCCCCGGATACCCGCCATGCCCGTTGCTCAATCGAACCTGCGTGGGGCGCTGCTGGCGCTGGCTGCGTTCGGGATTTACGCCACCCATGACGTGCTGGTGAAATTTTTAGGCGCGCATTACAGCGCCTTCCAGCTGATCTTTTTCTCAGGCCTGCTGACCTTCCCGCTGATCACCATCCTGTTGATGAGCGACCGCACCGACGGCAACCTCATCCCGAAACACCCGTATTGGACCGCTCTGCGCACCGCTTCCGCCGTGGTCAACGGCATCACCGGGTTCTACGCATTTTCCGTGCTGCCGCTGGCGCAATGCTACGCGATCTTCTTCGCCATGCCGATTCTGATCACCCTGCTGGCGATCCCGATCTTGGGCGAAAAGGTTGGCCTGCATCGCGGTCTGGCCATCATCATCGGTTTGCTGGGCGTGATGATCGTGCTGCGGCCGGGGCAAGAACCGCTCAGCCTCGGCCATCTGTCCGCCCTCGCCGCCGCCCTGTTGGGTGCGATGACCTCGGTGATCGTGCGCAAGATCGGCCATGATGAACGATCTGTGGTGCTGATGCTTTATCCGATGGTGGCGAACTTTGTGGTGATGGCGCTCGCACTGCCCTTCGTCTATGTGCCTGTTCCTATTGAACATATGGGCATGATGGGCGCGATGGCCTTGCTAAGCCTGTTTGCAGGCATGCTGACCATCGCCGCCTACCGCCGCGCCCCCGCGATCATCGTAGCCCCCATGCAATACAGCCAGATCATCTGGGCGATCATCTATGGCTTCCTGATCTTCAATGAAAAAGTCGATTTCTGGACCGCCATCGGCACCGCCGTAATCATCGCCGCCGGGGTCTATATCGTGCTGCGCGAAGACAAGCCCGAAGTGTCGATCAACCGCCCCGTGCTGGAAACCCGCTCGCGCTTTGATTTCGGCGCAATCCCCCGCATCGGCCTCTGGCTGCGCCTGTTCGACCGCCGCCGTTTGCGCAACAAGATCGAAGGCCTTTCAGGCACCGATGGAGACGCATAAAACCGCAGCATAAACGGGGGCATAAATCCTACGCCCCCTCTTGCAAAGCCACGCGCAACGGTTTAACCCCGCGCCACGGTCGGAGCGTAGCGCAGTCTGGTAGCGCACCTGCTTCGGGAGCAGGGGGTCGGAGGTTCGAATCCTCTCGCTCCGACCAAATTTCCCGAATTAAAACAACATTTTACGCAACACAAGCTTCCGCGCCGCGCTCTGTCAGATGGCATTCATAAGCCAGTGATAAATGGCGCAGGCACCTTCGCTCGTGCTGCGACAGACTTCAACGCAAGCCGATTCCATAGCTGCCAAACCCCGTCGCGATCCTATGCTTTTACATTCAGCCCCCGCCGCTTGCGCCAACAGTGCAAACGGCGGTTCACGTCGCGCTGTTAGCCCAAGACGCTCGCCAAAATCACAGGATTGCCGGTTTTGGCGGAAAGCGTCGCGGCTTCCGCCATTGCCAAAGCCGCGACACCATCTGCCAGAGTAACAGGCACGGCCCCGCCCGCGTTGACCGCATCCACAAACGCCACCCATTCTTTCGCATAGGCGGGCATGTAGCGCTCCAAGAAGAAATAGGTCGGCTTCGCCCCTGTCACGCCTGCGGTGGTCGATTTCACCACAGTGTTCTCCAGCATATTCTGCGCTTGCAACAGCCCGGTAGAGCCAAGCAGTTCCAGCCGCTGATCATAGCCATAGACCGCGCGGCGCGAGTTCTTGATCACCGCAATCCGTCCATCGGCATAGGTCAGCGTGACCACAGCGGTATCGACATCGCCCGCCGCACCGATCTCGGAATCGACGATCGAAGACCCCACCGCCGTGACGGATTGCGGCGCGGAACCCATGATGAAATTCGCCATGTCGAAATCGTGGATCATCATATCGCGGAACAGCCCGCCCGAGACTTTGATATAGGCGACAGGCGGCGGCGCGGGGTCAAACGAGGTGATCGAGAGCAGTTCCGGCTTGCCAATCTCGCCCGCATCTACGGCGGCCTTCAAGGCGGCAAAGTTCGGATCAAAACGGCGATTGAAGCCGATCATCACCGGGCGACCATTTTTGGCCACGACCTTCTGGCAGGCCTGCGCGCGGGCAAGGGACAGATCGACGGGTTTTTCACACAGCACCGCTTTGCCCGCCGCAGTTGCCCGCTCGATCAGATCGGAATGGGTGTCGGTCGAGGTGGCAATCAGCACGGCATTGATGCTGGCATCGGCCAAAATCGCGTCAATCGTGCGGGCCGTGGCACCATATTGCGCGGCAAGTTTCTCCGCCGCAGCTTGGTTGATATCGGCCACCGCGACCAATGTGCTGCCGGGGTGCGACGAGATGGCGGTGGCGTGGACGCCAGCAATGCGGCCAGCGCCAAGAAGGGCTACGTTCAGCATGGTATTTCCTATTTTAGAGGCCGAGATCGGCTTTGAAGGCGTTGAATTCACTGTCAGACATCGCAACATTGTGCTGCGGCTGCGGATAGCTGCCCGCGTTCACATCGGCGATAAACTCGCGGAAGGCGGCGATGCGTTCGCCTTGCAGGCGGGCAAATTCGGCAGCGAAGTTGCGGTAGGTCTTGGCGTGCCTTGGTTTGTGGCCATCGGTGTGGCCCAAAACATCCTCGGCAAACAGATATTGCGCATCGGCCCCCGGCCCCGCACCCATGCCCAGCATGATCATCGGGGTGTTGGCGCTGATCGCTTCGCCTAACCGATCAGGGACGACCTCTAGTTCTGCACCAAAACAGCCGATGGCCTCCAACTGCTTGACGTGATCCCAGACTGCCCGCGCCTCGGTGGCGGTCTTGCCCACCGCGCGCCAGCCGGTCCAAGTGATGTAGGACGGGATCAGGCCAACATGCGCCACCACCGGCATGTGGTTGTCACATAAGGCTTTTTGGATATCCAAACTCGCCGCGCAGTAAAAGCAATCGCCGCCCATCGCGGTGAACTTGAACGCCGCGCGCAGGTAATCCTCGGCAGTGGCAAGCCCACCATAGGGGCCGAACGGCAGGCCGACTTGCACGAAGCAACTGCCCGCAGCCTCGCGCATCTCGGCGGTGAAAAAGCGGCTTTCAATCGACAGCATATGAATACCCGCCGCATCCGCAGCAGCGGCTTCGTCCAGCGTGGTGACGTAAAGCATACTGATCTTCTCACCCCGCGCTTTCATCGCGCGCATGTCGTGGACGGTCGGGCGGTTGGCTTTAGTGACCATGATTACACCGTGCCTTTCTTAAACCGCGAATGCGTTGCGGAAGGCAGCAAGCGCCGCTTCGTCATCGCCCTTGGCAAAGGATTCCAGACCAACCGGGCCGGAATATCCCATCGCTGTCAGCGCCTGCGCGACGCCTTGATAATTGATTTCCCCCGTGCCCGGCTCGCACCGTCCCGGATTGTCGGCGACCTGCACCTCGCCAATCCACGGCAGGCATTTTTCCAGCCAGCGGATCAAATCGCCCTCGCCGATCTGGGTGTGATACAGGTCCAGATTGATGCGCAGTTGCGGGCGGTTGATGGATGACACCAAAGCCAGCACATCGGCGGTCGATCCGAACGGGCAACCCGGATGATCCAGCAGGTTCAGGTTTTCCAGTGTGAATACAACGCCTTCAGCTTCGGCTATATCACAGATGCGGTTCAGCGTGTCGCGGGCTTTCAGCCACATCGCACCACTGACAACCTGCGTTTGCCAGATTGGAATGCCACCGTCGCCCAGGCCCGTTCCATGCAAATTCAACCGATGCACGCCCAACCGCTTGCCAACCTGCGCGGTTTCAAAAGCCGATTTCAGCAGCATATCCGCGCCCGCATCATCGGCCAGACGCCCCTCCAGATAGCCGTTCATGATGGTGAACGTGGCCCCGGTCGCCTGCAATTTCGCCAGATCATGCGCGGGCCAGTTCCACAGGCCAACGCCAAAGCCCAACTCTTTCAGGCGTGACGCGCGCCATTCAATCGGGCGGTCGCGCCACAGCATCTCGGCGCAGGCGGCAAGTTGGAATGTCATGTCAAATCTCGATATACACGTGGCCGCCGTCAACTTTGACGGGCCAGATTTTCAGGTTGATACAGGCGGGCGCGCGGGTCGCCTCACCGGTGCGATAATCGAAGGTCGCGGAGTGTTTCGGGCACTCAACCGCGCCGTCCATCACCAGACCACCGCACAGATGCACATGCTCGTGGCTGCAAATGCCGTCGAGGACGAAAAACTCATCCTCGGGGCTGCGCACCACCACAAAGGTCTGGCTGCCGTGGTCAAAACGGATCATCTCGTCAAGTTCGATGTCATCGGTGGCGCAAGCGCGGGTCCAACTGGCCATTTTGCTGGTCCTTAAACCGGGGAAATTGCTGGGCCGGACGCGTTCCGGCCCAGCAGGCTGCATGGCCCGGCACGGGAGAGCGCCGGGCAGGGGAAAGGTTTCAGGCGCTTTCGGCCTCGATCTGGGCTTCCAGCCCGGCCATGGTTTCACCGCCCGCCATCAGATCGGTGATTTCTTCGCGCGTGCGCTCGCCCTTGCGGAAATCGGCGGCGATACCGCCCCGGATCAGCACGGCGAAGTGATCGCCGACCGCCATCGCGTGCATCACCTGATGGGTGATGAAAATCACCGCAAGACCCCGGCGCTTTGCCTCGTTGACGATGCGCAGAACGTGGGCGGCTTGTTTGACGCCTAAAGCGGCGGTCGGCTCATCCAAGATCAGCACCCGCGCGCCAAAATGCACGGCGCGGGCGATGGCAAGCGCCTGCCGCTCGCCCCCCGAAAGGCCGCCCACCAAGCGGTCGCCATCGGTGATCCGGGTGATGCCAAAGCTTTGCACCGCTTGCACCGCGATGGCGTTGGCGCGTTTGCGGTCAAAGATTTTGAACGGGCCGATGCCTTTGGTCGGCTCCACCCCCACGAAAAAGCTGCGGCCAATCGACATCAGCGGGAAGGTGCCGCCGAATTGGTGAACCGTGGCGATCCCAGCCTCGGACGCATCGCGCGGGCTTTTGAAGCTGACGGGCTGGCCGTCAATCTCAATACTGCCCGAACTGGGCCGATGCACACCCGATAGCAGCCGGATCACGGTGGATTTGCCGGCACCATTGTCGCCCAGCAGACACAGAACCTCACCCGCCCGGATGTCGAGATTGATGTCGTGCAACACGTCAATCGGGCCAAAGCTTTTGTTGATGCCCTTCAGGGAAAGCAAAGCCTTATCCATCACTTGGCCCCTTTCTTCGGCGCATAAGACAGCGCCATTTTGCGGAAAGTGTTGTTCATCAAAACTGCCACCAGCAGCAGCACGCCGATGATTAAGGACGACCAGTTGCGGTCAAAATCGGTGTAATAGATGCCTTGGGTGACGATGGCGAAGGTCAGCGTGCCAAAGAAAATCCCGATGATCGACCCGAACCCTCCGGTCAGCAGCACGCCGCCGACGACCACCGAGATGATCGCGTTGAAGATGAACGACTGGCCACCTGCGACCTGCGCCGAGTTATACAGGATCGCTTGGCACATGCCGACAAACGCCGCCGAGGTCGACGACAGTACGAACAAAAGGATCGTCATCCGCTCGGTCGGGATGCCTGCGTTGCGGGCGGAAACCTTGTCGCCGCCCATGGCAAAAATCCAGTTTCCAAAGCGTGAAAAGTGGACGAAGAACACATAAGCCGCCGTGATCGCAAGCCACCAGATCACCATGACCTGCACTTGGCCGCCGAAGAAAAAATCACCGAAAATCGCCTTGGCAGGGCCTTCGGTGGCAAGCGCGACCGAAGTGGATTTGGTGATCAGCACGGTCAGCCCCAGCACGATGCCCTGCACCGCGAACAGGCTGCCAAGGGTGACGATCAGCGACGGCACCGCCGTTCGGATCACCATATAGCCGTTGATCAACCCGACCAACACGCCGAACGACAGCGCCACCGCGACGCCCAGCCAGATCGACAAGCCGTAATGGCCTGCGATCACCGCCACCGTCATCGCGCCAAACGGCACCATGGCACCGACGGAAATGTCCAGCTCGCCAGCGATCATCAAAAGGCCGACCGGGATTGCAATGACGCCCAAGTTGGCGGCGACGTTCATCCAGCTGGCGATGCCTGCGGGTTTCAGAAAGGTGATGCCGCCGAAGATCGTAAAGAAAATCAGAACGGCGGACAGGCCCAGGAAGGCCCCGGCCTCGGGGCGGCGCAACAGGCCGCCGATTGAGGAAAATATCGACATGGGGCTCCCCCGGTTTGGATGATGTCAGGATCTGGCCAAGCTGATCCACGGATTGGCGGCCAGATCATTGGCATATTAGGTCTGCCACAGACGGGCAGACCCAAGCAGGCGAGGCTAACGCGCGCCCTTTTCAACACCAGCCAAGGTGGCTTCGATGTTCGAGGCATCGACAATCCCCGGCCCGGTCAGCACCGGGAAGGTCGGCAGCGCTGTGCCAAAGTCGATCGCCGAGGCCAGCAGAGAGGTCGCAAGGAAGCCTTGCAGATAGGGCTGTTGGTCAATCGCAAAACTCTGCGTGCCGGCTTTGATCCGCGCCAGACCGGCTTCGTTCATATCAAACGAGGCCAGCGCCACCGTGGTCAGGCCAGATTGCTGGATGCCCGTTGCCGCCGAATCCGCATCGCCCGCCGCAATGGTGATCACGCCGTCAATCGTGCTGTCTTTCAGCAAGGTGGCCTTGATCGCCTCGGCCACAGCGGTCGGATCGCCAAAGCTGGTGGTCGGCAGCGGCAACTGCTCAGATTTGAAGCCTGCGGCTGTCATCGCATCGGCAACACCCCGGCAGCGATCCTCGGTGTTGGTGGAACCCGGCAGAGTGTTGACGCAAAGCACATGCTTCTGGCCGTGTTTGGCGAAATACTCACCCCCCGCCACGCCTGCGGGATATTCTTCATTGCCGATGTAGTTGATCGCGCCCAATTCATGCGCCTTATCGGCACCGCCTGCGTTCATCAGGATCACGGTGATTCCCGCCGCAATCGCGTCTTTGATCGCCGGATCTTCGGCCTCTGGCACCCAGTTCGGGATCACCAGACCATCGACATCTTGACTGATCGCGGTGCGGATCAGTTGCACCACATCGGGGGCGAAGTTGTCGTAGTTTTGCAGGCGCAGGTAGTTCACCGAGCCGCCATTGGCGACAATCGCCGGGGTCGCATCGTCCAGACCCTTTTTGATCTTGTTCCAGAACGCATCATCGTTCGAGCCGCCGATAACAGCAATGTCTGCCGCGAAACTTGCGGTGGTGGTCATCGCCACCAATGCAGTCGTCGCCAAAACCTTGATTAGATTGAGTTTCATATATGTCTCCTCCGTGTTGTCGCCGATTTGGCGAATTGCCTTGGGTGGTTCTCTCCATCCGGGCGAGGTCTCCTCCGCCGCTCGTTTGGAATTGCTTTGTGGTGGGTCAGGCGCTGGCTGTCAGAGTTTTTGGGCGTTCATCCGGGCCTTTTTCGCCTCAAACCGCGCCTGCATCTGGGCGTCCCCGGCTTTGCTGCCGTCGTGCCAATAGCCGAACCATTTATCCAACGGGATCAGGCCATCGCCGCCATAGTTCACCTCAAAATACTTGTGGTGCAGGTAGTGGGCATAGGCGTGGCTATCGAGCGCGGTGTCTTCGGTGATCTCCAGCTTGTCAAAGCCGATATGGCCGTTCACCGCGCCGAAACCCGCGATATGCAGCTGGAACAAAGCGATGATCGGGTTCGACGGGATCACCAGATGCCACAGGCAAACGGCGTGATACAGCAAGCCTTCGACCGGATGCATCGAAAGGCTCGACCACGGGCTGGGGTTGACCGAATTGTGGTGAACGGAATGGATCCATTTGTAGAAGACCGGCACATGGATCAGGCGGTGGATGCAGAAGAAGTGGATTTCCTGAATGGCTGGGCACAGCAGCACCAGCACCGCCAGATAAACCGGATGATCCGCCCAAGCCAACCACGGCGCATAGCCATTGGCGAAGGCATAGAGCATCCCGACCTGCACCAGCGTCCAGAGTGGGATTGAGAAGAAGAACGTGCGCAGGAAATTGTCGATGTTCTGGCTTTTGAACCAAAACACGTCGGAAGGTTGCTCACCGGGGAATTTCGCGTTGTATTTGAAGCGGTTGCCCTGCTTGCGTTTGACATACCAGAACAGCTCGATACTGCCATACATCACGAAAATCGCGCTGGCGTTGACCGCGTAAAGCCACAGCGGCCAGCCCCATGACAGGGTTTGCAGGGTGGCGGTATCGGGGATGACGTAGAACCAATACAGCAACGCTGTCGCCATATGAAACGCATTCCACGGCCAGATATATTCGGGCACCCACGCCAAAATTCGGCGCAGATCGCGCGGCTTTTGCCAGAACGGCGCGACTTCCAGAATGGCGCTGGGCGTCCAATCGCCGCGCTTGTTGCGGCTGCCTGATTGCAGGTCGTCCATCTGTCCTCCGACTGGCAGCGGTCTGCCGTTTGCGCAAAGTGGGGCCGTTCCCTGCCGAGGGCAGGGTTTGGGAAAGCGTTGCGGTGCTGTGGGTGGGCGGCTTTGGATCGCTGCCAAGTTGGGATGAGATAGACGCCTTGACTTGAATCAAATCAAGATGCGTTAATAGACGCCACGCAATAACGTATCATTCGTCTCATACTCGGGGAATTATGATACGAAATGATACTGGAGGCCGAGATGCAGCGCCCAACCATTCCTGATCTGGCAAAGCTGGCTGGCGTCTCGGTGGCCACCGTCAACCGCGTGCTGTCAGGGGCGCAGAATGTGCGCCACCCAACCCGACAGCGGGTGCAAGAAGCCGCTGAAGCGATTAACTTTTATGGCACCGGGGCAATTCAGGCGCATGTGGCCGCGAACCGACCAAAATACCGCTTGGGCTTCCTTTTACATCAGCCGACCCGCAGCTTTTACCGTGATTTGGGCGCAGCTTTGGCTTTGGAGGCAAAGTCGATCGCTGACGCCGAGATCGACGCCCGAATCGAATATCTCGAAGACCTGTCACCGCAAAACATCTCAGCCCGCTTGCTGGATCTTGCCGAGACTTGCGACGCGATTGCGGTGGTCGCCGCAGTGCATCCGATGATTTCTGAAACGCTGGACGCGCTGCGCGCCCGCAATGTGCCAATCTTCGCGCTGATCTCGCAACTTTCCGCCACCGGGCAGGTGCATTACATCGGCTTGGACAACTGGAAAGTCGGTCGCACGGCGGCTTGGGCGATTGAAAAGATCAGCAAGGCCCCCGGCAAGTTAGGCATTCTGGTCGGCAATCACCGCTATCGCTGCCAAGAAATGAACGAAAGCGGATTTCGCAGCTATTATCGCGAATACGCCCCCGAATTCACCCTGCTGGAGCCGTTGCTAACCTTCGAATCCAGCACTATCGCGCAGGAAATGACCGAAAAACTGCTGCGCGAGCACCCCGATCTGACCGGGCTTTATGTGGCAGGCGGCGGCATCACCGGGGCGCTGACCGCGCTGCGCAATTCGGATCGGGCCGGGAAAATCGCGGTGGTTGGCTATCAGCTGATGGAGGTCACGCGGGCGGCTTTGCTCGATGGCAGCATGACGCTCGCCATCTCGCATCCGCTGAAACTGATGGCGCAGGAAACCGTTGCAGGTATGCGGCGCGCCTGCGAAGCCGGGGCCAAAACCGGAAACTGGACCAGTATCATTCCGTTCGAACTCTACACCCGCGAAAATATTTGACCCTCTAGCCAAGCGCCGCTGCTGCAAGAAGCCCCCGATAGCAAGCGCCGCGCCTCACCGCCCCCGCCACATCGCCAGAATATAGGCCGAGGTCATCAGATCCAGATGCGCGCCGCCACCGTTCTTGGCGACGGTGATTTCAGCGTCCGATGTCCGCCGATAGGCCCCCTGCGCGATGTCATAGAAATCCGCCTTAATGTCGGCTTCGCTGATCACACCGCGCGCGATCGGGTCCATCAACTCGCCGATATGATGCACCGTCGTCGCGCGTGAATCCACAAACACCGAAGCACGCTGCATCACCGCATCATCCGCCTCACGCATCGCCGGGGTATAGGCGCCGATCAGGTCGATATGTTGCCCCGGCTGCAGCCATTCGCCTTTTAACAGCGGCTGTTTGCTCATGGTCGCACAGCAAATTACATCCGCCGCCCTCACCGCCGCCGCCAAATCTGTCACAGCCGTCACCCGTCCATCCGCCGCAGCCATCGCTTCCGCCCCAGCAGGCGAGCGGTTCCAGATGCTGAACCGCGCCTCAGGAAACAACGATGCATAGGCTTCAATCATCGACCGCGCCACTGTCCCGGCCCCCACCAGCAAGATATTCCGGCTGTCCTTGCGCGCCAGTTTGCTGGCCGAAAGCAGGCTGTCGCCCGCCGTTTTCCATTTTGTCACCAGATGGAAATCCACCAAAGCCTCCAGCACCCCGGTCTGATCGTTGAACAAATTGACCGCGCCGTGAATGCTGGGCAAACCGCGCGCCGCATTGCCCGGAACCACGGTGGCGACCTTCACCAGACTGCCCAGACCATCAATCCACGCCGCCCGATCCAGCAGGGTATCGGCACCGCGATGCAGCAGCAGATCGCTGATTTCAGCGCGCGGCAGGCGGTGGCCCGCCTCAATCGCTTCGCACAGCCCCGCCCATGACAACAAAGCCTCGGCCTCTGGCCCAACGATTTCAATACTCATAACCCTGCCTCTTTTTTGCTTAACAAGCCTTCGGCAACCAAACGTTGCGCCCAGCCCTGCCAGCTTTCAAACTGATGCGTGCGCCAGCCCCTGCGCGCCGCCGCCGTGATATTCTCGGCCCTATCGTCGGTGAACAAAAGCCTGTCAGGTGCGATGCCGCAATCCTGCTCAACCATCTGATAAATCAGCGGATCAGGCTTGATCACCCCCATCACGCCCGAGACATAGCGGCGGTCGAAATCCTGCAGGAAGTCCATCTTCGGCAGGGCTTCCTCAAACGAGTATCGCCCGAAATTGGTCAGCGCAAACACTGGCACACCCTTGGAGCGCAGCGCCCGCTGCAAAGCAATGCTGCCCTCAATCCGGGGGCTGGCGAGTTCGATCCAACGGTCATACCACATGCGGATTTCCGCAGACCACTCCGGGTAACGCTCGGCCCAGTCATAGATCGTCTCGCGGAACAGCGCCCCTTCATCCACGCGGTCATTCATGCCATGCAGATCAACCGCGTCAAACAGGGCGCGACGGCGGTCCTCACCGATCACCCGGTCATAAAACGCTTCCGGCTGCCAGCGCGTCAGCACATTGCCGATGTCAAATATCACCGCTAGGGGCTGCAACATCCAGATCCTTCTTCTTGCGCACCGTCTCGCGCCAGAGCGTATAAAGCCCCGCGCCGCAGATCAACGCAATCCCCGCCCAAGCCGTATGGTCCGGCAACGTGCCAAACACCACCGCCCCCCAGAAAATCGCCATCGGCATCCCGATATATTCAAACGGCGCGATCAAAGCCGCCTCGGTGGTGCGATACGCTTGGCTCATCATCAAACCGCCGACGCCCACCGCCACCCCGGTCGCCACAAATGCCCACCAATCCTCCATCGGTGGCGAATGCCACGGCCGGAACAAAAACTCCCATGTGCTGCCCGGTGCTTGTGCGAGATGCCCATCCCCCGCCACAAAGCCAAAGCCCAGACTGACCAGAATAAAACCCACCTGCACGAAGAAATTCAGCGTCATCGCACTTTCCGTCACCCGCATCCGCCGCGTCATCATATGGCTGGAAGCATAGCAGAACGCCGAAATCAGCACCAAGATCGCCGCCGGTTGAATAACCCCCGCCCCCGGCCGCGTCATCACCACCACGCCCAGCATCCCCACGCCAACCGCCGCCCAACGCCGAGGCCCCACCTGCTCGCCCAAAATCACCGCCGACATCAGTGTGACAAACAACGGCGCCACAAACGCCGTCGCCACCGCATCCGCCAAGGGCATCAGCGACAGCCCGACGAAATAGGTGATGTTCGAACACATCACGATACTGACCCGGAACAGATGATCCAATGGCCGCTTCGTCAGCAACTGCCGAAACCCGCCGCCTGAGGCCCAGATCACCGCCAGCACAATCGCAATGCCAATAAACGCCCGCAGCAAGATCACCTGATGCAAGGCATAGCCGGAACCCGACAATGCCTTGATCGCCAGATCATTCATCGACAGCACAATCCCGCCGCCAAGGGCAAAGAAAATACCAGAGTTGGACTTTTTGGAAATGTCAGACATGCCCCAACTGACCGCAGGCCCCCGCCCAAATCTAGCGCGAAGGCGACATCAAAGCTTCGCTTGCCGCACAACCCGCTCTAAAACTTCCAGAAACCGACTGCGATCCGCCTTGGAAAATGGCCGTCCGCCACCCTGCCGAAACGGATCAGCCGAGCGTAAATCCTGCATCAAATCCCGCGTCGCCAGCACATTGCCGATATTGGCAGGCGTTAATTCCTCGCCATTGTGCTTGACCACCTTGGCCCCCGCCGCCACACATTTCGCCGCCAGCGGAATATCCCCCGTCACCACCACATCGCCCGCCCCGCAAGCCTCGGCGATCCACTTATCCGCCTCATCCGGGCCTGCCGCGACAAACACGCTTTCCACCAACGGGTTCGCACTTGGCCGGATGCCGCCATTCGACACCAAAATCATCCGCATCTGATGCCGCGTTGCGACCCGCTCCGCCTCGGCCTTCACCGGGCAGGCATCGGCGTCAATAAAAATCCTGCCACCGCCATTCAAGCCAGTCATGGAGCCGCAAAAACCTCAACCCAATAGTATTTCATCGCGTATTTCTGCCCCTTCAGAGGCTGATCGTCCGGCTGATACACCACCGCGATCCCGGTCTCGGTCAGCGCACAGTCCAGGATATTCTTGCGATGCCCCGCGCTGCCCAGCCAGCTTTCCATAATCCCAGCCGCCGAAGATTGCCCCGCGCCGATATTCTCGGCGACCTTGCTATAGCGATAGCCCTGCGCCTTGATCCGGTTCGAGAACTTGCCGCCATTCTTACTGGCATGGCCGAAGAAATTCTGCTCGGCCATCGCCTTGGCATGGCCCTTCGCCGCCGCCACCAGCTTGGCATTGACGCTCAAAGCAGAACACCCCGCCCCCGCCCGCGCCTTGTTCACCGCCGCCAAGACCTGATCTTCCGCCTGCCCCGCCAGCGCAGGCTGCGCCAGAAAACCCAATAAAACCGCCGCTTTAAGTATTCCCATTCTACGCATTCAGTGCCCCCGCATGAAATGCCACATGTTCCTCCATAAAGGTGCTTACGAAGAAATAGCTGTGGTCATAGCCCTTCTGCATCCGAAAACTGCCGCCCTGCCTGCGCTCGGCCATAGCCCCAGCCAAAGCTTCGGGCTTCAACAAATCAACAAACTGATCGCTGGTGCCTTGGTCAATCAAAATCGGCCCATCAAAGCCGCGCTTTTTCATCAACAATGTCGCGTCATGCGCGGCCCAAGCGGCCTCATCCGGCCCAAGATAGGCGCTAAACTGCTTGCGGCCCCAGTCGCTTTGCGTCGGGTTGCAGATCGGCGCAAAGGCGGAAACAGAACGGAACCGCCCCGGAAAGCTCATCGCGATGGTCAACGCGCCATGCCCGCCCATCGAATGTCCGGTGATTGACTGCGCGGCTTCCGCAATCGGAAACGCCTTGAACAACTCGCCCGGCAACTCATCGGTCACATAATCCCACATGCGGAAGTTTTTGCCCCACGGCTGTTGGGTCGCATCCACATAAAACCCCGCGCCCTGCCCCAGATCGTAAGCCGCGTCATTCGGCACATCCTCGCCGCGCGGCGAGGTATCCGGGAACACCAACGCAATCCCCACCTCTGCCGCCCAACGCTGCGCGCCCGCCTTCACCATGGCATTTTCATGCGTGCAGGTAAGCCCCGACAAATACCACAGCACCGGCACCAGCCCTTCTTCGGCTTCGGCGGGCAGGAACAGCCCAAAGGTCATATCGGTGCCAGTGGCCTCCGATGCATGGCTGTAAACCCCTTGCACGCCGCCAAACGCCCGATTTTCGGAAATGGTTTTCATCGTCTTGCCCCTTTAGCCTGCCCTGAAATTAACCCGTCACCAACGCAATCACCGCCGTCACACTTAGCACCGATGCGGCGGTCGAGAGCAGAATCGCCGTGGAAACCCGCTGCGGCGCCACCCCGAAATGCTGCGCCAGAATGAACACATTTCCCGCCACAGGCAACGACGCCGCCGCCACCATCACCCCCGCCGCATAACGCTCCACCGGGAAAATCACCAGTGCCGCCAGCGCCACCGCCGCCGGATGCAGCACCAGTTTGGCAAAACTCAGCCAAGCCGCCACCTCCTGCCGTTCCGCACTGCGCCCGGCAAGGCTGGCCCCAATCGCAAACAAAGCGCAAGGCGTCGCCGCCGCCCCCAACATCGTCATGAATTCGTTCACCGGCACAGGCAGCGCCCATCCCGTCGCCCCCCAAGCCATCCCCAGCACCACCGAGACGATCATCGGGTTTTTCAGCAAGCCCAGCCCCAACACCCGGAAAATGCCCCAAGACATCCGGCCTTCGCGCAAACCCGTCACCACCAGCGTCAAAACTGAGGTGAACACCAGCAAATCCACGGCCAACACCAGCAAAACCGGCCCCACCGCCGCCGGACCCAGCAGCAGCGTCAGCATTGGAATACCAAGGAAACCGACATTGCCGATAATGCCCGTATGCGCCTCAAACACCGCAACTTCCGGCTTGGCCCCGCGCAACAACGCCACCCCGGCGACAATCCCCCAGACCAAAGCCGAGGCCAAAAAATACGCCCA
The DNA here is from genome assembly GCA_040387915.1 of Pseudomonadota bacterium. Lineage (GTDB taxonomy): Bacteria > Pseudomonadota > Alphaproteobacteria > Rhodobacterales > Rhodobacteraceae > Cypionkella. Next base: position 223,430 of record JAZKCV010000013.1, read on the forward strand.
GACAAACGCCCAAGAGAACACATCGCCCAAGTCCAGATTGGCCGCAAAGCCAAACAGCATCGCCGACAGCGCGAAGTAAAACACGAATTTCGTCAGATACGCCGTGGCCTCGGCGCTGAAAAACCGCAGCCGCCCCGCGCCATAGCCAAGGCCAATCACCGCAAAGAACGGCAGAGTTTTCAGGAGGATCGCCAGCATGGGTTCAGAGTTTCATGCCGCGCAGGCAGATACAAGGCCGCAGCTTGCAGGGATATGTGTTCGCATCAGCACAAGCGCGCAAACCCTAACAAACCCTTAACGACACCATCGTAACCCATTGATATTACTTAAATGAAACGCCTGTCCACGCGTGGACACAGCCTCAACCGCCGCCAATCAGCACCCCCGCCGCGAACACCAAAGCCCCGCCCAGCACCACCTGCAGGGCAGCCCGCAAAAAAGGTGTCTCCATAAACCTGTTCTGAATCCAAGCAATCGCCCACAATTCCACAAATACCACCACCATCGCGATCGAGGTCGCCGTCCAGAAATCCGGGATCAAATACGGCAGCGCGTGGCCAAGCCCGCCCAAAGCCGTCATCACCCCCGACGCCAGCCCCCGCTTGAAGGGAGAGCCCCGCCCCGACAGCACCCCATCATCATGCGCGGCCTCGGTGAACCCCATAGAAATCCCCGCCCCCACGCTGGCCGCCAACCCCACCAGAAACGTCGTCCAAGTATTCTGCGTCGCAAACGCCGTCGCAAAGATCGGCGCAAGCGTGGAGACAGAGCCATCCATCAACCCCGCGAGCCCCGGCTGCACCCAGGTCAGAATAAACTGCCGCCGCGCCACCTTATCCTCACCGTCTCGCACCTCTGGCCCCAGCAGATCAGCCTCCAACCCCTCGGCATGTTGTTCATGCCCCGCCTCTGCCGCCGCGAGATCTCCCAACAATTTCCGCGTCGCCGCATCCTTGGTCCGCGCCGCCGCCCGGGCGTAAAATTCCGCCGCACCATGCTCCATCGCGCGGGCTTCATCCCGGATCCGCTCCAGCCCCAGATTCTCAGTCAACCAAACCGGACGCCGCGCATAAAACCCCGCCACATGCTCGCGCCGCAGCAGTGGAATAACCGGACCAAAGCGGCTGACATGCAGGTCAATCAGCATCTGCCGATGCCCGTCCTCCTCGACCGCCATCTCGTCAAACACCGCCGCCGAGCCCGGATATTCCGCCCGCAAGCCATGCGCAAAGCTGCGGTAAATCCGCGCGTCATCCTCCTCGGACGAAATCGCCAGCGCCAACACTTCTTGCTCGGTCAGATCGGCAAAGCGCCTGCGGTTGGAAATGTTGAAACCCATATCAGCCTCATCTCGTCCAGTTTGGAATGATTCTAAATAGCCCTAAGCCGCCGCAAAGGCCAAGCCCAAAACGCATTCTAAACCAATCGGTTCAGAATCTACTTGCCAAACTGAACGAATCAGTTCATTTATAACTGAACCGACCAGTTCAATAAAGGAACCTGATATGAAACCCTTCGCCACCGCCCTTCTGCTGACCATCGCCGCCACCACCCAAGCCTCGGCCTTCTCGATGAACCTGTCGCTGCCCGACCTGAGCTTCCCGCCGACCACCACCAGCATCTCGTCGCAAAATGCGGCGCTGCCTGGCAAGTGACCAACCGCTTGCCCGCCCCCCCGCAGCCGCTATAGACTAAGGCCAAGGGGGACAGCATGGGTGCCAAGCCGCAACTGATCGTTAAGGGTCGTAAGTTCGATCAAGTGCTGGAAGGCGCGCGCATCGTGTTCATGCGCGACGGCTTTGAGCGCGCCTCGGTCGACGATATCGCGCGCGAGGCCGGGGTGTCGAAAGCCACGCTTTACGCCTATTTCCCCGACAAACGCCTGCTTTTTCTGGAAATCGCCAGCACCGAATGTCGCCGTCAGGCCTCCGATGCCGAATCCCACATCGACCCGACCGCGCCGATTGCAGACGTGCTGCGGCTTGCGGCGGAAAAGATCACCGCCTTCCTGCTGTCGGATTTCGGTCAGCGCATCTTTCGCATCGCGGTGGCAGAATCAGAAAACTTCCCCGCCGTCGCGCATCAATTCTACCACTCCGGCCCGAAAATGGTGCAAGATCGCATTGCCGAAATCCTGCGCTGCGCCACCGAGCGGGGTGAGTTGCTGATTGACGACATCCCCTTCGCCGCCGCCCAATTCGCCCAGCTGTGCAAGGTCGACATTCAAGACCGGATGATCTTCACCCCCAGCCCGTGCTACACCCCAGCCGACACCACCCGCGTGATCGAGGGTGCGGTGTCGATGTTCATGGCGCGCTATGGGGCGAAACCCTAGCCGTTCTCGCGCAGAACCCCGCCCGCCAGATACAAAGAGCCGCAGATCAAGACCCGCGCATTGGGCGATACTGCCGCAATCGCTGTCAAAGCCTCGGCCACCGAGCCTGCCACCACCGCATCCATCCCGACACTCAAAGCCGCATCCCGCGTGACTTCGGCGGGCAAAGTGTTCTTCTCCCCGGGGATCGACACCGCGTGCAACCGCGTCACTTGCGGCGCAAGCGGCTGCATATAGCCGCGCACATCCTTGGTGTTCAGCATCCCGCAGATCAGATGCGTTTCCCGCGCAGGCATCCGCGCCAAAGTCGCCGCCACCGCAGCGCCGCCCGCCGGATTGTGCCCACCGTCCAGCCACAACTCGACACCCGACGCAGAGTCCACCAGGGGCCCGACACGCAAACGCTGCATCCTTGCTGGCCAATAGGCCTTCGTCACCGCCGCCTCACAAGCGGCCTGATCCTTGCCCAACGCCCGCAGTGCCGCAATCGCCGCCCCGGCGTTTTGCACCTGAAACGGCCCCGGCAGGTTCGGCAAAGGCAGATCGAGCAGCCCGTTTTCATCCTGATAAATCAGCCGCCCACGTTCTTCCCAAGCGCTCCACTGCTGACCAAACGCCAGCACCGGGCAGCCCAATCGCGCCGCGCGGGCCTCGATCACCGCCATGCCTTCGTCTTCCTGAGGGCCAATCACGCAAGGCACGCCCCGCTTCAAAATCCCGGCCTTTTCGCCCGCGATCTCGGCCAAAGTTTCCCCCAGATATTGCTGATGGTCGATCGACACCGGGGTAATCACCGTCAAAATCGGCTTTTCGACCACATTCGTCGCATCCAGACGCCCGCCCAAGCCGACCTCCAGCAGGGTATAATCCGCCTGCACGCGGCTGAACGCCAGAAACGCCGCACAAGTGGTGATCTCAAAAAACGTGATCTCATCCGGGCCGTTGGCTTGCACACATTCGTCCAGCAACGCCGTCAATGTATCCTCGGAAATCAATTCCCCGGCCAACCGGATCCGCTCATGAAACCGCGCCAGATGCGGCGAGGTATAAGCGTGTACCAGCGAACCGCCCGCCTCCAGCCCCGCCCGGATCATCGCTTGGGTCGAGCCCTTGCCATTGGTGCCAGCGATATGGATCACCGGAGGTACAGAGCGTTCCGGGTTGCCCAAGATCGCCAACAACCGCTCCACCCGGTCCATCACCAGGTCCATCACCTTGGGATGCAGCGTCATCATCCGCTCAAGAACCGCGTCAGAGCTCACGCTTTGACCTCAGCCGCCTCAAGAATATCGCCCGGTGGCGGCAAATCGCCCTTCACCGCAGGGCTTTGATTCATCAGCATCCGCAGGATCGTTACCAATTCCTCACGCATAGCCTTGCGGTGCGTCACACGGTCTAACATGCCATGATCCAACAGATATTCGGCGCGCTGGAAGCCCTCTGGCAGCTTTTCGCGGATGGTTTGCTCGATCACCCGCGGCCCCGCGAAACAGATCAGCGCGTTCGGTTCGGCAATCTGCACATCGCCCAGCATCGCATAAGACGCCGTCACCCCGCCGGTGGTTGGATGCGTCAGCACCACGATGTAAGGCAGGCCCGCCTCTTTCAGCATCTGCACCGCCACTGTCGTGCGCGGCATCTGCATCAGAGACAAAATCCCCTCCTGCATCCGCGCGCCACCTGCCGCCGAAAACAGCACCAGCGGCCGCTTCGTCGCCACCGCCCGCTGCGCCGCCGCAATGATGGCGTTGCCGACATACATCCCCATCGAGCCCGCCATGAAGCTGAAATCCTGCGCCACCGCGATGATCGGCGTGCGGCCAACCTCGCCCTCGGCCACCAGCATCGCTTCACGCTCGCCCGTCACCTTTTGCGCCGCTTTCAACCGATCCGGGTATTTCTTTTGATCGCGGAAATGCAGCGGATCGACCACCGGCTCCGGCACCTTCACCTCAACGAACACGCCGATATCAAACAGCCCTGTGAAGCGATCGCGCGGAGAAATCGCCATATGGTGATCGCATGAGGTGCAGACGTTCAAATTCGCCGCCAGTTCGCGGTGAAACAGCATCGTCCCGCATTCCGGGCATTTCGTCCAAAGATTCTCGGGCACCTCGCGGCGCGAAAACAGCGAGTTGATCTTCGGGCGGACGTAGTTTGAAATCCAGTTCATCGCCTGTCCTGCGGTAACATCGGTCTATCGTCAGATAGTCCGAGGGGGGCGGAAATGCAATCGCTGCGACGGAGCTAGCTGCTGGGCTGCCGAAAATGGGTAGTCAACCAAATCCACCACGCGCAGCAAAGTTGAGGTCTCCCAACCCGTCATAAACATCAACGTGCCGTCTGCGGAAAAGGTAACATCGCTGGAAAGCTGAGCTGGAACAAAAGCAAATGGTTCAAGGTCGCCGCGACGCAAGAATCCGAATCCCTTGCCACTTGCAAAGCAGATGATGCGACCGTCTGGCGACCAGCGCAGTTTATTGAAAGTGAGATCGGAAAAATGGAACCGGCGGCTCTGCACAACTTTCTGAGTGGCAAGATCATGAATACAAACGTCAAATTGCGTATTTTTCTGACTAAGAAGATACTCCAGCAGGCTCATTGACGGTGGCCGCGCGCGAAATACCAAATCATCCACCATCACGGCAAATTTCCCCGATGGGTCAACTGCAATGTCGTTGCATACCGACAATGGCAGGATCTCTCTAGCTTCCAAAGTATCAACATCAAGCCTCCACAAAGACTGACTGGGTTTGCTCCGCTCGCTGTCAGCGGGACATATTCGCCTGTAAAAGGCACATGCCAAGGCGGGCGCAAACTGCAGTTTGCGGATTTGATGGTCGGGTCGGAGCGGTTTGACGACGGCTTTGCCGTCTCTCGGATCAATCCGCTGCAAAGCACCATCCCAGCTTGCAAATAAGAAGCCTTCGTCCGGCAGAATGATCCCTGCGTCGCCTTCACCGATGGCAACACTGCGCCACAGGATTTCCCCGGTTTCCGCCAGCAGCCCATAGTGCCCACCTGCAGTGTCGGTCACAATCAACACATTTTCATCCGCACTCAGAGTCAGCGTGCTGGAATGCGTGATCGGCACCGCCCAATCCTCAACCACACGCGGCGCACGATCGGATCGGGCAATCAGCCGCGCTTTGCGAATCTTTCGCTGCCCGTTGTAGTATAGAAACTCGGCATCCTTGGCGAACACCGCGCCAAATCCTCCCTTGGCGTTGCTCGATTTACCCACAGAACCACTCCTTCGAAGCGCATCCCAGCATAGCGACCTGAAAAGCTCGCGCCGCAATATTCCACCGCCACAATCCTCAGACAAAATGCTTTCATTCCGATGGCCGCAGGCTCCACCGCCCGAACGCGCTACGCCTGCGCGATACCTCACGCCATATCCAACCAAACCTGCCCATCGCGGTAGCCACCCGCGATCACATGCCCCGGCACGTGCACCTCTGGGTGCGTCTTGGCCCAGTCTCGGAAGCGGTCATTGCTGACGATCCGCGCGCCCAAAGCTTTGGCCGAGGCCAAAATCACCGGATCGGCAGGCATGCCCTTGTCCACCACCGTCACCCGATCCTGCGGCAATCCCAAAAGCTTGCCCAAGGCGTGATCGTGTTTGTATTTGCCCATCAGCTTGTAGCCCGCATTGGCGTCAAACACCACGCCCGGCGCATAGCCCGCGGCTGTCAGCTTATCGACCACCGCCCGCACCGAGTCGATCTGCGGCACGTTATCCTTCCAGTGCATGACGTTAGAGCCATCGACCACGACATATTTTGGCGGTGACTGCTTGCCCGCAAACACACCTCGCCGGGGCGGGTCGGTAAGTTCAGAAATTTGTCGGTGGATGGAATGGGCTTCAAGTCCACGGTCCGCCGCCCCGCGCGCAAGCCCTGCCCGCAGCAACAGCCAAACACTGGCCAGCAGCATCGGCCCCGCCAGCATCGCCAGATCCTGCCAACCCGGCAGCGCAACCGCCAGGGCAAGCCCGATCCCCGAGGCCACACAGAGCAAAAGCGGCACGATCATCACATACTCCCACCGACCATTTGGGCACATGTCCCGGCGGCGACTCATCCCGCCAATGCCCAGTAAACTGCCAAATCCTTAAAGAATCCTTAAATCCAACACCCTACCACATTGATTTAAAACAACTAAAAAAGGTCCCGAGTTGGGACCCTCCGCATCCTCAAACCTTAAGCCGATGATCGACGATCCGCACAGCCTTACCCTCGCTGCGCGGCACAGAACCCGGCTGGCCTGCGGAAATCTCAATATTGATCCCCCACATCTGCCGGATTCGCTTGTGCAGGCCAGCTTCCAGCCACGCCAATTCCGCCGCATCCGCTGCCGTCACCGCCTCGACCAACACCCGCATCGAATCGAGCCGCCCATCGCGGCGCAACTCGATCTGGAAATGCGGTGCAAGACCGGGATGCGCCACCACCTGCTCCTCAATCTGCGAAGGGAACACATTCACCCCGCGCAGGATCATCATATCGTCGCTGCGCCCGCGAATCCGCTCCAACCGCCGCATTGACCGCGCAGTGCCGGGCAAAATCCGGGTCAGATCGCGTGTCCGGTAGCGCACAACCGGCATCGCCTCTTTGGTCAGCGAGGTCAGAACCAACTCGCCATATTCCCCGTCTGCCAGCAAAGCGCCGGTGTCGGGATCAATGATCTCGGCAAGGAAATGATCTTCCCACAGCGTCAAACCGTCTTTGGTTTCCACACATTCGGCGGCCACCCCCGGCCCGATCACTTCGGACAGCCCGTAATTGTCCAGCGCGTGCATATCAAACGCCGTCTCAATCTCGGCCCGCATCGCGTTGGTCCAGGGCTCGCCGCCAAAAATCCCCACCCGCAGCGGGCTTTTGCGCGGATCGCGGCCCTGCGCGCGATATTCATCCAGAATCGACAGCATGTAAGACGGTGTCGAGCAGATCGTGGTCGCGCCGAAATCCTCGATCAAGTTCACCTGCCGGTGCGTCATGCCACCGGAAACAGGAACCACCGTGCAGCCCATTTTCTCGGCGCCGTAGTGAAAGCCCAATCCCCCGGTAAACAGCCCATAGCCGAAAGAAATATGCACCACCTCACCGGGCCGTGTGCCACAAGCCCGCATGGTACGCTGCATCAGATGCGACCAGGTGTCGATGTCTTTCGCGGTGTAGCCGACCACGGTTGGCTTACCCGTGGTGCCGGATGAGGCGTGCAGACGCACCACTTTCTCACGCGGTACGGCGAACATCCCGAACGGATAATTGGCGCGCAGATCGGCTTTGGTGGTGAAGGGAAACCGGGAAATATCGCTTAAGCTGTACAGATCGTCAGGATGCACGCCCGCAGCTTTGAACGCCGCGTTGATATGCGGCACGTTGTGGTAGGCATGCGCCAACGACCATTTCAGGCGGCAAAGTTGCAGCGCCTCTATCTCATCGCGCGAGGCGAATTCGATGGCTTCCAAGGTCAGCCGATCCGGCGATATGTCGAGCATGAAATCTCCTCGCCAGAGCGGCGATTCTGTTTAGAGTCGCTTAAACTTGCGGATCAATCTGGGCATTGTCATGGCGTGACCGAAAGTATTGACCGAACAAACAGCAGATAGCTGCGCCGGGACGCCCCGCCGCAGCTATCTGCTTAAGCCTTCATCACTTTGCGGCGTTACGCCGCCAGCAACTCATGCACCATTGGGATCACCTTCTCCCCGTAAAGTTGGATACAGGTAATCAGCTGATCATGCGGCATCGGCCCGGTGGCGTATTTCATGTCAAACCGCTGGATTTTCAGATCGCGCACCGCGCTTGCGATCTTCTTCGCCACTGTTTCCGGTGAGCCGACATAGAGCGAGCCGTGGTGAACCTCTTCCAAGAACCGCTCTTTGGTCGTCGGCGGCCAGCCACGCTCGCGGCCCAAACGGCCAAACATGGTCTGGTAGTGCGGCCACAGCGCCTCTTGCGCGGCTTCATCGGTTTCCGCGACAAACCCCGGCGAATGGATGCCAATCGGGCGCGCTGTTTTACCCAACTGATCCACCGCGCGGTGATAAAGGTCGATATAGGGCAGGAAGCGACGCGGATCGCCGCCGATGATCGCCAGCATCAACTGCAAGTCTTGCCGGACCACCCGCACCACCGATTCCGGGCTGCCGCCAACGCCCACCCAAGTGGTCAGCCCCTGCGGCCCAACCGGAGGATAGACAATCTGGTTCTTCAACGCCGTGCGGGTTTCCCCTGACCACGTCAGCGAAGGTTCCCGCACCAGCTTGGCAAAAATATCCAGCTTTTCCTCGAACAGCAGTTCGTAATCATCCATCGCATAGCCGAACAGCGGATAGCTTTCAGTAAAGCTGCCCCGGCCCAAGATCACCTCGGCCCGGCCATTCGAAATCGCGTTCAGGGTGGAAAATCGCTGAAACACCCGGATCGGATCATCCGACGACAGCACCGTGACGGCGGTGCCAAGGTGGATTTTGCTGGTGCGCCCGGCAATCGCCGCCAGGATCACTTCCGGCGAGGAAATCGCGAAATCCGGGCGGTGATGTTCGCCCAAGCCGATGAAATGCACGCCGGCCTGATCGGCAACCACGGCTTCTTCAACCACATCGCGGATCACCTGATCCATCGGTTTTTGCGCACCATTGGCGTCGACGGTCACATCGCCAAAGGTATCAAGACCAAGTTCGATATTCATATCTGTCTCCCAGAGCGGTGCGGGATGATCCCGCACGCCCATCTGTTGAGCCAGAGATAGGCGCAGCCGCGCTTGTGGGGAAGTCTGCGCGGCTGCACATCGGCTGTTCGGTAAGGATCAGCCGATGTAAGCGCGCAGCGCCGCTTCAGTCCCCTCATCGCGGACGCGGACGAGTTGGGTGGTGAAGGCCACTTGGAAAATCGGGTTGTCGGCCAGATCGCCATAAATCGTGCGTTGATCCAGCCAAGCCTGCGGGTTGCTTTGGGCTTGTAAAGCGGTCGCTTGCAAAGACTCCCAATTCGGATCGTTCGGCGGGATATGAGTGCCTTTGTCCGAAGTCCCGGTGCAATAGCGGCACCAAAGGGCGGAAACGAGAGCTAAGCCATCACAGGATTGTCCCGCAGCCAACCGATCCCGCAACGGTGGGACGATGAATTTCGGCTGTCGGTTAGAGCCATCTAGGCACAAGCGGCGCTCGGTATCTGCAACCTCGGGGTTCGAGAAGCGCTCGACGATCTTGGCGTAGTAATCCACCAGGTTGGTATCCGGCACCGGGGCGACGGTGGGGATGATCTCGGTGGTTTCCAGCTTGTTTAGGAAACCAAGGATCAGCGGATGCGCCATCGCCTCATGCACATATTCGATGTCCAAAAGCCCGCCGGGATAGGCAATCGTGGCGTGTCCACCGTTCAGGATGCGGATTTTCATCGCCTCATAGGCGTGAACATCACTGGAAAGCGTGACGCCAACCTTTTCCAGCGGCGGGCGGCCAGCAGGGAAGTTATCTTCCAACACCCACTGGCGGAAGGGTTCGCAGGTGACAGGCACCGGATCATCGCCCAGACCGAAAGCTGCCGCCATCGCGCGCTCACGCGGGCCAGTGGCGGGAGTGATACGGTCCACCATGCCGTTCGGAAAGGCGACATTGGCCTTGATCCAATCGGCCAAAGCCGGGTCAGACAGCCGTGCCAGACCGACAACAGCGGCTTCGGTGACATGGCCATTGCCGGGCAGGTTATCGCAGGACATTACGGTAAACGGCGCAATTCCGGCGGCGCGGCGTGCTTTCAGCGCGGCGATGATCGCGCCAAACACGGTGCGGTGCGGATTGGCGGCATCGGCGGTGATTTCCGGCGCTTTCGGGTCAAACTTCCCGGTCGCGGGATCAATGAAATAGCCGCCCTCAGTCACGGTCAGGCTGACAATACGGATTTCAGGCTTCGCCATCGCGGCGATCAAAGCGGCATTGTCGGCCTGCACCTCAATGAACCCGATCATCGCGCCCACCCGGCGGGCGGATTTGCCTTTCGGGTCCAATTCGATGATCGACGACAGGCAATCCTGCGCCAGCATCGCATCGCGCATACGCGCATCGCCTTCGCGCACGCCAGCGCCCAAAATCGCCCAATCCTGTGCCAGTCCCATGGCAAACAGATCATCCAGATACACCGCCATATGCGCGCGGTGGAAGTTGCCCAGACCGATATGCACGATACCGGGGGTCAGCGTGCTACGATCATAGGCGGGCAGCGCAGCGGTTTGTGAACTGTCATTCATGTTCATGCCATCCAGTTGCCGCCGTCAACGCCGAAGCATTGCGCGACGATATATTCGGCTTCCGGCGTGGCGAGGAAAATCGCCATACCGGTCAAATCTGCCGCCGTGCCCATGCGGCCAAACGGCACCGCAGCACCGACCTCACGCTTTTTCTGGCCCGGAGCCTTGTTCTCATATTTGGCGAAGAACGCATCAACACCGTCCCAATGCTCGCCATCCACCACACCGGGGGCGATGGCATTGACGTTGATCTTATGCTCGATCAACCCCAGCCCCGCGCTTTGCGTCAGGCTGATCACGGCGGCCTTGGTGGCGCAATACACCGCCACCAACCCCTCACCCCGACGCCCCGCTTGAGACGCCATGTTGATGATTTTGCCACCTTTTCCACGCGCAATCATGTGCTTGGCCGCAGCTTGCATACAGAACAACGTGCCAGACACATTGACCGCGAACAAACGTTCATAATCACTACGCGAAATCTCGGCAATCGGCGAGGCGGTGAACAAAGCCGCGTTGTTCACCAGAATATCCAAAGACCCCATCTGCTCAATCGCCGCAGAAAACCCCGCATCAATCGACGCCTGAGAGGTCACATCCAACTGCACCCCAATCGCCTTCGGACCCAGCGCGGCGGCAGCTTTCGCAACCGCCTCGGCGTTGATATCGGCGAGGGCAACCGTGGCCCCCTCAGCGATATAGGCGCGGGCAAACTCCAGCCCGATGCCACGGGCGGAACCAGTGATCAGGGCAGTTTTGCCTGCCAGCCTCATGCCAGCGCCTTTCCATCCGCGCCGAAGCGATGCAGCTTGCCGTCCTGCGGTGTCAGATAAACCGTATCGCCGTGGCGCAGGTTGACATCACCGCCTGCGCGCACGGTCATCGTGCCGTGGCCTTCGACATTGATGTGCAAGAACGTGTCAGAGCCCAACAACTCGGCCACAGAAACCTTGCCCTTCCATTTGCCCGCCGTGGTCGAGATATCGACATGCTCGGGCCGCACGCCAATGGTTTTCGCCCCCATCGCCTGCGCATCCGCCCCTTCCAGCAGGTTCATCCGGGGAGAGCCGATAAAGCCCGCCACAAACGCGTTCGCCGGATGGTTATAAAGGTCCAAAGGCGAGCCGACCTGCTCGATATTCCCCGCCTGCAACACCACGATCTTGTCGGCCATGGTCATGGCTTCGACCTGATCATGCGTCACATAGATCATCGTGGTTTTCAGGGTTTGGTGCAGTTCGGTGATCTCAAGCCGCATGTTGCCACGCAACGCCGCGTCCAGGTTCGACAAAGGCTCGTCGAACAAAAACGCAGCCGGTTCACGCACAATCGCACGGCCAATGGCGACACGCTGGCGCTGACCGCCCGAAAGCTGTCCGGGCTTACGCTCCATATAGCTTGTCAGGTTCAGCACTTTGGCAGCGGCATCGGCTTTCTTGGTCGCCGCCTCAATATCCATTCCAGCCATTTTCAGCGGGAACATGATGTTTTTGCGCACCGTCATATGCGGATACAAAGCATAGCTTTGGAACACCATCGCCAACCCACGTTTGGCGGGCGGCAACATGGTGGCATCCTTGCCATCAATCTCGATGGTGCCAGACGAGGTATCCTCAAGCCCCGCAATCAAGCGCAGCAAAGTGGATTTGCCGCAGCCCGACGGGCCAACGAACACCACGAACTCACCATTCTCAATCGTCAGATCGACGGAGGGGATGACATGAACGTCGCCGAAGGATTTGCGAACCTGTTTTAGAACGATTTTACCCATGATATCCTCACTTCACCGCGCCGAAGGTCAGGCCGCGGACGAGTTGTTTCTGGCCAAACCAGCCCATGATCAGAATTGGCGCGATGGCCATTGTGGAAGCCGCTGAAAGCTTGGCGTAGAACAGTCCCTGCGGTGCCGAAAAGCTGGCGATAAAGGCAGACAGCGGGGCCGCGTTTACCGTGGTCAGCGTGATGGTCCAGAACGCCTCATTCCATGCCAGAATGATGTTCAGCAGCATGGTTGAGGCGATGCCGGGGATCGCCATCGGTGTGAGGATATACAGCACCTCGTTTTTCAGGCTGGCACCGTCCATCCGGGCGGCCTCAAGGATTTCACCGGGGATTTCCTTGAAGTAGGTGTAAAGCATCCAGATGATCACCGGCAGGTTCATCAGCATCAGCGCCAGAACCAGACCTGTGCGGGTGTCAAACAGCCCGGTTTTCTGAAAGATCAGATACATCGGGATCAGCACAGCCGCCGCAGGCATCATCTTGGTCGAAAGCATCCACATCAGCAGATCCTTGGTCTTGGGGCCCGGCACGAAGGCCATCGACCAAGCCGCCGGAATGGCGATCAGCAGGCCCAAGACGGTCGAGCCGATTGAGATGATCACCGAGTTCAGGAAGAACCGTGGATAATCCGAACGCGCCCAGACATCGCTGTAGTTTTGCAACGTCCAATCCGCACCCAGCAGTTCTGGCGGTGAGGCAACCGCGCTGGCTTCGGTTTTGAAACTGGTCAGGATCGTCCACAGGACGGGAAAGAAGATAAGCAGGGCGACAGACCAAGCGGCGAGCGTGAAGAACAGCTTGCGGCGGGTTGAGACTGAGCGGGCCATAAGGGTGATCTCCGTCTGTTAAGCGTCTAGGTGCTTGCCCATGCTGCGCATGAGGAAGAAGGCGACAATGTTGGCAAGAACGACGGCGATGATGCCACCCGCAGCCGCACGGCCAATATCCTTGGCGATCAGGGCTTGCTTGTAGATCATGTAGGGCAGCGTGGTAGAGGCCGATCCGGGGCCGCCTTGGGTGGTGGTGAAAATCTCACCGAAGATGCCCAGCAAGAAGATCGTCTGGATCAGGATCACCACGGTGATCGCACGGGTCATGTGCGGCAGCGTGATATAGCGGAACCGGCTAAGCGCCGAAGCCCCATCCATCTCGGCGGCCTCAAGCTGTTCGGACGACAGCGACTGCAAGGCGGTCAGCAAGATCAGCGTGGCAAACGGCAGCCATTCCCACGAGGTGATGAAGATGATCGAGGGCATCGGATAACTTTGTAAAAACAGGATGGGCTCTGTTCCAAAAGCTTGCGACACTGCGGCGAACAGACCGTTTTGCGGATGCATGAACAGGTTTTTCCAGATCATCGCGGCAACCGGCGGCATGATAAAGAACGGCGAGATCACCAGGATCCGCAACGGGCCTTGGCCCCAGACCGGTTGATCAATCAGCAGTGCAATCAGCACACCCAGAACAATGGTGATCGCCAGCACGCCGCCGACCAGCAACAGCGTATTGCTGATGCCAAGCCAGAAGTCTGGTGCGTTGAAAAACCATGTATAGTTGCGCACCCCCGTCCAACCAGTGCGTTCGGGCGACAGCAGGCGATAGATGCGGAACGAAAACCAGATCGTTATCGCCAAGGGCACAATCATCCAGATAAACAGCAGGATAACCGAGGGCGCGACCATCAGTCGTGCAGTGGCGCGGGAAGATTGCGTCGCCATGTGAATTCTCCGAAGCAATGACCGGGAACGTAAGGGGGGAGGGGATCAGCCAGGCTGATAGCCTTCCCCGCACCTTGGGAGATTGCGGGGAAGGCAAGAAGGCCAGCCGAGGAGCTGCCGGCCTTCGGTCGTTACTTGATGTAGCCCGCCGAGGTCATCTCGTCGGTCACAAGCGCTTGTGCTTCGACCAAAGCATCATCAACGGTCTTCTGACCAGCAAGTGCTGCGGCGAAGATTTCGCCAACGCTTGTACCAAGTCCCGCGAATTCCGGGATGGCCACAAACTGCACACCAACATAAGGCACTTCTTGCACCGAAGGATGGCTCGGGTCAGCTGCATTGATGCTGTCGATGGTCAGCTTGGCAAAGGGCAGCTTTGCATATTCCGGGTTCGCGTACAGCGATGCGCGCGTTCCTGGAGGCACGTTCGCCCAACCTTCTTTGCTTGCGACCAGCGCAAGATAGTCTTTGTTGGTCGCCCAGTTGATGAAGGTCTTTGCGGCGTCCTGCTTCTGCGACGAAGACGGGATCGCAAGCGACCATGCCCACAGCCAGTTGGCACGTTTGCCTTTGCCTGCGTCCGGTGCCAGAGCAAAGCCGACTTTGTCAGCAAACTCTGATTGTTTCGGATCGGTCAGCGCGCCTGCGGACACCGTCGCGTCCATGCGCATGGCGCAATGACCCTGCAAAGACATCGTCAGGTTTTCGTTATAGCCGTTGCCGCTTGCACCGGGAGGACCGTATTTTGTGAGAAGCTCGACATAGTCGGTCATCACAGCCTTCCATTCCGGGCTGTCAAACTGTGGCTTCCAGTCCATGTCGAACCAGCGCCCACCGTAAGAGTTGGCCATCGTGGTCAGGAAGGCCATGTTCTCGCCCCAGCCAGCCTTGCCGCGCAAACAGATGCCATAAACGCCGTTGTCGGGGTCATGCATTGCAGCAGCAGCAGCCTTGATTTCGTCCCAGGTCGGGGTTTCCGAAATCGTGATACCGGCTTTTTCGGCAAGATCCTTGCGATAATTCAGGAACGACGATTCCCCATAAAACGGCGAGGCAAGCAGATTGCCATCCACGGTCAGACCGGCGCGGATCGGCGGCAGCAAATCGTCTACGTCATATTCAGCGGGCAGATCGTTGAGGCTGGCGAGCCAGCCTTGCTTGCCCCAGATCGGAACTTCATAAGTGCCGATGGTCATCACGTCATACTGACCGCCACCAGTGGCGATATCATTGGTCACATTCTGGCGCAGAACGTTTTCTTCCAGCGTAACCCACTCGACTTTGATGTCGGGGTTCTTGGCGTAGAAATCGTCCATCAGCCCTTGCATACGGATCATGTCGCCGTTGTTCACGGTGGCGACGGTGATCGTGGTTTCGGCCGATGCAAGACCCGCAAGGGCAAGCAGAGCCGTCGCGCCAAGCAGCGCGCGAAGCGTCATGTTCATTGGTATCCTCCCAGATCAGCGATTGAGCATTTCATCGCTTACTGAGTAAATGCTCACACAACTGCGTGATCCGTCAAGCATTTTCTTTATGCTGCACCTGCGAAGGCTATCGGCCTAGTCTATGGCTAAAATTTCAGCAGCAGTGACTTCATCAGTGACCAAGCCATTCAGGATCTTTCCCAGCAAAGCGGCGCGGATGGCACGGGTTTTGCCGCGCCCACCGGCCACGCCAATCACCGGCTGTACCCGACCCGGATCTACGCGCAAAGCTCCGACAAGCGCGTCTCGATCCGATTTTATATACTGGCCATTGTCGTCATAGACCCAGCTTGCGATCTCGCCCGCCGCACCGTTGCGTTGAAAATGCGCCATTTCCTCGGATGTTACGAAACCATCAACCACCAACGGCGCATCATCCGTCATCTGCCCGACACCGACGAATGTAACATCAGCCTGCTCCACCAAAGCCACCACGGCCTGCACCGGACGCAAGTGGTGATAGAAGGCGCGTTCTTCGGCGGTGTCAGAGATAACCGGCACCGGCATCGGGTGATAGGGAGCCACCAACTTTTCTGCAACGCGGCGAATGACATCATATAAAGTCGCCGATCCGTCCGGTGCAATGTTGCCAATCAGCGAAACGATTCGATGACGCCCCGCCTCGGTCGGATTGAAAACCTCCGCCATCGCCCGCAAGGCCCGACCAGTGCCAAACGCAATCACCTGCGGTTCGGGCATCCGCAAAAACCGCTCAAGCTCTGCCGCAGCGCTTGGTGCGATCGAATGTACCGCATCACCACCCGCCCCGAGGCTTGGCGCAACCCGGCAGCGCAACAGATCAAACCGCTCGATCAGTCGACTTTCCAGATCAAGACAGTTACTTATGCGGTGGTTCAGCCGCACATGGATCAGGCCTTCCGCCATCGCCCGGCTGACCAAACGCTGTGCGCGCTGTCGGGAAACGCCCAACTCTGTGGCAATCTGATCCTGCGTCAGACCGCCCACATAATACAGCCAGCCCGCGCGGGCGGCGTCATCATTCAGTGTCGGTTCTGGATCATTCCGGCTCATTTGCGCCCTTTCAATGCGGGCGCAATGTCGTAGAACTCGGTGAAGGATGCAAACCTCAAATGCGGGCGGGCATCTTCCGGCTCATCCAGCGCGCGATCTTTCAGATGGCTGCCGCCGGTAAACCGCCACACCACCATGCCCGCCGCCAACCCCGCCCTGATCCCGGTCAAACTGTCCTCGATCACCAGACAACGCGCAGGCTCTGCCCCCATTTTACGCGCTGCATACAGGAACAAATCCGGCGCAGGTTTGCCCCGCGCCACCAAAGTCGAGGTGAACAGCTTGTCATCCGCCAGATGCCCCAGCCCTACCATATTCAACGACCGCGCCGCCCGCATCGGGCTGGATGAGGTCGCGATGCAATACGGCACCCCCATCGCCGCGATCACCTGCGCCACCCCCGGCATCACCTGCAAATCGCGTTCAAACCGCTCTAACAACCGCGCGCGATATTCGGCCTCAAACTCCGGCGGCAGCGTCAGATTAAATTCCTGCCGGATCGTCTCCATAACTGTCGGATAAGACCGCCCCAGAAAATGCCGCGCCACATAGGCCAGATCAATCTGCACGCCGCGTTGCGCCAGAACATCAATCAGCATCTGCGCCGAGATAATCTCGCTATCAATCAGCACGCCATCGCAATCAAAGATCACCAGATCAAACATCAGAACAACGCGGCCAATCTTGCCGTTTCGATGCCCGGCACAATATGGCCCTTGGGCTTAAACGTTGCGACATCCTCACCCGCCACGATGGCATTCACCACCGCCTCCTCCACCGCCTGCACCGCCGCCAGATACAACGGATCAATCGCCTCGCCATTCACTTCGGTCTTGGTCAGCACCGCCCCCGCCCGCTGCGGCATCGGTCCCGGATTGGCCACAGACAGCGCCAGAAAGATATCGCCCGAAGAATTCCCCCCCGGCGTTCCGCCCCGCCCGATCCCCAAAGCCGCGCGCTTGGCCACCTGCCGCAGCGACAGCCCCGACAAAGGCGCATCGGTGATCAGCACCACGATGATCGAGCCCATCTCATGCCGAGGCATCCCGCGATCAAACACCCCCTCCGGCATCGCAAGCCCCACGGCCCGCCCCAGCACCTGAAAATCCGGCCTGCGCCCATGATTGGCCTGCACCAGACAGCCCATCGTGTAACCCTGCCCGCCAATCTCCACCACGCGTGAGGATGTCCCCGTCCCCGCCTTGAACTGATAGGCAATCATGCCGTTGCCACCACCGACCGAGCCTTCGGCCACGGCCCCGCCCTTGGCCGCCCACAACGCCGCCACCGCATGATCAGGCGAGATATGCAACGCATTGATATCGTTCAACACCCCGTCATAAGTCTCGGCCACCACCGGCATCGCCCAGCCGTGATCTGTCTGGAAAAACTCCGCGTAATGCTCAATCATCCAGCGCGTCACCCCGTGATGCACCGCCCCCACGCCATGCGTGTTGGTGATGCAGACCGGGCCAATCATATAGCCCGCATCGTCGATCCAATGCGTCCCCGTCATCTCGCCATTGCCATTCAGCGCGTAATGCCCGGCCCAGACCGGCACCGGCACGCCCTTGTCCGCGCGCGGCCGGATCGCCGTCACCCCGGTCCGCATGTTCAACGCCGGATCGGTCAAGGTGGTAAACCCCACCATCACCCCCGCCACATCGGTGATCGCATTCAACGGGCCGGTGATGCCCGGAAACGGCAGCCTAAGATCGCGCGCGCGGGGTTTTTCCATGGCAACCTCTCAGTTCAGCCCATCAAGCACACCATAAACGCATTCGACAAGCACCTTGCGGCGCGGATCAATATCGTCGTCAAACCCCAGCATGTGATTGGTGGCGTAACCCATGCCAAACCCCGCCCCCGGATCGGCAAAACCAAAGCTGCCACCCCAGCCCGAATGGCCAAAACTACCCGCCCGCGCGCCCTGCTGCATCAGCCCAAAGCCCGCGCCATAAGCCACTGCGCCGCCATGCGCCGCATCCACGCCGTCAAACCGCACCTTGGTCGCCTGCGCCAAAGCCTCCGCCGACAACAGCCGCGACGCGCCCGACACCAGATCGCCATAGATCAACGCCAAAGCCTTCGCCGTCGCCTGTCCATTCGCCCCCGGAATCTCTGCCGCCCGCCAGCCCCGCGTGTTCGGCTCAACAGGCCGGATCGTCGGATTCTCCCAAGCATTCGGATGCGCAGACGCCAACACCTCGGCAATCCCGTCCATCACCCCCGGCCCGGCGATAATCTCGGCCACCCGCGCCTCCTCGGCCTGCGGCAAGCCCACAAACATATCCGCGCCCAAAGGCGCCGCGATCTGCGACGCCAAAAAGCTGCCAAACCTCTGTCCCGAAGCCCGCCGCAGCGGCTCTGCCACCAGCGTGCCCAACGAAATCGCATGATACACCGACCGACTGCGCGGCGGCCAAAGCGGAGCCATCGCCGCCAAAGCCTGCGCATAAGGCCCGCCCGCATAAAGCTCCGCCAAATCCATCGGCACCGAAAGCCCGTCCAGTCCGCCCTGATGCGACAGACACTCGCCCACCGTTATGTCGCCCTTACCTTGCGCCGCAAATTCCGGCCAATACCGCGCCATCGGCTGATCGTAATCGACAAGGCCCCGATCCACCAACATCGCCATCGCCACCGAAGCCACGCCCTTGGTGCAGGACCACACATTCACCAGCGTATCCTGCTGCCACGCCCGCATGCCGTGCGCATCGGCAAACCCGCCCCACAACTCGGCCACCAAAACCCCGCGATGCACCACTGAAACCGAGCCGCCATGCTGCCCCAGCGCAAAGCACTCCGCAAACGCCGCCCGCAACGGCGCAAATTCTGCCGTGGTAAACCCGTGAACCGTCATCGCCATCCCCCCTGCGCATTTTCCCGCAGCATAGGCAGCCTGCTGCCGCAGTCCACCCCGCCCCACGCGGCCAAATGTCGGTTTCCTTGGCCTTTGCGTCGGAGATCGCCACCGATTCCACAAAAACTTGCCCATTTTCTGCGCTGCAGCATCCCGAGGCGCCCGTTAAACAGGCATCTGCCCAGTCAATCCGCTTTTGTCGACGGCTTCCTGCGCAAGACCGTTGCCGCATCGCCCCCCCCGGCCTTTGCTGCAAAAGCTTGGGTCTGCTCAAGCGAAGGGTGTGCGGCAGCGATTGGTTTGGACGGCCTCGCCACCGCACGTTTGCAACAAAAGCTGCCCTCTCAGTATGGACGTTCTTCCCCAGAATGGAAGCGCCAGAGCGGGCCCAACAGGGGACGTAACATGAAACTGACCAGACGCGCGCTGCTTGCATCCGGCATTGCATCTATGGCGCTGCCGCGCATTGCCTTCGCTGCCGGAGAAACCATCAAGATCGGCGTGCTGCACTCGCTGTCGGGCACGATGGCAATCTCGGAAACCACGCTGAAAGACACCATGCTGATGCTGATCGAGGCGCAAAATGCCAAGGGCGGCCTGCTCGGCAAACAACTCGAAGCCGTTGTGGTCGACCCCGCTTCCGACTGGCCGCTGTTCGCCGAAAAAGCCCGCGAACTGCTGACGGTTTCCAAAGTCGACGTGATGTTCGGCTGCTGGACCTCGGTGTCGCGCAAATCCGTGCTGCCGGTGATCGAAGAACTCAACGGCCTGCTGTTCTACCCGGTGCAATACGAAGGTGAAGAATCGTCGAAAAACGTGTTCTACACGGGTGCCGCGCCAAACCAGCAAGCGATCCCGGCGGTGGATTACTACCTTGAAGAACTCGGCGTCAAAAAATTCGCTTTGCTCGGCACCGATTACGTCTACCCGCGCACCACCAACAACATTCTTGAGGCTTACCTGATCTCGAAAGGCATCGCCAAAGAGGATATCTTCGTCAACTACACCCCGTTCGGCCATTCTGATTGGTCGAAAATCGTTGGTGACGTGGTGGCCTTGGGTGCCGATGGCAAAAAAGTCGGCGTGATTTCCACCATCAACGGCGATGCCAACATCGGCTTTTACAAAGAACTCGCCGCCGCTGGTGTGACCGCCGATAAACTCCCGGTCTGCGCGTTTTCGGTGGGCGAAGAAGAACTGGCGGGTCTGGATACCTCAAACCTCGTCGGCCATCTGGCCGCATGGAACTACTTCATGTCCGCCGATACCCCTGAAAACAAAGCGTTTATCGAGCAATGGCACGCCTATATCAAAGACACCAAACGCCCGACCAATGACCCGATGGAAGCCCACTACATCGGCTTCAACATGTGGGTGAACGCCGTCACCGCCGCTGGCACCACCGCTGTGGATGCGGTGTCGGATGCGATGATCGGCCAGAAGTTCCCCAACCTGACCGGCACCGTGGCCGAGATGCTGCCGAACCACCACCTCACCAAACCCGTGCTGATCGGCGAGATCCGCGCCGATGGCCAGTTCGACATCATCAGCCAGACCGAGCCGGTTCCGGGCGACGCATGGACCGATTTCCTCCCCGAATCCGCAGTGCTGGAGGCCGATTGGAAAGACCTGAAATGCGGCATGTATAACAAAGAAACCAAAACCTGCGTGCAGTTGAAATCCAACTACTAAGACATGCGGAGGGGCCACCCGGCCCCTCCCCTCCTCCCCATCGGATTCCCTTCATGCGCTATCTGCTGGCCTGCCTTCTGGCACTGCTGTTCGCCGCCCCCTTGCGGGCCGAAACCGCCGCCGAAATCCTGTCCACCAACGCCGCCTTGGTGCAAAAAGCCTCGCGCCAGACCATCGCCCCGGTGATTGACGCTTTGGGTGCCAGCGGCGATCCCGCCGCCGCGCAAGTGTTAGAGGCATGGGGCAACAAAGGCCTCGGCATTCGCAAATCTGACGGCGTCTTCTTTCTGATCACCCCAAACTCTGACGGCTACGCCCTGCGCGATCTGACCGGAGCCGCCGCAGGCCAAGCCGCCAAATCCGACATCACCGAACTAAAACCCAACGCAGGCGTGCGCGGCATGATCGCCACCGCCTTGGTACAATTCACCCTCTCGGACCCCGACGCGGCCAAACGCGCCGCAGCCCTAGAGTCCATCGCCAAAGACCCCAAACCCGAAGCCCTAGCCCCCCTCCGTGCCGCCATCGTCAACGAACCCGACGCCACCCTAAAGGCCCAAAAGCAGCGCCTCGAACGCCTGCTCACCCTGCGCTTCGACCCCGACTCCGCTGCCCGCATCAAAGCCATCGACAGCTTCGGCGCAGACCTCGGCCTAGACCTACGCGGCGCGTTAAACCCCTTGCTTGCCACCACAAAGCTCGCCTCAGCCGAACCGCCCACCAGCAACATCGCCCGCGAGCTAAAACCCGGCCGCGACCTCACCGAAACCGAAGCCTACGACCTGCTCGTGAGCGCCAACCTAGCCCCGGCCCGCCTGACCATCGAGGCCGCCCGCACCGCCCTGATCGCCAACCTCGTCAACGGCAGCGTCGGCAGCGTCCCCCTTGCTGATCTCAACACCCAAGCCGCCCGCGACCGCGCCTATACGGCACTGGAGGCCGCAGGCACCGTCCCGCAAGCCGCCACCGATGACGAGGCCAGCGCCGCGCTCAAAGCCCACCATTTCTACGACATCTACACCGAACCCGACCCCGCCGTCACAACCGCCGCAAGTGCAGCCCTCAAATCCATCGGCCACAAAGTCGCCGCCATGCAGGCCGCCGACCTCGCGCTGGACGGCCTCTCGCTCGCCTCAATCTACTTCCTCGCCGCCATCGGCCTTGCGATTACCTTCGGCGTGATGGGTGTGATCAACATGGCCCACGGCGAGTTCATCACCATGGGCGCCTATACCGGCTATGTCGTGCAGCTTTATGTCCCGAACTACACCGCCTCGATCCTGATCGCCCTGCCGCTCGCCTTCGCCGTCACCTTCGCCGCAGGTGTCGCGATGGAGCGTCTGATCATCCGCCACCTCTACAAACGCCCGCTTGAGACGCTTCTGGCAACTTTCGGCATCTCCATCGCGCTGCAACAAATCCTGAAAAACGTCTTCGGCACCCAAGCCCGCCCACTGACCTCCCCCGCATGGCTCGACGGCGCACTCTCCTTCAACGACGTGGTCTCAATCAGCTACATCCGCATCGCCATCTTCGTGCTGGCCCTGTTGTTCCTCACCTTCTTCCTCTGGCTGATGAAACGCACGCGTTTGGGTCTCGAAGTCCGCGCCGTCACGCAAAACCCCACCATGGCCGCCTCGATGGGCATCAACCCCGACCGCATCAACATGCTGACCTTCGGCCTCGGTTCCGGCATCGCAGGCATCGCAGGCGTCGCCATCGGCCTGTTCGCCAAAGTCACCTCGGAACTCGGCACCGACTACATCGTACAAAGCTTCATGACCGTCGTGGTCGGCGGCGTCGGCAACATCTGGGGCGCCCTCGCCGGGGCCACCATGATCGGCGGCCTCCAGAAAATGATCGAGTTCCTCAACCCCTCGAACACCCTCGCAGCCCAAACCTACATGATCCTGTTCATCATCCTGTTCATCCAATTCCGCCCGCGAGGCATCATCGCCCTCAAAGGCCGCGCGGCAGGAGATTGATCATGCAGACCCATATCTTCCACGCTGTGACTGGACGGGAAAAACAAACTCTCCAGTGGAGAGTTTGCCCCGGCCACGCGGAAATGCCCATGCAAACCATGTCCACAAGCATTGGCTTAGGACAGCGCCCGACCCGGTGGGCGAGAAGCGCCCGCCTAGGGCGGGTCGGGCGCTGTCCGGTGGCTTTGGCCACCGGGGTTCCACTCCAAACCTCACCGCATGGCAGGTGCAATAACACCTTCCAACCCATCGAAAGCATGCTCCAAGCAAACGGAAAACAGGTGCGCCCATGACCCGCTCTTTCCTCACCCGCACCCCGTCGC
Organism: Pseudomonadota bacterium; assembly: GCA_040387915.1. Classification (GTDB taxonomy): domain Bacteria; phylum Pseudomonadota; class Alphaproteobacteria; order Rhodobacterales; family Rhodobacteraceae; genus Cypionkella. Next base: position 246,903 of record JAZKCV010000013.1, read on the forward strand.
TGCTGATCTTCATCGCCTGCCTCGCCCTATTCACCATCTGCGTCACCCTCGCCGCCCACTACGGCCTGATGTCGACCTCCTTCGTGAAAACCCTCGGCAAGACCCTTTGCCTCTGCCTCGCCGCCCTCGCGATGGATCTGATCTGGGGCTACGCAGGCATCCTAAGCCTCGGCCACATGGCGTTCTTCGCTTTGGGAGGCTACATGATCGGCATGTGGCTGATGTATGCCCGCACTGAGGAAATCGTCATCACCTCGCTGGCCAATTCAGGCCTCCCCGCCACGCCGGAAGAAATCCAGCAAGGCATCGCCAGCCAAATCTTCGGCGTCGTCGGCGCCTCCGACCTTCCCACGATCTGGGCCTTCGCCCACAGCCTGCCGCTGCAACTCGCCCTAGTAGTAGCCCTGCCCGGCATGCTCGCCCTGATCTTCGGCTGGCTCGCTTTCCGCTCTCGCGTGACAGGCGTTTACCTCTCCATCCTGACCCAAGCCATGACCCTCGCCCTCGCGCTCTACCTGTTCCAAAACGACTCTGGCCTGCGCGGCAACAACGGCCTCTCCGGCCTGCAAAACCTGCCCGGCCTCGATGCCGTCAGCCAAGACAGCATCAGCCTGTGGTTCTTCTGGGCCTCTGCCGCAGCCCTAGGGCTTGCCTACCTCACCCTTAGCTGGATCGTCTCCGGCAAATTCGGCTCCGTCATCCGCGCCATCCGCGACGACGAAGCCCGCGTGCGCTTCCTCGGCTACTCGGTTGAGGGCTACAAGCTGTTCGTCTTCACCCTCACCGCCGTCATCGTCGCCCTCGCAGGTGCGCTTTATTACCCGCAAGCCGGCATCATCAACCCCGCAGAACTCGCCCCGATCGCCTCAATCTACCTCGCGGTCTGGGTCGCCATCGGGGGGCGTGGCCGCCTCTACGGCGCGGTGATCGGGGCCGCCGTTGTCTCGCTACTGTCCAGTTGGTTCACCGGAGGCCGCGCGCCCTCGATCCCGCTCGGTTTCATGACGATCAACTGGGTCGATTGGTGGCAAGTCCTGCTCGGTGCCGCCTTCGTCTGCGTCACCTTGTTCGCCCCCAAAGGCATCGGCGGCCTGTTCGACCGCTTTGCAGGCTTCCACTCCCCCGACCGCAAAGGCGCACCGCTTGGCCCCGATGACGGATCGCTGCAAGAGAAGGAAGCGCTGGAATGAGCCAACTTCTCGAAGTCTCCGGCGTCACCGTCAGCTTCGATGGTTTCCGCGCCATCAACAACCTGACCTTCTCGATTGGCCCCGCTGAACTCCGCGCCATCATCGGCCCCAATGGTGCGGGCAAATCCACTTTCATGGACATTGTGACAGGCAAAACCAAGCCCGACTCTGGCACCGTCACTTTCGGCGAAAAATCCGCATCCCTCCTCAAACTGTCCGAGGCAAAAATCGCCCGCGCAGGTGTCGGTCGCAAATTCCAACGCCCGACCGTGTTCGAGGATCAAACCGTCACCGAAAACCTCACCCTCGCCCTGAAAGCCGCCCGCAGCCCGTGGCGTGTCTTGGGTTGGCGCAGCAAACCCGCTGACCACAGCCGCATCGAAGCCCTCGCGCAGCAAGTCGGCCTGTCCGACCACCTGCCCCGCAAAGCGGGCGAACTCAGCCACGGCCAAAAGCAATGGCTGGAAATCGCCATGCTCTTGGCGCAAGAACCCCGCCTGCTGCTGGTCGACGAACCCGCCGCTGGCATGACCCTCGCCGAGCGCGAAAAGACAACCGAACTGCTGGTAGACATTGCCAAAACCCGCGCCGTTGTGGTGGTCGAACACGATATGGAATTCGTCCGCCGCCTGAATTGCCGCGTGACCGTGCTGCACGAAGGCTCGGTTCTGGCTGAAGGCAGCCTCGACCATGTGACGAAGAACCAAGACGTGATCGACGTTTATTTAGGGCGCGGATGATGATCAAAACCCAAGGCCTCACCCTGCATTACGGCGGCAGCCAAATCCTGCACGGCATTGATTTTGTCGCCAAAGCAGGCGAAGTCACCTGCATCATGGGAACAAATGGGGTCGGCAAAACCAGCTTCCTGAAAGCCCTCGCAGGCACCCATATGCGCTCTGCTGGCACTGTCGAACTCGACGGCGAAACCTTGGGCAAGCTCCGCCCACAAGAGATGGCCCAGCGCGGCCTTGCCGTGGTGCCCCAAGGCCGGATGATCTTCCCCCTCCTCACCGTGAAAGAAAACCTAGAGACCGCCTTCGCCCTGCTGCCGAAACCCGACCACAAAATCCCGCAAGAAATCTACGACCTGTTCCCGGTTCTCAAAGACATGACGGCCCGCAGAGGCGGCGACCTTTCCGGCGGCCAACAGCAACAACTCGCCATCGCCCGCGCCATGATCATGCGCCCGAAAGTCCTGCTGCTCGATGAGCCGACCGAGGGCATCCAGCCCAACATCATCCAGCAAATCGGCCGTGTCATCGAATACCTGAAGGGCAAAGGCGACATGGCGATCATCCTTGTCGAGCAGTATTTCGACTTCGCCTACAACCTCGCCGACCATTTCTACGTGCTAAGACGCGGCGCCGTCGCCAAATCCGGCGCAAGGTCAGATTTCAGCCGCGAAGATCTGCGCGCCGAAGTTTCAGTCTAACCTCGGAACCAACCCGCCGCCCCGGCGTTGCGCTATCAGGGTTGACACAAAGCCCGCCAACCGCACCTGTGGTCTGGGCAATCGTCATGGCTAAGGGGCGCTGAATGTCTGGGTTTGAACTAACGCCACTGCCAACCGAGCAAGGCGGCGCGCGCATCACCATGGCACAGCTAGCCGCCGTGGTCGCCGTAGCGGCAGTGCTGTTCGTCGCCCAAGACGTGTTCGTCCCCCTCGCCATCGCCATGCTGATCACCTTCGCTTTGTCCCCCCTCGTCACCTTCCTGCGCCGTCGCGGCCTGCCGATGCTGGTTTCAGTGCTGATCGTCGTCGCGTTGGCCTTCACCCTGATCGCGATATTCTCGTTCATCGTCGCCAGCCAACTGGCGCAACTGGCGCAAAACCTGCCTATCTTTCAAGCCAATATCATCCACAAAGTCGAAAGCCTGAAAGCCACGGGTGGCGAGCATGGCTTCGCCTCAAAACTCTCCGACATGATCACCGCGATCAACACCGAAATCGGCGCGGCCCTGCCGTCAGGTGTCGATAAACCGATGCCGGTTGAGGTGGTGCAATCCTCCAACGCCTTGGCTTTCCTTGAAAATCTGGTGCTGCCGCTGATCGGCCCGATCGCCACCGTTGGCCTTGTCATCGTGGTGGTGATCTTCATGCTGCTAGAGCGCGAAGACCTGCGCGACCGCTTCATCCGCCTTGTCGGCACCAACGATCTCTACCGCACCACGCAAGTGCTAGAGGAAGCAGGCTCCCGCGTCGCCAATTACCTGCTGGTGCAACTGCTGGTGAACATGATCTACGCCGTGCCCATCGGTGTCGGCCTGTATTTCATCGGCGTCCCCAATGCCGCCCTCTGGGGCATGTTAACGCTGATCCTGCGCTTTGTGCCCTATATCGGCTCCGTCCTCGCCGCCGCCTTCCCATTATTCCTCGCCTTCGCCGTCTCCCCCGACTGGTCCGCCGTGCTCTGGACAGGCGCGCTGTTTGCCAGCGTCGAACTCATCACCTCCAACGTCATCGAACCTTGGCTCTACGGCTCGCGCACTGGCGTCAGCCCGCTTGCGATCATCGTCGCCGCGATCTTCTGGACCTTCCTCTGGGGCCCGCTCGGTCTGATCCTGTCCACCCCGCTCACCGTCTGCCTTGTCGTCCTTGGCCGCCACATCCCACAATTCGCGCTGTTCGACATCCTGTTCGGCGATGACCCCGTCCTCGCCCCCCATGCGAAACTCTACCAGCGCCTGCTGGCAGGTGATGCAATGGAGGCCACCTTCGGCGCGACCGAGGCGCTCGAAGACCTCGACATCGTCGATTATTACCAAACCGCGATGATCCCCGCTTTGTTGCTGGCGCAAGACGACAGCGAACGCGGCGTACTGACCCCCGCCCAGCAAGACCGCCTTGCCGCCGTTGCTTTGGAAGTGGTCAAAGACCTTGAGGCCGAAGTCGAAGAAGAACGCGCAACCCCAACCGATAGCCCACTTCCCGGCCTTGGCCTGCGCATAGGCATTGTCGGTGGGCGCACGTCGATTGATGATGTGGCCGCAGCAATTCTGGCGCAGAGCCTGCAAGCCGAGGGGGCCGAGGCGAAATACTACCCGCACCTTGACCTCTCGCCCTCACGCCTCGTCGCCCTCGATACCGCGACAACCGATTGCCTGCTGCTGTGCTATCTTGACCCGCGCCCAACCCGCGCCTCACTGCTGCACATCCGCCGCATCAAACGCGCCGCACCCAGTTTGCGCGTTGGCGTGGTGATCCTGCAAATGCCCGCCGATCTCGCCGACAGCGCCTCTGGCCTGCGCCATCTGCACGCCGTCTCGCCCGCAAAACTGACCGAAGCCGAGGAGATTGGCGCAGATTTCGCGGTGACGAACCTAGAGGATGCGATGGATGCCGTATGGCAACGCAGCCCGCCCAAAGCCTTGCCTGACACCGAAAAACCCACCCCGCGTGTGGTCGCCCGCCGTCGCAGCAAGGCCATTGCCTGAGGAGGATATCATGTCAAAACCCGATACCGACCCCGACCTTGCCCGGCTGGAAGCCCAAATCGCCGCCCTGCGGGGTGACATCGCGCATATCGTCGCAACTTTGGGCGATCTCAGCCAGACCAGCGCCGAAACCCTGCGCGCCAGCCTTGCCACCCAGACCGAAGCTTTGCGGCAAAACTCTGCAGCACGGCTGGCCGATATGAATGAGGCCGCCGAGGCGAAACTGGCCGAACTCAGCGACCAAGCCCGCCGCAATCCTCTGCAAGCCTTGGCCATAGCAGGCGGCATTGGCCTGCTGCTGGGCCTACTGTGGGGGCGGCGCTAATGCTGGCCCTGATCAGTCTCGCCGCACGCCTCGCGCTGGCCCATGCAATGCGGCGCGCAGCGCAGGCCTCTGCCCTGTTCGCCGCCGCCGTGGTCTTCGCCATCATCGCCCTGATCGGCTTCGCCGCCGCCCTGTGGATCTGGCTGGCGCATCTGCTTGGCCCAATCGGCGCGGCCCTACTAGTCGGCGGCGTAGCCCTTGTGCTGGCGCTGATCTTTGGCCTGCTGGCCCGCGCCAAACTGCGCAGCGCCAGCCCGCTGCAATCGCCCGCAGCCCAAGCCCTGCTGACCGAACTGAAAACCCACAACGCCGAGGCCAGCCTGTTCTCACTGTTGGGACCAGCTTTGGGGGCGGCGCTGTTGGGGTTGTTCTTGGGTGGGAAGCCGAAAGAATGACGCAGGAGCCTGAACCGACAAACTCTGCGGGGCAGAGTTTGTCGGTTCATTGCTCATAAGGCGAAACGCCGTTGAGCAAGGGGTGCTGTGCCATAAACCAACGGTTGAAAATCGGGGCGCGCCTGACTGGGCGGGCGCATTTCGCGCCTGCCGGGGGCAGGCAGGCGCGGCCCGATTTGTCTGCCGCCAAATCGGGCAAGTCTCCCCTTAAACCGCCAGCGAAACCTTGCCCATCGGATGCGAACAACAGGCCAGGATATACCCGTCAGCAATATCGTCATCCGAGATGCCGCCGTTGTGTACCATATGCACATCCCCCGACAGCTTCTTCACCTTGCATGTCCCGCACAGCCCAAAGGTGCAACCGGACGGGATATTCAGCCCCGACCGCTTTGCCACCGCCAACACCGTATCGGTCTCGCCACAAGCCGCCACCACGCCGCTGTCAGCGAAGGTGATCTCAGCAACAACCCCTTCACCCGGCGTCACATCATCCAGCACCGGCGCATCAGCCTCAGTCGACACCGCCAACCCAAAGCTTTCCTGATGATAGCGTGTCATGTCATAGCCAAGGCTCTGCAACATCTCGCGCACCGCCTGCATGAACGGCTCCGGTCCGCAGCAGAATACCTCGCGGTCCAGATAATCCGGGGCCATCAGGCCCAGCATGATCTGTGACAGCCGCCCGCGGAACCCCGGCCAAGCCCGGAACGGGTCCGACTCTTCAACGGTAAAGCGCAACTGCAATCCCGGAACGCGGTTGGCAAACTGCTCCAACCGCTCGCGGAAAATAATCTCAGACGGGCGCTTGGCAGCATGGACGAACACAATGTCCGGCATCTGCCCCGAATCCCACGCCCAAGTCGTCATCGACATCATCGGCGTGATGCCCGACCCCGCCGAAATCATCAGGTATTTCTGCGACGGGTGGCGGTGAAAGCTGAAAATCCCAGCAGGCCCAAACGCCTTGATCTGCATCCCCGGTTTGAGATTATCCAGCATCCAGCGCGTGCCTACGCTCGTGCTTTGCGCCTTCACCGTGATGGTGATCGACAGCGGCCGCGACGGCGACGACGACAGCGTATAGGTCCGCTGCACATTGCCCTTCGGCCCCGCCTTAGGGTCTACTGGCAAATCCAAAGTGATGAACTGCCCCGGCTGATAGTCAAACCAAGCCCCATTCGGCGCGCGAAACGCAAAGGTGGCGGTGTCGTCATTTTCCGGCACCACCATCGAACATTCCAGCATCTGGCTATCGTTCCAAGGCTCGGTCGACCAGTTCCCACTGTTCTTCGCCATGATCTACTCCGCCGCCAGCGCAGGCTTGGGGGCCGTCCGCGCGGTCATGGTTTTGCAATACCAATCGACGAACTGGATCACGCCTTCTTCCTGAATCGTCGAATACGGACCCGGCTCGTATGCGGGCGACAAGATGCCCTTCTGGTTTTCCTCCACCACCTGACGATCCTCGTCATTGGTGTGCATCCACACATCGGTCAGGCGCTCCAGATCGTAATCCACGCCCTCAACCGCATCCTTATGCACCAGCCAAGTCGTCGTCACTTGCGTTTCAGTCGCCGAAATCGGCAGCACCCGGAAGGTGATCGCATGATCGCCAAGGAAGTGGTTCCAGGTGTTCGGGTAGTGATAAAACAGCAAACTGCCCGCATCGTTGAACGGCATCGTCCCCAACCGCTTGGCGACCGCCGCCTTGGTATCCATCGTGTAGCTTTCGGCGTTGTTCAACAACGGCACCCGCGCCAACCGCCACTGCATCGCCGCATCATGGGTGAATCGAGATGGCAACCCAGCCGCCTCGCACCGCGTCCAGTGCGCGAGAATCTCATCGCTGGCCTCATTCGGCCCATTCATTGCGCCAATTTTCGGATTGTCCGAGAATGTCCGGCACAAAGACGGATGCGCGCCGCCGCAATGATAACACTCACGATTGTTCTCAATCACCAGCTTCCAGTTGCCGTTCTCGACGATGGTCGAGGAAAACGCCACCTTGGTATCCTTCAGACCCGAAGGCGCCAGATACGTCATCGCCGTCTTCGCCAGTTCCGCAATCGGCGGCGGCACTTGGGCCAGACAAATGAACACCATTCCACCCAGATCGACGCAATGCACCTTCTTCAACCCATGCTCTGCCGGATTGAAACCTTCCTGCATATCCCGCGCATATTGCAGCTTGCCGTCCAGATCATAGGTCCACTGGTGATACGGACAGACCAGTTTCGGCCCCGAGCCGGTCTCTTTGGCGCACAACCGCTGCCCGCGATGCCGACACACGTTATGAAACGCCCGGATCATCCCATCATTGCCGCGCGTCAAGACCACCGGATAAGCGCCAACCTGCAAAGTCAGAAACGCCCCGGCCTTGGGCATCGCTGCGGCAGGTGCCGCAAACAGCCACTCGCGGTAAAAAATCTGCTCAAGATCGGCGTTATAGACGCCCTCATCGCAATAAAGCGCATGGCTCAGCGCATAATCCTTGCGGCGCGCGCCCAATTCAGCGTGGATTTCAGCGGGCTTCAACATCTGGCACCTCGTAGGTCCACGCCTCCCCGCGTGAACAGTTGCATTGGCGGACCGGAGCATTCCGGCCGGGCTTGTAGTCCGGTGCAAGGCTGGTTTCCGGGCTGCGAAACTGGGCCAAACCGCCCCGCCGTGACACCTTCCCAGAGTATAAACCCCAGTGGCCTCCTGTCACAGCTTAAGTTTCCTCACCGTTGCGGGGGCAGCGCCGGCATTGCACCGGCTTCCCAATTCTCCATGCTTGCGAATGGCACCTTACCCGCACAATAAAACACGGCCCCGCTTGTCGCGATAGATCATTTGCGACCACTCTGCATACGCCAAAGACGCCGCACGTTTTCCCTGCAAATCATAAGCCCCGCGCCCGATTCTCAGGCACCCATCGCATCGCTGAAACCCCGGAAAAACCAAAGGCCCAACCGTTTCCGGTCGGGCCTTAAGGTGTTGTGGTGAGCCGGACGGGACTCGAACCCATGACCCGCTGATTAAAAGTCAGCTGCTCTACCAACTGAGCTACCGGCCCACAACTGTCGCGCTGATTAGGGTGCGGGCCGGATAGGGTCAAGGGGCAAAACGTCAGGGTCTGGCAAAAAGCTGCGCTGCGGCGTATATGCGGCGGATGGAAAACCGCAAAGACTCAACCCCGATTGCCTTTATGAAGATGCACGGAGCCGGAAACGACTTCGTCATTATCGACTCACGCGGGCGTGGGGCTGTGGTCACGGCCAAACTGGCGCAGGCTTTGGGCGACCGCCACCGTGGCACCGGCTTTGATCAACTGGCTGAGATTCGCGATTCGCAAACCGCCGATTTCGCTTTGGATTTCTGGAACAGCGACGGCAGCCGCGCCGGAGCCTGCGGCAATGCCACCCGCTGCGTCTCAGATTATATGATGCAGGAACTCGGCCGTGACACCCTGAGCCTCACCACCGAGCGCGGGCTCCTGTACGCCTTGCGCCTGCCCAATGGCCGCGTGTCCGTCAACATGGGGCATCCGCAACTGGATTGGTCCGAAATCCCGCTGTCACACGCCGTCGACACCCTAAACCTCCCCCTCCCCGGCAATCCCGCCGCCGTCGGCATGGGCAACCCGCATTGCGTGTTCTTCGTCGCAAATGCCGAGGCGGTCAATCTGACCATCGAAGGCCCCGGCACCGAGCATCACGAGCTGTTCCCCCAGCGCACCAACGTCGAATTCGCCCATCTGCTCGCCCCCGACCATCTGCGGATGCGGGTGTGGGAGCGTGGCGCAGGCATCACCCTCGCCTGCGGTTCCGGCACCTGCGCCACCGTCGTCGCCGCCCATCTGCGCGGCCTCACCGGGCGTTCGGTGACGGTCGAGGCCGATGGCGGCACGCTGCACGTTGATTGGCGGAGTGATGGCGTCTGGCTGACCGGCCCCACCGCGCATATCTTCAACGGCAGCCTCACCCCCGCGTTTCTGGCAGCACTATGAACGCCCCGATTTCGACACCCCCGATCTTCGCCACTTTGGGTTGCCGCCTGAACGCCTATGAAACTGAGGCGATGAAAGAACTCGCCGCCGCCGCAGGCATCCAAGGCGCTGTCGTGGTCAACACATGCGCCGTCACCGCAGAGGCCGTGCGCAAAGCCAAACAGGAAATCCGCAAACTCGCCCGCGAAAACCCCGGCGCACAAATCATCGTCACCGGATGTGCAGCACAAACCGAGCCCGAAACCTTCGCCGCCATGGCCGAAGTCACCAAAGTCATCGGCAACACTGAAAAGATGCAAGCGGCAACGTGGCAAAGCCTCAAAGCCCCCGACCTGATCGGCCAAACCGAACGCATCCAAGTCGATGACATCATGTCGGTGAAAGAAACCGCAGGCCACCTGATCGACGGCTTCGGCCGCCACCGCGCCTATGTCCAAGTGCAAAACGGCTGTGACCACCGCTGCACCTTCTGCATCATCCCCTACGGTCGCGGCAATTCCCGCTCTGTCCCCGCCGGAGTCGTGGTCGAACAGATCAAACGGCTGGTGGACAAAGGCTTCAACGAAGTCGTGCTAACAGGCGTTGACCTGACCTCATGGGGCGCAGACCTGCCCGCCACCCCGCGCTTGGGCGATCTTGTCATGCGCATCCTGCGCCTTGTCCCCGATCTGCCCCGCCTGCGCATCAGCTCGATCGACAGCATCGAGGCTGACGACGCCCTGATGGAGGCCATCGCCACCGAGCCCCGCCTGATGCCCCACCTGCACCTGTCGCTTCAAGCAGGCGACGACATGATCCTGAAACGCATGAAACGCCGCCACCTGCGTGACGACGCCATCCGCTTTTGCGAAGACGCGCTGAAACTGCGTCCCGAGATGATCTTCGGGGCCGACATCATCGCAGGCTTCCCCACTGAAACCGAAGATATGTTTCAAAACTCCCTGAAACTGGTGACAGACTGCAACCTGACCTTCCTGCACGTCTTCCCCTTCAGCCCCCGCAAAGGCACCCCGGCGGCCAGAATGCCGCAACTGCAAGGCCCAGAAATCAAATCCCGCGCCGCCCGCCTCCGCGCCGCCGGAGATGCCGCCCTTGCCCGCCACCTTACTGCACAACTCGGCCAAACCCACCGCATCCTGCTGGAAGGCCCCCGCATGGGCCGCACCGAACAATTCACCGAAGTCAGCTTTACCATGGACCAACCCGAGGGCCAAATCCTCACCGCCACAATTCGCGGCATAGAGGGCACGCGCCTGCTGGCCTGAACTCTGCTTGATCTGTCGAATGCCTCCGGCGGGGATATTTGAGCACAGAGGATGACCAAGAGCCGCAGCTCAGACAATTTCACATTGGCTCAAATACTCCCGCCGGAGGCTTCCCCAGTTGCAGCCAGCGCAGCGTCCAAAAGTAAACGCCAGATGAACGACCGCCACCTAACCCATTGATCTCACATAACCACAAACCCTGTCCACGCGTGGACAAAGCTCAAATCCGAAACGCCTCCGGCACCGCATCGCGCCCCTCCAGCACCAGATCCACCATCACCTCGGCCACCTTCGGGGCCATCCCAAAGCCAATCTTGAACCCACCATTGGCCACAAAATGCCCCGCCCGCCCCGGCCAAGCGCCCATCAAAGGCGCGCGCGACTTCGCCCGTGGCCGCAGCCCGGCCCATCTTTCCACCACCTCCGCCCCCGCCAGCCGCGGCAACGCCGCCACCGCCCGCGCGTGCAAATCCTCGACCCGATGATCGACGCTCAGATCGTGCCAAACCCGCTCGGAAGTCGACCCAATTGCCACCGTGCCGTCCACATGCGGCACCACATGCAGCCCCCCCGTCAACAGCTGCGGCAGTCCCTCCGCCGGGTAGCGCAGCAAGATCGCCTGCCCCTTCTCGCCGCCCCCAACCTCGCGTCCCAGATCCACGCCCAAAGCGGCCAGCCCGGCCACTCCGGTTGCCCAGATCACGGCCCCGACCTCGTCGGCCTCCCCCACCACAACCTCACCACCAGCCCCCCGGATCGCCGCGACCAATGCCGCACACCCCATCCGGGGCTGCACCCGCGCGCTCAGATCATCCGCGACCAACCAACCCGAGGCGGAGAACGGCTCCCAAGCCGCCCCCGTGGCTTGCACCACCCGCCACATCGCCCGCCCCTGCCACAAAGCCTCCGCCGCCACGCCCCGCGCCCGCGCCAGATCGACCGCCGCGAGGTCCGCCAAAGGCTGCAACCGCCCGACGCGTCCATAGCCGGAAACCAGCCCCGAAGCCGCCTCCACCCCGCCCCACCAACCGGCAGCCATCAGCAGGCTCTCCAATTGAAACGCTTTCTTGGCGTTCCAGCTTTCCGGCACATGTGGGCTAAGCGACCCGACAACGCCACCCGATGCGCCCGCGCCGATCCCCTGCGTGTCGATCACCCGCACCGAAGCGCCCCGTCGTGCCGCTTCCCATGCCACCGACAGCCCGAAAATCCCCGCCCCCCGCACCGTCAGATCAACCCTTGCCATTCCGCCCCGCCTTGCCCATGGTCCGCCCGACCAAGGGCATATGACAATGACCACCTCCTCACAATCTGCCCTGACATGGCAAGACGGCGTGATCCCCGTCTCGACCCGCTTCGACGACCCGTATTTCTCGAAAAACGACGGCCTCTCGGAAACCCGCCACGTCTTTCTGCGCGGCAACGACCTGCCCGCCCGCCTGACCCCCGGCTTTCATGTCGCCGAACTTGGCTTCGGCACCGGGCTGAACCTGCTGGCGCTGTCACTGATCGCGGAAACCCCCACCCGCTTCACCAGCTTTGAAGCCTTCCCGCTTGCTGCCGCCGATATCGCCCGTGCGCTGGATCACTTCCCCGACGCCCGCGCCGTGGCCGACCCTTTCCTCACCGCATGGAGCCTCGGACAAACCAAATTCCAACTCGGCCCGATCCAAGTCGAAATCATCATCGGCGACGCCCGCGACACCCTCGCCCACTGGCCCCACAAAGCCGACGCATGGTTCCTCGACGGCTTTTCCCCGGCGAAAAACCCCGAACTCTGGTCGCCCGAAATCCTCAACGAAGTCGCCCGCCACACCGCGCCCAATGGCACCTTCGCCACCTACACCGCAGCAGGCCATGTCCGCCGTGCCTTGCAAGACGCCGGGTTTCAGGTCGAGCGCCGCCCCGGCCATGGCCGCAAAAAACACATGTCCGCAGGAACGCTAAAATGAACAACCGCAAAGGCATCCTCTTGATGATCGCCGCCATCGCCTCCTTAGCGGTGCAAGATGCGTTTTCTCGCCTGCTGGCGGGCAACTACAACACCCTGATGGTGGTGATGATCCGCTATTGGGTGTTTGCCGCCTTCGTGATCACCCTTGCGCTGCGCCGCCCCGAAGGCATCCGCGCCGCCTTGCGCTCGCGCCGCCCCATAGCCCAAGCCCTGCGCGCCACCCTGCTGGTGGTGGAAATCTGCGTCATGGTCTACGCCTACACCCTGATCGGCCTGATCAACGCCCATGCCGTGTTCGCGGTCTGCCCGCTGATCGTCGTCGCCCTCTCTGGTCCAATCCTAGGTGAACGCCTCACTTGGCAACGCTGGGCCACCGTCGGCGTTGGCCTGATCGGCGTGCTGATCATCCTGCGCCCCGGCCAAGGCGTGTTCTCTTGGGCTGCCCTGCTCCCCCTGATCACCGCTTTGTTCTTCGCCGCCTACAGCGTGCTAACCCGCCTGACCGCGCGGGATGAGGCGTTCTTCCCCAGCTTTTTCTGGCCCGCATTCCTTGGCGCGATCATGATGACCGCCCTCGGTCTGCCGCAATGGCAACCGATCCAAACCCAAGACTGGCCGATCTTCGCCACCTATGCCGTGATCTCGATCCTCTCAAACTGGCTGCTGCAAAAGACCTACGAGGTGGCCGAGGCCTCTGCAGTGCAGCCCTTCGCCTATCTGCATTTCGTGTTCATCGCCCTGCTGGGCATCACCTTTTTCGACGAACACCTCGCGCTTCCCGTGCTGATCGGCGCGGCCCTGATCATCGCCGCAGGCATCTATTCGCTGTGGCAAACCCGCGCTGCGCCCTCCGATGCAGCTCCCAAGGTATCGCTATGAAAACCGAACAAAATCTGAAACTCGGCATCTGGTTGATGATCGCCAGCACCGTGGTCTTCGCACTGCAAGACGGTATCTCGCGACACTTAGGCGGCAGCTACAACGTCTATATGGTGGTGATGATCCGGTTCTGGGTGTTCGCCGCCTTCGTGATCGCCCTCGCCGCCCGCAGCCCCGGCGGTATCCGCGCCGCCACCCGCACAAGCTTCGCCCCCCAGCAAATCACCCGAGGCGTGATCTTGGTCGCCGAGGTCTGCGCCATGGTGCTGGCCTTCATCAATCTGGGCCTGATCCAAAGCCACGCGGTCTTTGCCTGCTACCCCTTGCTGGTCGCCGCGCTATCCGGCCCCGTGTTGGGAGAGAAAGTCGGCTGGCGGCGCTGGACTGCCATCGCCATCGGCTTTGTTGGCGTGCTGATCATTCTAGAACCGGGCTTTGCCGTATTCTCGCCTTGGGCGCTGATCCCCTTCATCAGCGCCTTCATGTTCGCGCTTTACGGATTGCTCACCCGCTTTGTCGCCCGCAAAGACCCCGCCTCGGTGTCGTTCTTCTGGACAGGCGTTGTCGGAGCCGCCGCAATGACCCCGATTGGCCTGTGGCATTGGCAACCGATGCTGCCGACAGATTGGCTCTGGATGGGCGCTCTGTGCTGCACCGCGATCATGGGGCATTGGCTGCTGATCAAAGCCTACGCCGTGGCCGAGGCCTCCGCCGTGCAACCCTTCGCCTATCTGCAACTGATGTTCATAGCCCTGCTCGGCGTATTCCTGTTCAACGAAACCCTGCGCCCCAACGTCGCCATCGGAGCCTGCGTCGTCGTCGCCGCCGGCCTGTTCACCCTCTGGCGCCAACGCGTGAAACACCAAGAGCCGCCGCAAATCTAAAGCCCCCGCCTCCCCACTCCGCCTCGGATCAAGTCCGGGGCGGCGTGGAGATGAGCAAATCTGCGCAACAAAGGGCAGCGCCTGACCTCGGGAGGACGCGCCAACAGTCATTCTAAGCACTTTATCCCCCAACCCCTCCCCCAGAATTTCTGCTGGCACCCTGTGCAATCGCGCCCTCCCAGCCGGAGGTCAGGCGCGGCCCGGCGGGCTTCGCCCTTGATTCCGGGCAAGAGGGGCGAGGGTTTAACGTCTGGCTTGGACCAAATGCAAAGATGTGCTGGAATGTCGGCTGAGCGGACGAAGCCGATGAAATCGGCATTGATCAGAACAGGTGTGATGAATGGAAAATATACTTAGACATGGAAAAATACTCACAATACTCATGTTTTCGTTTCCTCTGTCTGGCTGTGATTCTGGTGTTTATTGGGAAGATGATACTTACATTGCCGCTTGGTTAGACACGGGTGAAAATGTCATGGTTTACCGAAAGCTTAGCGATGGCGCTTCAATAGAGCGTATTGCGCCTGAAGTTGTGGCTGTTGCCTCTAACAATAGATATCTAACAGCGCGGGTTCGCCCGATTGGTACGACCGTTGATGTGTACTACTATCTGGTGAAATCCTTGGACAAGGATTTTCTAAATGGCGATCAAATAGCAACAGGACCATTAAACGAAATGGAATTTCAATCAAAAAGAGCAGCCCTCAACTTGCCAGAACCGGTAGATTTTTAGTAATGCGCAATCCCAGTTAAGCCAGTTCGACAACATGCTAAAGCTGCCCACCCACAAAATGCCCCTCACGGCCTGTGAGTGCTTCCAAGCGATAAATATATCAAAGTATCACTGCCACAACCCCAATCACATGGCCGTTTCTCATACCCAAAATGCTGCTTTCTGGGTCCTTAACCTTTCGTAAATCGGCCAATGAACAAAGCGTTCTCAACCCCTTAAAGCCGCCACCCTCACCGCCCCGTCAACTCCGCCGAAATCCGCACTGGCCCCGCCAAGCCTTTCAGCTTGGCGCGGTAGATCACCACTCCCTCCGCCACCCGCATCACATAGGTGCGGGTTTCGGAAAACGGGATCATCTCGACCCAATCCACCACATCAACGCTATCCTTGCGCGGATCACCAAACTGCGTGATCCACTTGCGCGGACGCCCCGGCCCCGCGTTATAGCCCGAGGCCACCAGCGCCACCGAAGGGCCAAATTCTTCAATCATATGGCTGAGATAAATCGACCCCATCCGCACATTGAACGGCGGATCAGAGGTCAATCTCCCGGCAGATGAAGTCTCCCCCAACCCCTTCGCCACATGCTCCGCCGTCGCTGGCATCACCTGCATCAACCCCCGCGCCCCCGCCTTGCTCTGCGCGCTTGGGTCAAACTCACTCTCCCGCCGCGAAATCGACAGGGCCAAAGCCCGGCTTACAGCCAACCCATCCGGCACCATCGCAGGCACCGGATAATAGGCGCGCGGCAGGATCACCCCCCGCTCTGCCGCCTGCTTGGCGACCAGCAAAGCGATATGCGGCTCATCCATCCGCAGCGCGAGATCCGCCAGTTGTTCCAAGCCCTTGGCATCCAAACCTTCCGCCACTTGCAGGAAAAACCGCTTCGCCAAAGTCCGGTCCCCAGCCTCTGCCAAAGCCATCCCCGCCGCCAAAACCGAACTGCCCGCAAACCCCGAGGTCCGCCACCCCGGCGTAGGCTCGCCGACATTCACCAAGGCAGGGTCCAGCGGCAGCCCGATCTTCTCCGATGCCAGCATCCCATAATACGCCGTCTGATTCCGCGCCGCCCGCGCATAAGCCGCCTCTGCACCCGCTTGATCGCCCTTGGCCTCCAGCGCCCGCCCCATCCAATACTCCGCCCGCGCAACAGAGATCGGAGTCGCCACCGCTTCCTTCAGATGCTTGAAATGCTTGATCGCCACATCCGGCTCACCCAGTTTCCGCAAGGCAATGAACCCGGACAGAAACTCCAGATCAACATAGTCATTGCCCTTGGTCATCTGATGGTTCGCCGCCACCCGCAACGCCAGCTTTGGCTCGCCCTGCCGCAGCAACACCCGCGCCAGATCGGCCCGCCGCTTGCCCCAAGCATCCGGATCGCCAAGCCCCGCGGCGGTCTTGCTGCGCTCCAGAATAAGCGTCGCGGCATCGTCATAGCGATCCGCCCGCATCCGGTAATCAAACCGCGCAAAGGCCAACCCCGGATCACCCAGCACGTCCTTCGGCACCGCATCGACCAAAGCCACCGCCAAGGGGCTATCCGCCCGCAACGCAAGCCGCGCCCGTGCCAAAGCCTGCCACGACGCCGACACCCGCGGGATCATCCGCTCGGCCTCTGCCTTGCGGCCACCTTCCCACAGGATGCGATCCAGCCGCACCTCATGCGCCACGGCAAGCGCCGGCCCCATCAGATCCAGCATCGCCACTTCGTCAGTCGCTTCAAATTTCAGATCAACCCAGGCCTGAAACGCCACCGCCTCGGCATCGCTCGAACGCCCCAAAGCGACCAAAGCCCGCACCAAAGCCACCGCCCCGGCCCCGGTCTTGGGGGCCGCCTTGCCGAAATACGCCACAACCCGCCCAGGATCGGTCGAGCGCGCCACCGCGACCTCACCCTTCTCGCGCAGCAAAGCCAGCCCCGGCCAATCCGGGCGTCGGGCGATAAAACTTTCATAATCGCCAAGCTTGCCCTGCCCGTCGCGCAGCCATTGCCACAGGATGACATCACCCCCCACAGCCCCCGCCCCCTGCGCCGCCGTCAAAGCGGCGGGCCAATCGCGGGCCTCCGCCGCTTTCAACGCGACCGAAAATGACGCGGCCTGATCGGCCCGCGCCATAGGAGACATCACCATATAGATGCCGATTGTGATCGCTTTTGCGATCTTGCTTATTCTGCTCATGCCACGATTCTGCCCTAGACCCCGGAGTCTCACAACCCAAAACCCCGTGACCCCGGCAATTCGCCGCCCAGACTTGGCAAAACGCCGCTCGCCAGTTAGGTAGGCAGCGCTGATACATCGGCGATTCCAACTCGCCCCACATAGGAGACGCGCACCATGATCACAGGGTCCATTCCCGCACTGGTTACGCCGTTCAAGAACGGTGAACTCGATCTGGTGACGCTGAAGAAGCTGGTTGAATGGCATATCGCCGAAGGCTCGACGGGCCTTGTCCCAGTTGGCACCACCGGCGAAAGCCCGACGCTTTCCCATGAGGAACACCAAAAGGTCATCGAAGTGGTGGTGCAAACCGCTGCTGGCCGGGTGCCCGTAATCGCGGGGGCCGGGTCGAACAACACGGTTGAGGGCATTTCGCTGATCCGCTTTGCCGAGAAAGTCGGCGCCGATGCGGCGCTGGTGGTGACGCCCTATTACAACCGCCCGACGCAAGCCGGGCTGGTGGCGCATTTCACCGCTCTGCATGATTGCTGCGCGCTGCCGATCATCATTTATAACATCCCCGGCCGCTCGGTGGTGGATATGTCCCCCGACACCATGGGCACCTTGGCAAAACTGCCGCGCATCATTGGGGTGAAAGACGCCACTGGCAAAATCGAGCGCGTCTCGATGCAGCGCGCCACTTGCGGCGCTGATTTCATCCAACTGTCGGGCGAAGACGCCACCGCTTTGGGCTTCAACGCCCACGGCGGCACAGGTTGCATCTCTGTCACCGCCAACGTCGCCCCGCGCCTCTGTGCCGAATTCCAAGCCGCCACCCTCGCAGGCGACTACACCAAAGCCCTCGCCTACCAAGACAAACTGATGCCGCTGCACGAAGCGATCTTCCTTGAGCCCGGTCTCGTCGGTGCGAAATACGGCTTGTCCCTGCTGGGCCTCTGCGCCGAGGAAGTCCGTCTTCCACTTGTGACGCTGACCGATCCCACCAAAGCCCGTATCAAAGCCGCTATGCAGCACGCTGGCCTGATCTAAGCCTTCTTTGGCTTTCACATTGGCCTAAATATCCCCGCCGGAGGCTCCTGAGGCCAGCCTCTGATGCCTCCGGCGGGAGTATTTCTAAAAGAGCAAATCCCCAGAAAGTCCCGATGACCCCCAACCTGCGCGGCAGCCTTTTCATGACCGCCGCGATGGCGGGTTTCGCGGTTGAGGATGCATTCCTGAAAGCCGCCAGCCAGTCCATCCCGGTCGGTGAGGTGATCCTGATCATGGGCTTGATCGGCATCGCGGTATTCTCTGCCCTTGCACTCCGGGCAGGTGACACCCCAGTCCCGCGCGCGATGTTTACGGGCACCATGGCGCTGCGCTCGGTGTTTGAGATCACGGGTCGGCTGTTCTACGCCCTCGCTATTGCCCTGACGCCGATTTCCGTCGCCTCGGCGATCCTACAGGCGACCCCGCTCGTTGTCGTGCTGGGGGCTGTCGTGATTTTTGGCGAAACCGTGGGATTGAAACGCTGGCTGCTGATCCTGCTCGGCTTCGTCGGCGTCATCATCATCCTGCGTCCCGGCCTTGATGGCTTCTCCGCCCTGTCCCTGCTCGCCCTGATCGGCATGCTGGGCTTCGCGGGCCGCGATCTTGCCACCCGCGCCGCGCCCCCGGCGCTGTCGAACGCGCAGCTTGGCGTCACCGGATTCATCATGCTGACGCTGTCCGGGGTGATCATCACCGCCGTCACCGGGCGCATCGCAGCCCCAGACGCGCAGACCCTCGCCCTGATCGCCGGAGCCGCCGCTTTCGGCATCGCCGCCTATGCCGCCCTCACCACCGCCATGCGCAGCGGCGAAATCGCCGTCGTCACGCCGTTCCGCTACACCCGACTGTTGTTCGCCATGGTGCTGGGCGTCACGGTGTTCGGCGAGCACCCGGACGCCGCCACCCTCACCGGTGCCGCCATCATCGTCGCTTGCGGTGTGATCATCCTGGGCCAGAACCGCCGCCGCGCGTAATTTCACCGCGCCCTGCTGGACTCTGCACCGCCAAGCCCCTATTTCGAGCGCATAATGGTAGAAAAATCCGATCCAAACTCCAAACTGATCGCCGAAAATCGGCGCGCCCGCTTCGATTATGCCATCGAATGGGATCTGGAGGCTGGCATCATGCTGCACGGCTCCGAGGTGAAATCTCTGCGCAAAGGTGGCTCGAATATCGCCGAAAGCTATGCCTCGGTTGAAGGTGGCGAGTTGTGGCTGATCAACGGCTATATCGCGCCCTATCTGCAAGCCGTGATGTTCCCGCATGATGAGCGTCGCCGCCGTAAGCTATTGGTAAACAAGAAAGAACTGTCGCGCCTGTGGAATGCGGTGGGCCGTGAAGGCATGACCATCGTGCCGTTGAAAATGTATTTCAACGAGCGCGGCATGGTCAAACTCAAGCTCGGCGTTGCCAAGGGCAAAAAACTGGCCGACAAGCGCGAAACCTCTGCCAAGCGCGATTGGGATCGGCAAAAATCACGCATTATGAAGGAAGGCATGCGGGCAAAGCTTTAGCACACTGCTGAAAACATTGCCTAAATGCCCAGATTCTGGCATAATTCCCCCTATCCGGTCCTAGACCTCCGGGTCCAGAAATGGCCGGGAAATGTCACGCCACAACGGCGGGCATCATGTAGGGAAGGAATGAGTATCATGGATATGGCCTTTATCATCCAGCTGATCGCAGGTGCGCTGGGTGGCAACGCGGCAGGCGCCGTGCTGAAAAACCTGAATCTCGGAACTTTGGGCAATTCGATTGTCGGCATCCTTGGCGGCGGTCTGGGCGGCCAGATTCTTGCCATGCTGGGCGGCGCAGGGGCAACTGCGGCGGCCACGGGTGCGACCGACATGACCTCAATCATCACTTCGGTGCTTTCGGGCGGCGTCGGTGGCGGTGTGTTGATGGCGATTGTCGGTGCGGTGAAGAACGCGATGGCGAAAAGCTAATATTCTTGCGCGGGCGCGCCACGGCGCGCCCGCGCTCTCTTGTCTGACCGCGCCCTAGGGTTTAACTGCATCGGTATCCCCACCGATTTTCGCAGCCCGAGGCCCCCGATGACCCCATCCCCCGCCGATGATCCGAAAACTTTGGTCAGCACCGCTTGGCTGGCCGCGCACAAAGCCGACCCCGATTTGCGGTTGATCGACGCCAGCTGGTATCTGCCCGACGCAGGCCGCAACGCGAAAGCAGAATACGCCGCCGCACATATCCCCGGCGCGCGGTTTTTCGACATTGACGAGATCACCGATCACCGTTCCACCTTGCCCCACATGGCCCCGCCGCCCGAGAAATTCATCTCGCGCCTGCGCGCCATGGGCATCGGCGACGGCCATCAGGTGGTGATCTATGACGGCTCGGGCCTGTTTTCCGCCGCTCGGGTGTGGTGGACCTTCCGCTTGATGGGCAAGACCGATGTGGCGGTGCTGGACGGTGGCCTGCCGAAATGGCGCGCCGAGGGGCGTGAGATCGAAGACATGCCCCCCATCGTGCGCGACCGCCATATGACGGTTTCCCGCCAGAACCATCTGGTGAAAGATGTGACGCAAGTGGCCCATGCCGCCAAACTGGGCGAGGCCGAAATCATCGACGCCCGTGGCGCACCCCGCTTCAAAGGTGAAGTGCCCGAACCCCGCCCCGGTCTGCGCTCTGGCCACATTCCCGGCGCTAAAAATGTGCCCTACAGCACGCTTTTGAACCCCGATGGCACGATGAAATCCCCAGATGCCCTGCGCAGCCTGTTCGAAGCCGCAGGCGTGAACCTGTCAAAACCCGCGATCACCTCTTGTGGTTCAGGCGTGACGGCAGCGATCCTCAGCCTCGCGCTGGAACGTATCGGCCACCGCAACCATGCGCTGTATGACGGCTCTTGGGCCGAATGGGGCATGTATGACGACCTCGCGGTCGAAAAAGGATAAGCTATGTTAGAGACGCTCAACCCGCAGCCGCAGGACAAAATCCTGCAACTGATCCAGCTGTATAAAGACGACCCACGCGACAACAAGATAGACCTCGGCGTCGGCGTTTACAAAGACGCCACCGGCCTGACCCCGGTGATGCGCGCAGTGAAAGCCGCCGAGAAAAAGCTGTGGGAGGTGGAAACCACCAAGACCTATACCGGCCTTGCGGGCGAGCCCGCCTATAACGCCGCGATGGTCAAAATGATCTTGGGCGAAGGCTACGCCGACCGCGCCGCCTCCGTCGCCACCCCCGGCGGCACCGGGGCAATCCGGCAGGCGCTGGAGCTGATCAAGCTGGCCTCGCCCAACGCGACGGTCTGGCTGTCGAACCCAACTTGGCCGAACCATCCCTCGATCATCAAATACCTCGGCATGAAGATGGCCGACTACCGCTATTTCGACGCCGAAACCCGTGGCATCGACTTTGCCGGGCTGATGGCAGACCTCGCTGGCGTCAAAGCCGGTGACGCGGTTCTGCTGCATGGCTGCTGCCACAACCCCACGGGCGCGAACCTGAACGACGATCAATGGGCCGAGGTTGCGAAACTATTGCTCGCCAAGGGCGCTATCCCCTTCGTGGACCTCGCCTACCAAGGCTTCGGCGACGGTCTTCAGGAAGACGCCGCTGCCACAAGGATGATCGCCCAGAGCTTCCCCGAAATCCTCATCGCCGCCTCTTGCTCGAAAAACTTCGGCATCTATCGCGAGCGCACCGGCATCCTGATCGCCCTCGGCGACCCAGCCCGCAAGACCGTCACCCAAGGCAACCTCGCCTTCCTGAACCGGCAAAACTACAGCTTCCCGCCCGATCACGGCGCGCGGCTGGTGACGATGATCTTGGAAGATGACGCCTTGCGCGCCGACTGGCAGGCGGAACTCGAAGAAGTCCGCCTGAACATGCTGACCCTGCGGCAAAGCCTTGCCGATGAACTCCGCCGCGCCACCAACTCGGATCGGTTTGATTTCGTCGCTACCCATCGCGGCATGTTCAGCCGCCTCGGTTTGACCGAAGCGCAAGTGAACATCCTGCGCGACCAACACGGCATCTACATGGTTGGCGATTCACGCATCAACATCGCGGGCCTGAACGCCAAAACCGTGCCGATCCTCGCAAAGGCTATCGCCCAACTGACCGCGTAACCGGAAAATTCAAATTTTCCGTCACGATTTTCGAATGCGAAAATCGGTTGCGCCAAATGAAAACGGCCCGCGGGGGGAGGATCCCGCGGGCCGTTCTTCACTCAACACCCGGCGGGGAGGAACCGCCGGATGTTGCCGTTATCAGCCGTGATAAGCCGCTTCACCATGCGTTGCCAGATCAAGGCCCTGACGCTCGGTATCCGCGTCAACCCGCAGACCAATCGTCATGTCAACCAGCTTGTAGATGATGAACGAGATCACACCCGACCAGATCAAGGTGATCGCCACAGCCTCAATCTGGATCCAGGTTTGCGCTGCGATCGAATAATCATCACCCTTCACGCCGCCCAAAGAACCCGCCGAGAACACCCCGGTCAGCACCGCACCGATGATACCACCGACACCGTGGATGCCGAACACATCAAGGCTGTCGTCGTATTTCAGCTTGTTCTTCACCACGGTCACGAAGAAATAGCAGCCCAGCACTGCGATGATGCCCAAGGCAATCGCACCCATCGGCCCGACCGTGCCACAGGCCGGGGTGATCGCCACCAGACCAGCCACCATACCCGAAGCAGCACCCAGCATCGAAGCCTTGCCGCGCTGAATGCCTTCCAACACCGACCAAGCCAAGGTCGCTGCAGCGGTTGCGAGGAAGGTGTTGATCATCGCCAGCGTCGCGCCGCCGTTGGCCTCAAGGTTAGAGCCGACGTTGAAGCCAAACCAGCCAACCCACAGCATCGACGCGCCGATCATGGTCATCACCATCGAATGCGGCGCCATGTTTTCTTTTCCGTAGCCCACGCGTTTGCCAATCACAAGGCAACCGACCAAAGCCGCGATACCGGCGTTGATATGCACAACCGTGCCGCCTGCAAAGTCAATCGCACCCATCACAAAGATCAGGCCCGACGCATCCCAAACCATGTGGGCAATCGGGAAGTAGACGAACGTCACCCACAAAGCGCAGAATGCCAGCACGGCAGTGAATTTCACCCGCTCGGCAAAGGCACCGATGATCAGGCCGGGGGTGATCGCTGCAAAGGTCATCTGGAAGGCGATGAACAGATATTCCGGGATCACATAGCCCGCAGAGAAGGTAGCCGACATGCTGTCAGGCGTCACGCCCGACAAGAACACTTTGCCGAAGCCGCCCCAGTAGGGCGAAGTGCCGCCACCGAAAGTCACCGAATAGCCGTAAAGCGCCCAGATCACCATCACCATGCAGGCGATCAGCGTGGTCTGCATCAGGATCGACAGCATGTTCTTCGAACGCACCAAGCCGCCGTAGAACAGCGCAAGGCCGGGGATCGTCATGAACAGCACCAGCGCGGTCGAGGTCATCATCCACGACACGTCGCCCTTATCCATCACCGGAGCCGCAGCTTCGGCCACCGCCTCAACGACCGGAGCGGTTGCATCCGTGGCAGTTTGCGCCAAAGCGGGCAAAGCCGCCATGATCGCAGCCGCCGTAAGTCCTAATTTCTTCAGCATGTTCTGTCCCCTCTCACAGCGCATCGTCATCGACATCGCCGGTGCGCACCCGCAGGGCGCTTTCCACATTCAACACGAAAATCTTGCCATCGCCGATTTTGCCAGTGCGGGCGGTCTTGGTGATCGCCTCAACGACCGTTTCGGCCAGCGCATCGGTCACGACGATCTCCAGCCGCATTTTCGGCACGAAATTCACCGCATATTCTGCACCACGGTAGATTTCGGTATGGCCCGACTGCATGCCGAAACCCTTGATTTCTGTCACCATCATCCCCTGCACGCCGATCGCGGTCAGCGCTTCGCGGACCTCGTCCAGCTTGTAGGGCTTGATGGCAGCTATGATCATTTTCACGGTGCACCCCTTTGTTTCCCAAGGCCCTTGGCAGCCCTCACATGCGATCAGGCGGCCTTCGCACCTGCAGCACAAGTTTCAGATGGCGTAAAAATTGGGCGCGAGGGGAAATTGCCTAATATTTAATCTATCATCCATGCCGGAGATGCAAATTTAAGCGGCAAGGAACCGCGAATCGGTAGTTGCGCCGCTTCGCATTCCACGCTGAACCGAGTAGAGTGGTAAAAACCGCTTAAAAGGGCAAAAACAGGCATGGCGACTTCGGGCAAAGGCGGCAAATCGCTGGTGGCAGACCGGCGGTATATCACGCAAAAAGCAGCCACCACAGGCGGGCACGGCACACCGCCGCCGAAGAAACCAAAACCGCTCAAGGTGGTGATCGTGCCGCGCGGCAACATCCTGACCCGCTTCATCCGTGCAATCTGGCGGATCATCTGGGGCACGTTCTGGCGCGTCGCAGCCGTCTGCGGCATGGTGCTGGCGGGCATCGTGTTCTACTTCTACCAACAACTCCCGCCTGTTAACGCCCTGCTCGATGGCCGCGCCAAAGGCTCGGTCACGCTCCTAGACCGCAACGACACCGTGTTTGCGTGGCGCGGCGAAACCTTCGGCGGCCAGATCACCGCCGACACCGTCTCGCCTTACCTGCTGCATGCGGTGATCGCGACCGAGGACAAACGGTTCTATCACCACTTCGGCGTATCCCCGCGCGGCATCGCCAGCGCCATCAGCATCAACCTCGCCGCTGGGCGCGGGCCGCTGGAAGGCAACGGCGGCTCGACCATCACCCAGCAGGTCGCCAAACTGCTCTGCCTCGGCGTGCCCTATGATCCCAAAGCGTGGAAATCCGAGGCCGATTACGAGGCCGATTGCCGGTCAGGTGGCATCAAGCGCAAGCTGAAAGAAATCCCCTACGCGCTTGCGATGGAGGCTAAATATACCAAAGCCGATATCCTGACGATCTACTTCAACCGCGCCTACTTAGGTGCGGGCGCGCGTGGCTTTGAGGCCGCTGCCCAGCGTTATTTCGGCACCTCGGCCAATGATCTGACCCCCGCCCAAGCCGCGATGCTGGCGGGCCTGTTGAAAGCCCCGTCGAAATACGCCCCCACCAACAGCCTGAAACGCGCGCAAGACCGTGCCGATGTGATCATCGACCTGATGTTGGAGCAAGGCTACCTGACAGCCGAGGAAGCCGCCGACGCCCATGCGCATCCCGCCCAGCTTTCCGATGCAGCACAAACCAAATCGGGGGGATTCTTCGCGGATTGGGTGATGGAAACCGCGCCCGATTTCCTGACTTCGACCACCACCGAAGACGTGGTGATGCGCACCACGCTGGATCAAAAACTGCAAAAGGATGCCGAAGAAGCCCTCGCTTGGGTGTTCGACAACAAGGTCGCCAAAGGCTCGAAAGCCCAAGCCGCAATCGTGGTGATGAGCGCCGACGGTGCCGTGCGCGCCATGGTCGGGGGTCGCAAAACCGAAAGCGCCGGCGCGTTCAACCGCGCGACGCAAGCCCTGCGCCAGACCGGATCTTCGTTCAAACCCTTCGTCTATGCAGCCGCGCTTGATCTCGGCTGGTCGCCCTCGGATTACGTCGAAGACGTGCCGCTGACCTTGCATATCCCCGGCTCTGGTGCTTGGACACCCGATAACTATGACAAAAAATTCAAAGGCTTGATCACCCTGACTCAAGCCTTGGAAGAAAGCCGCAATATCCCCGCCGTCCGCGTCTCGGAAGCTGTTGGGCGCGATGCCGTTGCCGCGATTGCCAAGGGTTTTGGCATACAATCCGACCTTGCCGCAGGCCCCGCACTGGCCCTCGGCGCATCAGAATCCACTTTGATCGAGATGACCGGTGCCTATGCGGGCATCCTGAACGGCGGCTCCTCGGTGACGCCCTACGGCCTCGTTGAACTCAAACTCAAGGGCGAGGAAGAAAGCCTGATGGGCGCGGGCGGCGGTATTGGTGAGCGGGTGATTTCCGAAAAAGCCGCCAAACTGCTGACATTCATGATGGAAAAGGTGGTCGATAGTGGCACCGGCACCCGCGCGCGGCTGGATGGTCGCCCAGCGGCTGGCAAAACCGGCACCACCTCGGCTGCCCGCGATGCGTGGTTCATCGGCTTCACCGCCGATTATGTTGCGGGCGTCTGGATCGGCTATGATGACAACACGCCGCTGAAAGGTGTCACCGGCGGCGGCCTGCCCGCCGAGATTTGGCACGAGGTGATGACCCGCGTGGAAGACGGCGTGCCTGTGACAGAGTTGCCGCTGATCGTGCCGGAATACCGCGCGCCGCCGAATGCGGGCAATGCGTCAAACCAGCCGGTCGATCCGAACGCAGAGTTTCCGCAAGACCCTGCGTATCAGCAACAGCCTGCTGAACCCTCCGTGCCGCTGATGAATCCCAGCGATGATCAGGTTGAGGCGTTGCTGAAAGACATCCTGAAAAGCGGCAACTGAATAGAAAAGGCGCGCCTCCTATCCGGGGCGCGCCAAATTTCTTACAAAACAATCTGCGCTCAGGCGTTTTTCAGATCGCCGATCAGCGCATCAATATCGCCGCCTCGCTTGTCCAGCATCGCGCCAATTTCGGTGCGCTCGGACGCCAGCATATTCACGCCCTCGATGATGATATTGAAGAACAGATTGCGGCCGGATTTATCCGAGACATGCCAGCGCAGATCGAACGGCGCTTGGCCCTTCAGATGCGCCACCGAGATCACCTCGTAATAGCTTTTGATCGGGCGGGCGTCAGTGACTTCAATCGAGCCGCCAATAAACTCGCGGAACCGCGCGCCATATTTGCGGCTGATATAGCCCTGAAACGCCTTGGTAAAGCTGGCCATCTGCGCAGCCGACGCCTTCTTGGCAGCCACGCCCAAAGCCGAGCGCGCAATCGTCGACACATCGGCATAGCGGCTGAAAATCCGCTCAAAATCGCCATACATCGCGGTCTGCGATTTGCCGCTGGCGATGGTGGTGTTGATTTCGCCCACGGCTTTGCCGATCATGTCCTTGGCATCATCCACCGTCAAAGCCAGCGACGGCAGCGGCAAAGCCAGCGCCACCGAGCCCAAGGCAAAGCCAGCCGCAAAGCGGCGACGTGACATCATGGAATGGTTATTGTGCATAGGGGTCCTCAAAGCTTTCATCCGAAGGGGCCTCGCCCAACGTGTAGTGTCTGTTCTGCAAATACAACAGGCGCGCCTGCGCATAGGGGTCTGCACTGTCATATAGGATCGAATCCACGGTGTCGCTATGCCGCGCGCGCGATCCGATCTTATCAATCACCTTCGCGCCCGTCACATAGTCACTTTCCGGTGATTTGATCGCAAAGCGCAGCGGATTGATCGCATAATCCACGATCAGGCCAGCGGTGTCACGTTCGGTCGAGGGGCCGACAATCGGCAGCATTTGATAATTGCCTTCACCCACACCCCAGACATACAAAGTCTCACCAAAGTCGGTTTCCTGCGCGGGCAGACCCAAAGCGGTTGAAGGATCAAACAGCCCGCCAATCCCAGCGGTGGAGTTCACGCCAAACCGCAACGTATTGCGCGCCGCCCGCATCAACCGCCCTTGCAAAACATTGTTCACAATATCGCCGGGGGTATCGAGGTTGGCGGCAAAGTTATGCACGCCTGTCAGAATAGGCCCGCGCCCCGTGCCCGCCACATCTGATGCTGGCTGCAACACGGCCTTATCCACCGCGACGTTAAACGCGAACACCTTACGGTTAAAGCCTTCGGCCGGATCGCTGACATCGCCAGCCGTCGGAGCTTTGGCGCAGCCAGCCACCGCCAGCGTTAATGCAATCCCAACACAACCCGCGCTAAATCGGCTGATTGTTTCAGAAAGAGATGGAATCACTTGCGCCATACTTCTACATTCCCGCCGAGGTTCACGCGTCTCACATAGATTTTGTCGGTGAAAGACAAGGGATAAGCGGCGCGGGCATTTAAGACAACGGCCAAACGTGGCCAGAGGGTGACGCTGGATGATTTCCGCCGATCCTTTTGGCGATAAAAATGGGCTGCGGGCAGAAACGGAGATGGCGATGGGCCAAACAGACAACCGTCGCGGGGAAGCAGAGCTTCGCGCGGCACGGGCCGATCAACGCGGCCTCTTGTGGGCCGTCGCTTTGTTCTCGGTCTTCGCAAACGCCCTACAACTGACGGGCTCGCTCTACATGCTCCAGGTCTATGACCGCGTGTTGGGCTCGCGGTCCGAGGCCACCCTCGTCGCCCTGTCGGTCCTCGTGACCTTCCTGTTCCTCGCCTTGGGCATCCTCGACAACGTCCGCGCCCGTGTGATGGCCCGCATCGGTGCCAAAATGCAGGACCGATTGGACCGCCGGGTGTTCTCCGCCGCGATGCGCCGCTTGACCCTGCAACCGAATGAGCCCACCGCCATCGCCGCCCAGCGCGACCTTGAAGCGATCCAGCGGCTCTGGGCCTCCCCGGTTCTGCTAGCCCTGTTCGATCTGCCGTTCATGCCGCTGTTTTTCATCGCGATTTACATCTTCCACCCCTACCTGTTCGCCCTCTCCCTCGTCGGCGGCATCATCTTGGTGATCGTCACCATCCTGAACCAACGCCTCACCCTCGCCCCGCTCACCCGCACCAACAACCTCACCCTTGGGGCCGAGCGGATGTCCGACCTGATCAAGGGCGAGTCTGAAACCGTGCAGGCCTTGGGCATGACCTCTGCCACCTTTGACCGCTGGCAAAAGGCCCGCGGAGCCGCCCTTGCCGCCAGCATCAAGGCGGGCGATCTTGCGGGCAGCTTCGGCGGTATCAGCAAAACCTTCCGCGTCTTCCTGCAATCGGCGATGCTCGGCATGGGCGCGTATCTCGTGCTGCAAGGCCAGTTGTCGTCTGGCGCGATGATCGCAGGCTCGATCCTAATGGGTCGCGCTTTGTCCCCCATCGAGCAAGTCATCGGCCAATGGGCGGTGATCACCCGCGCCCAAGAAGCCAGCCGTCGCCTGTCCGACCTGTTGACCAAAATGCCAGAGGAACCACCACGCACCGCTTTGCCGCATCCGAAAGCCATTCTCGAAGCGCAAAACCTCACCGTGATCCCGCCCGGCGAGCAGCAAGCCGTCCTCCGCGCCATCAACTTCCGCCTAGAGCCCGGCCAAGCCCTCGGCGTGATCGGCCCGTCAGGCGCCGGAAAATCCACCCTCGCCCGTGCTTTGATCAACGTCTGGAAGCCCGCAGGCGGCAAAGTTCGCCTCGATGGCGCAACGCTGGATCAATATGACCCGGACGTGCTCGGCAGCTACATCGGCTACCTGCCCC
Organism: Pseudomonadota bacterium; assembly: GCA_040387915.1. GTDB lineage: Bacteria > Pseudomonadota > Alphaproteobacteria > Rhodobacterales > Rhodobacteraceae > Cypionkella. The sequence goes on from JAZKCV010000013.1 coordinate 276,427, forward strand.
AACGCATCACCTTGTTCGATGGCACGATTGCCGAGAACATCGCCCGCCTGCAAGACCACGCCGATGCCGCCAAGATCGTCGATGCCGCCAAACGTGCGGCGGCGCATGAGATGATCATCAAACTGCCCGAAGGCTACGACACCCGCATCAGCCAAATCGGTGGCCGTCTGTCTGGCGGTCAAATCCAGCGCATCGGCCTCGCCCGCGCGCTGTATAACAACCCGGTGATCCTTGTGCTGGACGAGCCGAACTCTAACCTCGACAACGACGGCACCGTGGCACTCAACACCGCGATCCGCACCACCAAAGAGGCGGGCGGCGCGGTGCTGATCATGGCCCACCGCCCCGCCGCCATTCAGGAATGTGAGCTGCTCCTGGTGCTAGAAGACGGGATGCGCCGCGCCTTCGGCCCGCGTGATGCCGTATTGCGTGAGATGGTGAAAAACCACAGCCAGATCACCCAGACCAGCACACCCGGAGGCGTATCATGAGCCAAGACCTCGCCCCGGTAAAACCCACCGCAGTCGCGCCACTGCCCGCAGCCTCCGCCAATCCGCCCTCGACCCTCGCCCCGGCTTGGTCGGCCCGCCGCCCGGTGATCCTCGGCCTGACCACCGTGGCGCTGCTGGTGTTCGGTTTTGGCGGCTGGTCGCTGACCACCGAAATTGACGGCGCCATCGTCGCCAATGGCCAGCTTGAGGTTGAAAAGAACAAACAGATCGTCAACCACCCCGACGGCGGTGTCGTCGCCGAAATCGCGGTGAAGGAAGCCCAAGCCGTGAAAGCGGGCGATCTGCTGATCCGTCTGGACGGCAGCCTGCTGCAATCCGAACTCGCCATTGTTGAGGGTCAGTTGTTTGAAATGCTGGCCCGCAAAGCCCGTATGGAAGCCGAGCGTGACGACAAAGACGCGCCCAGCTTCACCGGAGAACTGGCCGAACTTGGCAAAACCCGCCCCGATGTTGCCGAGCAGATCGAAGGCCAGCGCAAATTGTTCTTCGCCCGCAAGGAAAGCCTCGCGCGGCAAAGTGATCAGCTGGGCAAACGCGCAGGCCAGATCGCCTCGCAGATTGATGGGATCAATGCCCAGATTGACGCGCTGAAACAACAGCTTGCGCTGATCCAGCAAGAACTGACCGCGCAGCAAACCCTGCTCGACAAGGGCCTTGCCCAATCCAGCCGGGTGTTGGAACTGCAACGCAATCAGGCGTCCTTGAACGGCAGCATGGGCGAGTTGATCGCCTCCAAGGCGCAAGCTGAAGGCCGTGGCACAGAAATTGATCTGGAAGTGTTGCGCTTGGCCGCCGTGCGCCGCGAAGAAGCCAACACCCAGCTGCGCGATCTTGGACCGCAAGCGCTGGAGTTGGTCGAACGCCGCCGCGCTTTGATCGAACGCATCGCAAGGCTGGACATTCGCGCCCCGGTGTCGGGCCTTGTGCTGGGCCTGCAAGTCACTTCGCCGCGCTCTGTTCTGCGTGCAGCGGAACCTGTGCTGTACATCATTCCGCAAGACCGCCCCTTGGTGATCACCGCGCAAGTGCAGCCGATCCATATCGACGAAGTCCATGTCGGCCAAAAGGTGCGTCTGGCCTTCCCAGCATTTTCCGCCCGCACCACGCCGGAAATCTTTGGCCATGTCGCCACGATCTCCGCCGATGCTTTGGTCGATCAGCGGACGCAGGCGTCCTATTTCCGCGCTGAAATTCTGCTGGATGATGGCGAACTCGCCAAGCTGAAAACCCAAACCCTGCTGCCGGGTATGCCCGTCGAGGCGTTTATCGAGACCGGCGCACGCTCGCCGATGAGCTATCTTTTGAAGCCGTTCACCGATTACTTCAAACTGGCGTTCCGCGAGGGGTAACTCATTTCGAGCTGGCGCTCTGCTACACACAGGCCGGGGGTTTCACACCCCCGGACCCCCGTGGGATATTTGCGCACAGAGGATGACCAAAAGAACAGGTTTTGCTCTAAATTCGAAGCAAACCGTTAAAAAACCTTTAACAGCGGCGTACCAACTCATTGATAGTAAACACTATAAAAAGGTCCCGAGTTGGGACCAAGCAAGCCTTGCCCCCAGGCTTTGCGCCGGATAGCCTGCCGCCAAACCTATCCAGGAGCCGAAAATGTCCAGCATCGAATCCCGACTCACCGAGCTTAACGTCACCCTCCCCGACGCCCCCGCTCCGGCCGCCAATTACGTCCCCTTCGTGCAGGTAGGCTCCCTCGTCCACATCTCTGGCCAGATCAGCCAAACTTCCGCAGGGCTGATCAAAGGCAAACTCGGGGCCGATGTGACGGTGGAAGCCGGGGCCGAAGCCGCCAAAGCCTGCGCGATCTCTCTGCTGGCGCAGTTGAAGAAAGCCTGCGGCGGCGATCTTTCCCGCGTGGTCCGCGCGGTAAAACTGGTCGGCTTCGTCAACTCCACCGCCGATTTCACCGACCAACCGAAAGTCATCAACGGCGCATCCGATTTCCTCGTCGCAGCCCTTGGTGACGCAGGCCGCCACGCCCGCTCCGCCGTCTCGGCAGCCTCGCTTCCCTTCGGCGTCGCGGTGGAAATCGAAGGCATCTTCGAGATCAACTGATGCGCGTCCCCCTGCCCGCCGCGTTCCTGAAAGCCCCCCTCGCCCACCGCGCCTATCATAATCGCAGCTTGGGTCGCCCCGAAAACTCTCGCGGCGCGATCAAGGCTGCCATCGCGGCAGGCTACGGCATCGAGATTGATCTGCAACTCTCCAGCGACGGCGTCGTGATGGTGTTTCATGACGAAGCGCTGGACCGTCTGACCCCTGCCAGCGGGTTGGTGAAACATCAAACTGCCGCCGCCCTATCCCAGATCAACCTGCGCGACTGCGACGAAACCATCCCGACGCTGATCGAAATCCTTGCCCTCGTCGCAGGCCGTACTCCGCTGCTGATCGAGATCAAAGACCAGACCGATACCATGTCCGACACCGATGGCCGCTTAGAATCCGCCACCGCGGCCCTGCTGGCCAGCTACCAAGGCCCGGTCGCCGTAATGTCGTTCAACCCGCATTCCGTCGCCCATATGGCCCGCCTCGCGCCACACATCCCGCGCGGGCTGACCACTTCGGCCTATGATGCCACTGATTGGGCTCCCCTCGCCGCGAAAACCTGTGCCCACCTGCGCGAAATCCCCGATTACGACCGCACGCTTTCCAGCTTCATCTCACACGAAGCCGTCGACCTCGCCCGCCCCCGCGTGACTGATCTGAAATCGCAAGGTGCCGCAATTTTGTGCTGGACAATCCGAAGTCCCGCAGCAGAGGCTGAAGCCCGCAAGATCGCGCAGAATATCACCTTTGAAACCTACGCCGCCGCCCTGCCAGCTTGACGAAATCCACCGCCAACCCATCTTCACAACGGCAGCAATACTCATGGGGGTCTGGGGGGCAAACGGCCTCCAGCCTTACGGCAAACACAGGTTGATCATGCAAGCAGAGCTTCTCAACGGCATGTCCGACCTGACGCAAGCAGAGTGGGATAGCCTTGCCTGCCCCGAACCGGGCCGCCCGCTGGATCCTTTCACCACGCATCGGTTTCTGTCAGCACTGGATCGGTCGCATTCCACCGGCAAAGGCACCGGCTGGCAGCCGCGCCCGCTGATCCTGCGCGATGAAAGCCCCGTCGCCGCCCTGCCGCTCTACGTCAAATCCCACAGTCAGGGCGAGTATATCTTCGATCACGGTTGGGCGCAGGCACTGGAGCGGGCGGGCGGCAGCTACTACCCGAAACTGCAAGCGGCCGTGCCGTTTACGCCTGCCTCTGGCCGTCGGTTTCTGGGTGATCCCGCCCTGCGCGAAACCCTGCTGGAAGCCGCCATTGGGCTGACCGATCAGAACAATCTCTCCTCGCTGCACATCACCTTCTGCACGCCAGATGAGGCGGAATCACTGGCGGGCAAGCATGGCCTACTGCACCGGATCACCCAGCAGTTTCATTGGGAAAATCGCGGCTATGCGGGTTTTGATGATTTCCTTGCCGACCTGTCCAGTCGCAAGCGCAAGATGATCCGCAAGGAACGCGAAACCGCCCGCGCCAGCGGGTTGACCATCCGCAGCCTGACCGGAGATCAGATTGAGCCCGCGCATTGGGATGCGTTCTGGATTTTCTATCAAGACACTGGCAGCCGCAAATGGGGCACGCCCTATCTGACGCGCGCGTTTTTCGATGAAATTCAGGCCACAATGCGCGATGACGTGCTGCTGGTGCTGGCCTTTAACGGCGAAACCCCGGTGGCCGGGGCGCTGAATTTCATCGGCCGCGACACGCTTTATGGGCGCTATTGGGGCTGCACCGAAGATCACCCCTGTCTACATTTTGAACTTTGCTACTATCAGGCCATCGACTGGGCGATCAGCCACGGCCTGTCGCGGGTAGAGGCCGGGGCGCAGGGCGAGCATAAACTCGCGCGCGGCTATCTGCCGATGCCGGTGCATTCGCTGCACTATATCGCAGATCACGCTTTCCGAAACGCCGTGGCGCGGTATCTTGTGGAAGAACGCCGCGCGGTGGATGAGGAAATTGAAGTTCTCACCGCTTACGGGCCGTTCCGGCGGGTTGCGTCGGAAGATTAGAAGGAAGCGCTATGGCTGAGTTGCTAAGTACCGAAGACCGCGCCGCTTTGCCCGCTTTGGGCGAAACCGGATGGGGGGCGGTTCCAGACCGCGATGCGATCCGTAAGGTTTGGAAATTCAAGAATTTTTCCGAGGCTTGGGGCTTTATGACTCGGGCCGCCTTGGCTGCGGAAAAGCTGAACCACCACCCGGAATGGTCGAACAAATACAATATCGTCGATGTCACACTGGTCACGCACGACTGCAAGGGTCTGTCGGCTTTGGACATTGCCTTGGCCAAACAGATGGACAAGATCGCGGGCGCAGCGGAGGTCGTTCACAACCATTCAGAGCCGATTTCCTGCTTGTGCGAAAGTCGGGCCAACCGGATTTCCTAAAATTTGTGACTCTGCATTCACATCAATACGAATGCAGAGTCACATATCAAATCAGATCGCCGCCAGCATCGCTTCGCCACCGGAAATATCGCACTGACCGGCGTTTTCTTCTGCGTGCAGCACCTTCACCACACCATCAACCGCATACAAGGCATAGCGTTTGGAGCGGTCAAAAAAACCAATCGCGGGCACCGAAAACTCCATACCGATGGCTTTGGTAAAGCCCGCATCAACATCGCCTGCCATCGTGATGCCCGCCGCAGTGGCCCCCATCGACTCGCCCCAAGCCTTCATCACGAAAGCATCATTGACCGAGAGGCAAATCACCTCATCGACGCCCTTGGCCGCGAGTTTTTCCTTAGTACGGATGAAGCTTGGCACATGCGCCGTGGTGCAGGTGCCGGTGTACGCGCCGGGAAGCCCGAAAATCACCACATTGCGCCCCGCCAGCTTTGACGCCAGCGAAACCGTCTCTGGCCCATTTCCGCCCATAACCTGCAAAGATGCGTCTGGCAGTTTGGCTCCAACAGAAATCGTCATATTCTATCCCTCTCGCGTTGCGTTACCCATCCTGAGGGTTATAGGGTCCGCGCGAACATTCGACCAGAGGAGGCGCGCAGTATGGACGTTGTTGTAATCGGGGCTGGACAGGCCGGGGCCGCATTGGTGGCCAAATTGCGCGTATTGGGCCATGAAGGCAGCATCACGTTGATCGGGGACGAGTCTGCGCCGCCCTACCAGCGGCCGCCCCTGTCCAAAGCCTATTTGCTGGGCGAAATGGACGAAGAACGGCTGTGGCTGCGTGGCCCGGATTTCTATGCAGAACATGATATCACCTTGAAATTGGGCGAGAAAGTTATGCTGATTGAGCCTATCACGCGCAAGGTGATGGTTGGCGAAGACGTGATCTCTTATGATGAATTGGTGCTGACCACGGGTTCCTATCCTCGGCGCTTGCCCAGCAATATCGGCGGCGATCTGGCCGGGATTTACACCGTGCGCAGTCTGGCCGATGTCGATGCGATGAAGCCCGAATTCGCAGCGGGGCGGCGCTTGGTGGTGATCGGCGGCGGCTATATCGGGCTGGAAGCAGCGGCGGTTGGTGCGAAACTGGGCCTCGATGTGACGGTGGTTGAGATGGCACCGCGAATCCTGCAACGGGTTGCGGCGCCTGAAACCAGTGATTATTTCCGCGCCTTGCATACGGCGCATGGGGTGAAAATTCTTGAATCGACCGGGCTGGAGAAGATTTTGGGCGAGGGTCGCGTTTCTGGCGTGCGTCTGACCGATGGCACCGAATTGCCCGCCGATTTCATCATCGCCGGCGTGGGGATTTTGCCGGGCACCGGGCTGGCCGAGGCTGCCGGTCTGGCGATTGAGAACGGCATCAAAACCGACGAATTCGGCCGCACCTCGGATCCGCATATCTGGTCGGCGGGCGACTGCGCCAGCTTTCCGCATAAGGGCGGGCGCTGGCGGTTGGAATCCGTCGGCAACGCCATCCATCAGGCTGAAACCATTGCCGAAAACATCATGGGCGCGAATGTGGTCTATGAAGCGCAGCCATGGTTCTGGTCGGATCAATACGACTGCAAATTGCAGATTGCGGGCCTGAACATTGGCTATGATAATATTGTCACCCGTAGCCCGGACGGCGAAAGCGTCAGCTTCTGGTATTTCCAGGGCGATACCTTGCTGGCGGTCGATGCGATGAACGATCCGCGTGCCTATATGGTTGGTAAACGTTTGATAGAGAACGGAAAATCTCCCTCAAAAGCCGCTTTGGAAAACCCTGCAACTGAATTGAAAGCCCTGCTGAAAGCATGAGGATCATCGGCGGCACCGCGCGCGGTCTGCATCTGACCCCGGTGGGGGAAGGTGACACGAAAGCGCATCTGCGTCCCACCTCAGACCGCGTGCGCGAGTCGATTTTCAACCTGCTCATCAACGGCGGTTATGGCAATCCTTTGCGCGATGCCCGCGTGCTGGACGTGTTCGCGGGCACCGGCGCGCTGGGGTTAGAGGCTTTGTCGCGGGGGGCAGCTTCGGCGACCTTCCTCGAAAACGGTGTGGCGGCAACCGCGCTGCTGAAGCGCAATATCGCGCTGATGCGGGCGGAAGACCGCAGTGAAATCCTGCGGCGTGACGCCACCAAACCGGGGCTTAATCCGGGCGCGGCCTTTGATGTGATCTTTCTCGACCCGCCTTATGGCAAGGCAATGGGAGAAGCAGCGCTGGTGGCTTTGACCGCATGGCTTGCGCCGGAAGCTCTTGTTATCTGGGAAGAAAGCATAAAGCCCATCCCTCCCGCCGGATTTGAACTGCTTGATCAACGCAAATACGGCGACACTTTAGTCACGATCCTGAAAGCCCCTGCATGACCCCCAAAGCCGTGATTTTCGACTGTGACGGCGTGGTCGTTGACAGTGAGCCGATGCTGTTTGACCTGCTCGCCACCGATCTTGCGCAGCACGGCCTGCCTATGGCGGTCGAAACGCTGCACGACACCTTCCTTGGCATGACCCTGCAAGGCCTGCGCGACAAGGCCAATGCGATGGGCGCAAGCCTGCCCGCCGATTGGTGCGATGATTTCTACACCCGGCTTTATGCGCAACTGAAACTTGGCACGCCGCTGATGCCGGGGATTATCGGCGTGCTGGATGCGCTGGATGCCGCCGGGATTCCTTATGCGATGGGCTCGAATGGTTCGGCGGAAAAGATGCAGATCACCTTGGGGCAGCACGGGTTGATCCCGCACTTCAAGGGGCTGTTTTCCGGGCAAACTTTGGGCAAACCCAAGCCAGCGCCCGACCTATATCTGCACGCCGCAGCGGCTTTGGGGGTTGATCCAAGCCTTTGCGTGGTGATCGAAGACAGCCCAACTGGCGCGCGCGCTGCCCGTTTGGCGGGGATGCAATGCATGGGCTATGCGCCGCAAGGCAGCACAGCACTGGTGGCTGAGGGCGCCGTTCTTTTCAGCGATATGAAGGACTTACCTCGGCTTCTGGGGCTTTGACCCGCCGATCAACCCCAAGTCGGATGGAACTTGCCTGCCGGGGACAAAGTGAAAATCTCGCACCCCGTCGCCGTCACCCCAACCGAATGTTCAAACTGCGCCGACAGTGATTTGTCACGGGTCACGGCGGTCCAATCATCAGCCAGAACTTTGGTTTCCGGGCGACCGAGATTGACCATCGGCTCAATGGTGAAGATCATGCCTTCTTCCAGCACGGCCCCAGTGCCGGGACGCCCGTAATGCAGCACATTCGGCGGGGCGTGGAACACTCGGCCAAGTCCATGGCCACAAAAATCGCGCACCACCGACATGCGATTCAATTCGACAAAGCTTTGAATTGCATAGCCAATATCGCCAAAGGTATTCCCCGGCTTCACCGCTGCAATACCGCGCATCAGGGATTCATGGGTGATCTCAATCAACCGCTCAGCCTTGCGTGGCACAGCCCCCGCCACATACATCCGGCTGGTATCGCCGAACCAACCATCGACGATCACCGTCACATCGACATTCAGAATATCGCCATCCGCCAACATCTTAGCGCCCGGAATGCCGTGGCAGACCACATGGTTGACGCTGATACAGGACGCGTGCTGATAGCCCTTATAGCCAATCGTCGCCGAGACCACGCCGCGCCGCTCGATCTCCTCACGGATAAAATCGTCAATCGCCGCTGTGGTCACCCCCGGCTGCACCAAAGCCGCCACCATATCCAGAATTTCCGCAGCACAGCGCCCTGCAGCGGCCATGCCTGCAAAATCTGCATCTTCATAGATGCGGATGCCATTCTTGGTGACGCGGCCACGGATGTCTTCCACGGGTATTCCTCCGGTTTGGCCCTAAATAAGCCAAGTGTTGTGGCTTTGCCAGAGGCGGAGTGCGCGGCGTTGGCGCAAGTACCCGATCTGTGAACACAGCCCTCTGGCCTGTTGCCCCAGCTTTGGCCTATGCTTCCCCACAAGAGAAGGAGCCTCACATGCCCAATCCAACCGCCGCGATGCTGGTGATCGGCGATGAAATTCTGTCAGGCCGCACCCGCGATTCGAACCTGCATTACATTGCGTGTGAGCTGACCAAGCACGGCATCACGCTGGCCGAAGCGCGGGTGGTGGCGGATGATCATGCCGAGATCGTGGCTGCGGTGAACGCCCTGCGCGTCAGATATGACCATCTGTTCACATCGGGCGGTATTGGCCCGACGCATGACGACATCACCGCTGATGCCATAGCCGCCGCGTTTCAGACCCCAATCAGCCACCGCGCCGATGCGATGGCGCTGATGACTGCGCATTATGAACGCCAAGCCCTGCCGTTCAACGAGGCGCGGCAACGGATGGCGCGCATCCCCGACGGGGCTGTGCTGATCGAAAATCCGGTTTCGATTGCACCGGGCTTCACCTTGGGCAATGTGCATGTGATGGCCGGGGTGCCGAAGATATTTGAGGCGATGTTGGCCTCGGTTCTGCCCACCCTCACCGGCGGCCCTCCGCTGCTGAGCCAGAATTTGCGGGTGTTGCGCGGTGAGGGTGAGATTGCCGCCGACTTTGGCGCATTGGCGGCCGCGTTTCCCGATCTGTCGATGGGCTCGTACCCATTCACCCAGAATGGCGCTTATGGCACCAATCTGGTGATAAGGGGCACCGATCCGGGCCGGGTGAGTGCGGCGATGCTGCGGTTGACGGAGTTGTTTGGATGACTGCCGCCATGATCAATCCGGCGCAGCTTCAGGCGGTGATGGAAGCCACTTGGGGCCCAGCCTCCACCACCCGACTGGGGCCTTGGACCATCCGCAACGGCTTGGGCGGTGGCAAGCGCGTGTCGGCGACAACTGCCGAGGGCGATTGGCAAGACACCGATATTGCGCAGGCCGAAGTCGCGATGGCAGCACTGGAACAGCCCGCATTGTTCCTGATCCGCGACGGCGACGGCCTGCTGGATCAGGCGCTGATGGCGCGCGGCTATCGCATCGTTGATCCGGTGGTGGCCTGCGCCGCCCCGCTTGCCGCCATGGCACAAGCGCCCGATCACATGACCACCTTTCCGCATTGGCCGCCAATGGCAATCGCCGCCGATCTGTGGGCCGAGGGTGGCATCGGCCCGGCGCGACTGGCGGTGATGGATCGGGTACGGGGTGCGAAAACCACCATCCTCGCCCGCGCGCAGGATCGCGCAGCGGGCACGGCTTTTGTGGCGATCCATCAAAACATCGCAATGCTGCACGCGCTAGAGGTCACGCCAAGCCAACGTCGGCAGGGTTCCGCGCACAATATCTTGCGGGCAGCAGCACTTTGGGCGCAAGGGAATGGAGCAGATACGCTGTCGCTGGTGGTCACTGTCGCCAATGATCCGGCGCGCAGGCTTTATGCTTCCTTGGGGATGCAGGCTGTGGGACAGTATCACTATCGACAGAAATGAGCCCAGCAGAGGCCAGACCTTGAAAACTTGCCAGTTCCGCGTGGCCTATTGCCTTGCCGCCGCCCTGTCAGCCACATCGGCACAGGCAGTACCGCAGTTGAAACTGCAATTCCCCGGCCCTTCCGAGACAACTCTGCAACGCACTGAGGCTTTGGCATCGTTCCGCTTGGCCGTTGGGCCCTATCAAAGCGGCAAGATTGCTACGGAATTGACCGAAGGGGCTTTGGATCAAACGGCGTGGCGTATCGCCGTGCCAGAAACCTCGACACTAGAGATGATCCAGACCCTGCGCGCGCAAATCGCGGCGGCGGGCTTCAAGGTGATCTTTGAATGCGAGACCGAAGCCTGTGGCGGCTATGATTTTCGCTATGGCACCGAGGTGGTGGCCGAACCCGATATGCATGTCGATCTGGGTGATTTCCGCTATCTGGCGGCGGAACGGATGGGGCCACTGGGCCGCGAATATATTGGCCTGCTGGTCAGCAGATCACCTGAAAACGGGTTTGTGCAACTGACCCAGATTGGCGGCGACGCTTTGCAGCCGCTGGCCAATGCAACCCCAAGCACCGAACTGCCCAAATCCACCAGCTTTGCCCTAAAACCCACTGTGACCACGCCCGAAGCCAGCAGCGATCTGGGCAAAACTCTTGATCTTGGACAGTCCTTGGTGCTGGAGGATCTGGTGTTCACCTCTGGCTCCTCGGCGCTCGCCGGCGGCACTTATGCCTCGCTGACAGCACTGGCGGGCTGGTTGCAGGCCAATCCGACCAAAACCGTCACACTGGTCGGCCATACCGATGACTCGGGCGGGCTTGCGAGCAACATCGCGCTGTCGAAAAAACGCGCGGCAAGCGTGCGGCAAAACCTGATTGCGCAATATGGCGTGAGCGCGGGCCAAGTCAGCGCCAATGGAGTCGGCCCGCTTGCACCAAGGTCCAGCAACCTGACCCCGGAAGGTCAGCAGCAAAATCGAAGGGTCGAAGTGGTGCTCACCTCGACCCCCGAATAACCATCGCACCATTTACAAACCTGTGTTGGCGCTTGGGGCCTGATCTCACCAGATATCCGGGCCTTTATCCAGATAGCGGCGGGCCAGAAAATCAATGAAGGCGCGCACTTTCGGCTGGGTAAAGCGCCCCGGCGGATAGACCGCATAGATGCCAAGGGTTTCCACCGGCAGGCCGGGAATGGCTTCTTCAACCTGACCGCTTTTCATCGCATCGGCGTACAGAAAGCTCGGCAGATAAGCGATGCCAAGCCCGGAAATCGCCGCATTCAGCAAGCTTTGGCCATCGTTGACCGTCAGCCAACCCGCCGTGCGCACTTGCCGCTTTTCACCTGATGGCGCCGAGACTTTCCACACATTGCCATTGGCTTGGTTGGAATAATGCAGCAGCTTGTGGTCGTTCAGATCGTCGATCTTCAGCGGCCGGCCATATTTCTGGAAATACGACGGGCTGCCGATCATCCGCTTGGTGGTATCCGTCAATTTCCGGGCCCGCAGTGAGCTGTCTTCGAGTTCCCCAACCCGAATGGCCATATCAAAGCCCTCAGAAATCAATTCGACATAACGGTTGTTCAGCACCATGTTGACGGTGATGTCGGGATATTCCAGCAGGAAATCCCCCAAAATCGGCGACAACAGGTTGACCCCGAAATCCGTGGCAACCGAGATCCGCAGCAGGCCCGAGGGCGCGGATTGCATCGAGGTCACCAAGGCATCGGCCTCGCCCGCATCGTTCAAAACCCGCCGGGCGCGGTCGTAATAAGCAAGACCGATCTCGGTTGGAGAGACGCGGCGGGTGGTACGGTTCAGAAGCCGCGCACCAAGGCGGGCCTCCAACGCGGAGACGTGTTTCGAAACGGCAGATTTCGAAATCCCCATCTTCTTCGCAGCATCTGTAAAGCCGCCTTGGTCTACGACCGTGGCAAAGGCTTCCATTTCAGTAAGTCGGTCCATTGTTTTCCCCAAGCGAGCAGAGTGGGCAGATGTGACCTTATTGATCGCCAAATCGGGCAGGATCGGGGCGCGCTTGCGTTCTATCCGGGGTATTACCGCGCATCGTTCGTGGCACGGAAACAGCGGAACAAGGGATTAGCCGTGCTACGCTGCCTTAATTCTCAAACTGCAGCCGCGAAATCGCCCCGCCATCGGGCGCGTTGAACAGGCTTAACTTGCCCGACAACTGCATGGCGAACTGCCGCGCAATGCTGATCCCAAGGCTTTTCGAGGTTTCCACATCAAAGCCCTCTGGCACGCCTTTGCCAGAATCATGCACATCCAGCGTCACCAGATACCCGCCGCCCTCGCGCGGTTCCTGCGACAACAAGATCGTGATCACCACCGCACGCGCCTCCGGCCCAGCGCTATGCTCGACCGCGTTCATCAGCAATTCGCTGACGATCAACCCAAGCGGGATCGCCTTTTCATGCGCAACCTGCACCGGATTCAGCTGAAATTTCAGCGCCACATTCGCGCCAGCCCCCGCCGCGTCGATGGTATCCGCCGCCATATCTTGAATGAAATCAGCAACCGCAACCGATTGGATATTCGGCGAATGCAGCCGCCGTTGCAGCCGCGAAATGGTGTCAATCCGCACCTGCGCCACCGAAAGCACCTGCTTGGCTTCAACGTCCTTGGTCTGGCCCGCCTGAAGGCGCAGCAAAGCCGCCACCACCGCCAGATTATTCGACACCCGATGCTGCAATTCTGAAAACATCAAAGCACTAGAACTCGCAAGGTCAGCGCTGCGCCGTTGCGCCGCCCGCAACCGCAGCAGAGCTTGCTTCACCGCGCTAATCAGCAAAACCTCGGTCAGCACGACCAAAGTGTAAAACCCCATTGCCACCGCAGACGCGCCGTTCAGGGCGAACATTTCCGTTGGCGCAATAAAGAAATAGCGCGCGGCCAACCCGCTGACGATTGCAACCACAACGCCAGCCCGCACCGAAGCGAAAGCCGAACTGAGCAGCACCGCCGGAAAGAAGGTCAGAAACGGAAAGCCGGGCGGCAAAATCGGATCAGAGATAAAGCGGATATACAAAGCCAGTGCAAATGCGCAGGTCGAGAACACGATCTCATACCACAGGCTGCGCTTGGCCAGCGTCATCTCGGTGACACGCGCCAGCATCCCCTGCGGCGCATCGCCTTGGGTCGGCCAAACCTGTGAGGGGGTTTCGATCCCATCCATTGTCCGACTACCTTTATCTAAAGGCGCTTCACATGCGCATCCTGTCGCATACATGGGACAAATCTTACAACTATCAAATAATCTACATCGGTTTTTGAAACCGCAAAGGACAACTGTTGGCGGAGTTCCGTCTACAGGCCACACTTCGCTGAAATACTCTGAAATATCGCAAAAAAGACCGCAGGGCGAACCTGCGGTCTGAGGTGGCCTTCAAATTGGAAGGCAGGGAAGATCCGAAAACACCGTCAGAGTCGCGATTTGCCATTCAACAAACGCGCAACCAGCGAGATTACGAACAAAGCGATGAAGATGAAGAATAGGATTTTGGCGATTCCGGCAGAAGTGCCAGCGATACCGCCAAAGCCCAAAGCGGCGGCGATCAAGGCGATGACAAGGAAGCTCAGGGCCCAACTTAGCATGATGTTTCTCCTGTAATATATGACAGCGCGAGCGGGCTGTCGGGGTGTGATGGTAAACCAACCCGCCCCGCAGGCTCTGGTTCCCGGCTATTTTGCGGCCTCGCAAAATGGACAAACGGCGGAATTTTCATCTGGCCCGATTTTTTCGGGAACCAATCCGAAACCCTCTGCGTTGTTCCGGCAGAGATGCGATGGACGGCACAGCTATGGGTTTCGCGCCCAACCCTGAGCCAGCCCGCATCCCGGTGGCACAGCCTGGCTTGCCGCCGAAGTTTCAAACCGGATCTGCTGCTTGACCGTCGGGGGCCTCTCCAGACGCCAGGCCGCGCTATGAGACAAAGGACAGATGATGAACGCGAATTCCCTGAAAGACACCGTCTCGAATGCAAAAAACGCTGCCGATGATGCCGTCGAAACCGTGACGGATAAAGTCTCGCAACTGGGCCGTAAGGCGCGCGACGGGGCTACCGAGGCTTTGGATGAAGCGAAAGACATCAGCCAAACCGCCGCGCGCAAGCTGAAGGTACAGGCTGCCGAGGCTGCCGCTGCCGCCGAAGATCGTCTGGATGATCTCAGCGATGCGGCGCAATCGGGCCTGCGTTCGGCCAAATCCAAGCTGGCAAATGGCGGTGATCGTCTGGCACGCGCATTGCATGATGCGGCGGATGGCGGTCGGGCGGCATCGGGCCGGGTGGTCGAGGCTGTGTCGGATGCAGCCGATCACCTGCGCGGAAGCTCGATCAGCGATCTGGTCAGCAGCTCCAAAGCTTACGCCCGCCGTAATCCCGGCACCGTCGCCGCAGGGGCCGCTGTGCTTGGCTTTGCCTTCGCGCATTTGATCCAATCGCAGGCCCGCAATCGCAACCGCCGCGGCTGAGCCTGTACCAAAAGGCCCAAACGAAATTGGCCCGTATGAAAGAGGAGAGCCTGATGCGAATGGATAATCTTGAACCCGACCGGATCGCGCGGCAGTTGCAGCAGGATCGCGCGGCGCTGAAAGCCTCGCTTTCCGCGCTCGGCGACCGTTTCACTCTGCAAGGCGTTGGCGGCGATCTGCTGAACCATGCGCAAACGCTTGGCAATGTCGCCCGCGCCAACCCGGTGCTGGTCTCTGTGGCCGGGGCCGGTCTGGCGTGGTATATGCTGCGTCGCAACGCGTCCGCGCCGGAAACGGACGGCCTTAGCGGCACCGCCTATGAAGCCCAGTCGCGCTGGGAAGATGAAGGCGGCCCGGTCAATCCGCTGGAAGATGACGATTTCGACTGGATCGCCGAGGCCGAAGCTTTGCGGGCGCAAGCCAATGACAGCCTGCACAAGCTCGAATCGCTGGCGCTGGACGGTCTTGATTACGCCAAACAGCGCGCTGCCGTGTTGGCCGATCTGGCCCGCGATGTCCGCAAAGCGATGCGGCGCGGCTTGGATCAGCTGTCCACCTCCGCACAGGATCGTATTCTGGCGGCGCGTGAAGCGGCCTATGAGGCGCAACTTTCGCTGCGCGCCTCTACCGCTAAGGCGATCAATGATCACCCGGTTGCCATCACCGGGGCCGCCTTGGCGCTGGGGGCTGCGGTGTCAGCAGCTTTGCTGCGCCGCCCGTCGCAAGAGCGTAAACTGGCAGCAGAACGTGATCGTTTGCTGGAAGAAACCCGGCGTCTGCTTGCGCATGAACGCCGCCGCGCCAATGAGGCGATGGATATTCTGGCCGGAAGCCGCAGCCTGCGTAACTCCTCGTAGCGCATACTGCGGGATTTCAGCCCGAAACGGCGTCGCTGTCGCAAGACAGCGACGTTTGTTTTTGTCTAAAGCGCGCCCACGTTTGAGTGAATTTAGAGTTTAACGCATCGTTCCGGGACAGCGATTTATTTCGAGAACGCGTTCGGGTTGAGGATGACTTCGGTTGAATGTGGGCACATTCTCAGATAACGTCAAAACCGCGACGCCCCACCCACCCGTTCCCAGCATCAGACCTAAGGCTCAAAGCCTTCGCGGATCGGGAAATCCACCGTCACATCCACCACTTCCGGCGTATTGGCCACGCTGACAGCACCACCGATCTGCTGGGCAAAGCCGCGCACCAACTGGGTGCCAATCGCGGTCGGGGTGGGTTGATCCGAGGCCGCCGTGCCCAAACTCGCCGGACCTTTGATATGCAGACGCGCCTTTTGCTGGCCCTCTAGCAGACGCAGCGACACCTCAACCTGCCCGATCTGCGCCTCACTCGCGGGCATCCCCGCCAGCAATTCCGTCAACAACAGCGCCAGTGGCACCGCCTGATCCGGGATCAGTTGGATCGGCTCGAAATCGGTGGCGATCTGCGGCTTCTTCTTGGCTTGCTTGCCCAAACCGCTGATCTGCCGGATCACTCCGGAAAACAGCGCATCCATCTTCACGTCTTTTTGCCCGGCAGTCTCATACAGCCCCATATGCACCGTCGCCAAGGCCATCACCCGGTCATGCAGCCCCTCAAGGATGGCGCGCACCGCAACCGATTGTTCCTGCCGGATGTGAATCCGCATGATCGAGGCGATCAGCTGCAAACTGTTGCCGGTACGGTGATGCACCTCGCGCAAAAGGATTTCCTTCTGCCGCAGCATGTTCTCCAGCTCGGCCTCGTCATGCAGGATGGTCTCGGTCAACACCTCATAAGACCGCCCAAGCGCGATAATCTCCGCCGGGCTGCCCGACAGATCCAGCGCCACCCGCTTGCGATCCCCACCCGCAAACGCGGTCATTGCACGTCCCAGATGCCGCATATGCCGCGCCACCAAAGTCTCGGCCCCCAGCAGGGCCACACACATCGCCGCCAGCCACATCAACAGCGGAAACACATAGGGGCTGATGTTATACCCCAGCACGACCACGGTTTCGGCGCGGCTCCACGAGCCCAGCACAAACAGCCCATCCGCCATCGGTACCACCGAGAATATCCGCTGTTCGCCCGCCACCGAGCGCGCGAGGAACGTATGCGCGCCCTCAGCCGCCAAATCCTTCAGCGTTTTGTCCACTGGCACGTTGAACGGCGCATGATCCAGCCCGACCGAGGATGTCAGAACCGTGCCTTCGCCATCAAAAGTCAGCAAAGCCAAGGGGTCGCGCGGGCTGGCATCCGCCACAAGTGCGCCGATATCCTCCAGCGCCTGATGCGGCATTGACGCCGAAACAAACCCAATCCGCACCCCCTTGCCATCATAGACCGGATGCGACACCCCCAACACCGAAACCCCCGAAACCGGCCCCTTTGGGTTGACCGAAAAGCCGGGATGATCCAGCTGCGCCACCCTTAAAAACCGCGGATTGTCCGAGAAATCAAAGTCTTTGCCGTTTGAGGCGCAGGTCATTTTGCCCGACAGCGGCACATAACCAACCAAAGACAGCGCGGGTTCTTGTGCTGCCACCGCCGCCATCAAGCGCCGGCAGGCCGCAGTATCGGCCAAAACCGGCGCCACACTCTGGGCCAAAGTTGCCACCATCACCTGCGCCGCTTGGATCAACCGTATCTCCGGCGCCGCCGCCCGCGTGGTTTCATCCATGATCGCCTGATAGGCGCGCTGCTCGGATTCGCTATTGGCGGCTTGCGTCTGCACCAGACCCAAAAACCCCAGCGGCAGCATCGCCACCGCCGCCATCAACGCCAAACGCGCGCCAAGCCGTTGATAAAACGGCGCGCGCGCGTGCAAGAACGGCGGGGGTGGGGCGGGCTCTGTCATCCCATCGCGGCCACAGCCCGCCCGATCACCGCATCGGTGACGGCATCGACGCCCGAGAACATGCCCTCGCCCTCTGCCAGACCCAGCAGATGCGCCAACCGCTTGCGGGCCCGCGATGCCCGGCTTTTCACCGTGCCCGCCGCCACACCCATCATCGCGGCGGCTTCTTCGGTGGAAAACCCCGAGGCCCCGACCAGAATCAACACCTCACGGTGTTCATCCGACAACGCATCAAAGGCGCGCAGGAAATCGGTGAAGGCCATGCGGCCGTCATGGTCGGGCTTGACGCTCAGCGTCGCAGCATGGGCACCATCCGGGTCGGCCACCTCACGGCGGGATTTGCGCAAGCTGGAATAATAGGTGTTGCGCAGAATGGTGAACAACCACGCCTGCAAATTGCTGCCGCGCTGAAATTTGTCGATGCTGGCCCAAGCCTTCAGAATGGTTTCCTGCACCAGATCATCAGCAGAGGTGACATTGCGCGTCAGGCTGATCGCAAAGGCGCGCAGCGGGCGCAGATGCTCGACCAGCTGGTCGCGCGGGTCAAGATCCGTGGCCACAGCGAGGTTCATTTCGGCACCTCGGTTTTCTGCGCCTCTTTCTCTTTCAACTGCTGCAACAACAGCTTAAAGCGGTCAGGCACCTCTTCGACAAGCGCCGACTGATACACCCGCTTTAGGTTTTCTTCGATTTGAGCCTTGATCTGATCAGCTTGACCATCCTGCTCCGGTTTCGATCCCTGATTATGCATGTTCACAATTTCCCGTACCACTCAGGGAACCAAACGCGCGCCCGTGCGTTTGGTTCCCAAGAAAATCTATGAGGGAGTAAAAAAATGAGCAATGACGCCAGCGCAAATCTTTCCGATCTGGTCGCGCTTCATTTGCCCAGTCTGCGCCGCTATGCCCGCGCGCTGACCGGCAATCAAACCAGCGGTGACCAATATGCACTGGCAGCCTTGGAAACCGTTCTGGCCGAGCCCGCGCTGATCGCTGCGGCCAGCGATGCCAAGGTGGCCTTGTTCAACGTGTTTCACATGGTCTGGTCCAGTTCTGGCGCGCCCGTGGCTCAAGCCGACAGCCGCCTGTCTGCCGCAGCGCAAGCGCATATGGCTGAACTGACGCCGAACAGCCGCGAGGCTTTGTTGCTGCATTTCATCGAAGGTTTCAGCTTGGACCAGATCGCTGCAATCATGCAGATCGACGCCGAAGAAGCTCAAGGTCTGATCACGCTTGCGCTGCGTGAGATGACCGGCACAGTCAGTGGCCGCGTCATGGTGATCGAAGATGAAGCCATCATCGCGATGGACATCATCGCCATCGTCGAGGCTATGGGCCACCAGATCACCGGCGTCGCCCGCACCCGCAAAGAAGCCGTGGCTTTGGCGAAAGCCGATATGCCCGATCTGATCTTGGCGGACATTCATCTGGCAGATGCCTCATCTGGCATCGACGCTGTGAACGATATCCTTGGCGGCTTTGAGCAAATCCCGGTGATCTTCATCACCGCCTTCCCCGAACGTCTGCTGACAGGCGAGCGTCCAGAACCCGCCTTCCTGATCAACAAACCCTATACAGAAGAACAGGTGCGCTCCTCGGTCAGTCAGGCGATGTTCTTCGCCTCGACCGAAACCCTGATGACCAAAGAAAACGCCTGATCTGAAAAGGCTGTGATCTGGAAGGTCGCCGCGCACTCGCGTGGCGACCTTTTCGCTTAGGTCAAAGGCCCCAACAGCACATTGCGGTTCATCTTAAACGACCGCCCCTCAACCAGCACGCCATAGCCAAGCCCTGCGGCCCAAGCCAACAGCGCCTCATTGTTCTTATGATCGACCTCCAGGAAAATCGGCGGGCGTGAGGCCGCGATGCTCTGCTCAAAGCCGCGCAACACCTCCAACTCCATGCCCTCGACATCGACCTTCAGAAAATCAAGCCGTGCGCCCGCCAGCAGTGCATCGCCCGAGGCCATGCTGATCTGACCCTCCGCCGAGGCCACCAGCCGCGTCGCCCCGAGATTCTTCTCACGCGCCTCAAGGCTCATCGACGGCGCATCGCTGCGATCGGACAGCCCATAGCCAAGCGTCGACAGGTTCACCCGGTCCAGCACCCCGTTCAGGATCATATTCGACAGAAACAACTCATACGCCACCGGGTTCGGCTCAAACGGAATGCTCACCGAAGCATCCAACAGCTTCAAAGCATAAATCGAATGGTTGCCGATATTCGCCCCCGCATCGCAAAACACCCCACCACGCGGGAAATGTTGCGCGATCAACTTCAACTCCTCCGGCTCATAAAACCGCCCCTTGGCGTGCCGCGCCTGAATGCGGTCCTTGCGATCCGCCACCGTGAAGAAAATCGGCACCCCGTCATAGACCGAGCGCGTCACCTGCGTCCGGCGCGGATTGGTGAAAATATCCGGGCTTGCGATCATCGCCAAAGCCGGCGCAGACAGATGAGCGGGCGGGCGGGTCATGTGCATCGGAAAGAGTCCATTCGGTCAAAGCGGGAAATCGTTGCGGTCAACATCACCCGCTGGAGTGCTAGGGTCAACGCCCCGCAACACCTTGTAGATTTCCTGTTCCCTTTCCCAGTCCTTTACCCTATAGGCCAGCGGTACATGCGTGTGAGCCCGCTCTAGGCAGAATCATCCCTTCACCACTGAGGGGGCCTTGGGGCTTTTGCGCGACATATTTGAGTTGACCCCAAGGATACCATACCGATGGCAAACACTGCCCAGTCCAAAAAGCGCGCCCGTCAGGCTGATGCCCGTCAAGACATCAACAAAGCCCGCCGCTCGCGCATCCGCACCTTCCTGCGCAAAGTTGAAGAAGCTTTGGCTTCCGGCAACCAAGACGCCGCCGCTCTGGCACTGAAAAACGCCCAGCCTGAACTGGCCCGTGGCGTTTCCAAAGGTGTCATGCACAAAAACACCGTGTCGCGCAAAATCTCGCGTCTGGCTTCGCGCGTCAAAGCACTGGCAACTCCGGCAGCCTAAGATGCTCGGCTGACCAGCCAAGCTGACCTTACGTCATGATAGGGCGCGCGCCGAAAGGCCGCGCCCTATCGCATTTCCGCACAGAAGCCCCACCGCAGAATCGGTCATCCCCGCTGTCCTGATTTCCAAAAATGCAAGCCGCTTGCCGATTCCGGCGGATGATTTTCCAGCCATTCCGCCTGCAGCGTTGCCGAATTGCACGGTCCGGGGGATTCGCGAAAGCAAACTCCTGTCAAGCAACAAGATCGGTTGCAGCGCCCCGCAGCGGCTTGCTAACTTGCCCAAGCGATTCACTTCGTCTGGGGGACATGACGGCGTCAAAGTAGAAAAATCAGGGGCGCAGCTGCCAAGCCAAGCGTATAATAACCTGAAAATATCCTTTGCCGTCCGAATGTTACACTGCTTGCGCCGAGATTCGGCCATCAGAGACATACACCGCCGCCGCCGGGTCACTCGGTTGCGGTTGTCACAGTTTTGTCCCCGCCACCGGGCCGGGACGCTCAAGCAGGCATGGTGAATTCACCGGCCTGTATAGAGTGTTTTTCCGGTGGAAACAGTCGTGCTGAACCGCGTGGGTACGTGGGACAACTAGAAAGCGCCATCGGACCTCCGAAAGGCGCTTGGGGAAGACGAGACAATGACGCAAGAGGCTTGGGGCAAGGTACGCGAGACGCTGGCAAAGCGGATCGGCAAGAACAATTTTACCAGTTGGATCGAGCCCCTGCGTTGGGCAGGTCTGACCGATGGCGTCGCACGTTTTGAAGTGCCGACGACGTTTTTCGGCGACTGGGTGTCGCGCAACTATTCCGACCATATCCTTGGCCTGTTGAACGCCGAAGGCCATGCCGCAGGCCGCACCGAGTTTTTCGTGGCCATGGCGCAAGCAGCGAATGCTTCCGCCGCCCCGCTGGCCGCTGAAAAGCCCGCCCGCGCGCCGAAACCCAGCCGCGCGCGCAACGATGATGAACTTCCGGGGGCAACCCTGGACGCCCGCTTTACCTTCGACAGCTTTGTGGTCGGCAAGCCCAATGAGTTGGCCCATGCCGCCGCCCGTCGCGTGGCCGAAGGCGGCCCAGTCACCTTCAACCCGCTGTTCCTCTATGGTGGTGTCGGCTTGGGCAAAACCCACCTGATGCACGCCATTGCGCATGAATTGCAGTCGCGCCAACCACATCTGCGCGTGCTGTATCTCTCGGCTGAACAATTCATGTACCGCTTCGTGCAAGCCCTGCGCGACAAGCAGATCATGGATTTCAAAGAGCTGTTCCGCTCGGTTGACGTATTGATGGTCGATGACGTGCAATTCATCGCAGGCAAAGACTCCACCCAAGAAGAATTCTTCCACACCTTCAACGCCTTGATTGACCAGAACAAACAGATCGTGATTTCGGCCGACCGCGCGCCGGGCGAGATTAAGGATCTGGAAGACCGCATCAAATCCCGCCTGCAATGCGGTTTGGTGGTCGATCTGCACCCCACCGACTATGAACTCCGCCTTGGCATCCTGCAACAAAAGGCCGAATATTACCGCCAGCAATACAAGGGCTTGGCGATCTCGACCGGGGTTCTGGAATTCCTCGCCCACCGCATCACCACCAATGTCCGCGTGCTGGAAGGTGCCCTCACCCGCCTGTTCGCTTTCGCCTCCCTCGTGGGCCGCGAAATCACGCTGGAACTGGCGCAAGATTGCCTCGCCGACATCCTGCGCGCCTCGGATCGCAAGCTGACCATCGAGGAAATCCAACGCAAAGTGGCCGAGCATTACAACATCCGCCTGTCGGACATGATCGGCCCGAAACGCCTGCGCAACATCGCCCGGCCGCGTCAGGTCGCAATGTATTTCGCCAAGCAACTGACCTCGCGCAGCCTGCCCGAAATCGGTCGCCGCTTTGGCGGCCGCGATCACACCACAATCATGCACGGCGTGCGCAAGATCGAAGAACTGATGACCACCGATTCGCAGCTTTCCGACGATCTGCAACTGTTGCGGCGTCAGTTGCAGGCTTGAAGCGGGCCGGGCGGGCTTGACCTGCCCAGCAATCGCCCTCAAAGTCCCGAAAATGCTTGTGAACCGGCGAAAACCGGGTAGTTTTGGTGTCCCTGCAAAGGGGTGCCGCCAAGGGGAACGACATGAAGATCAGCATCGAACGCGCAACTCTGCTTAAGGCGCTGGCACAGGCGCAATCGGTGGTCGAGCGCCGCAACACCATCCCGATCCTCGCCAACGTGCTGATCGAGGCCGAGGGTGATACGGTCTCGTTCCGCGCAACCGATCTGGATATCGAAGTGGTCGACCGTGCCCCCGCCATGGTGGAACGCGCAGGTGCCACCACGGTTTCCGCCGTCATGCTGCACGAGATCATCCGCAAACTGCCCGATGGGGCACTGGTCGCCTTGACCGAAGACGCCGCCACCGGCCGTCTGACCATCGCCGCAGGCCGTTCGACCTTCAGCCTCGCGACCCTGCCGCGCGAAGATTTCCCGGTGATGGCGACCTCGGAATATTCGTCGAACTTCGCCGCCCCCGCCCCGGTGCTACGCCGCCTGTTCGACAAGGCGAAATTCGCGATCTCGACCGAGGAAACCCGCTACTATCTGAACGGCGTTTATATGCATGTCTCGACCGGAGACGTGGGTGCCGTGCTGCGCTGTGTGGCCACCGACGGCCACCGCTTGGCCCGGATCGACGCCCCCTTGCCCGAAGGTGCGCAAGGCATGCCCGGCGTGATCGTGCCGCGCAAGACCGTGAATGAGTTGAAGAAACTGCTGGACGACGATTCCGCAATCATCGCCGTATCCGTCTCGGAAACCAAAGTCCGCTTCGCCACCCCCTTGATCACCCTGACCTCGAAAGTCATCGACGGCACCTTCCCCGACTACACCCGCGTCATCCCCACCGGCAACACCCGCCGCTTGGAAGTCGATGCCACCGAATTCGCCAAAGCCGTCGACCGCGTGGCAACCGTGTCCTCTGAACGCTCGCGCGCCGTGAAGCTGTCGCTTGATGAAGACCGCCTGATCCTGTCGGTCAACGCCCCGGATTCCGGTGCCGCCGAGGAAGAACTGGCCGTCGCCTACTCCGATGAGCGGCTGGAAATTGGCTTCAACGCCAAATACCTGCTGGAAATCGCCAGCCAAGTAGATCGCGAAAACGCGGTGTTCCTGTTCAACTCCTCCGGCGATCCGACCCTGATGCGTGAGGGCAATGACATGTCGGCGGTCTATGTCGTCATGCCGATGCGGGTTTAAGATACGTCTTGGGGGCTAGCCCCCCGCTTCGAAGTTTCTTCGCTTCTTCGAAGCAACCTTCTACGCACCCGCAGGATATTTGAGCACAGAGGATGACCAAAGCGTGAGTGGTTTGGCTATAACCGCGCTGAGCCTCTCGCATTTCCGCAGCCACAAAGCCGCGCGGCTGGCCTTTGATGGCCGACCGGTGGCGATTGTTGGCCCCAACGGCGCGGGCAAGACCAACATCTTAGAGGCCGTCTCGCTGCTATCGCCCGGTCGCGGTTTGCGCCGGGCAGGGTCAGATGAAATCGCCCGCAAGCCCGAAAGCCTTGGCTGGAAACTCACGGCGGATCTGCACGGCTTTGGGGCGGATCATCAGGTGGAAACTTGGGCCGAAGGTGGCGACACCCGCTCTGTCCGAATCGACGGCAAAGCCGCCACCCAATCCTCCCTGGGCCGCATCGCCCGCGTGTTGTGGCTGGTGCCTGCGATGGATCGCTTGTGGATTGAGGCCGCCGAAGGCCGCAGGCGGTTCCTTGACCGGATGACCCTCTCTTTCGCCCCCGACCATGCAGAGGCGGTGCTGGGCTACGAAAAAGCCATGCGCGACCGCAACCGTTTGCTGAAGGATCAGATCACCGACCCGCATTGGTACGGCGCATTGGAATCCCAAATGGCCGTCGCTGGCGCGCAGATCACCGCCAACCGCCAAGCCGCGCTGACCCGCCTGCGCGAAGCCCAACAAAACGCGGAAACCGTCTTCCCCCGCGCCGATCTGACCCTGACAGGCGAAGATGCACCAGACCTCGCCGCAGCCCTATCCGACAACCGCCGCCGTGATATGGCCGCTGGCCGCGCCCTAATCGGCCCGCACCGCGCCGATCTCTCCGCCATCTTCACCGCCAAATCCGCCCCCGCCGAGCAATGCTCGACCGGTGAGCAAAAGGCCCTGCTGATCAGCCTGATCCTCGCCAACGCCCGCGCGCTGGCCACTGATCTAGGCGCAGCCCCGATCCTGCTGCTCGATGAGGTAGCCGCCCATCTCGACACCCAGCGCCGCGCCGCCCTTTATGACGAGTTATGCGCTTTGGGCGCGCAGGCCCTGATGACCGGCACCGAAGCCGCTTTGTTTGACAGCCTCGGCCCCCGCGCGCAAAGCTTCACCGTCACCGAAACCGATGGCATCTCGCGGGTCACAGAATGATCGAAACCATCCCTGAATGGGCGCTGACGCACGATGATGAAGCGCAGATAAACACTCTGATAACCCGCTGTTTTGGCGATGATTTCGAGACGCGCAGTTATCATCTGCAACGCCCGCATCTGCGGCTGATCTACCGCAAAAACGACCAGATCATCGGCCATATCGCCCTGATCCTGCGCGCCGTGCGCTTGGGCAGCCAGATCACGGACACCGCAGGGCTGGCCGAGGTTTGCACATACCCCGCCCATCGCGGCCAAAGCATTGCCAGCCACCTGTTGCAAGCCGCTATCGCCCAGGCCCGCGCCAGCCAAGCCGCCTACCTGATCCTGTTCGGCACCGCAGCACTTTATGCGGGCCAAGGCTTTACCCGCCAGAGCAACATCCTGACCTATGTGAACATGGCCAACACCCGCACCGCGACCATTGCCACCGAACCTGCTGAAACCCTGATGACCCTGCCCCTGCGCAGCGAAATCTGGCCCGCCACTGCCCCGCTGGACATGCTCGGCCCGCTGTTTTAAGCACCCCGAAGGGAGAGCGACATGACAATCACACTCAGCCAGCTGATGTTTTACGCTTGGGGCATGGCCCTGCTTTGGGTCATCCCCGGCCCGGTTTGGGTGGCACTGACCGCCCGCGCTTTGTCGGGGGGCATGGCCAGCGCGTGGCCGCTCGCGATCGGCGTCGCGATGGGTGATCTGATCTGGCCCTTGGCCGCGATCTTTGGCCTGTCGTGGATCCTGTCGGTCTATGGTGATTTCCTGCACATGCTGCGCTGGGTTGCCGCCGTGGTGTTCGTGATCATGGGCATATTGCTGATCCGCAAACCCGCCACAGCCCCCACCACCGATGGCCGCATGACCAAACCCGGCATGTGGGCGGGCTTTGCTGTGGGTGTCGCTGCCGTGATCGGCAACCCCAAAGCCATCCTGTTCTACATGGGAATGCTGCCGGGGTTCTTCGATCTGTCGCGCGTCAAAGCCCCCGATATTGCCGCCATTCTGTTCGTGTCTGCATTGGTTCCAATGCTTGGCAACCTTGGTCTAGCGCTGTTTCTGGACCGGGCGCGCCAACTGCTGTCCTCGCCCGCTAGCATCCGCAAACTCAACCTCGGATCGGGCATTTTGCTGATCGGCGTCGGCGTCGTGATTGCAGCGTCAAACCGCTAAATATTGTGCCCAAGGCGTGACATCCCCCCCCCAAACCGCTATATTGCGCAGGTAATTCAAGGGGTGAAAACCACATGGCCGAAGAGCCCAAGAAGCCTGAATCCTATGGCGCAGATTCTATCAAAGTTCTCAAAGGCTTAGAGGCTGTTCGCAAGCGTCCGGGCATGTATATTGGCGACACCGACGATGGCTCGGGCCTGCACCATATGGTCTATGAAGTCGTCGACAACGGCATTGACGAAGCCTTGGCCGGACATGCCACTGCGGTGACGGTAAAAATCCACGCCGACAACTCGGTTTCGGTGCGCGATAACGGTCGCGGCATCCCGGTCGACATGCACAAGGAAGAGGGCGTTTCCGCCGCCGAGGTCATCATGACCCAGCTGCACGCCGGTGGTAAATTCAACAACACCGACGATAGCGGCAACGCCTATAAAGTCTCCGGCGGCTTGCACGGCGTTGGCGTTTCGGTCGTCAACGCTTTGTCGGAATGGCTTGAACTGACGGTCTGGCGCAATGATATCGAATACCGTGCCCGGTTCGAACACGGCGAATGCGTTGTGCATGTGTATGAGGTTGGCCCCGCCCCCGGCATGCGCGGCACCGAGGTGCGCTTTCTGGCCGCATCGAAAACCAACATCCCGGACGGCACGTTCTCAAATCTGGAATACAGCTTCAAAACGCTGGAACACCGTCTGCGCGAACTCGCGTTCCTGAACTCTGGCGTGCGCATCATCATCGAAGACGAACGCCCCGCCGAGGCTTTGCACACAGAGCTTTACTATGACGGCGGCGTCAAAGAGTTTGTCAAATACATCGACAGATCAAAGACTTCGATCATGGCAGAGCCGATCTATATGATTGGTGAGCGTAACGGCATCGTGGTCGAAGTCGCGATGTGGTGGAACGACAGCTATAATGAAATGGTGCTGCCCTTCACCAACAACATCCCGCAGCGCGACGGCGGCACCCATCTGGCCGGTTTCCGGGGTGCGCTGACCCGCACCATCAACGCCTACGCGCAATCGTCGGGCATCGCCAAGCGCGAGAAGATCGACTTCACGGGCGACGATGCGCGTGAAGGCCTGACCTGCGTGTTGTCGGTGAAAGTCCCCGATCCGAAATTCTCCAGCCAAACCAAAGACAAGCTGGTGTCGTCAGAAGTGCGCCCTGCAGTCGAAAATATGGTCAACGAAAAGCTGTCTGAATGGTTTGAAGAAAACCCGCAGAACGCTAAGATCATCGTCGGCAAGATCATCGAGGCCGCAATGGCCCGCGAAGCCGCCCGCAAGGCCCGCGAACTGACCCGCCGCAAGACCGCGCTGGATGTGTCGAACCTGCCGGGGAAACTCGCCGATTGTCAGGAAAAAGACGCTTCCAAGGCCGAGATTTTCCTCGTCGAGGGCGACTCCGCAGGTGGTTCCGCAAAGCAAGGTCGCTCGCGCGCCAATCAAGCCGTGCTGCCGCTGAAAGGCAAGATCCTCAATGTCGAACGCGCCCGCTTTGACCGGATGCTCGCGTCCCAGGAAATCGGCACGCTGATCACCGCCCTTGGCACTGGCATTGGCCGGGATGAGTTTGATATCAAGAAGTTGCGCTACCACAAGGTCGTCATTATGACCGACGCTGACGTAGATGGCGCGCATATCCGTACCCTGATCCTGACCTTCTTCTTCCGGCAAATGCCCCAGCTGATCGAGGGCGGCTTCCTCTATATCGCCCAGCCGCCTTTGTATAAAGTCGCGCGCGGCAAGTCCGAGGTTTACATCAAAGACCAAGCGGCGCTGGAAGACTACCTGATCGACATGGGCCTTGAAGGTGCTGTCTTGGCGCTGCCAAACGGCGAGGAACTCGCAGGTGCCGACCTGCGCCGCGTCATCGACGGCGCGCGCCAGTTCCGCCGCGTGCTCGACAGCTTCCCCACCAACTACCCGCGAGGTATTCTGGAACAAGCCGCCCTCGCAGGCGCGTTCGATCAGGGCCAAGCCGACAGCGATCTGCAAACGGTTGCGAATACCGTCGCCACCCGCCTGAACCTGATCGCCCCGGAATATGAAAAGGGCTGGACGGGGCGGATCACCCAAGATCACGGCATCCGCCTGTCCCGCGTGCTGCGCGGCGTCGAAGAACTGCGCACCCTAGACGGTGCGGTGCTGCGCTCGGGCGAGGCCCGCCGCTTGGCCGCCATTTCGCGCGAAACCCGCGATGTCTACCGCGACCCGGCCAAAATGACCCGCAAAGACCGCGAGCAACTGGTGCATGGCCCGATTGATCTGCTGAAATCGGTGCTGGCCGAGGGTGAAAAGGGCCTGACCCTGCAACGCTATAAGGGCTTGGGCGAGATGAACCCCGAACAGCTTTGGGAAACCACCCTGGACCCCGAAGCCCGCACCCTGCTGCAAGTCAAGGTCGATGATCTCGCCGAAGCCGACGACATCTTCACCAAACTGATGGGGGATGTCGTGGAACCCCGGCGCGAGTTCATCCAAGCCAATGCGCTGAATGTGGAACATTTGGACGCGTAAATCTGGGGCCTGCGCCACAGCGGGCCTCCCCCAAGCCTCGGTTAAATCGGTAAAAACCACAGTGCCAAGAACGGCCCCGCCCCCGCCCGCATCGCGTGCAAAATCCCCGGCGGGTTGTAGATGAATCCCTGCGGCCCCGGATCGGTCCAATCCATCCCGGCATTCCACCACTCGCCTGCGCTCAGCGGCAGATACACCTCCGCAGGCGGATGGCTATGATCGGGGTACAAAGTGCCCGGTGCCATCACCGTGACCCCCAGCCAAACATCCGCGCGATCCTCCAGCCCACCCGGCCCAAGGATAAGCGCATTGGCATGGCCGTTCCAGAATTCCGTATCCAAAGGGTCCGCCGAAGCCCGCCGCTGCCAGCGCAACCCCGGTGCAAGCTTGGCGAAACTTTGCGCCAATGCCCCCGGACTGGCGGCAACAACAGGGGCGATCCAATCACAAACCGGCAATCGTTCGGCCCCAGACAGCGACACGCCGTGTTGCCCGTTCCACCGCCGCACCGACATCGCGGCGACGCTTGCGGCATCACCCGTTGTCACCCGAAGCCCAGCCTCGGCAGCCTCCAGAAAATCGCTGAGAACCCCGTCGCGCATTGCCCTATCCCTGCCCTGATGAGAAATGGTGACCCCGGCGTGATTCGAACACGCGGCCTACGGTTTAGGAAACCGTCGCTCTATCCGGCTGAGCTACGGAGTCACGCGACCCTACATGCGAAAAATCCTGCGCAGATGCAACAGGCTTGGCGCAGCGTAACAAGGGGAAATTAAGGGGGAGTGACTTTTGGCCCACCACTCCCCCTCGGGTCCGTCGCGTCTGGGTTGAGAGCTTGCAGGACGCGCCGAATATCGCCAGCACGGATGCTGTTACCGCTAACATACCGCAGCCCCGCCCACAGAACAAGCTTTTTATTGCGGGCTTGGACATGCGCCCAAATGGCGATAACAAGGAAGAAACCCTTTCACAGGCCAGTCCCTTGAGCAAACCCCCGATCCCCGAGCCGCGCCGCACCCTGACCCTCCGCGATGTCTCCGAGGCTTCCGGCGTCAGCGAAATGACGGTCAGCCGCGTGCTGCGCAACCGTGGCGATGTCTCCGACAGCACCCGCGAACGCGTGCAGGAAGCCGCCCGCCGCTTGGGCTATGTGCCGAACAAAATCGCGGGCGCGCTTGCCAGCCAGCGCGTCAATCTGGTCGCGGTGATCATCCCCTCGCTGTCGAACATGGTGTTCCCCGAAGTGATGACGGGCATTTCTGACACGCTGGAAGACACCGGCCTGCAACCCGTTGTCGGCGTTACCAATTATTCGCCAGACCGCGAAGAATCCGTGCTCTATGAGATGCTGTCCTGGCGGCCCTCAGGCGTGATTATCGCCGGGTTAGAGCATACCGAAGCCGCCCAAGCCATGCTGGCGCAAGCCGGAATTCCAATCGTTGAGATCATGGATATCGACGGCAGCCCGGTCGATAGCGCCGTCGGCATCTCGCACCGCCGCGCCGGTCGTCAGATGGCCGAGGCGATCATCGCCGCAGGCTATCGCAACATCGCCTTCCTCGGCACGATGATGCCGCATGACCACCGCGCCCGCAAACGCCTCGAAGGCTTTGAAGAGGCGCTCGCCAAGGCTGGCCTGTCGCTGGTCGACCGCGAGTTTTACTCGGGCGGCTCCGCCCTGCTGAAAGGCCGCGAGATGACCGAGGCCGTGCTGACCCGCAGCCCGCAGGTCGATTTTCTGTATTATTCCAACGACATGATCGGCGCAGGCGGGCTTTTATACTGCCTGCACAAAGGCATCGACGTGCCGGGACAGGTCGGTTTGGCAGGCTTTAACGGCGTCGAATTGCTCGACGGCCTGCCGATCAGGCTGGCAACCATGGACGCCTGCCGCCTGCAAATCGGCCGCGTTGCCGCCGAAATCATCGCAGGCAAACACCCCTCCGGCCTGATCGGCGGCGAGGTGATCGAGCTGTTCCCAACCCTGCAAAAAGGCGACACGATTCGGGGGTAAGGCGTTTTTGGCCAGAGTTTGCAAATGTAGGTTTGTTGGACAGCGCCGCGTGCTTGACGGCCTTCAGCAGCGCGACCGAACTAACCCAATGCGAACGAAAGCTGTCATTGGCACGGGCGGATTCTATTTGGAGCGGACTGGAGAGACCAGCCACAGGTAGAGACCAAGGCCCCCAAGAAAGGTGCCTGCAAGGCCGACTACAAAGATAGTCTGAATCGCAACACCAAACCCATCCAAAATCACCATGCCCCATGACCAGATCAGAAACGCGATGTACATAGCTATCGCCCCGGAGAACCGTGCCTGCCGATTGGTCAGGGCGTATGAGACTAAGAATGCGCCCAGAAATGGAACCCAAGTTTCAGCCACGTGACTGAGATAGTGCAGGCTGGGTGGTGCCCCGCCGGGGAATGTCATACCCATGAACAAGCTAAGGAATGGATATTTCCAAGGTAGAGAAGGATTTGTGAATTTCACGAAACCGAGCGCGAGCCAAACTGCCGCGCCAGTCAAGAATGACGCGCAGAAAGTCACAATTCGCCTTATCATCATTTGAAACGCGTCTCACAAGTAAATGGTCTCATAACTTTTGCCCCCCCTGAAGGCTCGCGCTCGTGTCAATTATCTAACGCACAATCCGACCGACAAGTATGATCTCCAAGCAACGTTTCTCCAATCCGCTGCCCGAAGGCAATGTCTACTACAAACGTTTGCCAGTTCGCTGTGTCATCATCCCAACCCGCCCTCGACTGATCCAATCTCCGCCTCAAACCGTATCTCTACAAACCGAATCGGAGGCCCGCATGACCCCGCAACGCCCACTTGCAATTTGCACCGCTTTGGTTGCAGCCTTGTTCCTGTCGCAACCCGGAGCACTTCCCATGGCCGCAGCCGCCGATCCCGCCCCCAGCTTCCAGTTCACCGCCATCGACGGCGGCACATATGACACCGCGAAATGGCGCGGCAAGCCGGTGCTGGTGGTCAACACCGCCTCGATGTGCGGCTACACCCCGCAATATGCCGATTTGCAGGCGCTATCCGATCACTACGGCGACAAAGCCGTGGTGCTGACAGTGCCATCAGACGATTTCAACCAAGAACTCGCCTCGGACGCCGAGGTGAAAGATTTCTGTGAATTGAACTACAACCTGACCCTGCCGATGACGACTACCTCGCACGGCGCGGCGGGCGATGTCGACCCGTTCTACGCTTGGATCAGCGACACCACGGGTTTCGTGCCGGGTTGGAATTTCAACAAAGTCCTGATCGGCCCGGATGGCAATTTCGTGCAGGCTTGGGGCTCGAACGCGCAGCCGATGGGTGCAGTGAAAGACGCGATGGACGCGGTTGTGGCTGCGGGCAAATCTTAAAAACCCCTTAACAACCCCCTGCTAAGCCATTGAAATCATATGATCCCGCCAAGTGTCCACGCGTGGACACTCACAGCCGCGCAGCCAACCGCGCGCCCTGATCAATCGCCCGCTTGGCATCCAATTCCGCCGCCACATCCGCCCCCCCGATCACATGGGCGGCAATCCCTGCCTCGGCCAACCTATCCGCCAACCCCTGCTCCGGCACCTGCCCCGCACACAGAATAACCTGATCCACCGCCAGCATTTCCTCAACCCCATCGCGCGCAATCCGCAGTCCTCCCGCCTCTATCCCCAAATAACTCACCCCGCCCCACATCTTCACGCCCTTCATCTGCAGCGCCGCCCGATGGATCCATCCGGTGGTTTTCCCCAACCCCCGCCCCGGCTTCTCGGGCTTCCTCTGCAACAACCAAACCTGCCGCGCAGGCTTATCAGGCGCAGGTTCCGCCAGCCCCCCCGCTGTCGCCGCCGGATCGCCCACCCCCCACTCGCGCCGCCATTCCTCGGGATGCTCCGTCACCGAATGCCCCCCAG
>JAZKCV010000014.1:0-3266 GCA_040387915.1 Pseudomonadota bacterium
CGATGCGCCCAAACCGCCCACATATCCCTTCAACTTTTTAATTTTTCAAAGAGCGCGGACACAAAATAACCAGCACGCCCGAACTTCGGGCGTCTTGCCGTCGTGTATCCAAATTTCGTTACGAGCGTTTCATCTCGCTTCCTTCTGCTTCCCGTCTGCATCTCTGCGTCTGTTTCGCTTCGGTAAGGCGGTGTTTAGGGTTAGTCGCCGAAACCCGCAAGAGGAAAAATGCGCAACTTCGTCATTTTCTTGTCACGCTCAATGTTTACAGGGGTTTTTCACAGGTGATGCTGCTTCGTTAGGCAGCTTCCGCAAAGACAAAAGGCGCAAATCCGGGCCAATCCCCGAATCTGCGCCTTTGATTCGGACTGAATCGCCCCGAATCTTTCCGAATCCAGCCCTCAGACGACGAATCCAGCGCCCTGATGGGTGATGTTTCCGGCCGCAATCGTCAGTGCGATTCCCGTGCCCCCCAGATCGCCCGAATCCACCGACTCGATATCGCCATCAATCAGCACAAGATCCGCCGCCAAGCCCACAACCAGCTTGCCGGTGATGCTTTCCATATGCGCAGCCCAGGCCCCGCCCGCCGTATAGGCATATAGACTGTCCATCAGGCTGACCCGTTCATCCTCGGCACCTTCATATGGCACCCGCGTCATTGCCGCCTGCAACCCGCGCATCACCGACACATCCGTCACCGGCCAATCGGAAGCAAACGCCAAAGGCGCGCCCTGATCCGCCAAAGTCTTCCACAGATAGGCATCGACCCAACGCGCGCGGTCAAACACCGTCTCCATAGTAGACATCGGGAAATCCATCGCACCCGGAGGATGCGGCGGCTGCACGCTTGCCGTGATCCCCAACGCCCCCAACCGAGGAATATCGCTGCGTTCGATCAGCTCGATATGCTCAATGCGGTGCCGCATGTCGCGCAGACCATTGGCAACCCCCGCCGCCTCATAGCCATCAATCGTCGTGCGTACCGCGCCATCGCCAATCGCATGGACGGCGATCTGCAAGCCGCGCCGATCAATCTCGGCACAGATCGCCTTGAACCGCTCTGGCTCGAACAGCGGCTCGCCGCGCTCGGTCGTCCCCGGATAATCTTCCAGCATATACGCGGTGCGGCTATCGACCACGCCATCCATGAACATCTTGACGAAGCCCGACGACACCCAATCATCGGCATATTCCGCCGTCATCGCACTCGCCCGCTCCAGTTCCGACAACTCCATATGCGGCTTGAAGTGGAACGGCACTTTGACCCGCGCCGTCAGGCGCCCCTCGTCCTTCATCTCTTTAAGCAGCTGGCAGGTGTAGCGATTACCATCCATGTTCACCATCGAGGTGATCCCATGCGCCGCACAACGCGCCAGCCCTGCCGCGATCTTGTCCTTATCACGGGCGCGCACCGCAGCGCTCGGCCAAGGCTCAGGCTCCCCGCCCGTCGCAATCCCCAACTGCAAATGCGCCTCGCCGCCCAAAGCCAGGATCGGCCCAAACGCCTCAAACTCGCGCAACTCACCGCTGGCGGTGCCGTCCGAACCCATCACCACCTCATGCCCATGCGGCATCGCAGCCCCATGCAGCAGCCCCGCCGCAGCCAACGCCGCCGTATTGGCCCAGACCGTGTGATGATCGGGCGACATCATCGCAATCGGGCGGTCCGCAATCACCCGGTCCAGATCGTGCCGGGTCACGGGCGCATCCAGAATCTCATAAGACGCCCCCTGCGCCATCAACAGCGCATTGCTAGGATACTCTAACGCATAAGCCTCAAACGCCGCCTTCAGCGCCTCAAAGCCATGCACCCCGCCAATCTGCAACTGCACCAGTTCATTGCCGCCCAGCACCAGATGCAAATGGCTCTCAAAGAACCCCGGCAGCAACGTCCGCCCGCCCGCATCAATCACCCGTGTGTCAGGTCCCGCCAGCGCTGCAACCTCAGCAGCTGTTCCAACGGCGACAATCTTGCCGCCCGCCAGCGCCACCGCCTCAGCCCGAGGCTTCGCTGAATGCATCGTCAAAACCCTCGCATTGGTCACAATCATCTCAACGGCCATCTTGGTCATCCTCTGTGCTCAAATATCCCCGCCGGAGGCATCAGCCCTCCCGCAGCCAACCGATCCAACTGGCCTATCCCCGCAACGCCGCCACTCTCTCAGCCATCACACACAGCATCTCAAACATGATCGAGATGCCCAGCCACGCCGTCCCACCACTGGCATCGAACGGCGGCGAGACCTCGACCAGATCGGCCCCCACTATATTGACGCCCTTCAACAACCGCGCCACCTGCAACGCCTGCCACGAATTCGGCCCGCCCACCTCAGGCGTCCCCGTCCCCGGTGCAAAGGTCGGATCGACGAAATCAATGTCATAGGTAATATAAGTGTCCCCCGACCCGACGATCTCCCGCGCCTCGGCCATCACATCTTCCACGCCACGTGCGTGAAACTCCTCAATCGCGATAATGCGGATGCCATTGGCCGCCGCGAAATCCCAATCCTCGCGCCCGTAAGCCGTGCCGCGAATGCCGATCAGGCAATAGCGCTTGGGGTCGATCAAACCCTCTTCGACCGCGCGGCGGAACGGCGTGCCGTGGTTATAGCGCGAGGTGCCAAAGTAGATGTCATTCAAATCGGTGTGGCTGTCGAACTGGATCATCCCCACCGGACGCCGCTTCGCCACCGCCCGCAGGATCGGCAACGAACACAGATGATCGCCGCCCCCGGTCAACGGCAACACGCCCGCCGCGACGACGCGATCATAAAACGTCTCCATCCGCGCCAGCGTATCCATCAAATCCGCCGGATTGGGCGACACATCGCCAAGATCGGCACAATTCGCCAATTCAAACGGCGCCACCCACGTCACCCCGTTCATCGCCCGGATCATCGTCGACAAATCACGCAACTGCCGAGGCCCATGCCGCGGCCCCGCCCGGTTGGTGGTGCCGCCATCCCAAGGCGCGCCAATCAGCCCAATCTCGACCTCGCCAAAGCGATCATGCTCAAACGGCACATGCGGTAACCGCATAAAGGTCGGGATGCCTGCGAATCGCGGCAGATCAAAACCAGAGACCGGAGCAAAAAATCCGTCGTTCGTGCCATGCGTCATATCCTGCCCCCCCCTTCGGGGCGATTCTTTCGCCCCATATGATCAAATCCTTCGGCGCTTGTCAGCCGAACCACGACCCGCATCGCGCTTTCGCGACACCGCCCGTACGGCCAAGGCTTGACCCGCCGCCCGCCTTCGGTCCT
>JAZKCV010000014.1:3276-24573 GCA_040387915.1 Pseudomonadota bacterium
CTTATCACCGCAACAAGCCCTTTCGCGCCCAAGGATTTCGCATGTTTTCCAAGCCCGCCGACCCTGCTGCACCGCCCGTCCGCCCGACCGGGGGCAATGTCAGCAGCAACAACCGCTCGATCCTGTCGTCTGATCTGAAGATTGTCGGCGATATTTCCTCTACCGGCACCATCGAAGTGCTGGGCGAGGTCGAGGGCACGCTCTCGGCGCATGGCCTTGTGATCGGCGGCGAAGGCCGGGTGTCCGGCCAGGTCTCGGCCGAAACGGTTGAGGTCAAAGGCAAGCTCGATGGCCGCGTCGACAGCCAGACCTTCACCCTACGCGCCGCTGCCCAAGTCGCCGCCGACATCAGCTACACCACGCTGGTGATCGAAAGCGGCGCGCAAATCGAAGGCCGCTTCACCAAAGCCAAGGCGTAAAACTCAACACAAGGCGGCAAATGTAGGGTGGGTGCAACCCACCGCACGATTGCCGCCTCACCGCCCTGGTGGAATAGAATAGGTCAGCCCCGCCCGCGCCACAGGCTCGACCATCCCCTCCGAAAACACCATCACATCCCCCACCGCCAGACTACGCCCCAGCTTCAACGCCCGCGCCTCGGCCAACATATCCACCCCCGCCGCTGGCTTGCGCATAAAATCCAGACTGCAATTCGTCGTCACCGCCAGCGCCACCGGCCCGATCCGTGACAAGATCGCCAAATACATCGCCACATCCGCCAGCGCAAAAATCGCAGGCCCCGACACGGTCCCCCCCGGCCTCAAATGCTTGTCCTGCACCCGCAACCGCAGACGCACCCCCGCCGCATCCGCCCGTTCCACCACAAAATCCGCCGCCACCTGCGCAAATTTCCGCGCCAGAAACCCCTGCAACGCCGCCCGGTCCATCACGATCATGCTTTCCCCCTGCCCCACACCCGCCTAGACTTTGCCAAACTGAAGGGGGATGCAATGAACAACGAGATCCTGTTACGCCAAGACGCAAACGGCATCGCGACCCTCACCCTAAACGCCCCCGCCAGTTTTAACGCGCTGTCCACCGCGATGCTGACCGCCCTGCAAACCGAAATCGCCCGCCTGCACAGCGACCCCAGCATCCGCGTCGTCATCCTGAAAGGCGCTGGAAAAGCCTTCTGCGCCGGCCACGACCTGCGTGAGATGCAAGCCGCCCGCACAGCCCCCAATCAAGGCCGAAGCGCCTTCCAAACCCTGTTCGCCCACTGCGCCGAGGTTATGCAAGCCCTGCAAAACCTGCCGCAACCCACCATCGCGCAAGTCCACGGCATCGCCACCGCCGCAGGCTGCCAACTCGCCGCCTCTTGCGATCTGATCACCGCGCCAACAGGCACCCGCTTTGGCGTCAACGGCATCAACATCGGCCTGTTTTGCAGCACCCCCATGGTGGCCCTCACCCGCAAAGTCCCCCCTGCCATAGCCTTTGAGATGCTGACCACCGGAGCCTTCATCGACGCCACCCGCGCCTATGAAATCGGCCTGATCAACCGCCTCACCACCCCCGAAACCCTCGACGCCGAGACGCAAAGCCTCGCCGAAGCCCTCGCTGCCAAACTCCCCGCCGCCCTCCGCCTCGGCAAAGCCGCCTTCCGCGACACTGCCACCCTAGACACTCCAGAAGCCTACGCCAGCGCCTCTGCCACGATGGTGGAAAACATAATGCTGCCCGACACCGACGAAGGCATCACCGCCTTCCTTGAAAAACGCCCGCCAAACTGGGCGTAGGGTGGGTGCAACCCACCGCCCGCAATCGCCTCACCGCGCCGAAGCCCCCCGCTGCCTGCGACCAAACAGAAAGCCCTCTATGCCCCCCGTGTCCCCTCCCAAGCCCGCAGCCAAACCCGCGCTTCCGCCGCAAACCCAAATGATGAAGCGCCAGTTTGATCTGCAACTGTCCGCCGCGATCCAGCAGCGCCAGCAAAATCACCCAAACCCGCTCGCCCGCTTCGGCAGCAAAGCGTTTTCCCAGACCGATGAGGATGGCATCACCCTTGAAATCCTGCGCCGCTTGGGCCTGCAAAATGGCATCTTCGCCGAGTTCGGCGTCGGCGACGGCTTTGAGAACAACACCCTCGCCCTGCTCGCCGCTGGATGGCGCGGGCTTTGGGTTGGCGGCCAAACCCTCGCCTATGATCCCTCCGGCTCGCCGGTGCTTGATTTCCAGCAAGCATGGATCACCGCCGAGAATGTCGCGGCCCTGCTGCACAACGGCTTGACCAATCTGAAAACCGAAAACGCCGATCTGATTTCGGTCGATCTCGACGGCAACGATCTGCACATCTGCCGCGCCCTGCTGGAAAGCGGCACAAAGCCGTCACTGTTCATCGTCGAATACAACGCCAAATTCCCGCCGCCGTTGCGCTTCAGCATCCGCTACGACCCCGATCACCAATGGCAGCGCGACGATTACCACGGCGCATCGCTGCAATCCTTGGCCGATCTGTTCGCCGAATTTGGCTACCGCTGCATCTGCTGCAATGCCGCGACCGGGGCCAACGCCTTCTTCGTCCCCGAGGCGTCTCTGCACCTGTTCCCCGAAGTCCCCACCGACCTGCGCCAGATCCACAGCGCCCCGCACTACATGCTATACCACAACTACGGCCACAAAACTGGCCTGCGCACCCTCGAAACCCTGCTACAAACCCGCTTTCCACCAGCGTAGGGCGGGATTCACCCCGCCTAAACCGCCCCACCCCGTCGCAACAACCCTACGCCAATCGTTAAGGCCACCAATCCCAGCGCCAGACAGAAGCCGTAAATGACCTGCGGCCCGCCCCAGTGCAAAAGTGCCGCCCCAACCGAGGGTGCTGCGGCTGAGGCCAAAATCGGGGCCACAGCCACAGCGCCGGAGATCGCACCGAAACCCTTCCGCCCCAGAATATCCGCGATCAGAATTGGGCGCAGAATGGCCAGCAGCCCTGCCCCCGCACCTTGCAACGCCGCGAATAAAAAGATCAACAGTGGGGCAACGCCTGCCAACCACAAGGCGACGCCCGCTATCACGACGCCCGCCAAAGACCAAACGGTGGCCCGTGCATTGCCAATCCGCGCGCCTTGAAACAGCAAAACCATCCGCCCCAGCACTTGCGCAGGCCCAATGCAGGCAGCAGCCAAGGTCGCCATACCGGGACCAGAGCCGCGATCTTCAAACAGCATCAGCACATAGGTCAGCAAAATCCCGTGATTCAGCCAGATCAGCCCAAAGATTGCCGCAATCGCCCAGAATGCTGGGCGGCGCATGGCTTGGCGCAGTGCTTTTGGCGCAGGTTCATGCTCAATACTGCTGCCCGCCCGCTCCATCCGCCGCAATATCCGCACCGCATGGGCATTGATCGGCACGGCGAGCAGCATCAGCGCAGCAAAAGCAATCAGCGCACCCTGCCCGTCCAGTGTACGGCCCAAATAGTCGCCCAAAGGAAACGCCAAAGTGCCGGAAAACCCCGCAACCAGAGTGACCTTGGTGATCGCCCCTGAAGCATCGCTGCCCAAACGCCGGGTCAAAAACGCAAAGCAGGATTCATATAGGCAGCACGCCTGCGCCAGTCCCAGCGCCGCCCAGATGGCCCACCAGATCACCGGAGTTGGCGCAAGGCCAGCGCCTGCCACGCCAACCGCCGCCAAGATCGGCGCATAGGTCAGCATCTCGCCGCCCCAGCCCCGATCCACCCAGCGCCCGGTAAACGGCGTCAACGCCGCCATCACCAGAAACCCCAGCGTCGGCCCGAACGCCAGTTCCGCCACCGACCAGCCAGTGCCCGCCTGCAAATCCGGCAACAACGCCGGAAACGCATAATACACCCCGGCATAGGTCAGCGTCTGCCCAAGCGCCAGCAACCAAACCGCCGCCGCCTGCCCGGAGAACCAAATCACAACCGATACAATTCCCCGAACTTCGCCTCCAGATAATCCAATAGCGGGCCTTCCGTCGGCTCAAACCCACAAGCATGGGCAATAGTGTCACGCGGGGAACGCAAACCCCCATGCCGCTGCACATTCTCGCGCAGCCATCCCACCGCGCCCGAAGTATCACCCACCGCCAGCGCCGCATCCACCCCCGGCACCACCGCCCGCATCGCCTTATTCAGACAGCCCGCATAGACATTGCCCAAAGAATAGGTCGGGAAATAGCCAAACAGCCCCACCGACCAATGCACATCCTGCAACGCGCCATGGCTGGGCTTATCGACCACCTGCCCGAAATCGGCCAGAAACCGATCGTTCCAAGCCGCCTCCAGGTCATCCACTGCCAGATCGCCGCGCACCAACGCCCGCTCCAGATCAAACCGCATCATGATATGCAGGTTATAATGCACCTCATCGGCTTCCGTCCGAATGAACCCGGCATGAACCCGGTTCACCGCCCGATAAAACGCCTCCGGCCCCTCCACCGACAACGGCCCAAACCGCTCCACCATCTGGCCATAAATCCACCCGGTCAAAGCCCTGCCCCGCCCGATCTGGTTCTCATAAATCCGGCTCTGGCTTTCATGCACCCCCATCGACACGCCATGCCCCAGCGGAGTCATGCCATAATCCGGGTCAATCGCCAGCTCATAGCTGGAATGCCCAACCTCATGAATCGTTGAATACAAACAATTAAACGGATCACTCTCCACCACCCGCGTGGTGATCCGACTGTCGTCCCCGCCCCCGGACGAGAACGGATGCACCGCCAGATCAATCCGCCCCCGCGTCCAGTCATAGCCAAACGCCGTCGCCACATCCCGCGCCAACCGTAACTGCGCCTCTTGCCCAAAATGCCCCGACAACCCAGCCGGAGCCTGCGCCGCCAGCACTGCCGCGCGCAGCGCCACCAACCGAGGCCGCATCCGGTCAAACATCCCGCCCAAAGACGCCGCCGTCGCCCCCGGCTCGTAATCATCAATCAACGCGTCATAAAGATCGCCGCCCTCGGCCAGACACGCAGCCTCTTGCCGCTTCAGCGCGATCACGTCCCGCAACGTCGGCAGGAAATCCGCCACCTTCTCCGCCGCCCGCGCCCGCGCCCAGATCCCCTGCGCCACCGAAGTCACCCGCGCCAACTCTTGCGCCAGATCCCCCGGCACCTTCACCGCCCGCTTGTAGCTGCGGTCAATCTGATACAACTGCGCCGCCGCGGCAGCATCCACCGCTTCGGCATCCGCCAGCCACTGCGCAATCTGCGGATTGCAGCGCCGCGCATGCAGCACCCCCTCCATCGCCGCCATCTCAATGCCGCGCTGATCCGCAGCCCCCTGCGGCATCATGGTTTCCTGATCCCAGCCCGTCCGCTCGGCAATCTTGCCCAATGCCTCGGTGTCGCGCTGATAGGCCATCAACTCTGCATAAGCCGTATTGTTCGTCACGCCGTTCCCTCCCGGATCGAGCCCGCCACCGGATACATCGACAAATGCCGCGCCCGGATGATCAGCACCCACAAAACCACCGCCCCGATCTGATGGGTGATCGCCACATGCGCCTGCGCTGCCGTCAAAGCGGTGAAAATCCCCAACGCCACCTGCGCCGCCAGCATAAGCATCACCGCATGAAACGCCCGCCGCGTCGCAAAATTGCCCGAAGCCCGCCCGCGCAACCATACCAAAATCCCATAAGCGAACAGCAAATAGCCCCAGATCCGGTGAATAAATTGCACTAAACCGGAATTTTCAAAAAACGCGTGCCAGACAGGCAAACTGCCCCCCGCACCATCCGGCACATAGAACGCATCCGCCGGGAAGAACTGCCCGTTCATATCCGGCCAAGTCGGAAACGCCCGCCCCGCATCAATCCCCGCCACCAAGGCCCCCAGTAGCACCTGCAAAAACATCAGATGCATCAACCCGGTGGCCTTCACCACCAGCTTGCGCTCGCCCGCCCGCCGCGCCACCAGAAGATCGGTTTCCGTCCGCCCCAGCAGCAACGCATACCAAGTGATCAGCCCCAGAATGACAAATGCCAGCCCCAGATGCACCGCCAACCGATAGGATGCCACATCCACCATCGCCCCGGTCAAGCCAGAAGACACCATCCACCAACCAATCGCCCCTTGCAGGCCACCCAAAGCGCCGATGCCCAAAAGCCGCTTGGTCCAGCGCGGCGGAATCTGTCTCGCCAGCAGAAACCCAAAAAACCCCACCATCCAAACCAGCCCGATCACCCGTCCAAGCTGCCGATGCCCCCATTCCCACCAAAAGATCGACTTGAACTGATCCAATGTCATCGCGGTGTTTTGCAGCTGAAATTCCGGTGAAGCTTGATATTTTGCAAACTCCGCCGCCCAATCCGCCGCATTCAGCGGTGGGATCGCCCCGGTGACAGGCTTCCACTCGGTAATCGACAGGCCCGAATCCGTCAGACGCGTCAGCCCGCCCACCACGATCATCAAAGCGACCAGCGCAAAGATCACCAACAACCAAGCCCGCACCCCACGCCGTGCACCCTTACCGCGTCCATCAATCAAGCCGCCCTGCGGAGCCGCCACGGCTGGCCCGCCGGGGCCGACTTCCTCAAAAATGCTGCGTTTCGTGGCCATGCCCAACCCCTTCGTTGCTTGGGCGAACACTAGGCCGCCCCCCCAGCAGCTTCAAGGCCCGGACATGCGGCCAGATACCGCAAACCGTCACGGCCTTGTGTGCAAAGCCCCCAACAACACACCCCTGCGACACCCATTGCCATCAGTTCGAATAAGCCCTCGCCAAACCCTTTCACATTGGCCCAAATATCCCCGCCGGAGGCTCCCACCACCGCACAAAAATTCCCATCCGTCGTTTTCGGCAGCTTCGCCCGCATTCTGATTACTTCCACAAGAATCGCAGGATTTCTCGATTGGTCATAATTTCTCCCGACTTTAGTGAAAAATCGTCAGAACAGGATTTCCATGAGGCTTGCCAATGAATGTTCTCGGTCCAGACAACGCATTTTGGATAGATGGCGAATGGCTTAGCTGGGATGACATCCCTGATCTGGACGAAGACGACTTTCATCGAAGTCACTTAGCCAAACTTGAACATGAAGCCGAATTGCGCTTTCAGTACCCAAACGCCGATATCGCGCTCATTCCTGTGTTCCGGGATTTACTTGAACTCGCCGAGAGGTATCACCTTGAAACGGGTAGACATTTACAGATCTACGGTGATCTTGGCGAATTGTTTGGTGCAATCACATACGGTATCAAATTGCATCGCAACTATGCCAAGGGCTCTGACGGCAGGCTTGGCGATGACCATGTCGAGGTCAAGACCATCACGCCGTTCAAAACGAAGGATGTGGTCGAGATCGACACGTCCGGGAATTTCAGCAAATTGCTTGTCGTCAAGATCAACGCGGCTTTTCAAGTTTCCGGGCGCATGATCGACAGAAAGCAACTTCCGAAATCTGCGGGGCGATATCTTCCGGTAAGATGGAGCGATCTGCCGTCACCAACATGATGGCTTCACCCTATAAAGCCGCCCTTCCGTGCAACACAAAACCCCCAACAGGAGCGCCTGCGATCCAAACAACCATTAACCCCGCATTTACCATACCCCCGACCGTTCAAAATACCCCAATAAAAACAATGGTCCCGAGTTGGGACCGTCACTCATCCCCCTGCTTTCGCAACCGATAAGCAATTTGGCGCAGCATGCCATGAAAGGTCTGAACCTCCGCCTTGGTCAGCCCCAACCGCGACCACATATTCCGCAAGCTGGCCTTCATCCCCGGCACCTTCGCCTCAGGAAAGAAGAACCCCGCCGCCTCCAGCCGTTCCTCAAAATGATCGCCCAGTTTCTCAACCTCGATCCCCGAAGCCATCTCCGTCCGCGCCATCTCCATCACCACCGCCTCCGCAGGCTGGCTCTGCCGCCGCCATTCATACCCCATCAACAGCACACATTGCGCCAGATTAAGCGAGGCAAACTCCGGGTTGACCGGCACCGTCACGATCGCGTTGGCCAGCACCACATCTTCATTCTCCAACCCCGCGCGTTCCGGCCCGAACAGCACCCCGACCCGCTTCCCCGCGGCAACCAACCCCCGCGCG
This sequence comes from Pseudomonadota bacterium, assembly GCA_040387915.1. Lineage (GTDB taxonomy): Bacteria > Pseudomonadota > Alphaproteobacteria > Rhodobacterales > Rhodobacteraceae > Cypionkella. The sequence continues at coordinate 11,290 of JAZKCV010000014.1, forward strand.
TGCTCCATCGCGGCCTCAGGCGTATAGATCGGTTTGGTCAACTCCCGCCCCCGCGCCGTGGTGGCGAAGACGAAATCGCAATCGGCAATCGAGTCCTGCACCGACCCGAACAACCCCGCCTGATCCAACACCCGCCCCGCCCCAGATGCCAAAGCCACCGCCGCCGAATTCGGCCAGCCATCGCGCGGGGCAACAATCCGCATCCGCTCCAGCCCGAAGTTCAGCATCGCGCGGGCGCTCGAGCCGATGTTCTCGCCCATTTGCGGGCGGACCAGAATGAAGGCGGGGGGGATCATTGGCATTCTCCGGGTAAGATGCCGCCTGATACGCCAGCCCGCCTTGCTAGCCAAGGCCAGCTTTCTGCGCTATCAGGGGCCAACTTCATGCAGGATACACCGATGGCCGAGCAAGACCGCCCGCAGATCACTCTGATCACCCCGCCCGCGATTGATCTGGAAACCTTCCCCGACCGCTTAGCCGCAGTGATGGATTCCACCGACATTGCCTGCGTCCGGCTGGCCTTGGCGGGCAAAGACGAAGACATGATCCAACGCGCCGCCGATGCCTGCCGTTTGGTCGCCCATGCCCGCGATGTGATCATAGTGATCGAAAACCATTTGCTGATGGTGAACCGCCTTGGCCTTGATGGCGTGCATTTGACCGATGGCGCGCGGCAGGTGCGCTATGTCCGCAAGGAACTTGGGGCCGATGCGGTGATCGGGTCGTTCTGCGGTGTGACCCGGCATGAGGGTATGAATGCAGGCGAAGCGGGAGCGGATTATGTGGCGTTTGGGCCGACGGGGACCACGCCCTTGGGCAATGGCGAAAGCGTCGATTTCGATCTGTTTGAGTGGTGGAGCGCCGTGATCGAAGTGCCAGTGATCGCCGAAGGCGCGCTGACCGTGGAACTGATTGAGAAATTCGGCCCGGTCACTGATTTCTTCGGCGTGGGTGAGGAAATCTGGCTGGCCGACAACCCCTCCACCGCGCTGAAGGTGCTGATGGCCCCGCTGGGCTGAGATGATGTTTTTCCCCGCGGGGAAAACTCTTTGTAGATTGCGGTTTTTCTATTTGAGATCGCAATCTACAGAGTTATCGCTGCGTTTTACTCAATTTTCGCGCGCCTGCTACAGGGCCAATGGATGGCTGGCGCGGATCACTGCTTCGCAATGCGCCGCCAATTCTTTTCGAGACGCGAAGCCATCCACCGCAACGGGGGGGTGAAAAATCACCTCAACCCCGCCTTGCTGACGCGCTGCCAGTACCAGCAAAAGATGCGGTGCGAAATCCATCTCGCCCCACCAGCCATAAAAGCGTGCGTCTTGGCCTGTTGGGGCGTGGTAGATTACGCTGACCGGCTGGATGTGCAGGATATGATCAAGGCCGTGCGTGAAGAACGCCGCGAATAGCGTTGATTTGAAAGGCAAAACCCGGATTGCATCGGTGCTGGTTCCTTCGGGGAAGAACATCAGTTTGTGGCCAGCGCGCAGACGGGACTCAAACAACGCCTGCTGACGCTTGGCCTCGGTGCCTTTGCGGGCGACAAAAACCGTCCCCGTCGCGCGGGCAAGCCAGCCAATAGCGGCCCAGTGCTCGACCTCGGATTTGGCGACGAAATAGCCGCGCTGCACGGCATTTAGGGCAAAAATATCGAGCCAAGACGCATGGTTAGACACCACAGCGCCTTTTTGCTGCATCGGCGTTCCGCGCGTGATCAGCGGCAGGCCAAGGATCGGAAATACCAGTTTGCAGACCGCTTGGGTGATATAGGGCGTCCAAGGCCGGGATGGCCCGAACAGTGGGCGCTCGATCAGCCGCAGCAGCAGCAGCAGCAGCAAACCGCTATAGATCACCAAGCCCATCGCCCCGCCCCGCACCCCTACGCGCAACCAGCCGAACGCGCCAACGGGCGGCAATTCCAGCGTATCGGCACGCCATTCGCTCATGCCTCGCGGCCCGATTTGCGGATGTAGAAATCGCGGTGCTTGGCGCTCATTTGGGCCGTGTCCATCACGAGGCACACGTCTGTGGTGTTGAAGGCGTGATCGACCCAAGCGCCTTGCCCGACATAGCCGCCCAAGCGCAGGTAAGCTTTGATCAATGCCGGTGTCGCCAGCATCGCGGCCTTGCGATCCAGACTTTCCTGCGCAATCAGCGTGATTTCTGCGGCTTGCGCGGGGCGCGCCACCACGCGCAATTCGGGCGGAGCGAGGTGGAAATGCTGCAAATACGACAAAGGCTGCGCAAGGGCCGCCATATCGGTGCCGTGGAACGAGGCCGAGCCAAACAAAATCTCGATGCCATGCTCCAGCACATAATCGGCCAGCGCATTCCACAGCAGCAGCATCGCCGTGCCGCCGCGATAATCGGCATGGACACAAGAGCGCCCGAGTTCCAGAAGCTTGCGGCCCGAGGTTTTCAGCGCGCTCAGATCAAATTCGGATTCAGAATAGAACCGCCCCGACACCGCCAGCCGATCCGAGGGCAGCAGGCGGTAAACCCCGACCACATCTTGCAAATCCTCTACTGAGCGGCTGGGATCAATCAGCAGCAGATGATCAAAATAGGGATCAAACTCATCGCGCTCCAGCCGCGCATCATGGTCTGCCAAAGCGACGGTTGCGCCCAATTCCTGCACAAACACCTCATAGCGCAAGCGTTGCGCCGCGCGCAGATCGCGGGCGTCTTGCGCCAGACGTAAGGTGAAGGGCCTGTCGTCAGAAATCATCGGCAGCATCCGGTCCGGCTGTTTGGGCGACGGGGTTTCTTAGGCTTTGCCGCACCGCAATGCAACCACGCGGGGTGCCCGGCGGATTGTGTTAACTCAAGATTAACCACATGCTGCGTCAATGGGAGTTCCGGGGCGCGTTCTGTGACGAGAAATCCGGCATCAGTTCCACTTGTGAAAGGTCAATTACCACCTTGCCCGCATGTTCAAAATTCACTGTCACCCGGTTGCCGATGCTGGATTGCACTTGGCCCAAGCCCCAATCGGGCCGCTGTGGATGGCGCACAAGCATCCCCGGTTCCAGTAAAGCCGCCATTTTCGCCCCTTTGAAGGATGTTCGCTGTGTCTGACAGACCCGATCTTGCAGCCCTTGTCGGCTCGCGTATTTGCCATGACCTTATCAGCCCGATTGGTGCCATCGGCAACGGGGTAGAGCTGATGTTGATGGAGGGTGCGGCAAAGGGGCCGGAAATGGCGCTGATCACCGAAAGCGTCGGCCATGCCAATGCCCGCATCCGGTTTTTCCGGGTGGCGTTTGGGGCAAGTGGGGCTGAAGCACGGATGGGCCGCAATGAGGTGGCGTCGATTATCTCAGACATGACGCATGGCGGGCGGGTGCAGATTGATTGGGACAGCCCCGCTGATCTGCCGCGTCGTGATGTGAAACTGGTGTTTCTGCTGATCCTTTGCCTCGAATCGGCTTTGCCCTATGGCGGGCGGGTGCAGATTGAGCGCGGTGAGGCGCGCTGGTCGCTGCGCGCCAGTGCCGCCAAGCTGAAAGTTGATGCCGCTATGTGGGGCGGGCTGATCAATCCGGCGGCTTTGGGAGATATTGGCCCGGCGCAGGTACAATTCCTGCTGGTGCCAGATGAGATCACCCGCCAGCACCGCCGCCTGACCACAGAGCTGACCGAGACGGAGATCCGGCTTAGCTTCTGATCGTACCATCGCCGGTGACGAGATATTTGAAGCTGGTCAACTGATCCGCACCCACCGGGCCACGCGCGTGCATCTTGCCGGTGGCAATGCCGATCTCGCCGCCCATACCGAACTCGCCACCATCGGCGAATTGGGTCGAGGCATTGCGCATCAGGATCGCTGAATCCAGCCGCTGCATGAAGCGCGCGGCGGTGGCATCGTTCTCGGTCAGGATGCATTCGGTGTGGTTGGAGCCATATTTGCGGATATGCGCGATGGCCTCATCCACCCCATCTACCAGCTTGGCGGCGATGATCATATCAAGGAATTCAAGGCCGAAATCATCGGGGGTGGCCTTGACCGTGCCGGGAATTTTCAGCAATTCGCCCTCGGTGCGGACCTCAACGCCAGCTTTCAGCAGATCTTCGATCAGCACAGCGCCGTGTTTGGTGTAAAACTGCCAGTCGATCAGCAGGCATTCGGCAGAACCGCAAACCCCGGTGCGGCGGGTTTTCGAATTCAACACCACCCGACGCGCCTTTTCCAGATCGGCATCGCGGTCGGCGTAGACATGGCAGATGCCTTCCAGATGCGCGAACACCGGAACCCGCGCTTCGCGCTGCACCAATCCGACCAACCCCTTGCCACCGCGCGGCACGATCACGTCAATGTAGTCAACGGCTTGCAGCATCGCGGTGACCATCTCGCGGTCACGGGTGGGGATCAGTTGGATGGCATCTTCGGGCAGGCCCGCTTCGCGCAAACCCTGCTGCATACAGGCGTGGATGGCTTCCGAGGAATGAAAACTCTCGGACCCGCCGCGCAAAATCACCGCATTGCCGGCCTTAAGGCACAAAGCCCCCGCATCCGCCGTCACATTCGGGCGCGATTCGTAGATCACACCCACCACGCCCAAAGGGGTGGCGACGCGCTGGATGTGCAAACCCGAGGGCCGATCCCATTCCGCCAAAACCCGGCCCACAGGATCAGGATATTCCGCCACTTCGCGCAGTGCATCAACGATGCCGCGAATGCGGTTGTCGTCCAGCCGCAGCCGGTCGAGCAGCGCCGGGCTCAGCCCCTTCTCCTCGGCATAGGCCATATCCATATAATTGCCGTCGAGAATTTCCTGACGCCGCGCCCAGATCGCCGCCGAGGCCCCGATTAAGGCGGCATATTTACGCTCCTGGCTGGCACAGGCGAGTTCCGCCGCAGCGGCACGCGCCCTGCTGCCAATATCTCGCATCACATCCAGAATTTGCCCGTCCATCTTCGGCCCTTTCACATTGGCCCAAATATCCCCGCCGGAGGCTTACACGATACCCCCTGCGCAACACTTCTCATCCAAGCCGGAATTTTAAGTAAAATTCCGTATACGATTTCTGTTTCAGAAATCGGCTTCGTGGACGCGTTCAGATCACCATATCATCGCGGTGGATCAGCGCCGCACGCCCCTGATAGCCCAAAATCGCCTCAATCTCACCCGACCGATGCCCGGCAATCGCCTTCGCCTCGACCGCCGTGTAGCGCACCAGCCCCTTGCCCAAAGTATCACCCGCAGGCGACAGGATCGCTACCGGATCACCGCGCCCGAAACTACCTGTCACCGCAGTAACCCCAGCTGGCAGCAAGGATTTCCCCGCCCGCAGCGCCGTCACAGCCCCCGCATCCAGCCGCAATTCGCCGCGCGGTTTCATCGCGTTGATCCAGCGTTTGCGGGCGGCTTGCGGGTCGCTTTGCGCGACAAACCATGTGCGTTGCGCGCCATTGGCCAAGGCTGACAAGGGCCGCAGCACTGAGCCTTCCATGATCGCCATCGCACAGCCGCCCGCGACGGCGGTTTTCGCGGCCAGCAGTTTGGTCTTCATGCCGCCCTTCGACATCCCCGAAATCGGATCGCCCGCCATCGCCTCAATCTGCGGCGTGATGGTTTCGACCAGATCAAAACGCTGCGCGGTGGGGTCTTCTTTGGGGTTGGCGGAATAGAAGCCATCGACATCCGACAGCAGGATCAACTGATCAGCCCCCACCGTTACCGCGATTTGGGCGGCCAAGCGGTCGTTGTCGCCAAAGCGGATTTCATCAGTGGCGACGGTGTCATTTTCGTTGACAATCGGCACCACGCCCAGGCCCAGCAGGGTTTCCATCGTGGCGCGGCTGTTCAGGTAGCGGCGGCGGTCTTCGGTGTCTTCCAGCGTCACCAGCACTTGTGCGGTGGTGATGCCATGCGGGGCGAGGACTTCTTCATAGGCGCGGGCAAGGCGGATTTGGCCAACGGCGGCGCAGGCTTGCGACTGCTCCAGCGTCAGGGTGCCGTCGCCGAGGCCAAGAACCTTGCGACCCAAGGCGATGGAGCCCGAGGATACCAGCACGACATCAGTGCCGCGCACTTTGGCTTCGGCCACATCCATCGCCAAGGCCGACAGCCAGCCTTGCTTCAAGCCGAGTTTACGATCCACCAGAAGGGCCGAGCCGATTTTGACGACCAGCCGTTTCGCGTCGCGAATATTGGGCGCGGTCAGGGGTTTTAAGGCTGCCACGGCAGGCCCTCCTCAACCGGGGCCTCGCGTTTGATTTCAACCATCAGGTTGCGCAAGGCGTCGATCAGGCCGATGCCTGCGACGCCGGAAATCACATGCACCGGGCCGCCGCTGGCCTTTTCAAGCGCCTTGCGGCGGGTGGTGATGGTGGCTTTGTCGAGCGCGTCGCATTTGTTCAGCGCGAGGATGCGGGGTTTGTCGCCGAGGACTTCAGAGTAGGCTGCGAGTTCTTTGACGATGGTGCGGTAGTCTTTGGTGATCGTCGATGAGGTGCCGTCGACAAGGTGCAGCAGGACTTTGCAACGCTCGACATGGGCGAGGAATTGCATACCCAGACCGCGGCCTTCGGAGGCACCTTCGATCAGGCCGGGGATGTCGGCCATCACGAATTCCGCGCCATCAATGCCGACCACGCCGAGGTTGGGGACGAGGGTGGTGAACGGGTAGTCGGCGATTTTGGGCCTGGCGTTGGAAACGGCGGCGAGGAAGGTGGATTTGCCGGCATTGGGCAGACCCAGCAGGCCTGCATCAGCGATCAGTTTCAGGCGCAGCCAGATCGTGCGCTCGATGCCTTCCTGGCCGGAGTTGGCGCGGGCGGGGGAGCGGTTGGTGGAGGATTTGAACGCGAGATTGCCCCAGCCACCATTGCCGCCCTTGGCGAGCAGGATACGCTGGCCAACGGTGACGAGGTCGGCGATGACGGTTTCTTCGTCTTCATCGAGGATCTCGGTGCCGACTGGAACCTTCAGGATGATGTCGTCGCCCGTCTTACCCGTGCGTTGGCTGCCCATGCCGCCTTGGCCGGATTTGGCGAAGAAGTGTTGTTGGTAGCGGAAGTCGATCAGGGTGTTCAACCCGTCCACAGCCTCAGCCCAGACAGAGCCGCCGTTGCCGCCGTCGCCGCCATCGGGGCCGCCGAATTCGACGAATTTCTCACGCCGGAAAGAGACGCAGCCTGCCCCGCCGCCGCCGGAGCGGATATAGACTTTGGTGAGGTCGAGGAATTTCATCGGGACGGCTTTCTGAAAGATTAGCTTGAGGCGATACAGGATTGGGGGGAAGGACTCAAGCGCAGGGATTCTGGGCGGGTTTTAGGGTGTCCACGCGTGGACAGGTTTTCGTTTTAGTAAAATCAATGGGTTAGGTTAGACCCGTTCATCAATTATTAACCTTTGGCATATCAAGCCGATAGATGGCGATCGGCACAGCGCCCCTTGCAAGGCTTTCCCCCATGCCTTCGCCGATCTGCCGGAAGCCCAGTTTGCGCAATATCGTGCCAGATGCCGGATTGTCGGTGCAGTGATCGGCGAACACTTCCTGTAGCCCAAAGCGCGCGATCATTTGCGGCAGGAAGGCGGTCATCGCCTCGGACGCTATGCCACGGCTCCAATAGGCGGGGTCCAGGAAATATCCGGTTTCCACGGGTTCGTCCCAGATGCCGACTGCGCCGATCAGCTTGCCCTCAAACCAGATGCCCAGACGAAAGCCCAAGCGGCCACGCCATTGGCTTTCGGCCAGAGTGGCACGCACATCGGCTTCGGGCCATGGCGAGAGGTGCGAGTTGGTCATCGGGGCCACCAAGGGATCGCCGCCAATGCGGGCGATGTCGCGCCAGTCGCGTTCAATATCCAAGGGGGCGAGGCGCAGGCGGGGGGTTATGATTTCCAAGGGGTTGGCGGCGAGGAAGGCTTCGGGGGTGAGCATGAGGTCGACGTGGGGGCGGTCAACGCCCAAGGCGCGGCAGTGTTTTAAGGTGCGGCCAATTTCGACGAAACCCAGTTTGGCTAGGACGCGAGCAGAGGCTTGGTTGCCTTCAAAATAGCCCGCCGCGACGGTGCTTTCGTCATGGGCGAACTGCATGTCCAGAACGGCGCGGGCGGCTTCGGTGGCGTAGCCTTTGCCATGGGCATGGGGGACAAGCCAATAGCCGAGCTCAAAACCTGCACCGATCATGCCGACAAAGCCTTGCGCATCGTCAATGGCAAAGGTTTCGCCGGGATAAGCGATCTGGGTGGCAAATTCGTGGAAATCCGTTGCCGTGTAGGGCACGGGCACTCGGGCAAGCCAGCCAGAGATGGCAAGATCGTTCAGATGTGCGACAACGGCGGCGGCATCTGTGGCCGCCACCGGGCGCAGATTGAGACGCGCTGTTTGAAGATGGGCGCGTAAGTCCATGACTCAGGCCAGCTTTTTCACATAGGTCCAGGTTGGCACAAGGCCATTGCGCGCGACCGAAAACGTCTCGGCATCACCCAGGTATTGAAAACCGGTATTGGTCAACACGCGGGCGGAACCGGGATTGTCTTGGAACACTTCTGCAAAGATCGTGCAGTTGTTCTGGGGGTTGGCGGCAACAATAGCCTTCACCGCCTCAGACGCGATGCCGGTATTCCAGAACGCCGGGGCCACCCAATAGCGGATTTCAGACTGGCCATGCGTCGGCTTGTGCGCGTCCATCGGTTTCAGGCTGATCACGCCCAACACCTCGGCCAGTCCGGTGGCCGCACCGTCCATCACCCAGATTTGTTCCCCCGAACGCCCGCCCATCGCGCGGGTGACGAAGGCGTCGGCGGCCCCCGGCGGCAGGGGATGCGGGATCGAATGGGTGGATTCGGCCACGCGCTTGTCGCCTGCGTAAAGCGCGAACAGGCCAGCGTCAGACTTGCGTACCGGGCGCAGCACAAAGCGGCCAGCAGCAATCTGGCCATCGGTGGGAACAGCAATCATATCCAAAACCACGGGCTTACTCCTGAAAGCCTGAGAGGGGAAAACCCCGTTTCATCGTGACTGCGCGGCTTGGGGCCGCGCAGGTCGTTGTTATTGCACCGCTTCGGCTGCGGCGCGATCACGGTATTTCGCGGCGGCTTTCAACCGCCACGGCGCATCGCGTTCCCAATCCCCGGCCATGATACAACCGAAGGGGTATATCTCATCCACCACTTCTGCCAGATCAAAGCGGCGCATTTGTGAACGCACTGTGTCCGCAGATTTATAGGCCGAGGGCAGTTCCGACACGTCGATGTTGCCCGAGAAGAAACGCGCGTCGATGCCTTTGCTTTCGCGGGCGAAAACCTCGGCTTCGTCATGCGGCCCCAAGCCCCGTTTATGGGCAGTGCGCGAGATGTTGCGCCCCGCGCCATGCGGTGCAAAACCAAGGTTGCTGGCGGTTTCCACACCGCGGATCAGCAAGATCGGCTGCGCCATGTTCAACGGCACGATTTGGATGCCCGTAGTGTCGGGCAGGAAATCGGCGGCTATCGGGGTTGCCCCCTTGGCGTGGTAGAACATGTCACCGCGACGGAACACGAAGTTATGCTCGTTCCAGAACCGTTCCTTCATCTTGGCACCCACGGCCACCGTGACCGCCTGATGGATGGCGTTGTGGTTGGCTTTGGTCCAGCGGCGGATCAGTTGTAGGGCCTCCCAATATGCCACCCCTTCGGGGCTGTCGGCGGGAATCCAGGCGTTGTCTTTCAACGTCGCAGGCGAGATGCGTTTGCGGAAGGATTCCGCCACCCGCATCCCCAAGGTATACAGCCCCGCCCCCGGCCCGCGCGAGCCGTGGTGGGTGACAAGGCAGGTCGTGCCCTTCGCCGCCGAGCGCCCGACATAGGCGAAATGGTTGCCATCGCCTTGGGTGCCCATATGTTCGATAGCGGCACGCAAGATCTTGTCATCGTTCAGAAAACGGTTGGCGCGGAAGGCATCCAGCAGGTCCAACGAGACGGTAAAGCGGCTGCCGTTGGCGCGGCCACCGGGGCCGAAATGCGTGACTTTATGGGCGGCGTCCAGCACGGCTTTCGGGTCGGCATCAGTAAATTCGGTCAGCATGACCGAGCAGCAGATGTCTGCGGATTGAAAGCCGGGATGGATGGCGTTTTCGGTCACAACAACGCCGCCAACCGGGATGGTTCCGGGCGGACCTGCGGGGCAAGCATCGGGCATGACGGCCCCGGCGCGCACCGTGGGGGTGCGCATCAGCGCCTGCATGGTGGCTGTCACATTGGCAACGTTCTGGATCTCGGCATCATGCTCGGCCTCAAGGTTCAGCGCGAAATCGGGCGCATCCTGAAGCGGCAGGTAAGGGGCTGGCTTGGCCCGCGCCACATAATCCCGCAGGGCATCGCCCGACAGATTTTGCGCGCGCACATGCTCCAGCGCCTCGCCCAAGGCGGGGCCTTGGGGGAAACCGAGTTCGATCAAATCTTTACCAGTGACAGTCATTTCCTTTTTCCAAACTTGTCAAAGTTGGCCCCGGTTGCCCGAGGCGAGAAAGACCGATCCGAATAAGAAAGGGGACCGGCCTTGCGGCCGATCCCCCGGAATGTTCCGATGTGGGCTTTCGACCTACTCGGCTGCCTCCGCTGCGGGAAGAACCGAAATGAACGTGCGACCTTTGAAACCTTTTTTGAAGGTAACGTGGCCTTCGACTTTGGCGAACAGGGTGTGATCCACGCCCATGCCAACGCCGTCACCGGGGAACCAAGTGGTTCCGCGTTGCCGCACGATGATATTGCCCGGAATGGCGTGCTGGCCACCGAACAGTTTCACGCCAAGGCGACGGCCAGCCGAGTCGCGGCCGTTGCGGGATGAGCCGCCTGCTTTTTTGTGTGCCATGGGGGATTACTCCTGTGCAGCAGCGGCTTTGGCAGCGCGCTTCGGTTTTGCAGGGGCTTCGACAACGGGTGCCGGAGCATTGTTATGGGCCGCGCGACGTGCATCGGCGGTGCCGGTTGCAGCAGCGACACCAGTGGCATCAGCGCCAGCAGCCAGCACGTCAAGCACACGAACCAGCGTCAGGTGCTGACGGTGGCCTTTGGTGCGCTGCGACGAGTGCTTACGGCGGCGCTTGACGAAGTGGATGACCTTTTCGCCTTTGATCTGGTCGATCACTTCGGCTTGCACAGCCGCGCCTGCCACGAAGGGCACGCCAATGGTCAGGCTTTCGCCGCCAACCATCAGAATTTCGTTGAACTGGATCTTTTGACCAGCAACGGCATCAAGCTTTTCAACGCGCAGAACGTCGCCCGCCTGCACTTTATACTGCTTGCCGCCTGTCTTGAGGACCGCGAACATGGGTCTTTCCTTCTCTTGCTCCGCGTCTTGTGGCCCCGGTGAAGGAGTTTTGGGTTTCCCCGCCTCGGACAGCGCGCCCCTGTGGGGCGTCATGAAATAAAGACCCGACGAGATTCGCACCTCGCCGGGATGCGCGCTTATGCGGCGGGTGTGGGCTGGTGTCAAGCCGAAGTCTGGTCGGCTTATGAGTCTGGCCGACTCAGATGTCTTGCCCTGCCATCAGACGGCCCGCCGATTGGCCGAGTTCTTTGGATACCTGCACGAACATCGCATCGAATGCGGTGAACATCGCCCGGTTGGCTTTTTGCCCGGCTGGGGTTTTGGAGAAGGCGATGTATTGGTCAAGCTCTTTGTCGCTGAGCGGCTGGTAGGCGAGCATCAGGAACGGATACAGCCATTCAACGGTATCCTTGCGCACATCGGATTCTTGCCCCCAAACGTCGGACAACATCTCATCTTCCGGCATCGGCTCGGGGAAGGCATGCGCGGCGTTCATGCCTTGGTAGAAGGCGAGATTGCCGTTCAAAGCGCCCATGACGTTGGATTCAATCAGATCATTGACCTCAGCAAAGCGGTTGATCTGGGTGGCGCGATGGGTCTTGGCGTTCAAAGCCTTGCCCCAGAGATGGGCAGCGGCCTCGGTGGCTTTGTCATCCAGCAGGGCTTTGCGGGCGTCAATCTCCAGTGCCAGAATGTGCTGGCCCAGCGGGGTGCCGAAGAACGCGCGCATGGCGGTTTGGGTGGCGGGGTCGTTTTGCAGGGCTTTGCTCAGGGCTGCGTCGAAGATTTGGTGCAAGCGGGCGGTGTCGTAGACGCGGCTCACCACCACGCCCCATGCCGCGCCGCCTTGGCCGGGGAACAGATCAGCCTCCATATCCTTGCCATTGGCGAGGCCCTCGGTGCGCATAACCGCGATCAGCGCGTCGATCTTCAGGGTCTGGGTGAGGGCCGAGATGTCGGGCTGGATGGCTTGGGCCTGCGCGAAGGATGGCAGGGCAGAGGTGGGGAGAGCGAGGCAAAGCGAGAGCAGGAGGGGGCGCAGCATGGAGGGGCCTTTCGCGGCGGATTGCGCTGAGTGCTACGGCGTTGCGACGGCGCTGCCAAGGCCGCGGCCGCGCACAGATTGGTGAGTGCGCGGGGCTTTGCTTGTGTGGTGCCGCGCGGCGGAGGGGCTGGCCTGTAAGCCGCATGGCAGGGGTGGGAGAGATGCACCTGCGCAAAGTCTTTGCAACAAGCAGTGAAATCGGGGTTGCAAGCGCTGTGCGACCCCGCTAAATCCCCGCCACGATCCCTACCGCGGAGAGGTGGCAGAGTGGTCGAATGCGGCGGTCTCGAAAACCGTTGTCGGTTTGCGCCGACCCAGGGTTCGAATCCCTGTCTCTCCGCCATTTCTGCTTTTTGAGCAACATTGACGCTAGAAATAGTCAATGATTGCTGGGCTTTTGCTTCTCAACCACAGCATCTTGTCCTAACCTACTCGTGAGATTTGTGGGGCAGATTGTGGGGTGGGAATGGAAGCCGAAACGCCGGAAAAGCAAGAGGGCGGCAAGAAGCCCGGCCCCCACACTGAAAAGCGTTTGAGCGCGTCATTCGTGCGCACCGCCCCACCGGGGCGGCACACCGATGGCGGCGGTCTGTATCTTCAAGTTGATGAGTCGGGCGCAAGGCGCTGGCTGCTACGCCTGACGGTTAGGCGCAAGCGTTGCGACTATGGGCTTGGATCTGCCAAAGTGCTTTCACTGGCAGAGGCACGGGAACGCGCCATTGAAATGCGAAAGGTGGTCTTACGCGGTGGGAACCCCAAGGTTCGCCAGCGTGAAGAGGATGGCAAACACCTGACCTTTGAAGACCTCGCGCGCCGGGTTCACGACCGCAAGTTCAAAGAGAACAAAAGCAACGGCAAGCACATCGCCCAATGGATAACGACGCTGGAAACCTACGCCTTTCCGGTCTTGGGCAAGATGTCAGTCTGAATAGCCCCTGGTTTGCTAGACACCATGCAGTTTCAGTATCTGCTGCTGT
>JAZKCV010000015.1:0-137146 GCA_040387915.1 Pseudomonadota bacterium
CAGGGTTCAACCCAAATAATGTGGTGGGTACGTCAAGTATAATATCGCCAAAATTATAGGTCCCGAGTCGGGACCGCTCACGCCCCCAACCGCTGCAACAACTGTACATAGGCGGTTTGACCCAACCGAAACGCCTCCAATCGAAAAAACTCGTTCGGCGCATGTAAATTCTCATCGTCATGCGAAAAGCCAAGCATCACCGCATGCACCCCCAACACCTCCAGCAAGGTCGTCATCACCGGAATCGATCCGCCCAACCGCGTCCGATACGGCGCTTTGCCGTAAACCTCCTCCAACACCTGCGCCGCGATCCCGGTCGCGTTATGTCCCGATGGCACCAAAAACGGCCCCGCCCCGCCTTGCCCCGGCTCAAATTCCACCGTCACACCAGCAGGGCAGTGCGCCTGCACATGCGCCGCCAGTGCTGCCAAAATCGCCGCCGGATCCTGCGCCGCCACCAACCGACAAGTGATCTTCGCCCGCGCCTCGGCAGGATGCACGGTCTTAGACCCAATCCCCTGCCACCCGCTGGTCAGCCCGTTCACATCCAGCGTTGGTCGCGCCCACAGCCGTTCCCGCGTCGAATACCCCGGCTCGCCAAACACCGCCATCGCCCCGGTTTCCGCCAGATAACTGACCTCGTCATAAGGGATCCGCGCAATCGCCGCCCGATCCGCCTCGGTCAAATCAATCACATCGTCATAAAACCCGTCCACCGTCACCAAGCCATCCGCCGACTTCATCGAGGCCAAAATCTGCGCCAAAGCCATCGCCGGATTGGCAATCCCACCGCCATGCAGACCCGAGTGTTGATCCGACCGCGGCCCCCGCACCACAATCTCTGCCTTCACCAAGCCCTTCAACGCCTCAACAATCTGCGGCTGATCCGGCGCATACTGCAGCCCATCCGCCGAGAAAATCATATCCGCCGTTAAGCGATTCACATTGGCCGCCACAAACGGTGGCAAATCGGGTGAGCCGATCTCCTCCTGCCCCTCAAAGAAAAACTTCACATTGACCGGCAAGCGCCCAGTGGTCTTCAGCAGCGATTCCACCGCCAAAATCGGCACCAACATGCCGCCCTTGTCATCCGAAGCCCCGCGCCCCCAAACGCGGCCATCGCGCACCTCAGGCTCAAACGGCGGGCTGTCCCACAGATCAAACGGCTCGGCAGGCTGCACGTCGAAATGCCCATAGATCAGGATCGTCGGCTTATCCGCCCCCGCATGAAGCCAATGCCCACACACCACAGGATGCCCCTCAGTTGGCAACACCTCCGCCCCCTCAACCCCCGCCGCCGTCAGCCGCGCCGCCACCCACACCGCTGCGCGCACCACATCCGGGATGTTCTCCGGCTTGGCTGACACGGATGGAATCCGCACAAACGCCAGTAATTCCTGCACAAACCGCGCCTGTTCTGCGTCCAGATACTGCTGCCAAGCCATCGCCATCTCCTGCCATTTCACCACAACGCTAGACCATCTCCAACTGCCAAGCAAACCCCTACAATGTCAGGATTTTCCTTTGTCGTTGACAGAATCCACCCTCGCCGATACCGATTATGAAAACGTTTGCAGAAGCAGGGTCCCACGATGAAAACCGCCCGTCTCAACCGCCTGTTCGCGCCCTCGGGCAACTGCTTTGATGTCGCCATCGACCACGGCATGTTCAACGAGGCGTCTTTCCTTGGCGGCATCGAGAACATGACCAAATCTATCCAGACCGTCGCAGCTGCCGCCCCTGATGCCATCCAACTCCCCCCTGGCACTGCGAGAATCCTGCAAGCCATCCCCGGCAAAAGCCGGCCCGCTCTGGTGCTGCGCACCGATATCGCCAACGTCTACGGCACGCCTTTACCGCGCACACTCTACTCCGAAGTCATCGACCGCCCGGTGGAACAAGGCCTCGTCCTCGACGCCGCTTGTGTGGTTGTGAACCTCTTGCTCCTCCCCAACCAGCCCGAACTTTACCGCGATTGCGTGCGCAACGTGAACGCCCTCAAACGCGAATGCGAGATCATGGGCATGCCGCTGATGGTCGAACCGCTTGTCATGCAGGACAATTCCAAAGGCGGCTATATGGTCGATGGCGATATCAGCAAAATCCTGCCCCTCGTCCGCCAAGCCGCCGAACTCGGTGCCGATATCATCAAGGCTGACCCCTGCACCGATGTGTCCGAATACCACCGCGTCATTGAAATTGCTCAAGGCATCCCCGTTCTGGTGCGCGGCGGTGGCCGCGTGTCGGACGCCGAAATCCTCGCCCGCACGCACGAGCTGATGCAACAAGGCGCGCGCGGTATCGTTTACGGTCGCAACGTCGTGCAACACGCCAACCCCGGCGGCATGACGCGCGCTTTGATGGCGATTGTGCATGACAAAGCCACGGCTGCCGAAGCCGCCAAGCACTTGGCCTAAGCGATGAAAGAAATCCGTTTCGGCATCATTGGTTGTGGCCTGATGGGCCGCGAATTCGCCTCCGCCGCCGCGCGTTGGCTGCACCTGTCGAACCCAAAAGCCAAACCGCGCATCGTCGCGGTTTGTGACACCAACCCAGCCCTGATGGACTGGTTCGCCACCCATCTCGGTTCGATCCAAACCACCACTGACTACCACGACCTGCTGAAAAACCCCGAGGTTGACGCCGTCTACTGCGCCGTCCCCCACGTTCTACATGCGCAAATGTATCCCGATATTCTCAACGCCGGAAAACACCTGTTCGGCGAGAAACCCTTCGGCATGGACGCCGCCCAAAACCGCAGCATCATGGCCGCCGTCAACGCCCACCCCGAACTGACCGTGCGCTGCTCGTCCGAAATGCCGTTCTACCCCGGCGCGCAAAGGGTGATCGACTTTGTGAAATCCGGCGCGGTTGGCGAGATTCTCGAAGTCGAAGCCAGCTTTCTGCATTCCTCCGATATCAATCCCGACAAGGTGATCAACTGGAAACGAATGCAGGGCGTGAACGGTGAATACGGCTGCATGGGTGATCTGGGGATGCATGTCCTGCACGTCCCGCTCCGCCTCGGCTGGCATCCCGATACCGTGCAAGCCAGTCTTGTGAAACGCGTCGCCCAACGCCCTGATGGCAAAGGCAATCTTGTGCCGTGCGAGACTTGGGACAACGCCACCATCACCGCCCGCGTCCCGACTGCTTACGGCAATTTCCCCATGGTGCTGAAGACATGGCGCATCGCCCCCGGAGAGGCCAACACCTGGTCCCTTCGCGTCCTTGGCATGAAAGGCAGCGCCTTCTTCACCACCAAATCCCCCCGGCAATGGCAATTCATGCATTACCAAAACGGCGGCACCCAGACGTGGCAAACCGAAGACCTCGGCTACACGCCACTGTTCCCCGGCATCACCGGCGGCATCTTTGAATTTGGCTTCACCGACGCGATCCAACAAATGTGGGCTGCCTATATTGATGAGTTGGCAGGCGGAGACGCCGCTGGCTTCCCCTGCGCGCATCCGGCAGAGGCCGCCGCCCATCATGCCGTCCTCACCGCCGCCTTGGCGGCTGGAAGGGAAAATCGCACCGTCACCGTGGATTACGTATGACCAGTGACCCAACAAAACGCGGTATCGCCTGCGCGGGAAACTGGATCGTCGATATCGTCCACAGCATCGACGCGTGGCCGCAGAAAAGCGATCTCGTTCGCATCAACCACGAAGCCACTGGAGTCGGTGGCGGAGCCGCCAACGTCATCCTGGACCTCGCCGCCTTCCAAACCGGCCTGCCGCTTTTCGCGGTGGGCCTGATCGGCACCGACACCCATGCCGAAATCTGCAAAACTGCCTGCGCTGCCGCAAAAGTCGATACGCGATGGCTCAAACAAACCCCGCATCACGCGACCGCGCATACCCAAGTGATGAACATCCCCGGCGACAGCCGCACCTTCTTTTATCACCCCGGTGCCAATGATGCCCTTAGCGAAGCCGACATTCCGATTGAAATGATCGCCGCGCAAAACACCAAAGTGTTCTACCTTGGCTATCCCAACCTGCTCGCCACTCTTGACGCGGTAGAACCCAACGGCGAAACCCCCGCCGCTCGCATTCTTTCCCGCGCCCAATCCGCTGGCATGATCACCTGTGTTGATCTCGTCTCTGCCGCCACGCCTCACTTTGCCGAAACCGTCAAAGCCACCCTGCCACACACAGATTACCTGTTCCTGAACGAAATCGAGGCCGCCCGCGCCAGCAACCGCACCGAAATCGCCCCCGATGACCGCGCCCGCTTGCTGGAAGCGGCGCTTGCCCTACAGGCCCAAGGTGCGAAAACCGTGATCCTGCACACTAGAACCTTGGCGCTGTGGCTGGACGAAACCGCGCTCTGGTCCGCGCCAGATCCGATAGATCCCGTCGAAATCCTCAGCCCCGTGGGGGCCGGAGACGCGTTCTGCGCCGGCATAATCTATGCAATCCACCAGGCTTGGCCGGCTGAGCAGGCCCTTCACCTTGGCCATCGTGCTGCTGCCGCTGCCCTGAAAAGCCTCACGGCCAACGGAGGTATTCCCCCGCTGACCGCGCTGATCTAATCTACAGCCATCCGCTCAGATGTAGTGGTTCCACAGATTCTCCAACCGTTCCTGACGGCCAGAACGCGGCTGCGGGTTGATGTTGTTTTTCACAACCGCGTCAGCGATCACTTCCAGCGGCTGCGTCAGCATGGCTTTCGCACCCTCACGCTCCCACCCTGCATAACGCGCACGGCGGGCGGCTTCCAAAGTGTCGTCCTCCAACAGATACGCCGCCGCTTTCAACGCCCGCGCGCAGGTGTCCATACCGCCGACATGCGCGAGGATCAGATCTTCCGGGTCCAGCGATTGACGCCGCACTTTGGCGTCAAAGTTGGTGCCACCCGTGGTGTAACCACCCGCCCGCAGGATTTCATAAAACGCTAGCGCCTTTTCGGCGTGGTTGTTCGGGAACTGGTCGGTGTCCCAGCCGGATTGGTAATCATTCCGGTTCATATCGATCGATCCGAAAATCCCCAAAGCAGAGGCCAAGGCGATTTCATGTTCAAACGAATGCCCCGCCAAGATAGCATGACCCTGCTCGATATTGACCTGAACCTCTTTCTCCAGACCGAAATCTTTCAGGAAACCATAAACCGTCGCCACATCGTAATCGTACTGGTGCTTCGACGGCTCTTGCGGCTTCGGTTCAATCAGGATCGCACCTTTGTAGCCGATCTTGTGCTTGTATTCGACGACCGATTGCAGGAAGCGGCCCGCATGGGCGCGTTCGGCTTTCAGATCGGTGTTCAGCAAGGTTTCATAACCCTCACGCCCGCCCCACAGCACATAATTCGCGCCGCCGAGTTTATGGGTGGCATCGAGACAGGATTTCACCGTGGCGGCAGCATAGGCGTAGACTTCGGGGTCGGGGTTGGTGGCCGCACCCGACATCCAGCGCTTGTGGCTGAACATGTTCGCCGTGCCCCAAAGCAGCTTGGCCTTGTGCGAGGCCTGCTTTTCGCCAAGGTAATCAACGATTTCTTCCAGATTGCGCAAGCTTTCGGCGAAAGTCGCGCCTTCGGGCCGCGCATCGGCATCGTGGAACGCATAGAACGGCGTGCCAAGGATATCGAACATCTCAAACGCCACATCGGCCTTCAGTTTTGCCAAAGCCATGGTGTCGCCGAACCACGGGCGATCAAAGGTCTGCCCGCCAAACGGGTCGCCGCCCGGCCAAGCGAAGCTGTGCCAATAGGCGACGGCAAAGCGCAGATGGTCTTCCATCCGCTTGCCCAGCAGCACCTCATCGGGGTCGTAGTGGCGGAAGGCGAATTCGTTGGTGCTGTTCTCGCCTTCATATTTGATGGCGGGGATGTTTTTGAAAAAGTCGGTCATGCGAGGCTCCTTATAGCGGTTTGGGCAGCTTGGTAGCGGGCATAACCCGCATCAAAGGCGTCTTTCAGGGCAGGGTCGGGCAAGATTTCCCGCGCGATTTGTGGCAGGCTGGCGATTTCTGCGCCCGCGCCAGTGGCGGCCATCAGGCCAAGCCGGGCAGCACCGAACGCGCCGCCAAAGTCACCTGCAACCGGCAGGCTGACTGGGCAATCCAGCGCCGTTGCAATCGCGCGCAGCCAGTAATCCGAGCGTGATCCACCCCCCACCGCCAGCAAATGCTGCAACTTCGTGCCTGTCGCAGCCAAAGCGTCGCGGCTGTCGCGGAAGGCAAAGGTCACGCCCTCCAACACCGCGCGGGTGCCTGCGGCGCGGTCGGTGGCATGTTCCAACCCGGTGAACGCGCCACGGATCGCGGCGCTGTTCAAGGGCGTGCGCTCGCCGCCCAGATAGGGCAAGAAAGTGGTTTTACCGGGGGCTTGCAAGGGGCCGACTTCGCTCGTCAGGGTGGCCGCATCGGCACCGACCAGCTTGGAATACCAGTTCAGTGCATCGGTCGCAGCCAAGATCACACCCATCTGGTGCCAAGTGTTCGGCAAAGCGTGGCAGAACGTATGCACTGCCGTGGCCGGATCAGGCTGATAGCCGTCATTGGCGGCAAACAGCACGCCAGAGGTGCCCAAAGACACAAAGGCTTCCCCTGCTCGAACCACCCCCACGCCGACACCAGAGGCCGCATTATCGCCACCACCACCTGCCACCACAACGCCCGCGCCCATACCGAACCGGCTGGCCAAAGCGCCGCGCAGGGTGCCCGAAACTTCGGATCCTTCGACCAAACCCGGCATTTGCGCCCGCGACAGCCCGCAATCGGCCAGCAAAACATCCGACCAGTCGCGCTTGCCGGTATCCAGCCAAGCCGTGCCCGCCGCATCCGACATCTCGGAGACATGCCCGCCCGTCAGCCACAGCCGCAAATAATCTTTTGGCAGCAGAACTTTGGCAACTTTGTCCCACAGGGCAGGCTCATGCTTGCGCAGCCAATCCAGTTTCGGCGCGGTAAAGCCGGGAAACACGATATTGCCCGACAAGTTGCGGAATTCGGGCTTGGCATCCAACGCCGCCGCCTCGGCAAAGCTGCGGGTGTCGTTCCACAGGATGCAGGGCCGCAGCACCTGATCGGCGCTGTCCAGCAAGGTTGCGCCATGCATATGGCCCGACAGCCCGATGCCCTTCACCGCCGCCAAGCCATGCGCGGCCAATTTGCCCATCACCACCTCAGCCGCTGCGATCCACGATGCAGGCGATTGTTCCGACCACCCCTCGGAGGGGCGCTCTACCGTCAGGGGAGCGGTGGCTTCGGCCAACACAGTCTGGGCGTCATCCATCAGGATACCTTTCAGCCCGGAAGTGCCAAGATCAAGCCCGATATACATAGTTGTCCTCCCCAGAACGCCCGCATGTCAGCGCTAACATGTCAGTCGTGAAAACGTTTACGCTAAGCAGTTTCATCCTTCAACAGCAGGATGAGAGCCAAAGCGGTTAGAATGACGCCGCCCAGCACATTTATTGGCGGCGCTGCGCGGCCCAAGGCCAATTCCCACAGAATAACCCAACTTGGCACCAGATAAGTATAAGCCATCACCTTGGCCGACGGCAGCCGCAGCGTGGCGAATTGCAGCAGAACAAAGGTCATCGCCGAAGCCGCAACCGAGACATAAATCAAGCAAATCCAGACGATTGCGGGCAAGGCGGCCCAATCGGTCGCCAACACATCGCGCCAGCCCCATAGGCACAGAATCACAAACCCTGCCAGCATCATGCCAAAGGTGAACACCAGCGCGGGCTCGCCCCGGTTCAGCTTGCGCACCATTGGCGCATAAAGCGCGTGCGCGATGCAGCCGAAGAAGTAGATGAATTCTCCGCGCCCTACCTCAAACCGTGCCAAGGCGACCAGATCACCGCGAAAAATCACCCAAAGCGCGCCCACGGCCCCGATGATCAGCGCCACCCCCATCCGCGCGGTGGTGATCTGGCCCAACAGCACCCAGTCAAACCCCGCCGCCATCAACGGTGTCAGTGTGAAAACGGCGGCAGTCGGCACGGCTTCCGCCGTCTGCAACCCCCAGAACATCAGCACGAAATAGCAGGCAAGCAACCCACCCAGCACCACATAGCGCCACGGTGCCGCCCAGGTTTTACGCGGCACCCCCACGGTCACGAAAGCCGCCAGCCCCACCAGCGCCCCCGCCAAAGCAAACCGCGCCACGGTCAAGGCCGAGGGTGAGACATAGCGCGCCGCCATCGCCCCCAGACTGAAACTGCCCGCCACCAGCGCCGAAAACGCCAACATCGCAACATGGCCGCGCTGCGACGGGCTTAAGGCCGCCCAAGCTCTCACCGCGCAATCCTCAAGCGCTGCACCACGTCGCCGCCGATTGCCGCAGACAACTCAGGAAGCTTTGCACCTTCAAGGTTCGATGCAAATCCACATGCGTCACGATCCAGAGCGGCGAGTCCCATTCCGGGATCGGTGCCATCACCTCAACCAGATCAGGGTCCAACCGCGCCTCATGCGCGCGCATGAAGCCCAGACCCATCCCGGCCTTCACCGCCGCTTCCGACGCCGCAGGTTCATTGACCCGGAAGGTCAGACGATCTTGCGACACTCTCTCACGCAGCCAGCGATAGAACGGCGCACGGTTGTCGGGGTTGTCGACGCCAATAAAGCGGTGCTGCATCAGTTCGGCTTCACCATTGGGCAGACCGTGTCGCGCGACATAGGCCTTCGAGGCATAAAGCCCGGTCTGCATCTTGACCAACGGCAGCGCCACATTGTCGGGCTCTTGCGGCGTCGCCCCGGCGCGGATTGCCACATGCGCCTCGCCATAATCCAAGCGGTACAGCCGCATATCGGTCAGGAACCGGATCACCACCGCCGGATGTGCCTCTTGAAACGTCGCGAAAACCGGGGCCAGCAGATGTGCAATGCCGGTGATCGAGGTGACGACCAATTCGCCGGCCACCGTCTCGCCCTGACCCTTGATCCGGCTGGCCAACTGCCCAAACTGGTCTTCGGTGGTCTGCGCCACTGACAGCAGATCGCGCCCGGATTCTGTCGGGGTATAACCACGGGCATGGCGCTGGAACAGCTTCGCCCCCAGCCGCTTTTCCAGTGAGTCGATATGGCGGATCACCGTCGCATGATGCACCCCCATCACCTCGGCCGCGCCAGAAACCGTGCCCATCCGCGCAACCTGAAAGGCAGTCCTGATCTCGTCCCAGTTGTCCATCACGCAGATCCCCTGTGCATTTGCGCACATAAATCAGCAAAGGCCGCGAATAAAGCAAGGGTTTTGTCAGATCTAATATAAGGCTTGCCCGAAGCAATGCTTAGGCGGATGCTAAGAGCAAAGTGTTCAAAAGCTGCCAGAGGCCGCCATGAAGCTGTTTTCCTCAACCCCAGACCGCTTGGTGCTGCGCGCGCGCCCGGTGCTGATGGGCATCGGTATAGCCGCCGCCATGCTACTGTTCGCAGCGATCTGGCTGGCGAAGTTCTTCTCAAATGATCACAGCGACCTCACCGCACTTGCCTTACTGTTTGGCCTGTTCGGCGTGGTGTTCATCGTTTTCGTGCGGCAAGAAGTGGCGGTGTTTGACCGCCCCAGCAACACGCTGACCCTGCGCAGCGTCGGAATGTTGGGCGCGCGCGAGCAATTTCGCCCACTGGCCGAGGTGACAAAGGCTGTGCTGGAAACCAGCGCCAATGACAGCGACAGTAAAGCCGGGCCCAGCCATCGCGCCGTGCTGAACTTCACCTCTGGCCCGCCCTTGCCGTTGTCAGCTATATACCGCTCAGGGTCGGATGCGAAAACAGCCGTGCAGCAAATCAACACTTGGTTGAACCAAAAGACCGGGCCGACTCAAAAGCGCCCGAAAAAACGCTGATCTCCCAGTCCCGCTTGACTCCCGCCCCCCAACGGCGTATCGCCCGACCCAATTCCCCCGGAGGCAGCCGCTTCCGGTCCCTTGGCTTATGCCGGGATCGCCACCTGTCAGCGCGTTGCGCCCACAGGTGCTGTTTCGCATTGGCCTTGGGAAACCCGCCGTAGCACCCCATCTTGGGGTTTTGATCTAGGAGAGCGCGATGTTTGAAAGCCTGTCAGAACGCCTTGGTGGCGTGTTCGACCGCTTGACCAAAGCCGGCGCGCTGTCCGAGGCTGACGTTGACACCGCCCTGCGCGAAGTCCGCGTGGCGTTGCTGGAAGCCGACGTTTCGCTGGAAGTCGCCCGTAACTTCGTCAAAGCGGTGAAAACCCGCGCCATCGGCCAAGCTGTTACCAAGTCGATCACTCCCGGTCAGCAAGTCGTCAAGATCGTCCACGACGAACTGGTGCGCGTGCTGGCGGGCGACGATGAACCCGAAGCGCTGAAAATCGACAACCCGCCGTCCGCCATCCTGATGGTCGGTCTGCAAGGTTCGGGTAAAACCACCACCACCGCCAAGCTGGCGAAGCGTCTGAAAGAGCGGAACGGCAAGCGCGTGTTGCTGGCGTCCTTGGACACCAACCGCCCCGCAGCTATGGAGCAGTTGGCGATCCTTGCCGCGCAAGTCGGTGTGGACTCGCTTCCGATCGTCAAAGGTGAATCCGCCGTCCAGATCGCCAAGCGCGCGAAAACCCAAGCCGCAATGGGTGGATATGACGTGGTGTTCTTCGACACCGCTGGCCGTCTGCACATCGACGAAGTGCTGATGGAGGAAATTCAGGCGGTCCGTGACATCGCCCAGCCGCGCGAAACCCTGTTGGTGGTCGACGGCCTGACCGGGCAAGACGCGGTGAATGTGGCCTCTGAATTCAACGCCAAAGTCGGCATTTCCGGCGTCGTGCTCACCCGGATGGATGGCGACGGTCGCGGCGGCGCCGCCCTGTCGATGCGCGCTGTTACCGGCAAGCCGATCCGCTTCGTCGGCCTTGGCGAAAAGATGGACGCGCTGGAGACGTTTGAGGCTGAACGTGTCGCGGGTCGCATCCTTGGCATGGGCGACATCGTGGCCTTGGTCGAAAAGGCCCGTGAAACCTTTGAGGCTGAACAAGCCGAGCGTATGGCACGCCGCTTCGCCAAAGGTCTGTTCAACATGAACGATCTGAAATCGCAGCTTGAACAGATGCAGAAAATGGGCGGTATGCAGGGCCTGATGGGCATGATGCCGGGCATGGGCGGCATGGCCAAGAAAGCCGAGGCCGCTGGCTTCAATGACAAAATGCTGACCCACCAAATCGCCTTGGTCAATTCGATGACCAAGAAAGAACGCGCCAACCCCGATCTGCTGGCCGCTTCGCGCAAAAAACGCATCGCCACCGGGGCAGGGCTTGAGGTTTCCGAAGTGAACAAGCTTCTGAAACAGCACAAGCAAATGGCCGATATGATGAAGAAAATGGGCAAAGGCGGCGCGATGAAAAACGCCATCAAGCAGATGATGGGTGCCAAGGGCGGGATGCCCGATATGGCCAACATGTCGCCCGAAGCCATGGCCGAAGCCGCCAAAGGCATGAAACAGGGCCTCGGCATGGGCGGCGGCTTTCCGGGTATGCCGCGCGGGTTGAGCCTGCCCTCCAGCCTGTCGGGGTTGATGAAGAAGAAATGATACCTGCCGACCGCCTTTCTGCGATCAGGATCGCCCGTGTCAATCACGCCGGAGAATACGGCGCGATTCGCATTTACGGCGCGCAGATTGCTGTTTGTCGGTTGTTGTGGCCGCGCCTTGTGCTGCCGTTGTCGCAGTTGAAGGCGCATGAGGTGGAACACTGCCGCCTGTTCCGCGCGGCTTTGTCGGCGCGCCAAGGCCGCCCCTGTCGGGCGATGTATCTCTGGAGCATGGGCGGTTGGGTGTTGGGCGTGGTGTCTACTCTGTTCGGCCCGAACCTGATCTGGGTTTGCACCGAGGCGGTTGAAGAAACCGTGCATCATCATCTGTCGGATCAACTGAATTGGTTGCAGCCGCGTGATGGCGAACTTCATGATCTCATCAAAGCCATTCAAGCCGAGGAAGAAGGTCATCTTGACCTCGCTCGCAGCGAAAAGACTTTGGATAATGCTGTGACCCGTGCCTTTGGAGCTTTGGTGCGCGCCAGCGTGGCAACGGTGGTTTGGCTGTCGACTTGGGGCGAGTCGTCACAGATGCGCCGCGATTTGGCGGGTGCCGCATGATCGCTCTTACTGGCATCCCAGAAATTACAACCGAACGCCTGCGCCTGCGCGGCCCGAAAACTGCTGATTTCGACGCGATGGCGGCCTTCCTCGCCTCGCCCCGCAGCGCCTATGTCGGCGGGCCCATCAGCCGCGCGCAGGCGTGGCGCAGCTTTGGCCATCTGACCGGGCATTGGTTGCATCGCGGCTATTCGATGTTCATCCTCGCCGACAAAACCACCGATGCTGCCCTCGGCATGGCAGGCCCGTGGTTCCCCGAAGGCTGGCCCGAACCCGAACTCGGCTGGTCAATCTGGGCACCGCAAGCCGAAGGCAAAGGCCTCGCCCACGAAGCCGCCCTCGCCGCCCGCACCCATGCCTACACCACCCTAGGCTGGAAAACCGCCATCAGCCTGATCGCCGACGACAACATCCGCAGCCAAGCCCTTGCGCAACGCATGGGCTGCACCCGCGACGGCGCATTCATCCACGAAACCTTCGGTGCCAGCCAAATCTGGCGTCACCCTTCACCGGAGTCCCTACAATGACCGACGCCACCACCATCGCCGCCGAACTGCTGAAAGACCACCGCGAGTCGATTGACCGCCTCGACGCGATCCTCGTCTACACCCTCGCCGAACGCTTCAAACGCACCCAGGCCGTGGGCCGTCTGAAAGCCGAACACGATCTTCCAGCCTCCGATCCGTCGCGCGAGGCCCGCCAGATCGAGCGGCTGGAGTGGCTTTCGCAAGAAGCCGACCTCGACCCCGAATTTGCCAAGAAATTCCTGACCTTCATCATCTCCGAAGTCATCAGGCATCACGAACAACTGCAGAAATAACCGCGCAACCGCGGTTCCAACCAAACCTAAGGAGACTACACAATGTCCATGAAAATTCGCCTCGCCCGCGGTGGTTCCAAAAAGCGCCCGCACTATTCGATCGTTGCCACCGACAGCCGCAACCCGCGCGATGGTCGCTTCCTCGAAAAGCTCGGCACCTATAACCCGCTGCTGGCCAAAGACAGCGAAGAGCGCGTGAAAATGAACATGGAGCGCGTGCAATACTGGCTCGGCCAAGGCGCACAACCGACCGACCGTATCGCGCGTATGTTGGAAGCCGCTGGCGTGCTGACCAAAAAGGTCCGCTCGAACCCGAAATCGGCCGTCCCCGGCAAGCGCATGGCCGAGCTGGCGAAAAAGAAAGCCGCTCGTGCAGAAGCACCCGCTGCTGAATAATCCAAACGGCGGCCTTTGGGGCGCGAATTTTCTGTGAAAATTCCGCCTTAAAGGCCGCCACCCTTCATCCCGGAGAAGCCAAATGCCCAACCCAGACCACATCTGCGTCGGCGCCATCGCGGGCTCTTTCGGCGTGCAAGGCGAAGTGCGGCTGAAAAGCTTCTGCACCGATCCCGAAGCCATCGCCAGCTACGGCCCGCTTTTCAGCGAAGACGGCCAAACCAGCTATAAAATCAAACTGACGAAGCCCGTCGCAGGCGGTCTTGGTGCGCGCATCCAAGGCGTTGATACCAAAGAGCAGGCCGATGCCATGAAAGGCATAAGCCTCTACGTTGACAAGAAAAAACTCCCTCACCTGCCTGATGATGAGTTCTACCACGCCGATCTGATCGGCCTCGCCGCCTTCGATACCGGCGGCAAAGAACTCGGTCGCGTGCAAGCCGTGCACAACCACGGCGCTGGCGATCTGATCGAAATCGCAGGGCCGGGCCTGAAATCCGGCCTCCTCCTCCCCTTCACGCTGAAAGCTGTCCCCACGGTAGACCTCACCGCTGGCCGCATCATCGTCGATCCCCCCGAGGGGCTTGAATAACCCAAGCGCCCGCGCCACTCTGCGCGCAGGCGAGATGGGGATATGATGCACAACCGTATGCGATGGCTGATGGGCGCAACTGCCTTGCTGTATATCGGGCCGCTGATGGCGGGCTTGGGCGGCTATGGTTGGCCCTTGGTGCCCGTCTTCACGCTGCTGTTCCTGCTCTGGCAATTCATCATCCGCCCGCAAAACTGGCCGCGCCAATTCCACGACTGGACGCAGTATCAGGCATGGGCCACCTTGTTCAGCAATGCTGCCATCCAACTGCTGTTCGTCACCTTGCTGTTCGGCGTAGGGCGCGGCATTGGCGGGGCCTTGGGCTTCATCCCACCCTATTCCGAAATGCTGCCCGTCGCGATTTCCTTCTTGTCGATCCCCTTGGCGCGGACGATCTGGGATCCGTGGAAGGTCAACGAAATCAACGGCTTTCTCGATCAAGCCATTGATCAGATAGCACATCCCGGCAACCCGATGGAACGGAGTGAGCTGAGCACCGCCCGCCGCATGATCGCGCCCTTGGCCGATCTGCCCGATGAAACCCCGCCCGCCATCGTGGCGCAACATCTGCTCGCCCTTTCTGCCCATGCTGAACCCGCCCATATCCGCACCGCTTTGTTTGAGCGCGCCCGTGCAGGCGCTAAGCGGGCCGAGATCATCGCGATGATCCTGCACAGCACCGATCCGGCGCTGATCGTTGCGGTGTCCGGCGATGGCCCGACTTTGGCGCTGAACCTGCTGCCCGACGAGGCTGATCTGGTTGGCTTGTTTGCCGCGCGACTGGCCGAGGCCATGCCGCAAGACCCCGAAATTTGGGGCAAATCCCCCAGCACCGATTTGCTGAACGAATGGCTGGCGAAATACCTCAATTCCGCCGCCGAAACCCCATTGCGCGATCT
Organism: Pseudomonadota bacterium; assembly: GCA_040387915.1. Lineage (GTDB taxonomy): Bacteria > Pseudomonadota > Alphaproteobacteria > Rhodobacterales > Rhodobacteraceae > Cypionkella. The sequence continues at coordinate 14,772 of JAZKCV010000015.1, forward strand.
GATCGCCGCCACCGATGCCGCCCAGCCAGAGGATGGTTTGGCCTAGCGCAGACCCATTCCAAAGGCTAAAAGCGGCCATGACCGACACACCCGAAACCCCGCCCAGCGACATCCCCCCCAGCAAATCGCATGGCCGCATCTCAATCCGCGCCAGCCTGAAGCCGCGCGATCTGATGGACGAGCCTTTGCACGTCAAAGACGCGTGGCGCGCCAAAATCATCACCCTGATGCCCGATGCCTTCCCCGGTATCCTTGGTATTTCGCTGACCGGAAAGGCGCTCGATCTTGGCCTCTGGGCGCTGGATGTCATCAACCTGCGCAGCTTCGGTCAGGGCAAACATCTGAATGTCGATGATACCCCAGCAGGCGGCGGCGCTGGCATGGTGCTGCGCGCCGATGTGCTGGACGCCGCCCTGACTGACGCGGCCCAACACACCCCGCGCGACCGCAATCGCTGGCCGGTGATCTACCTAAGCCCGCGCGGCAAGCCGTTCAACCAAGCCATGGCCCGCCGCTTTGCCGCCTGTGATGGCGTGACCTTGCTATGCGGCAGGTTCGAAGGCGTCGATCAACGCCTGCTCGATCACCACGATATCGAGGAGGTCTCCCTTGGTGATTTCGTGCTGACCGGGGGCGAAATAGCAGCATCCGCCCTGATCGACGCCACCGTGCGCCTGCTGCCAAAAGTGCTGGGAAATCAAGAGTCTACGGTAGAGGAATCCTTCTCCGACGGCCTCTTAGAGCACCCCCAATACACCCGCCCCGCCGTGTGGAACGACCTGCCAATCCCCGAAGTGCTACAATCCGGCAACCATGCCGCCATCGCCAAATGGCGCCAAGCGCAGGCGGAAGACATCACCAAGACGCGGCGACCTGATCTGTGGCAAGCCTATCTGCGGCGGAAGGCCTGAGCCATCGGTCGAACGCTCTGCGGGGAGTATTTCAAAAAGAGCAAACCTGAAGCCCATCCTCTGTGCTCAAATATCCCCGCCGGAGGCAGCCAGATTTCCGCGCTCCAACCGTTAACAAATTCTTACCAACCCTATGCTAACTCATTGATATTACATGTACGCCACCCCTGTCCACGCGTGGACACCCAAGGCCTCTTGACCCATCCCCCCACAAACCCTATACGCCCGTAGTCCGGGGTCAAAAGCCCATCGGGCCCGATTCCTTTTGCCGCAATGCTTGCTTTCTTCCGCAAGACTGGCCGAAGGCGCGGATTTCAAAAGTTAGCCGCATCTCTGGCGGGGTTATCTTTCAAGATAGCGACCCGATCGAAGACCAGAAGCTCTACGGCTGCATCACGTCGGGGAAAACCCTGCAAACAAAGGAACTGCGATGAACTTGATCGCCATCATTGAAGCCGAGCAGATCGCTGCGCTCGGCAAGAAAATCCCGGATTTCAAAGCCGGTGATACCGTGAAAGTCGGCTACAAAGTGACCGAAGGCACCCGCTCGCGCGTGCAGAACTACGAAGGTGTCTGCATCGCCCGTAAAGGCGGCTCGACCATCGCGGCTTCGTTCACCGTCCGCAAAATCTCGTTCGGCGAAGGTGTGGAGCGTGTGTTCCCGCTGTATTCGACCAACATCGACAGCATCGAAGTGGTCCGTCGTGGCCGCGTGCGTCGCGCCAAGCTGTATTACCTGCGCGATCGTCGCGGCAAATCGGCCCGGATCGTCGAAGACACCAACTACAAACCCAAAGCCGAGTAAGGAGCAGAGCGATGAAAGACGGAATTCACCCCGACTATCACACCATCACCGTCAAAATGACCGATGGCACCCTGTTCCAAGCCAAAACCACCTGGGGCAAAGAAGGCGACCAGATGGCGCTGGACATCGACCCGCTGGCACACCCGGCGTGGACCGGTGGCTCGGCCAAACTGATGGACACCGGCGGCCGCGTGTCCAAGTTCAAGAACAAATACGCTGGTCTGGGGTTCTGATCCCATACCACTGCACAGATTGGGGCGTCTCTGCGGAGGCGCCCTTTTTCATTTAAGCCCCCAAGATTTCGCCGCATTGCCCTGCTATTTAGGCGCAACTGTGGGGTGAGTGCGATGCGCGGCTATGACGTTTTCCTGATTGTTTTGACTATCCTCGCGCTGTTTTCGTTTGGTGCGGGCGATCTGGTTATCGCGCTGTATTTTTCGATCATCGGCATTCCGCTGGCCCTGTTGATCCCGCTTTTGCCTGCGCTGGCCCTGATCCTTGGTCTTGCCCGGATTCTGGATCGGCTGCTGCTGGCACATCTTTTGCCAAAAAGCAGCAGCGGCTTTGCTGGATTTGGCGTGGCGTTGGCGCTGCTGGCAGGGGTTTCGCTGATTGCCAATTATCGCCAATCTGCCGAATTGACTGCACTGCTGGCAGGCGATCACGACGATCTGACCCGCCCGCTTCCCGATCAGGTTTATGGACTTCTGTCGCAAGTCCCGTCGCAAGAGTGTAGCGATTTTTGCCAACGCCTGCTGCTGACAGGACAGGCGACGGCGGTGTTGATCGCGCAAGCCGATGCGAAAGACACCGAGCAACCTGATCTCGAAACTCCCGCCACGCTTTGGCAGATTGAAGATCAACCAATCTGTCCACCTGTGGCCTTGCCTGTCGGCGCGGGCAGGATGTGGATCAAAGCCGCGCCGCGCGACACCGCCCCACAGGCTGATCTTCTGATCGGCGCGGGGATCGCAGCGGGTCATTGCCTGATCTCCACCGCCTCTACTCTGGCGGCGGCTGACGAGGTGATTGTGGATGCCATGCTGCAAGAACCAAATTGGGATCCGGGTTTTTCTTTCGGCGATGATCTGATCGCTGCCAAACGTTATGCCGTTTGGGCCAAAACCGATCAGGGTCTGGCCGAGCAAGCCCGCTGGACCTATGTTGCCGCGCGGCAGATGTTTCCCTTGGCCGTTCCGATCATCGAGCCAGGGATGAACACCAAGACTAAGATCGGCTTTGCGCGGACGCGGGTCACTGGCTATGCCTATGATCCCGGCTTTGACAGCTTTGCTGTGGAAACACTGGGGCTACGTCTGGACCTGACCGACGTTGTCAGTCCTGTTTTGTCAGACGGCGAAGACCCTCTGCTGGCCGCCCTGAAAAAACCCGGCCCGCTTGCAGCCAATATCGCCCAGCTTGCTGATGGCCGGGTGAGCGCAATGTCCCGCGCCGAGACTGCTACGCCAGAAGACCGCGCGGTGTTCGCAGCGCTTCTTGGCGATCCGCGCATCACTCTGCAATGGTGGTATGAACCAGCTGCCCGCATTCTGCTGCGAGATGCCCCGTCTGATTTCGCCCAGTCGGTTGCCAAAAATGGCTTTGCCCGCATGAACGCCTTGCTGCTGCCCGATCAACATTGGGAAACGCTTAGCACCAAGGATTATTATGCCGTGTTGAAGCGGGTGGGCGGGACCAAGAAGCAGATCGGCTCCATCGGTGATGTGCTGGCGAGACTGCCAGATGACGCATTGCAGCCCTACGGTCCCGCGATTTTCGCTCTGGCGAAAGACCCTGAAAATCGCACCGAACCTTATCAACTCCTGACACGTCTGAGCGCCTTTGGCGACGCAGGTGCACGGGCGCTTACCGACCTTCTCCTTGAAGCTGTTCACGACGAGCGCGATCGTCAAATGTTCCGCGATCGCCGGAAAGATGCCTACTTGGCCGCCATGATCGGGCTTTGCCAGATGGGTCCAAAAGCAACACAAGTCTTGCCAGAGCTTCTGAACCTTGTTGAAAGTGGCAAGATCGTGCTTTCAGATGGTAGCCTTGGAGAACTCAGCGCTGCAACTCTGATCCGCCTGGGCCAACCCGACAACACTCTCCTTGAACTGACGGCGCATCAGAAATATCCGATGTCCACGCAGGATCTTGATCGTGCCATCCGCCGTGCGGCAGATTCTGATGGTTGTTCTTACTAACCACACACACTCGCAACCCCACTTCCCGCTTCCCCTTTCCGCCGCTATCCGTATAGGAAGCCTGATAGACCAAAGGGGACGCGGCATGGCGCATATCATCGTTGTCGGCAATGAAAAGGGCGGTTCGGGGAAGTCCACCACCTGTATGCATGTCGCAACCGCCTTGTGCCGGATGGGGCATCGGGTCGGTGCTTTGGACCTTGACCTGAGGCAAAAGAGTTTCGGCCGCTATGTCGAGAACCGTCGCGCCTTCCTCGCCCGCGCGGGCCTTGACCTGCCTACCCCCGATTACCGCGATCTGCCCGAGGTTGAACCGGCATCACTAGCGCAGGGCGAGAACGCCTTCGACGCTCGCCTGTCCGCCGCCGTGGCGCAACTAGAGGCAGTTTCCGATTTCATCCTGATCGACTGCCCCGGCAGCCATACTCGGCTGTCTCAAGTCGCGCACTCCCTCGCCGATACCCTGATCACGCCCTTGAACGACAGCTTCATCGATTTCGATCTGCTCGCCCGCGTCGATGCCGAGACGGGCAAAGTCAAAGGCCCGTCGATTTATTCTGAAATGGTGTGGAACGCGCGGCAGTTGCGCGCACAGGCGGGCCTGAAACCCATCGACTGGATTGTGCTGCGCAATCGCTTGGGCGCGCAACAGATGCACAACAAGAAGAAAGTGGGTGCTGCTTTGGAAGACCTCTCCAAACGCATCGGCTTCCGCGTCTCGCCCGGTTTTTCCGAACGGGTGATCTTTCGCGAACTGTTCCCGCGTGGCCTGACCCTGCTGGATCTAAAGGATACCGGGGTGGATCAGCTGAACCTGTCCAACATCGCCGCCCGGCAAGAGCTGCGCGATCTGATGAAAGAGCTTAAGCTTCCAGGGGTGACAGTCTCGTTCTGAACAGCATCGGCTGGGCTTCGCGCCGCGCCTCGCGGGTGCGGGTGCGCTCCAGCCGCATCTCGAACATGTCAGGCCCAGCTGCGACCTTGGGGGCGAACAGGCCAAACCGGGCGAACAGGGCGTATCCGAATTTCATGGTGATCTCCTGTGGCTTCGTTTCGATGGGCCCAATCTGAAGTTGAATCGCGGCAGGAAAATGTCCGATTAACGTTAGTTTCTGGCCGATTTTACAGCGGAGAAGGCGGTGGATTTTGCTTCCGGCCATGGCGAGTGGCTGGTTGGTGCATGCCAAAAGCATCAGATCACGCAACAAAAGTCGCCGTGCTGCTTCCCACCAGCCGCGCTTTGCGCGGGAAATTCTTATATTTTACAGTAAAAGCAAATAGTTACTCTTGCGTTTCGGCCTCGGCATCCCCTTCCGCCAGTTCACACTCCAGAAACCGCTCAAACGCGTCCAGATCTACCGGCTCAAACTGCCCGAAACCTTGCATCCAAACGCTTGCACTGCGCATCGCGTCCGGCTCGAGCTTGCACCAGATCACCCGACCGCGCTTTTCGCGAGTGATCAGGCCCGCCTCGGTCAGAATACCGAGATGCTTGGAAATCGCCGTCAGGCTCATCTGGAAAGGCTCGGCCACATCGGTGACGGCCATGTCATCTTCCAACAACATCGATAAAATAGCCCGCCGTGTCGGGTCGGCGAGGGCAGAGAACACGGTGTCAAGATTAGCGGGCATGGCGCGACTATCACAAGCCTTCACAGGATCGTCAACCGAATGGTTGAATATGCAAGGTGCCGCAATCGTGGGGAAATTGCCGGGTGTGGTTTCTGCTGTGCGTCTTAATATTATTAAATATCAGTGCCTTACCTTTTAGTTTCGCCACTTGACTCAATGCCCCTCAAGCCGTAGCTATCCCCAAACCTCTGGAGGCTTTTGCCGTGGTATCTGACGCAGATCGTGAGCGCCTTGCCGCCCTCGAAAAGCGGATCGAAACCGCCAAAGCCGCCGCAGCGCCCCGGCGCAGCGCGAATGAGGATAAGCATCGTCAGGCACAGCTTGCTTGGCGCATGGTGATCGAGTTGGTAGCCGGTCTTCTGATCGGCTTTGGCATCGGATACGGGCTGGATACCTTGTTTGGGACCATGCCGATATTCCTCGTGCTGTTCGTGTTGGCTGGGTTTGCGGCGGGGGTGAAAACCATGCTGCGCTCGGCAAAAGAGATGCAGGATAAGGCCGCGCAAGCGCCCGTTCCGCAGGCAAACGCCGCTTCGGTGGCTGATGATGAAGAGGAAGACTGACGTGGCAGCCGAAGCGCAAGAAGGTGGTTTGTCGTTCCATCCGCTCCAGCAGTTCGAGGTTCATCCGCTGTTTGGCGATGGCCCGATCCATTGGTATACGATCACCAACGCCACCGTCTGGCTGCTGCTGGCCGCTGTGGCTGTGGTGATTTTCTTCGTGCTGGGGTCTGCTGGCCGCAAGCTGGTCCCGTCGCGGATGCAGTCGATTGGTGAGATGGGTTATGATTTCGTGCATAACATGGTCGTCGATGTGACGGGCGAAGATGGCGCGAAATACTTCCCGATGATTATGACCTTGTTCCTGACCATCGTGTTTTCCAACATGCTGGGCCTGCTGCCGGGTTCGTTCTCGCCAACCTCGCACATCGCTGTGACCGCGATCATGGGTGTGGGTGTGTTTCTGTTCGTGACCTTGCTGGGTTTCTGGAAGCACGGCTTCCATTTCCTCGGCCTGTTCTGGATGAAAGACGCGCCACTTGCCTTGCGTCCGATCATCGCGCTGATCGAGTTGATTTCCTACTTCGTGCGCCCGGTCAGCCACTCCATTCGTTTGGCGGGCAACATTATGGCAGGCCACGCGGTTATGAAAGTGTTCGCCGCCTTCGCGCCGATGATCCTGATCTCGGGCATTGGTGTGCTGGTAACGCCAGTGTCGGTTCTGGCGATCACCGCAATCTACGCGTTGGAGGTTCTTGTGGCCTTCATCCAAGCCTATGTCTTTACCATCCTGACCTGCGTTTACCTGAAAGATGCGCTGCATCCGGGCCACTAAACGCAAGTTTCAACCTCATCTAACCTATTCCATCCTAAGGAGAATATCATGGATCTCGCAACCGCAGCCGCACTCGGCAAATTCATCGGCGCTGGTCTGGCCGCTATCGGTTCCGGCGCTGCCGCAATCGGCGTTGGCAACGTTGCTGGCAACTTCCTGGCTGGCGCTCTGCGCAACCCTTCGGCAGCTGGTTCGCAAACCGCGACCCTGTTCATCGGTCTGGCCTTCGCAGAAGCTTTGGGGATCTTCTCGTTCCTCGTCGCTCTGCTGTTGATGTTCGCAGTCTAATCTGACGCTCGCATCCTTACGGTCAGGGGTGCCGCCATTGCGCGGCGCCCTTGAACTTCAAAAAGGGTCCGACGGAGGGCAAAATGGCGACCACGACTACCACTGAAGCCGCAACGGAAGTTGCGCACGGGGCCGCTAAGGCAGGAATGCCGCAGCTGGACCCGACTCATTTCGCAAACCAGATCTTCTGGCTTGTCGTCACCCTTGTGGTGATCTTCTTTGTGCTGAAGCTGGTGGCTCTGCCTCGCATCGGCGGCACTTTGGCAACCCGGCGCGGCACGATCGTCAATGATCTGGCCGCAGCGGAAGAGCTGAAGCAGAAGGCTGTTGCAGCCGAGAAAGCCTATAACGACGCGCTGGTTTCGGCCCGCGCCGAGGCTGGCAAGATCGTTACCGCAGCCAAGGCTGACATTCAGGCTGACCTGAACAAAGCCATCGCGAAAGCCGATGCCCAGATCGCGGCGAAAGCCACGGAATCGGCGGGCCGCATTGACGAAATTCGGGCAGGCGCGCAAGCGGCCATCACGGAAGTGGCAAAAGATACCGCCAAAGAACTGGTGGCAGCTTTGGGCGGCACGGCAGATGCACGGTCGATCACGGCGGCTGTCACCGCTCGGCTGAAAGGGTAACGCGATGAAAAATGTGTTTCTTCTCATCGCTTTGTTTGGCATCGTCGCGGTTGTGACAGCCGACAGCCATGGTGCTCCGCTTGTCAGTCTGCACAACACCAACTTTGTGGTGCTGTTGTCGTTTCTGATCTTCATCGGCATTCTGCTTTACACGGGCGTTCCGGCCAAACTGGCGGCGGCGCTGGATTCGCGGGCAACCCGCATCAAGGCCGAATTGGACGAGGCGCGCGCCTTGCGCGACGAAGCCAAAGCGCTGCTGGCCTCCTATGATGCCAAGCACAAAGAGGTGCAGGAGCAATCTGCCCGCATCATCGCTTCCGCCAAGGAAGAAGCCGAAGCCGCTGCCAAACAAGCCAAGGCTGATCTGAAAGACTCGATCGCGCGGCGCTTGGCTGCGGCAGAGGAGCAGATCGCTTCGGCAGAAGCTGCGGCGCTGCGCCAAGTCCGCGAAAGCGCGATTTCGGTGGCAGTGGCTGCGGCTGGTGAAGTTCTGGCCAAACAGGCCACGGCAGAAACCGCTGCGGCTTCGATTGATGCGGCGATTGCCACGGTTGACGCGAAGTTCCACTAAGCTTCTGGAAATATTGGGAAAGGCCCGGCCATTGCGCCGGGCTTTTTCATGTCTGGCGATCTATTTCGACTGCTCATGTTGCAGGCGCTGACGGGCAATCGCCTCATTCCGGTTGGCCTTGATCTGATCGGCCATCGCCGCCTCGACAAACCCCAGATGCGTCGCCACAGCCTCGCGCGCCGCTTCTGGATCTCGCGCCTGAATTGCCGTGTTGATCGCGCGGTGTTGGTCCAGCAGGTGATCACGGGTCAGTCGGTTCTTGAACATCACTTGCCGATTGTAAAACACCCCCTGCCGCAGCAGATCGTACATCGCCCGCATCATATGCAACATCACCACATTATGGCTGGCCTCGATGATCGCCATGTGGAAATTTGCGTCGAGTTCGGCTTCGTCCGACGGGTCGCGCTTTGCATGTGCGGCTTCCATCTTGGCGAAAATAGCCGCGATTACAGCCAGATCCGTGTCTGACCCCAGCCGAGCCGCACGTTCTGCCGCCAAGCCCTCCATATCTCGGCGGAAGTCGAGGTAATCAAACACCGCCTCCTCATGCGCAGAGAACAATCCAACGAGGGCGGGCGAAAACGCTGATCCCAACACTTCGGCGACGAAAATTCCCGAGTTAGGGCGGCTGGACAGCAGTCCGCGCGCCTGCAAATCTGCCACGGCTTCGCGTAGGGATGGTCGCGAAACGCCCATCCGTTCGGAGAGTTCGCGCTCGGATGGCAGACGCTCACCGGGGCGCAGGATGCCGCGCAGAATCAACAGCTCGATCTGCTGAACTACCGATTGCGACAGTTTTTCCGCGTCGATTTTTAGGAAGGGCATAAGAGGCTCCGCGTGATTGGTGCAAATATATGACCAATCCCAGAATGGCTCAATGACAAAGGGCCGGGGGTTGCCCCGGCCCTTTGTTCAAAGCTTCGAACCGCAACTTAACGAGTCGGACGGATGATGATTTCTACGCGACGGTTCTGCGCGCGGCCCGATGCCGACAGGTTCGACGCAATCGGTTGATCCTCGCCACGGCCATATGCGGCAACGCGGCCAGCGGGCACGCCAGAGCTGATCAGCACGCCTGCTACAGCCGAGGCGCGGCGCTGCGACAGGTCTTGGTTGTAGGCCTGTGAGGCGGTGTTATCGGTGTGGCCGATCACCTCAATCGTCGAGTTCGGGTAACGGTTCAGCGAGGATGCCACGGCGCGCAGATCTGAGGTCAGGTCAGGCCGCAGCGTGGCGCTGTCGCTGGCGAACAGCACGTCTTGCGGCATGTTGACCACCAAGTACTGACCGTTGTTGGTCACGGACACGTTGGAAGACAGCGAGCCGCGCAGGTCAGCCGCTTGCGCGTCCAAGCTGGAGCCAATCGCGCCGCCAACGGCCGCACCCAAAGCGCCACCGATCACGGCTTTCGCCAAACGGTCGTCGCCTTTGCTGGTGCCGCCCGCCACAGCGCCCAACAGGCCACCCACGATAGCGCCGTTTTTGGCACGGGCGTTCGGGTCATTCGGATAAGCGTCGGGATTGACGCAAGCGGTCAGCGCCATAAGTGCTGCGGTGGAGATGATAACCGGGGATTTGAACTTCATAGCTGCCTCTAATCTGCTGGGTGGGCCGCTTCGGCCTCGACCCTCTGTATACATGAACGCGGATCGGGCGGCATGGTTCCCACGCGGAATTGGCAATTTATCGCGCAGATGTGAAACAATGGCGGCGCGCGCGGATCAGACCCTTGCATCCTCACGCGCGGATTCCCATGCAAGGATGGCGCGTTTGACTGGCAAGCCCCAGTGATAGCCGCCAAGCCCGCCGGATTTGCGCAGGGCGCGGTGGCAGGGCACCAGAAAGCTGATCGGATTGCGCCCCACAGCCGTTCCAACCGCTCGCTGTGCCGTGGGATGGCCGACCGCCTTGCCCAGTTCCGAATAGGTGGTGACATGGCCCGATGGGATTTGCAGCAAAGCCTCCCACACTTTCAGCTGGAACGGTGCGCCGATCAGATGCAGCCGCGCGGTGCGGCCTACCATCGCATCGGTGACAAGCGGTTCAATGCTAAGATCTTCGATATAGGTCGCATTTGGCCAGCGGGCGGTTAGGTCGTTCATCGACCAATCCCGGCCAAATTCTTCGGTGAAACCCAAACCGCAGATACCGCGATCGGTGGCCATGACCAAAGCCTCGCCAAACGGTGTGGGGAAATAGCCCCAACGGATCAGCAGACCTGCCCCCCCTGTGGCGTAGTCGCCGGGGCTCATCGCCTCCCATGTCAGGAACAGATCGTGCAAACGGCCCCCGCCCGACAATCCTGACGCATGGGCGGTTTCCAGTACGGTGAAGCGGTCGGCGAGCAAGCGACGGGCGTGGTCCAGCGTCAGATATTGTTGGTAGCGCTTGGGTGAGACGCCCACCCATTGCGAAAACGTGCGCTGAAAATGCGCCGCACTCATGCCCATTTGGGCCGCGAGATCGTCGAGAGATTGGCTGGGGCCACCTTCGTCAATGATCTTCAAAGCGCGGGCGATGACGGCGTAATGATAGCTGGTCTGGTCGGTCATATCGGTCTCCTTCCGCCTAAGATAAGGGTACGCGGTCGGTTTCGCGACCCGATTCCTGCGGCTTGTGCTTGCCCGAAGGGGTGGGTTGCGGCATATCAAAGCGATGACACGTCAACTCGACTATCCCGCCATGCAGCGTATTTTTACCCGGTTCCAGGCGCTGGAAGCCGAGCCGAAGGGCGAGTTAGAGCATACCAACGCCTTCACCTTGGTTGTCGCCGTGGCTTTGTCGGCGCAGGCGACGGATGTTGGGGTGAATAAGGCTACCCGCAAGCTGTTTCAGATCGCCGATACCCCCGCCAAGATGCTCGCCTTGGGAGAGGATGGCGTGATTGAGCATATTCGAACAATCGGCCTGTTCCGCAACAAGGCCAAGAACGTGATCAAGCTGAGCCAGCTTTTGATCGACAATTTCGGCGGCGAAGTGCCATCCAGCCGCGCCGCCTTGGTGTCCTTGCCGGGGGTGGGGCGCAAGACCGCGAATGTGGTGTTGAACATGTGGTTCGGCCAACCATCGCAGGCGGTGGACACGCATATTTTTCGGCTGGGCAACCGGTCCGGCATTGCGCCCGGCAAGGATGAAACAGCGGTGGAGCGAGCGATTGAAGACAACGTGCCCGCCGAATTTCAACGCCACGCGCATCACTGGCTAATTCTGCACGGGCGGTATATCTGCATCGCGCGCAAACCCAAATGCGGTATCTGCCCGATTGCTGATGACTGCTTGTATGAGGAAAAGACTCTATGAAACGCTATCAGGTTGTCGGCATCGGCAATGCGATTGTCGATGTATTCGCTCAGGCTGACGACAGTTTCCTTGAGATGATGGGCATCGAAAAGGGCATCATGCAGCTGGTCGAGCGCGAGCGTGGCGAGTTGTTGTATGCGGCGATGGCGGGGCGGGTGCAGGCGCCGGGTGGGTCGGTGGCGAATACTTTGGCGGGTCTGGGCAATCTGGGGCTGACCACGGCGTTTATTGGCCGGGTGCATGACGATGCTTTGGGGCGGTTCTATGCGGCCTCGATGGCCGAGGGGGGCACCGATTTTGTGAACGCTCCGGTTCCGGGGGGGGAGTTGCCCACGTCGCGCTCTATGATCTTCGTGGCCCCGGATGGGGAGCGGTCGATGAATACCTATCTGGGGATTTCGTCGGAGCTGGGGCCAGAGGATGTTTCGGATGAAGTCGCGGGCGAGGCAGCTGTGCTGTTCCTTGAAGGCTATCTCTATGACAAGCCGAAGGGGATGCAGGCGTTTGAACGGGCCGCCCGCTTATGTCAGGCTGCGGGGGGGCAGGCGGGGATTGCGCTGTCAGACCCGTTCTGTGTGGACCGTCACCGGGGGGAGTTTCGGCGGTTGGTCAAGGATCTGGATTATGTGATCGGCAACGAGCATGAATGGTCCAGCCTGTATCAGACCGATCTGGATGCGGCATTGAAACAGGCTGCGGCGGAGGTTGGGCTGGTTGCTTGCACGCGGTCGGGGGATGAGGTGATCGTGATCCGAGGAGACGAGCGCGCCGTGGTTCCGGTGCGGCGGGTGGTGCCTGTGGATGCTACTGGGGCAGGGGATCAGTTTGCGGCGGGGTTCCTCTATGGCATCGCGACGGGGCGGTCTTTGGAGGTTTCGGGCCGAATGGGTTGCGTTGCGGCGGCTGAGGTGATCGGGCATTTCGGGGCGCGGCCTGAGGCGAATCTGGCGGATTTGTTTGCGGGTGAGGGGTTGATTTAGGGCGGTCACAACGCGGGACCAAAATTGTTCTATATAAATCAATGGGATGACTGTGTCGTTTTAAGGGTTTGTTAAGGTTTTGCTGTGGGTTGCGGCTTGGGCCGGATTCGGGCATGACCAAGGGCAACACTGTAGGATATGAGGCGACACGATGGATTACGGCAAATCGGGCAATCCCAAGGGCGACAAGAACGTCCCGAAGCACCATGTTGGCAAGGGCTTGGGCGCTGAGAAATCGGCGACGGGCGGCAAGGCCAGCAAAGAAGAACTGGTGGCGCGGATGAAGGCTGCTGCTGCGGAGAAGGCGAAGAAGTAAGACATGGGTGGTGCGCTGAAGCGCACCCTACGCTGGTGGGGGGCTGAGCATAGTGTCGATGCCGCAGGATGATTTGAACCCAAACTCCGATCCGAGGTCTGCTTCGGACATCTTGGCTTCCTTGTCTGACTCCATGTTCCCCGCCGAATGTGGTGAAGCCACCATCTTCATTGATACGCATGGATATGACGATGATACACCGCTGCATGTTCTATTGTGGCGCGGAGATACACAAGGTGTCCGTATTCTGATTGAAGCAGGGGCGGACGTTAATGCCCTTGGTGAAATGTCGGAAACCCCGCTGCACGTTGCTGTAACGAAGGAAAACCTAGAAGCGGTGAGACTGTTGCTCGCGGCTGGGGCTGATTGCTGTTTGGTGTCGGAGTTTGGCAAGACTCCTAAAGAACGAGCGGCTGTTATCGGTTTGGATATTTTGACTTACTTTCCAAAGATATGAGAGGCGGCTGCATCGTGCAGCTTGAGTGCGTCTGACCTACGCGAATTGCAACGGATTGAGGGAACAACATGGTGGGTTGCACCCACCCTACGCCGCCAAATTCGTGTGCCCTGTATGCGGGGTAAACCCCGCCCTATCTGACAGCCTCCAGCCCAGCATCCTTCAGCGTGCAATCCTTGATCGTATCCGCACCGCAGCGGCGCGGTTCCAAGTCTTTGGTCAGGCAAATTCGCAGTTCTTGGATCATGCCTTGGTTACAGGTGACGGTCATCTGATCGCGGGTGATTAGCGGGTTGGACTCGAAGAAGGCGTCTTCGATGACTGAGGCGGGGACGTGCAGGTCTTTGGTGATTTTGGCGAAGATCGGCGGGATGGTGACGGCTTTGTAGGCTTTGCGCATCGTGGCATAGTAAGATTTGGCGGACAGGCCGGAGCAGCGGCCGTGTTTTTTCCACTCGTAGAACGCAAGGCCGGCGCCGCCCATGATGTCGGCCATCTGCGCGGAATCGCTGCGGTTGGGGTCGGTTTGCACAGTGCGGCAGTCTGACGGGTAGCCGGATTCATACTGCGGCCATAACCCGTGCAGCGTCCATGTCAGGCCGCGCCCGGCGTCGCATTGCGGGTCGCCTCGCCGGTCGCCTGTCAGGGCGCACCAGTTGGCGGACCAGCCGAGCGACATGACGTAATAGTCGAAATCTCCGGCCTTTTCGCCTTGGGCCTGCGCGGGGCTGTTGAGAAGAATTGAGCCGAAACAAATCGCCGCCATCCTCAAGGCCAGTTGACGCATTACCACTTTCCCTTTGTCAAAAACCGCAGTATATGGGCCAAGATTTCCCTGAAAACGAAAACTTCGCGGCCTCGGTCGCAGCCGTTTTCCCGGCTCGGGGAAGATTTGTAAAGCCCCGCCCGTTTGCGGGCGTAAGCTGAGGAGATTTCCGATGTCGAAGCCTTTGATGTCCAAAGCGACCGCCGTTTGGCTGGTGGACAACACCACGCTGACCTTCCGTCAGGTGGCAGAGTTCTGCGGGATGCACGAGTTGGAAGTGCAGGGCATTGCCGATGGCGATGTGGCGACCGGGGTGAAGGGATTCGATCCGGTTGGCAACAACCAGTTGGACGCGATTGAGATTGAGCGGGGGCAAAAAGACCCGCTGTATAAGCTGAAGCTGAAGTTCAATGCCTCGGCTGTTGGTGAAGAAAAGCGTCGCGGGCCGCGCTATACGCCGTTGTCCAAGCGTCAGGACCGTCCGGCCTCGATCCTGTGGCTGGTCAAGTTCCACCCGGAATTGTCGGATGGTGCGATTGGCAAGCTGGTTGGCACCACAAAGCCGACGATTGCGGCCATTCGGGAGCGCACGCATTGGAACATCAACAACATCACCGCGATTGATCCGGTGGCTTTGGGGCTGTGCAAGCAGTCTGAATTGGATGCGGCTGTGCAGATTGCGGTGCGCAAGAAGGCGGCTGAAGGCTCAGTTATGAGCGATGACGAGCGGCGCAAGCTGGTGTCGACCGAGCAGTCGTTGGGGATGGATACCGAGGCCAAGATGCCTTCGGGTCTGGCGCAGTTCACTCGGGAAGAACAAGAAGAAAAGCCTGCCGATTTCTCGGATGCCGACAGCTTTTTCAACTTGCCGCATGGCGATGATGATGACGAGGATGAAGACGACGATGTGCGTCGTTGATCTTTAGGTGATGAAAAACCCCGGTCCTTGTGGCCGGGGTTTTTGTTTGTCTGGACGCGCTCATCAAGCCTTGGCGGCTTTCTTCGCTTAAGGAGCTAGGACAGCCGGCAGGCTGGAGGACCGGCTGTTTAGTGTGCCATCAGCACAGGGATTTCGGCGCGTTCCAGCATGTAGCGGGTGGTGCCGCCCAAGATCGCCTCACGCAGGCGGGAATGTCCGTAGGCGCCCATCACCAGCATATCGGCGTTTTGGTCAATGGCATGGCGGGTGAGCACGTCGCAGGTTTGCGGTAGGGTGCGGGCGAGGACGGACACCTCGGCATGAACACCGTGGCGGGTCAGCAGCTGGCAGAGCATACCACCGGGATCGGAGCGTTCCTCGCCTTGCGTCGGCGGGTCGATCACCGTGATGTTGACGCTGTCGGCGGATTTCAGGAAGGGCAGCGCACGGCGGGCGGCGACCATGGCTTCGGCGCTTTGGTTCCACGCCAGCACGATGCGTTTGGGCTGGGTGTATTGGCCGAGGCCTGTGGCGGGCAGCACCAGAACCGGAGCTTTGCCGTCAAAAAGCGCGGCTTCGACCACGGCTTCGGCGTCTGAGGTGGCCCCGGGGCCGTAGGGTCGGGGTTGCACCACCAGATCGGCGAAGCGGGCGCGGCTGGAAACCAGATCGGTCAGCGCGCCAAGCTGGGTTATCACGGTTTCAAGACTGAAGCGCAGGTCGGGGCCTTCGGCGGCGAGGGCGGCGCGGGCCTCAAGCTCCAGCGCTTTTGCATCGGTTTCGGCGCGGTCGATGCCGACTTGCATCAGAACCGCCCCGGTGCCGATGTAGGAATAGCCCATCTGGGTGCGGTCCACACCCAGCACCAGCACGTCGAGATGGGCATCCTGCGCGCGGGCGAGCCTTGCGGCTGCGCTGATCGCCAGTTTGGCATCGGCGGGATTGCTCAGCACGGTCAAAATCGTTTTGTAGTCCATCACACGGTCTCCCTTTTGGGTGGTGTCACGATGGCATTGTGGCTTGTGGGCAAGGGCATCGCCTTGACTTCGATCAAACCCCACTTGGATCAAACGCGTGATCAAAGTGGTGGTTCCTTTTAGATGGGCGCTTTTTGACATGGATCAAGGCCGAGGTCGGTTCCGGCTGCCAGAAGCGGGTCAGGTAAAAGTGTTGGCCGAGGTCTGAGTTTTGCTTGGATCACAGCTTGGGCCACAGACGAGGGGACGCGGAATGTGGGATTATGTGAAACTGATTGTGCTGGGTGTCTGCGCGGTTTTGGCGGCGATTGCGACCAATTTCGCGCATGATCTGGCCTATGAGGTGAATGCGATTGTGGTCATGCTGGCTGCTGCGATGGCCTTTCTGTGGGAGATCCGGCATGTGGGCGAGGTGCGGGTGCATCCGGCGGATGAATATTTCGACAGCGTGGTACGCGCCGGGGTGATTGCGACGACGTTCTGGGGCGTGGTGGGATTTCTGGTGGGCGTGGTGATCGCATTTCAGCTGGCGTTTCCCAGCTTGAACCTGGGCAATATCACCGATGGCGTGCTGAACTTTGGCCGGCTGCGCCCGCTTCACACATCGGCGGTGATCTTCGCTTTTGGCGGCAATGCGCTGATTATGAGCGCGTTTTACATCGTGCAGCGCACAAGTGGCACCCGGCTTTGGGGCGGCAATCTGGGCTGGTTCGTGTTCTGGGGCTGGCAGTTGATGATCGTGCTGGCGGCGACGTCCTATGTCATGGGCGGCACACAGGGCAAGGAATACGCCGAGACGGTTTGGTATATCGACATCTGGATCACCGTGGTTTGGGTGGCTTTCCTGCTGACCTTCATGGGCACGCTGTGGAAGCGCCGCGAGCCGCATATCTATGTCGCCAACTGGTTCTTGCTGTCGATGATCATCACAGTGGCGATGCTGCATCTGGTCAACAACATGGCGATCCCAGTTTCGATCCTATCCTCGCAATCGGTGCCGGTGTTCTCGGGCGTGCAGGATGCGATGACGCAATGGTGGTATGGTCACAACGCGGTGGGCTTCTTCCTGACGGCAGGTTTCTTGGGCATGATGTATTACTTCGTGCCCAAGCAAGCCGAGCGTCCGGTCTACAGCTATAAGCTGTCGATCATCCACTTTTGGGCGCTGATCTTCCTGTATATTTGGGCGGGTCCGCACCATTTGCATTACACCGCATTGCCGGAATGGGCGGGCACCTTGGGTATGGTGTTCTCGATCATCCTGTGGATGCCGTCGTGGGGCGGCATGATCAACGGGCTGATGACGCTTTCCGGCGCATGGGACAAATTGCGCACCGATCCGATTATCCGGATGATGGTGGTTTCCATTGGCTTCTATGGCATGAGCACGTTTGAAGGCCCGATGATGTCGATCAAGGCCGTCAACAGTCTAAGCCATTACACCGACTGGACCATCGGCCACGTTCATTCCGGCGCTTTGGGCTGGAACGGCATGATCACCTTTGGGGCTTTGTACTTCCTGACGCCGCGGTTGTGGAACCGTGACGGGCTTTACAGCTTGAAACTGGTCAGCTGGCACTTCTGGTTGGCGACGATTGGGATCGTTTTGTACGCCAGTTCGATGTGGGTGACCGGGATCATGGAAGGCCTGATGTGGCGCGAAGTGGATGCCAATGGTTTCTTGGTGAACGCATTCGCCGACACGGTGGCCGCGAAGTTCCCGATGTATGTGGTGCGCGGTTTGGGTGGGGGCATGTTCCTGACCGGGGCGCTGATCATGGCCTTTAACCTGTGGATGACGGTACGCGCACAGCCTGCAAGGGCTGCGATCAACGCGAACAACGCCGTTCCTGCTGAATAACCGGAGGGCATGGATATGGCTTTTCTCGACAAACACAAAAAGATCGAAACCCATGCGACCTTGCTGATGGTGCTGAGCCTATTGGTGGTGACGATTGGCGGTATCGTGGAAATCGCGCCGCTGTTCTACTTGCAGAACACCATTGAAAAGGTGGAAGGGGTGCGCCCCTACACGCCGTTGGAACTCGCGGGGCGGGATATTTATATTCGCGAGGGTTGCTACAACTGCCACAGCCAGATGATCCGCCCGATGCGCGATGAGGTTGAGCGGTATGGGCATTATTCGCTGGCTGCCGAGTCGATGTATGATCATCCGTTTCAATGGGGCAGCAAGCGCACCGGGCCGGATCTGGCGCGGGTGGGTGGCAAATACTCCGACGCTTGGCATGTTGATCATTTGATCGACCCGCAAGCGGTGGTGCCGGAATCGGTGATGCCGAAGTACAGCTTCCTTATGGATGCTGAAATCGACGGCAAGTATATCGGCGATATCATGGCGACGCATCGGATGGTGGGCGTGCCTTACACCGATGATGAGATGGCGAATGCCAAGGCTGATTTTGCCGCACAAGCCGACCCGAACGCCGATACTGCGGGGATTGAGGCGCGGTATGGCAAGCTGACGGTGGCGAATTTCGATGGTCAGCCGGCATTGACCGAGATGGATGCGCTGGTGGCCTATTTGCAGGTGTTGGGCACGATGGTCGATTTCTCGACCTTCATTCCCGACCCGAAACGCTAGGGGGACCTCATGGAGCTTTATACTCTGTTGCGCGAATTCGCTGACAGTTGGGTGCTGTTGTTCCTGACCGTGTTCTTTCTGGGGGTGTTTGTCTGGGCCTGGCGTCCGGGGTCACAGGCGACCCATGACGATATTGCGAATTCGATTTTCCGCCATGATCAGAAACCTGCGGACGTGCCGCAAACCGAGGAGGCGTGAACCATGTGCGCCAAACAAGTGAAGCAAGCCCCGCGTGAGGTGCCGACGACGGGCCACGTTTGGGACGGAATTCAGGAATATGACAACCCGATGCCGCGTTGGTGGCTTTGGGTTTTGTATCTGACGATCATCTGGGGGATCGCCTACACGATTGCCTATCCGGCGTGGCCGCTGATTTCGGGCCATACGCAGGGGGTGATCGGATCGAACCAGCGGGCGGATGTCGAAGCCGATATCAAGCGGTTCGATGATGCCAATGCAGGGATCAAGGCCAAGCTGGTGGCGGCCGATCTGGCCAGCATTCCCGGCAATGATGAATTGAAGACCTTCGCGGTGTCGGCAGGGGCCTCGGTGTTCAAGAACAACTGCGCGCAGTGCCATGGCTCGGGGGCTGCGGGGGTGCAGGGCAAGGGCTATCCGAACCTGCTCGACAACGATTGGCTGTGGGGCGGCGATATGACGGCGATCCACACCACGGTGACGCATGGCATTCGCAACACCACCGATGAAGATGCGCGGTTGTCGCAGATGCCGGCGTTTGGGGTGGATGGGATTCTGGAGAAGCCGCAGATCGACCAAGTCGTGCAATACGTGCTGCAAATCTCGGGTCAGGACCATGACGCGGGGCTGGCTACGGCGGGGGCTGCGGTGTTCGCGGACAACTGCGTGGCCTGCCATGGCGAGGATGGCAAGGGGATGCGCGATTTTGGTGCGCCAAACCTGACCGATGCGATCTGGCTTTATGGAGGTAACGCGGCGACGTTGACGGAAACCGTAACGAAAGCCCGTTATGGCGTGATGCCAGCTTGGACGGACAGGCTGTCTGAGGATGAAATCCGAGCTGTGGCGACTTATGTTCACAGCCTTGGTGGCGGCGAATAAAACAGCATTTTGGTAGGCTAGACCGCCCTCGGCTCGCGCCGGGGGCGGTTTTATTTTAGGCGGAGCATTTAGCGACCATAACCGTCGCCGGGGGTGCCGCTGCGGCCTTGCCAGAAGTATTCATCATCCCAACGGCGCTGGGCGGCCAGTTTTTCGCGGCTGGTGCGGTGGTCGATCTGTGGGGAGCTGGGATGACCGATGCGGGTGGCGACGCCAAAGGCGGCTGCAAGAATTCCTAACATGGTGGGCCTCATATGTGTTGCTTGATAGGTTGAATATCGCTCAAATTGGCGCATTATTCCACGCAGCAACAATGTTTCCATGTAAGGCAGACTTTCATGACGGATTGGCGACATATGCCGCCCTTATCGGCGTTGCGCGCGTTTTCGGCGTTTGCGCAGGCAGGCGGGCTGGAGGAGGCGGGGGCGCGGATTGGGGTGACTCATGCCGCGATCAGTCAGCAGATCAGGGCGTTGGAGGCGCATCTTGGGCTGGCCTTGGTCGAACGTGGTGGGCGTCGGCTGGGGTTGACGGCTGAGGGGCGCAGGTTAGCCGAGACGCTACAAGGCAGCTTTGCTGCGATTGCCAGCACGATTGAAGATCTGACCGGGGCAGATGCGGCGCGGGTGTTGCGGATCACCACCACCTCGACCTTCGCGGGTGGTTGGCTGTTGCCGCGTCTGGCGGATTTTCGCAGCAAACATCCGGGGATTGATCTGGTGATCGACCCGACTGCCGAGGCGCGAGACATTGGGCGCGAAGCGGATTTGGGTATCCGCTATGGCAATGGCGGTTGGGCGGGGTTGGTGTCTAAGCTGGTGCTGCGGTCCGGCGTGGTGGTGGTGGCTTCGCCCAAATTGGTGCCAGAGGGGGCGTCGTCTTCGCTGGCGGATCTGGCGAAACTACCGTGGTTGCAGGAATTGGGGACATCCGAGGCGACGGCGTTTCTGGACAAGCACGGGATTCAGCGCGCGATGGGGGCGGGGATGACCTCGATGCCCGGCACGTTGCTGTTGGATGCGGCACGGGATGGGCAGGGGGTGGCGATCTCGGTGCGAGCGTTCATGGAGGCCGATCTGGCGGCGGGGCGATTGCGATTGTTGCACGAGGATCATGGCCGCGAGGGTTATTTTCTGGTGACGCGACCGGGGATTTTGCGGCCAGCCTTGCAACTGTTTTGCGATTGGATGTTGAAGCAGGCCGGGGCTGGCCGGGGCTAAAACGTCGCAGGCTGAAGCCCGTATTTCGGATGCGGGATTGATTCAGGTCAAGGTCGGGCTTGGCCTTGGGGCGCATAGAGGGTGCAGTCCCAGTCTACCGGAGAGTTCCGTGACCAGTCCCGATACCCAGCCGCCCAGCCTGTATGCCGCGCGCGAGCCGATCTTTCCGCGCCGGGTTAAAGGCACCTTCCGTACCCTGAAATGGGGACTGCTGGGGCTGATGCTGGGGGTTTACTACGTCACGCCCTGGCTGCGCTGGGATCGCGGGCCGAGCCTGCCGGATCAGGCGGTGTTGGTGGATATTGCCAACCGTCGGTTTTTCTTCTTTATGATCGAGATTTGGCCGTATGAGTTTTACTTCGTCGCAGGTCTGCTGATTATGGCGGGGCTGGGGCTGTTCTTGTTCACCTCTGCTGCGGGGCGGGTTTGGTGTGGCTATGCCTGCCCGCAAACCGTTTGGACCGATCTTTATATTCTGGTCGAGCGTTGGATTGAGGGCGACCGCAACGCGCGGCTGCGGCTGCATCGGCAAAGCTGGAACATGGACAAGCTGCGCAAGCGGGCCGTGAAATGGGCGGTGTGGTTGCTGATTGGTTTGGCGACAGGCGGGGCTTGGGTGTTCTATTTCACCGATGCGCCAACGTTGTTGCAGAACCTGATCCATGGCACCGCGCATCCGGTGGCCTACACCACGATGGCGATCCTAACCGCGACGACGTTTTTCTTTGGCGGCTTTGCGCGCGAGCAGATTTGCATTTACGCCTGCCCATGGCCGCGGATTCAGGCGGCAATGGTGGACGAGGATACGCTGACCATCGGCTATCGCGACTGGCGCGGCGAGCCTAGGGGGAAAGCGACTGTCGAAGGCAGTGGTGATTGCATCGACTGTATGGCTTGCGTCAACGTTTGCCCGATGGGGATTGATATTCGCAACGGTCAGCAGATGGCCTGCATCACCTGTGGTCTGTGCATTGATGCTTGCAATGACACGATGGCGAAGGTGGGCAAGCCGTTGAACCTGATCAGCTATATGGCTTTGACGGATGAGACCCGCGAACGTGCGGGCCAGCCGCCGAAATCGGTCTGGAGCCATGTGTTCCGACCCAGAACCGTGATGTATACCGTGCTTTGGGCGGGGATCGGCATTGCCTTGGTGGTGGCTTTATTCTTGCGGGCGTCGATTGATGTCAGTGTGACGCCGGTGCGCAATCCGATGTTTGTGACACTTTCGGATGGCTCTATCCGCAACACTTACGATCTGCGGCTGCGCAATAAGCATGGTGAAGACCGTTGGTTCACCTTTGCAGCGACCTCGGATGCCGGGTTTCTGCTGACTTTGGATGGCGCGCCGGGGCTGAAAGTTCTGGTGCCTGCCAATGCCACCAAAACGCAGCGGTTGTTTGTGACAGCACCTGCCCATTCGCTGGGGGCGGAGGCGGCCCGCACCGATCTGCGGTTCTGGATTCAGGATCTGGGGACCGAGGCGACGCCGGGCAATGACCGGGTGCATCACGATACAGTCTTCAATGGGAAGGGCGAATAAAATGGCCGGAGCTGAAGTGCGCGAGATCAAGGGTTGGCATGTGCTGGCCTTCACGGTGGGGGCGTTTGGCATGATCATCGCGGTGAATTTGCTGATGGCCTACAAGGCGATCAGCACGTTTCCGGGTCTTGAGGTGGCGAATTCTTACGTTGCCAGCCAGACCTTTGACGTGGATCGCCGGGCGCAGGAGGCGTTGGGGTGGACGGTTGCGCCAAGCTATGACGGGGCGAAGGGCGAGTTGGTGCTGGCGTTTACCGATGCTACGGGCAAGGCGGTGGTGGTCGAGGGTTTGGATGTTCTGCTGGGACGAGTGACCGAGGCGCGTGAGGATTCGACGCCGAAATTTGTCTATGAGGGCGGGGTTTATGTGGCCAAAGCGGCTTTGCATCCCGGCAAGTGGATGCTGCATGTGACCGCACATTCAGGCGATGGTGTGCTGTTTCAGCAGCGGTTGAACCTGTTTGTGAAGGGTTAGGCGATGCGCGTGGTCGAGTTCGAGCATGGCGGGATGGCGGCCTGTCCGGCCTGTGTCGTCGCGCCCTTGGCGCAGGCACAGGCGCAGATGGCGGCGCGCGGGCGGCTGATGTTGTCGCTGCCCTCGGCGTATTGTGCGGCTTGTATTTCGACCGTTGAGGGCGCGTTGGCGGCGGTGCCGGGGGTCAACTCTGCTCGGGTGAACCTGACGATGAAGCGGGTTTCGGTGGATGCCGATCTGGGGGTGACGGCGGAGGCTTTGGTCGCGGTGCTGGCGGGTGCGGGTTATGAGGCGCATGAGCTGGATGCGGGGCTGCTGAGTGCGACCGAAACCGACAAGCAGGGCCGCGAATTGCTGATGCGGCTGGGGGTGGCGTTTTTCTCGATGATGAACGTGATGCTGTTGTCGGTGGCGGTGTGGTCGGGGGCCGAGGGCGCGACGCGCGACATGTTCCACTGGATTTCGGCGGCGATTGCGGTGCCGACGGTGGTATTTTGTGGCCAGCCGTTTTTCAGATCGGCATGGGCTGGGGTGCGGGTCGGGCGGTTGGGGATGGATTTTCCGATCTCGCTGGCTTTGGTGTTGGCGTCGTCGATCTCGTTGTTTGAGACGATCAAATCTGGCCATCACGCTTATTTCGATGCGGCGGTGATGCTGTGCTTTTTCCTGCTGCTGGGGCGGTATCTGGACCATCGCACGCGGGCGGTGGCGCGATCTGCGGCGGAGGAGTTGGCCGCGTTGGAAGTGCCTCGGGCTTGCGTGTTGGAGGATGGCGTTGAGGTGGTGCGGGTGATTTCCGAGGTCGCGGTCGGTGATCTGGTGCGGGTGCGTCCGGGGGGGCGGATGCCGGTGGATGGGGTGGTTGAAAGCGGCGCATCTGAGGTGGATCGCAGTTTGCTGACCGGGGAAAGTCTGCCGATGTTTGTCGGGCCGGGGATAGTGGTGGCGGCGGGTGAGGTCAATTTGACCGGGCCTCTGGAGTTAAGGGTGACTGCGGCGGGGCGGGATTCGAGCCTGCACCGGATGGCGGATTTGGTGGCGGTGGCGGAAAGTGCCAAGACGAAATACACCACTTTGGCTGAAAGGGCGGCGCGGTATTACTCGCCCTTGGTGCATGTTTTGTCGTTTTCGGCGTTTGGCTATTGGATGTGGGCGACGGGGGGGGATTTGCGGTTTGCGATCAACATCTCGGCGGCAGTTTTGATCATCACTTGCCCCTGTGCTTTGGGTTTGGCGGTGCCCGCAGTGGTGACGGCGGCGTCGGGCAAGCTGTTTCGCAAGGGGTTGCTGATCAAGCATGGCACGGCGTTGGAGCGGTTGGCGCAAGTGGATTGCGTAGTGTTTGATAAGACCGGCACGCTGACGATGGGCACGCCAGAGGTGGTTGGCTTGGAGGCGCATCCGGTTTGGGCGCTGGAGGTGGCTGCGGGGTTGGCGGCGGGATCGTCGCATCCGTTGGCGCAGGCTTTGGCGGCGGCGGCAGTGCGGGCCGGGGTTGTTGCCGCTGAGGTTTCGGCGATGCGCGAAGTGCCGGGCTATGGCGTCGAAGGGGTTTGGCGCGGGGAAGTGGTGCGGTTGGGGCGGGCGGATTGGTGCGGGGCGGAGGCGCTGGAGGTGACGGCGACCTATCTGTGTCTGGACGGTGCTTGTCATGGCTTTGCCTTCGCGGATCGGCTGCGACCGGGGGCAGAGGCCGCGGTTGCTGCGTTGAAAGCGCAGGGGATGCGGCTCAAGTTGATCTCGGGCGATGTGCCGGGGGCGGTGGCGGAACTGGCGGCGCGCTTGGGGATTGCGGATTGGGTGGCGGGGGCTTTGCCTGCTGAAAAGCTGGCGCTGGTACGGGCGTTGACGGCCGAGGGGCGGCGGGTGTTGATGGTGGGGGATGGGTTGAACGATACGGCGGCCTTGGCTGCGGCGCATGTGTCGATCTCGCCTGCGACGGCGCTGGATGCCGCGCGGGTGGCGTCGGATATCGTGCTGTTGGGGCAGGATATGGCACCGATTGGCGATGCTTTGCGGATTGCGCGGCAGGCAACGCGGCGGATGGTCGAGAATTTTGGGATTTCGGCGGCGTATAATGTGATCGCGGTGCCACTGGCGCTGATTGGGTCGGCCACGCCACTGGCGGCGGCCTTGGCGATGTCTTTGTCGTCGATCACGGTTTCTTTGAATGCGATGCGGTTGAAGTGATGGAGATGTTATTGGTTCTTATCCCGGTGTCATTGATCCTTGGCGGGATTGGTCTGCTGGCGTTTGTCTGGGCGATGAAGACGAAGCAGTTTGATGATCTGTCCGGCGATGCCAATCGGATATTGATCAAAGAGTGGGACGACCGCCCCAAGCCGTGAAGCGAATTCCGAAACGGAATTCGGCACGATTTTCGGGGCGAAAATCGGTTACGCGCGGCCTGAGATTGCTGACAAGCTGAGTGGCTCGATGCCCATGCCGCGCAACGCACCCGCCCATTTGCTGGCGTCATTCTCTGCGAAAATCAACGCTTCAGACGGTTCCACAGTCAGCCAATCGTTTCGAGTGATTTCGGCCTCTAGCTGACCCGGACCCCAGCCGGAATATCCCAGCGCCAGCAGGGCTTTGTCGGGGCCGCTGCCTTGGGCCATCGCCTCTAATACATCCAAGGTCGCGGTCATGCCATAACCGCCTTCGATACGCATGGTCGCGGGGCCGCCTGCATAATCGGGCGAATGCAACACAAAGCCGCGACCACGTTCCACCGGGCCGCCGAAATGCACGGCGATTTTGCGACTTTCCTCGCCCAGCGGGATGTTGAGGTGTTCGAGCAGGCCAGAGAACGACATATCGGGCAGGGTTTTGTTGATAATCAGACCCATCGAGCCTTCTGGAGTGTGGGCACAGACGAGGATCACCGCGTGTTCAAACCGATGATCGGCCATTCCGGGCATCGCCACCAGTAGCTTTCCGCAGAGATCCATCGAATCGCACCCCCATATTCTGTCATCTTCAAGATGGGCAAAGCCTGATTTGGTTACAAGCCTCTCGCCGGATCGTGATTTCCCCGAAGGCGGGGCTTTGCTTATGACAGGGCCATGCTGAAAATCCTGCTTATCGCCCTGTGCCTCGCGTCACCCGCCCTTGCCTCCACGCAAGACGATGTCTTGCAGGCCGATCTGTTGCCGGGATGGCAGATGCAGAATGGCCATCATATGGCGGGGCTGCGGTTGCAGCTGGCCCCTGATTGGAAGACCTATTGGCGCAGCCCCGGCGAGGCGGGGATTCCGCCTTTGTTCAACTGGTCGGGTTCGGTGAACGTCAAATCGGTGCGGGTGCATTGGCCGAGCCCCGTGGTGTTTCACACCAATGGCATGCAGACGATTGGCTATCATGAGGGCGTGGTTTTGCCGCTGGAAGTGGTGCCGCTGGATGCGTCCAAGCCCGTAGAGTTACGAGCCGGGGTTGATCTGGGGGTGTGTAATCAGATTTGTATGCCGGCAGCGGTGCAGCTTTCGGCGGTGCTGGATGCAGGTGCGCCGGATGCCGCGATCAAGGCGGCGTTGAAGGCGCAGCCCGTTGGCGGTAAGGCGGCGGGGTTGCGGGCGATTTCTTGTGAGGTCGCGCCTATTGCCGATGGGTTGCGGCTGACGGCGGTGCTCGATTTGCCGCAGCGTGGGGCCGAGACGGTGGTGTTTGAAACCTCGGATGCCAGCGTTTGGGTTGGCGAGGCAGAAAGTGCGCGGGTTGGCGGGCGGTTGACGGCAAGTGCTGATCTGGTGGCCAGCAGCGGCGCGCCGTTTGCGCTGGATCGCTCTGGCGTGGTGGTGACGGTGTTGGGGGCGGGCGGGTCGGTTGAGATTGCCGGGTGTCCAGCGCCCTGAGGGTTGCTGGGGGTGGGATGCCTCCGGCGGGGATATTTTTGCACAGAGGATGACCAAAGCGGGGATGACCAAAGCGGGTTGCGTTTTGGTATGCTGGATTGGGTGCGAGGTCATTTGTGGTTTTCCCCGTGGGAAAAGTCTCTGTAGGTGGTGGTTTTTTGATTATGCGCC
Organism: Pseudomonadota bacterium; assembly: GCA_040387915.1. GTDB lineage: Bacteria > Pseudomonadota > Alphaproteobacteria > Rhodobacterales > Rhodobacteraceae > Cypionkella. The sequence goes on from JAZKCV010000015.1 coordinate 41,807, forward strand.
ACATTATGCTGATCTCATGGCGATGTTCGGCTGAATTGGTTTACCGCCGGGTTGGTTTGGTGTGCCTTTAGCCGCGCAGTTTGGCTTGCAGCGACAGCAGGTCAGCCCAAGCCTCGCGCTTCGCTGCAGGATTGCGCAGCAGGTAGGCGGGGTGGGTCATTGGCAGCACGGGTTTGCCGAGTGCTTCGGTCCAGTTGCCACGTGCGCGCAGGATGCCTTTGGTGTTCAGGATGGTTTGCAGCGGGGTGTTGCCGACCAGCACGATGATGGCGGGGTTCACCAGGGCGATGTGGCGTTCCACAAACGGGCGCATCATGGCGATTTCATCGGGCGAAGGGTCGCGGTTTTGTGGCGGGCGCCATGGCAGGGTGTTGGTGATGTAGAGCGCGGTTGCGGGGTCGGGCGAGGTGCGCGACAGGCCGATGGCGGCGAACATTTTGTCTAGCAGTTGCCCTGCGCGACCGACGAAGGGGCGGCCTTCGCGATCTTCTTCTACACCGGGGGCTTCGCCGAGGATCAGCACGCGGGCTTTGGAGTTGCCGTCGGCGAACACCAGATTGCGCGCGCCTTTTTTCAGTTCGCAATGCTCAAATGCGGCGAGGGCTGCGCGCAGGGCTTCCAGCGTGTCGCATTGGCTGGCGGCGGCGCGGGCTTCAAAGATCGCGGCGTCGGGGTTGGGGGCTTCGGGTTCGGGGGGCGGCGCTGGTTTGGGGGAGGCGATGATCGGCGCGGGCGGCGGGGCTTTGATCGGTTCGGGCAGATCATAGCGGTTCAATGGGGATTCGGCGCTGATGTCGGTCAGGCCGAGATCGACCTGCCACGCCAATGCGGCCAAGGCGGCGTGCCAGTCGCCTGCAATGTCATTCTCGATTCCCATGGGCGTAGGGTATGGGGCTTGCGGCGGCGGGACAAGGTGTGTCGGGCGGGCCTTGCCGGGGGCGCTTGGGGTTCCTATAAGCCGTTAAACCACCGACGGAGATGCCGATGAGCTTTCGCGCCCGCCACCTGCTTGGGATCGAGCAACTTTCGCCTTTGGAAATCACCACCATTCTGGATTTGGCGGATCGCTATGTCGATCTGAACCGCCGCACGGTGAAATCTTCGGATGCTTTGGCGGGGCTGACGCAGATCAATATGTTCTTTGAGAATTCGACCCGGACGCAGGCTTCGTTCGAGTTGGCCGGGAAACGGCTGGGCGCGGATGTGATGAATATGTCGGTTGGCTCGTCTTCGGTGAAGAAGGGCGAGACGCTGATTGATACCGCGATGACGCTGAACGCGATGCACCCGGATTTGCTGGTGGTGCGGCATGGCGCGTCGGGGGCGGTGAATTTGCTGGCCTCGAAGGTCAACTGCGCGGTGCTGAATGCGGGCGACGGGCGGCATGAGCATCCGACGCAGGCTTTGCTGGATGCGTTGACGATCCGGCGGGCGAAGGGGCGGATACAAAGGCTGACGATTGCGATATGTGGCGATATTGCACATTCCCGCGTGGCGCGTAGCAATCTGATATTGCTGGGGAAGATGGAGAACCGGCTGCGGTTGATAGCACCCCCCACCCTGATGCCTGCGGGGGTGGAGCATTTTGGCTGTGAGTTATACGACGACATGCGTAAGGGGCTTGAGGGCGCGGATGTGGTGATGATGCTGCGGCTTCAGAAAGAGCGGATGGATGGCGGGTTTATCCCGTCTGAACGCGAGTATTACCACCGATACGGGCTGGACGCCGAGAAGCTGTCGTTTGCCAAACCGGATGCGATTGTGATGCATCCGGGGCCGATGAACCGCGGCGTCGAGATTGACGGCGAGTTGGCGGATGACATCAACCGCAGCGTTATTCAGGATCAGGTTGAGATGGGTGTCGCGGTGCGGATGGCCTGCATGGATTTGCTGGCGCGCAATCTGCGGGCCGAGCGTGGGCGTGCGGCTGTGGGGACCATGGTATGAGCGAGAAGCCCAAGCGGAAATGGTCGGATGCCCGGATGAGCGGCATGGTGGCGACCGGGGTGCTGGTGTTTCTGGCGGTGTTTACCGTGGCGTTTGTCTGGATGGCGGGGTGAGGGATGTTGCGTAGGATGCACCCATGACAAGCCATCCCTTTGACAAACTGCTTTTGCCCGGTGAGCAAGTTCTCTGGGCGGTGCAGGCTTCGGCGGCGCGGCGGCAGTGGTTCTATGGATTGGCTATGTTGGCGGCAAGTGCAGTTCTTCTGCTACTAACAGGACCGCGATTCTGGGCGCTTGTGGCGGCATGTTATCAGGTCGGCGGCTTGTTTCCTTTGCAATTTGAAGGCGCAGGGGCGGTCTTTGGAAAGATGTTTCCGATTTTGATGGCCTGCATTGGGACCTGGTTTGGGGTTGGTCTTCTGAAGCGACCCGAGCCGTTGATCTATGGGCTGAGCAAGAACAGAACATTCGTCTCCAAGACGAATCCAAAAAAGCGCTGGACTGCATCAAGCGTGATCCAAGTTGGTGGAACTGTTGAAACGATAGAGCGCGATGCTTTGTTCACGCTTGCGATCCCCATCCAGCACACAGGCGAAGACAGCGGCACTGTTGAGTTCGCCGGATTGTCAAAATCAGATTTTGAAACAGCCTTGGCCTTGGTCAACAAAATTGTCGGAGGCTCTGCGCTATGACGCTGCACTTCACCAACGCACGCTTGATCAACCCGGAATCCGGCACTGATGAGATTGGCTCGCTGACTATCGACAACGGTGTGATCGTGGCCCTCGATGGCGATGCTCCGGTGGGGGCGACGGAGATGGATTGCGGCGGGCATTGCCTTGCGCCCGGCATCGTCGATATCGGCGTCAAGATTGGGGAACCTGGTGAGCGGCATAAGGAATCGTTCCGCTCGGCAGGGTTGGCGGCCTCGGCGGGCGGGATCACCACGATGGTGGTGCGGCCCGATACCACGCCCTCAATCGACACACCCGAAGTGTTGGAGTTTGTGACACGGCGTGCGGGCGAGGCGCGGGTGCGGATCCGGCATATGGCGGCGCTGACCAAGGGGCATGCGGGGCATGAGATGACCGAGATCGGGTTTTTGCTCGATGCGGGGGCGGTGGCGTTTACCGATGTGTTCAAGGTTTCCAGCGATACCAAGGCGTTATCGCGCGCATTTACCTATGCGCGGTCTTTGGGGGCTTTGGTGATCGGGCATCCGCAGGAACCGGGGTTGTCGGCGGGGGCGGCGGCGACCTCTGGCAAGTTCGCCAGTTTGCGCGGGTTGCCGGGAGTTTCGGCGATGGCGGAGAGGATTGGGTTGGACCGTGATCTCGGCTTGGTTGAGATGACCGGGGTGCGCTATCATGTTGATCAGATCACCACTGCGCGCAGCTTGCCTGCGCTGGAGCGGGCGAAGGCGAATGGGTTTGATGTGACGGCGGGGGTGTCGATCCACCATCTGACGCTGAACGAGATTGATGTCGGGGATTACCGGACGTTCTTCAAATTCACCCCACCGCTGCGGTCGGAAGAAGACCGGATGGCGATGGTGCAGGCGGTGGCGGAAGGGTTGATCGACGTGATCGGGTCGTTCCATACTCCGGCTGATGAGGAGTCAAAGCGGCTGCCGTTTGAGGAGGCGGCGTCGGGCGCGGTGGGGTTGGAGACTTTGTTGCCCGCCGCGTTGCGGCTCTATCATGCGGGGCAGCTGGATTTGCCGACCCTGTTCCGGGCGTTGTCGCTGAACCCGTCGAAGCGGCTGGGGCTGCCACAGGGGCGGCTTTCGGTGGGGGCTCCGGCGGATCTGGTGCTGTTCGACCCATATGCGCCTTACCTGCTGGATCGGTTCAAATTGCACTCCAAATCCAAGAACACGCCGTTTGACGGCTGTCGGATGGAGGGTAAGGTGCTGGCAACGTATGTCGCCGGCCAAGCGGTTTATCAGGGGTAAGTCATGCCAGAGATTGTAGCTTCGCCGTTGGTTTTGGTCGTGGTGGCTGTGCTGGCGTATCTGCTGGGGTCGGTGCCGTTTGGCGTGGTGATCACGCGGGCGCTGGGTTTGGGGGATTTGCGGTCGATTGGGTCGGGGAACATTGGGGCGACCAATGTGCTGCGGACAGGGAACAAGGGTGCGGCTTTGGCGACGCTGCTGCTGGATGCGGCGAAGGGCGGCATCGCGGTGCTGATAGCGCGTTGTGCGGTTGGGGAAGATGCGGCGCAACTGGCGGGGCTTTCGGCGTTTCTGGGGCATCTGTTCCCGGTGTGGCTGGGCTTCAAGGGCGGCAAGGGGGTGGCGACCTTGCTTGGCACACTGCTGGCTCTGGCTTGGCCGGTGGGGCTGGCTGCTTGCGCGACTTGGGCTGTGGCGGCGGCTGTATGGCGCATATCGTCACTGGCTGCATTGGTGGCGGCGGCTTTTTCGGGGCTGTGGTGCTTCGTGTTCAATCAGGGGCATATGCTGGTTTTGGTGTTCGTGCTGACGGTGCTGATCTACATCAAGCATTGGCCGAATTTGCGGCGGCTGAAAGCGGGGACCGAGCCGAAGATCGGGGCAAAGAAATGATCCGGCTGGTGGTGTGTTTGTGCCTGCTTGCCGGGCCAGCTTTGGCCGAGGCTACGGTTGAGGCGATCTTGGCCGAGGCGAAGGCCGATTGCGCCAGCCTTGATAAGGGCGTGTTCGACGCCCCGGTCGGCACCATAACCGATATTGATCTGACCGGGGACGGTAAGCCAGAGCAGATTGTGGATGCGGCGAAATTCATTTGCTCAACCTCGGCCAGTTACTGGGGCGGCACGGGCGGTTCGCAGCTGTCGCTCGTGATTGACGGCAAGCGGATGGATTACTTTGCGCAGGAATGGAAAGTGATCGAGTGGAACAAGGCTCCGGTCTTGTTGCTGTGGCTGAACGGCGGCGAATGTGGCGGCGCGGGGGCGGATTCGTGCATCGAAGCGCTGGTGTGGAGCGATTATAACAAGGCCTTCATGTCAGTGCGGCCAAGCGCCAGCGAATAGGGTGTTGGACCCGTTCCTGACCGCGCTGTTGCTGATCCCAGAAGGCTACAGCGAGGGGCTGTTTCAGGGCCAGCGCTGGCGGATGGAGAAAACAACTTATACCCATGGCCGCAGCGTGAAATTCTATGCGCGCAGTTTGGGTGGGACGGATTTCGTCAGCCTGAACCTGTATCATCTGGCATCCGGCGATGTGTTGAAGCCCTGCGAGATGGCCGAGGATAAGGTGCGGGATTTTGTGCTGGGCGTGGTGTTGGCGGATTAGGCGTTTTGCATTGCCTTTTTTGAAATACTCCGCCGGAGGCATCCGGCACTACAGCAAGAGCCTCCGGCGGGGATATTTAAGCCAATGTGAAAGTTATAGGCTCGATGCTTCGTAGATCGGGGTCAGGCTTTTGCCCCATGCGCCGTTATACAGATCAAGCCAGCGGTCGGCTTGGGTTTTCTCGGTGGCGAGGTTTTGCACGAGGGGGGCTAGGTAGCGCTGCTCGTCAAGACCTCGGGCGGCGAGGCCAGCGTGCGACAGGCCAACAGCGGCACGGGCGAGGTCTAGGAGTTTCACGCCATTCGCTTCGGCTTGCAGGGCGCTGACAGAGGCATTGACGCGCAGGGTTTCGCGGGTCTCAGAGTCGAAGCCTTTGACCAGATCCCATGCAGCGTCCAAGGCCGCATCGTCATACATCAGGCCGACCCAGAAGGCGGGCAGCGCGTCGATATGGGCCTGATCGCCGCAATCGGCACCGCGCATTTCAATGTATTTTTTGACGCGGGCTTCGGGGAATACGGTGGTCATGTGATCGGCCCAGTCGGACAGGGTGGGCTTTTCGCCTGGCATTGCGGGCAGTTCGCCTTTCAGGAAGGCGCGGAAGCTTTGGCCTAAGGCGTTGATATATTTGCCATCGCGGTAGACGAAATACATCGGCGCGTCCAAGACCCAATCGACGTATTGCTGAAAGCCAAAGCCTTCATCGAAGGCGAAGGGCAGCATTCCCGTGCGGGCATTGTCCAAGCCGCGCCAGATGCGCGAGCGCCAAGATTTGTGCTGGTTGGGTTTGCCGTCGAAGAATGGGCTTGAGGCGAACAGTGCTGTGGCGACGGGTTGCAAGGCAAGGGCGACGCGGAGTTTTTTCACCATATCGGCCTCGGATGCGTAGTCGAGGTTCACTTGCACGGTGCAGGTGCGATACATCATCTGGGTGCCGTGGGTGCCGACGCGACCCATATAGTCGGTCATCAGGCGGTAGCGGCCTTTTGGCATCACGGGCATCGTCGTTGCCGACCATTCGGGGGCCGCGCCGAGGCCCATGAATTTGATCCCCAAGGGATCGGCGATGCTGCGGACTTCGTCGAGGTGGTTCTGAAGCTCAGCAGCCCCTTGGTGCAGGTTTTCCAACGGCGCGCCGGAGAGTTCAAACTGCCCGCCCGGTTCTAGGCTGATGTTCGCCCCGGCGCGGGTCATGCCGATGATGTTGTCGGCCTCGGTCACGGGCGTCCAGCCAAAGCTTTGCAGGCCCGCAAACAGGGCGGAGATCGAACGCTCGCCTGCATAGGGCAGCGGCGCGCGGGTGTCGGTCAGCCAGCCGAATTTCTCATGCTCGGTGCCGATGCGCCAATCGGCTTTCGGTTTGGAGCCAGAGTCCATCATCTCGGCAAGTTGCGAAAAGTCTTCGATGGGGCCGCCGCCGGACTGTGGAATCGACATGGGGCAGGGCCCTTTCGCGTTGGAAATTTCAGGATGCAACTGGTGAAGCGGCGGCGTGGCTAAGTCAAGAGAGGCCGCGCTGTGTTACACAGGCTTCACGATCCGGGCAACACGGCGCGACCAGGGCGATACCAGATGGTTTTCGTCTCGGCGGCGAGGGAAAGCGTGGTGCTGCCGGTGCTGGGTTTGGCGTCTAGGGCGGCGACGAGGGCGAGGGTGTTCATGCCGGGCAGGCTGGCGAAGGCGTCGAACAATTTGTCAGCTCCGGTGGCGTCAACCGGGATCAGCAGGGCTTGGCCATCGGCTTGTTTGAGGCGCCAGACGCGGCGGCCGCGTAAGCTGAGCAGGCGGAGTTCGGTGAGTTCGGGGATTGAGACAAAGCCGCCCGTTTGTGGGCCGAGATAGCCGATCTGGCCTTCATCGACTTCGACCACGCCGGGGGAGTCTATGGTTTGGTTGAAACGCAGGCGGCGCAGGGCGAGCAGGCCCCAAGCCACGCCGAACGCGCCGATGGCGGTGCCAACGGGGGTGAGAAGGTAGCCGCCCAATAAGATCAGCCAGAGGCCAAAGCAAAGGATGGCGGTGGCGGCGATCACTTCGGAGAAGCGGTGCAGCAGGGCGAGGAATTCGGGGCGGATCATGCCCAATCGCCCAGTGCTGCTTGCCACAAGGTCAGGGCGGCGACGGCGGCGGTGTCGGCGCGCAGGATGCGGGGGCCGAGGGCGGTGGGTTGGATTTGCGGCAGGGCGCGCAGGCGTTGCTGTTCGTCTGCCGAGAAGCCGCCTTCGGGGCCGATCAGGATGGCCCATTTTTCGCCACGGGTGCCGGAAAGGGCGGGGGCTTGGCCGACCATCGCCTCATCACACCACAGAAGTTTGCGGTCGGGGGGCAGGGTGGTGACGAATTTGTCGAGCGAGGTCAGGTCGCTGACTTCGGGGACCGATGTTGCGCCGCATTGCTCGGCTGCCTCAAGCGCGTGGGCTTGCAGGCGGTCTTGGCGGATGCGTTCGGCGTTGGTGTGGCGGGTTTGCACTGGGATGATGCGGGCGGCACCGAGTTCGGTGGCCTTTTCGACGATGAAATCGGTGCGGGCCTTTTTGATGGGGGCGAAGGCGAGCCAGAGGTCTGGGGGCAGGCGGAGGGGGGCGGTTTGATCGGTGCAGATCAGGATGCCGCCGCGCTTGCCAGCCTCGGCAATTTCCGCGCGCCATTCACCGTCGCGGCCATTGAACAGCGCGACGGCAGCGCCGCGCGCAAGCCGCATCACGTTGAACAAATAATGGGCCTGATCGGCATTGACGGCCACGGCTTGCCCCATGGCCAAAGGCTGATCTACATAGAGGCGGATTTTTGCATCTGTCATGCCGGGGAATCTATGTCTGAGTTTGCGGAAATGCCAGAGGCGAGCGTCGCGGATGCGCCGAAAGACAACTGGGTGGATCGCTTTGCGCCACCTGTGACGCGGCCCTATCTGCGGTTGAGCCGTGCGGATCGCCCGATTGGGACGTGGCTTTTGTTGATCCCGTGCTGGTGGGGAATTGCGCTGGCGGGGCTTTCCGATGGGTTCAGCCGCTGGGATTTGTGGCTGGCGGTGTCTTCGGCGTTGGGGGCTTTCCTGATGCGCGGGGCGGGCTGTACTTGGAACGACATTGCGGATCGTGAGATTGACGCATCGGTCGCGCGGACGCGCAGCAGGCCTTTGCCGTCGGGGGCGGTGACGGTGAAGGCGGCGCTGGTGTGGATGACGGTGCAGGCGGCTTTGGCAGCGGTTATTTTGTTCACTTACAACTGGTTGGCGATTGGCTTGGGTGTGGCATCGTTGGGGTTGGTGCTGATTTATCCGTTTGCCAAGCGCTTTACATGGTGGCCGCAGGCGTTTCTGGGGCTGGCATTCAACTGGGGCGCGGTGCTGGTTTACGCCGCCCATGCGGGGGAAGTGCGGCTGCCTGCTGTGCTTTTGTATGGCGCGGGGATTGCGTGGACGCTGTTCTATGACACGATCTATGCACATCAGGACCGCGAGGATGACGCGCTGATCGGGGTGAAATCGACGGCGCGGCTGTTTGGCGACAACTCGCGGGTTTGGCTGCGGGGGTTCTTGGTGGCGGCGGTGGTTTTGATGGCGGGCGCGGTGATCACGGTGGCGATTCCCCCCAGCAAAGTGCTGGCGCTGATCCTTGCCTTGGCCGGGGTTTGGGGCTTTGGCTGGCATATGGCGTGGCAGCTGCGCGGGCTGAACATCAACGATCCGGCGAATTGTCGGCGATTGTTTCTGTCGAACCGGGATGCCGGATTGATTGCTGCGCTGTTTTTTGCCGTTGCGGTGTTCCTTTGATTGATCCGGGGGGCTGCCGCCTCTATGCATCCGGGGCCGGGGTCAGCTGCCGCCATGCCCCGCGCGCCATCGCATATCTGACAGACCGAGTGACACAAGCCCCGTGGTGACATTGCCCAATCTCAGCCTCGCCCAGCTTCCTGCGAAGTATCTGGCCCCCTGCGCCTTTGTCGCGGCGGGTGTGGTGTCGGTGCTGGTGGCTTGGGGCGCGGCTGTGCTGGTTGAGAATATCTCGGCCCGCGCGGTGAAATCCATGCTGCTGACTGAGGGCATTACCTTTGCCACGGTCACCCCGGATGGGTTGCAGATTCACCTACACGGCACGGCCCCGAATGAGGCGCTGCGGTACAAGGTGGTCAATCTTGTGGGCGGGTTGATCGATTCGTCGCGCATCCGCGATCGGCTTGAGGTGACTCCGGTCAAGGCGATTGAAGCGCCGCGATTCTCGGTGGAAATGCTGCGCAATGACGATGGGATTCAGCTGATCGGGCTGTTGCCGGAAAGCGACGCGCTGCAAGCGGTGAAGGACGCGGCACAGGCGTTAAGCCCGGATATTCCGCTGGCGGATATGCTTGAGACGGCGGCCTATCCAGCGCCAACCGGTTGGGAGCCCGCGCTGACCTATGGGTTGAATGCACTGAGCCTGTTGCCAAGGTCGAAGATTTCGGTGGCGGCGGATCAGGTGGCGATCACGGCGATTGCGGGATCAGAGGCCGAAAAGCGTAGCTTTGAGCAGCAGTTGAACAGCGCGAAGCCTGCGGGGCTGGCGGTGAAAATTGAGATTTCAGCGCCGCGCCCGGTGTTGACGCCGTTCACGCTGCGGTTTGTGAAGGATGCCGAGGGCGCACGGTTTGATGCGTGTTCCGCCGATACCGAGCTGGCGCGGGCGAAGATACTGGCGGCGGCAGGGGCTGCGGGTGCGGTGGGGCGCAACAGTTGCACGATTGGTCTGGGCGTTCCGACACCGCGCTGGGCCGATGCCACCATCGCCGGGATCAAAGCGGTGGCGCAGTTGCAAAGTGCGACGCTGACCTTTGCGGATGCTGATGTCACCCTGCTGGCGGGCGTGGATGTGCCGCAGGCGGATTTTGACCGGGTGGTGGGCGAACTTGGCGCTGCGCTGCCGGATGTGTTTTCGCTGAAAGCCACGCTGGAGAAGAAACCTGCGGGCGGGGTTGTTGGGCCTGCGGAGTTCACCGCCAAGCTTGCGCCCGAGACGCATCGGTTGGAAATGCGCGGTCGGTTGACCGATGAGATGTTGCGCAAGGCCGTTGACAGTTTTGCCAAGGCCGAGTTCGGCAGCAACACCTATCTTGCGACCCGGATGGACCCCGATCTGCCGACTGGCTGGCCGGTACGGGTGCTGGCGGGGTTGCAGGCTTTGGGCGAGTTGGACAACGGTACGCTTTTGGTGCGCGCCGATACGGTGGAGCTGAAAGGCATCACCGGGTCACAATCCGCCAAAGTGCGGATTTCGCAGATTTTGTCCGAGAAGTTGGGGCAGGGGCAGACGTTTAAGGTTGATGTGAAATACGACAAGGCGCTGGACCCGTTGGCGGGCATCCCGACCCCGGAAGAATGTGCGCAGGATGTTGATGACGTGGTGGCGCGGCAGAAGATCACCTTCACGCCGGGTTCTGCCGAGATCGACGCGGCGGCGGGCGGTGTGATGAAGGCGCTGGCGGATGTGTTGAAATCCTGCCCCGGTGTGAAGCTGGAAGTGGCGGGTTATACTGATGCTCAGGGGTCTGAGGAAGGCAACCGGGCGCTGTCTCAGGCGCGGGCCGAGACCGTGGTGCTGGCTTTGCAGGGGCGGCAGATTGATGTGTCGGGCATGGTGGCGCGCGGCTATGGCGAGGCTGATCCTTTGGCCGACAATGGCTCGGATGCCGGGCGTGAGGCCAATCGGCGGATTGAATTTCGCTTGATTGGGGCTCCGAAACCCGCTTCGCCGGATGAGGGCAAAGCGGCAGCGACGGCGGCACAGGGCTCGGATGCGGCGCAAGGTGCGGCTAAAGCCGTGTCGGAGGGGCCGGATTTTTCAAGCGATACCAGCCCCTCGGTGGCACCACAGAAGAAAACCATCGCGCCGAAGCCACGGCCGAAGAAGTCAGAATGATGTTGGGGATGCAGCCATGAACCGCACCGAATTTATCGCGGCCACCGCCGTCATCCTGCTGTTGGCCTTCGCGGCGGGTTGGTTCACCTATTGGCTTTTGCACCGCTTTACCCGCGTGGCGGGCGGCGACATGGCGGAAATGGACCGGATGGCGCAATCTTTGCATGAGGCAGAGGAGATGCGCGATCAGGCGATTGTGTATCTGGAAAGCCGCGAGGGCGAGTTGATGAACCAGATCGCCCAGACCGAAGCCGAATTGCGCGCCGCGATGGAAGGCTTGCGCGATGCGCGGCACGAGGCGGAAGAAATGCGCGCCTATATCGAGCGGATGCACGCGAACAGCTGATCGGGCGTGATTTTTGGGAAAATCAGGGGGCGTTCACGCCCCCTCGGCTTTGCCTCACCCCCTGAGGATATTTGAGCACAGAGGATGGGCTTAGGGGCGTTAGAGGCCATTGAGGCAGGTGTGCATCAGCGGCGAGTTGGGATTTTCCAGCGCGTCAATCACGTTGTAATGGTGGGTGCCGGGATCGACTGTCCACGGGCAGTTCCAGTTTTCGGAAAGGGTGCGCGCTTGCCAGAGGAAGGCAGGGCGTTCCGCGCCTCCGACCCAGATATGGGCTTGGGTGGTCAGGGCGTGGCGGGCGGGGCTTTCGGCGGCGATCTCAGTTGAGTCTAGGTGCAGGTTGGTTTGCATGTCGGTTTGCGACAGCGGCTCTAAGTCGGCGAGGGGAGAGATCGGCACGATACGGGTTAGGCGGGATTTCAAGGTTTCGCTGCGGTCGGGGTTGCCCATGCGGGCGGTGAGGTGGCCGCCTGCGGAATGGCCGGTGATCACCAGCGGGCCTGCGATCTCGGCACAGGGTGTGGTGATGGCTTGGTCGATTTCATTGGTGATTTGGGCGATGCGGGCTTGCGGCGCTAGGGTGTAGCCGGGCAGGGCGCAGGCCCAGCCTTGGGCGACGGCTCCGGCGGCGAGATGGGACCATAGGGATTTATCGGTTTCCAGCCAGTAGCCGCCGTGGATGAAGACCATCAGGCCTTTGGGGGTGGATTCGGGTAGGAACAGATCGAAGCGGTTGCGAGGGGCGGGGCCATAAGCGAGGTTCAGGCGCGCGCGGGTGCCTAGGCTGGCGCGGAATTTTGCGGCTTTTGTTGCCCAGAGGGCTGGGAGGGCGTCGGAGCCCGGAATGAAAGCGCCGTTGAGATAGTCGCGGGTCATGTCCATCTTGATCACTCCAGTTTGCCGCCAGCTTTAGGTCCAGCATTGGTGGAGGATGTGGACTTTTAAGTCCAGAGCGGGCAAGCAGGGGCAACCGATGACAATGGAGGCCCCCATGCTCGATTCCGTGACCGATCTGCGTTCTTTGCTGAAAGACCCCAGCCTGCTGCCGAACAAAGCCTATGTTGCCGGCCAGTGGATTGATGCTGCCGATGGCGCGACCTTTGCGGTGACCAATCCGGCGCGGGGTGATGTGATCGCTTTGGTGCCGGATCTGACCCGTGCCGATGCAGCGCGCGCGATTGCCGCCGCCGATGTGGCTCGCCGCGAGTGGGCGGCGCGGACTGGCAAAGAGCGCGCGCAGGTGATGCGCAAGTGGTTTGATCTGTGCATGGCTTCGCAGGAAGATCTGGCGACGATTTTGACCGCCGAGATGGGCAAGCCTTTGGCCGAGGCCAAGGGTGAGATCGCCTATGGCTCTGCCTATATCGAATGGTTTGGCGAAGAGGCGAAGCGCACCTATGGTCAGATCATTCCCGGCCATATGCGTGACAAGCGGATTTCTGTTTTGAAACAGCCGATTGGGGTCTGTGCTTCGATCACGCCATGGAACTTCCCGAATGCGATGATCGCGCGCAAGGTGGCCCCGGCATTGGCGGCTGGTTGTGGATTTGTGGCGCGGCCTGCGGCGGAGACTCCGTTGTCGGCGATTGCTTTGGCGGTGTTGGCGGAGCGGGCTGGGGTGCCGGGTGGCGTTTTCAGCGTGATCACCTCGTCGCGGTCGTCCGAGATCGGTAAGGAGTTCTGCGAGAACCCGGCTATTCGCAAGATCACTTTCACCGGATCGACCGAAGTGGGGCGGATTTTGCTGCGGCAGGCTGCCGAACAGGTGCTGAAATGCAGCATGGAATTGGGCGGCAACGCGCCGTTCATCGTGTTTGACGATGCCGATCTTGATGCTGCGGTTGAGGGCGCGATGGTATCGAAGTTCCGCAACAACGGGCAGACCTGTGTCTGTGCGAATCGGATTTATGTGCAGGCTGGGGTGTATGATGCCTTTGCTGAGAAGCTGGCGGCGGCTGTTGGTAAATTGTCGATTGGCGATGGGCTGAGCGCAGGCGTGACCACCGGGCCGCTGATCAACGAAGATGCGGTTGAGAAGGTGGAGGAGCATATCGCTGATGTGCTCGCGGGCGGTGGCAAGGTGTTGACGGGCGGTAAACGGCATACCTTGGGCGGCACGTTCTTTCAGCCGACGGTGGTGACGGGGGTGACGCCTGCGATGAAGGTGGCCAATGAGGAAACCTTTGGGCCGCTGGCCCCTTTGTTCAAATTTGACACCGAGGAAGAAGTCATTCGCCGCGCCAACGATACGATCTTTGGTCTGGCAAGCTACTTCTATGCCAAGGATATTGGCCGGATCACGCGGGTGCAGGAGCAGTTGGAATATGGCATGGTCGGCGTCAACACCGGGCTGATTTCCAACGAGATGGCCCCGTTTGGGGGCGTGAAGCAGTCGGGCTTGGGCCGGGAAGGTTCCAGCCACGGCATCGACGATTACATGGAACTGAAATACGTCTGCTTGTCGGTTTAAGGCGAGCGGAACGGATTTGGCGGCGCGAGGTCAACCCTCGCGCCGTTTTCGTTTAGCTTGGGTTCAGCATGGCGAAGGTTTGGGCAAAGGTGCCTGTGGCTTCGGCGTCGCGCAGGAATTTAACGCGCTCGACCAGGAGTTCACCTGAGGTCGGAGGATTAGACAGCAGGCCCAGCGATTCCGTGATGAAATCGGCCAGCGGCATCGCGTGCGGGTTTTGCGCATGGCCGGGCATCAGATCGGTTTGCACGGCGGGGGGGGCGAGTTCTAACACCTCGACGCTTGTGCCTCGGAGTTGGTGGCGCAAGGATTGGGTATAGCTGTGCAAGGCGGCTTTGGTGGCCGAATAGGTCGGTGTTCCCGCCCATGGCACAAAGGCAAGGCCCGAAGTGACGTTGACCACCGTGGCCGCGCTTTGGGCGCGCAGATGCGGCAGCAGGGCGGTGGTCAACGTGATGGGGGCCAGCAGGTTGGTGGTGATGGTGGCTTCAGCAGTGCCATCGGGGGGGCTCAGCAGATCCTCGGCCAGCATGATGCCTGCGTTATTGATCAGCACATTTAGCGCGGGGAAGCGCGCGATCAGATCGGCGGCAACGGTGGATAGGGCGCCGATATCGCTGACATCCAGCGTCAGGGTTTGTAGGTTGGGGATTGCGGTTGCCGCCTGATCCAGCAGCGCCTGACGCCGCCCGGCGATGATCACGGTATTGCCCTGCGCGACAAGTCCCTGCGCCAAGGCAAGGCCAATGCCCGAAGTGCCGCCGGTGATCAGAATGGTGTTCGCTGTCGATTTCATCTTGGACTCTCCATCTTCATTCAATGCTTGCCAAATGCGCCTTTCACGATCCATAAGAAAGAAGGCACCCAAAAGATTTATACTTACCGAAAAGAGAGTGATATGGACAGGCAATGCACTGGGCCAGATGCCGCCCCGATTGATCCACGCATTGAACAGCTGGTTACCGATGTGATCGGGCGCATCGCCGACAAATGGACGATGCTTATTCTGGAAGTGTTGGAGCAGCGTGGCATCCTGCGCTTTACCGAAGTGGGCCGCGCGGTGCCGGGGATCAGCCAGAAGATGCTGACACAGACTTTGCGGCAGATGGAGCGGGATGGGCTGGTGCAGCGCAAGGTGCATCCGGTTGTGCCGCCAAAGGTAGAGTATCAGTTGACCAATTTGGGGCTTACCCTCAGCGAAGCGTTTTGTGGGGTTTGGGTTTGGGCAGGCACGCATCTGGAAAGCATTGAGGCCGCCCGCGTGGCGTTTGATGCGCGTAGCTAGCGGTCGGCTCTGTTGTCGCATCTGTCGGAGATGGCGCTGACACAGCCGCCAAGCTTTGCCAATCTGCACCATCGCAACCGAAAGGAATCTTTTATGCAAAGCGTCGTCAAACTTACCTCGACCGAGGGCTTGGAAGCCTCTACCGCCGATCTCGATGGCTGGATTGTCACTGAAGGCAGCCCCAGCATGAAGACTTGGGCTCTGCATACTTCGGCTGCGGGCGATATGGTTTCGGGGATTTGGGAATGCACGGTGGGCAGCTATCATGCGACCTACACTGCCTATGAATATGTGGTGCTGATCGCGGGTCGCATCACCATCACGCCGGATGGTGGCACGCCGGTGACTGTGAAAGCCGGTGATTCTTTCGTGGTCGAGCCGACTTTCAAGGGTATCTGGAAGATCGAAGAAAATGTGCGCAAGCACTTTGATTTCCGTATAAAATAAGGCTTTCACGGGCGGGCCAGCATCCGCATCCCGCCCGTAAACCCTGCTTTGTTATCGCCTAACAAGGGAACGATTTTGCTTATCGGGCGTTGCCCTCCCATGTTGATCTCATCGGCCCAACGAGACTGCTCTCGGAGGTTCACAACATGAAAGGAAATGACATGCTGCCCGCTGTCTCAAACATCAAACGGAATACGATTGCCGCATTGCTTGCGCTTGCGGTGGCTTTGCCCGCTGCCCCGGCTTTGGCTTGGGGGCAACGCGAACAAGACGTGCTGAAAGGTGCGGCTGGGGTGATCTTGCTGCAAGGCATCATTCGGGAAACCAAGCCAAACAAAAAGCATTACGAACCGCGCTACGAGCCCCGGTATGAGCCGCGCTATGAACAGCCGCGGTATCAGCACTATCAGCCGCGCTATGAACCCCGCTATGAGCCGCAGCGCGTCTCGGTTTACAGCACTGCTGCCGCAAGGGCGTTCAACAACTATTCGTCGTCCGAGCGTCGGCTGATCCAGCGTCGCCTCTCGGCCTATGGCTATTATAACGGTGGCATCGACGGCTCGTTTGGCCCCGGCACCTACAACGCGGTGGTGGCCTATGCTGGTGCGCAGGGCCAGACCCGGCAGTTGGCTTCGACCAACAGTGCTTACGGGGTTTATGATGGGCTGATCTATTGATCTGCACTGAACTGAGCGGATAAAAATTCTTCCCCTCTGGGAGTGAGTTGTGTTTTAAGGTGAGTTTTCTGCCATATTCTACCACATGTTGTGGTATGGATGTCGTTATAGAGTTTGGCGCGCCCGATCCGCTCGGGCGCGTTTTATTTTGCATGGCGGCCAAGGATTGCGGGTTGGCCTGCGTCTGAATAGGGTCATGTTGATGGAAACCTCGGACGAGATCCTCGCGCAAGCCGCCGCTGGCGGTGATCGCAGCGCCTTCGCGGCGCTGGTTGCGCGGCATTATGACCGGATCTATGGGCTGGCTTACCGTCTGACCGGGGCGCGGGCCGAGGCGCAGGATCTGGCGCAAGACATTTGCGCGGCGCTGCCTGTGAAGCTACGGCATTGGCGTGGCGAGGCGCGGTTTACCACTTGGCTGTATCGGGTGGTGATGAATGCCGCGCATGATCTGCGGCGGCGGCAGGCGAGTCATGCGCGGGCGGCCAGTGGTTGGGGCGATTGGGAAATCGCGCGGCAGGATGAGATTGCCGTGCAAGCCGAGGCGCAGGATTGGTTATTGGCCGCGATGGCGCGGCTAAGCCCGGAGTTGCGCGATACGGTGGCTTTGGTTTTGGGCGAGGAGATGACTCAGGCTGAGGCGGGTTTGGTGTTGGGGGTGTCCGAAGGCACTGTGGCTTGGCGGATGTCGGAAGTGAAGAAGCGCCTGCGGGCCATGGCGGCGGAGGATGCGAAATGAGTGATGAACTTGACGCCCTGAAAGCTGCGCTGCGGTCTGTGCCAAGCCCTGATACCGATGCGAAAGCTGCGGCGATGCGGCTGGCTGTGGAAAATTTTGCCCGTTTGCAATCAAGTCTCCAAGGATCGACCGAGGCTGTGCGTCCTATGCAAGACCGCCCTGTGAAGGCGGGTATTTTGCAGAAGGGTTTGGCCATGTTGAACGCAGTGAAGATGAAACCTGTGCTGGCGGCGACGACTTCGGTTGCGGCGCTGTTGGTGGGGGTTGTGGTTATTTTGCCGTTGTCGGGCAAGGGGCCGATGCAGGAGGCGCAGAGCGGTTTGCAGGTGCCTGTGCCGCCCGAAATCGCAGTCGAAACCGCGCCTGCGCAATCGCTGCCGACTGAACGCGCAAAATCCTTGGCTGAGGTGAAACCTGCGCCAGTGCAATCCGCAACGGATGCTCTGGCCAAGACCGAAGCAGAGGCTCTGGCGCAGCCGATGGCAGATACCTCGTCCGAGGTGGCGGGTCTGACCGAGCCTATGATGGAGGCCGCTCCTGCGCCGATGGCGAAAGCCCGCGCGGGTGCGGCGATGGAGCAAGCCGTTGAAAGCTACGCCGCCCCCGCTGGCATTATCGCCGATATGCCGGTGATGGAGCCTGCGCCCATCCCGATTGAAAATACCGAAACCTTCGCCAATGCCGACGCCAATCCGGTGAAAGTGACGGCAGAGGAGCCTGTCTCGACCTTCTCGATTGATGTGGATACCGCGTCTTATGCCACGGTGCGGTCCAGCTTGAACGCGGGGTATTTGCCCGATCCGGCTTCGGTGCGGATTGAGGAGATTGTGAACTATTTCCCTTATACCTATCCGAAACCGGAAGGCGATCAGGCGTTTCGGCCCACAATTACCGTGATGCCGACGCCGTGGAATCCGAATACCCGATTGGTGAATATCGCCATTCAGGGCGCGGTGCCATTGGTGGAGAATCGCCCGCCGCTGAATTTAGTGTTTCTGGTGGATACCTCGGGGTCGATGGAGGACGCCAATAAGCTGCCGTTGCTCAAGCAGTCTTTGGGGCTGATGCTGGGGCAGTTGAAGCCTGAGGATCAGGTGGCGATTGTGGCCTATGCGGGCTCGGCGGGGCAGGTGTTGCCGCCGACCAAGGCCAGCGATACGGCGGCGATCATGGCGGCTTTGGATCAGTTGGCGGCGGGTGGATCGACGGCGGGGGCGCAGGGGTTGGAACTGGCCTATCAGGTGGCGGATAGCATGAAGGCTGAGGGGGAAGTTTCCCGCGTGCTGCTGGCGACGGATGGCGATTTCAATGTGGGGATTGATGACCCGGAGGCGTTGAAGGATTTCATCGCCAAGAAGCGCGAAAGCGGGGTGTATCTGTCGGTTCTGGGCTTTGGTCGTGGCAATCTGGACGATGCGACGATGCAGGCCTTGGCGCAGAACGGCAATGGCACCGCCAGCTACATTGATACGCTGAATGAGGCGCGTAAGGTGCTGGTCGATCAGCTGACCGGGGCTTTGTATCCGATTGCGGATAATGTGAAAATTCAGGTGGAATGGAACCCAGCGCAGGTCGCGGAATATCGGTTGATTGGCTACGAGACGCGGGCGCTGGCGCGCGAGGATTTCAACAATGACAAGGTTGATGCCGGTGATATTGGCGCTGGCACGGCGGTCACTGCGATTTATGAAGTGACGGCACCTGGCAGTGCGGCGTTGCGCAATGATCCTTTGCGCTATGGTTCGGCAAAGACTGTGGAGGGATCGAGTGAGCTGGGCTATCTACGCCTGCGATCGGTGGCTCCGGGCGGTGGGGCGAGTGTGTTGCAGGAAACCGCGATTGTGCCGGGGATGCCGGTGACGGATGAAACTCGGTTCGCTGCGGCGATTGCGGGGTTTGGGCAGCTTTTGACCGATACCAAGTATCTGGGCGATTGGGGCTGGGATCAGGCGATTGATCTGGGTTTGGCGTCGCGCGGGGCGGATGAATTTGGCTACCGGATTGAGGCGGTGAATCTGATGCGGACGGCGAAGGCGTTGAGCCAGCGTTAGAGTTCCAAGCCAAGCCGCCCCAGTGCGAGGCAGGGGCGGCTTGGGATGTGGGGCAGGCGCTAGTCGGCCAAGGCGCGGTCCAGATCGTCGATCAGATCGCGCGGGTCTTCCAGACCGACTGACAGGCGAAATACGCCTTCACCTGCGAAGCGTTTGTAATCACTTAGACTTTCGCCGGTCATGCGGTAGGTCGAGGCCATGATGTCATCGGTGCCAATATGCACGCAGATGCTGCGCTGATGGCCGAGGGAGAAGGCGTAATGCATCACCCGGAACCGCGCCGCCATTTTCTGTGCGACCAATTCGGGATTAGCGGTCTGGAAGGTGATCATGCCGCCGGACAGGGCCATTTGGCGGGTGGCAAGGGCGTGTTGCGGGTGGCAGGCAAGACCGGGATAGGTGACGGCCAAGACCTTGGGATGCGCCTCAAGATGCTGCGCCAGTTGCATGGCGTTTTCCGACGCGGTGCGCAGGCGGGGGAACAATGTGTCGATGCCGCGCAGGATCAGCCATGCATTTTGCGCCGACAGGGCAGCACCCAGATAGACGCCAGAGGAGGCGCGGATGCGCGAGATCAGGTCTTTGCGGCCAATCACAGCGCCGCCCAAGGCATCGCCGTGGCCGTTCATGAACTTGGTGAGCGAGTGGATCACCAGATCCATGCCGTGGGTCAGCGGTTGGGTGATCACCGGGGTGGCGAGGGTGCTGTCTACCGAAGTTAGCACGCCTACGGCTTTGGCGATCTCGGCGAGGGCTGACAGATCTGTCAGGCGTAGCAAGGGGTTACAGGGGCTTTCGGCATGGATCAGTTTGGTGTTCGGACGCAGGGCTGCCTTGAGGGCGTCCAGGTTGGAGAGGTTCACGGGCGTGACCTCAATGCCAAAACCGGGCAGGATGCGGGTGGCGAGTTCATAGGCCCCGGCATAGCACACGTCCGAGATGATCAGGTGATCGCCGGATTTCAGCAGAGCCAGAAAGGTCGCGGCGATTGCGGCGACCCCGGTGGCGGTGGCGAGGGCATCTTCGGCGGATTCGAGGCTGGCGAGGCGGCGTTCCAGATCGCGGACGGTCGGGTTGGTCCAGCGGGCGTAAAGGTAGGGCAGGTCGGTCAGATCGCCCACGCCATCGGCGGAAAACGCCGAGCCGCCGGGGGTGAAGACGTTGTTCACCGACATCGAAATGCTGGGCGCGATCGCCCCGGTGATCGGGTCAGGGCGCAGGCCGCCGTCTAGGGCGCGGGTGGCGGGGTGCATCGGGTGTGGGGTGTCTACAGCCGTGATTTGTTTGGGGGGAAGGTGGGTTTTCATCTGCTCTCCATGCGGCTGGTCGCGGCTGTGGCCCAGAGTATCGCAGAGCGCGGCAAAGCAAAAGGCCCGGCGCGGGGCCGGGCCTTTTGGGTCTGTGTGGGGTTTAAGCGTTGGCGGGCTCTACCTGCGCTTCAACCGCTTTCGTCTCAACATCGACGCGGCGGCCGATCTCAATGCGGCGTGGTTTCAAGGCTTCGGGCGTTTCGCGCACAAGGTCGATGTGCAGCATACCGTGTTCGTGGGCAGCACCCGTGACGCGGACATGATCGGCCAAAGCAAAGCGGCGATCAAAGGCGCGGGTGGCGATGCCACGGTGCAGATAGGCTTTGCCTTCGGCCTCAGGTGCTTTGCGGGCAGTAACATGCAGCGCGCCGTCTTTCACTTCGACCGACAACTCATCGGGCGAGAAACCAGCCACGGCGATTGAGATGCGATAGGCATCATCGGCGGTTTTCTCAATGTTATAGGGGGGATAGGTGGGTTGGGCCACATCGGCGTTCAGGGCACGATCCACCAGATCGGCCATACGGTCAAAGCCAACGGTGGCGCGGTATAGCGGGGCGAAATCAAAATTGCGCATGAGACATCCTCTTTCAAGCGATGGCCGTTTTGAAACGGCGCGGGAGCCTTCCCAGAAGGGCAAGGCGGTTAACGCCCCCGAAGCCCGATTGCGGCACTCTGGGAACATCGCTGATTTGGGAAGGGCTTTGGTGGGTTTCAAGACCCCCGAAAGCGGAGCAATCAGGGTTTGATGAATTTCGCGCCGCTGGCTTTGCCGCCGGACAGGGTGTTGACCTTGGTGCCCGCAACCGAAACCGCCCGGCTTTCTTTCGCCAGTTCCGCCATCACCACGGCCAAAGGCGCTTCGAGCGCGGTGCCGAGTGAGACTTTCTTACCGTCCGACTCTGCCTTGGCCGAGACCACCGAGACGATCTGCGGCGCGCCGTTTTTCACCGTGAAAATCGGCGCACCGGAGGAGCCGAAATCCACATTGCACGACAGCACCAGCACTTTGTCCGAGCCATCAATCACATGGCATATCTGTTGCAGCGATGGCGCTTCGGCGCGGTCTTGCGCGTAGGACACCACGCCAACCTCATCGCCCCGCGATGGCGGCGCGGCAGTGTTCATCGGCTGGATCGAGGGCAAGCGGATCGGCTGATCCAGTTCCAGCACGGCGATATCAAAGGCGGTGCGATCCAGATCGTCTTCGCCGGAATAGGCGTAATCCGGGTGCGCCACGGCGCGGGCGACGTTCCGGTAGGCCTCGGCGCGGCCATTGCGCAGACCGGCGAGGAAATGGATGTCGCGGGCGTCAATGCGCGCCCCGGTTTCTTTGTCGAACAGGCAATGCGCGGCGGTCAGCACCAGATCAGGGGCGATCAGGGTGCCGGTACAAAAGCCACGATCACCAAGGTTCAGACGCCCGACTGCGTTCCAACCCTTTGAATCATTGGCAGTTTGTAGGCTGACCAGCGGAGATTCCTGTGCCGATACGGGCAGGCTGGCAAGGGCAAGCAGGGCGATCAGGGCAAGGCGCATGGGCTCTCCGGGCTGGTTGCCCGACCTAGCGATAAACTGCGGCAGATGTTAGGCAAATCAACCTAACGCACGCGGTTTTGGCCCTCCTGTGGCCCAATCCAAAAGCTCCACCGTGTGGACGATGGGGATGGCGGTGGCAGAGCCGATTTGCATCATGCAGCCGATGTTGCCAGCGGCGATGATGTCGGGGCGTTTGGCCTCTAGGGTTTGGACTTTGCGGGCGCGGAGTTGCCCGGAAATCTCAGGTTGCAGCAGGTTGTAGGTGCCCGCCGAGCCGCAACACAGATGGCTGTCGGCGGGCTCAACAACCGTGAAGCCCGCGCGTTTCAAAAGGTCTTTCGGCGCGGTTTTGATCTGCTGGCCGTGTTGCAGCGAACAGGCGGCGTGATACGCGACTGTGACGCCTTTGGCAGCGCCGTCGGGGATGGTAAGCCGTTGCAGCAGCTCGGATATATCCAGCGTCAGGCTGGAGATTTCGGCAGCCTCTGGGGTGCCCAGCATATGGCCGTAATCCTTCACCGTGGTTCCACAACCAGAGGTATTGATCACAATCGCATCCAGCCCCGCCCCGCGTTTCTCGGCGATGAAGGCGGTGATGTTGCGGCTGGCAGCGGCGTGAGATTCTGCCTCGCGCCCCATGTGATGTGTCAGCGCACCGCAGCAGCCCATCCCTTGGGGGATCACCACCTCACAACCTAAGCGTTGCAGCAGGCGGATCGTGGCGTCGTTGATATCGGTGTTCAGCGCTTTTTGGGCACAGCCGGTCATCAGGGCCACCCGCATCCGTTTGGGGCTGGTAGGCGCGAAACTTTGCGGGTCATCGTTGCGGCTGACCGGGGGGATGTTTTTCGGGGCCATCGCCAGCATGGCGCGCAGGCGTGGATCGGGGATCAGTTTGGCGAAGGGGCCGGCGAGTTTGGCCGCGAAAAGCGCAAGCCGGAAGCGTGTCGGATGCGGGATTACCTTTGCCAGCACCCAGCGCAAGGCACGATCTGACAGTGGGCGTTTGTAAGTTTTCTCGACATAGGCGCGGGCTTGGTCGATCAGGTGCATGTAGTCGACGCCGGAGGGGCAGGTGGTGGTGCAGGCAAGGCAGGACAGGCAGCGATCCAGATGCTTGACGGTGCGGGCATCGGCGGGGCGACCTGTTTCCAGCATTTCCTTGATCAGATAAATCCTGCCGCGCGGGCTATCGAGTTCATCGCCAAGCACTTGATAGGTCGGGCAAGTTGCGGTGCAAAAGCCGCAATGCACACAGGACCGTAGGATCTTGTTGGCCTCGGCCAGTTTGGGGTCTTGCAGTTGAGTGTCGGTGAAATGCGTCTGCATCAGGCAATCATCCCCGGATTGAAAATGCTGCGTGGATCGAATTTTGCACGCAGGCCAGCGGTCAGGGCGGCTATGGTGGGGGCTTCGGGGTGAAAGGTTGGTTGGGTCATTCCAGGCGTGCTGCGCATCAGGGTGGCATGGCCGAAAGCGCCGATTGCGCCGCGCACATCGGCTGTGCCGGATGGATCGAGCAGCCAGACCAGCCCGCCGCCCCAATCGCAGATTGCCTCTAGGCCAATGTGTTCAATCAGGGCTGCGGCTTCGGTCGGCTTGATCGATATTTTCCAGACGGCACCCGCGCGCCCGGCAAAAGCCGTCACGTCGCGGACCTCTGCCCAATCGGCCTTTGCCTGCTCAAACCCCAGCAATTCCTGCAGCTTAGCCGCGCGGTAGGTGACGGAACCGGCCATGCCTTCGATGCGGATCATCGCGCGGCCTTGTGCCCAAGCGGCCCCTGAAATGTCATAGGGCGAGCCTAAAGCGCGGCGCAGATCGGCCAGACCCTGCGGCAAACTCCGCTCTGCGATCAGCGTGATTTCAGCGTCTGGCACCGCTTGCACTTTGAAGCTGACCTCGCTCAACACGCCCAAAGCGCCCTGCGATCCGGCCATCAGCTTGACCAGATCATAGCCGGTGACGTTCTTCATCACCCGCCCGCCGTTTTTGATCACATCCCCCCGGCCATCGACAAACCGCACCCCCAACAAAGCATCGCGGCAAGCGCCCACCTGCACCCGGCGCGGGCCAGAGGCATTGGCCGCGACCACCCCGCCGATGGTTGAAGCGCCGTCCCGGCCCAAAAGGGCGCGCAAATCGGGCACTTCGAAGGCTAGGCGTTGTCGTTCAGAGGCGAGCAGAGTTTCAATCTCGGCAAGCGAGGTTCCCGCCCGCGCCACCAAGGTCAAAGCGCCGGGTTCATAAAGCTCAACACCGCTCAAGCCACTGGTATCCAAAACTTCGCCCACGGCACGCCCAACGCCGCGCGTGCCGCCGCCTTTGATCTGCAAAGCCTGCGCGCCTTGGATCATCTCGCTTAACTCAACTTCTGACGAAGGGCGCATCACTTGGTCTTTCACATTGGCCTAAATATCCTCGGGGTTAGGGGGTGAGCCCCCGGCGCTTCAACCCGCGCGCCGACTGGCGGTTGCGTCCAGCGGAAACACCTTTGCCGGGTTCAAAAGCCAGCCCGGATCGAACACATCCTTGATACGCAGTTGCGCCTCTAGATCCGCCGGGTTGAACTGCACCGCCATCAGATCGCGCTTTTCAATGCCGACGCCATGCTCTCCGGTCAGACAGCCGCCAACCTCCACGCACAGCTTCAAAATGTCGGCACCAAAGGCCTCGCATAACGCCAGATCGCCGGGTTTGTTGGCATCATACAGGATCAACGGGTGCATGTTGCCATCGCCTGCGTGAAAGACATTGCCGACATCTAGGCCGTAAGCGGCACTCATCTCGCCGATGCGGCGCAGGACGTAAGGTAAGGACGATACGGGAATAGTGCCGTCCAAGCACATGTAATCATTGATCTGGCCCATAGCACCAAAGGCCGATTTCCGGCCCAGCCAGATGCGCTTGGCTTGATCTTCGTCGGCGGCTTCGCGGAATTCGACTGGGTTGTGGGTCATCGCGATGGCTTTGATGCGGGTCAGTTGTTCGGAGATCTCAGACGGCGCGCCTTCGACTTCGATGATCAAAAGCGCCTCGCAATCGGGGTAGCCGGCTTTGGCGAAAGCCTCGGTGGCGCGGATGCAGGGTCGGTCCATGAATTCGATTGCGACGGGCAGGATACCGGCTTTGATGATGTCGGATACGCAGGTGCCTGCGACTTCGTTGCTGTTGAAGCCGACGAGAACGGGCCGCGCGCCTTCGGGTTTCGGCAGGATGCGCAGGGTGGCTTCAGTCACGACGCCCAACTGGCCTTCGGCACCGCAGATCACACCCAGCAGGTCGATACCGCCTGCGTCCAACCATGGCCCGCCGATGTCAACCACGGTGCCATCCATCTGCACAAGGGTGACGCCCAGTAGATTGTTGGTGGTCACACCATATTTCAGGCAATGCGCGCCGCCCGAGTTCATCGCGATATTACCAGCAATCGCGCAGGCGAGTTGGCTGGAGGGGTCGGGGGCGTAGAACCAGCCGTCGGATTCGATGGCTCCGGTGACGGAGAGGTTGGTGCGGCCTGATTGCACGCGGATAAAGCGGTTATCGTAATCGGTTTCCAGAACGGCATTCATCCGAGCCACGCCGAGGATCACGCAATCAGCAGTGGGCAGAGCGCCGCCTGCAAGGCTGGTGCCAGAGCCGCGCGGGACGACAGGCACTTGTTCTTCATGGCAAATTTTTAAGATAGCGGCGACTTCTGCGGTGGTGCGGGGTAGGACGGCAACAAGGGGCGCGCAGCGGTAGGCGGTGAGGGCGTCACATTCATAGGCGCGGGTTTCTGACGGATCGCTGATCACCGCATCGGCGGGCAGTATGCTGCGCAAGCGGGCGGTGATGGCGGATTTGCGCGCTAGAATCGCGGCATTGGGGATTGGCATGTCCATAGCGGTCTCCTGCGCGTGGTTAGAAAATATAACCAATTTATCCGTTTGGCAAGATGCTGTTGGGGCTTTCCAGAATTGGCCTGAGGCCCTAGCTTTGGCGAATGGAAACTATGATCAACATTGGCCCGCTGGGCACCATTGATGCACTGTGTGTGGCGTTTACGCTGATCGCTTGGGCCGGGATTGGCTGGCTGATTGAGCATCCTCCGAGCAGCCGCCCTTCGGTTTCTGTGCTGATGAAGGAATATCGGCGCGAGTGGATGCGGCAGTTTTTGACGCGGCAGCCGCGGATATTTGACGCCTCGATGATCGACAGCCTGCGACAGGGGACGGCGTTTTTTGCCAGCGCCTCGCTGATCGCGATTGGCGGCGGTATTGCTTTGATCGGCAATCCGGCGGCGGTGGTCGGGCTGGCGAAGGATTTGACCCTACCCGCTGATGCCACCGGGTTGCAGTTGCGGGTGCTGCTGGTGATTATGTTTCTGGCCAATGCCGTGCTGAAATTCATCTGGTCAAACCGCTTGTTTGGCTATTGCGCGGTGATGATGGCGGCGGTGCCGAATGATCCCGCCGACCCGCTTGCGCCGCATCGGGCGAGCCAAGCTGGCGAGTTGAACATCACGGCGGCGAAAAGTTTTAATCGGGGGCTGCATTCGATTTACTTTGCGCTGGGCAGTTTGGGCTGGCTGTTGGGGCCTTATGTGCTGATCGGCACGACCTTATTGACCTCAGCCATGCTGATCCGGCGTGAGTTTGCGTCGGAATCGCGCAAGGTTATGCTGCACGGCGTTTGACGCGACCTTCGACCAGCCACGCCGCCACGGCCAGCCCTGCCGCCAAGATCAGCATCAGCCAACCGGGGACCAGTGGGTTGATGCGCAGGTCTTCGGTGACGAATGCGCCGCGCGGTGTGATGCCGATCCAACCGCGACCTGCGGCGGGGCGGCCTTCGCGGACGGTGCGGATGCCGGGCAGGCCCGCCTCGATCGGCACGATGCCGCCTTGCATGGTGGCCACGATTGGGGCGAGGATTTCGGGGCTGGCGAGGGTTTCCACGAATTCTTTCGGGGCAGAGGGTCCGACTGCGACCACGCGCACCAGATCGCCTTGTTGCAGGCGATACAGGCCCAAGGCGGGGGCTTTCCAATCAAGGCTGAATTTGCCGGGGCCGTCAGCGGGGAGGGTCAGGGTTTGCGTTTTGCCATCCGGCCCGGTGATGGTCAGATCGCCCGGCGGCTGATCAGACACCGTGCGGCGGGTGATGGTCAGCACGTCGGCCTTGTTGGTGGCGGTGAGGGATTCTTCCTCTAGCTCCGGCTCTTTCAGCATCCAGTGCGCGAGGCGGCGCAGCAGTTCCAACTGCGGCCCGCCACCTTCATAGCCACGGCCCCAAAGCCATGCCTGATCCGAGGCCAGCACGGCGATGCGGCCTTGCTCGACCCGGTCCAGCACCAGCAGCGGTTTGTCTTGCGGGCCGGACATCAGCACTTGGCCGCGCAGCAGGTTCACGTCGATCAGGCGGAACCAGCGGCCCCAGCCTTTCGGGAACAAAGCCTCTAGCCCTTCGGTGACGGGATGGCGGCGGCCTAGGTCGGTGAGTTTCGGCTTGAAGCCTTCTTCAATGACTTGGGAGGTCGGCTCCACGGGCAGGATTTCCGCAAGCGGGGAGCGCCACAGGCTATCGACCGCGCCAAACTCAGGGCCAGCGGCGACCAGAACGGTGCCGCCATTTTTGACATATTGCACAACGTTATCAATGTATTCCATCGGCAGGATGCCACGCATCCGGTAGCGGTCAAAGATGATCAGGTCGAAATCTTTGATCTTCTCGACGAACAACTCGCGGGTCGGAAAGGCGATCAGCGACAGTTCTTCCACCGGGACGCCGTCTTGCTTTTCGGGCGGGCGCAGGATGGTGAAATGCACGAGATCGACCGAGGGATCGGATTTCAGCAGGTTGCGCCAGACACGTTCGCCTGCGTGCGGCTCACCCGAGACAAGCAGTACGCGCAAACGATCCCGCACGCCGTTGACCTGCACCACGGCGGTATTGTTGCGGTCGGTGAGTTCACCAGCGACTGGGGCGACCGAGAATTGCAGCACGTTCATCCCGGCATGGGGCAGGCGGACGGGCAGTTCCATGTCTTCGTTTACCGGAATGTCGAAGGTCATCGGCGCGTCAGAATCGACGCCGATGGTCAACGCAACCGTCAGGCCAGCCGAGGATGGGACGGCGCCTTTGTCTTCGACTTTCAGCTTCAGTTTGAATTCCTCGCCTAGAATCGCGAAGGCGGGGGCGTCTTCGATGATCAGGTGGCGATCCCAATCCTGCTTTTTGCCGGTCAGCAGCACTTGCAGGGGGGCGGGCAAAGCGGGGGCGAGGTTGAGGTCATGCACTTGGCCATCGGTGATCAGGATGGTGCCAGCGATGCGGGCGCGGGGTTCTTCGGCCATGGCTTGCGCAAGCGCTGTCATTGCCAAAGTGCCTGCGTCATCCGGGCCATCGCCAAAGCGGATGACGCGCAGTTCGGAGTTATCCAGCGCTGCGATCTCGGCTGTGATTTTCGCGACGGCGGCTTCTGATTGGGCTTTGCGGTCGGACAGAGTTTGGCTGGAGCTTTCATCGACCAGCAGTAAAACGATGTCGGACAAGGGCTTGCGGTTTTCTTCCTGTAAGGATGGGTTCGCCAAAGCCACGCCCAAAGCGATGAACGCAAGCCCGCGCAGCAGCCAGCCACGCAGGCCTTTCCACAGAGCGAAGGCCACCAGAAGCGCGGCGAAGATTGCCAAGGCCCAGATCACGGGCAGGGCAATGAGGGGGTCGAAAACCACTGTCCGGCTCATTCGCCTAGCCTTTCCAGCAGGGCAGGCACATGCACCTGATCCGATTTATAATTTCCGGTCAGCACATGCATGATGACATTGATGCCAAAGCGGTAGGAAATCTCGCGCTGATCCTCGCCCGCATAACCTCGGCCCACCGGGAACATCGGCACGCCGTCCGGGTCGGTGGCCCAGGCCGAGGCCCAATCGGCGCTGCCGATGATCACTGGCGTCACGCCATCGTTGAGGTTGCGGAACGGCATGCCTTCGGTCTGCTCGGCTGTGGGATCGGACGCCTCGACCCAGACGGCACCGCCAGCATAGCGACCGGGGAAATCTTGCAGCAGATAGAAGCTGCGGGTCAGGACATGATCTTTGGGCATCGGTTCCAAGGGGGGAATATCAAGGCCCGCAGCGATCAGTTGCAGGGTTTGGCCTTCGGGGGTGCTGTCGCCGGAATAGCCCGCAATATCGCCGTCGCGGGTGTCAAACATAATCATGCCGCCCGTGCGCAGAAAGCGGTTCAGCTTGGCATAGGCGGTGGTGGAGGGAAGCGGTTGATTGGGGGTGATCGGCCAATACAGGAAGGGGTAGAACGCCAGATCATCTTTCTCTAGGTCAATGCCCATCGGGGCTTCCGGCTCCACCGCCGTGCGCAGCCAAAGCTGATCGCTGAGGCCCCGCATACCGGCCTCCGAGATTTGATCCATCGTCGCATCGCCGGTTTGGACATAGGCGAGGACCACGCCACGGGTGGCCTCTATCGCCTTGATGTCGTCGGGGGTTTGGGCGCGGGCGTCGTGGGGGAGGAGCGTTGCCAATAGGACGGCAGTGGTACGGGCGAGGCCACCGATGCGGCCTGATACCCAGAGGGCGGCGAGAATGTCCAAGGCCAGCATGATCATCGCGGCGGTCAGCAGGATGCCTTTCAGCGCCTGCGCTTTCACGGTTTCTATGCCCTCAATGGCGGTGCCTGCGGGCCAAATGGCTGGGGTGATCTCGGTTTTGGCAGCGATCACGTTCAGGGCTACTTTGCGGTCTGTGCTGGCGTAAAGTCCGGCGGGCAGGTTGGGGCCGGGGCCGGTGGCCATGGCTTTGGCCAAAACCTCGCCGGGAACGCCTGCGATTTCGCCCGCGTCACGCTCTACCCCGTAGCCGTCCATGATCTTTTGTGGCACCCATGTCAGGCCCGCGAGATCTTGCGCATCGGGCTGGGCAGGTTTGGTGGACACGGCGAGGCGTTCGAGCATCTGCACGAACAGGCCCGACAGCGGCAGGCTGGACCATTCGGCATTGGCAGTCACATGCACCAGCACCACCTGACCCGCGCCGTTTTCTTTGCGGGTGACAAGAGGTGTGCCATCGGTCAAGGCGGCGATGGTGCGGGTGGCAAGGTCTGGGTCGGGCTGGGCAAGCACCTGCTCGCTGACCGTCACATCAACCGGAATGGCGAGGCCGTGGAAAGGCGAGTTTTCGGGGAAAGGGGCGAGGGTTTTCGGCTCTCCCCAGCTCATCGCACCCCCGACCGAGCGACCGCCTTCGCGCAGGCGGACGGGCATCAGCGGGTCTTCCTCGGCGCGGGAAAGCTCGGACGCGGCGAGGCGGGGGCCAGCGAAGCGCAAGAGAAGGCCGCCTTTGTTGATCCATTCCAGCAGGGCATCGGATTCAACCGGGGTCAATTTGGCGACATCGGCGAGGATGATCACATCGGGGTTGGCGGGGATTATGTCGGACAGTCCGCCTTCGACCAGATCGGCGACGGGGGTAAGGGCTTGGCGCAGGTAATAGGTGGACTGCAGCAGGGGCAGGCCTTCGCGGTCAGGCGTGCCGCCGATCACCGCGATTTTGCGGCGTTTCAGGCTGTCGTCGGTGAGGCTGACGGCCCCGGCAGAGCGTTGGCCCAAGAGTTCAAAGCGGTTGACGCGGTTGCGCAGTTCGGGCGGCAGGTCCAGCGTCGTTTTGGCCTCGGGTGCGTTGGCATCGAAATGCAGGGGTGCGCGGGCAAGTTCGCGGTCGATGCCAGACGGGTCGGGGCCACGGGCGATCACGTCTAGGTCGGCGGCGTCACCGGGCAGGCGGGCGGCGGTGAGGCTAATTTTGCCATCCTCGAACACTGCGGGGCGCAGGGCGAAGACCGGGCGGGGCGAGAGGAAGGCGGTGAGGTTGCCTTTGGATTGCAGGGTTTTAAGCAATGTGTCGCGGCCCGGATGGTCTAGGCCATCAGACAGCCAATAGCTGTCGAAACTGTCCGCGGGCAGGATTTTCGCCCAGTCTTCATAGCCTTGTGGGGCGAAGGGTTGCGGTTCCATCGCGGCCAGACGGCCTGCCCAAGCGTCGGCGTTTTGAAATTCGACGGGTTGTGGCAGGTCGGTCAGCCGGATCACGGCCACGGTGCGGCCAGCGCGACCCGCCTCGGCCAGGAGGGTGCTCGCCTTATCCATCCGGCGCGGCCAATCGCTGGCATCGGCCCAGCCGGCATCCAGCACGATCAGCAAGGGGCCAGAGCCGGGCGCGCGGTTTTCCGGGTTCAGGATTGGGCCTGCAAAGCCGATGATCGCCGCCGCCACTGCCAAAGCGCGCAATAAAAGCAGCCACCACGGGGTTTTGTCGGCTTGGCGGTCTTCATCGCTCAGGCCCAGCAGCAAAGCCACGGCAGGGAAGCGGCGGCGGATTGGGGCGGGGGGGATGGCGCGCAGCAGAAGCCACAGGATCGGGATGGCGATTAGGCCCCAAAGCAGCCACGGCGTGGTGAAGGCGAGCATATTCATCGGCCACCTTCCAGCGCAGTATAGGCCCAAAGCAGCGCGGTTTGCGCCGATTGCCCGGTGTGGAGGCAGTGGTAATGCCAGCCCATCGCGCGGGCGAGGGTGGTCAGGCGGGCTTTACGCTCGGCCAGACGATCAAGGTAGCGCGTGCGCAAATCGCCTGCGGATTGGGTTTCGTGGCGCAGCGAACCTTGCATGGATTCGAAGACGGTACGGCCTTGGTAGGGGAAATCTTCCTCTGCCGGATCAAGCACTTGCAGAAGAACACCCCGCACCCCGCGATCTGCGGCGAGGGTGAGGGCGGTTTCCAATGGTTCAAGGTTGCCTAGGAAATCCGACAGGAAAACCGCGCGGCCATGGCTGACCATGCCGGAGATTTCGGGCGTGCCGTAGTCGTCGGGATTATTCGAGGACAGGCCTTCGAGCAGGGACATGATCTGGGCGCGGCCCGGTTTGGGGGCGGTGCCAGACAGGCCAACGCGTTCACCGCCGCGCAGCAGCAAGACGGATAGGGCAAGCGCCAGTAGGCGGGCGCGATCAAGTTTCGGGGCGCGGTCTTTGTCGCCGGAAAACGCCATCGAGCGGGCGGCATCGACCCAAAGTGTGACCGATTGTGCCGCCTGCCATTCGCGTTCGCGCACGAAATGCGCGTCAGATCGGGCCGATCTGCGCCAGTCAATCGAGCGCGCGGCATCGCCCTGATGCGCGGGGCGGTATTGCCAGAACTCATCGCCCTGACCTGCGCGGCGGCGGCCATGTTCGCCCAACATCAGGGTTGCGGCCAGATGCTCGGCTTCTGCCAATAGGGCTGGCAGTGATTGGCCGAGCGTTTCGGCGCGCGCCCGAAGATCGTTGGATATGCTCACGCAGCAGCCTCGGTGCGCAGGGCGCGGGTGATGGTGCGGTCGATCAGGCCGGACAGGGTTTCGCCACGCGCGCGGGCGGCGAAGGACAGCGACATGCGGTGTTCCAGCACGGGTTTGGCCATCGCGGCTACGTCAGCGATGGAGGGTACCAAGCGGCCATCCAGCAAAGCGCGGGCGCGCACGGTCAGCATCAAGGCTTGGGCGGCGCGGGGGCCGGGGCCCCAAGATAGGCTGCCTGCCAGATCGCGGCCCTCTGCCTCGCCGGGGCGGCAGGCGCGGACCAGATCCAGGATCGCCTCGACCACCTGATCGCCCACGGGCATCCGGCGCAGCACGGTTTGGGCGGCCAGCAGTTCCTCAGCGCTAAACACTTGATGCGCTTCGGATTCTGTGGCTCCGGTGGTGGCGAGCAAGATGTCACGCTCATGCGCGCGGGTGGGGTAATCGACATCGACTTGCAGAAGGAAACGGTCGAGTTGCGCCTCGGGCAAAGGATAGGTGCCTTCCTGTTCGATCGGGTTTTGGGTGGCAAGGACGTGGAACGGGCGGCCCAATGCGCGGTGTTGGCCTGCGATGGTGACTTCCTTTTCCTGCATGGCTTGCAGCAGGGCCGATTGGGTGCGGGGCGAGGCACGGTTGATTTCATCGGCCATCAGCAGTTGGCAAAACACCGGGCCTTCGATGAAGCGGAAGGCGCGAGAGCCATCGGCGGCGGTTTCCAAGACTTCCGAGCCCAGAATATCGGCAGGCATCAGATCGGGGGTAAACTGGATGCGGTTGCCTTTCAGGCCCATCACGGTGGACAGGGTATCGACTAGCAGCGTCTTGCCCAGACCCGGCAGGCCGACCAGCAAAGCATGGCCCCCACATAGCATAGCGGCCAGAACCTGATCGACAACCTTGTCCTGCCCGATAAAGCGCTGATTGATCGAGGCCTTGGCCTGCGCCAGCCGGGCACCGAGGGATTCGATCTCGGCGACGAGTTGGGTGGGATCGGCCATGACAATTCTCCGGAACAGGTTATATGCTGCCATATGATCCAATCTAGGTGCCGGGTACAAATGGCAAAAAGCGAAGATGCACAAATGATCGTGAAACCGCTGGCTGAAGGACTGGCTGCAGTGCAGGCTGCCGCAAAAAAGGGCCCGCCGCCGGTGCATCTGTGGCACCCGCCGTTTTGCGGCGACATTGATATGCGGATCGCGCGCGACGGGACTTGGTTTCACGAAGGCTCTCCCATCGGGCGGATGCCGATGGTGAAGCTGTTTTCCTCGATTCTGCGACGGGAGGGGGATGAGTATTTTCTGGTCACTCCGGTCGAGAAGGTGCGCATCCGGGTAGATGACGCGCCAATGCTGGCGGTGGATTTTGAGGTGGAAGGAGTGGGGGAGGGTCAACTTTTGCGCTTCTTCACCAAGACCGAGGATGAGGTGGTGGCTGGGGCGGACAATCCGATCCGGGTGGTGATGGGGCCGCAGGGCGAGCCTTCACCTTATATGCATATCCGGGCGGGGTTGGAGGCTTTGATTGACCGCAAATCGTTCTATCGGTTGATGGAATTGGGGGTGCATCACGTCTATCAGGGGCAAAGCTGGTTCGGGCTTTGGTCAGATGGCTGTTTCTTTCCGGTGATTCCTTCGCTAGACCTGCGCTGATGCCTTTATTTGCCGCAAACCTGACGATGCTATTTACCGAGGTTGCCCCCCTCGACCGCCCCGGCTTGGCCGCGCAGGCGGGGTTTGACGGCGCGGAAATTCTGTTCCCCTATGATTATTCGGCCAAGGAGTGGGAGGCGGCTTTGGTGGGCCTGCCGCTTGCGATGATCAACACGCCGCCGGGGGATTGGGCGGCGGGGGATCGTGGCTTTGCGGCTGTTCCGGGTGAGGAAGTGCGGTTCCGCGAGGGGTTCCTGCGGGCGGCAGAACTGGCGTCGCGGTTGGGTGCCGCGCGGGTGCATGTGATGGCCGGGGTGGCGAAGGGGCCGCAGGCGGAGCAGGTTTATACGGAGAATTTGTTGTGGGCGGCGGGGCAGGCACCGGATTTGGCGCTGACGCTGGAGCCTTTGAACCCGGATGATATGCCGGGGTATTTTCTGAATGACTTCGATCAGGCGGGGCGGATTGTGGATGATCTGGGGCTGGATCAGGTGGGGATACAGTTTGATCTGTGGCACGCCGCTAGAATTCATGGCGATGCGGCGGCGGTTTGGGCCAAGCATGGCGCGCGGGTCAATCATGTGCAGATTTCGGGATTTCCGTCACGGAATGAACCGGGGGGCGGCGGGTTTGATCTGACGGGGCTGTGCTCGGCTTTGGATGAGGGCGGCTATGCGGGCTGGGTTGCGGCGGAATATCGGCCCGCGCGGGCGACCGTTCATGGGCTGGCTTGGCTGGGGGCTTTGAAGGCGCGGTCTAGGCTGATCGGGGTTTGAGACTGTGGTCCCAACTCGGGACCTTTTTTTATTGTTTTATTACAATGGCATGACCTAGTCCCGTTAAGGGATTGTTAAGGTTTGTGCCAACAATGGTGGGGTGAAACCCCAACCTACCCAAGATTTCGGCGGCGTGAGGGTTGGGGCGTTGGAGCCTCCGGCGGGGATATTTGGGCCAATGTGAAATTGCTAAGGGCAGTGGCTTTGGCAAAGTAAAACGCGCGCAGGGTTCTGCGCGCATTTGTTTGTTCGGTGCGTTTTGACCTTGAGATCAATGCTCCGGCAGCAAAATCTCGCGTTTTCCGACGTGGTTGGCGGCGGTGATGACGGAGTGTTCTTCCATCTGTTCCACCAGTTTCGCGGCCTTGTTATAGCCGATGCCGAGTTTGCGTTGGATGTAGCTCGTGCTGCATTTGCGGTCTTTGGCGACGATGGCGACGGCTTGGTCGTAGAGGCTGTCGTCTAACCCGTCGGAACCGAGGCCCAAGAGGCTGTCGATTTCGGCGGCGTTTTCATCCTCGGGGCCTTCGATCACGCCGGACATATAGACGGGCGGGCCGTAGGATTTCAGGTGGTTGACGATTTCTTCGACTTCTTCATCGCTCACGAACGGGCCGTGGATACGGGAGACGCGACCGCCGCCTGCCATATAGAGCATGTCGCCCATGCCGAGCAGTTGTTCGGCACCTTGCTCGCCTAGGATGGTGCGAGAGTCGATTTTCGAGGTCACTTGGAAGGAAATCCGCGTCGGGAAGTTGGCTTTGATGGTGCCGGTGATCACGTCCACGCTTGGGCGCTGGGTGGCCATGATCAGGTGGATGCCAGAGGCGCGGGCCATCTGGGCGAGGCGCTGGATGCAGGCCTCGATCTCTTTGCCTGCGACCATCATCAGGTCGGCCATCTCATCGACCACCACCACGATATAGGGGATGGTGACGGGCTGGAATTCATCGGTTTCAAACATCGGCTCGCCAGTGTCTTCATCAAAGCCGGTCTGTATGGTGCGCTTGAACATTTCGTTTTTCGACAGGGCTTCGCGGACGCGGCCATTGTAGCCTTCGATGTTGCGCACGCCCATTTTCGACATTTTACGGTAGCGTTCTTCCATCTCGCTGACGACCCATTTCAGGGCAACGACGGCTTTTTTGGGGTCGGTGACGACGGGGGAGAGCAGATGCGGGATGCCGTCATATACCGAAAGTTCCAGCATTTTCGGGTCGATCATGATGAGGCGGCATTCTTCCGGGCTGAGTTTATACAGCAAGGACAGGATCATGGTGTTGATGGCGACGGATTTGCCGGAACCGGTGGTGCCTGCGATCAGAAGGTGGGGCATCTTGGCGAGGTTGGCGACGATGGGGTCGCCGCCGATGTCTTTGCCAAGGGCGAGCGGCAGGCGCATGTTGCTGTCGCCGAAGTCACGGGCGGCGATGATTTCGCGCAAGACGACCTTTTCGCGGGTGGCGTTGGGGAGTTCGATGCCGATGACGGTACGGCCGGGGACGGTTGAAACGCGGGCTGATAGGGCGGACATGCTGCGCGCGATGTCGTCGGCGAGGCCGATCACGCGGCTGGCTTTCAAGCCGGGAGCGGGTTCGAGTTCGTACATGGTGACGACCGGGCCGGGGCGAACGCTGACGATTTCGCCTTTGACGCCGTAGTCGTCGAGAACGCTTTCCAACATGCGGGCGTTTTCTTCGAGGGCCTCATCGGAGAGTGCGTGGCGTTGCACGGAGGAGGGTGGGGTCAGCAGGGAAAGTGGCGGCAGTTCATAGGCCGGGGCGGGGTCGTCAAAGCGCAGGCGGGGTTGCGCCTCGGCTGCCGCGCGGGCGGAGGGGGCGGTGGGTTTTTTGATTGCGTGCTGGACGACGGCACGACGCTCTGGGGTGGGGGCAGGGCGTGGTGGTGGTGCGACGGGGGTATAGGGTGCAGCGTAATCCTCGGCGGCATCGTCTTCATCTGTGGTGTAGTCGTGGGCATCGTCGGTCAGAGTGAAGCTATGATCATCAGGTAGATCAAAGGCTTGATCGTCTTCGGATTCGACGAAGGCGTTGTGCAGCGGGGCTACGGGCGCCACCACCGGCGGCTCAATCCGTTGGATTGGGCGGGTATCAGCGATCAGCGGTGCGGGGCTGCGCGGGCGTTGCAGAGGCGGTTCGCGGCGCTGGATGGCGGCGGCGAGAGGAGAGAGTTGCGCTTCGGGCGGGCGAGTGCGCGAGCGGATGGCATCCGAGATGCGTGACTTGATGCGGTCATCTGACGGCATGTCGGCGTGATCGGCTGCATCCGAGATTGTGGGTTCGATCAGTTCGGGTTCGGGATCGACCGCGCGGCGCATCAGGGCGGGCATCCGGGCGAGAAGGCCGAGTTTTTCGCGCGGCGGGGCGTATTGCGGGGCTTCGGCGAGCGGTTCGGGATAGCGCGCATCGGCGCGCAGGGTGGAGGGGCGACCGAAGGCCGTGGATTCTACGGCGGGTTCGGCGCGGCGGATTGGGGTGGCGGTGCGGTCTTCGCGCCAATCGGCGGGTGCGCGCAGGGCGGCATCCGGGCGGGCGGCCTCGGCTGCGTTGCGACGGCGGCGGGCGTGGATGGCGGCGGCGGCGCGGCTGGTGCCCTCGGCACCTTTGCCCGCAGCGCCGAGCAAGATGGAATAGGTGTGGATCAGGCTGGTGATCAGAAAGCGGAAGGCCGCGCGGATTTCGGGGAAGTTGAAGCCGGTGACGAACAGCATCAGCGCGATCATCGCAGCACCTGATGCCAGCGAGATCAGTTTCAGACCGATGGCAGAGCCGCCGGGGATGATGTTCATCAGCGCGCCCACAACGGTATCGCCGAACAAGCCGCCCATGCCGAAGCTGTGCACCCACATCGCCGAGGGCAGCAGGGTGGCGGCGTAGACTGAAGCCGTCGCGATGGCGATCACGGCGAAAACCATGCGGGAAACCGCGCGCTCGGCCCCACGGTGCAGCACGAAACGCAGGCCCCAAGCGGCGAGGATCAGCGGGATCGCCCAAGCGCCTTTGCCGCCGATGATCATCAGGGTTGACGCCAGCGCTGCGCCGAAGCGGCCCAGCGTGTTGGCGGCGGGCTCGTCCGTGGCGACCATCCAGCCGGGGTCTTCGGGGGAGTAGCTGTTCAGCATCAGCATGAACAGGAAGGCGGCTGCGATCAGGGCGAGGCCCAGCAGTTCGCGGCCTCGGCGTTCCAGCATCGCTGTGGTGCCTTGATCGAGAAGCGGATCGCGTTGCCGTGCTTGATAAGATGCCATGATACCCTGTCCTCAACCGTAGAGACAGTCACGGAGCTGGATCAGCCCGCGCTGCATTTCTTCTTTGGGGGCCACGAGGGCGACCCGGATGTAATTTTTGCCCGGGTTTTCCCCGTTTGCATCACGCGACAGATACGCGCCGGGAAGAACCCGGACGCCGGTTTCGCGCCATGCTTTCAGTGCGGCAGCCTCGCCATCCTCGACGGGCAGCCAGAGGAAGAAGCCGCCTTCGGGGGTTTTGAAGCCCTGAAGACCTGCGAAAATATGGTCCGCTGCGTCAAATTTCGCGTGGTAGAGGGCGAGGGAGGCGGCGACGTGATGGTCATCGTTCCATGCGGCTTGCGAGACTTTTTGGATTGGCAGCGGCAAGGGTGCGCCCGCGAAAGAGCGCAGTTTGCGGATTTGGGCGATGCCTTTTGCGCCGCCCGTCACGAAGCCAGAGCGCAGGCCGGGGAGGTTGGAGCGTTTGGAGAGCGAATGGAAGCTGAAGACCCGCTCGGAATCGGCCCCGGTGGCTTGCGCCACTTCGAGGATGCCCGTGGGGGCAGTGTTGCGCCAGATTTCACTGTAGCATTCGTCGGCGAAGATGGTGAAATCGTGCTTCTCGGCCAAGGCCAGCAGGGTTTTCCAATACTCGGCGCTGGCGACGGCACCCTGCGGATTGGCGGGCGAGCAGATGTAGGCGATAGTCACGCGGTCTAGGATTTCCGCAGGCAGACCTGCGTAATCGGGCAAAAAGCCCGTGGCGACGGTGGCGGGGACGTAGTGGGGTTCGGCCCCGACTGTCACGGCGGCGACGGCGTAGACTTGGTAAAACGGGTTCGGCATCAGCACGACGGGCTGTTTGCCGTTCTTGGTTTCGGGCGACAGGGCGATGCAGGCGTTATACAGGCCTTCGCGGGTGCCGTTGAGGATCATAAGTTGATCTTGCGCGATCTGCGCGCCGTAGCGGCGTTTGATCCAGCCGGAAATTGCGGCCAGCAGTTCGGGCGTGCCGTCGTTTGGCGGATAAACTGCGAAGTCGTTGATATTGGCGGCCATAATCGGGGCGACAAAATCGGGAATCGGGTGACGAGGTTCCCCGATGGTCATGGAAATGGCTTCACCGCCGGGCGGATATGCGTCTAGAAGCTTCCGCAAACGCGGAAACGCATAATCCGGCAGGTTCGAAAACCGCTTGGGAAACGCCATTGCTGCCTCATCTCAGGGTCATATCGCCCCGTTCTGGATCAGGATAACCAGATCATGCGGGCGCGTCCAGAAAAACCCATACGGGATAGGGGGTTGGTTGCGGGGGTTGTGGCTTTTAGGCCAGCGCGCGTTCGGCAGCTGCACTGATGCGCAGCAGACGTTCTTCCTGGCCGGAGCCAGCCATGAAAGAGATGCCGCAAGAGGGTTGTGCGGTGGGCAGGGTCAGCGCGCAGAGGTTCATCAGATTGCCGATGCGGGTGTTGCGCAAAGCCAGCAGGTTTTCGGCGACATAATAGCTGTCGTCGGTCATCAGGCGGTGGGCGTTCGGGGGCAGGATCGGGGAAGTGGGCAGCAGGATGGCATCGTATCCGGCGGTTTTCTCGGCCCAAATCTGGCGGATGTTGTGCAACCTGCGCCATGCTGCGACGTAATCGGCGGCTTTGATAGCGGCTCCGGTGCGGAAGCGTTCTAGGATGCGGGGAAACATCTTTTCGGGTGCGGATTCGATGGTTTTGGCCCAGATACCATAGGCTTCGGCGGTGAACAGGATGCCTGCGAGGGCCATGGCTTCGGCGGTTTCGGGAATGTCGGCGTGGGTGATGTGCGCGCCTGCGCGCGACAGGCGGGTGAGGGCGTCTTCAAAGCCTTGGGCGGGGCGGGGGCGCAGATCGTCGAGCGCGATGGTGTTGAGGACGAGGAAGCGGGTGTTGTGAAGGCTGCTGCCCTCAAGGTCTGCGGGCTTGCGGGATTCGAGGGCGGCAAGAAGCAAGGCGCAGTCTTCGACAGAGCGGGCGAGCGGGCCTACGGTGTCGAATTGCTCGCAGAGCGGGACGGCTCCGGTCAGGGGCAGGCGGCCGTGGCTGGTTTTCAGGCCGACGAGGTCGTTCCACGCGGCGGGGATGCGGACGGAACCGCCAGTGTCTGATCCGATGGCGGCGGGCGCAAGGCCGAAGGCGACGGAAGCCGCGCCGCCAGAGGTCGATCCGCCCGCGACGGCTTGGTCATCGTTGATGCAGGGCGGGGTGGCGGTGACGGGATTAAGGCCAAGTCCAGAGAAGGCGAGTTCGGACATATGGGTTTTGCCAAGGCAAACAAGGCCTTGGCGGGTGGCGGTTTCCAGAACGGCGGCGTCTTTGGTGGGCGTGCGGTTTTTCAATAGCGCCGATCCGGCTTCGGTGGCGATGCCTGCACTGTCGAACAGGTCTTTCCAGCTGACCGGGACACCATCGAGCAATCCCCGGCGCAGGCCGGATTTGGCGCGGGCGGCGGCCCCCATCGCCTCGCCAAACGCGCGGGTCGGGGTGGGGCGGGCATAGATGCGGGTGGAATGTTCGTGGATGGCGATTTTTTCGAGGAAAAACTCGGTCAGTTCTACCGGGTTGATGCTGCCTTTGCCTATTTCGCGGCCCAAATCGGCGGCGGTCATGTTGAACCAGGTTTTGCTCATATGCGCCTCCGTTTTCGGTAGGGTAGCGGCAAGGCGGCGCATGGACAATGGCGTTGGTTGGGCCATATTTGAGCGATGGAAAAAGATGCTGATATTGTGATCGTGGGCGGGGGCTTGAACGGCCCGGCTTTGGGCGTGGCTTTGGCGCGGACTGGCTTGCGGGTGGTCGTGGTCGATGCGCGCGCGGCGGGGGCGCGGGCAGAGGCCGGGTTTGACGGGCGGGCCTATGCTTTGGCGGTGGCCTCAAAACGGTTGCTGGAGGTGATCGGGGTTTGGCCGCGGCTTGAGGGCCGGGTGCAGCCGATTTTGCAGATCAAGGCCAGTGATGGCGTGGCGGGGCAGGGGCCTGCGCCGTTTTTCCTGACCTTTGATCATGCCGAGATGGAAGAAGGCCCGATGGGGTTCATGGCCGAGGATCGCTATTTGTATGCGGCGTTTCTTGGGGCGATGGAGGCGGCTGGGGTTACGTTGATTTCCGGGGAAACGGTGGTTTCACAGCAGGTTACGGGACAGGGGGTTGAGGTTGTTTTGGCCTCGGGGCGTGTTGTGCGCGGCTCGGTTCTGGTGGGCTGCGATGGGCGTGCGTCGGGCGTGGCTTCGCGGGCGGGGATCGGGCGGACGGGCTGGGGGTATGGGCAGACGGCGCTGGTGACGGCTATTCGGCATGAGCGGGATCATCAGGGGATTGCGCAGCAGTTTTTCATGCCATCCGGGCCGCTGGCGATTTTGCCGCTGGCGGGGGGGCATCATTCTTCGATCGTGTGGAGTGAGACGGAGGCACAGGCGGCTGCCATTCAGGCTTTGCCGGATGCGGAGTATCTGGAGGCGTTGCGGCCCCGGTTTGGCGATTTTCTGGGGGAGATTGCGCTGGCGGGGGAGCGGTTTACCTATCCGCTGAGCCTGACCTTGGCGAATAGCTTTGTGGCCCCGCGCGTGTCCTTGGTGGGCGATGCGGCGCATGGCGTGCATCCGATTGCGGGGCAGGGGTTGAACCTTGGGCTGCGCGATGTCGGGGCTTTGGCGCAGGTGCTGATTGAGGCGGTGCGGCGGGGCGAGGATATTGGGGCGGCGAATGTGCTGGAGCGGTATCAGCGCTGGCGGCGGTTTGATTCGACCGCGCTGGCCTTGGGGATGGATGGGGTGAACCGTTTGTTCTCAAATGACAATCCGGTGTTGCGGCTGGGGCGCGATCTGGGGATGGGGCTGGTGAACGCGGTGCCGGGATTGCGGCGCGGCTTCATGCGGCAGGCGGCGGGGTTGTCAGGCGAGGTGCCGAAGTTGTTAAGGGGGGTGGAGGTTTGAGTATGGCCGGGTGAACCGCGCTCTACGTTTGTTTAAGGGGAGAGAACGTGGCTACACTTGCAAAGAAAATCGCAAAGTACTTACACCCGATCGTAAAGGTGCAAGGCTATGCGAAGAAGCATCATTTCTGGCAAAAGACTACCGGAGATTGGCGCTATATAGTTGAGTTCGGCTCATTCATGGCGGGCCCGCATCGATGGTACGTTAGAATAAGCTTCGGTGTCTTCTCACTTCCGATCGAAGAAATTTTTGGTCATCATCTGGTGTTTGGGTGCGCGATAGATGAGATGCCGGGAGGCGTAATGGTTTGCCATTTTCGCGGTCAGATCGAGGAATTTGACGAGGATGCAAATATCGTCAGGAACGGACCGACACTCTATATTCCCATAGACGCGGATCTCTCCGAGGAGTTTCCAAAGATAGCCCAACGCTTTGCACGCACGCTTTCTCGATTTGAGGAGAAGTATTCAAATCTGGAGTTTCTCGCGGGACTTGGGCGTTCTGCCGATGGGAATGCGGTGCCAGCTTTGAACTATGCCACTGCCTGTTTGCTTTTGGGTCGGTATGATGAGGTGGAGCCACGAGTCGCGGCAGTGTTGAGAAAGAATAACTCGACTGTGGCGGTGGAAGGCGCGCGACGTATTCGTGCCGAACTTGCTAGGCGGGCGGGTGAGTTTCCCCTCACTCCACCGCCCGCGCCTCACTCACCAGCATGATCGGAATCCCGTCCCTGATCGGAAACGCCAGATGGGCGGCTTTCGAGATCAGCTCCATCTTTTCGGGATCATAGGTCAGCACGGCTTGGGTGACGGGGCAGACGAGGGTTTCCAGCATACGGCGGTCGTGCAGCGGGGTGTTTGGCGGGGTGTCGGTCATTGCAATGTCTCATCGCGGCCATCGGAATGGAGGGCGATTTCCAGAAGGGTGACGAGGGTTTCGCGGCGGGTGATCAGCGACGGGGCTTCGAGCAGCGCCTGTTTGTCTTCGGGCGCGAACGGCAGCAGCATCGACAGCGAGTTGATCAGAAGTTCGGTGTCGGCGGCTTTGATGCCGCTCCAATCGGTGCCGAGGTCGCGGGTGGCGAAGTAGCGGGCGAGCAGGGCGAGGAAGGCTTCGCGGTTGAAATCCTTATCGGATTCCTCGCGGCCAAGGTCACGGGCGAAGGGCTGCCAGTCGATATGGGCGCGGCGGTAGGGGGTGAAGCCTTCGACCTCGGCGCGCAGGCGGAAGCGCGACACACCGGTGAGGGTGATCATATAGCGGTGGTCTTCGGTCTCGGAAAACCCGGTCAGACGACCGGCGCAACCAATGGCCGACAGGCGCTTTTCGCCGTTTGGGCCTTCGCGGGGTTGAATCATGCCGATCAGACGGTGCGGGGTTTTCATGCAATCTTCCAGCATCGCCAGATAGCGCGGCTCGAAGATATGCAGCGGCAAGCGGGCGCGCGGCAGCAGCAGCGCACCCGGCAGCGGGAAGATGGCAAGGGTGTCGGGCAGGTCGGTTTGCTTCATCATGCCCTCTAGCTAGCGTGCCATCCGCATTAGGCAAAGATCATCGAGGACAGGCGGCGGCGGCCGGCCAGTACGATGGGGTCTTGCGGTTTTAGCGCGTCGAAGATGGTGAACAGCTGGGTGCGGGCGGCGTTGTTGTTCCACTCGCGGTCGAGTTTGAACAGGTCGAGCAGGGTGTTGACGGATTCCTCAACCTTGCCATTGGCGTGTTGGGCGGTGGCGAGGTCGAACAGGATCTGCGGGTTTTTCGGATCGACGGCATGGGCGGCGCGCAGGTCATCCTCGGGACCAGCCGAGGCGGCTTGGCGGGCGAGGTCAAGCATGGCGCGGGTGGCCTCAACTTCCTTGGCTTTGGCAAGCGCGCCGGGGGCGGTGGTGATCAGGGTTTCGGCCAGATCAAGATCGCCAAGCGCGAGATGGGCGCGGATGAGGCCCGCGTAGGCGACGGCGTTTTCGGGTTCTTCCTCTAGGATAGCGGTGAAGGTCTCAATCGCATCGGCGTAGTCGCCATCCTCCAGCATGGTTTCTGCGGCAGCGATGGCATCGGCGAGGCCGTTGTCGGCCTCTGGCCCCATAGCCGCCAGCTTATCGACGAAGCGCTTGAGGTCGGACGCGCCGATATTGCCTTGAAAGGCATCGACCGGCTGGCCTTGGAAGAACGCAAACACGGTGGGGATGGATTGGATGCGCAGCTGTGCAGCAAGGGCTTGGTTCTCATCAACGTTGATTTTCACCATCCGAACCCGGCCTTTTGCGGCGGTGACGGCGGCTTCCAAAGCGGGGCCGAGGGTTTTGCAGGGGCCGCACCATGGCGCCCAGAAATCGACGATGATGGGGGTGGTTTGCGATGGCTCGATCACGTCTTGCATGAAGGTGACTTCAGAGCCGTCGGTGATCAGCGTCTCGGTGGGGGCTGCGGGGGCGGTTTGGGTGCCGAACATGGTAAGCCTCAAAGGTTCTTGGATTGGGGTATATATGGGGGGCAGTGGGAGAAAGGGGAAGGGGGTTTACGCTGCGATGGGCTGCGCTTAGCGTGGCGCAAAATGGGGGGATCAGATGCCAGTTGTGATGTGCTTTGGCGACAGTAATACGCATGGAACGCCGCCGATTACCGATCTGGCGAAGTATGAGCGCTATGGGGTGGGGGTGCGGTGGCCTTCCCGCGTGCAGGCGGCTTTGGGCTGTGAGGTGATTGAGGAAGGTCTGCCGGGGCGCACGGCGCAGTTCGATGATCCGATCATGGGCGCGCATATGAACGGGCAGGTCGGGCTGAAGATCGCGCTGGAAAGCCACGGTCCGTTGGATGTTTTGGTGCTGATGCTGGGGACCAATGACGTGAAGGCGCGGTTTACCTCGACGGCTGAGGCGGTGGTGGGCGGGATCGCGAGCCTGCTGGATATTGCGCAACATAGGGTGAT
Organism: Pseudomonadota bacterium; assembly: GCA_040387915.1. Lineage (GTDB taxonomy): Bacteria > Pseudomonadota > Alphaproteobacteria > Rhodobacterales > Rhodobacteraceae > Cypionkella. Next base: position 86,691 of record JAZKCV010000015.1, read on the forward strand.
GCAAGAGCGGCATGGCGGGTTCAAGATTTTGCTGATTTGCCCAACTCCGGTGATTGAGGTCGGGCCGATCAAGGACGAGTTTTGGGGTGGGGCTACGCGCTCGCAGGCTTTACCGTCGCTGTATGGGGCTTTGGCGCGGGCGCGGGGGATTGAGTTTCTCGATGCGGGGCAAGTGATTAAGGTCAGCCCGTTGGATGGGGTGCATTTTGATCAGGGCGAACATGCCAAGCTGGCGGTCGCGGTGACGGCTAAATTGCGCGGTATGATTTAGCGCGGACTTGGTATTTGCTCTTTTTGAAATACTCCCGCCGGAGGCTCCTTCGGCCAATGTCGGATGCCTCTGGCGGGGATATTTAGAAACAGATGAAAAACTTAGATTGGCCAAGACCCGAAGGGGCGAGGCTGCGGGGCGGGACGCAAATTTTAATCTTGTTTGAATTAAGCTGAGGCGGTCAGGTCGGACCACCCGCAGAGGGAGGCGAGGTATTCCGGGGGGTGCGCGATGCCGACTGACATGTTGGCGCGGAATGCCTCGGATCGGTAGTCTTGCCAACGGTTTTTATAAAGATGCAGGCCGGATTTGGAGATTTTGATGATCGGGGTGCGCAGGGGCAGGTGGTCGCGCCATTTGTGGCGCATCGCGGTGTAGGATTGCACGAAATCTTCGCGCAGATGGTCATGGTAGCGGTCGTTGTGGATGGTGGGCAAAGCGCCTGCGTAGGCGTGCAGGCCTTTTGTGCGGGCGGTTGTGACGATGTCGGTGCCATACATGTGCCAGCCGGGGAGGCTTTCGTCAAAGCGCAGGCCTGCCGCGCGGCGCAGGATGATGACCATTTCGTCGTAGGATTGGACCTCGGCGGGGGTGGTGGGGACGCGGCCGACGATCAGGCCGATGCTGGAGGACCAGACCGGGCCTACGTGACTGGCATCAAGCCCGACGCCAAAGGGTCCGTAGAGCGCCCAGTTCGGGTCGTGTGCCTTTAATTCGTGCAGGCGGCGCGTTAGCAGTTTTTCCCAGCCGCGCGGCAGATAAACGTCGTGGTGGGCGAAGATCAGGATATCGGCATCGGTGGCGTCGATGGCGCGGTTATAGGCGACGGCGGCGGAGGGGGCGTCGCGTTCGAGATGGAGGGGGACGCTGCTTTCGGTGATCATTGGGGAACGCGCGAGGTTGGCGTTCAGGATTTCGTCACTGTGGCTGGCGCAGATGATGGCGTAGGTCATGCGTGGTTCACGGTTTCGGTGTGCAGAGGATGCGCGACCACTGCGGCAGATTTCAACGCTTCGGTGAAATGTGCGGCAAGTTTGGCGGCTTCGGTGTTGCCGTCGTGGCGGGACATGGCGCGGGCGCGGGCAGCCAGACCCATTTCGGCTAGAACGGCGTTGGGGGTTTTGGACAATTCAACAACCGCATCGGCCAAGGCGGCGGGGTCGCCTGCGGGGACCAGCCAGCCTTCTTTCGGAGTCAGCAGTTCTGGCACACCGTTGATGCAGGTGGAAATCACCGGGCGACCGCAGGCCATCGCCTCAATCACCACCATCGGCAGGCCTTCGGCGAGCGAGGGCAGGATCAGCGCATGGGCGGCGGCGATGGCGGCGCGCACGCCTGTCTCATCGACCCAGCCTGCGATATGGATGCGGTCTTGGATGCCGTGGCGGGCGATTTCGCCGTCGATCAACTCGCGGAGTTCGCCGTCGCCGCAGATGGTCAGGGTCAGGCCGGGCAGGCGTTTGGCGGCGATGGCCATCGTCTCAATGAGGACGGGGAAGCCTTTTTGCTCGCACAAACGGCCAATCGCGACCAGATGCGGGCCGCCTTCGGGCATTGGGGCGGGGGCGGGGTAGCCAGAGGTGTCAACGCCGCAATGCACTTCTTTGATCTTGGGCCATTCGGGGATCTGGCTCCAGCGGAACAGCTGGCTGCGGCAGTAGCTGGAGATGGCGACGGTGAAGCGGGCGCGGGCGATTTTTTCGGGGAAGGAGAAGGCGCGAGGGGCGTCGAATTCTTCTGGGCCGTGGACGGTGAAGCTGAAACCGGGGCCGCCGAGGGCTTGCGACAGCATGGCGACGGTGGCGGAGTTGGTGCCGAAATGCGCGTGGATATGGGCGACGCCCAGTTCATTGGCGCGGCGGGCTATGTGGGCGGCTTCCAAAAGATAGATCAGATGGCGGGGGATACCGCCTGTGCCGGGGCCGCCGGATTTGCCTTTTGAGCCGCAGCGGATCGCCATGGCAAGGCCTGCGAGGGCATGTTTGGGGTGTTTGATCATCCAGCCAAGACTGGACCGCAGCAGAGTCTTGCCGCCGATTTCCAAAACGTGTTCGGTCTTGTCATCTTCGATGAAATCGACCGGATCGACCAAGGCGGCGCGATCCGAGCGCATGGCAAAGCGATGAACCTGCCAGCCAAGTACCTCAAGTGCCGCTATTTCGCGGCGAATGAAGGTATGGGATGGCTTCGGATAGGTGTTGATCAGGTAGGCAATTTGCATGGTGGCACCGTATTACGTCTTAGACTTGGTCAATAGGCAGCGGTTTGGGCAAGAGTAAGGCAATTTCAACGATTTCGCGCATAGATTGTTGCCAAATGCGCCTTCATTGACGCGTTACCCGCATCCGCCTAGGGTCTCGGCGAAGTCTTAAAGGGTTTGCTTGATGTCTGAGCTGAATGGGACCGCACCGGCGGGCAGAAATTTGTTCGCGCGGGCGCTGCGGGGATCGGCCTTTACGGCGGGGTCTTATGTGGTGACGCAGGTGATGCGGTTGGGGTCGAACCTGATCCTGACGCGGATTTTGGCGCCGGATGCGTTTGGCGTGATGGCGCTGGTGTCGGTGGTGCTGGTCGGCATGGTGATGTTCTCGGATGTCGGGGTTTCGGCATCTATTGCGCAAAACAAGCGTGGCGATGACCCGGATTTTCTGAACACGGCTTTTACCATTCATGCATTTCGCGGCACGATGCTTTGGTTGGTGACGTGTGGTTTGGCTTGGCCGTTGGCGAGTTTCTACCATGCACCCGAGTTGAAATATCTGCTGCCTGTCGCGGGGATTTCACTGTTCATCTCGGGGTTCAATCCGACGCGGATTGATACGGCGACTAGGCATCTGCTGTTGGGGAAAGTGACGTTGCTGGATCTGATCGCACAGGCGATTGGGATCGTGGCGATGGTGGTTTTGTCCTTGATGACCCATTCGGTTTGGGGGCTGGTGATTGGGGCGATTGTCGGAAGTTTGGCCAAGCTCGTACTGACTTGGGCCTATCTGCCGGGGCCAAGCAATCGGTTTCACTGGGACAAATCGGCGGGGCATGAGCTGATCCATTTCGGCAAGTGGATTTTCATGTCGACTGCCTGTGGTTTTGCTTTGGCGCAGGGCGACAAGGCGATCTTCGGGCATTATCTGAGCCTTGAGAAGTTGGGGGTTTATAATATTGCCTACTTCCTTGCCTCGTTTCCGCTGCTGCTGGCCCGCGCGGTGAACAGTCGAGTGATGATCCCGCTTTACCGCGATCATCACCCCGCAGAGTCGGCGGCGAATTATGCGAAGATGCGCAAGCTGCGCTGGGCGATTTCAGGCGGCACGTTGTTTTTGCTGGGGTTTGTGGCGATCATCGGCGTGCCGTTGATCGGATTCATGTATGACGAGCGCTATGCGGCGGCGGGGCTGATCCTGGTTGCGGTGGCGTGGTGTCAGATGCCAGAGGCGCTGGGGATTACTTACGATCAATCGGCACTGGCTGCGGGGGATTCGCGCAATTACTTTTGGTTGCAGGCTTTGAAGGCCGCAGTGCAGACGGTGGCTTTTGTGGTTGGCATCAAGATCGCGGGCCTGCATGGGGCGTTGTTTGCGCAACTGATCGCGCTGGTTGCGGTGCATCCTGCGGTGATTTTGCTGGCCCACAAGCATCGGGCCTGGGATTGGAAGAACGATGTGCTGATGTTTGCCATTGCAGCGGTGATGATCGCGCTGGGGCTATGGGTGAATGGCAATCCGTTCGTGCTGATCTGAGCGCGATTTTCCCATCTGTGTCTGGATGGCAGAATGGGCTAAGACAGCGATAGCACAGTTCTAAACGGGCAAGATGATGCAGATTGAAGAAACGGCACTGACGGGTGTGCTGATCGTGACGCCGAAGCGATTTGGCGATGATCGCGGCTGGTTTTCCGAGACTTGGAACGCCACGGCAATGGCTGCGGTAGGGCTGGAGTTGGGGTTCGTGCAGGACAACCACTCGATGTCGGCGGCTGTTGGCACGGTACGGGGGCTGCATTATCAGGCTCCACCACGGGCGCAGGATAAGCTGGTGCGTTGCACTTCTGGGGCGATTTTCGATGTGGCGGTGGATTTTCGGCGTGGCTCGCCGACCTTCGGGAAGTGGATCGGTGTGGAGTTGTCCGCGGCGAATGGACGGCAGTTGTTGGTGCCGAAAGGGTTTCTGCACGGGTTTGTGACGAAGGTGCCGAACACCGAGGTGCAGTATAAATGCACCGATGTGTATGCGCCGGACTGTGATGGCGGCGTGCGCTGGGATGACCCTGCGATTGGTATTGATTGGGGGCTTTCCGGGCTGCCGGTCTTATCGGCAAAGGATACCATGGCGCCGTTGTTGCGCGATGTAGCGTCGCCGTTTGAATGGGCTGAGGCATGAAAATACTGGTAACGGGTGGCGCGGGCTTTATCGGCTCGGCGGTGGTGCGGTTGGCGGTGGCGCGTGGGCATGAGGTGGTCAATCTGGATGCGCTGACTTATGCGGCTTGTCTGGAGAATGTGTCTGAGGTGGCGGGCTCGAACCTATATTCGTTCGAGCAGGCGGATATTCGGGATCGGGCGCGGCTGGATGAGATATTCGCGCTGCATCGCCCGGACATGGTGATGCATCTTGCGGCGGAATCGCATGTGGATCGCAGTATTGATGGACCGGGCGATTTCATCCTGACCAATATCAACGGCACTTATAACATGCTGGAGGCGGCGCGGGCTTATTGGATTGGGGCGGGGCGGCCCAGCGGGTTTAGGTTTCATCACATTAGTACAGATGAGGTGTTTGGCTCGCTGGGCGCAGAGGGACAGTTCACCGAGGACACCCCTTACGACCCGCGTAGCCCCTATTCGGCCAGCAAAGCTGCCAGCGACCATCTGGTGCGGGCTTGGCATGAAACTTACGGCCTGCCGGTGGTGCTGACGAATTGCTCGAACAATTACGGGCCGTTCCATTTCCCGGAAAAGCTGGTGCCAGTGGTGATTTTGAACGCTTTGGCGGGCAAATCGCTGCCGATTTATGGCGATGGTTCGAACGTGCGTGATTGGCTTTATGTTGAAGATCACGCCGATGCTTTGCTGTTGGTGGTGGAAAAGGGCAAGCTGGGCCGCAGCTATAATATCGGCGGCGAGAACGAGCGCAGCAATCTGCAACTGGTGCGGACCCTGTGCGAGATTTTGGACGCCAAGCGGCCGAAAGCTTCGGGGTCTTACGCCGATCAGATCACCTATGTCGCCGACCGCCCCGGCCATGATGCGCGTTATGCGATTAATCCCAGCCGTATCCGCGAGGAATTGGGCTGGCGGCCCTCGGTGACGGTCGAGCAGGGTCTTTCGAGGACCGTGCAGTGGTATCTCGACAATGAGGCGTGGTGGCAGCCGTTGCAGGCCCGCGCGGGTGTGGGTGTGCGGCTGGGGGTCAAGTCGTGAGCGGGGGCGGAATTCGCGCGAATTCCGGCACGATTTTCGCGCGAAAATCGTGGGGGTGGCTGTGAAGGTTTTGGTCTTTGGGCAGACCGGGCAGGTGGCGCGGGAATTGGCGCGGCGGATGCCTGTGGGGGTTTCGGCAGAGTTTCTTGGGCGGGATCGCGCGGATTTAGCGGATCCTGCTGCTTGCGCGGCTGCTGTTATGGCGTGCGATGCCGATGCGGTGATCAATGCGGCGGCTTGGACGGCGGTGGACAAAGCCGAGGCGGAGGAAGCGGCGGCTTTGGTGGTCAATGGCGCGGCTCCGGGTGCCATGGCGCGGGCCTGTGCGGTGCGGGGCTTACCGTTTTTGCATATCTCGACCGATTATGTGTTTGATGGCGCGGGGGATCAGCCGTTTCGGGCGGATCATCCTGTGGCCCCCTTGGGGGCGTACGGACGCACCAAGCTGGCGGGTGAGCAGGCCGTGCAGGCAGCGGGTGGCGTGCATGTGATCTTGCGCACCTCGTGGGTGGTGTCGGCGCATGGCGTGAATTTCGTCAAGACGATGTTGCGTTTGGGTGCTACGCGCGAAAGCCTGAATGTGGTGGCGGATCAGATTGGCGGGCCTACCTCTGCTGCGGATATTGCCGATGCGTTATATGTGATGGCGGCGGGGGTGCTTGTGGGCAAGCCGGGTGGTGTGCAGCATTTTGCGGGCGGACCGGATTGTTCTTGGTCGGAGTTTGCCCGCGAAATTATGGCGCGGGCGGGATTGGCTTGTGTGGTGCATGACATTCCATCCAGCGCTTATCCGACGCCCGCGAAGCGGCCGTTGAATTCGCGGCTGGATTGCAGCGGTTTGTCGGCGTTTGGCCTTGCGCGCCCGGATTGGCGGGCTGGTTTGGACATTATTTTGCAGGAGTTGAAGCTATGACGCGCAAGGGGATCATTCTGGCGGGCGGCTCTGGCACGCGGCTGTGGCCGATTACCATGGGGGTGAGCAAGCAGTTGCTGCCGATCTATGACAAACCGATGATCTACTATCCTTTGTCGGTGCTGATGCTGGGCGGGGTACGCGAGATTGCGATCATCACCACGCCGGACGATCAGGATCAGTTCATCCGGTTGCTGGGCGATGGCAGCCAGTGGGGGCTTGCCTTAACCTATATCGTGCAACCATCTCCTGATGGTCTGGCGCAGGCTTACCTTTTGGCCAAGGATTTTCTGGCGGGCGCGCCGAGTGTGCTGGTGTTGGGTGACAATATTTTCTTCGGGCATGGTCTGCCGGAGATTTTGGCCTCGGCTGCGGCGAAAGCAGAGGGCGGCACCGTGTTTGGCTATCGGGTGGCCGACCCCGAACGCTATGGCGTGGTGCAGTTTGGCGCTGATGGCCATGTGCAGGCGATCATTGAGAAGCCCGAGGTGCCGCCGTCGAACTATGCGGTGACGGGCCTGTATTATCTGGATGGTCGGGCACCGGAATTGGCGGCGCGGGTGAAGCCCTCGGCACGGGGTGAGTTGGAGATTGCCGATCTGTTGGAGATTTACCGCGCTGAGGGCAGCCTGACGGTGGAGAAAATGGGCCGCGGCTTTGCGTGGCTGGATACCGGCACGCATGGCAGCTTGCTGGATGCGGGGAATTTCGTGCGGACCTTGCAAGCGCGGCAGGGCTTGCAGGTGGGCTGCCCGGATGAGATCGCCTATCGCGCAGGGTGGATTGATAAAGCCGCGCTGTTGGCGCGGGCCGAAATTTTCAAAAAGAACGATTATGGCCGATATTTGCTGGGAATTGTTTCCGAATAATGCATCAATTTTCGTGCTAAGGTTGAAAATCATAGCGGCTCGGCGAACTTTCTGCATTTTTCGTTAGCATTGTTTCGGAATTCTGTGAGACTGACGTCGCTAGGAATAATCTGCTGAAAGCGTTGGGAATGATGATTGTCGGCGTGCTGATCAGTGCAATCTCGGGTGGGGGCACCGCTTTGGCGATCTCGCTTGCGCATGGTGATGGGTTGGCGCAGGCGCTGCTGTCCTATCCTTTGGGGGGAATGCTGGCGATCACGGCATTTGCGGCGCTGAATGTGGGCAGACAGGATACTGGGCGCTATTGAGCGTCGCACGGCATTGACGAACAAATCGAAACAATGGCTTGGCGTTGCGGAGGCATGGTCAAGGCTGGGGCGCACGCAGTGATTCGTGGCTCTGTATTGAGCTGCGGTATTCACTATGCACTTGCGGCGGAGGGCTGTTTCGCTGTTTCACGTCTGGGTTGCGCTATGCTGAAACATGGCAAGATAATGGCGGCAATACGGCAAAATAACTTGGTTAAAATGGCTTAAATATGTTCGCCCCTACTCAATACCTGTCGCCAAGACCCCATTGAAACGGTTAAATTGAGCTTGGGGGCGTACTTGTTTAGTGCGGCAAATGAACTGCTAGTTTCCGATCAAATCCGGGCATCCGGGCGTTTGGTTTGTTTCCTGAAACCCACGAGATGGTGGGGCGGGCTGGTGGTGTCATTATGTCGCTTGGTGATGCGCAATGACGATTAACTACAGAGAATTTTATAGCTTCCGATCTGCTTCGGCTGATCTCGCACGCGGGTCGGATGAGATTGCGGCGGCACCGCTGATTGTGGCCAACCCATCGGGGCGCGGGCCGTATCGGCGGTTTTTCAAACGCACCTTTGATGTCATGGCGATTGTACTGGCGGCCCCTGCGGTGTTGCCGATTGTGGCGATTGCTGCGGCGATGGTGGCGCGCGATGGCGGCAGCCCGTTTTACACCCAGATGCGGATCGGCAAGGGTGGCAAGCGGTTTCGGATGTGGAAGCTGCGCTCGATGGTGCGGGATGCGGATGAGCGGATGGAGGAATTCTTGGCCTCTAACCCCGAAGCGCGGATGGAGTGGGATAGCACGCAAAAGCTGAAGGCGGACCCGCGGATCACCCGGATGGGGAAGTTCCTGCGCAAATCCTCGCTGGATGAGCTGCCGCAACTGTGGAATGTGTTGGTCGGTGATATGAGCCTTGTCGGACCGCGCCCGATGATGATCAGCCAGCAAAACCTGTATCCGGGGCAAGCCTATTACGCGCTGCGGCCGGGGATCACCGGCTATTGGCAGACCTCGGCGCGCAACCGCACGACGTTTGAGGCGCGGGCCGAGTTTGATGATGCCTATGAGGCCGATCTGTCGCTGTTGACCGATATGAAGGTGCTGGCAGCGACGGTGGGTGTTGTGGTGAACGGCACTGGGTATTGAGATTTGCGGATGGGGCGTGGCCCGCTTCACAGGGTGGAGCGGGATTTTTCATGTGTTGTGCTTGGCAAAAGATGGGGGTTTCATAGCCAGTCCCGGCCCGATCTTTGCAGATCGGGCGTTCGACGCGGACGATCTTCCACTGGAAGATGGTCTCGGCGCGGTTCACCCATGTGGGATATTTGCGCACAGAAGATGCCAATTTTAGATAAGTTTTGGGCGTTCAACTGATAACGGCAGCCATAAGCACCAGCGCCAGGGTCGTGGCGGCCGCAAGCACCGCAAAGCGCGGCAGGCCGAAGATCGGGCGTTTGGGATCGTCGATCAGGCGCAGGGCGGCGCGGCCGACACGGCCTTTGGGCGCGCGGATTTCCGGGATGCAGACTACCGGTTCGAGATCAAGCTGGCGCTGCATTTGGGCGGAGGTGCGCACTACCGGTTTGGCGAGATCAAGCAAGAAGGCCAGAGCGATAGCCCCTAGCAGGCTGGCAACCGCGCCCGCGATGGCGATCTTCTTTTTGCCGCCGCCAGTGGCATATTCCGGCGACAGGGCGCGGTCCAGCAGGGTGAAACGCTCGGACTGCTGACGCTCGGCGAGACGCTGGGTGGTTTCGGCTTCGGCCATGCGTTGGGTGACGTTGTCGTACTGACCCTGCAACTGCTGAAGTTGGCGATCATAGCCGGCCAAGACCCGCTCGACTTCGGGGGTGGCGGCGAGGGCTGTTTCGACAGCGGCCTTACGAGCATTGATCGAGGCGATCTGGGCGTTCAGCACGTCGATTTGTGTTGCGATGTCGTCCAGACGGCGCTTGTCGGTTTCGCGCTGCTGCTGCTTTGCCGCGATGGCGGCCTGTTCGCCCTGCAAGCCGACGAGGTCTTGGGTGGCTTGGCGCAGATCGTCGGACAGGCTGACGATTTCATCGCGGCGGGCGTCGGATAGGGTGGGCATCGCGTCGGCATGGGCGTTTTTATAGGCGGTCACGTCATCTTCCAGCTTGGCGATCTGGCCGTAGATGCGGGCTTCTTCTTCCTTGAAGAAGGCGACGTTTTGATCGGCACGGTCGCGCTGGCCAGCGGCGCTTTGATCAAGGATGCCTTGCGCGAAATCATTGGCGAGTTCGGCGGCGGTTTTCGGATCGCCGTAACGGACCGAGACGATAATCGCCGAAATGCTCCGGGCTTGGCCAAAGCCTTGGCCGCCCGCGCTGTCAACGGCTTGGAAGGTGACGGCGCTGCGCAGGGCGACGAGCTTTTCATCACCCGTCAGTTGCGGCTGATCGGTGAAAAGCTTGTGGCGTTCGATCACCGCACCCAGCGCATCGCGGGTGGTCAGACGTTGTTCGATGGTTTGCAGGATTTGCGCGGCCCCGCCGCCATCAGGTTGCTGTTGCGCGCCGGGGGCAGTGGTTTCGGCCACCTGCGCGCCCTCAATCTGGATCACGGCGGCAGTTTCATAGATGTCGGGGCGCGATTTGGCGAAGATCACGGCGGCGAGCATGCCTGCCACGGTGATCAGGATGATCATCCAACGGCGACGGAGCAGCAGGCTGATGAGTTCTTCAATCGACTGAATTTGACCCATGATTTAAGTCTTCGCGTAGCGGTAGCGGCCCGCGTTGAAATCTTGCGCGCGGTTCAGCACCACGCCCAGCAGCGGAATGCGGCCTTCAAACAGTTTCTCACAGGCGCGGATTTCCTGCGGGGAGGTCTTGGAACCATCGGTCACGAGCAAAACGGCATCCAGCGAAGGGCCAAGGGCGAGCAGATCATCATTCACCAACGCCGGGGGCAGATCGTAAATTACCACCTCTGGGTCAAGCTGTTCGATCATGGCGGCGAGGGCCGCAACGGTATCGGGGTCATGCAGGGTTTCCGAGGCTCTCTCAATCGGATAGGTGTTCAGGCCAAGCGCAAGGGTGCGGCCAAAGCGGCGGAATTCACTTTCCAACGGTTGGTGGCCTGCCAGAAAACCGCCAAGCGATATATCGTCTTGGACGCCAAGGATCTGCGCGATCTCGGGGTGGCGCAGGTCGAAATCCATCAGCACGGTGCGGCTGGCGGGGCGACGGGCCAGCGAGAAGGCAAGGTTGGTCGCGACGAAGGATTTGCCGCAGCCGTGGGTGGGCGAGGTAACGGCGATGCGCTTCCAGCCTTTTTCTGCCAGACCGCGCAGCAGGCGGGTGCGCAGGATATCAAAGGCGGTGGCGGCGGGATGATCAGAGGCCGCAAGAAACAAACCGTTTCCAGATTTCGATTTGGTATCGGCCTTGATCGGCGCGAGCGATTCCCACACCCGTGCAGGGTTGAACAAGGCGGGGAGGTTGGAGGAAAAAATCTCACGCCCGGTGATCAGATCGGGCGAGACATCATGCGGTGCGGTCGTCTGGCCGGTGCCGAATACCGAAATGCTACTGGCTTTGCCATCTTTACGAGGGCCGGTATGGTTGGCAGTCATGGCCGAAAGCTCCAGATCTGCGGGGCCAATGGGCCGCGACGTCAAGATATTGTGTCTGCTCATCCGAAGGCCGGGCTCCTGCAAAACTGCGCCGGACCGGGACGCAATCATTTAAACAAAGACCCAACCAAGGCTGGGGGTGGCAAAGAACGAACCCAAGCAAATACTGCACCGCATGGCACAGCTTGGCGAAAGATTCGTCCGGGCCCCCGCCCAGAAGGGATATACATAGCTGAACTGGCCTCAAATTGAAAGACTTACGGGCTATGCTGCGTGTGCAGCGGGGCATAGCCAAGGCACAAACATGGCCTTAGATTGGCAGAAGGTTGAGGGGCGCTTGATGCAAGATGCAGTGATTGACGCAGTGGTGATCGGGCGCAACGAAGGCGCACGGCTGATCGCCTGTTTGCAGTCGCTGCAAGGTCGGGTGCGGCGGTTGGTTTATGTCGATTCTGGCTCAACCGATGGCTCGGCGGCGGCTGCACAGGCGCTGGGGGCCGAGGTGGTGGCGCTGGATATGAGCCTTGGGTTTACGGCGGCGCGGGCGCGCAATGCAGGGCTGGCGGTGCTGGATGCGCCGGAGTTCGTGCAGTTTGTCGATGGTGATTGTGAGGTGCAGCCAGGGTGGCTAGCGGCAGCTTTGGCGGGGTTTGAAAAGCATCGGGGCGCGGTTGTGATCTGCGGGCGCAGGCGGGAGCGGTTCCCGGAGGCCTCGGTTTACAATCGGCTGGCGGATAGGGAGTGGGACACTCCAATCGGCCCGGCGCGGGCTTGCGGCGGCGACGCGCTAATGCGGATTGCGGCGGTGCGGGCGGTAGGGGGCTATGACGCCAGTCTGATCGCCGGGGAGGAGCCGGATTTGTGTCTGCGCCTGGCGCGGGCCGGTGGCGAGGTGTGGCGGATCGACGCCGAGATGACCTTGCATGACGCGGCTTTGATGCGGTTTGGGCAGTGGTGGCGGCGGATGGTGCGTGCGGGCTATGCCTTTGCCGAGGGCGCTGCGCGCTATGGGGCAGCACCGGAGCGGCATTGGGTGACTGAGCTACGACGGGCGGTGTTATGGGGGATTGCGCTGCCTGTGGTGGTGATTTTGGCGGGGCTGGTGCATCCGATCGCTTGGCTTTTGGCGCTGATCTATCCGGCGCAGGTGCTGCGGTTGGCGCGGCGCGGCGGCTTCGCGTGGGGGTACTTCACTGTTGTGGGGAAATTTGCCGAGGCGCGCGGGGTGATCAGCTATTGGGGCAACCGGGTGCTGCAGCGCAGACGCGGGTTGATCGAGTATAAGTAGTCAGCGTTGTTTCAGGGCTGCGGCAATCTGCCCCGGCAGGATGGCGAAACAGGCGGCATAGCGCGGCAGCATCCGACGCGGATCGGATAGCGCGCGCCACAGCCATTCCATCGCCAAGGCGCGCATCCAGCGCGGCGCGCGGGTTTGGCTGCCTGCGAGAAAATCGAGTCCTGCGCCAAAGCCTGCGAAGCCTGTGCGCGGGGCGAGGCTACGGCCCAAGGCGGTAAGGGCCTCTTGCTTGCCTGTGGGCAAAGCGATGATGCAGAGGCCGATCTCGGCGGTTTTGAGGCGGGCAAGCATAGCCTGAGCGTCGGGGCCCTCTGGGTCGAAACCCATCGGTGGGGCGATGGTGAGGGCGATTTTCAGGCCGGGAATTTCGGCTTCAAGCGCAGTTGCGGCGGTGGTGAGGGCGTTTTCTGTGCTGCCAATCAGCGCCACCCGGCGATCCGACTGCACAGCAAGCTTCACCAAGGGGACGACCATATCAGAACCGGGAACCAGCTCAACCGGATGGCGGGCGAGATGAGAAAGCCAGACGATCGGATTGCCATCGGCGACGACGAAATCCTGCGCGGTATAGTTGGCGCGAAACGCAGCCGAGGTGCGCAGTTTCACCACGTGATCAAGGTTAATCGTGGCGATTGCAAAGCCATCCTGCACAGCAAAGCGCTGTCCCACTGCTGCCAGCAGGGCACTACGGTTGGCGATATTCACCGTGATCGTGGTTGTATCAAACCGAAACTGCACCAGAACCCTCTTACTTTTCTGCGGGCGTCGCATAGCAACATGGCCGATATATGACCGCAAATTTGGCAAATGCGAACAATCTGTTTCGCGCTTGCAGCATAGAACAAGTTGCATCGTTTTGGCGTTATGGATTACGCACGTGGCATGAGTAAAGTCAGCAGTCATCGCCAATCGGTTGATCTGGCCCGGTTCCTTGCCTGTTTTGGCATCGTAGCGGCGCATGCCTATGCGTTGGAGGATGATTGGGTCGGCCATCTGTCTTTGGGGTTGTTTCTGGTGCTGACCGGGTTTCTGGCGATGCAATCTTACCAGCGCGCCGGGGGGGGGTATAATTTCCGCAGCCGTGCCGAGCGGTTGTTGTTGCCGTGGTTGTTCTGGTCGGCGTTTTTTCGGCTGGTCGATCTGAAAGTTTCCGATTCGCCTGATAAATGGAAGTTGCTGCATGACCCGTGGACACTGTTTGTTGGCTCTGCGATCCATCTGTGGTTCATACCGTTCATTATACTGGCGATGTTGTTGGTAAAACCTGTCGGACGATTTGTGACAACGCCGATGCGGTTGGTAGCGGCGCTGATAGGCTTGGTACTGTTTTCGGCGCCGATGTTCTGGGTGATGCATGTCTACATGCCGCCTGCGCCGCTCACGCAGTGGCTGTATTCGCTGCCGGTTTATACGCTGGGCTTGCTGGTGGGGGTGGCGCATCCGATGGGTCGCGCGGCTTGGCCGATGATCGCGGCTGTGGTGATGGCGCTTGGGGCCTATCTGGTGACAGAAGCCGCGCCTTGGGCTTGGACTGTGTTCGCGGCTGTGCTGCTGTTTGAGGCGTTCTGGCGCGTGCAGATGCAGCATAGGGTGTTGCCAAAGCTGGGGCAGGCGGCGTTTGGCATCTATCTGCTGCACCCGTTTTTCATGCTGGTGACCTATAAATTCGCCGGGCCGGATGTTGACCGGATGATTGCCACTCTTGCCACTTTCGGGATGAGTTGGGCCGTCGTGGTGATCTTGCGCCGCATCCCGATTTTCCTGCGGCTGACCTGACATCGGGCCAGCGTGTCATTAGCCAGTGCCAGCAGTTTGTGCTAAAACGCTGGCATTGCTTATAGAAAGCTGATCCACGCCGTGGCCTCGCCGAATATCCTTGCTTATCTCATGCTGTTTGTCTGGCCGATGCTGTGCTGGCAGATGTGGAAGCGGCTGGACCCGGCGCGGGCGCTGATATGGACGGTGCTCGGCGGCTATTTGATCATGCCGCCGCTGACGGTGATCAACTTTCCAATCATCCCCGATCTGGACAAGATCAGCATCCCGAACCTGATCGCTTGGTATTGTGCGCTGTATGTGGCGCGCGACAAAATCAGCTTTCTGCCCGAGGGACGGATGGGTAAAGTGCTGATCCTGATGTATATTCTATCGCCCTTCGCGACAGTGTTGACCAATACTGAGGCGTTGTATTTTGGCGCGGGCTATGTGCAGGGCATGAAGATCTACGACTCGGCTGCAGCGGTTGCGAACCAGTTCATCGCCCTGCTGCCGTTCTTTCTGGCGCGGCGGTATCTGGGCACGCCTCAAGGGATGCGCGCGGTGCTGGAGGCTTTGGTGCTGGCGGGGCTTTGGTATTCAGTCCCGATGCTGATCGAGGCGCGGTTCTCGCCGCAGATGAACGTCTGGGTCTACGGGTTTTTCCAGCATGATTTCTTTCAGACCATCCGGCAGGGCGGCTATCGCCCGGTGGTGTTCCTGCCGCATGGGCTGTGGGTGGCGTTTTTCGCGCTGATGTGTGTGCTGGCGGCAGTGGTTAAGCTGCGTGATACGGATGCGGCAGTGCGGCCAAAGGCTTTGGTGATCGTGCTGTATTTGGCGTTTATGCTTTTTGTCTGCAAAAGCGCGGGGGTGATGGTGTATGCCTTGTGTCTGGCGCCGCTGTTGCTGCTCGCCAGTTGGCGGTTACAGGTGTTGGTGGCGGGGATGTTGGCGCTGGTGGTGATCAGCTATCCGATTTTGCGCGGGCTGCATCTGGTGCCGTTGCAGCAGATCCTTGAGTTTGCCAATGGCTTTAGCGCGGATCGGGCGGGGTCGTTGCAGTTCCGCTTTGACAACGAAGAAGAACTGCTGGCGCGGGCGCAGCAGAAATCGCTGTTCGGATGGGGCGGTTATGGCCGGGCGTTCCTGCATGATCCGATTACCGGGCAGATGACGGCGATTGCGGATGGCTATTGGGTGATCGTGATGGGCACCTATGGCTGGTTGGGGTTCATCGCGGAATTCGGGCTGACCGGCTTGCCGCTGCTGATTTTGGGACGCGAGGCTTTGTCGCGGTTTGCGCCACCGTTCAGCCGCTATACGGCGGGATTGGCTCTGATCTTGGCGGCGAATATGGTCGATCTGCTGCCGAATGCCACGCATATTCCGTTCACATGGCTGATGGCGGGTGGGCTGCTGGGTGAGGCGGAGCGGATGCGACGGTTGCGTCTGGCCGAAAGCCGCGCGGTGCTGCGGGGTGGGTTGAAGGACGGCAAGCAGAAGCGGACGGTGATCTGATGAAGGTGGATATCGGGGTGTTTGCCCATAACGAGGCGGCTGGCATTGCTGCGATGGTGGCTCGGTTGCTGGCGCAGGATATTTTGGCCGATGCAGGTTTCTCGGCGCGGGTGTTGGTGCTGGCGAATGGCTGTTCGGATGACACCGTAGCGCGCGCGCAAGTGCCGGGGGTTGAGGTTGTTGATTTACCCGAGGGAGGTAAGTCACGGACATGGAACCGTTTTGTGCATGATCTGGCGCGGGCGGATGCCGATGTGTTGGTGTTCGTTGATGCGGATATTGAGTTCTGCGATGCGGGGGCTTTGCGGCGCATGGTGCAGGCGATGGGGCCGCATTGGGTGATCAACAGCCAGCCGGTGAAGGACATTGTGGCGCGGCCCGAGGGGTTATCGCACATGGACAAGATCATCGCGGCGGCGGGCGGTGGCTTGGATGATTGGAAAACCGCAATCTGCGGCCAGCTCTATGCGATGCCTGCGGGGATTGCGCGGCGGTTTCATCTTCCCGTTGGATTGCCGGTTGAGGATGGTTTTCTGCGCGCGATGGTGCTGACCGATGCGCTGACCGGGCCAGAGAATTTTGGCCGGATTGGCGGGGCGGAGGGGGTTTCGCATATCTATGCCTCTGAGCGGTCGGTCGCGGCACTGATCCGGCATCAGCTGCGGATTGTGATTGGCTCGGCAGTGAATTTCGCAGCGTTTGGGGCTGTAACGGCGTTGCCTGTGGCTGAGAGACATGCGGAATTGGCGCGAGCAGCGGGCGATGCAGGCTGGCTCTCGGCGGCACTCGGGGCAGGTCTGCCGCGCTGGCCGTTTGGCTATGTGCCGGGACATTTCCTGATCAAACGGCTGGCGCGCGCCGCCGCAAGCCCGCGCGATCTGCTGCGGCCAAAGCGGCTGTTGGTGACGATTTTGGGCTTTGGCTTTGATCTGGTGGTCTATTGCCGTGCGCAATGGGCGATGTGGCGCGGCATAGGCGTTGGGCATTGGTAACATATTTGCGCGAAACTTTGCCATAACCGGGCCGTATTGTTTCATTATTGCGGGATTGTTCAACGGCCCTGCACGCTCCATCTCAGAGCGTGCTAGGGTATGAGAGCTGTGGATTTTGCGGTAAATTGTTGAGGTCTGTCTTAGGGTTTTGGCCTGTGGCAGCGAGAGAGAGAAGCGCATGAGCGAAGATTTTGATCCCTCCGGCATCAGCGATAGCGATATCGCGGTGGTTGGCATGGCCGCCCACCTGCCGGGGGCTGCGGATATTGCGGCCTATTGGGCCAATCTTGCGGCTGGGGTGGAATCGATCCGGGTGCTGTCTGAGGCCGAGTTGCTGGCGGCTGGCGAATCTCCCGCGCGGCTGCGTAAGGCGAACTATGTGCCATCGGCCGCAGTGCTGGAGGGGTTTGAGCAGTTTGACGCGGATTTCTTTGGTTTCTCGCCAAAAGAGGCCGCGATCATGGATCCGCAGCACCGCCAGTTTCTGGAAGTGGCATGGGAGGCGTTGGAAAATGCAGGCCATCCGCCCGAAAATTTCCCCGGTGCGATCGGGGTTTATGCGGGCTGCGGTATGGGCAGCTATTTCTATTTCAATCTATGCTCGAACCGCGATCTGGTCGATCAGACCGGCATGTTCCTGTTGCGCCACACCGGCAACGACAAGGATTTTCTGGCGACGCGGGTGAGCCATATCTTCGATCTGAAGGGGCCGTCGATCAACCTGCAAACCGCCTGTTCGACATCTTTGGTGGCGGTGCATTTCGCGACGCAGGCGCTGTTGAACGGCGAATGCGACATGGCTTTGGCAGGCGGTGTGACGATTGAGCTGCCGCATGCGCGCGGCTATCTGTTCACCGAGGGCGAGATTTTGTCGCCCGATGGCCATTGCCATGCCTTTGATCATCGCGCCGAGGGGACGGTGTTTGGCTCGGGTGCGGGGGCGGTTGTGCTGCGGCGCGCGAAGGATGCTTTGCGCGATGGCGATCATATCTGGGCGATTTTGAAGGGTTCGGCGGTTAACAACGATGGGGCCGCGAAGGCCGGGTATCTGGCACCTTCGGTGGATGGGCAGGCGAAATGTATCGCTGAGGCACAGGCGATGGCCGGGGTTTCGGCGGCGGATGTGTCTTATGTTGAATGTCACGGCACAGGCACCTATCTGGGCGATCCGATTGAGGTGGCGGCGCTGACAGCGGCGTTCCGGCAGACGACGGAAGCGGTGGGGTCGTGCCGGATCGGATCGGTCAAGACCAACATCGGGCATCTGGATACGGCGGCGGGGGTGGCTTCGCTGATCAAGGTGGCGCTGTCGCTGCATCATCGGCAGTTGCCGCCCAGTTTGGGCTATGAGGCCCCGAACCCGTCGATTGATTTTGAGAGCAGCCCGTTTCGGGTCAATGATCGGCTGGTGGATTGGGTCAGTGACGGGCCGCGTCGGGCCGGGGTGAACTCGCTGGGTGTCGGCGGCACTAATGCGCATGTGGTGTTGCAGGAAGCGCCTGCGCGGGTGGCAGGAGAGCAAAGCCTGTGGCCGTTCCAACCGATTGTTATCTCGGCAAAATCCAAGGGCGCTTTGGACGCGGGCGCGGCACGATTGGCGGCGCATTTGCGGGCTGATGCTTCGCAGGATCTGGCTGATATTGCCTATACGCTGAAGGAAGGCCGTCGCGCCTTTGAAAAGCGCCGCGTGCTGGTGGCGGGGTCGCATGACGAGGCGGCAGAGTTGCTGGAGGGCGGCGACCCGCGCCGGGTGTTCAACCATGATTACCTTGGGGAAAACCCCGAAGTGGTGTTCATGTTTCCCGGCGGTGGCGCGCAATATGCGGGCATGGCACGGGATATTTACGCGACCGAACCAGTTTTCGCCGATTGGATGGACAAGGGTTTGGCGGTTCTTCAACCCAAACTAGACTATGATATTCGGGCGCTGTGGTTGCCGGAAAAGGGGGCGGAGGCTGCGGCAAATGAGCGGCTGAAGCGGCCCTCGGTGCAACTGCCGCTGATCATGATCACCGAATATGCGCTGGCACAGTTGTATATGTCGTGGGGGGTGACGCCTACGGTGCTGGTTGGGCATTCGATGGGCGAGAATACCGCCGCTTGTCTGGCGGGCGTGATCGGGTTTGAGGATTGCATCGGTCTGGTGCATCTGCGCGGCACTTTGTTTGACACGATTGCGCCGGGGGGGATGCTGTCGGTGCCTATGGCTGAGGCGGATTTGCGGCCCTATATCACGGGCGATCTCGATTTGGCTTCGGTCAATGCGCCGGGGCTCTGTGTGGTATCGGGGCCAGATGCGGCGCTGCTGGCTTTGGCTGCGGAACTCGCGAAAGCCGATGTGGAAACCCAGCGGATTCAGATCGACATCGCTGCGCACAGCCGGATGTTGGAACCGATTTTGACGCGATTTGGCGATTACCTTACAAAAATTCACTTAAGCGCGCCGCAGATTCCGGTTGTGAGTAATTGTTCAGGAATCCGTTTGTCCGGTGCGCAGGCGACCAGCCCGGACTATTGGGTTCAGCACCTGCGCAACACCGTAAATTTCCAAGCCTGCATGGCCGATTTGATGGCTGAACCGGGGCGGGTGTATCTGGAGATGGGGCCGGGGCGGGCGCTCTCATCACTGGCGCAAGCCAATGGTGTGGCGCAGGGGCAGGTGATCGCGGCGCTGCGACATCCAGAGCAGAAAATGGCCGACGATGCATGGCATATGGCCTCTATTGCACGGCTGTGGGCCTGCGGTGTGGCAGTCGATTGGGAGCCGATTTGGGGTGGTGCCGCGCGCAAACGTGTGGTGCTGCCGACCTATGCGTTTCAACGCAAACCCTATTTCATTGAGCCCGGTAAGGGCGCGGAAGTCGAGGCTTTGGCCATGCCCGCGCGGATTGATGATATCAGCCAGTGGGGCTGGAAACCGCATTGGCGACCTGCGGCGACGGGCTTTGACTATGCGGCTGATTTTGCCGATGCAAAGCCAGAGACATGGCTTATTTTCCTTGATTCAGAGGGGCTTGGTGCAGAATGCGTACGGCGGCTGCGCGCGGGCGGCCACCGTGTTACCACGGTGCGCGCGGGCGATGCCTTTGGTCGCGACGGCGAAGGCGGTTATCTTTTGGCCCCCGAACGCGGTCGCGAAGGCTATGACCTGCTGATCCATGATCTGGTGGCAACCGGGCAAACCCCCAATCGGATCGCGCATTTCTGGTTGGTGACGAACACCGAAAGCTTCCGCCCCGGCTCCAGTTTTTTCCACCGCAATCTGGAGCAGGGTTTCTACAGCCTGATGTTTCTCGCGCAAGCGATTGCTGAGGAAAATCTGCCACGCCCGATCCATATCACGGT
The DNA here is from genome assembly GCA_040387915.1 of Pseudomonadota bacterium. Classification (GTDB taxonomy): domain Bacteria; phylum Pseudomonadota; class Alphaproteobacteria; order Rhodobacterales; family Rhodobacteraceae; genus Cypionkella. The sequence goes on from JAZKCV010000015.1 coordinate 106,981, forward strand.
CGCCTCAACCGGTGCGGTTCAGGTGAAATCCGAAGTTCTGGCGGATCCCGAAAAAGCCACCATTCTTGGTCCGGCGCGGGTGATCCCGCGGGAGTTGCCGGGGGTAACGGTTTCGACTTTGGACCTGACTTTACCGCTATCGCCGCGCCGGGGAAAGGCGTCGCTAGAGCCGCTTGCCGAGCAGCTTTTAGAAGAGCTTCTGGCTGAACCTGCCAGTGCGATTGCGGCTTTGCGGGGAGAAAAGCGTTACGAATTGGGGCTGAAATCTGTTAGCCTTCCTGAGCAACCGTTCACATTAGCGCATGGCGCGCATGTGTTGATCACGGGAGGCTTTGGTGGCATCGGCTTGACCATCGCCGAGAACCTGATCCAGCGCTTTGGCGCGAAGATCACACTGATCGCGCGGCGGAATTTGCCGGATCGTGGTACTTGGGTGAAATATCTGGCGGCGCATGACCCGGCAAGCCCGATTGCGCGGCGGATTTTGGCGTTGCAACGGCTGGAGGCTTTGGGTGGTGAAGTTCTCGTCGCCCCGGCGGATGTCTGCAATATGGACGACATGCGCGCGGCAGTCGATGCGGGCGTCAAGCGGTTTGGTCCGGTGCGCGCGGTGATCCATGCGGCCGGGGTGGTGGATGACGGGCCATTGATGCTAAAAACGCCGGCGCAGGTTGAGGAAGTTTTCGCACCGAAACTGCATGGCACGCTGGTGCTAGACCGGCTGTTCCCGGATGGGGCGATTGATCTGATGGTGCTGTTTGCCTCGACCTCGACGGTGACCGGGCCTGCGGGGCAGATCGACTACGTTGCGGCGAATGAATTCCTGAACGCTTATTCGAAATCGCGCAGCGGCGGCAAAACCCGTGTGATCGCGCTGAATTGGGGCATCTGGACCGGCGTTGGCATGGCAGCAGAGGCTTTGGCGGATCGCGCGGGCGCACCACCATCGCCGCGGTTGCCGATTTCCGCGCCGATGCTGGATGAAGCAAGCTTCGACGGTCAGGGAAATCGTCTGTTTACAGCGTCTTATAGCTTGGATCGCTGGGTGCTGGATGGCCACCGCACCAAATCGGGGCAGGCGCTGATCCCCGGCACCGGCACGATTGAAATCGCCGCAGAGGCTTTGCGGGCGCAGGGCGAGATGAGCGCATTTGAGCTGCGCGATCTGTATTTCTTCCGGCCTTTGGATGTCGCAACGGGTGAGGTGCGGCAGATCCGGGCCACGCTGTCGCGCAGCGATGAGGGCTATGGCTTTGAGCTGCGCTCGGGTGTGACGGTGAAGGGGCGGTTGGGCTGGCAGTTGCACGCGCAGGCGCGGGCGATTCCGCTGGCAGCGACCCCCGCTAAGATTGATGTTCTGGCAATCGCAGGGCGATTGCCTGCAGCGGAGCTCGGCATGGGATTGCGCAGCCCGCAAGAAGAGCATCTTGCATTTGGGCCGCGCTGGCGGGTGCTGCGTTCGCGTGCGATTGGTGGTGGCGAAGGGCTGGCGCGGCTGGCTTTGCCTGTGGAATTTGCGGCTGAAGCGGGGCCGTGGCTGCTGCATCCAGCGCTGATGGATCTGGCGACCGGTTGGGCGATGGGTCTGATTGCGGGCTACCAGCCGGATCACCTTTGGGTGCCGGTGTCTTATGCTTGCATCCGAGTGCTGCGGCCGCTTCCGGCCGAGATTGTATCTTGGGTGCGCAATGCGGCAGATAATCGTGCAGGCGCGCAGACGGCAAGTTTCGACGTAACGCTTGCGACACCTGACGGCGAGGTTTGTGTTGAAATTGAAGGCTTTAACATTCATCGGCTTGAGGGCGGGTTGATCTTTTCTACCCCAGATCCACGCGAATTGTCCTATGATGATGTGGCTACCAAGCACGTCTCCCCCGCCGAGGAACGCCTACTGCATGCCTTCAGTCTGGGCATCAAACCCAGCGAAGGGGCTGAAGCGTTTGGTCGCGCTGTGGCTTTGGGCGGCAGCCAAATCATCGTCTCTAGCCTCGATCTGCCCGACTTGATCCGCCAGACCGCCGAGGCAGAGGCCGCGAAAACCGACGGCAAGGCGTTTGAACGGCCTGATCTGGATACTGCCTATGTCGAGCCGCGCAATGATGTCGAACACACGCTGGTGGGCTTCTGGCAGGAGTTGCTGGGCGTGGCGCAAGTCGGGGTCGAGGACAGCTTCTTCGATCTTGGCGGCCATAGCCTGATCGCGGTGCGGCTGTTTGCGATGGTGAAAAAGGCGTATCGGGTGGATTTCCCGATCTCGGTGCTGTTTGAGGCACCGACGATTGCGCGCTGTGCGGCGTTGATCGTGGCGCAGATTGGCGATGTGGGCGCGGATCAACCTGCGAAACTGGCGGCTCCAGCGCGGCGGTTTACCCATTTGGTGCCGATGCATCAGGGTGAGGGCGGGGCGAAACAGCCGTTCTTCCTTGTGGCGGGCATGTTCGGTAACGTGTTGAATTTGCGGCATTTGGCGCAGCTGTTGGGCGGGGATCGGCCGTTCTATGGCTTGCAGGCGCGCGGGCTTTATGGCGATGCCGCCCCCCATGCTACGCTGCCCGATGCCGCTGCAGATTACATCGCCGAATTGCGACAGGTGCAGCCCGCTGGCCCCTATATGCTGGGCGGATTTTCCGGCGGCGGCCTGACCGCCTGGGAGATGGCGCGGCAGTTGGAAGCCGCAGGAGAGGTGGTGTCGTTACTGGTGCTGCTGGATACGCCCTTGCCTTTGCGGCCGGGTTTGAAACGCGCAGACAAGGCCTTGATCAAGCTGGCAGAGTTGCGCACCAAAGGCCCCGGCTATCTGGCCGAATGGGCGCGCAAACGCTGGGCTTGGGAGATGCAAAAGCGTCAACCGCAAGGCATCGAGCAAAGCGATGCACAATTCCATAATGCGTCGATTGAGGCGGCTTTCCGTGCAGCCCTGCCGCTCTATCAGATGTCCGAGCGGCGCGGGGCAACGGTATTGTTCCGCCCGCCTTTGGACAAGCACTGGGCGGTTACGGGTGGCAACTGGGTGTCGAAATCCAAGGAATATGTGTTTGCAGATAATGATTTGACAGGTTTTGCGCCCACATTGCTGACGGTTGAGGTGCCCGGCGACCACGACAGCATGGTGCTGGAGCCGAATGTGCGGGTGCTGGCGGCCAAGTTGCGGGGGGTAATTGCTGAAGCCGAGAAGGGCGCGTCGAACATCGTCCCCCTTGCCACTGCGGCGGAGTGAGCATGACAGGTTTGTTGACGGTTTTGTTGAACTGGCGCTCGGCCGAGATGACTCTGCGGGCAGCAGAATCCGCACTGCTGGCCCTAGAAGGCATCCCGGGCGCGCTGGTGATTGTGGACAACGATTCCGGCGATGGGTCGTTTGAGGTGATGACGGCTGAGGTGCGAAAGCGCGGCTGGGACAACGGCGCGCAGGCGGTCAGGGTGCTGCAATCGGGGCATAATGGCGGCTTTGGCGCGGGCAATAATTTTGGCATCCGGGCCGGGATGCCGGATGGTTCTGCGCCAGAGTGTGTCTATATTCTGAACTCGGATGCCTTTCCCGACCGAGATGGAATCCGCGCCTTGCTGACGCATTTGCAGACCCATCCAACAACGGGTTTCGCGGGCAGCTTCATCTATGGCGACGACGGCGCGCCGCATCGCACGGCGTTCCGGTTCCCGTCTATTGCTTCGGAGTTTGAGGCCCAGATCAGGTTTGGCCCGGTCAGTCGTGCGCTGAACCGCTGGATCGTGGCGCAACCGATACCTGAAAACACCTGCCGGGTGGATTGGCTGGCAGGGGCCAGCCTGATGATGCGGACGGCGGTGCTGGATCAGATCGGCTTGTTTGATGAGCGGTTCTTTCTGTATTTTGAGGAAACCGATCTGTGTCGAAGGGCAGCTTTGGCGAATTGGCCGACGGATTATGTGTTGGAAAGCCGCGTGATGCATATCGGATCAGCCTCTACAGGTATGCGAGAATGGCAGCGCATACCGGGGTTTTGGCTGGACAGTCGCTTACATTATTTCGCGAAAAATCATGGAGTTGCCTATACGGCAGCTGCCACGCTTGCCCTGCTTGCGGGCGGTATGCTGTGGCGTTTGCGGCTTCTGATCCAACGCAAAGACCGGGGTGATCCGCCATTGTATCTGACAGACCTGACCCTGCACGCGTTGCGCGCGGCGGTCAGCCCGGTTTTCGGCAAATCTGCCGCTTTAGCCAAATCGCCCCGCACGACCGAGGGCTAAGGACGCCAAGATGACCCAGTTTTCCGCCTATCTGATCGGCAATGAAACCCTGACCCGCCAATGCGGCGAGATGCTGCTGGCGCGCGGTCATCGACTGGATGCCGTTGTGACACACAACGCGGACGTGCGGTTGTGGGCCGAAGGCCGGGGGCTGCGGGTCGAAGCCTATGGGAGCAATCTGGCGGGGCGTTTGGGCGCGCACGTCGACTGGCTGCTGTCGGTGGCCAACCTCTCGGTGATCTCCAGCGATGTTTTGGGGCTGGTCAAAACAGCTGTGAATTTTCACGATGGCCCTTTGCCGGACTATGCCGGGCTTAATGCGCCGGTCTGGGCAATTTTGAACAGCGAGACCCAGCACGGGATTTCGTGGCATCTGATTGAAGGTGGCGTCGATGAAGGCGACGTGTTGGAAAGCCGCAGTTTTGAGATCGCACCGCAGGACACCGCGCTGACCCTGAACACTCGGTGTTTTGAGGCGGCGATGGAGAGTTTTCCGTCGCTGTTGACGCAGTTGGAAAGCGGCGTTTTGCAGCGCAAACCGCAGGATTTAAGCCAGCGTCGGCTGTTTTTGCGCAATGATCGCCCAGAGGCGATGGGGCGGATTGATTTCTCGCAGCCTGCCGAAGCAGTCGTGCGGCTGGTGCGGGGTTTGGATCACGGTCGCTATTGGAACCCTTTGACCACGGCGAAAATCGTCGGTGAAAACAGGGTTCTGAACGTGGGGGCTGCGGAGATTGTCGAAGGTTTGGGCGCTCCGGGGCAGGTTTTGCGCACCGATGAAGCGGGCTTGGTGGTGGCTTGTGGTTCAGGTGCCGTGCGGCTGATGCGGCTGACCTGTCAGGAAAAGGGGCTGGCGGTGTCACCTGCAACAGTGCCGGATGCGGTGCTTTTGTCCGGGGTGGAGGGTCTGACCGCGTTGGGGCAAAGTTTGGCTATGGGCGAACCTGCGCTGCGCAAGGCATTGAAATCAATGATGCCTGCCGCACTAGGCCATACCAGCACTGCGTCGGCAGATTGGCAAACGCTGCCGCTGTCGGGGGGGCTGGCCGAGCTTGCGCTGGCCGCCGGGCTGGCATCAGGCGCAAGTGCAGTTGATCTGGCGCAGGCGGCGCAGTGGGTGGCGGGCTATGCCTCGGTCTGGCGTCCGTTGCGGGTGACGGTTGCGGGCAGCGTGGCTCAGGCGCGTGACGGGTTGGATTTGGCGCATAAGCCGGGTTTCGCGCTGGATCTGATGACCCGTGACACCGCGCTTTCTGGCCTTCAATGCCCGCACATCGGTGTGGCCGAGGCTGACCCGATCACGGGAACCACCGTCACCCTGACGCCCACCACATTGCATTTCGACGCCGCCCGCCTGTCCTTGGCCGAGGCGCAGGCCTACGCCGCGCGCATCAGCCATCTGGTGGCGGCTTTGGCAAAAGCCGCACCTGATGCGCCGCTGTCCAGCATCTCAACGCTCAGCGATGCCGAACGTGATCTGGTTCTGCATGGCTGGAACCAGACGAAAATTACATACGATTCAAGCCTTTGCGTGCATCAGGCCTTTGAGCGCCAAGTGCTGCGCAGCCCGGATGCGGTGGCTTTGGTCTGCAACGATCAAAGCCTGACCTATGCGGCGCTGAACGCCCGCGCCAATGGGGTGGCGCATGTGCTGATCGGCATGGGCGTGGTGCCGGGCACGCTGGTTGGCCTGTGTGCGGATCGCGGCCTTGATCTGCTGGTCGGGGCTTTGGCGATCCAGAAGGCGGGCGGGGCTTATGTGCCGATGGACCCAGCCTATCCGGCGGATCGCATCGCTTTGTATATTGAGGATTCCGCCTGCCCGGTGATCGTCACGCAAAGCGCTATTGCTGCAGGGTTGCCAAGTCATCAGGCGCAAGTTTTATGCTTGGACACCGACTCGCGGCCGGGTCAGGTCAGCGATGCTAACCCTATATCTGGTGTCACCTCGGCAGACCTAGCATATATGATCTATACTTCAGGCTCCACCGGGCGGCCAAAGGGCGTTATGGTGGAACATCGCAACGTCGCGAACTTCTTCACCGGGATGGATCAGCGCATTGGCGCGGAAGCCGGGGTTTGGCTGGCGGTGACCTCGCTGTCCTTCGATATTTCAGTGTTGGAACTGTTCTGGACGCTGGCGCGCGGCTTCAAAGTGGTGCTGACCAGCGATGAAAACCGCAGCCTGGTGTCGGGTGGCGCGATTGCTTCAGCGCAGAAGATGGAGTTCTCGCTATATTATTGGGGCAATGACGACGGTGCAGGTCCGAAGAAATACGAGTTGCTGCTGGAAGGCGCGAAATTCGCCGACACCCATGGCTTCTGTGCAGTCTGGACGCCGGAGCGGCATTTTCACGCCTTTGGCGGCCCCTATCCGAACCCGGCGGTGACCGGGGCGGCGGTGGCGGCGGTGACGAAAAACATCGGCGTGCGGGCCGGCTCTTGCGTGATGCCGCTGCACCATCCGGCGCGGATTGCCGAGGAATGGGCGGTGATCGACAATCTCACCAACGGCCGCGCCGGGGTGGCGGTGGCTTCGGGCTGGCACCCGGATGATTTCGTGCTGCGGCCTGAAAATACGCCGCCGAACAACAAAGCCGCAATGTTTGCCGTCGCCGATCAGGTGCGCCGCTTGTGGCGCGGTGAAAAGGTCGGCTTCCCGACTGCCGACGGCGGGGTGTTTGAACTGATCAGCCAGCCGCGTCCGGTCTCTAAGGAACTGCCGTTGTGGGTCACAACGGCGGGCAATCCCGAAACGTGGCGTGAGGCCGGGGCGATTGGCGCAAATGTGTTAACCCACCTTTTGGGCCAATCGGTGGACGAGGTTGCGGATAAGATTAAGCTTTATCATCAAGCGCTTCGCGATGCTGGGCATGACCCGGTGGATCACGTCGTGACGCTGATGCTGCACAGCTATATCGCGCAGGATCGTGAAACGGCGCGGGAAATTGCGCGCGGACCGATGAAGGATTATCTGCGCTCTGCTGCGGCACTGATCAAGCAATACGCTTGGGCCTTCCCGGCGTTCAAAAAGCCGCATGGCATCTCAAACCCGATGCAGATTGATCTGCAAACGCTGAGCGCGGAGGAGACGGAAGCCATCCTCGACTTCGCCTTTCAGCGCTATTTTGAGGATTCCGGGCTGTTTGGCACGGTTGACGACGCGCTGGCGCGGGTCGAGCAGTTGAAGCGAATCGGCGTGGGCGAAGTGGCCTGCCTGATCGACTATGGCATAGCACCCGAACAGGTGATGGCGGGGCTGTATCCGCTGGCCGAAGTGGTTAAACGCGCCAATGCGGGCGGCGGGGTGGCCGAGGATGACTTTTCGATCGCCGCGCAAATCCTGCGGCATGGCGTGACGCATCTGCAATGCACGCCCTCGATGGCGCGCATGATCAATATGAACGATGAGTCACGTATGGCTTTGTTGGGGGTGAAGACGGTGATGCTGGGCGGCGAGGCTTTGCCGGGTGCGCTGGTCACTGATCTGCGCCGTGCGACTTCGGCGCGGGTGCTGAACATGTATGGCCCGACCGAGACAACCATCTGGTCTTCCGTCGAGGAAGTAGATGCGGTTGACGGGGTGTGCAATATTGGCAAGCCTTTGGCAAACCAGCAGATTTATGTGCTCGATGAGGCGCTGAATCCGGTTGCCCCCGGCGTTGCCGGGGAGTTGTGGATTGGTGGCGATGGCGTGACGCGCGGCTATTGGCAACGACCGGATTTGACGGCGGAGCGGTTTGTGACCGATAGCTTTGTTTCGGCAGATCGCGCCTGCGCTTGGGGCGCACGGATGTATCGCACTGGAGATCTGGTGCGTTGGCGGGCGGATGGGAAGGTTGATTTTCTCGGCCGCACCGATCATCAGGTCAAGCTGCGCGGCTATCGGATTGAGCTGGGCGAGATCGAATCGGTGCTGGAAGCGCAACCGGAGGTGCGGCAGGCCGTGGTGATGGCGCGCGAGGATGCTCCGGGTGATTTGCGGCTGGTGGCTTATATTGTGGGGGCGGCAACCGAAGCGGGGCTTCGGGTCGGTCTGGCCGGCGTTTTGCCCGAACATATGATGCCCGCACATTTTGTCAGCCTTGATGGCTTTCCACTCACCCCAAACCGCAAGGTGGATCGCAAAGCTTTGCCCGCACCAAACGAAAAGCCACTGGAAACGCAGAGCTTTGTCGCTCCAACCTCGGACATCGAGGCGCAGATCGCCGCGATCTGGGCGCGGGTTTTGGGGGTGGCGAAAGTCGGCTCGAAGGATAATTTCTTTACGCTGGGGGGGCATTCGCTGTTGGCGGTGCAGGTGCATCGCGAGATCAGGGAGAGCCTTGGCGCAGCGAAACTGTCGATCACCGACATCTTCCGCTTCCCGGTTTTGTCAGCGTTGGCGGCGCATTTGGATGATCGCCCGAAAGCGATCCCTGCGGTGGTGTCCGACCGTGCCGACGCGCGCACCGATGCGATGGCGCGGCGACGGGCAATGCGTGGGCAGGTGAATGCCTGACATTGCAGCCCGCCTGCGCGCGATTTTACCAAGCGACGTGACGTTGGGTGAGGCGGACGATGCGCTTGAGCCGTGGCCGGGCGAGGTTCTGCCCGACGCCGTGCCTGCACGGTTGGCGGAATTCGCTGCGGGGCGCTGCGCAGCGCGGCAAGCTTTGCGCGATCTGGGCTTTCCGCCTGCCTCCATTCCGATGGGGTCCGATCGTGCTCCGATCTGGCCCAAGGGCACGACGGGCAGCATCAGCCATTGCGCGGGTGCTTGTCTGGCGGTGATGGGATTGGACCGCGATTATTTTGGAATTGGCTTGGATATAGAGCCTGTTAACCCCTTGCCCGTGGAGCTTTGGCCGACTGTGCTTCGGCCAGAAGAACGACGCGATTTAGACGGGTTGCCACAGTCGCGGCAAGGCCTGCAAGCACTGCGGGTATTTGTTGCCAAAGAGGCGGCGTATAAGGCGCAATACGCGATCACACGACAGATTTTTGATTTCCAGATATTAAGAATTATCTGGCAAGACCAAAGGTTTACTGCAGAATTTTGCAGTGCCATTTCGCCGATTGAAAAAGGATTTCAAATCCAAGGGTGCTGCGCAGAAGACAACCGCTTCTTCGCAGCATTTTGCGCTGTGCCTACTGTGTAAACATCCCAAACGTCGCCAGCGGCACACGACGCAGCATCGAGGCGTAGACTACCGAATAAATCCCCTCACCACCACTGTCGTCAGGGTCATAAATCCGCAAAGTGGTGGTGCTACCATCGGCGCTGTGCGAACCGCGCGCGCCCACAATCACCACGTAATGCCCAGACGAACCCGCGCCGCGCTGAAAAGAGCCGGGGTTGTGCAGAAACTCCAGCATGATCGGGCCACTCCGCAACAATCCGATCAAGGCTGCGACAGGCCAGCTTTGCGGCGGCTGATAGTGCAGGCGGTGCAGTTGCGCGAAGGTCTGATGCACCTCAAGCCGTTGACCACGCTCACTTTCATTGATCAGCGAGCCGTCGGCGGTCAGCAGCCGTTGCGGCGTGGTCATGCGGATGGCTTGGATCGACAGCCGCGTCAACATCGCCGTTGCCGCGGCCCAACAGGTGGTCGGTGTCGGTTGGCTGAGATAGGGCACATTGTGCAGGATGATCGGCGCAGATTCGGTGCCATAGAGCGCATCCAGCGTGCAGGGTCCGGCGATACCATCCATCTCGAGCCAGTTAGAGCGTTGAAACGCCAGCACGGCGCGTTCAGTTTGCGGGGTGAACAGGCCGTTGACGATCAGATTTGGCGATGGATTCAGGCGATTGTTCAGCGCCAGTTGCAACTCCCGGACGGGTTGCCCAGACGAACCCGATCGCACAATGACATTTCGCATGAAACGTCTCCGATATAATAAAATCCGATCAAAATCGCTGATCCGGTGAGTCTCAGATCAGCTTCAAATAAGCGTAGGGTAAAGATCGTAACGGCTCAAGCACTCGTTTTATGCTCTGAGGCGTTGATCCCGCAGTGGTTTTTCTGTTGGCCTTGGATCAGGCCGCCGCAACCGGGCGTTTGATCGCCTGTTTCGCCTCTAGCACCAGCGGACGCAGGCCCGCGCCGCCCGCGTCAAGCACTTCAAACAGATGGCGGCGCATCCGGGGTTCCCAGAAGTCATTGATATGTGAGGCGAGCAGGGTCAGTCCCTCGTCATGCGGTTTGGATTCCATGAATTTGGCGATCTGGTTGGCCATATAGATCAGCTTGGCGTGCGGGCCTGCATGGGTGTCGTTAAGCGACATAGGCGGTCTCCTGCGAAATGCGGTCGGTGTGGGTATAGGCCTCAAACCGATCGGGGCGGGCGAGGGCGATCAGGGTGATGCCAGCCTGATCGGCGAGGCGCACGGCATGTGCGGTGGGGGCGGATACGGCGATCAGGATTGGCGCGCCGAGGGCTGCCACCTTCTGCACCATGTCGATGGAAACGCGAGAGGTTAGTACGACCGCTCCGGTTGGATGCGGATTGCGGATCAGATGGCCGCAGAGCTTATCGAGTGCGTTGTGGCGGCCAACATCTTCGCGGGCGGCGAGAAGTTTGCTGCTGTAATAGCCCGCAGCGTGGACGGCGCGGGTCAGATCGTGCAGCGGTTGCGCGGCTGGCAGGGCGGCGACGGCGGCCATGATTTCAGACGGCATCATGCGGAAATTTGACTTCGGCACGGGCTGCATCGGCCGCGTCGCTTCTTCCAGACTGTCGATGCCGCAAAGACCGCAGCCAACAGGCCCCGCCATGGTGCGGCGACGTTTGGACAGGCGCGCTTCGGCTTCCGGCTTCAGCCAGATTTGCACATCCAGCCCCAAAGGTGTCTCAAGAACCTCGACGCTTTCGATCTCGGATGGCGTCGCGATACCTTCCGTCATCGCAAAACCATAAGCGAAATCAACCAGATCAGCGGGAGATGCCATCATCACCGCTTGGGTCGAGCCATTGAACGACAAAGCCACCGCGACCTCTTCCGGCAGCTCTCGGCTGGCGGTTGCAGCGCCCGACCCGAAGGTCAGGCGCGGCAAGGGGCGGTGGGTTTGCATCACTCTGCTGCAGCGATGCGGCGCGACATCGTGGCTTGAGCGTTGTATTCCTCTTGCCATTCCGACGGGCCGTTGCTTGGCGAGACTTGCACAGCGGTGACCTTGTATTCGGGGCAGTTGGTGGCCCAATCCGAGAAATCGGTGGTGATCACGTTGGCCTGCGTGTCGGGGTGGTGGAAGGTGGTGTAAACCACGCCCGGATTGACCTTGTCGGTGATCGTCGCGCGCAAAGTGGTGTCACCCGAGCGAGACGCCAGACGGACAAAATCGCCATCCTTGACGCCGCGCACTTCGGCGTCATGCGGGTGGATTTCCAGCACATCCTCGGCATGCCACGCGACGTTACCTGTGCGGCGGGTCTGCGCGCCGACGTTATACTGGCTAAGGATACGGCCCGTGGTCAAAAGCAACGGGAAGCGCGGGCCGGTTTTCTCGTCCGTCGCCACGTATTCGGTGTTGATGAACTTGCCCTTGCCGCGCACGAAACCATCAACGTGCATCAACGGCGTGCCTTCCGGGGCAGCCTCGTTGCAAGGCCACTGGATCGAGCCCATGGTTTCGATTTTCTCATAGCTGACGCCCGCGAAAGACGGTGTGGTCATGGCGATTTCATCCATGATTTGCGTGGGATGCGTGTAGGTCCACTTGGTCCCAGCACTATCTTTCAGCATCGCATTGGCGAGCATCTGGGTGATCTCCCAATCGCCGTAGCCATTGCGCGGTGCCATCACCTTGCGCACCATATTGATGCGGCGCTCGGCATTGGTGAACGTGCCGTCCTTTTCAAGGAAGGTCGAGCCGGGCAGGAAGACATGCGCGTAATTCGCCGTCTCGTTCAGGAACAGGTCATGCACGATCACGCATTCCATCGCAGCCAGACCAGCCGCGACGTGCTTGGTGTCGGGGTCGGATTGCAGGATGTCTTCGCCTTGGCAATACAGGCCCTTGAAGGTGCCCTCGACTGCCGCATCCAGCATGTTCGGGATGCGCAGCCCCGGTTCGTCGTCAATCTTGACGCCCCATGCCTTTTCAAAAATGTCGCGCACGCCTTCGCCTTTGACATGGCGATAGCCAGGCAATTCATGCGGGAAAGACCCCATATCGCAGGAACCTTGCACGTTATTTTGCCCGCGCAACGGGTTCACGCCGACGCCCGGACGGCCAATGTTGCCCGTCATCATCGCAAGGTTGGCAATGCCGATCACGGTGGTCGAACCTTGGCTGTGTTCGGTCACGCCCAAGCCGTAGTAGATCGAGCCATTGCCGCCCTTGGCAAACAGCCGCGCTGCAGCACGCACTTCGGCAGCAGGAACGCCGGTCAGCAGGGCCACCGATTCAGGCGAGTTTTGCGGTTGGCTGACGAATTCGGCGTAGTCTTGGAATTCATCCCAATCGCAACGGTCTTGGATGAACTGGGCGTCGAACAGCCCTTCGGTCACGATCACATGCGCCAAAGCGGTGACGATGGCGACGTTGGTGCCGGGGGTCAGGGCAAGGTGATGTTCGGCCTTGATATGCGGGCTTTCCACCATTTCGGTGCGGCGCGGATCAATCACGATCAGCTTGGCACCCTTACGCAAACGCTTTTTCAAGCGGCTGGCAAAGACCGGGTGGCCGGAAACCGGGTTTGCCCCGATAACGATCACCACATCAGTTTCTTCAACCGAGTCAAAGTCTTGCGTTCCTGCCGAGGTTCCCAAAGTTTGCCCCAGACCATAGCCGGTTGGTGAATGGCAAACCCGCGCGCAGGTATCCGTATTGTTGTTCATGAACACGGCGCGGGTCAGTTTTTGCACCAGATAGGCTTCTTCATTGGTGCAGCGCGAGGACGTGATCACGCCGACCGAATGGCGGCCGTGCTTTTCGATAATGCCCTTCATCCGGTTGGCGGTGAAGTCCATAGCCTCGTCCCAGGAGACTTCCTGCCACGGGTCGTTGATGCTGTCGCGGATCATCGGGTTCAGGATGCGGTCTTTGTGGCTGGCGTAACCATAGGCGAAGCGGCCCTTAACGCAGGAATGGCCGCGGTTGGCCTTGCCGTGCTTGTAGGGCACCATGCGGACCAATTCATCGCCGCGCATTTCGGCTTTGAACGAGCAACCGACGCCGCAATAAGCGCAGGTGGTGATGACCGAGCGTTCAGGCGTGCCGATGTCGATGATCGACTTTTCTTGCAAGGTTGCGGTCGGGCAGGCCTGCACGCAAGCGCCGCACGATACGCAATCGGACGACAAAGCAGTGTCGGTTTTCGCGCCAAACGACACGCGGCTATCAAAGCCACGGCCCTCGATGGTCAAAGCGAAGGTGCCTTGCACTTCCTCGCAGGCCCTAACGCACCGTGAACAAACGATACATTTCTGTGGATCGTAGCTGAAATACGGATTGGAATCGTCGCGCGGGATGTAGTGCGGGTTGGCGATGCCAGAGGTGTCTTTGGCTTTGAAATGGGTATCAATCGCCTCATAGCGCACATCGCGCAGGCCAACTGCGCCTGCCATATCCTGCAATTCACAGTCGCCATTGGCGCTGCATGTCAAGCAATCCAGCGGGTGATCCGAGATGTACAATTCCATCACGCCACGGCGCAACTGCTTCAGCTTGGCGTTCTGGGTGTGGACTTTCAGGCCGGGGGCAACCGGGGTTGTGCAAGACGCCGGGGTGCCATTGCGGCCTTCAATTTCCACTAGGCACAAACGGCAAGACCCAAATGCGTCGATGCTGTCGGTGGCGCAGAGTTTCGGCACTGAAATGCCGATTTCTGCGGCGGCGCGCATGATGCTGGTGCCTTCCGGCACGGTGATGTCAAAGCCGTCAATGGTCAATGTGACCATTTGTTTGCTTTTGGCGGCAGGGGTGCCGAAATCGCGATCCGGGATGATGAAGTCTTTCATTCGGCTGCTTCCTTCATGGGGGCGAAATCATCGGGAAAATGGGTCAGCGCGGACATCACCGGGTAGGGCGTAAAGCCGCCCAAAGCGCAAAGTGAACCGGACTTCATGGTGTTGCACAGATCGGTCAGAAGCGGGATCGCGGCGGTGTCACCTTTGGCAATCCGGTCCACGGTTTCGACGCCGCGCACCGCGCCAATCCGGCAGGGGGTGCACTTGCCACAGGATTCAATCGCGCAGAATTCCATCGCGAAACGGGCCTGTTTCAGCATGTCAGCAGAGTCGTCGAACACCGTCAGACCTGCGTGGCCGATCAGGCCATCTTTGCCTGCAAATTCTTCATAGCCAAACGGCGTGTCGAACAAAGCGCGGGGGAAATAGGCACCCAACGGTCCGCCGACCTGCACGGCTTTCACAGGGCGGCCAGAGGCGCTACCACCCGCAATTTTATCAACAATTTCGCCAAGGGTCAGGCCGAAAGCGATCTCATAGAGGCCGCCATGTTTGACGTTTCCGGCGATCTGCAACGGGATGGTGCCGCGCGAACGGCCAAGGCCGAAGTCCTTGTAGAACGCAGCGCCCTTCTCGAAAATCACTGGCACCGAGGCCAGCGAAATCACGTTGTTCACCACGGTCGGGCGGGCCATGAAGCCCTGCAATGCAGGCAGTGGCGGCTTGGCACGGACCACGCCGCGCTTGCCTTCAAGGCTGTTCAGCAGGCTGGTTTCTTCGCCGCAAACATAGGCACCGGCACCGACGCGGATTTCCATTTGAAAGGCGTGTGCTGACCCCAAAACCGACGCGCCAAGCACGCCTGCGTCGGTCGCGATTTTCACCGCTTTCTGCATCACGTCGATAGCGACAGGGTATTCCGAACGGATATACACAAATCCCTTGGTGGCCCCAGTCGCAAGTCCAGCGATGATCATGCCTTCGATCAGCGTGAAGGGGTCGCCTTCCATCAGCATGCGGTCGGCGAAGGTGGCGCTGTCGCCTTCATCGGCGTTGCAGACGATGTATTTGCGATCGGCTTGCGCTTCCGAAACCGTT
This sequence comes from Pseudomonadota bacterium, assembly GCA_040387915.1. GTDB lineage: Bacteria > Pseudomonadota > Alphaproteobacteria > Rhodobacterales > Rhodobacteraceae > Cypionkella. The sequence continues at coordinate 122,201 of JAZKCV010000015.1, forward strand.
TTCCACTTGATGCCAGTCGGGAAACCAGCACCGCCACGGCCACGCAGGCCGGAGTTGGTGACTTCGGCGACAATCGCGGCCTTGTCCATGCCAAGCGCTAGCGTCAGGCCGGCCAGACCGCCATGCGCTTTGTAGTCGTCCAGCGACAGCGGATCGATAACGCCAACGCGGGCAAAAGTCAGACGGGTTTGCGCTTTCAGCCACGGCAGATCATCAGTAAGGCCCAAAGCTTTCGGATGCGCGGCAAGATTATCAAACAATGCGGGCACATCACTCAGCGTTAGCGGACCAAACGCCATCCGCCCCGCATCGGTGACAACCTCGGCCATCGGCTCCAGCCAGACCATCCCGCGCGAGCCATTGCGGATCAGCGTCAGGCTGATCCCGCGCGCGCGGGCTTGAAACATCAGCGACTCGGCGATTTCATCGGCGCCAAGGGCAACGGCGGCGCTATCAAGCGGCAGGTAAATCTTCATTTCAGACCCCCGATGATCGCGTCAATCCGGGCTTCATCGACCCGGCCCACCAGTTTGCCATTGATCATCGCAGCAGGGCCACAGGCACAGAGGCCAAGGCAGAAAATTGGTTCCAGCGTCACGCGGCCATCCTTGGTGGTTTCGTGCCAATCAATCCCCAACGCCTTTTGCGCATGGGCTGCGACGCGGTCAGCCCCCATCGACTGACAGCTTTCGGCGCGGCAGAGTTTCAGCACATGATCGCCAGCCGGATGCTCGCGGAAATCGTGATAAAACGTCATCACGCCATGCACTTCGGCCTTCGACAGGTTCAAATCCTGCGCGATGATCGGCAAAGCCACCTGCGGCACATAGCCAAACTCAGCCTGAATGGCGTGCAGGATCGGCAGTAGCGATCCCTCCATCCCTTTGTGGGCGCTGAGAATTTCCCCAACCCGAGCAGTGACATCGACGGAATCAAGCATGTGGCGGCCCTTTGGTAGCTTGCCGCTGTGATACGCCGATTGATAGCAAAATCAATATGGATATACCGTTGTTCAATAGACGTAACCTATCGACGTAAGCGCACGGCCAGCTTTGCGGCCTCATCCATCAGCGCTTGCAACACGGGTGTTTGCGGATCTCGCTTGGCGGTGATCAGGCCGACCAGATGCTCGGCCTCTGGCTCGACAATCGGGATCGCTTTCAAACCCTGACCGCTGAACATCTCGGCCAGTTTCATCGGCACAACGCTGGCCCACAAACCCGATTTCACATGTGCCACCAAAGCGATACTGGAGTTGGATTCCACCGTGGGTGACACACGCACGCCGACCTCGGCCAGATGCTGATTGACGATGCGGCGGTTTTGCATGTCGGCGGTCAACAGGCACAGGGGTTCATGGATCAAATCGCTCCATGTGACTTGCGCTCGATCGGCAAGCGGAGAATTCGGCGCGCAGAGATAGCGGTAGAACTCGGTGTAAAGCGGGGTCTGGGCCACCCGTCCCAATGGCTCGTTGTCCAGATAGGTCAGGCCCGCGTCCAGCTCTAGGTTTTCAATGCCAGCCAGAATCTCCACCGATGTGCGCGACAGCAAGGTGACGCGCATGTTCGGGTGGCGTGCGGTGAACGGGGCGGTCAAATCGGCCACCATCGGCAGCGCAGTGGGGATCACGCCAATCCGCAGATTGCCCGACAGGCCGGAATGCACCGTGCGCATTTCATCCTTCAACGCCCGCATATCGCCGACAATCCGCCGTGCCCAATCCAGCACGCGCTGGCCTTCCGGCGTCAGGCCTTGGAAGCGTGAGCCGCGAAACACCAGCTGCACGCCCAGCTGATCTTCCAACTGGCGGATCGCCGATGACAGGCTGGGCTGCGTCACCCGGCACACCTCTGCCGCGCGGCCAAAATGGCGCTCGTTGGCGAGGGCGATGAACATTTCCAGCTTGTCGATCATGTGGCTAGGGTGGCGGGGAATGAATTGATGCGCAAGGGATGTGGAGCGGGCGGAGCCTCCGGCGGGGATATTTGGACCAATGTGAAATGCGAAGAGTTGTGCTTGGGGGGGCGAGGGCTTAGCTTTGCGGCATGATGAAATTTATCCCCTTTGTGAAGAAATCCCCCGTGGTGCCGGTGATCCGGCTGTCTGGAACCATTGGCGGCGGGCGCAACGCGCTGAGTGATGCTGGATTGGCCGCGATCGTCGAGAAGGCGTTCAAGATGAAGCCTGCGGCGGTGGCGCTGGTGGTGAATTCTCCGGGTGGCTCGCCGGTGCAATCCAGCTTGATCGCGGCACGGGTGCGGCGGTTGGCCGATGAGAAATCCATTCCGGTCCACGCCTTTGTCGAGGATGTCGCGGCCAGTGGTGGCTATTGGTTGGCCTGTGCTGCGGATCAGATCTGGGTCGACCCCAGTTCTATCGTCGGGTCCATCGGGGTGATTTTTGCCAGCTTTGGCTTTCCCGAATTGATGGCAAGACAAGGGGTTGAGCGGCGCGTGGTTGCCATGGGCAAGCAGAAAAGCCTTGCCGACCCGTTCCTGCCGCAAAAGCCCGAAGACATCGAACGTCTGAAAGCTCTGCAAGCCCCGATCCATGAAGCGTTCATCGCCCATGTCAAAGCCCGGCGCGGGAAACGCCTCGCCGATGCCGATCTGTTCAATGCCGATATCTGGGTCGGTCAGCGGTCGGTTGATTTGGGTCTGACCGATGGCGTCGCGCATCTGGTGCCAAAACTGAAAGCGCTTTATGGCGATAAGGTGAAGCTGGTGCCGCTGGGGCAAAAGCGCGGGTTGCTCAGCCGCTTTGGCCTGAACATGGCCGAGGATGCGCTGGCTTCTGTGGAAGATCGTGCGCTTTGGGCGCGGTACGGGTTGTAACATGATCAAAGCGGTCATCGTATTTCTGCTGGTGATGCTGGCCATTGGCATGGTCGGCAACGCATTATTTCCCGGTCGCATTGGCGGTTCGGTGAAAAAGCGCCTTGGATTGGCCAATCCGGCTACTTGCAAGCGCTGCGGGCGCTATGTGATCGGCTCTAAGGGCTGCGATTGTAAAAAGGGCTGAACATGCGGGCATTGGTGACGGGAGCGGGCAAGCGGTTGGGCCGCGAGATGGCGCTGTATCTGGCGCGTCGCGGCTATGACGTTGCCGTCCACTACGCCGCCTCGCGCAAAGAGGCGGAGGCGGTGGTGAAGGAAATCACCGCTTTGGGCCGCAAAGCTGTCGCCCTGCGTGGCGATCTGCTGATTGAAACCCAAGTCGAAAAGCTGGTGCCTATGGCGGTGCAGGGCTTGGGCGGGCCGTTGACGGTGCTGATCAACAACGCCTCGATCTTTGAATATGACACCGTCGCCACCGCCACCCGCAAAAGCTGGGATCGCCATATGGAAAGCAACCTGCGCGCGCCGTTTGTGCTGACGCAGGCCTTTGCCGCACAGGTGCCCGCGCCGAAACTGGATGATCACGGCGAACCCGTGGCCGGTGGCCTGGTGCTGAACATGATCGACCAGCGCGTGCATAAGCTGACGCCCGAATTCCTATCCTATACCTTGGCCAAAATGGGCCTTTGGGCGCTGACCCGCACGACCGCGCAAGGCCTTGCGCCACGGGTGCGGGTGAACGGCATCGGACCGGGGCCGACTCTGCAAGGTGCGCGCCAAAGCGACGAAAGCTTTACCACGCAGCGCGGCGCGACCATCCTGAAACGCGGCGCAAATCCTGCGGATATCACCGTAGCACTAGGGTTTTTTCTCGATTCCCCGGCGGTGACAGGGCAAATGATCTCTGTCGATGGCGGCCAGCATCTGGGCTGGAAAACCCCCGATGTACTGGATTTCGACTAGGCGGAATCTAGCCTCGCGCAAAAGTTGTCCACTTTTCGCTTTTGCTTCACGCAAGCGTTACAAAAAGTTCTGACTTATCAGGGATTTGAGGGGAGTTAATAAATCTTCCCATATATATCAAAGGCTTATTATTTCGCCTAAAAAATAGGCAATCCAGCGAATGGGGCCAAAAACAAGGGAAATTTGCGCGTTCTGAAATCTTCTCCGCAATGTTATCCACAGAAAGCGGGGATAGCTTTTCTCTTGTCGCGGGCCAGATATCATTGCAGCTACAATAGAGAATCGACGAATCCCAAGGGTGTGTTTCCGTATGAGCGATGTCAGTCTAACCGGGCATGATCTTATTCAGGATTACCTGAAAACGCTGGACGGCAGCCCCGGCGTTTACCGCATGCTGAACGCCGCGTCTGAGGTGCTTTACGTTGGCAAGGCGCGCAATCTGCGGGCGCGGGTGTCGAATTATGCCCGGCCCTCGGGGCATTCGGGTCGTATCGCGCGGATGATCTCGGAAACCGTGTCGATGATGTTCTTGACCACGCGGACGGAAACCGAGGCGCTGCTGCTGGAGCAGAACCTGATCAAGCAGTTGAAGCCGCGTTACAACGTGCTGCTGCGCGATGACAAAAGTTTCCCGAACATCCTGATCAGCACCGAGCATCCCTTCCCGCAGTTGAAAAAGCATCGCGGCAAGCGGTCAGAGAAGGGTAGCTATTTCGGCCCCTTTGCCTCAGCTGGGGCGGTGAATCGCACCTTGAACCAGTTGCAAAAGGTGTTTCTGCTGCGCAACTGTTCGGATTCCATGTTTGACAGCCGCACCCGGCCTTGTCTGCAATATCAGATTAAACGTTGCTCTGCCCCCTGCACCGGGCGGATAGACGGCCCCGGTTATGCGACCTTGGTGGCCGATGCCGAGCGCTTTTTGCAGGGCAAAACCACCACGGTGCAATCGAACTTGGCGGCGGAGATGAACATCGCCTCGGATGCGATGGAGTTTGAACGGGCGGCGGCGTTGCGGGATCGGATCAAGGCGCTGACTCAGGTGCAGCAAAGCCAAGGTATCAACCCGGCGGGGGTGGCTGAGGCGGATGTGATCGCGCTGCATCTGGATGGCGGGCAGGCTTGCGTGCAGGTGTTCTTCATCCGCGCCAATCAGTCCTGGGGCAACCGCGATTTCTATCCGCGCACCGGGGCGGGGGCCGAGGAGGCCGAGATTCTGGAGGCTTTCGTCGCGCAGTTTTACGATGATAAAGAGCCGCCACGACTGATCCTGCTTTCCCATCCGGTGGAGAATGAGGATCTGGTGGTGGACCTTTTGTCAGAACGGGCGGGGCGGAAGGTGGAGCTTGCGGTGCCGCAGCGGGGGGAAAAGGCGGAGCTGGTTGAAAACGCGGTTCGCAACGCGCGGGAAAGTCTGGCTCGGAAGATGTCGGAAAGCTCGACCCAGAATAAGCTGCTTGCGGGACTGGCCGAGGCGTTTGATCTGGACGGGCCGCCTGCGCGGATTGAGGTCTATGATAACGCCCACATTCAGGGCTCGGATGCGGTGGGTGGCATGATTGTCGCGGGGGCGGAAGGGTTCCTGAAATCGCAGTATCGCAAGTTTAATATCAAGTCTGCGGCGGGGAAGAATTCCGACGATTTCGGGATGATGCGCGAGGTGATGACCCGGCGGTTTGAGCGGTTGTTGAAGGAAGATCCGGACCGCACATCTGGGTCTTGGCCGGATTTGCTGCTGATTGATGGCGGGGCGGGGCAGGTGTCTGCGGTGGCGGGGATTTTGGCGGAACTGGGTGTTGATGATATTGCGATGGTGGGGGTTGCGAAGGGGATTGATCGCGATGCGGGCAAGGAAGAATTCTACCGCACGGGGATGCCGGTGAAGGCGTTGCAAAGGAATGATCCGGTGCTGTATTTCATCCAACGTTTGCGGGATGAGGCGCACCGCTGGGCGAATGGGGCGCATCGGGCGAAACGGGCGAAGCAGGTGTCGATCACGCCGCTGGATGATATTCCGGGGGTGGGGGCGGTTCGGAAACGGGCGCTGCTGGCGCATTTTGGCTCGGCGAAGGCGGTGTCACGGGCCGGGCTTTCTGATCTGATGGCGGTGCCGGGGGTATCCGAGGCGATGGCGAAGGCGATCAGCGACTTTTTCAGCGCGCGGGGGTAGTGTCCACGCGTGGACAGTTAAGATTGTATAATATTATCAATATCATGGAATTTCCTGGTAAGGAAATCTTAAGGATTTCAGGCCTGCGCCCCGTGCGGCCTCACTCGGTTTCAAGGGCCGCAGACGTGCATTTCTGCACAGGGGTTAGGGCGCAAACAGGCGTGGTTTCTGCGGGGGAAGTGGCTAAACTTCCTGGTTCAGATTTCTGTCAAAGGACGTGAAACGATGACTGCTTCGATTTTTGAGCCGACACAAATGGGTCCGCACAAGTTGCAAAACCGGGTGGTGATGAACCCGATGACTCGCTCCCGCGCCGATGCGGATGCGGTGCCGACGCCGATCATGGCGACGTATTACGGCCAGCGTGGCACCGCTGGTTTGATTGTGACCGAGGGCACGGCACCCAGCCCGAACGGGCGTGGCTATGCCCGCACGCCGGGGCTATGGAATGACGCGCAGGTTGCGGCTTGGAAGCCCGTCACCGCTGCGGCGCATGCTAAGGGTGCGGTGATCTTCGCGCAGATCATGCACACCGGGCGGGTCAGCCATCCGGGCAATATGCCTGCGGGGGCGAAGATGATCGCACCCTCGGCCATCGCTTTGGCGGGGCAGATGTATACTGACGCGGAAGGGATGCAGGATTATCCGGTGCCACAGGAAATGACCGAGGCCGATATTCAGCAGGCCAAGGCTGAATTCGTGACAGCGGCCAAGAACGCGATTGCGGCGGGGTTTGATGGCGTCGAATTGCACTCGGCCAACGGGTATTTGCTGGAGCAATTCCTGTCGCCAGACACCAACAAGCGCAGCGATGGTTGGGGCGGTTCGGTTGCCAAACGCTCGCGGTTCTTGCTGGAGGTTGCGCAGGAAGTCGTCGCGGCGATTGGCGGCGATAAGGTCGGCATCCGGATCTCGCCCTATGGCACGGCTTCGGGGATGGCGGCTTACCCGGAGGTGGATGAGACCTATCTGGCGCTGATGGCGGCACTGGATAAGATCGGGCTGATCTATGTGCATCTGGTTGATCATGCCGCGATGGGCAATCCGGCGATTCCGGCAGAGTTCCGCACCAAGCTGCGCGCGGCTTGGCCCCGGACGTTTATTGTTGGCGGAAGCCTGGATGCAGGCACGGGGCAGGCGGCTGTGGATGCGGGCGCTGCTGATCTGGTTGGGTTTGGCCGGGCGTTCATTTCTAACCCGGATCTGGTGGCGCGGTATAAGTCTGGGGCAGAATTGGCTGCGCCTGATTTTGCCACGTTCTACACGCCGGGGGAAAAGGGCTATACGGATTATCCGGCTTTGGCCTGATCTTGCTTTGAGTTTGGGGAAGGGCCGCGCCGGGTGCGCGGCCCTTTTGCTTTGGCGGCGGTCCCAACTCGGGACCATTTTTGTACTGTTTGAGATCAAAGGCTTACGCGGAGGCTTTCAGGAAATATTAACGAATAGCGGCAGAATCGACGGATTTGCGATTTGCCGCGTGCCACATATTTATGTGCGCAGATGCGCAACTGAGGTGCGATTCCTCTAATTGCGCAGAGACAGGAAAAGGCGCATCTAGGCGACATAGAATTCCTCCTCATCCTGAACTGGACCCTAAAAATGACCAATATTCTGCGCGTTGAAGCTTCGATCAAACCCGCTGGCGCTGTGTCGCGCCGCCTGACCGACCGCATCATGGAGCGTGTGCTGGCTGCCAATCCGGGCGCAAACGTTGTGACCCGCGATCTGTCGGCTGGCGTGGCTGCGATTGACGGCGCTTGGTTGGGCGCGGTGTTCACCCCGGCGGACGCCCGCAATGACGATCAGAAAGTAACGGCGGCCTATGCGGATGCACTGCTGGCCGAGGTTAAAGCCGCTGACCTGCTGGTCATCGCACTGCCAGTGTATAACTTTGGCGTGCCGTCGCAGCTGAAATCCTGGATCGACCAGTTGGCCCGCAAAGGCGAGACGTTCAACTACACCGAAACCGGCCCGGTTGGTCTGCTGACGGGCAAGCGCGCGATTGTGGCTTATACCTCGGACGGCACCAAGATGGGGTCGGACATTGACTTCGCTTCGGGCTATGTGCGCCACATGCTGGGCTTCTTCGGCATCACTGACGTGCAGTTTGCAGCGGCTGACGCGATGGCTTATGGACCTGAGGCTGCGATTGCCAAGGGTGAAGCAGAAGTGGACGCACTGGCCGCCTGAATTTGCTGGGCTCAACGCTTTGGGCAGGCCCCGGAGGATTTCGCATCCTCCGGACCACCTGCGGGATATTTAGGCCAGTATGAAGGCAAATTTTAGTCGAATTTTAAAGAAAGGCCCTGCGGTTTCGTGGGGCCTTTTGGTTTGATGGCGTGGGCGAGTCGTGGCTTGGGCTTTTGCAAAGCAAAACGGGGGCAGCTTGCGCTACCCCCGTTTCAAATCTCAATGGGCGGTGTGAACCGCCCGAATGGCTTATGCCAGAGCGAGGTTGATCGCCGACTCGCGGCCGTCACGGCCTGCTTCGATGTCGAAGGTCACTGCTTGGCCGTCGTTCAACTGACGGATGCCAGCGCGTTCCATTGCGGAAATGTGCACGAACACGTCTTTGTTGCCGTTTGCCGGTGCGATAAAGCCGAAGCCTTTGGTTGCGTTAAACCATTTCACGGTGCCGTTAGCCATCGTGTGTCTCCTAGTTTTGGTGTGCCATCCGCGGAATGCGATGACGTGGCTCAGTCGTAGCAATCGAGAACTGAGGTCCGGATAGGAGACAGATGTTCGATAGATAGCGTTTCGCCCTGCCTACATGCGCCATTTTGGCTGGCAAAACAAGGGGGGCGGAAAAAGAATCAGTTCGGGCGGCGGGTTAGAACAAGTCGAGCAGGCGGTTGAGGTAGCCGCGTTCCTGTTCGCTGCGGGATTGATCGGCGGAGCGTTTGCGAATCTGGTCGAGCAATTCCTGCGCGCGTTTGTAGATGTCTTTGTTCTCGGCGAGGTTTCCGTCGGAACCGATGTGCAGGCCGTTTTCGCGGCCCAAGGGATCGCGCGGGCCACCCGATTGTGGGTCTTCGGTCTGTTGGGTGCCGTCGGGGGTGGAGCCTTGCTGGCGGTCTTGATCGGCCAAAGCCTCGCCAAAATCGCGCAGGCCTTCGCGCATTTTGTCCATCGCTTCAGCCTGTTTGTCTAACGCGCCGGGCAGATCGCCGTCTTTCAGCGCGTCTTCGGCTTCTTTCATGGCGCGGCCTGCGTCATCGAGGTTCTGTTTGCCGTCGGCGTTCTTGTCGCCGCCTTGACCGGGGAGATTGCCGCCGTCGCGCAGTTCTTTCAGTTTTTCGCGCAACTCTTGCTGGCGTTCGGACAGGGATTTGCCATCTTTGCCGGGGCCTTCCTGACCGTCTTGCAAATCGCGGAAGCTGTCGTCGGACAGGCCCTGCTGATCGCGCAGGGTGTTGCCGAGATCTTTCATCGCCTGTTTGCCGGGGCTGCCTTTGCCGCTTTGGCCATCGCCTTGCTGCACCTTCATGTTGTTCATAAGGTCTTGAAGTTGCTTCATCAATTCGGCAGCTTCGGCAGTTTTGCCTTCTTCCATCAGCTTTTGCAGCTTGTCGAGCATCTGGTCAATCTGGTCTTGGGTGATGGTCGGGCCTTTTTGCTGCGGCGAGGTTTCGTCGTTGGGATCGGCAGGGTTCTTCTTGGCTTCTTCGGCCATATATTCATCCAGCGCGTCGCGCATCTCATCCATCAGTTTCTGGATTTCTTCGGGCGAGGCACCTTTGCGGATGGCTTCGGCGAGGCGTTCTTGCGCGCGCATCATGCGGGCTTTGGCGTCGTTCAGCTTGCCGTCTTCGATCATCAGCGAGATTTCCCAGAGTTCCTTGGCGATCTCATCCCGTGCGGTCGGGGTCAGGGTTTTTGCCTCGGAATCCAGACGTTTGATCACGGCTTTCAGGCGGTTGTAGGAGGTGTCGTCGGGGAAGATGTCGCTGGGTTGGTTGCTGACGGCTTTCAGGATTTCCAGCGAGGTTGGAGCGTTGGTGCGCGACCACAGGATATCGCGGCGCATCTCGATCAGGGCGTCTGCCAGCGGGTCGAAAAAGCGTTTGCCGGGCAGGATCAGGTGCAAAGGTTCGGCGGTGCCGGTGTTGCCTGCGGCATCGGTGACGGCGTAGGTCACGGTGACGGGCAGGTTCGACAGCACCGATTCTGACAGATCATCGACGAGGGTGGTTTTGATATCGGCGCGGCTGCCTTTGAACGGCAGGGGAAGGTCTAGAATCACCGGGGCGATGGATTCGGGGTCGGTTTTCAGGCCGAAAGTGCGATTTACGGCGGTTAGGTCTAGCGCGATGGTGACTTCGCCTTTGGTGACGCCGTAGTCGTCTTTGGCCTCAAACTTTTGTTTGAAGCGGCCTTCGCCGTCGCGGGTGATCTCGGCGGCAGGGGTGATGGTGGGGGCGTTGTCTGGGGTGGCGATGATTTTCCATTCCCGGCCCGCATTGCCTTCGATGGCGAGTTTGCCAGAGGTGGTGACGGTGAAATCTTGCGTCGGCTGGCTGGCAGGGGGCGCGTCGGTGCGGCCTGAGACGGTTTCCGAGACGATCAGCGCGCCGGGTTCGCCGTAGAGGCGGATTTGCAGGCGGGTTCCGGTGGGCAGGGTGAGGGCGTCGGCGGTTTGGTCGTTGAGATAGAGTGCGGGTTTGCCGGTATAGGCGGGCGGTTTGGCCCAGCCTTCCCAAGCGGGGCCAGCGGCTGCGTTGGCGGTGCCGCCGGGGGTAAGGCCTGCAACAGATGTGACGCGCCAGATTGAGCCGAACAGCAGGGCCATCACCAGCGCCGTCAGGGCAACGTAGCGCAAAGCGAAGGGGTCGCGGGACGAGAGTTGCAGGTCGGGCTGCACGGGTTTGGCGGCGGATGCACGCGCAGCCATGCGGCTGCGGTGGGCGGCCCAGACGGCTTTGGATGCCTCATCCGTGATGCCGATGGCTTGGGTGTCGCGCAGGGCGGCGATGGGTTGGCCGGGGAGTTTGCTGTCCAGCCGGATCAGGGCCTCGACGCGGCTGGGGCGGCGGAAGGCGCGGAAGCCGTGGATCACGCCCCAGATCAGGCCAAGGGTGGCTGCGACCATGCCGAACCATGCGGCCTCGATCGGTAATAGGTCTTGCAGGCCGAAAGCGGCGGCGGCGAGGCTGGTGATGGCGATGGTCCAGAACGGCCAGAAAGCGCGGGTGATGCGTTCAGCCCAAAGCCCCGCAAGCGTGATCCGCAGCGGGGTTTCGATCCGTTTCAATGCCTGCGCTTGGGTGCTCTCGGTCATCGGCCTCTGCTGTTTCAAAGCCACAAGGGGATGGTATCGCGGTTCAGGATGTCTTCATAGCTGGGCCGGGCACGGATGACGGCGAATTGATCATCTTTCACCAGCACTTCGGGGATCAGCGGCCGGGTGTTGTATTCGGACGCCATGACGGCCCCGTAAGCGCCTGCGGAGCGGAAAGCGATCAGATCATCTTCCTTCAAGGGCGCAAGCGGGCGGGCTTTGGCGAAGGTATCGCCTGTCTCGCACACCGGGCCTACCACGTCATAGGTGTGGGGCAAGGTAGCGGCTTTGGCCTCCGTCACTGGGATGATGTCGTGATGCGCGCCATACATCGAGGGGCGCACGAGGTCGTTCATCGCGGCATCGACGATCAGGAAATCGCTGATTTCACCGTTTTTGACGTAGATGACCTTTGAAACCAGCAGGCCGGAGTTGCCGGAGATCAGGCGGCCCGGTTCGATCTCGATTTCGCAGCCCAAATGGCCGACGGTGCGTTTGATAAGTGCGCCGTATTCCTGCGGCAAGGGCGGGGCGGTGTTGGACCGCTCGTAAGGGATGCCCAAGCCGCCGCCGAGGTCTAGGCGGGAGATCACATGGCCTTCGGAGCGCAGGCGCAGGGTCAGGTCGGCGACTTTTTTGTAGGCTTGCTCGAAGGGTTCCAGTTCAGTCAACTGGCTGCCGATATGCACGTCGATGCCGATGACTTGAAGGCCTGGAAGTTTCGCGGCCTCGGCGTAGACTTCAGAGGCGCGGGAAATCGGGATGCCGAATTTGTTGTCTTTCTTGCCCGTCGCGATTTTCTCATGCGTGCGGGCGTCTACGTCTGGATTGACGCGGATGGTGATCGGCGCGGTGGCACCCATGGCCGAGGCTACTTCGGAAAGCGCGCGCAGTTCGGGTTCGGATTCGACGTTGAATTGGCGGATGCCATTTTCCAAGGCGAGGCGCATTTCTTCGCGGGTCTTGCCGACGCCCGAGAACACGATGCGGTTGCCGGGGACTCCGGCTGCGATGGCGCGGCGGTATTCGCCACCCGATACCACATCCATGCCTGCGCCAAGATCGCCCAGCAGTTTCAGAACGGCGACATTGGACAGGGATTTGATCGCGAAGCAAACGAGGTGGGGCAGCGGCGACAAAGCCTCGGTGAACAGGGTATAGTGGCGGGTCAGGGTGGCGCTGGAATAGACGTAGAACGGCGTGCCGACTTGGGCGGCAATGTCGGCCACGGCCACGTCTTCGGCATGTAGGATGCCGTCGCGATAGAGAAAATGGTCCATGGCCTGCCTCACCTGCTGCTTGGTTCAGACATAGGGGGAAATTTCGGCAAGTGCCAGAGTCGGATGATTGGCCTGTGCGGGGCGGCGTGGGATTTAAGAGGGGCGGTTAAGGCGTTTCGCCTGTGGTGACGCCCACACGGGCATCGCCGGAGAGGGTGATGCCAGACGCTGCCGGTGCGGTGGGTTTGCCATCGGCACCACAGGCGACAAGGGTGAGCAGGGCGAGGAGGGGGAGAAACTTCATGTTCGATCCTTAAGGGGAGTAGCTGATGCGGCCGCCGCCGGGAATTGCGCCAGAGATCACCGGGCGGATGGTTGCGCCATTTGGGCCAAAGCCTACCCCGGCCCCGATAAACGGGTCAGAACAGGCGGTGAGCAGTAGGGCGGCTATCAGCAGGCGCATCGGGTTCCCGGAGTTTGGCAACAGGGTGCCTTAGCCGAGAAGGGTTTTCCAGCGGGCGACTTGCGCGGCGACACAGGCAGGCGAGGTTCCGCCGTAAGAGGTGCGCGAGCGGACCGAGTTTTCGACGCCCAAGACCGAATAGACCTCTTGGGTGATGCCGTCATGGACGGATTTCATCTCGGAGATCGAAAGGTCGGGCAGATCGCAGCCTTTGAATTCCGCCAGTGCTACAAGGGTTCCGGTGACGTGATGGGCGTCACGGAACGGCAGGTTCAGGGCGCGCACCAGCCAGTCGGCGAGGTCGGTGGCGGTAGAGAAGCCACTCGCGGCGGAGGTGGCCAGCACCTCACGGTTGGCGGTCATGTCGCCGACCATCCCTGTCATCGCGGCAAGGGCCAGCATCAGGGTGTCGGCGGCGTCGAAGACCTGCTCTTTGTCTTCCTGCATGTCCTTGGAATAGGTCAGGGCAAGGCCCTTCATGATGGTGAACAGGGCGACGGTCGCACCCAGGATGCGGCCCAGTTTGGCACGCAGGAGTTCGGCGGCGTCGGGGTTTTTCTTTTGTGGCATGATGGAGGAGCCGGTGGTCCATTTGTCGGAAAGTTTGACAAAGCGGAATTGGGCGGAGGACCAGATCACCAGTTCTTCGGCGAAGCGGCTCAGGTGCATGGCGCAGATGGAGGAGGCAGACAGGAATTCCAGCGCGAAATCGCGGTCGGAGACGGAGTCGAGCGAGTTGGCGGTGGGGCGGTCGAAGCCCAAGGCGGCTGCTGTCATGTGGCGGTCGATGGGGAACGAGGTTCCGGCTAGGGCTGCGGCACCAAGCGGGCATTCGTTCATGCGCTTGCGGGCGTCTTCAAAGCGGGATTTGTCGCGGGCCAGCATCTCGACATAGGCCAGCATGTGATGGCCCCAGGTGACGGGCTGCGCGGTTTGCAGATGGGTGAAGCCGGGCATTACCCAATCAGCGCCAGCTTCCGCTTGGGCGAGGAAGGCGCGCATCAGGGCGGTCAGGCCTTGGATGGCGGCATCGCATTGGTCGCGCACCCAGAGGCGGAAATCGACGGCGACTTGGTCGTTGCGCGAGCGGGCGGTGTGCAGGCGGCCTGCGGGCGCACCGATCAGGTCTTTCAGGCGGGATTCGACATTCATGTGGATGTCTTCAAGGGCGGTCGAGAAGGTGAAATTCCCGGCCTCAATCTCTGACAACACCGTGAGCAGGCCTTCCCCGATGGCCTCGGCATCACTAGAAGTCAGGATACCCGTGGCGGCCAGCATGGCGGCATGGGCGCGGGAGCCTGCAATGTCTTGCGCGTAAAGACGTTGGTCAAAGCCGATTGAGGCGTTGATCGCGGTCATGATCGCGTCAGGGCCAGAGGCAAAGCGGCCGCCCCACATTTGGTTGGCGGAATTTTCGGGTTTGGTCATGGAAGGGCCTTCGACATGATGCGCAAGATGCTGTTGGTGGTTCTGTATACGGCCTTTGCTTTGGGTGCAAATGTCGGGGGCGCTAAGGCGGGCAGCTTGGAAGGTCTGCTGGTGGGCGACATGAAAAAGCTGGCTGTGGTGGAGCCAGTGGCTTTGCCCGAGGCGGTGTTGCTGGACGGTGAGGGGCTGGAGACATCGCTGGCACAGTATAAGGGCAAATGGATGGTTCTGAACTTCTGGGCGACATGGTGCGCGCCGTGTCGCAAGGAGATGCCCGCGCTGCAAAGGTTGGCCGATGCGATGCCAGAGATTGCGGTGGTGCCTGTGGCGACCGGGCGCAATGATGTGGCGATGATCGTGAAGTTCTATGGCGAGGCGGGTGTGACTTCGTTGCCGGTGTTGCGCGATCCGAAATCACGGCTGGCGCATCAGATGGGGGTGCTGGGGCTTCCCGTGACGGTGATCGTTAATCCCGAAGGCGCGGAAGTGGCGCGGCTGATTGGCGATGCGGCATGGGATTCCGCCGAGGCGCAAGCGGTGTTGAAGGCGATGATGGCTGAGTAGGCGATTTTCGCGCGAAAATCGTA
>JAZKCV010000015.1:137156-281245 GCA_040387915.1 Pseudomonadota bacterium
CCAAATCAAATTACCAGAGCACAAGCGGTTATGGCAAACGGATTCGCGCGAATTCCGGGCTTGGGTCAGGCGTTGGGTTTTATCTGGCGGCGCAGGCGGTTGAGCAGGGCGTGTTGGATCATGCCGCTGATCAGGGTGGCGGTGGAGATCATCAGGCCCACCAGACCCGCGCCCAAGGCCCATGCGGTTTCGGAAAATCTGAGCGTGGCGCGGAACAGGCGGGCTTTGCCGAGGACTTCGGCGCGACCTACCAGTTTCGGCCCCAAGGCTTCGGCGGCCGATGCGAGGCGGCGGGCGTCATTCGCATCATCGACCATCGGCAGCAGGTGCAGCGCGGTGGTGGCATCGGTCGCGGTGTTCAGGCGGCTGAGGTCGGTCAGGGTATTGGTCAGCGGCAGGAAAGCGTCGGTGCGGATCGCGGCGGTGAGATCGCCCACAGAGCGCACGGCGGGGAGGCTGGCCCAGTTCACGCCGGTGCGGACGGCGTCTACCGCCATTTCCACAAGGCGCGGCGACAGGCGGCCCATTTTGCGGGCGAGTTTGGCGAGGCTGGCTCCGGCTTTGACGACTCCGCTGGAGCCGCCTGATGCTAGGATGGCGGCGGTTGCCCCAAGGCCCACGACGGAGAGGGCGAGGTCGATTTGATCGACCTCATCGCCGCTGGCATAAGCGACGCCTGCGCGGGTGATGCCTGCGATGTCGCCGATGGGGGTGAGGGCGATGGGGGCTTGGCAGATCATCACTTCGGACAGGCTGCATTGCGCGGGGTCATAGGCGCAGGCGGCGCAGGAGGTGACGGTGGCGTAATAGCTGTGATCGTCTTCGCGGGCGGTTTGAACGGCGGCATTCAGGGCCGAGGGGATCTGGATTTTGCGTTCATAGGCGAGATCGACCAGTGCGTCGAGCGCCAGCCAGTTCCGCGGTTCTTCCGCCAGACGGTTGGAGATATGGGCGGCGAGGGTTTCGGGGGTGGCGGCGGTTGTTAGCATTGCTTCGGTTGCCGCGGCGATCTGGTCTTTGCTGGCTTCAATCAAGGGGGCGAGCAGGGGGTCAGAGGCGATGCGGGCGGCCGTTAGGGTGGTTCCGGCAAGCGAGCCTGCCAGAACCAGTAGTAAAATCAGGCGGGTCAGACCCCTCCACATCATCGGCGCAGCATCAGAATTGCCGCGAGCGGATCATGCCGATGATGTCGTAGACTTGATCAACGATGGGCCGCGCGATGGCATCGGCGCGGGCGGCACCTTCGCCAAGCACGCGGTCGATCTCGGCGGGGTCTTGCATCAGCTGGCTCATCTTGGTGGTGATCGGAGAGAGTTTCGCCACCGCGAGATCGGCCAGCGCAGGCTTGAAGGTGCCGAATTGTGCGCCTGCGTATTCGGTGATCACGGCTTCTGGCGTCATGTCGGCGAGGGCCGCGTAGACGTTGATCAGGTTGCGGGCGTCGGGTCTGCCGGACAGGCCTTCGAGATCGCCGGGCAAGGGTTCGCTGTCGGTTTTCGCCTTGCGGAATTTCTGCGCGATCTTGTCGGCGTCGTCGGTCAGGTTGATGCGGCTTTGGTCCGATGGGTCGGATTTCGACATCTTTTTGGTGCCATCACGCAGGGACATCACGCGGGTGGCAGCGCCTTCGATCACCGGTTCGGTGATGGGAAAGAAGTTGACCTTGTAGTCGTTGTTGAACTTTAGCGCGATGTCGCGGGTCAGTTCGATATGCTGCTTTTGATCCTCGCCCACCGGGACATGCGTGGCCTTATAGGCCAGAATGTCGGCGGCCATCAGGGCGGGGTAGGCGTAGAGGCCGAGGGATACGTTCTCGGAATTCTTACCAGCTTTGTCCTTGAACTGGGTCATCCGGCTCATCCAGCCCATGCGGGCGACGCAGTTGAAGATCCAGCCGAGTTCGGCGTGGGCGGTGACTTGACTTTGGTTGAACAGGATCGAGCGCGCCGGATCAATTCCGGCGGCGATGAAGCCCGCGGCGGCTTCGCGGGTTTGTTGGCGCAGCTTGGCGGGGTCTTGCCAGGTGGTGATCGCGTGCATATCGACAAGGCAATAGATCGTCTCGATGCCCTCATCCTGCTTTTGCACAAAGCGTTTCAGCGCGCCGAGGTAGTTGCCAAGGGTCAATCCGCCGGAGGGCTGGATGCCCGAAAAGATGCGGGTCGGGAAAGTCTGAGGCGTTTGGACCGGCTCGGACATGGGATACTCCATCTTGAATTGGTGCAGCCCGAAAAGGCTGCGGGCTGGAAATTGCTGCGCTTTGGGCTTAACGCTGCGCGGTGGGGGCGTCAATCAGAGGCCTGAAAGGGATGCGATGCAGGATGATGTGAGGCCGGATCAGATTGCGCCGATCAATCCGCTGCCGGGGGTGGTGTGGCTGTTGGCGCTGCCGATGATCGCGTTGGAGATTTTGTTCAGTTTGGCCGATGCCGGGGTGATTGGCGGGCCGCAGGCGGTGGGGTGGCGGATTGCGGCGATACAGGATTACGGGGTGTTTCCCGAGTTCTGGCGGCAGAATTGGGCGGCGGGGGCGGTGGATATGCCGCTGTTGCGGCGGTTTTTCAGCTTTGCCTTTGTGCATGGATCGGCGACCCAAGCGCTGTTTGGTGTGGCGATGACCTTGGCTTTGGGCAAGTTTGCGGGGGAGGTGTTCAAGGGTTGGGCCGTGGCTTTGGTGTTTCTGGGATCGGGCGCTTTGGGAGCATTGGCCTATGCTTATGCGGTGCCGAACCAGCCGCTATTTGGCGCGTTTCCGGGCGTTTACGGGCTGATCGGGGCGTTTTCGTTTCTGATCTGGGTGCGGCTGGCGGGGACCGGGGCGAGCCAGTTGCGGGCGTTTGCGATGATCGGCGGGCTGATGGCGGTGCGGTTGATTTTCGGCGCATTTTACACTGTGCTGCCGATGCTGATGCCGAGCATGGATGAGGTTGGGCAGGATTGGTCTTGGGTGGCGGATTTGCCCGGCTTTGCGGCGGGGTTTTTGCTGTCGTTTGTGGTTAGTCCCGGTGGGTTCGCGCGGGTGCGGGCGCGGATCAGGGGGCGTTAGCGGCGGCGGAGTTTGCGGAAGTCGGAGAGTTTGAACGCTCCAATCGCGGTGCCTGCGGCGTAGTAGCTTAGGGCACCTGTGGCGATCAGCAGGGCGAGGCCCGCGTAGCGCCAGCCGTGGCTGGCCAGCATATCGCCGAGGGCGATTTGTGCGCCATATAGGGCGAAACCCATCGCGATGGACGCGATGATGATGCGGGGCGCGCGGCTGCGGAAGCGGGTGTCGAAGCGGGCGGCGTCTCCCATTTTGCGGGTGCCGAGCCAGAGTTGGGCGGCCATCATCCAGCCTGCCAATGTGGTGGCGAGGGCGGCGGCGGCGAAGCCGATGTAGGGCATTAAGCCCACAGCGATAACGGCGTTGATGATCATCGAGACCACAGCGAAGCGGAAGGGCGAGCGGCTGTCTTCGCGGGCGTAATACAGCGGTTGGTAGACTTTGTGCAGCACGAAGGCGGGCAGGCCTGCGCCGTAGATCGCCAGCACCAAGGCGGTGGCGGCGGTGTCGTCGGCGGTGAAGGCGCCGCGTTGGTAGAGGACTTGGGTGAGCGGCAGGGCGATCACCGTCAGGGCAACGGCGCAGGGGAAGGTCAAAGCGAGGGCGAGTTCGGTGCCGCGGTTGAAGGATTCGCGGCCTCCGGCCTCATCGCCTGCGCGGAGGCGGCGGCTTAGGTCGGGGAGCAATACGGTGCCGATGGCGATGGCGACGACGCCGAGGGGGAGTTGATAGAGGCGGTCGGCGTAGACCAGCCAGCTGACCGCGCCCTCGGTATAAGAGGCGACTTGGCGGCCTACCAGCATGTTGATCTGCACGACGCCGCCGGACAGGATCGCGGGGCCTGCGATGATGGCGAGGCGTTTGAGTTCGGGGGTGATTTTCGGCCAGCGGGGGGCGAAGGTCAGGCCGAGTTTCGCTGCCGAATACCAGGTGAACGCCAGTTGGGCGACGCCTGTTATGGGCACGGCCCAAGCGAGGGTCAGGCCCATGTCCCAGCCGAATTTCGCGGCGAGGAACATCATGGCGATGAAGATCAGGTTCATCAGGACGGGGACGAAGCCTGCCTCGGTGAAGTGGCCGTAGGCGTTTAGGACGCCGGATAAGAGCGCGACGAGGCTGATGAACAAGATGTAGTTGAAGCCGATCTGGCCGTAGAGGACGGCGAGATCGAAGCGGGCGTCGCCTGCGAAACCGGAGGCCATCGCCCAGACCAGCCATGGCATCGCGAAGGTGCCGATGATTGAGAAAATGATCAGGATCGCGGCGAGGCCGTTGAAGGCGTCGCGGGCGAAGTTGTTGGCGTCTTCACCGCCTTCGAGCTTTTTGGCGAACATCGGCACGAAGGCCATGTTGAAGGCTCCTTCCGCGAAGAAGCGGCGGAACATGTTGGGCAAGGAGAACGCCACGTTGAAGGCGTCGGCGATGGGGCCCGCGCCGAGGTAGGCGGCCATCATCATGTCGCGGGCGAAACCTGCCCCTCGGGACAGCAGGGTCCAGCCGCCGACGGTGAGGATGGAGCGCAGGAGGCTGATCGGTTTCATGGGCGGCCCTTTGATTTGGGCCAAGGCTTACAGGGGATTGCGGGCGGGGTGAAATGGGAAATTTGCGCGGCGGGGGAAGGTCGCGCAGATGTGTCCACGCGTGGACAGTGGGGTGGGGGATGTGATTTCAATGGGTTAGGGGAGGGGCGTTAAGGGGTTGTTAGGGTTTATCCAAGTAGGGGCGGCTTGGCGGTTCAGTGCTATCGAGCGAACCTTGTCATATTGCGTGACAGGTGGCAGTCACGGTGTTCCGAACACGATAGCGTATTGTCTTAGAAGCGCAGGGTAGCCCGCGATAAGCTTGCATCCTTGCTCCAGCGGAGGGGGCAAATGCTCGACAAAGGAGACGGCAATAAGATTGCTGAGGCTGTCATCTTCGGGCTTGAGGTGTTTTTCAGCCTCACGAAGCAGAGCGTCCTGCTCTGTCTGATTTAACCGACCAGCGCAAAATGCATCTGCTACCCGCGCCATCCAGCCATGGGGAAAAACCTCGCCCGTTTCGGCATCTACATGGTCTTCGAGCAATGCACGACACACGCGGCTTTCGTGCGAAAGATACCCCATGAATTCTATGATCGCCGCGCTTATCATTTGCTCATCCTATTCCGCCCTATTCATTTTGATATGCATTGTCTTTCGGATTTGAAACCAATGCAGGTTGGCCTGTGACCACGTTGCGGCGTGAGCGTTGGTAAATTCCTGCGATAAATTCCTGCGGCTTGAATGGAACGATTTCTGCCCTGCCGCGTTTTCTGATCGAAGTCTAACAG
Source organism: Pseudomonadota bacterium (assembly GCA_040387915.1). Lineage (GTDB taxonomy): Bacteria > Pseudomonadota > Alphaproteobacteria > Rhodobacterales > Rhodobacteraceae > Cypionkella. The sequence continues at coordinate 142,508 of JAZKCV010000015.1, forward strand.
GTTTCTCAATCGGAATGGAGACGGGCTATGGGTATCATCTGGACGGTTTTGATTGGGTTTGTGGCGGGCGTGATTGCCAAGTTTTTGACTCCGGGCAGCAATGAGCCTTCGGGGTTTATTCTGACGACGATCCTAGGCATCGTCGGGGCGTTTGTGGCGACTTATCTGGGGCAGTCGATGGGCTGGTATGCGCCGTATGAGGGCGCTGGGCTGATCGGGGCTGTGGTGGGTGCGGTGATCGTGCTGCTGGTTTGGAGCTTTGCCTCGCGTCGCGCTTAAGCTGCGTTTGCGGGCGGTATTATAAGGAGAAAGACTATGGCTAAGGGTATGCCTTCGGTAACGGCTCTGCTGGCGCTTTTGGCGGTTGCTGGCTATCAGAACCGCGACAAGATCAGCGATATGCTGCGCAAGGCGGGCGGGTCTGGTGATCAGCCAGCCACGGGGTTGGACGGGCATAACAGCCAGTCGATCTCTAACGTGCTGTCTGAAATCGGGTCGTTTTTCACCGGATCGTCCGGCGGCAGTGCGCTTTCGGGTGGGCTTGGCGGGCTGATTGATCAGTTTCGCGGCCAAGGTCACGGCGAGGCGGCGGACAGCTGGGTGTCGAACGGTGCGAACAAGCCCGTGGCGGGCGATGATCTGGCGGCGGCTTTGGGAGAGGATACTCTGTCTGAGTTGACCGCGAAAACCGGGCTGAGCCGCGAGACTTTGCTGGAGCGTTTGGCGCGGGTGATCCCGGATGCCGTGCATGGCATGACGCCGGACGGGCGGTTGCCTTCGGCTGAGGATGCCAAGGGTTATATCTGATTATTGGTTTGTGACGACCAATTCTGGAACGCCAATCGCAGGGTCGCGGTTGGCGTTTTGTTTTAGCGTTGTGATGCGTGGCCGTGGTGCGTGCAGCAGGCACACAGCCTGCGGAATGGAACCAACGGGCGGCTTCTGCGTTGATTGGGTGACACATGTGCAGCTTGTGCTGCTGATCACGGAAGGACGCAAAATGACCGAGCAAATGAAAGTCGTGCCGAAGGCTGATAAGGTTCAGACCGGGGTGAAAGATACCAAGGCGCTGGCAGAGGCGTTGACCCGCGCGGTGGCGGATACCTACCGTTTGATCTTTAAGACCCATGCCTATCATTGGAATGTTGAGGGGCCGCTGTTTTACTCGATCCATCATCTGACGGATGAGCAGTATAAAGAGATGTTCCCGGCTGCCGATGATCTGGCCGAGCGTATCCGGGCTTTGGGGCAGTTGGCACCGTTCTCGTTTGCCGAGGTTATGAAAGTCTCGGGGATCAAGGATCTGGAGGCTTTGCCGTCGACGCTGGAGATGGTCGATGATCTGGCCCAGGATCACGCGGCGGTGGCTGTGGGGTTCCATGCGTTGTTCAAGCTGGCCGAGGAGAACAGCGATCCGGTGACGGCTGATCTTGCGACGCGGCGGTCAGCGTTTCACGAGCAGGCGGCTTGGATGTTGCGCGCTACGGCGAAGTAGGTTTTGGCTGAAAGGCTGGGGGTTACGCACCCCCAGTCCCCCCGATGCGCGAATGATGTGGGCCGTGTCCGGGGGGCACACCCCACACGGCCGCTAGCGTAATCACTGGCGAATCCGTATAATGTTCAGGTAGCTGGGCAGTTTGAGCTCTGCGCCGTCGAACATGGGTTGGCGAATTTCTCGTCATGAGATTTTGTTTTCAATGTTGTTGCGATGTCTAATACTTGCTCTATGTTTAAGACGTTGACTTGGCATATTTTTATAGGTGACACATATGCAGATTAAAATTGTTCTGGTTTTGCTCGCCCTTATGTTTGCATCACAATCTGCTGTCGCGCAGGATATACTCTGGAAGCCAGAAGCTGCGACCGTGGGAGATTATGTTACGATTGATCAAAGCATAAACGGACGCATTAACCATGTCTACCGTGGCAAGATCGGCAAAGCCTATGTGATCGAAAGCTACAAGGGTAAAAAGATCAGTGGCCAACCTGCTTTTACAACCTACTTGGACCGTGACGGAAATTATCTGAAGTTCGTTTCGGCAGATGGCTCTACTTTCAAATACTTACCCCATGACTGCAAGCGCGTGTTGGGGGCGTGCAAGTACACGGAAGTTCGCCCTGATGGCACCCGGCAAAAGCTAATTCACGTCGCTAAACCAATCGACGGCGGGTTCACATACCAGATTACCGATGAAGCTGGCAACCTGATATTCGATGGCAAAACGATGCTAGATGGTCGTGGCAATGCGGGCAATGGCTACGTTCGTAGCGGCGAGACCACGCAAAAGTATCGGCTGGTTAAGACATTCTATCAATAGTTGGTCGAGGTGTTTGCTCGGAGAGCTTAAGACTCCTGCGCGCGTTGCGCTCCTTCCATGATGGCTTGGCGCAGGCGCTTTTCCAAGGCTTCTTGTTTGCTTTTGGTGTGCAGTTTCAGGCCGAACATGTCTTTGACATAGAAGGCATCGACCACCTGCGCGCCATAGGTGGCGATCACGGCGGAGGCGATGTAGATGTTGTTGGCGGCCAAGGTGCGGGTCAGATCGTAGAGCAGGCCGGGGCGGTCGCGGGTGTCGACCTCGATGATCGTGTAGATTTCTGAGCCTTCGTTATCGAAGGTGATATGGGTCGGGAAGCGGAACTCGCGGTCGCGCTTTTTGATCTTGTCGCGGCCTGCGAGGGCTTCGCGGGGGATGACTTCGCCGCGCAGGGTTTTGTCGATCATGCCGCGCAGGCGGGGCAGGCGTTCGATATCATAGGGCTTGCCGTCGGCGTCTTGAATCCAGAACACCGGGGTCGCGTAGCCGTCTTTTGAGGTATAGGTGCGGGCATCCACCACGTTGGCCCCGACAAGGGCCAGGGCCCCGGCGAGGCGGGAGAAAATACCGGGATGGTCGCCAAGCGCAAAGCAGGCGCGGGTGGCGTCGCGGGCGGGTTCGGGGTGCAGGTCGATGCGGATTTCGGTGTCGTCCAGGCCGCGCAGCAGGCGGGCGAAAATCTCTTGTGTATCGGTCGATAGGCCGCGCCAATAGGGCGCGTAGTGGCGGGCCTGTTCGGTCTTGATCTGCGCTTCGGGCCAATCGTGCAGGCGCAGGCGGAGGGCGGCTTTGGCCTCATCCTCGCGTTTGTCACGATTGATGGTTTCTAGGCCACCTTGCAGAGCATCGCTGGTTTGGCTGTAAAGCTGGCGCAGCAGCATGGCTTTCCAGTTATTCCAGGTGGTGGGGCCGACGCCGCGAATATCGCAGACCGTCAGCACCGTCAGCAAATCCAGCCGCTTGCGGGTTTTCACCGCTTTGGCGAAATCGCGCACGGTGCGGGGATCGCCGATGTCGCGTTTCTGCGCCATGTCGGACATCAGCAGGTGATAGCGCACCAGCCATTCGACGGTTTCGGTTTCTTCTTGGTCAAGACCAAGGCGCGGGCAGATGCGGCGGGCCATTTGCGCGCCGATGATGGAGTGGTCTTCGGGGCGACCTTTGCCGATGTCATGCAGCAAGAGGGCGACATAGATGACGCGGCGATTGACGCCGGCTTTCAGGATCGAGGACGACAGGGGGAGGTCTTCGACCAACTCGCCGCGCTCGATCTGGGCGAGGACAGAGATGGTTTGGATGATGTGTTCGTCGACCGTGTAGTGGTGGTAGACGTTGAATTGCATCATCGCCACGATGTTTTCAAACTCGGGGATGAAGGCGGATAGCACGCCAAGTTCGTTCATCCGGCGCAAAGCACGTTCGGGGTTGCCGTGTTTCAGCATCAGATCAAGGAAGATGCGCTGGGCTTCGGGGTTGTCGCGGATGCTATCGTCGATCAGGTCCAGATTGGCGGCGATCACCCGCATGATGTTGGGATGCAGCAGGTGGCGCGAGCGCAGGGCTTCTTCAAAGGCGCGCAGCAGGTTCAACGGGTCTGACAAGAAGGCTGTGGGATCGGCCACGTCGATGCGGCTTTGCACCAGTTTATAAGGCGGTTTGACCTTTTTGCGGCTGAACATGCCAAGGATGCTGGATTCGGGTTTGGCGTGGCGGGCTTCAAGTTCGGTCAGGAAGATCCGGGTTAGCTCGCCCACATGTGTCGCGTGGCGGAAGTAGTCTTGCATGAACAACTCGACCGCGCGGCGGCCTGTGGTGTCGTGGTAGCCCATGCGGGCGGCGACATCGACTTGCGCATCGAAGGTCAGCTGATCGACGGCGCGGTGGGTGATGTAATGCAGATGGCAGCGCGCGGCCCAGAGGAAATTCTCGGCGCGTTCAAACTTGTCGTATTCCTCGCGCGATAGCAGGCCTGCGGCGATCAGGCCTTTGGAGGAGGACACCCGCAGCAGGTATTTGCCGATCCAATATAGGGTTTGCAGATCGCGTAAGCCGCCTTTGGCTTCTTTAACATTGGGTTCCAGCACATAGCGCTGCCCGCCTTGGCGTTTGTGGCGCTCGGCGCGCTCAGCCAGTTTGGCTTCGATGAATTCGGGGCCGGAGTTGCGGAACAGATCGGACCACAGGCGTTCGTTTAATTCGGCGGCAAGCGCGGCGTCGCCTGCGATAAAGCGGTGTTCCAGCAAAGCGGTGCGGATGGTGATGTCTTCGCGGCCCAGACGGATGCAGTCGGCAACGGTGCGCGAGGAATGGCCGACTTTCAGTTTCAGATCCCACAGCATGTAAAGCATGGATTCGATGACCGATTCCGCCCAAGGGGTGATTTTCCATGGCGTGAGGAACAAGAGATCAACGTCGGAATGTGGGGCCATTTCACCACGGCCAAAGCCGCCGACGGCAAGCACGGTGAGACGCTCGGCGGTGGTGGGCGATTGCGCGCGGTGCAGATGGTCGCGGGCGATCAGCAAGGCGGTGGTAACGAGCACGTCGGTCAGATAGGATTGCGCGGACACCAGCGCGCGGGCTTTCAGCGGATGCAGTCGGAAGGCGGCTTCCAGCGCCTCATTGGCGCGGTTTTTCGCCAGCGCCATGTGGCGCACGGCAATGGCGCGGCCTGCGCGGGCATCTTCGGCTGGAAACTCGGCCAGAATCGCAGCCAACAATGCCCCGCCGTCGATCAGATCGGCGGCGGGAATCAGCAAATCGGGGGCGATCATCGGGCCAGCCGGCGGGGCTACGGCGTGTTTCATGCCTGCTTCCGGCCCTTTGCCTTACGACCCAAAGCCGCCAAAGCTGCGCGGTGCCGGATCAACCACCACGGCGCGACCACCTTGGATTCGCGCAATGGCCAGACCACGTTCGTTCGTGCCATCCGAGCGCAGCCGGAAGATGCCGTTGACGCCGACAAAGCCAGCGCCTTGGGTCAGGGCGGCTTTGGAAATCGGGCCGCCTTTTGCGGTTTTCATCAAAGCGCCAATCGCGGCAATGCCGTCATAGGCAAGGCCGGACAAAATATGCGGCGGCTCGGCATAAGTCGCCTGATAGCGGGCTTGATACTGCGCCGAGAGCGCAGGGTCGGGCATTGCAATCAACGCCCCCTGGGTTCCGGGCAGTTGCATCACTTCCACCAAGGAATCCCAACGAGTCAGGCCCAGATATTGGATGGTCGAGGGCGTAAGGCCGTTATCGAGCAACAACTGGCTGATCAAAGCCAAATCGACGTTGGCGCTGGCCGTCAGAAACAGCGCGTTTGCCCCGGTCGCTTTGGCGGATGCCGCAATGCCGGGCGCAGCCGCCATGATTTCGGTGCGTCCCAAACCATATTGGCCTTCGGCAACGATGCTGCCGCCCGCAGCCCGTGTGCCGCGTTCGATAGCCGATTTGCCAAGTTGACCTGCGATGTCGGTGCCATGCACCACCATGATTTTGGATTTTCCCGAACGCACGGCGTAACTTGCAAGGCGGTTGGCGGTGTTGTCGAAGGTTGAGCCAAGGATGAAGACGTTGTTCCCGGCGATGTCAGGATTGTTCGAGAAAGCCAGCACATTGACACCCGAAGCCGCAACCGCAACGCCTGCGGCATTGGCTTCTTGTGCGGTCAGCGGGCCGAGAATGATTTGAGCCCCCTCCGCCACGGCTTGTGTGGCCATTGCGGCGGCCTGAGCCGGGTTCCCTGCGGTATTATAGACGCGCAGATCAACGTGAGCCGCCCCGCCCAGATCGGAAGCGGCCATGCGGGCGGCGTTTTGCAACTGACGCGCCAAGAACTCATCCGAGGCTTGACCGGAGCCTCCGGGCACCAGAAGTGCGACCTGAATTTTGCCAGAGGCATTGCCGCCGCTGGGTGCCGGACCGGAGGAGGGCACGCAAGCGGCCAAGACCAATGCGGCAGCGGCAAAAACGATATGACCCAGCGACTTGCGGGCCCGCGTCAAAACGGACAACATAGAACTCCCTCACCCTTGGCGGATTTGCCTGCAGGTTAAGCGTATCGGGCCGGGAAGTAAACTTGTCAGGGAGGGTTCGGCGTGACGATCAGCAGAGCGGCACCGCAACTACAGCGCCTCGCGGCGGGTTTGTATTTTATCGCAACCCCGATTGGGGCGGCGCGGGATATCACGCTGCGGGCACTGGATATTCTGGCCTCGGCGGATGTGCTGGCAGCGGAAGATACCAGAACGTTGCGGCATCTGATGGAAATTCATGGGGTTAGCCTTGGGGATCGCCCACTGGTCGCCTACCATGAGCATAACAATGATGCCGCTTTGCCGCGCCTCATGCGGGCGATTTCCGAGGGAAAATCGGTGGCCTATGCCTCGGAAGCAGGCACGCCGTTGATTTCCGACCCCGGATTCCAGTTGGGCCGGGCGGCGATTGCCGAAGGCTATCCCGTGCTGTCGGCGCCGGGGGCATCGGCGGTTCTCTGCGCGTTGACGGTGTCGGGGCTGCCGTCGGACCGGTTTATGTTCGCAGGCTTTCCCCCTGCGGCAAAAGCCGCGCGGCAGACATTCATTCGAGAGCTGGCACAGGTGCAGGCGACAGTGATCCTGTATGAATCGCCGAAGCGCGTTAAGGCATTATTAGATGATTTGGTGCAAGGTTTGGGGGAAGGGCGTAAAAGTGTGGTGTGCCGGGAGCTGACCAAGCGATTCGAGGAAGTGTCGCGTGGGACTTTGGGCGAACTGGCTGCGGCATTTGACGGGCGTGTTGTGAAGGGCGAAATCGTGGTGTTGATAGATCGCGCACCGGAACAGGCGGCAGATGCGGCAACGGTGGAGCAGGCGTTGGATTTGGCTTTGACGCATATGACGATGAAGGATGCGGCGGCGGCGGTGGCGCAGGCTTATGGTCTGGCACGGCGCGATGTGTATCAACTGGCATTGAAAAGGGCAGGCGCATGAGCGGGGCACGGTCATATCACGCAGGATTTGCCGCCGAAGAACAGGTGGCGCAGCTTTATGACCGCTCGGGTCGTGTTGTTTGTGCCCGGCGGTGGCGTGGGTCTGCCGGGGAAATTGATCTGATTGCGCGTGATGGGGCTGAGGTGATTTTCATTGAGGTCAAGCAAAGCAAGACCCATGCGCAGGCTGCCGAACATCTGACCGCGCGGCAGATGGCGCGGATTTACAATGCGGCATCTGAGTTTTTGGCGGGCGAACCTGCGGGGCAGTTGACCGATGTGCGGTTCGATGTGGCTTTGGTGGATGCGGTGGGACGGATCGAAGTGTTGGAAAACGCTTACGCCGCCTGATTGCATCCGGTGCGGGCTTGCGGCATCAAAGGGGCAATGATTTCCGGAGAGTCTCATGCCGCTTAAAGTAGCCCTACAGATGGACCCGATCGGGTCGGTCAATATCAACGGGGACAGCACGTTCCGCATCGCGCTTGAAGCGCAGGCGCGGGGGCATTCGTTGTTTTTCTATACGGCGGATAAGTTGGCCTTTGTCGAAGGCCGGGTGATGGCGCGGGGATTTCCGATCACCTTGCGGCGTGAGTTGGGCAATCATGTCAGCTATGGGCCCGAGGCGGAGGTTGATCTTTCAGAGTTCGATGTGGTTTGGCTGCGGCAGGATCCGCCGTTTGATATGGGCTATATCACCACGACGCATTTGCTGGACATGATCCACCCCAAGACTTTGGTGGTGAATGATCCGTTCTGGGTGCGGAATTATCCTGAGAAATTGCTGGTTCTGCGGTTTCCTGAGCTGACACCGCCCACCGCGATTGCGCGGGATTTGCAGACGATTCGCGAGTTTAAGGCGCGGCATGGCGATATCATTCTAAAGCCGCTTTATGGCAATGGTGGCGCGGGGGTGTTCCGGCTGGATCCGAATGACCGCAATTTGGCATCGCTGCACGAGATGTTCACCGGCATCAACCGCGAGCCTTTGATCGTGCAGAAGTTTTTGCCGGATGTCTCCAAGGGCGACAAGCGGGTGATTTTGGTTGATGGTGAGCCTGTCGGGGCGATCAACCGGGTGCCACAGGCGGGGGAAACTCGGTCGAACATGCATGCGGGGGGACGGCCTGAGAAGATCGGGTTGACGCCGCGCGATCTGGAGATCTGTGCGGCGATTGGGCCGACCTTACGGGAGCATGGCCAGATTTTCGTCGGCATCGACGTGATTGGCGATTATCTGACCGAGATCAACGTGACCTCGCCGACCGGGATTCAAGAGTTGGAGCGGTTTGATGGCACCAACACTGCCGCGCGGATTTGGGCTGTGATTGAGGCGAAGCGAGCCTAGTTTTTAACCCCCACCGCCAAGCGATAGCTGACGGCTTCGGCGATATGTGGCAGGCGCACCTGTGCCGAGGCGTCCAGATCGGCGATGGTGCGGGCGACGCGCAGCACGCGGTGGTAGCCGCGCGCCGACAGGCCAAAGCGTTCGGCGACTTTGGCCAGCAAAGCGCGGCCTTCGGGGTCGGGCGCGGCGACTTGTTCCAGCAGACTGCCTTCCATATCGGCGTTGACGCGGGTGTTGGCATGGCCTTTGAATCGTTGGGTTTGTAGGGTGCGGGCGGCTTGGACGCGGGCGGCGACGGTTGCCGAACTGTCGCCGGACGAGGGCAAATCGAGGTCGGTATAGGCTACGGGTGGGACTTCGACACGCAGATCGAAGCGGTCCATCAGCGGGCCAGAGATGCGGCCCAAATAATCCTCGCCGCAGATTGGCACTTTGGCGCAGGCGCGGGCGGGGTCTGACATATAGCCGCATTTGCAGGGATTGGCGGCGGCAATCAGCAAAAAGCGGCAGGGATAGCGGATATGCGCATTGGCGCGGGCGACCATGATTTCGCCGGTTTCAATCGGTTGGCGCAGGGTTTCGAGGACGGCGCGGGGGAATTCGGGGAATTCATCCATAAACAACACGCCGTTGTGGGCGAGAGAGATTTCGCCGGGTTTGGCACCCTTGCCGCCGCCGACGATGGCGGCCATCGAGGCGGTGTGATGCGGCTCGCGGAAGGGTCGGGCGCGCGAGATGCCGCCTTCGGACAAGAGCCCTGCGAGGGAGTGAATCATTGAGGTTTCAAGGGCTTCTTGCGCGGAAAGCGGTGGTAGGATGCCCGGCAGGCGGGCGGCGAGCATGGATTTTCCCGACCCCGGCGTGCCGACCATCAGCGCGTGGTGACGACCTGAGGCGGCGATTTCCAGTGCGCGTTTTGCGCGTTCTTGCCCCTTCACATCGCGGAAATCACGGCCTGTGGATTGGGGTGCGACCTCGCCCGCCTCTGCCGGGGTGATCGGGATTTGGCCTGTGTAGTGGCGCACCACATCGTTGAGGGTGGCGGCGGCGAGGACTTGGGTGGCACCGACCCAAGCGGCTTCGGCACCGCAGGCTTTGGGGCACAAAAGCACGCAGTCTTGTTCTGCGGCAGCGATGGCGGCAGGCAGCGCGCCGAGCACCGCGATCAGGCGGCCATCGAGCGAGAGTTCGCCAAGGGCGACGGTGGATTCGACGGCGTCTTTCGGGATGATTTCCAGAGCCGCCAGCAGCGCCAAAGCGATGGGCAAGTCGAAATGCGAGCCCTCTTTCGGCAGATCGGCGGGCGAAAGGTTAACCATGATCCGCTTCGACGGCAGAGCGATTGACATTGCGGCCATGGCTGCGCGCACACGTTCTTTGGCTTCGGACACCGCTTTGTCGGGCAGGCCGACGACGCCGAAATAGGGCATTCCGGGGGCTATGGCGCATTGCACCTCGACGATGCGGGCCTCGACACCTTCAAAGGCCACTGTATAGGCTCTTGCAACCATTGCCCGCTTTCCGTTCATCTTTGTTAACGGCTAGGGGGCAATGGTTTACGAATGGTAAATTTTGCCGCTTAAGGTTGATAAATCGCCATAAATTTCGGCCATGCTTCGGGATCGGCCACGGTTTTGTCGCGGCAAAAGGCGTTGCAGAAGCCGATGCGGCGGCCTGCGATTTCAAGCACATGGGTGACGGGTTTGCCAGAATAGGGGCAGGCCGTGTTTTCAGAGGCGGTTCCATCGACCGGGCGGGCGGTGAGCGGGACAGGTCCGGGCCAAGGGCGGCGCGGGTAGGGGCGGCGGTAGAAATCTTGATCCGCGCCGTCAATCATCCCCATCGCGCGCCAACGGCGGAACGAGGGGTGGGCGAGATGGGCGTGGACATAGGCCATCGCTTGTGGCGCGAGTGGCAGATTATAGCTGGCGACGCGCGCGGCTACCGGGGCGAAGAAGGCATCGGCGGCGGAGTAATCTCCGCAAAGCCAAGTGGTTGATCCGGTTTCCTTTTGCGCCCATGCCCAAATGGTTTCCAAGCGCTTCAGATCGGCCAACACCTCAGGCGTGGGCGCGCAATCGGTATAGCTGACGCGTAAGTTCATCGGGCAATGCTCGCGCAGGGCGGAGAAGCCTGCGTGCATTTCGGCGGCCAGGACGCGGGCGATGGCGCGGTGTTTGGGATCTGTGGGCCAGAGGCCAGAATTGGGATGACGGCTGGCCAGTTCTTCGGCGATGGCGATGGTTTCAGGCACCACCACTCCGTCAGGCGTACGCATGGTGGGGGCGGTTTTGGCGGGAAAGAAGTCTTTGAGAAGATTGGGAAGTTCGTCGCTATACAGCCGCGCGATGTGCAGTTTGACGGGGATATCGAAGGCGTCAAACAGCAGCCAGCCGCGCAGGGACCAGCTGGAATAGGCGCGATCACCGATCACGAGATCATAGGGGGGCATTATGGGCTCCGGGTTTGGGTTGGGCGCAGGCTAGGCGATGCGGGGGCGTGATGGAAAGCGGTGATTTGTGCGCAGCTCCATCACGGGAAGTGATGGGTGAAGATATCTGGCGCGCGGTGATCTGATTGGGCGCGGGCAGCGTATTGATGTTGTAACCCGCAAAAGCGTGGGGGTAATGGGGGTTCAGATGACACTTGACGCACCCTATCAGCAGGTTTTGTCGCGCCAAGCGCGGGCGGCGGAGTTGTTGGATGCCGAAACCGAGTTGCGCTTGGCCTATGCATGGCGCGACCAGCGCGATGAGGCGGCACTGCATCGGTTGATCACGGCCTATATGCGGCTGGCGATTTCGATGGCATCAAAGTTTCGCCGCTATGGTGCGCCGATGAATGACCTGATCCAAGAGGCGTCGTTGGGGTTGATGAAGGCGGCGGAAAAGTTTGACCCGGATCGCGGCGTGCGGTTTTCGACCTATGCGGTGTGGTGGATCAAGGCCAGCATTCAGGACTATGTGATGCGGAATTGGTCGATGGTGCGGACGGGAAGTACCTCGGCGCAGAAATCGTTGTTTTTCAATATGAAGCGGGTACAGGCAAAGCTGGAGCGTGAGGCGGCTGGGATGGGCATGGTGTTGGATCAGCACCAGCTGCGCGAGAAAGTGGCGCATGAGATCGGCGTGCGGGTGGCGGAAGTCGAGATGATGGAGGGGCGGCTGGCGGGCTCTGACGCCTCGCTGAACGCGACGCAGGCGGCGGATGAAGATGGCCGCGAATGGATTGATGCGCTGGAGGATGACGGGCCGCAGGCGGCGGAACGGGTGGAGTTTTCGCATGATACGGAAAGGTTGCGCGGCTGGCTGGTGGATGCGATGCGGGGGCTGAGCGCACGTGAGCGGCATATCGTGGCTGAGCGGCGGCTGCGTGATGAACCGCGGACTTTGGAATCTTTGGGGGTGGAATTGGGGCTGTCGAAAGAACGCATCCGGCAGTTGGAGGCGGCGGCTTATGTGAAGCTGCGGCGGTCTTTGGAGGCGCAGTCGCCGGAAGTGATGGCTTTGCTGTAAAATCCCGCCCCGCTTTAGGGCGTTGAGTTTGGCTCCGCTGCCGCCTACATCTATGGGGGGCTTTGGGAGTGTGCGATGCTGGCGAACAAGCGGATTTTGCTGATCATTGGCGGCGGCATTGCGGCCTACAAGTCTTTGGCTTTGATCCGGCTTTTGAAGAAAGCGGGGGCGGCGGTGACTCCGGTTTTAACCCGCGCGGGGGGGGAGTTTGTCACTCCCTTGTCGGTCAGTGCTTTGGCGGGCGAGAAGGTCTATTCGGCTTTGTTCGATCTGACCGATGAGTCCGAGATGGGGCATATTCAGCTGTCGCGGGTGGCCGATCTGATCGTTGTCGCGCCGGGAACGGCGGATTTGCTGGCGAAAATGGTGCAGGGGCGGGCGGATGATCTGGCCTCGACGCTGCTGCTGGCGACCGATACGCGGGTGCTGGTGGCGTCTGCGATGAATGTGCGGATGTGGCAGCATCCAGCGACGCAGCGCAATCTGGCGCAAGCGCGCGCGGATGGCGTGCTGTTTGTCGGGCCGAACGAAGGTGAGATGGCCTGCGGTGAGTTTGGGCCGGGGCGGATGGCGGAGCCGGAGGAGATCATGGCGGCGATTTCTGGCGCGCTGTCAGAGGGGCCATTGCGGGGCAAGCATGTGCTGGTGACATCGGGGCCGACGCATGAAGCCATTGATCCGGTGAGATATATTGCCAACCGATCCTCCGGCGCGCAGGGCACGGCGATTGCGGTGGCACTGCGGGATCTTGGGGCAAAGGTGACGTTTGTGACCGGGCCAGCCTCGGTGCCTGCACCAGATGGCGTGACGGTGGTGCGGGTGGAAACGGCGGCTGAAATGCTGGCGGCGGTCGAGGCGGCTTTGCCTGCGGATGCGGCGGTGATGGCGGCGGCGGTGGCGGATTGGCGGGTGGCCAATGCGAGTGGCTCGAAGATGAAGAAGGACGGGACGGGGCAAGCGCCGCACTTGGAGTTTGCCGAGAATGTGGATATTTTAGCGCGGGTGTCCAAGGGGTTGCAGCGGCCGCAGTTGGTGGTGGGCTTTGCGGCTGAGACCGATCATGTCGCGGAGTATGCGGCTGCGAAACGGTTGCGCAAGGGCTGCGATTGGATCGTGGCGAATGATGTGTCGCCTGCGACCGGGATCATGGGCGGCACAGAGAATGCGGTCACGTTGATCACCGAGGCGGGGTCGGAAGTGTGGCCACGGATGGCTAAGGATGCGGTGGCGCGGGCTTTGGCGGAGCGGATTGCGGCGGTTTTGCTGGGCTGAAGCCGGAATTTTGCGGAAAATTCCGTGGGATAGGTTCTGAAATGTCGCGTTGGTTTATATGTCGGATGCCTCCGGCGGGGATATTTTTACACAGAGGATGACCATGACGCTGGTGCAGGTGATGTGGGAGGATTGGGCGGATCGGGCGGTGGCTTTGCCCGCCTATCAGACGGCGGGGGCGGCGGGGGCGGATATTTGCGCCAATTTGGCGCAAGCGGATCGGGCGGCGGGGATTGTGATTGCGCCGATGGGGCGCGTTGTGGTGTCGACGGGGATTCGGGTGGCAATTCCAAGCGGATATGAGATGCAAATTCGGCCTCGATCTGGGTTGGCGGTGAAGTTTGGCATCACCTTGCCAAACACGCCGGGAACGATTGACAGCGATTACCGTGGGCCGTTGGGGGTGGCTTTGGTTAATCTGGGGGCGGAGCCTTATACCGTGCGGCATGGCGACCGGATTGCGCAATGTGTGATAGCTCCGGTGGTGCAGGCGGGGTTTCAAGTGTTTGATATATTGGATGAAACAGAGCGTGGTGCGGGTGGGTTTGGCTCGACGGGCCTTGGTCGTGTTGATCCACCTTCAGGCGGAAAAGCCTGATGCTGGTTGTCGCGCTCGCCGTGGCACTTTGGGTTTTGGGCTGGGCCTTGGGCACACCAAAGCGCATCCGTTGGGGCGCGATTGCGGTGCTGTGGGCGGCGGCGATCGTGGTGAATTTGGCGCTGCCTGAGGGGCATCCGTTGCGCGCGATGACCGGCGGCGATGCGCGGGTTTGGGTGGCGGTGGCTTTGGGGTTCTGTGCGATATTGGGCTATCGGGCCCTGCTTAAGGCGTTGAAAAGCAGGGTGGAACTTGCGGTTCCGGTCGCTGTGCCCGGCGCGTTTTCCAGTGCTGAGGTGGAGCGCTATGCACGGCATATCCTCCTGCGCGAGATTGGCGGGCCGGGGCAGCGCAAGCTGAAGGACGCGAAGGTTTTGGTGGTGGGAGCTGGGGGATTGGGATCGCCGGTTCTGCTGTATCTCGCGGCGGCGGGGGTGGGCGAGATTGGCGTGATCGACGATGACACGGTTGATCCGAGCAATTTGCAGCGTCAGGTTATCCATACAGATCAACATATTGGCATGGATAAGGTGCGCTCGGCGGAAATCGCGATGCGGGCGCTGAACCCTTACATTGTGGTGAAACCATATAAGCGGCGGCTGGATATGGCTTCGGGTGGGCTGATCGCGGGTTATGATCTGGTACTGGATGGCTCGGACAATTTCGACACCCGTTATTTGGTTAATCGGCTGTGCGTGGCGGCGGGCAAGCCCTTGGTGGCGGCGGCGATCACGCAATGGGAGGGGCAGCTTTCGGTCTTTGATCCGACCACAGGAAGCCCCTGTTATGAATGTGTTTTCCCGGTGCGCCCCGCGCCAGGCATGGTGCCGACATGTGCCGAAGCGGGGGTGGCGGCCCCGTTGCCGGGGGTGATTGGCAGCATGATGGCGATGGAGGCGGTGAAGCTGATCACTGGCGCCGGGGAGGTGTTGCGGGGGCGGTTGCTGATCCACGACGCGCTTTATGGCGAGACGCGTGTGATTGGCGTCAAGCCACGCGCGGATTGCGCGGTTTGTGGCGTAAGGCATTGAGCGGGCTGGGGTTTCCCCCAGTCACGGGGTTCAGCCGATGCGGTAGCTGGAGGCAGTGACGCTGCCGAAGACGTTTTTATCGTGGTAGACCATGGTGGCGGAGTCACTCTGGGAAGCACCTAGGTCCGCAAACAGCGGCACGAGATGGTCTTCCTGCGGATGGCAGATGCGGGTGGAGGCGGCATTTGCCTGGCGTGACAAGGTCTTTGTGCGTTGGTCGAGGGCAGGAGACCCGGGGGAACGGCGAGGTTATGGCGGGGGCTGTGCGGGATGAGCCGATAAATCCGGATGTGTTTATGATTTGTTCACTTTTCTGCATTAAACATGCCCGATGAAAGCTTGAAGCAAAGGGGCAAGAGGTGACTGCGGGCGGAGGGATGTTTCAATGGATGTTGGAAGTTGGACTGTTTCTGATCGCTGTAACCTATGCGGCTTTGCGCGCCCATTTGAGGGCTCTGCCGCAGTTTTCTGCAGTGTGCCGCACAGTGAATGCGTCGGCTGTGCCTCGAACATTTGCTGTCAGATATGAAAAATCCCTGTTGTTCGCGCGCTATGGCCCCCTTGCCCCCGCCCTACTATCCCGGCCATACTCCCGCATCCACTCTGTGACAGGGAGTTCACATATGAAGATTGCTGCTGCCCTTGCGGGCCTTGCTTTGAGCGTTTCCGGGGCTTTTACTGCGACTTACGCGGGCGATCTGCCTGATCTGGGCGGCAAAGAGATCACCATTGTGACCGAGAATGCCTATCCGCCGTTGCAGTTTGTCGACAAATCGGGGGCTGCGGTGGGCTGGGAATATGATGCGATCGCAGAACTTTCCAAGCGGCTGAATTTCACGGTGAAATACGCCAATATCTCGTGGGATGCGATGATTCCGGCGGTGTCGGAGGGCCAGTTTGACATGGGGATGACCGGGATCACCATTAAGGATGATCGCAAGGAGAAGGTGGATTTCTCGGACCCCTATATGCGCTCGGAAAGCATGATGTTGGTGCGCGGCGATGAAGCGCGGTTTACGGATGCGACGAGTTTTGCCGCCAATGCCGATCTGTTGGTGGGCGCGCAGGCCGGGACGACGCCGTTCTACACGGCGGTGTATTCGGTGCTGGATGGCAATGAGGCTAACCCGCGCATCAAGCTGTTTGAGACCTTTGGTGCCAGTGTTGAGGCCTTGAAATCGGGGGATGTTGATACGGTGCTGACCGATATGACGGCGGGCAAGGGCTATGTCGATGCCTCGGCTGGTGGGTTGAAGATGGTGGGCGAACCGCTCGGGTCGGAAGATTTCGGGTTTATCTTTCCGAAGGGGTCTGAGCTGGCTGCGAGCATGAATGCCGGGATTGCAGCGTTGAAGGCGGATGGCACTTTTGATGCGCTCAACAAGAAATGGTTCCTGGATTACAAGGCTGAGTGAAGTGAACGGCCTCGGCGGATGTCGGGGCCTTTTTCGATGAAGACTATGAAAGATCAGGATTTTCCGTGGTGGCTGGTGGCGCTTGGCGGCATCGGGGCTGTGTTGTTTTATCAGGTTTGGGCGAGTGAGGTCTATTCCTCGGCGATGCGGTTGCTGGCCAAAGGGATTTGGCTCACGATTTTTGTGACCGTGGTGGCCTATGCGATGGCTTGCGTGTTGGGGCTGTTGTTGGCGCTGGCGGGGCTGTCGCGGTTTCGTGCGGTGCGGCAGGTGGCGCGGTTTTACATCGAGGTTGTGCGCGGCGTGCCGATCATGGTGCTGCTTTTGTATGTGGCTTTTGTCGCCGCACCGGGGGCGATCTATGGCTGGAACTGGCTGACGGCGCATCTGGGGCTGGAGCCGGTGAAGACGCGGGATTTTCCGCTGTTGTGGCGGGCGATCATTGCGCTGACTTTGGCTTATTCGGCGTTTCTGGCCGAGGTGTTCCGGGCCGGATTGCAGGCGGTGGACAAAGGGCAGATCGAGGCGGCGCAGGCTTTGGGGCTTTCGGGCTGGCAGCGATTTCGACATGTGGTGTTTCCGCAGGCGTTTCGGATGATTTTGCCGCCGTTGGGCAATGATTTTGTGGCGATGGTGAAGGATTCGTCCTTGGTGTCTGTGCTGGGGGTGGCGGATATCACGCAACTGGGCAAGGTCACGGCGGCGGGGAATTTTCGCTATTTTGAGACCTATAATCTGGTGGCGCTGCTGTATTTGACGATGACGGTGGGGTTATCGCTGGTGCTGCGGCGGATCGAGGCGCGGTTGAAGGCGCGCGATCAGCGGTAAGCGGCGTGATCTGATTGCGCGCGTGCCGCGCAAGTCTCTTGAGCGCTTACGCGCGGTGGGTGCTTTGTGCGCAGGTTGGGATTGGGCTTGCGAGGTGGAGTTTGACGCCTTTGGCGGACGCTCCGCAGGGAGTATTTCAAAAAGAGCAACGGCGAGGCTGGACCTTATCCGGTGCGGTGCCTAGCTTTGGCGCAAAGGAGATTTGCGATGAATGTTTTGCTGGGCGCTTGGGACGGGGAATTTGGGCTGCCGCCGTTTGCGCAGATTTCGGACGCGGATTTTGCTCCGGCGTTTGAGGCGGCTTTGACGGAGGCGCGGGCGAATATTGCGGCGATCACTGAGCAGGCCGAGGTGACGTTTGCCAATACCGTTGATGCGATGGAGCTGGCGGAGGGGGCTTTGGACCGTGTCGGCGGGGTGTTTTACAATCTTGCCGGGGCGGATTCTACCGAGGCGCGCGAGGCGTTGCAGATGGAGCTTGCGCCGAAGATGTCGGCTTTTGCCTCGGAAGTGACCAACAATACCGCGCTGTTTGGTCGGATTGAAGATCTGTGGCAGCGGCGGGATGGGTTGGGTCTTTCGGCGGAGCAGTTGCGGGTTTTGATGTTGTATCGGCAGATGTTTGTGCGCTCGGGGGCATTGTTGCAGGGCGCGCAGGCCGAGCGGCTGACGGCGGTGAAGTCTCGGTTGGCGGTGTTGGGCACGACGTTCAGCCAGAACCTGCTGGCGGAAGAACGCGGCTGGTTTATGGAACTTTCCGAGGCAGATCTGGAGGGGTTGCCGGATTTCGTGGTGGCCTCGGCGCGGGCGGCTGGGGTGGAAAAGGGCGCGGCGGGGCCGGTGGTGACGTTGTCGCGGTCGCTGATCGTGCCGTTTTTGCAGTTTTCGCCGCGGCGGGCGTTGCGGCAAAAGGCTTACGAGGCTTGGGGGTTGCGCGGGGCGAATGGCGGGGCGACGGATAACCGGGCGGTGGCTGCCGAGATTTTGGCGCTGCGGGCAGAGCGGGCAGCACTGTTGGGATACGCCAGTTTTGCGGATTACAAGCTGGAGCCGGAGATGGCGAAAACGCCTGCGGCGGTGCGGGATTTGTTGATGCGGGTTTGGGTACCTGCGAAGGCCAAGGCTTTGGAGGATGCGGCAATTTTGGAGGCAAGGTTGCATGCGGATGGCATCGCGGGGCCGCTTGAGCCTTGGGATTGGCGGTATTATTCCGAGAAGCGGCGGGTGGCGGAGCATGATCTGGATGAGGCGGTTCTCAAGCCTTATTTGGGATTGGAGGCAATGCTGGCGGCGCAGTTTGATTGCGCCAATCGGTTGTTTGGGCTGGAGTTCCGCGCCTTGGACATTCCGCTTTATCATGCCGATGCAAGGGCTTGGGAGGTGACGCGCGGCGGCGCACATATCGCGGTGTTCATCGGTGATTACTTCGCGCGGGGATCAAAACGTTCGGGGGCTTGGTGTTCGGCGATGCGGTCGCAGCGCAAACTGGGCGGTGATCAGCGACCCATCGTGGTGAATGTCTGCAACTTTGCCAAGGGTGATCCGGCGTTGTTGTCCTATGATGATGCGCGGACGTTGTTTCATGAATTTGGCCATGCGTTGCATCAGATGCTGTCGAATGTGACCTATGGTTTCATCAGCGGCACATCGGTGGCGCGCGATTTTGTCGAACTGCCAAGCCAGCTTTACGAGCATTGGATGGAAGTGCCGGAGGTGCTTGAGAAACACGCGCGGCATTGGCAGACGGGCGAGGCGATGCCAGCCGACCTGATCAAGCGGCTGCTGGATGCCGGGACTTACGATCAGGGGTTCTCTACGGTGGAGTTTATCTCGTCGGCGATGGTCGATCTGGCGTTTCATGAGGGGGCGGGTCCGGCTGATCCGATGCAGAAGCAGGCGGAGGTGTTGGAGGCTTTGGGGATGCCGCGTGCGATCAGGATGCGGCACGCCACGCCGCATTTTGCGCATGTGTTTTCGGGGGATGGATATTCGTCGGGGTATTATTCTTACATGTGGTCCGAGGTGATGGATGCCGATGCCTTCGCGGCCTTCGAGGAGGCGGGAGATGCGTTTGATCCGACCACTGCGGCGCGGTTGGAGACGTTTATTCTGTCGGCAGGCGGGTCGGAAGAGCCGGATGTTTTGTATACCAAGTTCCGGGGACGGATGCCGGGGGTAGAGCCTTTGTTGAAAGGCAGGGGATTGTTGGAAGACGTTTAGGAACCAAGCCGGACCTTGCCGCGTTAGCGCCTGAATTTTCAGGAGATAACGCGGCGATGCTGACCCAAGTGATGAGCGATTTTGATCTGACGTTTGATGCCAAGGAAACCGCCTCGCATCTGATCAAGCTGGTGCTGGCCTACCTGTTGGCGCTGCCGATTGGGTGGAACCGCGAGCAGGAAGAACGCAGCGCCGGGATCAGGACGTTTCCACTGGTCGCGATGGCGGCTTGTGGCTTTGCGATCATTGCGATTGGGGTGTTGGGCAAGGACAGCCCGGAGCAGGCCAAGGTTCTAGAGGGGCTGATCACCGGGGTTGGCTTTATCGGCGGCGGCGCGATCTTGAAGCAGGGCGCGCAGGCGCGGGGCACGGCGACGGCGGCAAGTCTTTGGGGGACCGGGGCTTTGGGCGCGGCTGTGGGCTATGGGCTGGTTGATATCGCGGTGATTTTGAGCGTGGTGACCTATCTCGCCTTGCGGATTCTGTCGCCGCTGAAGGATGTGGCGCGCGACGATTCAGCGGCGCAGGCTGCTGGGGGTGAGGTTGAGGCGGGCGCGGAAAGTGCGGGCAAGGCTTGAGGCGGAGGAGAAACCGCAGCGCAGAGCCACTTCGGCGAGCGGGTGTCGGGTGTCGGTGATCATCCGTCTTGCGGCGGCGAGGCGCAAGGTTAGGGCGTAGGTCGCGGGCGGAAGGCCTATGTTATCTTGGAAGATTTGCTCTAGGCGGCGCGGCGACAGGCCGATGGCGGCGGCTGTCTCTGCCGTGGTTTCGGGGGCGTCGAGCGTGGCCTCCATTCGGGCGATGGCGGCGGAGACGCGGGGGTCCAAGCGCGGATCTGGCTTTGCATGGGTCATTTGTGGCTCTGATCCGTCGCGGGCGGTGGTGATGAAGCTGGCCGCGACTTGTAAGGCCAAGGCGGGGCCGTGACGGACGCGGATCAGGTGCAGCATCAGATCGCAGGCTGGGGCAGCACCGCCTGCGGTGAAGCGGTTGCGGTCGATCACGAAACGGTCGGGGGCCACGTCGATTTGCGGATGGGTGGCGGCGAAATCCTCGTGATCTTCCCAGTGGACGGTGGCTATGTAGCCGTTCAACAGGCCCGCGCGGGCGAGAACCCAAGCGCCGGCGTCGATGCCGCCGATTGCTTTGAAGCGGGGCGCGGCGCGGGACAGGTCGCGGATCAGCGGTTGGGTGGCGGAATGCGATTGCTGGAATCCGGCGATGACGATGAGGGCGTCGGCACCCTCGGCGGCTGTCAGCGGGCCGTTGGAGGGGAGTTCGATGCCGCAAGTGAGCGGAACGGCGCGGCCATCGGGGGAGACGACTCGCCAGCGGTAGGCGTCATGGCCGAGGTGGCGGTTGGCAGAGCGCAAAGGGTCGAGGGTGGAGGCGACTTCCAGGATCGAGGATTGCGGTAGGACCAGCAGGGCGAGGGTCAGCGGCTCGGTGCTGGGGCCAAAGATGGATGTGTCGATTTTTGCGGGTTTTGCCATGTTTATTGCGTAAATCGTCAAGCGTGGCGTTGCAAGCTGGTTATGGTGTGGGCAACCGAATTGGAGGATTCCCATGCCCTTGGCCATGAACCGCGAAGTTTTCATCACCGCTGCCATCACCGGATCGGGCGGCACGCAGGACCGTAGCCCGCATGTGCCGCGCTCGCCTGAGCAGATCGCGAAATCGGCGATTGATGCGGCCAAGGCGGGGGCGGCGGTGGTGCATTGCCATGTGCGTGATCCTGAAACCGGCAAGCCCAGCCGCGATTTGGCGCTTTACCGCGAAGTGACCGAGCGGATCCGCGATTCCGGCACCGATGTGGTGTTGAACCTGACCGCTGGCATGGGTGGCGATCTGATGTTCGACGGCACCGAAAAGATGAACCAGATGGCGGGTCATTCCGACATGGTGGGGGCCACGGCGCGAGTGGCGCATGTGGTCGAATGTCGGCCTGAGATTTGCACGCTCGATTGTGGGACGATGAACTTCAATGAGGCCGATTATGTGATGGTCAACACCCCCGGCATGTTGCGGGATATGGCCAAGCGGATGACGGCGGCGGGGGTGCGGATTGAGATTGAGGCGTTTGACACCGGGCATTTGTGGCTGGCGAAAGAACTGGCGCGCGAAGGCGTGATCCCGGCGCCGACCTTGGTGCAGTTGTGCATGGGCGTGCCGTGGGGCGCGCCGGACGATCTGAACACCTTCCTTGCGATGGTCAACAATGTCCCCGCCGATTGGCATTGGAGCGCCTTTGCGATTGGCCGCAACCAGATGCCCTATGTCGCGGCGAGCGTGCTGGCAGGCGGCAACGTCCGGGTCGGCTTGGAAGACAACCTGTGGCTCGACAAGGGCGTGCTGGCCACCAACGCGCAACTGGTCGAGCGGGCGGTGACGATCATCAGCAATCTGGGCGCGCGGGTGATTACACCTGCTGAGGTGCGGGCAAAGCTGAAGCTGGAGAAGCGCGCGCCGTTGCCGAAGTAAGCTGATGCTAGGCGCGTTTTTCTTCTGCTTGATCGTAGGTGCAGGGCTTGTAGCACCTTGGTTCGTACTGCGACTTTCCATGTTTGCCACTTTGGCGGTGGTGGTCTTGGGGCTGGCTATAGTGGCCTATTCGTTCTGGGCGCAGGGTTTAGCGGGCTACGATCAGCTTAAGATTTTACCTTTAGTGGCGGTGACTTGCGCCAGTCTAGTGGCGCTTGGATTGCGCGGGGCATTCTTGGTTATGCAAGGTCAAGGCATACAGCTTTCTACCCCACAAAAGATGGCGGCATTGGCAATGGCTTTCGGAGTGTTTGCCGCGCTTTTGGTGTTGAACATGTGATCGCAGACAGCTGCGAGATTTAGGATACGTCGGGAAATCCCAGACGATAGATGATGAACGGAGTGACGGCGATGACACGGAAAGCAGCGATCATTGGTGGTGGGGTTATTGGCGGCGGATGGGCGGCTCGGTTTTTGCTCAACGGCTGGAATGTGTCGGTGTTCGATCCTGATCCGCAGGCAGAGCGTAAGATCAGCGAAGTGATGGCGAATGCGCGGGCGTCGCTGCCTGCCCTTAGTGATATTCCGATGCCGATGGAGGGTGTGCTTTCCTTCGCGCAGACCATTACCGAAGCCGTCGAAGGCGCGCATTACATTCAGGAATCCGTGTCAGAGCGGCTGGATTTGAAGCATCGGGTGTTTGCACAGATCCAACAATCGGCGGAATTGGGCACGCCGATCGGGTCTTCGACCAGCGGGTTCAAACCGTCTGAGTTGCAGGAAAATGCCGCCAATCCGGGGACGATCTTCGTCGCCCACCCGTTCAACCCGGTCTACCTGCTGCCGCTCGCCGAAGTGGTGCCGTCGCCGAAATCCGATCCGGCGGTGATCGAGAATGCCAAGAAAATCCTGCGCGAAATCGGCATGTTCCCGTTGCATATCAAAAAGGAAATCGACGCCCATATCGCTGACCGTTTCCTTGAAGCGGTGTGGCGCGAGGCGCTGTGGCTGGTGAAGGATGGCATCGCCACCACCGAAGAAATCGACGAGTCGATCCGCATGGGCTTTGGTCTGCGCTGGGGCCAGATGGGGCTGTTTGAAACCTATCGCGTCGCGGGCGGCGAGGCCGGCATGAAGCATTTCATGGCGCAGTTCGGGCCGTATCTGACCGCGCCTTGGACCAAGCTGACCGACGTGCCAGAGTTCAATGACGAACTGGTCGATCTGATCGCGGGCCAGTCGGATGCGCAATCGGGCGCGCATTCGATCCGCGAATTGGAGCGTATTCGCGACAGCAACCTGATCGGTTTCCTGCGTGCCTTGAAGGAACGCAACTGGGGTGCGGGCAAGGTTCTGCGCGAGCATGACGAAGCCCGCGCGGTGGCGTTCCATGCTGAACTGGACAGCGCGCCGAAGGATGCGCCGTTGGTGATGGCGCAGATGCAGGTGCTGCCGGGCTGGATCGACTACAACGGTCATATGACCGAAAGCCGCTATTATTTCGCCAATTCCGAGACGGTTGATGCCTTCCTGCGGCTGATCGGGGCTGGGATGGATTATGTGGCGGCGGGCAATTCGTTTTACTCGGCGGAAACCCATATCCGGCATCTGGGTGAGGCCAAGTTGGGCGATAAGCTGACCGGCACGATCCAGATCATCAGTGCCGATGAAAAGCGTTTCCGGTCCTTCGTGCGGATCATGAAGGGCGCGGATTGTGTGGCGACTATTGAGCAGCTTTGCCTGCATGTGAACATGGCCTCGGGCAAATCGGCGCCTGCCTCGGCAGAGGTTTGGGCGAAGCTGAAGGCGGTTGCCGATGGTCACACTGGCCTGCCGCTGCCAGAAGGTGCGGGCCGGGCTGTTGGGCAGAAGAAGTGAAAACCGTTCTGATCACCGCAGGCGCGAATGGCATTGGTCTGGTGATGGCGCAAGCCTTCGCCGGGGCGGGCTATCGCGTTTGGGTGACGGATGTGGATGCGGGTATGGTCGCGGCTTTGCCCGCAGGGATACGCGGGTCGGTCTGTGATGCCAGCCAAGAACATGCGATGCAGGGGCTGTTTGAGCAGATCGCGGCGGAATGGGGCGGGCTGGACGTGCTTTGCGCGAATGCCGGGATCAAGGGGCCAACGGCGGCGATTGAAGATATGGATTTGGCGGCGTGGCATCAGTGTCTGGCCGTCAATCTCGACGGCGCGATGCTGGCGGCCAAACATGCCGCAAGGCTGATGAAACCTGCGGGCAAGGGGGTGATGATCTTCATGTCCTCGACCGCCGGACTTTATGGCAACCCGTTCCGTGCGCCCTACGTGGCGGCGAAATGGGGCGTGATTGGCCTGATGAAAACCGTGGCGATGGAACTGGGGCCGCATGGCATCCGCGCCAATGCGATCTGCCCCGGCTCTGTCAACGGCCCGCGCATCGACCGGGTGATTGAGGCCGAGGCCGAAGCCAAAGGCATGACGCCCGATGCGGTGCGGCAGGGCTATGCCGCTGGCACCGCGCTGAAGCGCTTGACCGACCCCGAAGATGTGGCGGCGATGGCGCTTTATTTGGCCTCTGACGGCGCGCGTATGGTTTCGGGCCAGGCGCTGGCTGTTGATGGCATGACTTACAACGTTGATCCGTAAGGAAATGAAATGAATTTCGGCTTGTCTGAAGAACAACAGATGATCATCGACACCACCCGTGCCTTTGTGGAGAACGAGTTGTTTCCGCATGAGGCCGAGGTGGAGCGCACCGGGGTTTTGCGGGAGGATTTGCGCAAGGAAATCTCGCAAAAAGCTGTGGCGGCGGGGCTTTACGCGGCGAATATGCCGGAGGCTGTCGGGGGGGCTGGCCTCGATACGCTGACTTGGCTTTTGTATGAAAAGGAGCTTGGGAAGGCCAACTATGCGCTGCATTGGAACTGCGTGGCGCGGCCTTCGAACATTCTTCTGGCCTGCACGACAGAGCAGCGCGAGAAGTATTTGTTCCCCTGTATCCGGGCCGAAAAGCATGATTGTCAGGCGATGACGGAGCCGGGGTCGGGCTCGGATTTGCGAAGCATGAAGGCTTTCGCGAAGGCTGATGGTGGCGATTATGTGCTGAACGGCACCAAGCATTTCATCAGCCATGCCGACGTGGCGGATTTTGCGATTGTCTGGGTGGCGACCGGGGAAGAAGACACGCCGCGCGGGCCGAAAAAGCTGATCACGGCGTTTCTGGTCGATAAAGGCACTCCGGGATTCACCGTGCGCGAGGGTTATCGCAACGTCTCGCACCGTGGCTACAACAATATGATTTTGGAGTTTGATGATTGCCGTTTGCCTGCTTCGCAAATACTCGGCGAGGTGCATAAGGGCTTTGAAGTGGCTGGCAAATGGCTCGGGGCGACGCGGCTGCAAGTGGCCTCGACCTGTTTGGGCCGGGCCGAACGGGCGCTGGGCCATGCGATTTCCTATGCGGCAGAGCGCAAGCAGTTCGGCCAGCAGATTGGCAAATTCCAAGGCGTCAGCTTCAAGCTGGCCGATATGGCGATGGAGTTGAAAGCGGCTGAATTGCTGACGCGGGAAGCGGCTTGGAAATACGATCAGGGCTCGGTGACCGAAGCCGATATGTCGATGGCCAAGCTGAAGGCGACCGAAGTTCTGGCGATGATCGCCGATGAGGCGATCCAGATTCACGGCGGTATGGGCTTGATGGACGAGTTGCCACTGGAACGCATCTGGCGCGATGCGCGGGTCGAGCGTATCTGGGAAGGCACGTCCGAAATCCAGCGCCATATCATCAGCCGCGAATTGCTGCGGCCCTATGGCGCCTAACGAAAGGCCAGAAAGATGAGCGATATCAAACGCCCGGTGATCACCCTCAGCTATTGCACCCAATGCAACTGGCTGTTGCGCACGGCTTGGATGGCGCAGGAATTGCTGTCGACATTTGGGCAGGACATTGCCTCGGTCACGCTTATCCCGGCGACGGGGGGGCTGTTTCAGATCACTTTGGATGGCGAAGTGATCTGGGATCGCAAAGAGCGCGGTGGTTTTCCGGATGTGAAAGTGCTGAAACAAATGGTGCGGGATCGAGTGTGGCCAGAGCGGGATCTTGGCCATATCGACCGCGCTGGTAAGACCGAAGGATAATGCATGGCCAATCTTGACCGCCTGTTGCGACCGCGCAGCATTGCCGTTTTGGGCGCGGGTTGGGCGCTGAATGTGATCGAGCAATGCCGCAAGATGGGGTTTGCGGGGGAGATTTGGCCCGTGCATCCGACCAAGGCCGAGATTGGCGGCTTGCGCGCTTACGCCAGCCTTGCCGATCTGCCCCATGCGCCCGATGCGACGTTTATCGGTGTGAACCGTTTTGCAACGGTTGAGGTGGTCGGCGAACTTGCGGCGATGGGCGCGGGCGGGGCGATTTGCTTTGCTTCGGGTTGGACGGAAGCGGGCGAGCCGGAGTTGCAGGCCAAGCTGGTGGCGGCGGCGGGCGAGATGCCGATCTTGGGACCGAACTGCTATGGGGTGATCAATTACCTCGACGGCGCGCTGCTCTGGCCGGATCAGCATGGCGGGATTCCGGTGGCGAAGGGCGTGGCTTTGGTCAGCCAATCCTCGAATATCGTGATCAATCTCGGCATGCAGAAGCGGGCGTTGCCGGTGGCTTATGTCGCCTGTTTGGGCAATGCAGCGGTGGTGGGGTTGGCCGATCTGGCAGGCGCGTTGCTGGATGATCCGCGTGTGACCGCCTTGGGCATGTATATCGAGGGCATTGACGATGCGGCGGCTTTCGCAGCTTTGGCGGAACGCGCGCGGGCGATGGGCAAGGGCGTGGTCTGCATCAAATCCGGCAAGACTGAACTCAGCCGGACGGCGGCGGCCTCGCATACCGCATCTTTGGCGGGCGGTGGGGCGGCGTCTTCGGCGTTTCTGCGCCAGATTGGCGTGGCCGAGGTCAACACGCCGTCGGAACTGATTGAGACGCTGAAGATTTTCCATGTGCATGGTCCGCAGATCGGCACGCGGATATGCTCGCTGTCTTGTTCGGGCGGCGAGGCCGGGTTGGTGGCGGATTTGGCGGCACCGTATGGCATTGAGTTTCCGCCCGTGCCGAAGGCGACACATGATCGGTTGTTCAACGTGTTGGGCGAGATTCCGACGATCTCTAACCCGCTCGACTATCACACCTTTATCTGGGGCGATGGGCCGAGGACGACCGAAGTATTCACCGCGATGCTGGAGGCATACGACGCGGGGCTTTATATTATTGATCCGCCGAGGAATGACCGCTGTGATCCTTCGGGCTATCAGCCTGCCTTGGATGCGATCGTTTCGGCGCAGAAGACCAGCGGCAAGATCGCTTTGCCTGTGGCCTCGATGCCCGAGAATTTCGATGAGGCTCAGGCGATTGCGCTGATGGATCAAGGCGTGGTGACGCTAATGGGCTTGGAGACGGCTTTGGCGGCGGTGAAGGCGGCGCAGGTGGCTCCGGGTGTCGCGGGCTGGCGGCCTGTCAAGGCGCTGCCGCCGCGTGACAGCCGGATGCTGTCAGAGGCCGAGGGTAAGGCGTTGCTGGCGCAGGCGGGTGTTGCGGTGCCGCGTGCGGTTTCGGGGACCTTTGCCGAGGTTGTTGCGGCGGCGGAGGGCTTGACTGCTCCGCTGGCGCTGAAGGGCCTTGGGTTTGCGCATAAGACAGAGGCCGGGGCGGTGCGGTTGGGATTATCCTCGCTACACGGGCAGGCTGAGATGCCGGGTGCCACGGGCTATCTGGTGGAAGAAATGGTGACGGGCACGGTCGGGGAAATCCTGCTGGGGCTGCGGCGTGATCCGATTTATGGCGTCAGCCTGACGTTGGGGATGGGCGGGGTCACGGCCGAGGTTTTGGCCGATACGGTGACGCTGATCCTGCCTGTAACGCAAGCGCAGGTGCTGGACGCGATGCGCGGCTTGCGGTTGTGGCCGTTGCTGGATGGCTATCGTGGGCGTGCCCGCGCCGACATGCAGGCGGTGGCCGAGATTGCGGTGCGGTTGGGCGATTTGATGCTGTCAGATCAAAGCCTTGAGGAAATTGAGATCAATCCGATCCTCGTGCGCGCCAGCGGTGCGGTGGCGGTCGATGCCCTAATCAGGAAAGTGTAAGCGATGGAAATGCGAACCGAAGGCCCGATCAAAACCCGGCGTGAGGGCGCTATTCTGGAGGTCACGCTGGACAGCCCGAAGGCCAATGCGATCAGCCTGAAAACCAGCCGGGTGATGGGGCAGGTGTTTCGGGATTTCCGCGATGATGACTCCTTGAGGGTCTGTATTCTGCGCGCGCATGGCGAGAAATTCTTCTGCCCCGGTTGGGATTTGAAGGCGGCGGCGGATGGCGATGCGGTGGATGGAGACTATGGCGTCGGCGGCTTTGGCGGCCTGCAGGAACTGCCGAATCTGAACAAGCCGGTGATCGCGGCGGTGAATGGGATTTGCTGCGGCGGCGGGCTGGAACTGGCCCTGAGCGCCGATCTGATCCTGTGTTCGGCCAATGCGACTTTTGCGCTGCCGGAAATCCGCTCTGGCACCGTCGCAGATGCCGCCAGCATCAAACTGCCCAAGCGCATCCCCTATCATGTGGCGATGGATTTGCTGCTGACCGGGCGTTGGTTCGATGCCGAAGAGGCGCATCGCTGGGGGATCGTGAAGGAAATCACCACGCCGGAGGATTTGCTGGCGAAGGCATGGGATCTGGCGCGGTTGTTGGAATCTGGCCCGCCGCTGGTCTATGCCGCGATCAAGGAAGTGGTGCGCGAGGCCGAAAACATGCGCTTCCAAGACGCATTGAACCGGGTGTCCAAGCGGCTTTTACCGACGGTGGACAAGCTCTATTCGTCCGAGGATCAGTTGGAGGGCGCGCGCGCCTTTGCCGAAAAGCGCGATCCGGTCTGGAAGGGGAAGTGAGGGCTTGCCGCAGAATAGGCGGGCGACACGGCCCATTTGGAAAGGCCAGTCACTTGCGTGACGTATTGGGCGTGGCGATTCTTGGCTTTGCATTCTCCGGGGGCACTGTGTTCGCCTGTGCGACCTACGCGGAGATGGATTACCGCGACATTCTTCGCGCCGATCTGGTCGTTGTGGGTGACGTTTTACAATACGAGATCATCGACCCCGATCCTGATCCAAACAAAGGGCGTTTGTTGAATTATGCCCGCTTTGATGTGCGTGTCAGGGAAGTTCTTGCGGGGCCCAGTTCTGAATCCGTGGCCCCGCGAAGCCGCGCCGATCAACGCGAACGAACGACCCTTTACAAGGGCAGTCTTCGGCCCGGTCACATTACGGTCACTTGGGACAACTCTACCTTTGGCGAGCCTGAAGACCTGAAAAGCGAAGGGTATAGCGGTTTCCTGATCGCTCTGCGCGACCCGGTCTCACCTTTGTTACCTCTACGCAGTGGCAGCGCTTTCATCGCCCCAACACCCGAACCGGAACATTATACCGTGCTTCAGGCGCCTTGCTCTGGCGCATTCATCTTTGAGATGGATAGCCTGATTGCTATCGCGCTGCGGCAGTTGCTTGTGACAGATCGTGACAAAGACGCCGAATGGCAGGTCTTGTCAGAGTTCCTATTCGACAATGGCGCTGCGGGAATGGTTGATGGCAAATTGATGCAGCGCAGGCTTGCGCCATAAATCTGCCACTCTGACCCCCGACCGCACACCGCCCTGATCCTAAGCCGGGGCCTATGCCTACGATTTCGTCTGAACAGGCAAACGTCTTACATATCCGCGAAATCCGCGTCCTCATACATCGGCCGGATTTCGATTTCAGACGGGCCGGGCATCGGGTTGGGGCAGCGTTTTACCCAATCCAGCGCTTCGGCCATATCTTTGACTTCCCAAATCCAGAAACCCGCGATCACCTCATTTGTGGCGGCGAAGGGGCCATCGGTGAGGGTGCGCCCGGTGCCATCGAACCGCACCCGTTTGCCGAGTTTGGACGGTTTCAGCCCGCCCATCGCACGGGGGATGCCTGCGGCGTCGAGTTCGGCGTTGAATGCTTCCATCGCGGCCCATGCCTCGGGTGAAGCAATCAGGCCCGCTTCGCTGTCTGCAGTGGATTTGACGATCACCATAACGCGCATCTTGCACCTCTTTGTTGAGTCTGAGACTGAAGATAGAACGTCAAGGACGCCGATAAAGACCTAATGCGTGCTGGACAATTTCATCAGCACCAAGCCGCTGACGATCAGGGCGGCGGCAATCAGGCGCATCGGGGTGGCGGCCTCGCCCAGAAACGCGATACCAAGGATGAACGCACCTACGGCACCGATGCCCGTCCAGATTGTGTAGGCGGTGCCCAAAGGCAGGCTGCGCATGGCTAGGGCCAGCAGGCCAAAGCTGGCGGCCATCGCGACAAGGGTGATCACGCTGGGGGCCAGCAGGCTGAAGCCTTCGGATTTCTTCATGTAATAGGCCCACACGACCTCTAGCAGCCCGGCGATTGTCAGATAAATCCAAGCCATTTGGCCCTCGCAGCAAAGTCGGGCCGTCCCGAAGCGGTGCATGTGCCGCAGGCCGTCCTGCGCAGATCAATTATGCCCCGGCGGGCATGGCAAGGCAAGCTGGACGCCCGCGCGGAAACCGACATTTTTTGTCGCAGTCTGGCGCGGGTCTGCGTCTTGCCAGCGTTACAAACGCAAACGCCCGGTTGCAACTTTGGGCGATGGGGGCGGCGGTGCAGGACGCGGATTATATCATCGTGGGCGCGGGCTCGGCGGGCTCGGTGCTGGCCGAGCGTTTGACGGAATCGGGTAAACACAAGGTTGTCGTGCTGGAAGCGGGCGGCAGCGACCGGCGGTTTTATGTGCAACTGCCCTTGGGTTACGGCAAGTTGTTCTACGACCCTGCGGTGAATTGGCTTTACAAAACCGAACCTGATCCGGGGCTGAGCGGGCAGCGTGACCACTGGCCGCGCGGCAAGCTTTTGGGCGGATCGTCCAGCATCAATGCGATGGTTTATATTCGTGGCCATCGTGCGGATTACGACGAATGGGGTGCCGAAAATCCCGGTTGGGGTTGGGACGAATGCCTGAATGCTTATAAGGAGATGGAGGATACCGAGGCCGGGGGCGACGCCTATCGCGGTAAGGGTGGGCCGTTGTTTATCTCTGAAAACCGCAAGGGGCTGCATTGGCTGGTCGAGAATTACATTGCAGCCTGCGGGCAGGGTGGGCTTGCCTATAACCGCGATTTCAATGGCGCGGAACAAGAGGGTGCGGGCACCTATCAGATGACCATCAAGAACGCCCGGCGCAATTCGGCAGCGCGGGCGTTTTTACGGCCTGCGATGAAGCGGGCAAACTTGCAGGTGATCACGCAAGCCCAAGTGACGCGGGTGCTGTTTGAGGGCAAGCGCGCGGTCGGCGTCGCATATCTGCGCGATGGCGTGCACTGTGAGTTGCGCTGTAAGGCCGAGGTGATTTTGGCGGGCGGGGCGATCAATTCGCCGCAGTTGTTGCAGCTTTCCGGCGTGGGGCCTGGGGCGCTGTTGTCGGGGCTGGGGCTGCCAGTTCTGCTGGATAATCCAAACGTCGGCGACCATCTGAGCGACCATCAGGGCATCAACTATACTTGGCGGATGAAGGTTGCGACCTATAATGATTTGCTGCGGCCATGGTGGGGCAAGCTGTTCGCGGGGGCGCAGTACTTTCTGACGGGGGGTGGCCCGCTGGCGAAGTCGATCAACCATGCGGGTGGGTTTTTCAAGACCAGTGCGGGCTTGGATCGCCCGAATATGCAGTTGTATTTGCAGGCATTCTCGACGCTGTTGCCGAAGGCAGGCGAGCGGCCCTTGCTGACGCCTGATCCGTTTCCGGGCCTGTCGATAGGGCTTTCCAACTGCCGCCCGACCTCGCGCGGGCATATCCGCATCCATACCGCTGATGCCTTGGCGCATCCCACCATCACCGCCAACGCGTTCTCAACCGATCATGACGTGGCCGAGATGCTTGCA
Organism: Pseudomonadota bacterium; assembly: GCA_040387915.1. GTDB lineage: Bacteria > Pseudomonadota > Alphaproteobacteria > Rhodobacterales > Rhodobacteraceae > Cypionkella. The sequence goes on from JAZKCV010000015.1 coordinate 174,450, forward strand.
GCGGTGAAATACCTGCGCCATATCGCGGCGCAACCCGCTTTGGCGGGTCTGATCGCCGAAGAGTTGCGCCCCGGCCCGTTGGTGCAAAGCGACGCCGACCTCATCGACGATTTCCGCCAACGCTCTGGCACCGTCTATCACCCCAGTTGCACGGCACGCATGGGCCGCGATGCCGCGACATCCGTGGTGGATGCAGCGTGCCGTGTGCATGGGGTGCAAGGCCTGCGCGTGATCGACGCCAGCGCATTTCCGAACCTGATCGCGGGCAATACCAATGCGCCCGCGATGTTGATGGGCTGGATCGGGGCGCAGCGGGTCCTGGCGGACGCGCGTTGACCTGAACGGGGGTGCCGCCTTGGGTGGCATCGAGCCACCACGCGGCGGCGCTGCCGGGGTTGGGTTTTTAGATGTTGTGCGCGTTGCAGCGTTGAACGCTCCGCGGGGAGTATTTCAAAAAGAGCAACGGCTAAGGATTTGCTCTTTCTGAAATACTCCCGCCGGAGGCTTCGAAAGTGCCGCCTGCGCCTGCGATGAAAGCTTGCGCCGACGCTGCCGCGCGTCCCGAATTTCGTCTTTCCTTGAAATTCGTCTTATTCGCCGCGCGGGAAGCGTTTGTTGTCTTCCAGCACGTTCAGATCCATGTGGTTGCGCATATACCGCTCGGACGCCGCGCGCAGGGGTTGGTGATCCCATGGATAATAGGCACCGTTGCGTAGGGCTTCATAGACCACCCAGCGGCGGGCTTGGCTCTGGCGCACCTCAGCGTCATAGGCGGGGATGTCCCAGCGGTCTTGAGTCATGGTTTGGAAATGGGCGAGGACTTCGGCGGCGCGGGGGTCGGCTGCGAGGTTGTGGTTTTCCTCGGGGTCAGAGGCGAGGTCGTAGAGTTGATCGGGATCGGCGGGGCAGTGGATGTATTTCCACGCGCCAAGCCGCAGCGCGACCATTGGGGTGATGGTGCCTTCGGCGGCGTATTCCATCGCAACGGGGGTGGTGCGGGGGGTGCCTTTGGCAAGCGGCAGCAGGCTTTCGCCGTCGGTCCAGGGCATGACTTCTTCCATCGAGATGCCTGCCAGATCGCAAAGGGTTGGCGTCAGGTCGATGCTCGATACCGCAGTGTCGATGCGTTGGGGCGTTAGGCCGGGGGCGGAGATCATCAGGGGGACGCGGCTGGCGCCTTCGAAGAAGTTCATCTTGAACCACAGGCCTTTACGGCCAAGCATCTCGCCGTGATCCGAGACGAAGATGACGATGGCTTCTTGGCGGGTGGCCTCTAGTGCCTCAAATATCTCGCCGATTTTGGCATCGACGTAGGAGATATTAGCGAAATAGCCTTGGCGGGCGCGGCGGATGTGGTCGGGGGTGACTTCAAGGCCCCGCCAGTCGCAGGCGTCCATCAGGCGTTGAGAATGCGGGTCCATGGCCTCATAGGACAGGGGTTCTGGCGGTTCCAGTTCGGGGGCGTCGTTGTAGAGATCCCAGTATTTGCGCCGCGCCACGAAGGGATCGTGCGGATGGGTGAAGCTGGCGGTGAGGCACCACGGGCGCGGATCGAGGCCGCGCGAGAGGTCGTAGATTTTCTGCACGGCTTGGTGGCACACGTCATCGTCGTATTCGAGTTGGTTGGTGATCTCGGCGACGCCTGCGCCCGTCACGCTGCCTAAGTTATGATACCACCAGTCGATGCGTTCACCGGGTTTGCGGTAATCCGGCGTCCAACCGAAGTCGGCGGGGTAGATGTCGGTGGTCAAACGGTCTTCAAAGCCGTGCATCTGGTCGGGGCCGACGAAATGCATCTTGCCGGACAGGCAGGTGTAGTAGCCTGCGCGGCGCAGGTGGTGGGCGTAGGTCGGGATGTCAGAGGCGAATTCGGCGGCGTTGTCGTAGACGCGGGTACGGCGGGGCAAAGCGCCGGACATGAAGGCAGCACGCGCAGGGGCGCAGAGTGGCGAGGCGGTGTAGGCATTGGCAAAGCGCACCGAATGATCGGCGAGGCGACGCAGGTTCGGGGCGTGCAGGAAGGCGGCGGGGCCATCGTCGAACAGGGTTCCGGTCAGCTGATCCACCATGACAATCAATATATTCGGGCGGGTTGTCATGGCGGTTCCTTTGCGGTCAGGAGGGGTTTTGCGATTTGGTGGCGCGGGTGGCGCGGGCTTGCAAGAGTTGATTTTGCTGCAAAGCGGCGAAGGGTCGCAAAATTATTCTCAAGTGCCGTTTCGGGGACGGATTTCATGCGTTTCGCATCGCCTGATGGCGCTGAATTCAGCCAAAGGCCGCGCCTATGAAAATCGTCACCGACTTCCCCTTCCCGATCACCGAGGAGGAGGACATGGCTATTGTGTTGTCGGATGGTTGCCGGTTGTCAGCGCGGGTGTGGCGCGCGGTTGGTGCGGGGCCGGTGCCTGCGGTTTTGGAATACATCCCCTATCGCAAGCGCGATGGCACTTTGCCGCGCGATGAGATGATGCACGCCTATGTTGCGGGGCATGGCTATGCCTGCGTGCGCGTCGATATGCGCGGCAATGGCGACAGTGAAGGGCTGATGACGGACGAGTATACCATTCAGGAACTCGCCGATGCCTGTGAGGTGATCGAGTGGTTGGCGGCCCAAGACTGGTGCTCTGGGTCCGTGGGCATGATGGGCAAAAGCTGGGGCGGGTTTAACTGCCTGCAGACGGCGTTTTTGCAGCCTCCGGCGCTGAAGGCGGTGATGTCGGTGTGCTCGACCACCGACCGTTTTGCCGATGATATTCACTATAAGGGTGGCTGTTTGCTGGGCGAGAATTTTGGCTGGGGGGCGGTGATGCTGTCTTACTCCAGCAGGCCTGCGGACCCGGTGTTGCGGCCCGATTGGCGGGCAGAGTGGTTGGTACGGCTGGAGAACGAGCCGTGGTTGGCACCGCGCTGGGCGGAGATGCAGGAAAAGAACGAGTATTGGAAGCATGGCTCGGTGTCCGAGGATTACAGCCGCATGACGGTGCCGGTGCTGTCCTGGGGCGGCTGGGCGGATAACTACATGAACACTGTAGCGCATCTGGTGGAGAATGTGCCTGCGCCTGTGCAGGGCATTGTCGGGCCTTGGGTGCATCAATATCCGCATACGGCGGTGCCGGGGCCTGCGATTGGATTTTTGCAGGTGGCGTTGCGTTGGTGGGATCGCTGGTTGAAGGGGACCCCGAACGGCGCGGAGTCTGATCCGGCGTATCGGGCGTATATGATCCATTCTGAGGCACCGGATGCATCGGCCAAGTATCGGGCGGGGCATTGGGTGGCGGAAAGCGTTTGGCCTTCGCCGCGCGTGTCACGGCAAGTGTTGGCGTTGGGCGTCAAGGCTGGGGGTTTTCCACCCCCAGACCCCCGAGGATATTTGAGCACAGAGGATGCCCAAGGGTTTTCGATTTCGGTGAACACGCAGCAGCAGTTGGGGATGCACACGGGTGAGTTTTTCCCGATGGGCCTAAATGCCGAGATGCCGGGAGATCAGGCCAGTGACGATGCTCTGTCGGTGTGCTTTGATGGCGCGGTTCTGAGCGCGCCGCTGGATCTACTCGGCGCGGCGCGGTTGTCGTTGACGCTTTCCAGCGATCAGCCATTGGGTTTTGTCGTGGCTCGGCTGTGTGATGTGGCTCCAGATGGCTCATCCGTGCGGATTGCGCATGGCATGTTGAATCTGTGCCACCGGGACAGCATGGAAGACCCTGCGCCGATGCCGGTGGGGCAGGCGGTTGAGGTGGCGTTTGATATTGATCAGACGGCCTACCGCTTGGCGGTTGGGCATCATTTGCGGCTGGCTTTGTCTACGACCTATTGGCCTTTCCTGTGGCCCTCGCCGAAGCCTGCGACCTTGACCGTGACGGCGGGCAGTCTTGATCTACCAGTGCATCAGGGCAGCGTGAATGAGTGGGAGCCGCCTGCGCCGGAAGGGGCGAAGCCATGGGCGCACCGGGTGGTTCGGGCGGGCAAGACCACGCGCAAGATTGAAACCGACTTGATTTCGGGCACAACCGCTTTGGTGATCAGCGATGATCTGGGCGATGTCGAGAACCTTGTGCATGGGCTTTGCACCGGGGAATCCATGACCGAATTGTGGGAAATTCATCCCGATGATCCCCTGTCAGCGCGGGCGGTGCATACGTGGGAGCAACGGCAATCTCGTGGCGATTGGTCTATTAAAACAAACGCTTGGGCCGAGATGACGGCGACGGCGACGCATCTGCACCTGAAAGCCAGCCTGATCGCCTATGAGGGCGACACAAAAGTGTTTGAACGCCACTATGACGACAAGGTGGCGCGCAGATTTGTTTAAGGCAAATCTGGCAAGAATCGTTGCCAGAACGGAAATTCACGGGTTACTGATTGGGTAATCAACAAAAAACGGCCCAAAATCTGAACCAACAAATCTGGGCCACGTCAGGGAGACTACAATGTCGAATGAGTTGAACTATCTGCTATCGCGCGCCGTCAAAGGCCTGATGAGCCGCCGCGAGTTTGTCGGTCGTGCGGGCGCTTTGGGCGTGTCGGCGGCTTTGGCCTCGACCTTGCTGGCTTCGGCTGCACGGGCGGAGGAGCCGAAAAAAGGCGGCTTGATGCGCGCAGGGATGGCGGGCGGCGAGAGCACCAACTCGCTGGACCCGGCGCTGGCGGCATCGGAAGTGCCGTTTGCGGTTAACATGATCTGGGGCGAAATGCTGGTCGATGTGAACGCCAAGGGCGAGATCGACTATCGCATCGCAGAAGAAATCTCGTCCAGCCCGGATGCGACCGAGTGGAAATTCAAGATTCGTAAGGGCGTGGAATATCACGACGGCAAGACCGTGACCGCAGATGATGTGGTCGCTACGCTGAAGCGCCATACCGATGAGAAATCGCAGTCGGGCGCTTTGGGCATCGTGAAAGACATCATCGACATGAAGGCCGAGGGTGACATGGTCACGCTGAAGCTGGCCTCAGGTAATGCCGACTTGCCGTTCCTTATGGGCGATTATCACCTCATCATCCAACCGGGTGGCGGCGTGGACAATCCGACCGCTGGTATCGGCGCTGGCCCTTACAAGATCGTCGCCAACGAGCCGGGTGTGCGTCACACGTTCGAGAAGCACGCGAACTATTTTGACAGCACGATGGGCCATGCTGATCAGGTTGAGATCATCGTGATCAACGACAACACTGCCCGCACATCGGCGTTGCAGGCGGGCCAGATCCACATGATGAACCGGGTTGACCCGAAGATCGTCGGGCTGCTGAAGGGCGCGCCGGGGATTTCGATTCAGGCGGTTGCGGGCCGTGGCCACTACGTCTTTATCATGCATTGCGACAAGGCACCGTTCGACAACAACGATCTGCGGATGGCGCTGAAGCTGTCGGTGAACCGTCAGGAAATGGTTGACAAGATTCTGGGCGGCCTAGGTTCGCGCGGCAATGACTTCCCGATCAACGCGGCCTATCCGCTGTTTGACGACACCATTCCGCAGCGTGAATATGATGCGGCGGCAGCGGCAGAGGCCTATAAGAAATCCGGCCATGATGGATCCCCGATCGTGTTGCAAGTTGCGGCGGGTGCTTTCCCCGGCGCGATTGAGGCGGCACAGCTGTTCCAGCAATCGGCCAATGCCGCTGGTATCCCGCTGGAAGTCAAGCGCGAGCCGGATGATGGTTATTGGTCGAACGTCTGGAACGTCGCCCCGTTCTGCGCATCCTATTGGGGTGGCCGTCCGGTGCAGGATCAGATGTATTCCACCGCCTATCTGTCCACCGCTGACTGGAACGACACCAAGTTCAAGGATCCGAAATTCGACGCCACGCTGATTGCAGCGCGGGCCGAGTTGGACCCGGTGAAGCGCAAGGCAGAATATTCGGAACTTGCCAACAATGTCCGCGACAACGGTGGTTTGATCTGCCCGATGTTCAACGATTTTGTTGAAGCCAAGCGTGATGAAGTCGGCGGCTGGCAGCCCGATCCGAATGGCGAGTTGATGAATGGCCGCGCACTCGCCAAGTGCTGGCTGAACACCTGATCGCCGATATGCATCCGGTTGTAAAACTCGTGACCCAGCGTTTGGCGCTGGGTCTGCTGTTGATGCTGGCAGTGTCGGCGCTGATCTTTTTCGGCGTCGAGGCGCTGCCCGGCGATACCGCGCAAGCCATGCTGGGCCAATCCGCCACGCCCGAGGCTTTGGCCAACCTGCGTGAGAAAATGGGCCTGAATGAGCCGGTGCTGTGGCGCTATGGCCATTGGCTGTACGGGTTTATGACCGGGGATATGGGGGTTGCCCTGACCAACGGTGAAGACATTGCGAAATCGGTCGGTAGCCGGCTTGGCAACACGTTGTTTCTTGCTTTTTGGGCGGCGCTGATCTCGGTGCCCTTGGCGATTTTGCTGGGGTTGCTTGCGGCGCGCTACAATGGGCGCTGGCCGGATCGGCTGATCTCGGGCGTGACGCTGGCGACGATCAGTCTGCCGGAGTTTGTGGCGGGCTATCTGGTGCTGTATTTTCTTGCGGTGAAGCTGCAACTGTTCCCGGCCATGTCGATGGTGTTCCCCGGCATGGGGGTGTTTGAGCGCCTGAGTGCGATCATCCTGCCAGTCATCGTTCTGGTGATGGTGGTCTTGGCGCATATGATGCGAATGACGCGGGCGGCGATTCTGAACGTGATGCAATCGGCCTATATCGAAACTGCGGAACTGAAGGGCCTGTCGCCGCTGACGGTGATCTGGCGGCACGCGTTCCCGAATGCCATCGCGCCTGTGGTCAATGTGGTGATGCTGAACCTTGCCTATCTGGTGGTGGGCGTGGTCGTGGTTGAGGTGGTGTTCGTCTATCCCGGCATGGGGCAATATCTTGTCGATCACGTCACCAAGCGCGATCTGCCGGTGGTGCAGGCTTGTGGTATGATCTTCGCCGCCGTTTACATCGGGCTGAACATCCTCGCGGATGTGGTGTCTATCCTAGCGAACCCAAGATTGAGGCACCCGAAATGAGGCGTATTCCACTTTCCGCCCTGATCGGTCTGATTCTGACCGGAGGGTTCTTTTTCGTCGCTATCTTCGCGCAACTGATCGCGCCCTATAAGATGGACGAGCTGGTAGGCGGCGTCTGGGATCCGATCTCTGCCGCGCATTGGCTGGGCACCGATTCCATCGGGCGCGATCTGCTGACCCGGATGATCTACGGCGCGCAGGTGACGATTTTCGTTGCAACCTGTGCGACGATCCTAAGTTTTGTCACCGGCTCGGTGCTGGGGTTTCTGGCGGCGACGGCGGGCGGCTGGCTGGATCAGGCTTTGTCGCGCTTTGTCGATCTGCTGATGGCGATTCCGACGCTGATCCTGTCGCTGGTGATCCTGACGGCGGTGGATGTGACGACGATCAACCTGATCCTTGTGATGGGGTTCCTGGATGCGACACGGGTGTTCCGGCTGTCGCGCGCAGTCGCCGTCGATATCACCGTGATGGATTATGTCGAGGCCGCACGTCTGCGTGGTGAAGGGCGCGGTTGGATCATTTTCTCGGAAATCCTGCCTAACGCTTTGTCGCCACTGGTCGCCGAACTGGGCCTGCGCTTCATCTTCGCGGTGCTGTTCATCTCGACCCTGTCGTTCCTTGGTCTTGGCGTGCAACCGCCCTTGGCGGATTGGGGCGGCTTGGTGAAGGAAAACTCTGCTGGGCTGGTTTACGGTATCCCGGCTGCTTTGGCGCCGGCGATTGCGATTGCGGCTTTGGCGATCTCGGTAAACTTGGTGGCGGATTGGGTGCTGTCGCGCACCACCAGCCTGAAAGGCGGTCGCGGTGCTTGATCAAGTGAAAACCAACCTGCTGGAAATCAAGAACCTGCGCATAGAGGCTACCTCTTATCCGCCGGGCGAGGCACCGCGCAAAGTCGTGCTGGTCGATGATGTGTCGGTGTCGGTCGAACAGGGCAAAGTGCTGGGGCTTATCGGCGAATCCGGGGCGGGTAAATCCACCATCGGTCTGTCGGCAATGTCCTTCGCCCGTGGTGGTGCGCGTCTGGCAGGCGGGCAAATCCTGCTGAACGGCCGCGATATTCGCGAGGCGGGTGCTGGTGAGCTGCGGTCCTTGCGTGGCCGCGAAGTCACCTATGTCGCGCAATCCGCCGCCGCCGCCTTCAACCCGGCAAAGCGGCTGATGGAACAGGTGATCGAAACCAGCCTGCACCACAAACTGATGCCCCGCGCCGAGGCCGAAGCCCGCGCGGTCGATCTGTTCCGCAAACTCGGCCTGCCGAACCCGGAAACCTTTGGCTCGCGCTATCCGCACCAAGTCTCGGGCGGGCAGTTGCAACGCGCTATGACGGCGATGGCGCTTTGCCCGAAGCCCGATCTGGTGGTGTTCGACGAGCCGACCACCGCGCTGGATGTGACGACGCAAATCGACGTGCTGGTGGCGATCAAAGCCGCGATCCGCGATACCGGGGTGGCGGCGCTGTATATCACGCACGATTTGGCCGTGGTGGCACAGGTGGCCGACGATATCCTCGTGCTGCGTGGCGGCAAAAAGGTGGAATACGGCAGCACCGATCAGATCATCAACGCGCCGCAGCAAGCCTATACGCAGGCGCTGGTGTCGGTGCGCTCGATTGACCACGTTGAGAAAGCCGATAGCGCCCCGGTGCTGTCGGTCGCCAATATCACTGCGCGCTACAAAGGCACCAATTTTGATGTGCTGAAGAATGTTAATGTTGATCTGTCGGCAGGCCAAACCCTCGCCGTGGTGGGGGAAAGCGGATCGGGCAAATCGACCCTCGCCCGCGTGATCACCGGGCTGTTGCCTGCCGCCCAAGGCCGCATCACTTTTGCTGGCCGCACCTTGTCGGCGGACCTTGCCAGCCGCACGAAAGATGATCTGCGCGAGTTGCAGATGATCTACCAGATGGCCGACACCGCGATGAACCCGCGCCAGACCGTTGGAACCATCATTGGGCGGCCACTGGAGTTCTACTTCGGCCTGAAAGGCGACGCCAAACGCAAACGCATTCAGGAATTGCTGGAAGAAATCGAAATGGGCGCGGGCTTTATCGACCGCTACCCAGCAGAACTTTCCGGCGGCCAGAAACAACGCGTCTGCATCGCCCGCGCTTTGGCCGCCAAACCGAAACTGATCATCTGCGACGAGGTGACAAGCGCCCTCGACCCGCTGGTCGCCGATGGCATCCTGAAACTGCTGCTGTCCTTGCAAGCCCGCGAAGGCGTGGCCTATCTGTTCATCACCCATGACCTTGCCACCGTCAAAGCCATCGCCGATAAAATCGCGGTGATGTATCGCGGCCAAGTCGTGCGCTATGGCAGCAAAACCGATGTGCTGACGCCGCCGTTTGACGATTACACTGACCTTCTGCTGTCCTCGGTGCCCGAGATGAAACTCGGCTGGCTCGAAGAAGTTCTGCAATCGCGCAAAATGGAAAGCGGCGGCAATTAGGCCCGAACCCAAGGCTTTCATACTGGCTTAAATATCCCCGCCGGAGGCTCCGAGTTCTCCGCCGGGCCGGAGATAAATATGCGTAAACTGCTGCTGATCCTCCTCGACGGCGTGCCTTACCGCAACTGGCGCCGCCTGTTTGGCAACCTTGAAGGCTGGGTCGCGCAAGGCGAGGCGCGGGTGTGGCGGATGCGTGCGACGCTGCCCTCGACCTCGGCCTCGTGCTATGCCTCGATCCACACTGGGGTGCCACCGCAACAGCACCGGGTCTGGGGCAATGAGGCGGTGTATCGGTTGGAGCAGCCGGATATTTTCTCGGAATTGTCCAAGGCGGGCCGCAAAACCGGGGCGGTGACGCACAGCTTCTGGTCAGAGTTGTTCAACCGTAGCCCTTTCGATGTGGTGCGCGATATCGAGTATGACGAACCCACAGGCCCAATCACTCATGGTCGTTTCCACACCATGACCGGCTACGGCAACACCAACCAGATGACGCCCTCGGATGTCGATCTGTTCGCCACCCTCACCCGGCTGTGCGAGGTGAAGGGCATCGACTACGGCATCCTGCACACCTGCACGCTCGACAGCATGGGCCATAGGTTTTTCCACGATTGCGAGGAAATGGACCATGTCTGCTATGTGATGGATGCGATGCTGGCCCCATTCCTGCATAGGTGGCGCGCTGCTGGCTATGAGGTGATCGTCACCGCTGACCACGGCCAGGATGAGCGTGGCCATCATGGCGGCACCGGAGAATTGCAGCAGGACTTCGCGTTTTATTATTTTGGCGACGCCGAGATGCCCGGCCCGGACGTGGTGTTGGATCAGTTGGCGCTGGCACCGTCGATTCTGACGCGGATGGGGGTGGCGGTGCCGCCCAGCATGAAGGCGAAACCGTTTTTCCAAGCGTAGCCGATTTTCGCGCGAAAATCGCAAACGGAATTCGCGCGAATTCCGCCTTAGCTGGCGTAGTTTGCGCCGTCTTCGTCCAGCAATGCCTTGACCTCGCGCAGATGCGCCTCGGCATAGCCCGGATAGTTGTCCCATTCGCCAGCTGTTTTCTCGGCCACCGCATCCGACAGAATCCGCAGCGGACGCCCGGTTTGCAGTGCGCGGATATAGGTTTCGGCCGCGCGTTCAAAATAGGTCAGACGGTTGAAGGCATCGGCGACTGATTGGCCGATGATCAGCACGCCGTGGTTGCCCATGATCATCGTGGTGATTTTCGGGTCAGCCAAAAGCTGCACGCAGCGCGCGGCTTCTTCCTCAAACGCCATGCCGCCGTAGTCGGCATCCACCACCTGACGGCCAAAGAACATTGCTGAGTTCTGGTCGATAGGGGGCAGGTAGCTGTCTGCGAGGCTGGCCAGAACCGTGGCATGGATCGAATGCACATGCATCACGCAGCGGGCATGGGGCAGGGCGCGGTGAATGCTGCCGTGCAAACCCCAAGCGGTGGGGTCAGGCGCATCCGGGCGGTTCATCGTGGAGGGATCATTGGCGTCAATCTCCAACAGGCTCGATGCGGTGATCCGGCCAAAGTGGCGCATGTTTGGGTTCATCAGGAACTTGCTGCCGTCCGGGTTCACCGCAAGGCTGAAGTGGTTTGACACCGCCTCGTGCAGGTTTAGCTTGACGCTCCAGCGGAAGGCGGCGGCCATATCGACGCGTTCGGCCCAGTGGGTGATATTGGCATGTGCGTTCATTTGGTGTCTCCATAGGGCCAGTTGCCTTGCGCCAAGGCGCTGATGGCGTTGCAGATTTCGGTGAAGGATTGCGCAGCCCGAGGCACGGTGCTGCGGGCGCGCAGATAGCCATGCACCATGCCGGGGGCTGTGAACGACACTGCCCGTCCGCCAGTGGCCCGGATCTCTGCAGCATAGTCATGCGCATCATCGGCGAGCGGATCACATTCCGCTGCAATCGCCACGGTGGGCGGCAGGCCCGCAAAATCGCTATCTTGTAGAGGCGCAACGGTGGCATCGCCCCGCACTTCAACCCCGCCATGCCGGATGCCCGCGTAAAACTCTACATCTGCCAGCGTCAGCATCGGCGCGAACGCGTGGGTCAGATAGCTGCCTTTTGTCCGGTCTCCGCCCAAACCCGGATAGATCAACACCTGCCCCAAGATCCGCGCATCGCCGCGCAAAGCATGACTGATCGCAGCCGCCAGATTGCCGCCTGCGGAATCTCCCGCCAGCACCAGTGGCCCCGGCAATGCCTGCACCACCGAATGGGCATCGTCAAACGCCGCCGGATGCAGATGCTCGGGTGAGAGACGATAATCCACCGCCGCCACCTGTAAGCCTGTCGCCGCACGAATATCGGCGCAGACATCATCGTGGCTGTGCAAGCCGCCCACCACATATCCACCGCCATGAAGGTAGACGACGGTTGGCGCAGCCCCCGGATAGACCCGACAGGGCACGCCTGCGATCACTCGATCTTCTGCCACCACCCCTGCCGGGTAGCCGCGATGAAACTGCGCGCACATCGCATCATAAATCCGCCGCTGATCGGCAATGGTCAGGCTGGCAGTGTCGGGCGGATAGGACGCCTCACTGTCGCGGATAAAGCCCCAAGTCGCTTCGTCGATAAGGCTTTGGTAATCTGGTGCTGGCATGATGGGCGAAATCCTAGTGCGTTCGGGCGGGATCATGGCGGGCAAAGCCTGCGGGTTCAACGCCCAATCGCCGCCACAATTCAGTAAATAACGCCGTATTGTCTGCCCAATTTCGCCGCAACTGTCGCCTAAAATTGAACAATCAAGTCGCAGACCGCCTGCAATGTTGAGGGGAACAATCGTGCAAGTCATTCGGTCACTAGAGCAACACAGCGCCTCTACGGTAGGGCTTGGCATCCGGGTGATGCTGGTCAGCCAAAGCCAGGACGGCAACCCTTTGCCGCATCGGCTTGCCGGTATGGGTGGCAAGGTGGAAATGGCGGATGATCTGTTTGTCGGCTTGGAAGCGGTGATCGAAGATCCGGCAGGCTATGGGCTGTGCGTGATCGACTGTGATGCCTTTGGCGGGCTGGCGGCAGGTCGCCGAGCGCATGCGCTACTGGTCGACGTGGCGCGGCGGGTGCCGGTTATTTTGCTGTCAAAAGACTGTACCGCGCAGGAATTCCCCGAAGAACGCGGGGAGGCCGTGGTGCTGCGTGCGCCCACCTCGGGCATTTCGCTGCGGGTGGGCTTTGAGCATGCGCTGCGCGACCGACTCGCCATGCGTCTGATGTGAACTGTCGATCAATTTGTCTCTAATCGTCAATGGCGATCAGGGTTGCTACGGTAATAGAAAAGGGGCGCATCGCGGATGCGCCCCTTTCAAATCTCAGTCAGCCCCGCCCGTAGGCTGTGGGGCTTTCGGGTCAGGCCAGCGCCAGATTGGTTGCAGATTCGCGGCCATCGCGTCCGGCTTCGATATCAAAAGTGACCGGCTGGCCATCTTTCAGCGAGCGCAGACCAGCACGCTCCAGCGCCGAGATGTGCACGAACACGTCCTTCTTGCCACCTTCCGGGGCGATAAAGCCGAAGCCTTTGGTCTCATTGAACCATTTCACGGTGCCCTTAGCCATCGTGATGTCTCCTTTAGTGGTGCCGCCCGCGAGATTGCGGCGGCTTGGCGCAGTCAGCCTTTGTCGAATGCTGTGGCCGAAATCGGAGACAGGGATCGCAGAGAGATAACGTCGCAAGGATAGTTAGGGGCGAGTCTGGCCACAGATCAAGAAAAAATTACGCGCTAGGCGTGTTCCGTCCGGCGCGGCTCAATCAGTTTGTGGCGGGGCAGCATGGCGTAGCCCAACAGCAAGATGGCTACGGCGCAGCCGATCCCGCTCCACAACCCTAGGGCGGTCATCCAGCTGACGTTCAAGGCCACCAGACTGAACAAAGCCGAGAAAAACCCGAGCATTCCGCCTGCAATCATTGAAACAACGGCCATCGCGCCCTCCGGTAATCGGTTAACCCAATTAAGAACCAGAATAAGGCGGGAATGCGGCTAAAGCGCGGTATGGTTGTGAAGTGCCGCTAAAGCTGGTTGCAAAACGGTGTCAGAAACGGCGGCGCGCCCGCAAAGCAGCCCCAATCGTGCCATCGTCGAGATAGTTCAGCTCGCCACCAATCGGCACGCCTTGGGCCAGCGAGGTGATCTGCACGCCCAGCCCCGCCAGTGCATCGGCGATGTAATGCGCGGTGGTTTGGCCATCGACGGTGGCATTCAGCGCCAGAATCACTTCGCTCGCATCGCGGGCACGGTCCACCAGCCGGGGAATGCCCAGCTCCTCTGGCCCAATCGCATCCAAAGCCGAAAGCGTGCCGCCCAGCACATGGTAACGCCCCTTGAACGCTCCGCCCCGCTCCATCGCCCAAAGGTCCGAGACATCCTCGACCACGCAAATCTCGCCATTGGCGCGGGCCTCATCGTTGCAAATTGGGCAGATTTCAGCCGTGCCGATATTGCCGCAAATCTCGCAATCCTTCGCCGTCAACGCCACCGTCGCCATCGCCTGCGCCAAGGGGGCCATCAGCGGCCCGCGCTTTTTCAGCAGAGCCAGCACGGCACGCCGCGCCGACCGAGGCCCCAGCCCCGGCAGTCGCGCCATCAGTTCGATCAGGGTTTCAATGTCGCGCGATTGCTCCATTCAGATCGGCAGCTTGAAATCCGCAGGCAGACCAAGCGCTTGCGTCATTTTCTGCATTTCAACCATATTGCGGGCTTGGCCCTTGATCTGCGCATCCTTGATCGCGGCAAGGATCAGATCCTCGACCACTTCCTTCTCGGACGCAACCAGAATCGACGGGTCAATATCCAAGCCCGTGACCTCGCCCTTACAGGTGGCGCGCGCCTTCACCAACCCCGCGCCTGCCTCACCGATCACCACGGTGCGCGCCATTTCCTCTTGCAGCTCGGCCATTTTGCCCTGCATTTCCTGTGCGGCTTTCATCATCTTGGCCATATCGCCGATGCCGCCCAAACCTTTTAGCATGTTCGCTCCTCAGTCGTCTTCAAACGGGTCAAATTCGTCTTCTACCTCTGGCAAAGCCTCGATCGCCGCACTCGCAGCCATCGCCTCTGCCGTTCTGATTTCGCTGATCACAGCGCCAGGAAACGCCAGCATCACGGCCTGCACCAAGGGGTTGCCCATCGCTTCCGCACGGGCGGCATTTTGCGCCGCATCACGCTCCTCGGCCAAAGTCGCAGCGCCGCCGGTGTTGACCACCGACACACCCCAACGCGCGCCCGTCCAGCCCTGCAAGCGTTGCGAAAGCCGCGCCGCAAGGTCAGGTTTCGCGCCCGGTGCGGGTTCAAACTCAATCCGCCCCGGCGCGTATTTCGCCAGTTTGACGCCTTCTTCCACCTCAACCAACAGCCGCATATCGCGCTTTTCGCGGATCAATTCAACAACTTGCGCGAAGCTGGCGTAAACAACCAACTGGCTTTCCGCCACAGCTAAAGCCTGCCCGCCTTGCATCGTAGGTCCATGCGCGGGCGCGCTCGGCGCCATCCGCAGCGCCCCATGCACCATGCCACCGCCGCCGCCCGCAGGCGCACCCCCCGTGGGCCGAGCGGGCGCGCTTTGCGACATCAGTTTCTTCACCAAAGTCTCCGGGTCCGGCAGATCGGCGACATGGGTCAGCCGGATCACCGCCATCTCAGCCGCCATCATCGCATTCGGGGCCAGCGCCACTTCTTCCAACGCTTTCAGCAGCATCTGCCACATCCGGGTCAGCACCCGCATCGGCAGAACGGCGGCCATGGCGAGGCCACGCTCGCGCTCATCCTGCGGCGTCGTTGGGTCTTCGGCGGCTTCCGGCGTGATCTTGATCACCGAAACCCAATGGGTGATTTCCGCCAGATCGCGCAGCACCGCCATCGGATCAGCGCCATCGGCATATTGGCCGGAAAGTTCCGCCAAAGCCCCCGCCGCCTCACCCTTCATAATCAAATCAAACAGATCGAGCACCCGACCGCGATCCGCCAGCCCCAGCATCGCCCGCACTTGATCGGCGGTCGTCTCGCCCGCGCCATTCGAAATCGCCTGATCGAGCAGGCTGGTTGCATCCCGCGCCGAGCCTTCTGCCGCCCGCGCAATCAGCGCCAAAGCGCCGTCGGTGATCTGCGCGCCCTCGGCCAAAGCGATCTTGCGCATCAAGGCCATCTGCACTTCCGGCTCGATCCGCTTCAGATCAAACCGCTGGCAACGGCTGAGAACCGTCACCGGAACCTTGCGAATTTCCGTGGTGGCAAAGATGAATTTCACATGCGCTGGCGGTTCTTCCAGTGTCTTCAGCAAAGCGTTGAACGCCGCGTTCGACAGCATATGCACTTCGTCGATGATATAGATCTTGTAGCGCGCCGAGGCCGCGCGGTAATGCACAGAATCAATGACTTCACGCATGTCATTCACGCCTGTGCGCGAGGCCGCATCCATCTCCATCACGTCAACATGACGGCCTTCGGCAATGGCTATGCAAGGCTCACACACCCCGCAAGGTTCGGTCGTAGGGCCGCCTTTGCCATCTGCGCCGACACAATTCAGCCCTTTGGCAATGATCCGCGCCGTCGTCGTCTTCCCCGTGCCGCGAATGCCCGTCATCATAAACGCATGTGCAATCCGGTCTGCTGCAAAGGCATTTTTCAGCGTGCGCACCATCGCCTCTTGTCCGACCAGATCGGCAAAGGTCGCGGGGCGGTATTTGCGGGCCAGAACCTGATAGGTTTGCGGCGTGGTTTCGGTCATTGTGCCTCAAAACATGCGGGGCGGATTCGGGTTGGCATAACCTAAGCCGCGCAGGATCAAACGTAAACCAAAGAGGAACAGATGCGGCTGACAATCGCAGAGCTGAGCGTCGGGCAGGGGCTGTTGGGCATCAGCCAATGCCCCGGTCGGGCGGGGTTTTACGAGGCCGATGTGCTGGCGATCCAGCATTGGCAACCCGCTTTGGTCGTCAGTTTTATCACCGCCGAAGAACTGGCGCGTGTCGCCGCCTATCTTGGTCGCGATTTGGCCGAAGCCGGCATCGCGTGGATGCATCTGCCGACGGCTGATTACGATACGCCGGGGCAAGGCTGGCTGGAAATCTCGGCCTTTGTTCATCGCCAACTGGCCAAGCAAAACAAAGTCCTCCTGCATTGCATGGGCGGTTGCGGCAGATCGGGCACCGCCGCTTTGCGCCTGATGATCGAGGCCGGTGAAGCGCCAGATCCCGCCCTAAATCGCCTGCGTTTAGCACAGCCCTGTGCTGTGGAAACGCCAGAGCAATTCCTTTGGGCCAGCCAATCCGTTAAAGTTTAGCCAAAATTGGGCTTCATCTGTCCTTAAATATCCCGGGGGTTTGGGGGCTGGCCCCCAATCAACGCTAGCCGCCCGGACGCCGCTTAGCCGCTGATTTCTTGGTATATTTCCCCGCCGCCCGCACCTTTGACACCTGCATCGCCGAGGAATTCGCCCGCTCCTCGGCTCCTAACTTGCGCCAAGACTCCAACCGCCGTGCGTCCACTGCTCCCGCCTTGATCGCCGCCTGCACCGCACAACCCGGTTCAACCGTATGTTTGCAATCGCGAAACCGACAGCCTGAGGCCAGATCAATCAGATCGGAAAACAACACGTCGATGCCATCGGCCACGTCGGTCAGCTGCAACTCGCGTACCCCCGGCGTGTCGATCAGCCAACCGCCTGCGGGCAGCGCCAAAAGATAGCGCGAGGTTGTTGTGTGGCGACCCTTGGCGTCATCTTCACGGATATCGCCGACCTCTAGCGCGCCGCCGGTCAAGCTGTTGGCGAGGGTGGATTTTCCGACGCCAGACGATCCCAGCAGCACCACGGTTTGCCCGGCGCGGCACCATGGATCAAGCACCGAAAGATCGCCGGATTTGGCGTTCAGCGCGACCACCGCCATGCCCGCCGACAGGCCTTCGGCGCGGGCGATATAGGGAGCGGCTTCGGCCATATCGGCTTTGGTCAGCACCAGAACCGGGGTGATTCCGGCGGAATGGGCCAGCACCAGATACCGCTCCAACCGGGCCTCGTTGAAATCGGCGTTGCAGGATGTGACGACGAACATCGTATCGACATTGGCGGCAATCAGTTGCGCCACCGTGCCAGTGCCCGCCGCGCGGCGTTGCAGTAGGCTGATGCGGTCTAACACCCGGCCGACGCGCGGGCCATCGGCCAGCACCCAATCGCCCACCGCCATGCCTGCGACCGAAAGCGTTGGCGGGCAGATCAGTTCGACAGCACCATCCGCCGTCAGGGCTTGGACGCGGGCGCGGTGCAATGAACTAAGGCGAGCGGGGATAAGGGCCGCATCTTCGTCGGTGAGTTGTTCAGCGAAATGGTCAGACCAGCCTAAGTCTGGCAGGGTGAAATCAGGCAAACGGCGTCCTTTTTTGGCCCCATACGGGCAGAATGCAGCTTACGCGCGCGGGGGCGTTGCGGCAAGCGGGGGCTTGCGCCTTGGTTGCCAAACCCGCACCTTACGGACCAAAGGAGCATTCCATGACCGCTGCCCGCATCGCCATCCTGACCGTCTCTGACCGTGCCTTCAAAGGCGAATACGAAGATCGGGGTGGCCCCGCCGCCGAGGATTGGTTGCGCCGGGTGATCACCACGCCGCTGGAAATTCTGCGCCGTATCACCCCGGATGGTCGTGCCGAGGTTGCGGGCGAGCTGGTCGATCTGGCGGATAACTGGCAAGCTGATCTGATCCTTGCCACGGGCGGCACTGGCCCCAGCCCGCGCGATCTGACGCCAGAGGCGATGGCCGATGTGATCAAGATGGAGCTGCCGGGGTTTGGCGAGGCGATGCGCGCGGCTAATGGCCGCGTCGTTGCCACCGCCATTCTGTCGCGGCAATCGGCGGGCGTGCGCGGCAAAACCCTGATCATCACCTTACCCGGCAGCCCAAACGCCATCGCCACCAGCCTGGAGGCGGTGTTCGCCGCTGTGCCCTATTGCCTTGATCTGATCGGCGGGGGGTGGGTTGAAACCGACCCGGCCATTATCAAGGCGCATCGCCCGAAAAGCTAAGTTGAAATTTCTTCCCCGCTGGGAGTGACTTGTCGTTGGGCGCAAACTACCCACAATATGTTATGTCTGCGGGCTATTTTAGCCGCGATATTGCCCAGATTGGCGGGGCTTTAGGCCCCGACCCCTTGCTGCGGCAAAAGCTGCACGGCATTGATTTGCCAGCCATCCGGCGTCTCGACCATCATATAATCCAGCAGATAGGTCCGCCCGCCAGCATCGGTGATCATCACGCGCTGCCAAAGATTTCCGGCCACAGTGCGCAATTCCAGCATCTGCACCGGACCATGCTGCCAGACCATCGGATAGACTTTCTGCACCATCTCGCCAAACTGGTCTGGGGTGCCGAAAATGCCTTTGATGTTGGGTGAGGCATAGGTCCAAGCCTTACTGACATCCTTAGCATTGAACGCTTCAAGCTGGGATTGGATGGTCTGCTGGATAGGCGCTTCTTGTGCGGCGGCGGGCAAGGCCAGCCCAGCCAGAGCCGCAAAACATAGGTAAAGTCGCATCGCAACACCTCTTACCACGTCCCCAGTTGGAAAGGTAAAGCAGGTTGAGATTTCGTCAAACAAAAACCCCCGGCGCGGGGCCGGGGGCTGTTACTTTTCTCAGATTGCTTGAAAATTAGCTGAGAAGTTCACCATTCAGGCCACGATCCAGCAGGGCAATCGTTTCCTCGACGCCATACAAAGCGATGAAACCGCCGAAACGCGGCCCATCGGATGCGCCAAGCAGAACCTCATAAAGCGCCTTGAACCAGTCGCGCAAAGGCTCGAAGGCGTGATCTTTGCCCACCGCGAAAACCATGCTTTGCAGTGCTTCGTCGTCTAGGCCGCCCTCCCAAGCCACCAGCCGCGCGCGCAGATCGCGCATCGCTGCGGCCTCTTGCTCGGAGGGCAGACGGAACACCCGTGTCGGCGCAATCCGGTCGTCGAAATAGCGCAGCGCATAGCCCGCCGCCGCATCCAGATCGGGGTTGCCTTCGGGCGAGGCTGCGGGCGCGTAGCGTTTGATAAACCCCCAAAGGCCTTTTGCGTCCTTCGCACCCGACACGCTTGCAAGGTTCAGCAGCATCGAGAACGGCACCACCATCTTCGATTCCGGCGGGTTGCCCTTGTGGATGTGCCAGACCGGGTTGTTGACCTGCTGATCGATGTCCTGCGTGGGGTAAGCCCGCAACTGCTGGTGATATTCGTCCATCGCGCGCGGGATCACGTCGAAATGCATCCGTTTCGCCGTCTTGGGCTTTTGATACATGAAATACGACAGGCTTTCCGACGAGGCATAGGTCAGCCATTCGTCAATCGTCAGGCCATTGCCTTTCGATTTGGAAATCTTCTGGCCCTGATCATCCAAGAACAGCTCATAAGACATATGGTTTGGCTTCTTACCGCCCAACACCTCGCAAATCCCGTCATAGATCGGGGTATTGGTGGAATGGTCCTTGCCATACATCTCAAAATCAACGTCCAGTGCCGCCCAGCGCGCGCCGAAATCCGGCTTCCATTGCAATTTAACATTGCCGCCCGTCACCGGAAGCGTCCATTCGCGGCCCGTTTCATCGTCGAAGGTGATGGTATGGTTGACCGGATCGACGTTCTTCATCGGCACATACATCACCCGCCCGGTTTCGGGATGGATCGGCAGGAAACAGGAATAGGTCTGCTGGCGTTCTTCGCGCAAAGAGGCCAGCATGATCTTCATGATCGCATCATAGCGTTCGGTTGCCAGTTTCAGCGTGTCATCGAAGCGGCCCGATTTATAGAACTCGGTGGCGCTGATGAATTCATACTCAAAGCCGAACGTATCGAGAAACCGCCGCAGCATGGCGTTGTTATGCGCGCCAAAGCTGGGGTACTCGCCGTAGGGGTCGGGAACGCTGGTCAAAGGCTTTTGCATATGCTCGCGCAGCATGTCCTGCTGCGGCACGTTTTCCGGCACCTTGCGCATCCCGTCGACATCATCCGAGAAACAGATCAACCGCGTCGGAATGTCCGAGATCGCCTCAAACGCGCGGCGGATCATCGTGGTGCGCGCGACCTCACCAAAGGTGCCGATATGCGGCAGACCTGACGGGCCATAGCCGGTTTCAAACAGCACATAGCCCTTTTCCAGTGCCTTTTTCTCATAGCGTTTCAGCAGCGCGCGGGCCTCTTCAAAGGGCCAAGCTTTCGATTTCATCCCAGCATCGCGCAAAGCGGACATCGCGGCAGTCTCCAGTGGCGGCAACCCCATGTTGTCGCAATCCTGTGTCCTCTATTGCCGCAGGCCGCTCAGGTCAATATTCTGCACCGCAACAATAGGAGATCAGACGTGCCCGATACCCCCCCCTCGCTGTCGCCCCAAGACGCGCTTTTGGCCGTGATGATCGCGGTTTCTGCGGCGGATGAGCAGATGCGCACGCCCGAACTGGTGGCGATCCAGCGCACCGTGAACCATATGCCGGTGTTTGCTGGCTACGACGCCGACCGGATGCGGGTGGTGGCGCAGACGGTGTTTGATCTGTTTGAAGAGGAAGACGGCCTTGACGCCCTGTTCGGCCTGATCCGCGACGCTTTGCCGGAACGGCTGAATGAGACCGCCTATGCGCTGGCCTGCGATGTGGCGACAGCAGACGGCAATCTCCGCGAGGTTGAATTGCGTATGCTGGAGGAAGTGCGTGAGGAGTTGAATATTGATCGCCTCCACGCCGCTGCCATCGAATGGGGCGCGCGGGTGCGGCATCTGCGGCCCTGACCCGTCCTTTTGGTTGCGGGGTAGCTGCCCCAACGTCATCGCCAAATCAAATCCGAATTTGGCCGCGACATGCGATCAGGCCCGCATCGCTGATTGACCGATAGCGTTGAGTTGACCAAACTCAACCTATGGGGAGGTCCATCATGTTGATATTATCGCGCTTTATCGACCGAGGCACCGAGGTGATCGGCAAAGCCGTCGGCTGGTTCATTCTGGCCGCCATTCTGCTCAGTGCTGGCAATGCGGTGGTGCGTAAGGTGTTCAACACCTCGTCCAATTCGTTGTTGGAAATGCAGTGGTATCTTTACGGCGCGGCGTTCCTGCTGGCGGCGGCCTATACGCTGAAGCAGAATGAGCATATCCGTATTGATATTGTCTACGGGGCGTTGTCGCGGCGCGCGCAGCACTGGATTGACCTGCTGGGCCACCTGTTCTTTCTGATGCCGTTTGCGATCCTGATGGATGTGTATTTCACCTCTTATGTGCTGCAATCCTACCGTTCGGGTGAGGTGTCCAACAACGCGGGCGGCTTGGTGTTGTGGCCTGCCAAGGCGTTGCTTTTGATCGGGATGTTGTTGCTCACGCTGCAAGGCATCTCGGAAATCATCAAGAAAATCGCGGTGATGCGGGGGGTGATCCCCGATCCCAATCCGTTCGTGTCCAGCCACGAGGCCGCAGCCATTGAGGGCGCGGAACTGGCCGAAAAACTCGCCGCGATCCAAGCCGAAGCCGATAAAGCCGCCAAAGGGGACCGCAAATGATGGAACTTATCGCGCAGAACATGGCGCCGATCATGTTCGTCTCGTTGGTGGTGTTTTTGCTGGCGGGCTATCCGGTGGCGTTCTCCCTCGCCGCCAATGGCCTGCTGTTCTTCGTCTTTGGCGTGTTTCTGGCCCCCCTGTCCGAAGGCACCATCACCCTCGATTGGCCGTTGCTTTACGCGCTGCCCGAACGATTTTGGGGGGTGATGCAGAATGAGACGCTGCTGGCTATCCCGTTCTTTACCTTCATGGGCATCGTGCTGGAGAGGTCTGGCATGGCCGAGGATTTGTTGGAAACCATCGGCCAGTTGTTCGGCCCGGTGCGCGGCGGTCTGGCCTATGCGGTGATCATCGTGGGGGCTTTGTTGGCGGCAACAACCGGAGTCGTCGCGGCCTCGGTCATAGCCATGGGCTTGATTTCGCTACCCATTATGCTGCGCTACGGCTATGATCGCAGGCTGGCCAGCGGGGTGATCGCGGCCTCTGGCACCTTGGCGCAGATCATTCCACCCTCGCTGGTGCTGATCATTCTGGCCGACCAGTTGGGCCGCTCGGTCGGCGACATGTATAAGGGCGCGATGATCCCCGGATTGGTTTTGACCGGGCTTTATATGTCCTATGTGTTCCTTGTGACGATGTTCCGCCCGAACTGGGCCCCTGCGCTGCCGAAAGAGGCGCGCACCTTGGGCAATGGCGTCACGTCGCTGCTGGTGTCGCTGCTGATCGCGGGCGGGGCGGGTTATCTGATCATCAAAGCCCTGCTGCCGCTTTATGGCGAGGGCGCGGATATCATCGGCGCGTCGGTTGCGATCATCGGCATTTACATCGCGGCGCTGCTGGACCGCGCGCTGAACATCAACCTGATGTCGCGGCTTTGTTCGCAGGTGATCATCGTGCTGATCCCGCCACTTGCACTGATCTTTCTGGTGCTGGGCACGATCTATCTGGGCATCGCCACCCCAACCGAGGGCGGCGCTATGGGCGCGGTGGGTTCGCTGTTTCTGGCAGGCATCAAAGGCCGCTTGAATCTCAGCGTGATCCAACAAGCCCTTGCCTCGACCACAAGGCTATCGTCTTTCGTCATGTTCATCCTGCTGGGCGCACGGGTGTTTTCGCTGACCTTCTACGGCGTGCAAGGCCATCTCTGGGTGGAACATCTGCTGACCGCAATGCCGGGCGGACAGTTGGGCTTCCTGATCGGCGTGTCGATCCTGGTGTTCCTGCTGGCGTTCTTCCTCGACTTCTTCGAGCTGGCCTTCATCCTTGTGCCACTGCTGGCCCCGGTGGCCGAGAAACTGGGCATTGATTTGATCTGGTTCGGCGTCATCCTTGGCGTGAACATGCAGACCTCGTTCATGCATCCGCCGTTTGGGTTCTCGCTGTTCTACCTGCGATCTGTCGCGCCAAAAGAGCCGTATGTTGACAAGGTGACAGGCCGCTCGATGGCCCCGGTCAAAACCAGCCAGATCTATTGGGGGGCGGTGCCGTTTGTGATCATCCAAGTGGTGATGATCGGTCTGGTGATCGGCTTCCCGCAGATGGTGATGCACTACAAGGGGGCGGTGGTGGATACCTCGCACGTCACCTTCACAGCCCCAAACTCTGGCCTTGGCGGGTTGGGGGGATTGGGCGGTTTGGATGGCGGGCTTGGCACGGGTCTGGGCGGGCCAGCCACTCCGGCGGCGCCCGCAACGCCCGCGCCGTTGGGCAATGACCTGCTGTCAGCCCCGCCCAGCTTTGGCACCACAAAGCCCGCATCACCCGCGCCATAAGCCCATGAAAAAGCCCCCGCCGAGCGATCGGCGGGGGCTTTTCTTTGCGCGTAGCTTACAACTTGCCGTCGCGCTGCTGGATCATCATGAAGGTGTCGTAATTATATTCCGCCACCTGCGTCCATTGATAATAATCGTTGCGGAAGCCCTTGATCGACTCCCAGATTTTCTTGAACGGCGCGTTGGTGGCCTCCATCTCGGCATAAACCTCATTCGCGGCAGTGAACGAGGCTTGCAGGATTTCTGGGCTGAACGGGCGCAGTTGCACGCCCTGACCGACCAAGGATTTGATCGCCGTCGGGTTCTTGTAATCATACTTCTGCAACATATCGGCATCCGCCGCGCGAGCTGCGGTGCGCAGCAGCGATTGATACGTCGGCGTCAGCGACTCATACTGCGCCTTGTTGAAGAAGAAATGCACCGTCGGGCCACCCTCCCACCAGCCGGGATAGTAGTAGAACGGGGCCACTTTGTAGAACCCAAGCTTTTCATCATCATACGGCCCAACCCATTCCGCCGCATCAATCGTGCCCTTTTCCAGTGCGGGATAAATATCGCCGCCCGGAATTTGCTGCGGCACCACGCCGAGCTTGGTCAGCACCTTGCCCGCAAAGCCACCCACCCGGAATTTCAAGCCCTGAAGATCGGCCAGAGTGTTGATTTCCTTGCGGAACCAGCCGCCCATCTGCACCCCGGTATTTCCCCCCGGTAGGCCAAAAATCCCCTTGGTCGCAAGGAATTCGTTATACAGATCAATGCCGCCGCCATGATAATGCCACGCATTAATCCCGCGTGCAGACAGTGAAAACGGCACCGCCGCCGCCAAAGCAAAGGTCGGGTCTTGGCCGAAGTTATAGTAACCAACCGTGTGGCAAGCCTCGACGGTCCCCGCGCTGACCGCATCCGCCGCAGGCGCGCCACCGGGCACCAGTTCCCCTGCCGCAAACACCTGAATCTGGAAATTACCATCGGTGGCTTCCGACAGCATTTTCGACAGCACCTCAGCCCCGCCATAAATCGTATCCAGCGATTTCGGGAAAGACGAGGTCATCCGCCAAGTGACCTTAGGGCTCGACTGCGCAATCATCGGCGAGGCCAGCATCGCGGCCCCTGCCGCGCTGACGCCCCCGATAGAAGCCTTTGTCAAAAACGAACGACGATCCATGCAATCCTCCTGTTGATGCAATAGCGAAGTTCGGCTTGGGCCCCTCCGCCCGTGCCGACACAAGGCAAGACTACACGCTGCGGTCGTTCTGTCTATGCGGTTAGAACGCCAGTCACGCCAGCAAGCAAGAAATCCCCGCATGTTTTCCGCGTGATGCAGCGTGACGTAACGGCAGGGCGTGATTGGCTCCGCAGTGTTCTTGGCCGCATCGCGCGCCTACAGATAGGTCTGCCCCCAGCGGTTCAACAGTTGCGCCTGCAAGCGATGCGCGCGGCGCACCCAAGCCTTATCGCCCTCAGGCGATTCCCGGTTCCACACCGGCACGGCTTCCCGGCGCGGCAGATCGGCGGTGAAAATCGCAAACGCCAGCGACCGCCCATCCGGGGCATCAACATAGCCCGACAGGTTGGAGACGAAATTCATCGTGCCACTTTTCGCGTGAACCCGCGCCACAGAGCCCGCCTTGGCGGCTTTGGCCGCAGGTTTGCCATCGGCACTGGGCAGATCGGCAGACTTCATCAGATCATGCAGCAGCGACAACCGCTTGTCTTGCCGCAACTTGATCATCACCTGCACCATTTCCGCCGGGCTGATCCTTGTCTTTGGCCCCAACCCCGAATGATCGCCAAACACCGCCTGCACGCCAAACCGCCGCCGCGCCCAAGTGGTCATCACCGCCGCCGAGCCTTCCAGACTGCCCGCACCAGAAGCCGCAAGCCCCACTGCTTCGGCGGTCAGATTGGTTGAAAATTTCAACATCTTGCGCAGCAAATCGGGCAAAGCCTCGGACTCGTGCCGCACAATCTCCGCCGCTGCAGGCAAAGCATAAACCACCTCGGCGCGTGGCAATTTGATCCCCTGCGCAGCACACAGGGTCTGAAATACCTCGGCCACATAGGTCGCAGCGTGTCGCACCGGCAGCCAGCGCGAGCCTTCCCGCCCCAAAGCCCCGCGCGCCACCGTCCAGCGATCCTGCGCGTCACCCGCATCATAGGCAAATACCGGCACATCGCGGTCGACAATTTTCACCGAAGCCATGCTGACAGGCGGCACAAACCGCGCGCCCTCAGCGTTCATCGCCAGAGAATAGCCGTCATTCACCGCTTTCCAGACGAAATTCACCCGGTTGAAATTCAGCATCAACCCCGAAATCGCCGGATTATACCCCACGAAATCCGGTTGATCATTGGCAATCTCGGCCCGCTCCGGCAAAGCCCCGGCATAGGCGATGAACTTCCCCGTCACCTCGCGCAGACCCGACGCGGCCAGTGCTGCCACCAGATCGCCCATCTTATCGGTGTCAAAAGTCGGATCGCCACCGCCCGCCAAGATCAAATCGCCGTCCAGCCGCCCATTCACCACCGCGCCCATCCGCATCACCCGCGTGACAAAGCGATGCTCGACCCCCAGCTTTTCAAGCGCAAAGGCCGTGGTCACGGTCTTGGTCACACTGGCCGGCGGCATTTCCACCGCTTCACCCGCAGCCTCCAACACCCGTCCAGAGGCCATATCAACGACACAATAGCCCACCGCGCCGGTCAGCTTGGCGGCCTCGACCAGTGCCGCAGCCCCCTTATCAGCGGGCTTAGCCGCGCTCGGATTTGGGCGCGCATGGGGCCGCAGCGACACAGCAGGCGCCTCTGCCCACGTAGGCAGCGCAGCCCCCGCCAGCAGCCCGCCCAACACCCATCTGCGCCCAACCTGCATGTCGATTCCCTTGGTCATCTCCAACGCACAAATATCCCCGCAGCGGCGCGTGATGCAATCGCAGCCCAGAAAATTCTGCCTCGGTCACACCAAAGTCATCAAAACTCACCCAGCCCGATCGCTTTGCGCCCACAGCGATGAAGCGCCCTGCAACCCGATGATCCTGCCGGAAGCCCCATTGTCCTGCAGAATTATTGATGCTTATGTCCGTCCTGCAACGAAATGCCGAACGGGTTGTTTTCGATAAAAGGTGAAGAAATTTATGAGCACGTTTTCGAAAGCTGACCTGCCCGCGTTCATTGAAAAAGTCGACGCTCTGGGCGGGCCTGCCAGCGCCAAGGCGATGGAATATTGGCAAGGCATGCGCTACCGCCCGCAGATGAAGGTGAATGAAGACCTTGATCCGTTTTCAGAAGCCTATGTGGACCAACAGCTTGCGCTGTACCACGAGATTTCTGGCCGCGCGATTGATCAGGAAACCAACGAGCAATCCGATTTCAATGTGGACCACCACGTCGCCGGGGCCAATGCCTATGCGATGACCAATCCCAACAGCATGGTGCGCCACTATCTGCGCCTTTCGCATCTGATCGCGGTGGCCGATTTGCCTGCCAATGCCAAGGTACTGGATATGGGCGCAGGCTGGGGCATGTCGAGCGAGTTCTTCGCAACCTTGGGCTGCCGCGTCACCTCGGTGGATATCAATCCCAGTTTTGTTGAACTGATCCGGCGCAGACAGTTGCGCCACGGTCTGCCGATCATCGCCGCGCAGGGCACCTTTGACGAATTCTCATCCGAGGATCGTTTTGACGCGGTACTGTTTTACGAATGCCTGCATCACGCGATCCGGCCGTGGACGGTGATCGAGCGGCTCAGCAAAATGCTGAAACCCGATGGCGCGATCATTTTCGCCGGAGAGCCGATCAACAACATGTGGCGTCATTGGGGGCTGCGCAATGACCCCAAATCAATCTACTGCATTGCCAAGATGGGCTGGTTCGAAAGCGGATGGTCTGAAGCCTTCATCACCGCCTGCCTTCAACGCGCGGGCCTGTCGGTCAAGATCGAAGCATCCGCCGTGCCAACGGTTGGACATCTGTGCGTGGCGCGTGCAAAGGTCAACGCCGCGCGGCCAGCGGCGGCGCAACCAGAATCGAAGCAGGCGCGCTCTTTCGATCTGACCCGATCTTTGGCGCGTGGCGATGAATGGTTCATTGGAGCGCAACACCTGATCGCCAAAGCGCGGTCCACCTTGGATGTGCAAAGCCCGACCGATGGCGCGACCTTGGTGCTTGATATGGAAAACTACCGCCGCACCTCGATCAAGCTGCGGGTCGAGCGAAACGGCACGACCATTCAGACGCTGGCTTTGAGCGACCGTAAAACAGAACTGCGCGTCCCCCTCATCGCCGGGGCCAACGCAATTTGCTTTGTCAGTGACACTTGGGTGCCCAAGCTGGAACTGGGCAATGCCGATACACGCGCAATCTCGTTTCATCTGGCGGCGGCGCATATCGAGGCTTAGGCGATCAGCCTCTGATCAGCCCTACTTCTTCCACTCCCCCCGCGCTCGGATCGCACTGGAAGACGCCCCGTTCATCGGTATGTTCACAAAACACCAAGCAGGCGCTTTGCGCCCGCGCAAATTCTCGCCGCGATCCACCTGATTGACCCGAAACGCCCGTGCGGCCACCGATGTGCGCGCCGCCACCCCAGCCCCCGGCCGCGCCAACACCCCAACCGGGATCGAGCGCAAAATATCGCGCCAACGGTTCCAGCGGTGAAACTGCACCAGATTGTCAGCCCCCATCAACCAGACGAAGTTCACGCCGGGATAAAGGCTGCGCAACCGCCGGATGGTGTCAAAGGTCGCCCGCGTGCCCAAGCGCGCCTCAAGATCACTGATCACCACGCGCGGATCCGGCATCACCGCCCGCGCCCGCGCCATCCTTTCCGCCATCGGTGCCGGTTGCCGCGCCTTCAGCGGATTGCCGGGGCTGACCAGCCACCAGACCTGATCCAAGCCCATCCGCTTCAAAGCTTCGCGGGTGATATGCACATGCCCCTCATGCGCCGGATCGAAGGAACCGCCGAGAAGGCCAATCACCATGCCCTTGGTCGCAATCGGAAACCCTGCTTTCATTTTGCCATGTTGACCCGAAGCGCAGCGCCATTACAATGGCTTGCAGTAGGCTAAGCTTACCGCAAGGCACGGGTTAAGACGCCGGATTTCCGGCTGGGCGGGGCTTCCCCTCCCAAAGATCGCAAAGTGTGACATTCGACGCATGGCCGCGCCTGAACTTCATTCAGCACCGGCCATGCAGGACAGGTGAGGTTAACCCGTGCCGCAGCCTGCCTTGCCGAACCAAGCCATTCTCGCGCCGCTGGCCGCAAGCCTTGCACAGCTAGACTGGACCGAAGCCGCGCTGCGCCAGCATCTGCAACAGCGCCTGCCCGGCAACCAACCCGCCCGCGCTGCCGCTTTGGCCCGCGCCTTGCTGCACGTCTATCCCAAAGCAACCGCCCCCGATGCCGCCCAAATTCTGCATCTGCTGCTGCACTCCCCGGCGGGCAAAGCGGTTCTGACCCATGCCCGACGCTACAAAGTACAGCCCACCCACAGCCTGACGCCGCCGCAGTTCCAGCCGATCCCGACGCTGGCTGACCTTGCCCTGCCAGCGCTGCACACAGAAGCGGACCTCGCCGACTGGCTCGCCATCACCCCCGATCAACTGACCCGCTTCGCCGACCTGCGCGGCCTGTCGGCCCGCACCGACAGCCCATGGGCACCGCATTACATCCCCCACCTGATCCCGAAATCCAACGGCCAGTTGCGCCTGATCGAAGAACCAAAGCCCTTTCTGAAACGCCTGCACCGCCGCATCCTGACGGGTATTCTCAACCACATTCCGCCGCACCCCGCCGCCTACGGCTTCACGCAAAATCGCAACTGCATCCAAGGCGCAGCTCGCCACGCGGCCGAGCAAATGGTGGTGACATTCGATCTTGCCCATTTCTTCCCCAGCCTCAATTTCCCCCGCATCTACGCGCTATTCCGCAGCCTCGGCTACCCTGCGCAAACCGCCCGCGCGCTAGCTGGCCTTACCACCGCGATCACCCCCAGCCACATCCTGACCACCGCCAACCTCGCCGCCCGCGATCCGCTCTCGAACCGCCACCTGCCGCAAGGCGCACCCACATCCCCCGCGCTTGCCAACCTGATCGCTCACCAATTCGACCGCCGTCTGAACGGCCTCGCCCGCAGCTTGGGCGCCACATACACACGCTACGCCGACGATCTGACCTTTTCCGGCGACGCCCGCATCGCAAACATCCTGCTGCGCGCCGTCCCCGAAATCGCCAATCAGCAGGGTTTCCGTTTGAACACCACAAAAACCCGCGCCCAACCCCGCCATTGCCGTCAAACCGTCACCGGGCTGAGCGTGAACCAAACCGTCAACCCCCCACGGGAAAATTACGACCTGCTCAAAGCCACCATCCATCACCTCGCCCGCACCGATGATCCGCGCCGCCACGACCGAAACTTCCTCGCCCAACTCTCCGGTCGCATCGCTTGGGTGGAACAAGTCAACCCCGCCAAAGGCGCCAAACTGCGCGACCGCCTGACCACCGCACTCTTGACCGCAGCGGATAGCTGATCTAAGTCAGGTAATAATCCAAGCCCATCCAATTTGACTAAAATTGTCATCCTCTGTGCGCAAATATCCCACGGGGTGCGGGGTGTGAAACACCGCCGATAGAGGCAGCAAACCAAGGCCATAAAATGCTCGACAACATTGCCCGCCTGCGCCGCTTCAACCGCGCCGTCACCCGTGAGGTCGGCGCCCTAGACCATTCCTACCTTGGTCGTGGCCGCCCACTTGGTGCCGCCCGTGTTCTGCAACTGATCACCACGCAAGGCACGGATATTGCCGAAATCCGCGCCAAACTGGCCCTCGATTCCGGCCTGCTCAGCCGCCTGCTGCGCTCCCTTGAATCCGAAGCCCTGATTCAGCTCACCACCGATCCCACCGACCGCCGCCGCCGCACGGCCCAACTCACCCCGGCTGGCCAGATCGAAATGCAAGCCTACAATGCCATCGGCTACGCCCGCGCCGCCGAGACTCTCACCCGCGCGGGCAAGCATCCCCAAACCCTGATCGACGCGATGGACCTGATAGCCACCACCCTGTTGCGCGACCAAACCGAGATCCGCGACGCCGACGCCAGTGATCGCGCCGCCATCGCCTGCCTGAACGCCTATTACGACCTGCTGACCCAGAAAATCCCCAGCCTTTCCCGCGCGATGCTGACCCTGCCGCTGACCGATCCCGAAGCCTACCGCCCGCCGCATGGTGCTTTCCTGATCGCATGGAGCGATGATCTGCCCGTGGGCACCGTCTCGCTCCGCCCGCTGGATACCACCACGGCTGAGGTCAAACGTCTCTGGGTCGACCCGTCAGCCCGTGGTCAAGGCCTCGCCCGCCGCCTGATGCAGGCCATTGAAGCCCGCGCCAAATCCCTCGGTTATGCCGATCTGAAACTCGACACCAACGCCGCCCTGACCGAGGCCATCACGCTCTATCGCCGCGACGGTTGGCACGATATTCCTGCCTATACCAGCTTTCCCGCCACGCTCTGGCTGGGCAAAACCCTGTAATCGCAAAGCACCCTAGCTGGCACTCTCATCGCCAAACAACTGCGCCAAAATCTGCTGCTCATAGCCCGCCAGATCAGGATGGCCATGCCGCCGTGGCCGCGGCAAAGCGATCGCCAGATCCAACGCCACTCGGCCCGCATCCAGCACGATCACCCGATCCGCCAGCACCACCGCTTCCGCCACATCATGCGTCACCAGCACGGCGGTAAAGCCCTGCGCCTGCCAGATTCGCCCCAACAGCTGCTGCATCTCAATCCGCGTCAACGCATCCAGCGCGCCCAACGGCTCGTCCAGCGCCAAAACACTCGGCTGACCGATCAGCGCCCGCGCCAAAGCCACCCGCTGCCGCTGCCCGCCGGACAGAACCGCTGGCCAGTCGCCATCGCGCCCCGCCAGCCCCACCTTGGCCAACAAATCATGCGCCCGGGCTTTCGCCTCGGCGCGGCCCGCAAGCCCGGTCAGTCCTACGGCGACGTTGTCGACCACCCGCGCCCAAGGCAGCAAGCGCGGTT
Source organism: Pseudomonadota bacterium (assembly GCA_040387915.1). Classification (GTDB taxonomy): domain Bacteria; phylum Pseudomonadota; class Alphaproteobacteria; order Rhodobacterales; family Rhodobacteraceae; genus Cypionkella. The sequence continues at coordinate 206,229 of JAZKCV010000015.1, forward strand.
CCTGAAACATGATGCGGATGCCCGTTTGCCCCGGCTGCACCGCAGCGCGGGCAATCTCGCCACCATCCGGCTGATCCAACCCCGCCAGCAGCCGCAGCAGAGTGCTTTTGCCGCAACCGCTTTTGCCAATGATGGCAACGAATTGCCCCTGCGGCACCACAAGGTCGATATCTTTCAGCACCGATTTCGCACCGAAATGCCGATCCACGCCCTGAAACGCAAAGGCCGGCGGGCGGGTGTCGGGCAGGGCCACCTCAATGCTGCGCAAATGCGGGGTCTGGATCATCACGTCCTCACGGTTTTCTGAAACGCCGGGTGCCATTGCAGGCAAAGCCGCTCTAACAACCGCACAAAACTATCGGCCAGCTTGCCCAGCAGCGCGTAAATCAGGATCGACAGCACCACGACATCAATCATCAGAAACTCCCGCGCCTGCATCGCCATATAGCCAAGGCCGGAGGAGGCCGAAATCGTCTCGGCCACGATCAGCGTCAGCCACATGATGCCCAAAGCATAGCGCAAGCCGACGAAAATCGACGGCAACGCGCCGGGCAAAATCACCCGTAAAAACAGCGCGCGGCGGTCCATGCCATAGGTGCGCCCCATCTCGATCAGCTGCGGGTCCACCGTCTGGATGCCCAGCAAAGTGTTGACATAGATCGGAAAAAATACCCCCAACGCCACCAGAAACAGCTTCGCGCCCTCATCAATGCCGAACCACAAGATCACCAAAGGGATCAACGCCAGATGCGGGATATTCCGCACCATCTGCAAAGTGGTGTCAGTCAGATCATGGCTCAGCCGCGACAAGCCATTCGCCAGTCCCAAAGCAAAGCCAATCGTCCCGCCAATCGCCAATCCCGTCAGCGCCCGCCATGAACTGACGCCAATATTGCGCGCGAGATCGCCCGATTGCAGCACCCGCAGTAAGGCCGCGAAGACTTCGCTCGGCGCGGGCAGCACGTTTTCAGTGATCACCCCCGCCCGCGCCAAGACCTCCCACAAAAGCAGGATCAGCGCGGGCAGCAGCCAGCCGATGGCGGCACCAAAGGGCTTGTGACGCATCACTTTGGCGCAACCCAGATCGCATCCGCGATTGTCACCGCTTTCGGGATCAGCCCCAAAGCGAAGAAGCGGTCCGCAGTGGCTTGCTGGCCCGCGATGATCTCATCCGTGATCGGATAAATCCCAAACTTGGCGCGATTCACCGCCAAGGTCTGAGCCTCAATCGGCACGCCCGTCGCCTCTGCCACCGTCGCCGCCACCTTGTCGCGGTTGGTATCCGCCCAAGCCGCAGCCTCACCCAAAGCCGCCACCGTCGCGGTGATCACCGCAGCATTGTCGGCATCGGCGGCGAAATCACGGTTGGCGAGGAAGTAGGTATTGACCTTCAGCACTTCAGACGACCGCGCCAGAATCGTCGGCTGATACTTGGTCTCTGCAATCGCAAAGAACGGGTCCCACACCGCCCAAGCGACGATGGCATCCGAGGCAAACGCCGCCGCCGCATCGGCAGGGCTGAGGTAGATCACCTCAATATCCGACAGCTTCAGCCCATTGGCCTCCAGCGCCGCCACCAACAGATTATGCGCGCTGGTGCCCTTGCCGACGCCAACCTTCTTGCCTTTCAGATCGGTTATGCTCTTGATCCCGCTATCAGATTTTGTGAACACCGCCTCGCCTTCGCCGTTCGAGGGCAGGGCTGCGACATAAACAATCGCCGACCCCGCCGATTGCCCGAAAATCGGCGGCGCGTCGCCGGTCCAGCCCAGTTGGATGGCCCCGACATTCAGCGCCTCGACCAGCGGCGGGCCAGCCGCGAACTCCACCCATTCCACCGCCACGCCCTGCAGCTCCAGCGCCTTCTCGATCAGCCCCAACTGCTTGGCCACCACCGGAAGGTTGGTTTTCTGATAGCCGATTTTCAGGGTAGTGATCTTTTCAGCATGGGCCGAAAAGGCGAAAGCCGTGGTCAGCAGCAGGGCGCTTGCGCCAAAGGACCGTCTGGAAAGCAGCATCGTGGTTAACTCCTGTGCCATACAGCGTATGGCGGTGTGGATGGGGTTGGGTCGGGAATTTCGATCATCACTTGCCACAGCACATCGCGCTGCGGGTTGGTCAAAAGGCCCCCCAACGCGCGCTGTTGGGCCAGAAATCGCGCGGCGATCAGCGGCGCACACAAATCGGCGGTGTCGTCTTGCGCCAGCACGCGCTTGGTCCAAGCCTGCAGCTTCGCCAGCCCAGTCAGGAAATGCGTGTCACAACTGGCATCAAGAACCTGCAACCGCCACAGCAACATAGCGCAATCGCGATCCGCCAGTGGCAACGCAGAGGCGGGCAGGGACTCAATCTCTTGCAACAGACCGCGCAGCCGGAACGCCGCCATGTCATACTGGCTTTGCAAACGGATCAGCGCCAACCCGGCCAGTGCGGCGGCGGCTTGGCGCACCAGCACAGCCAGATCCGCCGCTTCAGGGCGAGACGGCGTGCGGGGCAGAGGGAAGCTGAAAACCGGATAGGTCATCGGGCGATCTTTCTACAGGAAGCAGCGCTTACACGACTTACGCTATCGTGTTTATTCTGCGCCATTGCCGCCCAAACCGGAATTCTAAACTCAGCCCGCCGAAGAGAACGCCTATGCCGCAATGCCCCGCGATACAGAAGATCTGCATCGTGCCGTGGCGGACCGGGCCTTGGACAGCCGAAGGCAACCACCCGCCGCGGCAAGGAGCCGATCGCCGCAAGACTCAGGCAAACCCGGCACGGAGCCCATCCGAACCGCGCGCTTAAACCGCCGCTCTTACCCTATGGCGCAAAATGCACCCGCCCGCGCGATTTCAACCCCGATGACCCCCTGCAAGTAGGAAGGAAATGCTGCCATCAAACCCCGGACAATCCCAAGCTTCTCTCCACAGCCCTCGCCCCAACTGATTTCTTCCAAATATGCCGCCTAAGGGGCCTGAGCATCATAACCTGATGTTTGCGCGTCATAATTCTGATACCACTGCCTGAATGCCGCAACACTCTGCGGCTGCATGGATCTCATCATGGCCCCCCCTGTACAAACCCTGCTGACCGACAGCGCCAAGTCCCAAGGCTTTGCCCCCGAGCCTCCCGCAAACCTGACGCTCACGCCAACCCCCACCCAAACCTTCGATCTGGACAAAGTCGTCGCCGATCTCGCGCAAGCCCGGCAAGACTGGCGCGGTCTACGTGATCGCAGCGCCGAGCCGTTTGGCCGCGAATTGCCCTCGGCTGCGGTGGTGCGCGGCATTGTCGACGGCCTGCGCGGCATCCTGTTTCCGATGCGCCTCGGCCCCGCCGATCTGCGCCCCGAAAGCGAGAATTACTATGTCGGCCAGACCCTCAGCACGGTGCTGCAAGACCTGACCGCGCAAGTCCGCCTAGAACTACTTTGGGCCGAGCGTCACGCCCTTGCCACCGCCGATCTGCCCGCCGATCTCGCAGCGCGGCGTCTGGTGCAAGATTTCGCCAATAGCCTTGCCGACATCCGCCGCCTGCTCGATACCGATGTGCGCGCCGCCTTCGCCGCCGACCCCGCCGCGCGCAGCGTGGATGAGGTTCTGCTCTGCTACCCCGGCGTCCATGCGATGATCAGCCACCGCATCGCGCACCGTCTGTTCCGCTTGGGTCTGCCACTATTGGCGCGCTTGGTGGCCGAGCTGTCGCACAGCGCCACCGGCATTGATATTCACCCCGGTGCCACCATCGGCCAGAGTTTCTTCATCGACCACGGCACCGGCGTGGTGATCGGCGCCACCGCGATCATCGGCAACCGGGTGCAAATCTTCCAAGCCGTCACTCTGGGCGCAAAAAGCTTCCCCACCGACGAATCCGGCAACGCCATCAAAGGCCTGCCCCGGCATCCGGTGGTCGAAGATGACGTGGTGATCTATTCCGGTGCCACCGTCCTTGGCCGCGTCACCATCGGTCGCGGTGCCGTGCTGGGCGGCAACGTCTGGGTCACCGAAGACGTGCCACCCCACGCCGTGATCTCGCAAGCCAAAGCGCAGCGTGAGGCGGATATGGTGGAACGCAAGCTGGCGTGAGGGCTACGCCACGCAAACCCCAAGCATATGCCGCGCAAATAGAGCGGAGGTTAACCCCCACGTTGCTCTTGCCCCCAACAATCGCTACATACCGCCCCAACAGCGCAGAGCGACTTTGTCCAGGAGCACCCCAATGGCCTCGTATCAATATGTCTACCACATGGAAGGCGTCTCCAAGACCTATCCCGGTGGCAAGAAGTGCTTTGAGAATATCCACCTGAACTTCCTGCCTGGCGTGAAAATCGGTGTGGTCGGGGTCAACGGCTCGGGTAAATCGACGCTGCTGAAGATCATGGCCGGTATGGACACCGATTTTAAGGGCGAGGCTTGGGCGGCCAAGGGCGCGAAAGTCGGCTATCTCGCGCAGGAACCTTACCTTGACCCGTCCTTGGACGTGAAAGGCAACGTCATGCTCGGCGTCGCCAAGCAAACCGCCATTCTGGAACGTTACAACGAACTGGCGATGAACTATTCGGACGAAACCGCCGATGAGATGGCCGCGCTGCAAGACCAGATCGACGCGGGCAACCTGTGGGAGCTGGAGGCTTCCGTAGGCGTGGCGATGGACGCCCTGCGCTGCCCGCCCGATGATGCTGATGTCGAATCGCTGTCAGGCGGGGAACGCCGTCGCGTGGCTTTGTGCAAACTGCTGCTCGAAGCCCCCGACATGCTGCTGCTGGATGAGCCGACCAACCACTTGGACGCCGAATCCATCGCTTGGCTGCAAAAACACCTGATCGCCTATCGCGGCACCATCCTGATCGTCACTCACGACCGTTATTTCCTGGATGACATCACCAGCTGGATTCTGGAACTCGACCGTGGCCGCGGCATCCCCTACGAGGGCAACTATTCGGCTTGGCTCGATCAAAAAGCCAAACGGATGAGCCAAGAGGCGCGCGAGGATAAATCCAAGCAAAAGGCGCTGGAGAAGGAACTGGAATGGATTCGCTCGGGTGCCAAAGCCCGTCAGTCCAAAGGCAAGGCCCGCTTGGCCCGCTATAACGAGATGGCAGGCCAGACCGTGCTGGAACGTGCATCCTCGGCGCAGATCATCATCCCGAACGGCGAACGCCTCGGTTCCAAGGTGATCGAAGTCACCGGGCTGAAAAAGCACATGGGCGACAAGCAACTGATCGAGGATCTGACCTTCACCATCCCGCCGGGTGCCATCGTCGGCGTGATCGGCCCGAACGGTGCGGGTAAATCGACTTTGTTCCGCATGTTGTCGGGCCAAGAACAGCCCGACGAAGGCACGATTGTGCTCGGCAATACCGTGCAACTGTCCTATGTCGACCAGTCGCGTGACGCCTTGGACCCCAATAAAAACGTCTGGGAAGAAATCTCCGGCGGGTCGGAAGTCATCCAGCTTGGCGATATGTCAATGAACTCCCGCGTCTACACTGGGGCGTTCAACTTCAAAGGCACCGACCAGCAGAAGAAAGTCGGCCTTTTGTCGGGTGGTGAGCGTAACCGCGTCCACATGGCGAAACTTTTGCGCTCTGGCGGCAACGTCCTTCTCCTCGACGAGCCGACCAACGACCTCGACGTGGAAACCCTGCAAGCCCTTGAATCCGCAATCGAAGATTTCGCCGGCTGCGCCATCATCATCAGCCACGACCGCTTCTTCCTCGACCGCCTCTGCACCCATATGCTGGCGTTTGAAGGCGACGCGCATGTCGAATGGTTCGAGGGCAACTTCCAAGCCTATGAAGAAGACAAAGTCCGCCGCTTGGGGCCGGATGCTTTGGAGCCGAAACGGGCGAAGTATAAGCGGTTTAGTCGGTAAGGGATAGGGCGGGGTTTACCCCGTCCTCGCTATATCAATACATTACAAATACGACGACCGCTCAAGACGAACTTGACAGAGTATCGGAGGGCGTTCATCGTTAAGAGAATGGCAACATCATGCGTGTAATGATGGCCTATCCTCTTATTTTGGTATGGCAGGAAATGTGGAAAATTATAGCAATCGCTATTTCACTTACTTATATCTCATCTGCCGCCTTAGCTGAAGAGAACGTCCCGAAATATGAGGGTGTTTATATTGAAACCAAAGATGGTTTCACGGAACTATCGCCGCTGCCAGCCCACTATGTAAGATTTAAGCATATTTTCTATGACGACGGAGTACCTATCGTAAACTGTATATCGATGGAATGTATACCACATTCCTTTGTTAGGCTGTATTCAGTTTCTGATGTAATGAGTGCCCCTGTAGTTGATGCGAGCAGGGCAATCGGAATAGCCACGAATGGGACTGGAAATAACGTAAAGGGGATTAGTCAAGTCGTTTCGTTTGAGAGCTTTTTCGGCAAAAAGCTGAGTGAAGTAAGGATGTATCTGACTTCTTCAGGAAGCTTAGATGAATCGAGAACTGGTGCAAAGAATTTGATCCCATTCTCTTTTGATTCTAACGTTTTAGTCGATGCCAACTGGGGGTTGTTCGCACAACAGGGCGGCATCCGAAAGAGAAACATTGATAGTTTTAATGCAAAGTATGATCTCGCTGATCCATTTTTAGATTTTTCTCTATGGTATATCCCACCTTTTCACTTAGATATTGAAGATGCCCAGAGAGGCGTTTCGGGACAAATAGAAACGTGTATTAAAAATTGTGAAGTTCTTCTTTACATGATTATTACGGATAACGGACTTTATCCCTACTTTACTAAGCGGAGTAAAATAGCGTTGGAAGAGAACTTTGGATTGGAAAAATAGGAAATCGGAGCAACCCTGTAGTTGTTATCCCGTTCCGTTCCGTTTCAGTGCTCACACCCTTCCCGTCAGCACCAATACCAGCACAATAATCGCCACCACGCCAATAACCCCGACGCCGCCATGGCCATAACCATAGCCATAGCCGCCGAAACGGCCGCTAAAGCCGCCGAGCAGAAAGATCACCAAAATGATCAGCAGAATGGTTCCAAGCGACATCGGATAACTCCATGATAAAAGGGCAGGGGGCAGGCTGGCCTGAGCGGCCAACCCGCGAAACGCTGGGGCTTACTTGCCCTTGATCACGTCGCGCACGGTATCCTTCGCGCTGCCGACGGCGTTTTGCACCCGGCCTTCCACTTGATCCGCCTTGCCTTCGGCCTCCAGCTTGGCATCGCCGATCACCGCGCCAACTGCTGCTTTTGCCTTACCCGCAACCACTTTGGCCGAGCCTACGATCCTATCTTTATCCATGATAATTCTCCTGTCGTTGCAGAGGGTTAAACGCGTATCCGTCAGAGCCTTTTAACCGCAACCACACCTGGTAGATGGGCGCGCCACAAGGTCTGCCGTATGAAAAGCAAACGCTGCCCCCGGCAAACGGTTCCCGGCACGCACCCTGATCCGGGTGAAGCTGCAGTAACTTTTATGGGAACCAAATATGGGAACCAAATCGCCGCGAGGGTGTTTGTCTTGCAAGCGGAACACGTTCAACCAAAGGAGAACACCATGAAAGGTATCGCTGCTTATTTTCTCGGAATCCCGATTGTTGTGATCATTCTGCTCTATGTGACCGGGATTTTTTGAGCGCCTAAAAGTGCAAAAATTTCCCGCACATCCAGCGGGCTCAATCAAAAAGCCGAGGGTTTGCCCTCGGCTTTTTGCATTCAAAACACTTTTTTATTCAGAACTGGCGGCAGATCATTCCTTGATCACATGCCATTTGCCGCCCATGCCGTCGCCAGTGGCATCGCCTTTGGCTTTATCGCCTGCGAAATAATACACAGGCTTGCCGTCATAGGCCCATTGCTTGCTGCCATCGGTGCGGTCCACCAAAGTCCAGCCTTCGGTCATCTTCTCATCAGCCTTGCCCAGATACGGCGGCCATTTCACCGCGCAATCGTCGTAACAGGCGGAAACCCCGCCCGCATCTTTGTCGAACGTATACAGGGTCATGCCCTTGGCATCTGCCAACATCCCCGCCGCTTGCGCCGTAAGGCCAGAGGCCAGAATGAAAGCCGCAGTCAGCGCGGCCCGATGTTTGCTGTATTGCATCACAAATCTCCTTGCGGTCAGACGTTCCGCAGCGTGGTCGCAGGATCAACCAAGGCAGCCCCCGGTCCTGCGAGAGTGCAGGGGTGGCGCACCACGGCCCTGTATAGCCACCATAGCACAGGGTATGCGGGCTAAGATCAGCCTTTGGTCTGATGATCGGCCCTGCTCGCGCCACTGTGATGGCTCGGTTATTCGGCGGGAAGCGCCCGTGGTTTGCCGTCCTCATCAATCGCGACGAAGGTGAACAACCCATGCGTGACCTTCTCGCGCTGGGCTTGGCGGTTGCGCAGCACCCAAGCCTCAATCTGCAAGCCCATCGAGGTGCGCCCAACCCGCGCAATGCTGACATAAATGCACAAAACGTCGCCGACTTTCACCGGGCGGATGAACTGCATCGCATCAATCGCCACCGTCGCCACCCGGCCATGCGCGCGGGCCGACGCCACAATCCCGGCCGCCATATCCATCTGAGACAGCACCCAGCCGCCAAAAATATCGCCGTTGTTGTTGACATCGCGCGGCATGGTCAACGTGCGCAGGGTCAATTCACCACTGGGTTGCTCGGGGTCTGGCGGTTGCGGCATGGCATCTCCTGTTTGGCGGTAGTGTTAAAAATCGGTTAATGCGGCAGGGCCAAGCCATTGTTTTCAAAGGGTTCCAAAAGGTCCCGCGTTGGGCCTCAGTTCAGCATCCCGCCATCCGAGTCATCCCCGGTTTCTTCGAGCAGACGATCCAGATTGGGCACGATCACATGCCGCTTGCCCTCCAGCACGATCACCCCCTCGCGCTTCAAGGCCGAGATCTGACGGCTGACGGTTTCCAAGGTCAGCCCCAGATAATCCGCCATTTCCTCGCGCGTCAAAGGCAGATCAAACCGCACCCCGCCGACCGCCGCCAGCTTCAACGAGGCATTCCGCCGCGCAATGATCGCCAGCAACGAGGCGATCTTCTCGCGCGCCGTCTTGCGGCCCAACAGCAGCATCCATTCGCGCGCGGCATCCAACTCATCCAACGTCATCTCCAGCAACCGCTGCGCGATATGCGGGGTAGAGGCCAACAAAGCCTCAAACGGCTTCTTGCGGAAACAGCACATCACCAGATCGGTGGTCGCGGTGACATCATAAGCCGCATTGGCCCGACCGGGGCGACCAATGAAATCCGACGGCAGCAACAACCCCACCATCTGCCGCCGCCCATCCTCCATGGTCTGCGTCAGCGTCGCGATGCCCGTCACCACCGAGGCCACAAACTCCATCCGATCCCCCGACCAGATCACCGGTTGGCCCGCCTGAAAGCTGCGATAATATTTGATCGCTTCCAGCTGATGCAGCTCATCCGTCTCACAGCGCGCGCAAACCGCTTGGTGCCGGATCGGACAGTCGCCGCAATTCAGATCGGCGATCTTTGGGTCATGATGCGACATATCCGGCCTTTCGGTGGGGTGGGTCGGCTCAGTTGATCTGGGTCAAGGCATCCCAATGCCCTGCCTGCCAAGCTACGCCCATGACAAACCATGCGCAACTCATGCAGCTCGGTCTTTTTGACGCGCGCGTGCCCCGCTACACCAGCTACCCCACCGCACCGCAGTTCAACGCGGCCGTGGGGCCAGTTCAGTTCACCCAATGGATCAGCGAAATCCCGGCTGGGGCAGAGATTTCGCTCTACATCCACGTGCCGTTCTGCCGCCGCCTGTGCTGGTTCTGCGCCTGCCGCACCCAAGGCACCCAATCCGATGATCCGGTGCGCGCCTATGCACGCGTGCTGAAAGCCGAGATTGACCTGCTGCGCAAACATCTCGCCCCCGGCATCCGGTTGGCCAAGCTGCATTGGGGCGGCGGCACCCCCACCATGCTCGCCCCCGATCTGATCCACGATCTGGCGGCGCAGATTTTCGACGTGGTGCCGATGGCCGAGGACGGCACGTTCTCGATTGAGATCGACCCGATGGAAATCGACGCCCCCCGGCTTGACGCTTTGGTCGCCGCAGGCATGAACCGCGCCTCGATAGGGGTGCAGGATTTTGATCCGCAAATCCAAGCCGCGATTGGTCGCGTGCAACCCTATGAGACAACCCTCGCCGTGGCTCAGATGATCCGCGGCCGTGGCGTGCCCAGCCTAAACGCCGACATTCTCTACGGCCTGCCGCATCAAACCCCGGCCCGCATCACGGATTCGGTGCAAAAACTGCTGGCTTTGTCGCCCGACCGGGTGGCCCTCTACGGCTATGCCCATGTTCCATGGATGAGCCGCCGCCAACAGATGATCCCCTCTGACGCACTGCCCACCCCGGAGGAACGGCTGGAGCTGTTCGAGACCGCACGTGCGCTGTTTGTCGCCGATGACTACGCCGAAGTCGGCATCGACCATTTCGCCAAACCCAGCGACAGCATGGCGCAAGCCGCCAAAGCGGGCAGGCTGCGGCGGAATTTCCAAGGCTATACCGATGACACCTCGCCCATTCTGATCGGGCTGGGGGCCTCATCCATCTCACGTTTCCCGCAGGGCTACGCGCAAAACGCCCCCGCTACCGCCGCCTATGGCAAAGCCATCCGCGCCGGGCAGTTTTCAACCGAGCGCGGTCATGCTTTTGCGGGCGAGGATACGCTGCGTGGCCGGCTGATTGAGGCGCTGATGTGCGACTTCCACATCAACCGCGCCGAGATTCTGCACGATTTCCCGGTGACACCGGAACGGCTGGACACTCTGTTATCCGATGCCGCGCGGGCCTTCCCGCAGATGGTCGAGTTGGATGCCACGGGGCTCTCAATCCCGGAACCAAGCCGCCCCCTGACCCGCATGGTGGCACGGATGTTTGATGCCTACGACCAAAGCAAGGCGAAACATTCGGGGGCGGTGTGATCTGCCCCATTCACCAAGCCGCCCCAGCCTTGAGCCGGGGCCTCAGGGTTTGAAAAGAGGCCCCGGATCAAGGCCGGGGCGACGGAGGGGATGTGATGCCCGTCAGCCCTTCGGCGCAAAGCTTTCCACAAACCCCACCATACGCGGCAAGCAATTCCCGCGCAGATCGTAACGCTCCAGCGCCACTTTGCGCACTGCAGCCCGCATCTCGGTGAACCGCTCGGGGTGTGCCAGCCCTTCGATCATTGCCGCAGACCAGCCCGGCACATCGAAGAAATCGACCAAGGTTCCGGTCTTGCCATGCTCCAAAGCCTCCATCACCGGTTTGGTGGCTGATCCGATGATATGACAGCCCGCCGCCATCGCCTCAATCATCGACCACGACAACACGAACGGATAGGTCAGGTAAGCATGGGCGCGGCTGACCTTCATCAGGGCTACGAAATCGGGGTATGGCACCTTGCCCATGAAATGCACGCGGTTGAGGTCCAAGCGGTCGCGCACTTCGGACAGGAAGCGTTCTTTCCAACCCTTTTCACCCTTCGGCGCTGCGCCATAAGACACCTCATCGCCACCGACGATCACCACCTGTGCAGCAGGCCGCGCCGCCAGTACCGCAGGCAGCGCCCGCATAAACGTGTGATAGCCGCGATAGGGCTCCAGGTTGCGGTTCACAAAGGTCAAAACCTCATCCCCCGGCGTCACCATGCGGCCATTTGGCAGGGTAAAGCGCGCCTGCGGATCGGGGGCCATACCAGAGGTATCGACGCCATCATGGATCACCGTGATCATTTTCCGCAACGGGTCGGGATAGGTCGAGGCTTGCCATTCCGTCGGCGACAGGCCCGCATCTGCATGGGCCAAAGCCTGCCCCAGATAGGTAGCGCGGCCTTGTGCGATCATCACTTGATCGAAATTCGCCGCACCAAACTCTGGGTCAAAGCCAACATCGGCACCCCGGCCCCGATAGTAGAACTCGGCATAAACGATCAGCTTGGCTTCCGGCCAGACCTCTTTCAGAAACAACGTCTCACCCCAGCCGGAATGGCCGAAAATCACATCCGGCACATAGCCCTTCGCCCGCATTGCCTGCGCCGCCCGCGCCACCGTCACGCCACGGTCGCTCATCGTGGTATAGTTGCGCCCCAGCCGGGTGGCGGCCGGGTCCACGGTTTCTGCCGTGTGCTTGTATTTTGCAAGTGGGATCGGCGAGGTCCGGTTGTTGCTGGCATCGGTCAGCGCCATGCAGATATGACCACGCGCCGCCAGTTCCGGGGCCAGATGCAGAAACTGGCCGGGGAAATTCTGATGCACAAACAAGATCTTCATGGCCGAAAATTGTCTCCGAAAGCCGCCGCCATCAGCGCGCGGGTATAGTCGGTTTTCGGGTTGGCGAACACATCAGCGCCCAAGCCCGCCTCAACCACGTCGCCATTTTTCATCACCATTACCTTGTGGGCAAGGGCGCGGATCACCCGTAGATCATGGCTGATGAACACATAAGCCAGCCCCCATTTGCGCTGCAAATCGCGCAGAAGATCAACAATCTGCACCTGAACCGTCATATCGAGCGCGCTTGTCGGTTCATCCAACACCACCAGTTTTGGTCGCAAAATCATTGCCCGCGCAATCGCAATCCGCTGCCGCTGCCCGCCGGAAAACTCATGCGGATAGCGCGCGGCCATTGCGGGGTTCAGGCCAACCTCGGCCATGATTTCAGAGACCATTTCTGCCCGATTGCGCCCCGGCTCCAGCCCATGCACACCTAAGCCTTCGGCGATAATCTCTGCCGCCGTCATGCGCGGCGAAAGACTGCCGAACGGGTCTTGAAATACGATCTGCATATCGCGGCGGTGCGCGCGCATAGCTTTGGTCTGCAAGCCCTGAATATCATGCCCCAACACCGCAATCCGCCCGGTGCTGTCGATCAACCGCAAGATCGCCAGCGCCAGCGTGGTCTTGCCAGAGCCGGATTCCCCAACAATCCCAAGGGTTTCCCCGGCGCGCACCGACAAGCTCGCCTCATTCACCGCCTTCACATGGCCGACGATCTTGCGCATAAAGCCCTTCTGGATCGGAAACCACACCCGCAGCTTGTCAACCTCCACCACCACAGCCGCATCCGCCGCCACTGGATCAGGTCGCCCCTGCGGTTCCGCCGCCAACAATTTCTGCGTGTAGGGATGCTGCGGGTTGGCAAAAATCTCCGCCGTCAGCCCCTGTTCAACAATCTCCCCCCCCTGCATCACGCAAACCCGGTCGGCAATGCGCCGCACGATGCCCAGATCATGCGTGATGAATAGGAGAGAAAGTCCTTCCGTCTGCTTTAAATCCGCCAGCAGGGCCAAAATCTGCGCCTGAATCGTCACATCCAGGGCGGTGGTCGGCTCATCCGCGACCAGCAATTCCGGGCCATTCGCCAATGCCATCGCGATCATCACCCGTTGCCTTTGCCCGCCGGAAAGCTGATGCGGATAGGCGGTCAGGCGGCTTTCGGCCTCGCGGATGCCGACCTTGTTCAGCAATTCCAAACTGCGCGCCCGTGCTGCCGTCCCGCTAAGCCCTTGATGCAGGCCCAGACTTTCCGCCAACTGCCGCTCAATCGTGTGCAAAGGGTTCAGCGAGGTCATTGGTTCTTGGAAGATAAAACTGATGTCATTGCCGCGCACCTGTCGCAACTGCGCCTGCGATGCCCCGACCATTTCCTGCCCCAGATACTTGACCGAGCCCGAAACCTTGGCACTATCCGGCAGCAATCCCACCGTCGACAAAGCCGTCACCGATTTGCCCGACCCCGACTCGCCGACCAGCGCCACCGTCTCGCCCTTGTTCACCGTGAAGCTGACCCCACGCACGGCGCTGAAATCCTGACCATCCTGCCGGAAGCCGATATTCAGGCCGGAAACCTCCAAAACCGCATTCATTGGAAGGTCTTTCTGGGGTCAAACGCGTCGCGCACGCCTTCAAAGATGAAGACCAGCAGCGACAGCATGATTGCAAAGGTGAAAAACGCGGTAAACGCGAGGGAAGGCATCTGCAAATTCTGCTGCGCTTGCCGCGATAGTTGCCCCAGTGAGGGCAACGAGGCGGGCAATCCAAACCCAAGGTAATCCAGCGCCGCCAGCGAGCCAATCGCGCCAGACACCACAAACGGCAGCATGGTCAGCGTCGCCACCATCGCATTTGGCAACACATGCCGCACGATGATCACCAGATCCGGCACGCCCAATGCCTTGGCCGCGCGAACATATTCAAAATTCCGCGCCCGCAGGAACTCGGCCCGCACGATGCCGATCAGCCTTGTCCAGCCAAAGGCGATCATCAGGAAAATCAGGATCCAGAAGCTGCGCTGCCAGACCGAAAACACGATGATGATCACATAAAGATCCGGCGTGCCGCCCCAAATCTCCAGCAAGCGTTGAAAAATCAGATCGACCTTGCCGCCGAAATAGCCTTGCACCGCGCCCGCCGCGATGCCCAAAACTGAGGTCAGAACCGTCACGATCAGCGCAAACGCTACCGACAGCCTGAAACCATAGATCACCCGCGCCAGCACATCGCGGCTGGTGTCGTCGGTGCCCAGCCAGTGCTGCGCATCCGGGGCAGAGGGTGCGGCTTGGCCACCCAAATCATTGATCGTGTTGTAAGAATAAGGGATTGGCGGCCACCAGATGCTGCCAAGTTTGACCCCTTCCAAACCATCTCCATAAACGCCTTCGTGTATTGCAGACAGCACCTCATCGGGTTTGTCAAAACAATCAACCATTCCACCAGAGATGATCAAACACTGCACCTCTGGCGCTTTGTAATTTGCCTCGGTTTTGAAATCGCCGCCGTAATCGGCCTCAGAATAGAATTTCAAAAACGGCATCCGCCATTCACCGCGATATTCCACCAGCAAAGGCCGATCATTCGCCAGAACTTCGGCAAACAGCGAAAGCCCAAACAGCGCGGCGAACAAGATCAAAGACCAATAGGCGCGCTTGTTGGATTTGAAATTCCGCCAGCGGCGCTGGTTCAAAGGGGACAAAGCCATCAACCCCTCCGCTCAAAATCAATCCGGGGGTCAACCCAGACATACATCAGATCCGAGATGATCCCGACGATCAGCCCCATCAGGCCAAAGGCAAACAGAGTGCCGAAAATCACCGGATAATCCCGCTCGACCGCCGACTTAAAGCCAAGCTGGCCCAAACCATCTAGGGAAAAGATGTTCTCGATGATCAGACTGCCGCCGAAAAACACCCCGATGAACAAGGCCGGAAAGCCTGCGATCACGATCAGCATTGCGTTGCGGAACACATGGCCGTACAGCACCCGCCGCTCGGACAGCCCCTTGGCGCGTGCCGTCATCACATATTGCTTTTTGATCTCATCCAAAAAGCTGTTCTTGGTCAGCAAGGTCAGCGTCGCAAAAGATGAAATCGTGCTGGCGATCACCGGCAGGGTAATATGCCACAGATAATCGCCAATCTTACCCAGCAGTGACAACTGATCGAAGTTATCCGAGGTCAGCCCCCGCAGCGGGAAAATCTTCCAATACGAGCCACCCGCGAACAACACCAGCAGCATCACCGCCACCAAAAGGCCGGGGATCGCATAGGCCGCGATGATCACGCCAGAGGTCCAACTGTCAAAGCGCGAGCCATCGCTGACCGCCTTGCGAATGCCGAGCGGGATCGAGATCAGATAGGCCAGCAGGGTGGACCACAGCCCCAGAGTGATCGAGACGGGCAGCTTCTCGGCCACCAACCCCATCACGCTTTCAGAACGGAAATAGCTTTGGCCAAAGTCAAAGCGGATGAATTTCCCCATCATGATGAAAAACCGCTCGTAGGCCGGGATCATTTCCTTCTTGCAGTCTTTCGCTTGCTGCAACAGCGATCCTTCATAACCCGCCGGGCAGATGAACCGCGCGAAACCAAACTCTGCCTCTAGCTTGGCGCGAAACTCTGGCGGAAGCCCGCGCGCCCCTACATAACCTTTACCACCCTCGGCATCGGTGCCCGCGTCATTGCCCGCGCCCCCGGTGACCGCCGCGATGGAATCGCCAGAGCCCTGCATCCGCGCCTCAATCTGGTCAAACGGCCCGCCGGGGACAAATTGCGTCAGCGCAAAGTTGATCACCATGATGCCGAACAGCGTCGGGATCACCAAAATCAGTCGCCGAAGGATATAGGCCAGCATCTATTTCAACACGCCCGCAGCTTTCAGCTTGTCAGCCTTGGCTTGGTCAAACCACCAGAACGAAAGCTCGCCCAAAGCATAGGGCGGCAGGCTGGCGGGGTGGTCGTATTGATCGTAATAGGCGACGAAATAATTGTCGTTGAACCAGCCGGGGATCCAGAACCTTTGCGCCCGCAACACCCGGTCCAAAGCATTGACCACGGTGTCCAGTTCTTCGCGGGTTTTCGCGGCTTCGACCAAATCCAGCAGCTTATCCACCGCCGGATTGCCAAAGCCCGCGCGGTTGCGGGTCGAATTGTCTTTGGTGACTGACGAATACGCCTGTTTCAACTCACCGCCGGGCTCGTAGCCACCACTTACCGCATTGCCCGAGATGATGTCAAAATCGAAATTCGGCGGATCGGTGCGCTGGCTCATCTGCGCCGGGTCGATCATGTTCAAGGACGCATCCACCCCGACGGCGCGTAGGTTTTCGACATAGGGGCTGATCACCCGCTCAAAACTGGGGGTGTCTTCGAGGAAATCGACCTTCAGCGTCTCACCCTTGGCATTGCGCCGGATGCCATCCGCGCCCACTTCCCAACCCGCCTCATCCAGCAGCTTGGACGCCTTGCGCAGATTGCCGCGGTCCATCCCCTTTTCCGAGGTTGACACCGATCCCATCACCGCATCATCCGTCAAGATCGACGCGGGCAGCAGGCCCTGATCGACCAAGGGCTGCAACAAAGCCACCTCAGCTGCATTTGGCGCGCCTTTGGCGGCCATCTGCGTATTCTCCCAGATCGAATTGATCCGGCTGTACAGCCCATAGAACAACGTCTGGTTCGACCATTCAAAGTTGAACATCAAGCCAATCGCTTCCCGCACCTTCGGGTCTTGGAACTTTTCCCGCCGCAGGTTCAGCAAAAAACCCTGACCCGAGGCGATATTGCCATTCGGCAGTTCCGTCTTGATCACCGAGCCGTTGCTGAGGTTGCTGAACTGATAGCCCGTCGCCCACTGTTTCGAGGAATTCTCCTGACGGAAAGTGTAAATCCCGGTCTTGAACGCCTCAAACGCCGCCGTGTCATCGCCGAAATATTCGTAGCGGATACGGTCAAAGTTGTTTTGGCCGATGTTGAGCGGATGGTTAGCGCCCCAATACTCCGGGTTGCGCTTGAAGATGATCTGCTGGCCGGGTTTCAAACTGTCCAGCACATAGGGGCTGGTGCCTAAGAACGGCTTCAACGTGCTGTCTTCCAGATCGCGCTTGTTGCCCTCGTAATCCGCCTTCGACATCACCGTCAGGCTGCCCGCAATCGCCGGCATATCGCGGAACGGCGTGCCGGGGGTGAACACGAACTTCACCGTGTAATCGTCCAAAGCCTCTACCGACTGGAATTTGGAGTTGAACACCGAACGATATTCCGCAATGCCCTTGTCGCGGAACATTTCATAGCTGAACACCACATCGGCCGCCGTCATCGGGCTGCCATCCGAGAATTTCACGTCGTGACGCAGATGGAAAATCACCCAAGAGCGGTCTTCGGGATATTCCATCGTTTCGCACATCAGACAATAGGCCGCGCCAATCTCATCGGCGGGGCTACTCAGGATGCTTTCGTAAAAGATCGACCCGCCCGCCGCCGCGACCCCTTTCACTGAATAGGGGTTCACACTGTCAAACGTGCCGACAATGCCTTCCGATATCTCGCCGCCCTTCGGCGCGTCAGGGTTCACATAATCCAGATGTTTGAAATCGGCGGGGTATTTCAGCGAACCAAAGGTGGAAATGCCATGTGCTACGATCACTTTGGCGTCTTGGCCCCAAGCGGCCCCTGCGCCAAACGCCAGCACCGCCACCAAGCCCGCTCTGATCTGCCGCATCCCCGACCTCCTGCAATCCACCGCTATCCTGCGGCCCTATTGCTGCACATGCTAAATCGGAACTCGATCACGCCACAAGGCGCGAATGTGTGATCACCGACCCGGCACGGCTCCCATGCCCGTGAAAATGAAAAAGCCGCCCAAAAGAGCGGCCTTTCGCAATCATGTTTTCGCAAACTTATTTGATCGTCGCCAGATACGAGATCACATTGGCGCGGTCTTTGATGTCTGGCAGACCGGCAAAGCCCATCTTGGTGCCTTTGACATCGGCTTTCGGGTTCAGCAGGAACACCTCGATCAATTCGGGCGTCCATGGGTCATGGATAGAGGCCATGCCTTCGGAATAAGCAAAGCCCTCTACCGAGCCACGCGCCCGACCAACCACACCGTTCAAATGCGGGCCGGTGCCGTTGCTGCCATCGACCTTGTGACAGGCTGCGCATTTCTTGAACACTTTCTCGCCCGCTGCCGGATCGGCTGCCGCGAACACGTCAGCCCAAGCCGGACCTTCTGTCGCCCCACCTGCAGGTGCTGCCTCTTCAACGGGGATCGAATAGGCCTGCGCCACTTCCTCGCCGCCATGGCCCTCAGCGCCGCCGCCGTGGTAAATCGACTCGCCTGCCCATGAAATGAACAGATACACCAAAAGCGAGCCACAGACCGCGCCGGTCACCTTGGTCAAAGTCATCGTGTCGAACATGTCGCGCCTTCCTTCGGGTCGTGTTTGGGGCGGCTGCAAAGCCGGAACCTGATTTGGCGTTACTACCCGCTTCCCCCGCCTTCTTTCAAGGTGTAGTAGCGCGACCAATCGCCTCAAAGGCGGGCTTTTTTGGGCGGAGTTGTCGAAATGTCAGGGCGTATCGCGTTTCAGGGTGAATTGGGGGCCTATTCGCATCAGGCGTGCCAGCAAGCACGGCCCAATATGGAGGCATTCCCCTGCACCACCTTTGAGGATGTGGTCGAACTGACTCGCTCGGGTGAGGTCGAATTGGGCATGTTGGCGGTGGAAAACTCCACCTATGGTCGGGTCGCCGATGTGCATTCGTTGTTGCCGCGCGCGGGCCTGCATATCGTCGATGAAGCCTTCGTGCGGGTGCATGTCAATTTGCTCGGAGTGCCGGGGGCGAAACTGTCGGATGTGAAGGAAGCCCATGGCCATGTGGTGATCCTGCCGCAATGCGCGGGCTTCCTGAAAGCCCACGGCATCAAGGGCAAAGTCAGCTCTGACAACGCCCGCGCCGCGCGCGAAGTGGCCGAAGGCCGCGATGTGACCAAAGCGGCGTTGGCGAGCGAACTCGCCGCCGCAATCTATGGCCTTGATGTGCTGGCCCCGCATATCGAAGACCACGCCAACAACACCACCCGCTTTCTGGTGATGAGCCGCACGCCGGATGCTAGCCGCCGCGCCAATGAGATGATCACCACCTTCACCTTCCGGGTGCGCAACATCCCGGCGGCTTTGTACAAAGCCATGGGCGGTTTTGCCACCAACGGCATCAACATGACCAAACTGGAAAGCTATATGGTTGGCGGCAGCTTCACCGCCACCGAGTTCTACGCCGATATCGAAGGCCACCCCGAAGACGCCCCGGTCAAACGGGCTCTGGAAGAACTGCGCTATTTCTCAACGCAGGTCGACATCTTGGGCGTCTACCCCGCCGACCGCCGCCGCGATTGATCGGATTATCAATAGGGTAGGGGTGCTGTAGGGTGCGCTTCAGCGCAGCGCACCACCGGCCTCACCCGCCGCAATAGGCCTGCGCCTGCGCGCCGAACGCCTTATAGCGCTCCCAAAACGCATCATCGCTGTTGGTTTTCGACATCCAGACCTTATGCGCCTTTTCGGGATCTTTGAAGAATGTCACCGCGCGGCGCTGATCGCCGCCCTTCAGCGTCATATCGGCTACCTGCTGGATGCAGGCGCAAAGCTGGCGATTGGCCGCCTTGCGCTCGGATCTATTGCACGCATTCTCAATCGGCCCGGCGCTGGCAAAACTGCTCATCACCGGAAGCGCCACGCCCAGACTTAACACGGCCAAACCGGCCGCCCACAAAATAGATTTTTTCATCGCTCTGCCTCTGCCCGCCCACGACCGGGTTGCCCTCAATCGCAGATCATTATCTGGAATCACTATGCTGGCAAGCGCGGGATTTTTCAAGATACCAGTGCCACAGGCAATTTCCCGCATGACCGTCACGCATCAGATTGGCGTTAGACCACGCCCAAAAGCCTCAACCCTAGTTGAACAAGGTATCCGAGCAACCCAGTCACACTTACAACAGTAAGGCCCAGCTTTGCTGATTTATGAACGCGGCTGTCATGCCATTTTGCCCCGGTGTCCAGGAGTTTGACCGCGAGAGGAGCCATCTTTGCAACTCTGCCAAAGATGCGGGTGGCCTCATCTGCCCCCGGCAAAAGCGGCGCGAATTTGGTTGGCGGTCCAATCGCATCATTGATCAGCGCAGGAATATCTGCGGCGAAATCTTCAGCCAGCGCGCCCTCGCTGATTGCCACCAGTATTGGCTGCGCCTCAGCCAACAACACTTTGTCCGCCGGGGCCATTTCGCGCCACGCCTGCTGCGCCAGCACCAGTCGGTTTTCGGCCACATCAGGATGCGTTGCGCGTATGCCGCGCACACTTTCCTCAACCGCCTCCAGCAGAGCAAGATTATCCTCACTCTGCGGCAAATCCTGCGTTTCAAATTGCCGCCGCAAGCCAATCGCAACCGAGGTGAAATCCATCTCAATCCGCTGCGGATCGTTGCCATAACGCTCCACGCTGCG
Source organism: Pseudomonadota bacterium (assembly GCA_040387915.1). Classification (GTDB taxonomy): domain Bacteria; phylum Pseudomonadota; class Alphaproteobacteria; order Rhodobacterales; family Rhodobacteraceae; genus Cypionkella. The sequence continues at coordinate 226,989 of JAZKCV010000015.1, forward strand.
CGTCAAAACCCGCACCTCACGCGCGCGCTCATTCAAGCCATTGTTGCCTTGCACCGCATCCTCAACCGCATCGCGCACCCGCGACAGCAAAGCGCCCATCAAGGGCAGGTTTTGAACCGGGATCGGCACCGCGCGGAAATTGCCCGTATCCGGGTTGATCTCGACGGTTTCGGCAACAGGCAGTTTTTCAGCGAGATAAGAGGCTTTGATGTCTTCGATTTTGGCGGCGATATGGGCGGGGCCTTTACGCCATTCTTTGCTTGATAAATTTGCAATACGTCGATGTAGCTCGAAATCAAGCCCCTTGCCTAACACTAAAGCTGCATAAAAATCATCCCAGAAACTCCATTCACTCCCAGATTGATGAAGTGCTTCTGCGAACCCGACGACTTCAAATGGAGAACGCCAACTGTCTACAGGGTCATCGTTAAAATCTGGATGGTTGTAGAGCTTCGAAACTATGATCTTTAGGTGATTTTCTTCCGACAGATTCTCATCGTCATTTAATAATTCCCAATAAGAGCTCTTTTCTACATCATGTCTGCAGGCTTCCAGCAAGACTTCAACGGATAGGTCGCGCGCCTTACTGTTTTCATGCGGATCGAAATAGGCGAGCGTGTGTTCGATTACCCACAGAATATCCAACCATCGAGGTAGAGGTAGGGTCTTGGAATTGTTGTAAAAATTCGCAATACTCTCACTTCGAAACTCGTCAATGCTCTCAAATGATACGCTTTCGGGCTGATGAAAGAGAACATATGAAAGTTGTAATGCGCGAAGAAGCGAAAGTATAAACGGCTCTTGCCGCTTTGTGATACGCCACTCATCGAGTCCAAGCTTCAGATAGTCTGGAAAGTCAGGGTGAAGATAGGGAAGCAGGCGGACTGCCGCACGCAGCATCAGGATGCTAGCTTCCGCCTCGGTGCTCTCGTCAACAATATCTTCTAGATTTAAGCGCTGCTCTTCGTCCAAACTCTCTCGTCCTTGGTTGGCGTGTTCGACGTTGACAGTGCAACAAAACGCAATCTTGCCACTCTATCATGATCCAGCTTGGTCACCTCCACAACTTCTACATCGCCGTCGATATCTATCATGGCGTTCACCCTCACCAACCATCTATCCTTATGGCAAGACGGTCGCTGTGTCCGCCATTAGGGCCTTGCGCCTCCTCTAGCGGCTGTAAACCTTAACAAACGATGAATAGACATAGCCTAACCCCTTGAAATCCCACACCCCATACCCCTGTCCACGCGTGGACACACCCCACACCCCACAACCCCCTTCCCGCCCCACCCAAACCAAGCTATATCGCGCGCATGACCCAGCTTGATCTCATCCGCAACTTCTCCATCGTGGCCCATATCGACCACGGTAAATCCACCCTCGCCGACCGGCTCATTCAGATGACCGGCACGGTGGCTGCGCGCGATATGAAGGCGCAGATGCTGGACAGCATGGATATCGAGCGTGAGCGCGGCATCACCATCAAGGCCAACACGGTGCGGATCGAATATCCGGCGAAGGATGGCAAGACCTACATCCTGAACCTGATCGACACCCCCGGCCACGTCGACTTCGCCTATGAAGTCAGCCGTTCGATGCGCGCCGTCGAAGGCTCGCTGCTGGTCGTCGATGCCTCCCAAGGCGTCGAAGCCCAGACGCTAGCGAACGTTTATCAGGCGCTGGATGCCGGCCACGAAATCGTCCCGGTCCTGAACAAGATCGACCTCCCCGCCGCCGAGCCCGACCGCATCCGCCAGCAGATCGAAGACGTGATCGGCCTTGATGCCTCGGATGCCGTGCTGATCTCCGCCAAATCCGGCCTCGGCATCCCCGAGGTGCTGGAAGCCATCGTCACCCGGCTGCCCGCCCCGAAAGGCGACCGCGACGCGCCCTTGAAAGCCATGCTGGTGGACAGCTGGTATGACGCCTACCTCGGCGTCGTCGTCATGGTCCGCATCATGGACGGCGTGATGAAAAAGGGCGACCGCGTCCGCATGATGCAAACCAACGCCGTCTACGGCATTGATAAGCTGTCGGTCCTCAAGCCGCAGATGGTCGACATCGCTGAACTTGGCCCCGGCGAAATCGGCATTTTCACCGCCAGCATCAAGCAAGTCCGCGACACCCGCGTCGGCGACACCATCACCCACGAACGCAAAGGCTGCACCGAGGCCCTCCCCGGCTTCAAACCCGCGCAACCCGTGGTGTTCTGCGGCCTGTTCCCGGTCGATGCCGCCGAATTCGAAGCCCTGCGCGACGCCATCGAGAAACTCTCACTCAACGACGCGTCCTTCAGCACCGAGATGGAAACCTCCGCCGCCCTCGGCTTCGGCTTCCGCTGCGGCTTCCTTGGCCTGCTGCATCTCGAAGTCATCCGCGACCGTCTGGAACGTGAATATGACATCGACCTGATCACCACCGCCCCCTCGGTGGTCTTCAAACTCCACATGAAAGACGGCACCGTGCAAGACCTGCACAACCCCGCCGACATGCCCGACCTCACCTATATCGACCATATCGAGGAACCCCGGATCAAGGCCACGATCATGGTTCCCGATGACTACCTCGGCGACGTGCTGAAACTCTGCCAGGATCGCCGCGGCATCCAGATGGACCTGTCCTATGCCGGATCGCGCGCCATGGTGGTCTACGATCTGCCGCTGGCCGAAGTGGTGTTCGATTTCTACGACCGCCTGAAATCGGTCACCCAGGGTTATGCCTCCTTTGACTATAGCATCTCGGAATATCGTGAAGATTTCCTTGTCAAAATGTCGATTCTTGTGAACGAGGAACCCGTCGATGCTTTGTCGATGATGGTCCACCGGGATCGGGCCGAGGCACGCGGCCGCGCCATGGTCGAAAAACTGAAAGACCTGATCCCCCGCCACATGTTCAAAATCCCGATCCAAGCGGCGATTGGCGCCCGCGTGATCGCGCGTGAGACTTTGTCGGCGATGCGCAAAGACGTGACCGCCAAATGCTACGGCGGCGACGCCACAAGGAAGAAGAAGCTGCTGGAGAAGCAGAAGGCCGGGAAAAAGCGGATGCGCCAGTTTGGCAAGGTGGAGATTCCGCAGGAGGCGTTTATTAGCGCTTTGAAAATGGACAGCTAAAGCTGTCCATTTTCAAAGCGGGTGGGCGAAAGAGAATGGTGCAACCATTCGCGTGCCCACACAGTGCAGGATGGGCGGATCTGGCCGATTATATGTAGTTGGAGGAAAAATGAAGTGCTTTGTGATTTGTCCGATTGGTGATCAAGGATCAGAAGCTCGAAAGCAATCGGATGACGTGTTAGAGTATATTATCTGCGAAGCTCTGAAGCCACTTGGATTTGAGATTGAGCGTGCTGACACAATTGCAGAAAGTGGCATCATCACATCGCAAATAATTGAAAGAGTAACAACTGCTGATCTTGTTGTCGCTGATTTATCTCGCCACAATGCAAACGTTTTTTACGAACTTGCAATCCGTCACGTTACGGGAAAGCCTTTTGTACAATTGATTGATCAGCGGGAAAAGATACCTTTCGATGTGGCTAGTTCGCGAACAATCCAATATTCTTTAGATTTACACGGTGCGAAGCGTGCTAGGGAAGAACTAGCTCTTCAAGTAAAGTCAATAATTGAAGGAAAAACTGTTGTTGAAAATCCAATATCTGTGGCAGTTGATCTGAAAGCGCTTGCCACTAGTGAGGATCCAATAAAAACTGCTCTACTACGTATAGAAAATGAAATATCTGCCGTAAGGGCATCAGTCGAAAAACTCGGTGAGCCAATTAGAATTTCCTTAAGCGAATCTAGCGGAGGCTCTGAATTCCCCAAGAAGCTAACAGCATCCGACCTTATTCGACGCATGACCGAAAGCCATAGTGACAATAATTTTAGTAGCGGGGGGTGGACCGACGAAAAAGTTGAAGAATTGAAAAGCATGTGGAGTGTCGGCGTCTCTGCATCAGAAATAGGGAAGTTATTAGGGTTCACGCGCAACGCGGTTATTGGTAAGGTCCACAGGCTAGGCTTGCATGTTGGAAAAGATCCTTCGCAAGACGATCAGTAATTTGCTATACGAGTTAATCTATTGTATTGACTATAATTTAAGGGCGGGTCACTTCACCCGCCCCTCACTCCAACCCTCACTTATTCCGGCAACCCGGCACGTTCAGATCGCGGCAGAAATAGCCGCCCGCGCCGCCGATCACAGCGCCCGTCACCGCATTGCCGCCCGTGGCCCCCGCGATCACAGCACCGCCTGCTGCACCCGCCAAGCCGCGCTGGGCGTCGTTTTCCAAGCAGCCCGATAGCCCAAACGCCGCGATGCCGACGAGGATGTAAGATTTGATAGTCATGGAAGCCTCCTATGAAATTGGCTGATACCTGCTAACGCGCCAACTCCGGCTTCGTTCCCTCCCGTTAACCACCCTTTAACCAATCCCCGCCAAGCTGAGGCCATGAAAGCCCTCATCCCCCTGCTGATCCTCTGTGCCTGCGGTGCGCAACCCGCCCCGGAATTCTTCAACGCCAAGCGGGTGGACGTGACCCGCGATGGCCGCCAATACACTGTTTTCCATACTGAAAAACGCGTCGAGGTGATCCGTCAAGGCTATGCCAAGCGCGGCGAACACGACGACATCCGCGCCCAAATGATCGCCCTGATCCCCGAGGTGACGGGGTGCAAGCTGCGCGAATCTTCCCTCACCGGCGATTCCGGCGAAATGCGCGGCTCTATCCGTTGTCCGCACGCTTGATGATCAGCATGTAAAACGCGTAAGCCCCTGCTGCAACGAACAAAACTCCCCAACCGGGGCTGTTGTAATAGAACTCCACCAACCCCCACAGCATCGGCAACACACAGGTCAGCCACCGCACCCAAGCCTTGTTAAAGAACGGATCATTCGGGTCTAAGATCTTCATATCGCACGCCTTTTCTATCTACCCCCACCATGCCGCGAAAAGCCACCGCTGCCAAGTCCCTTGCCCGACTCATCCCCCCGGCATAGCCTGATCCAAAAGGAGCCCGCCATGACCGATATCTCCGCCAGCTTCCAAGGCCAAACCATCATCACCACTTTTGAGATGACCCCCGCCACCGCCCATGATCTGATGGAGAAATTACAGGCGGCTTACGACGAATTTATCCGGCATCAACAAGGCTTTATCGGCGCGGGCCTGCATATGAACGACGCGATGACGCGGGTGTGCAACTATTCCAAATGGCAGCGGCGGGAGGATTATCAGGCGATGCTGCGCAGCCCGGAAATGCGTGAGCGGAACCGGGTGATCAACACCCTGTGCCGTGGGTTTGAGCCCGTGATGTATGAGGTGATCGCGGCGTTCTAACTACTTGCGCCGCCGCGCCTTACCGCCGCGCATCCCAGCCCGACCCCCGGTTGAGCGGCCCGACATTTTCACAGCGTCTTCAACGGCTTCCTCAACCACTGATTGCCGCGCCAAAGGATCATCGGCAATGGTCAGCTCCACCGCCTCCAACCGTTTCACCTCATCGCGCAGCCGTGCGGCTTCCTCAAACTCCAGATTCTCGGCGGCTTTGCGCATCGCCAGACGCAAGCCATCCAGATGGCTGGCCAGATTATGCCCCAGCATCGGGCGGTCGATCTTCGCCGTCACCCGCGCCTGATCGGTGTCGCCTTGGTAAATCCCCAGCAGCACATCCTCGACATTTTTCTTGATCGTCGTCGGGGTGATTCCGTGCAAGGTATTGTAAGCAATCTGCTTATCGCGCCGCCGCGTCGTCTCGCCAATCGCGCGCTCCATACTGCCAGTAATGCGGTCGGCATACATGATCACCCGCCCGTCGGAGTTGCGCGCCGCCCGCCCAATGGTCTGGATCAGTGAGGTTTCTGAACGCAGGAAACCTTCCTTATCGGCGTCCAAAATCGCCACCAGCCCACATTCCGGAATATCCAACCCCTCTCGCAAAAGGTTGATCCCGACCAGCACATCAAACGCGCCCAAGCGCAAATCCCGCAGGATTTCAATGCGTTCTATGGTGTCGATGTCGCTGTGCATGTAGCGGATACGGATGCCTTGTTCGTGGAAATACTCGGTCAGGTCTTCTGCCATCCGCTTGGTCAGCGTCGTCACCAACACGCGCAAACCCAGCAAAGCCACACGCCGGATCTCGTCCAGCAGATCATCCACCTGCATATCAACGGGCCGGATCTCGATCTGCGGATCGACCAGCCCGGTGGGGCGGATCACCTGTTCGACAAACACGCCGCCAGTTTGCTCCATCTCCCAAGCCGCCGGGGTGGCCGACACAAACACCGTTTGCGTCCGCATCGCGTCCCATTCTTCAAACTTCAGCGGGCGGTTGTCCATGCAAGAAGGCAGGCGGAAGCCGTGTTCGGCCAAGGTCATCTTACGCCGGAAGTCGCCCTTATACATGCCGCCGATCTGCGGCACGGACACATGGGATTCATCAGCAAAAACAATGGCATTGTCGGGAATGAATTCAAACAACGTCGGTGGCGGCTCACCCGGTGCGCGGCCCGTCAGATAGCGCGAGTAGTTCTCGATGCCATTGCAAACCCCGGTCGCCTCCAGCATCTCCAGATCGAAGGACGTCCGTTGTTCCAAGCGCTGCGCTTCCAGTAGCTTGCCTTGGGAAACCATCAAATCCAGCGTCTGCCGCAGCTCTTTCTTGATGCCGATCACCGCCTGATTCATCGTCGGGCGCGGCGTGACATAGTGCGAATTGGCGTAGATGCGGATTTGCTTAAAGTTGTCGGTTTTCGCCCCGGTCAGCGGATCAAATTCGATGATCGCTTCCAACTCTTCGCCGAAAAACGAAAACCGCCAGGCGCGGTCTTCAAGGTGGGCCGGCCAAACCTCGACCGAATCGCCGCGCACCCGGAAGCAGCCTCGCTGGAATGCCTGATCGTTGCGCTTGTAGGCCTGCGCCACCAATTCGCCCAAAACCTGCCGCTGATCATAGCTTTGCCCGACCAGCAGATCCTGCGTCATCGCCGAATAGGTCTCGACCGAACCGATACCATAGATGCATGACACCGAGGCCACGATGATCACATCGTCGCGTTCCAGCAGCGCACGGGTGGCCGAGTGGCGCATCCGGTCGATCTGTTCGTTGATCTGCGATTCCTTCTCGATGAAGGTATCGGTGCGGGCGACGTAAGCCTCAGGCTGATAGTAGTCATAGTAAGAAACGAAGTATTCCACCGCATTGTCGGGGAAGAAGGTCTTGAATTCACCGTATAATTGCGCCGCCAGCGTCTTGTTGGGGGCCAAGATGATCGCAGGGCGCTGGGTCTGCTCAATCACCTTAGCCATGGTAAAGGTCTTGCCGGTGCCGGTTGCGCCCAGCAAAACCTGATCATGCTCGCCGTCCAACACCCCTTGTGACAGTGCCGCAATCGCGGTCGGCTGATCGCCCGCAGCCTCAAACTGCGTCTTCAGTACAAACCGCCGCCCGCCTTCCAGCTTGGGGCGGGTCAGCACCTCGGGGCGCTCGGACAGGGCATTGATGTTGTTATGGGGCACAGCGATTCCTTCCTGCGATTCCCTACGACGCCTAATCTATTCCGTTTTTGTTCACGCGGAAGGGGGGCGGAAAACAAAGGCGTGAGAAAGCATGTATTAACCGATCTTTCGCGCGTATGAAGAAACGCAATGCAATTTTAGCGAAAATGCAGTTCAAAGATGCACTTTATAGTTGTTTTGGCGCGCGGGCTGCGGCACTCTAGCCAAGCAAGCAGCAAACTCAGCTGTCGGTTGGTCGCACCACACACCCCACCTACACCCCTCGCGATCGACCGACAGCGCCTTCTGGCTTGCGTTTTCCCGCCAATTTCGGAATAAACCTACCCAACACTCAGGGAGTTTTTATCATGCGCGCCCGTATCTATCAGCCCGCCAAAACCGCCATGCAGTCTGGCACCGCGAAAACCACCGATTGGCTGCTGGAATTCGCCCCGGATTCGGCGCGGGAGGTGGATCCGCTGATGGGCTGGACCAGTTCTTCGGACACCCAAGCGCAAGTGAAGCTGCGCTTTGAATCGCGTGAGGCGGCCGAAGCCTATGCCACTGCAAACGCTATTGAATTTGACGTGACCGAACCGCAAAAGCGCAAAGCTTTGATCCGCCAACGCGGCTATGGTGAGAATTTCGCGACCGACCGTCGCGGTGTCTGGACGCATTAATCATTTTTCGGCCCAAAATCAGGGCGTTTTTCGCCTGCTGCATTTCAACTCAAAGAAAGGTTTTCCCATGCGTTATGCCTCGCTTATTGCGCTTCCGCTCAGCCTCTGCGCCAGTCTTGCCTCGGCTGAAGCCACGCCAGAGGGCGCCGAAGCCCTGACCGCCACGCTGCAAACCTATCTCGGGGCCACCGACGGCGTCGTCACCGTCACGCCCGAAGACGATTACTACGATGTCACCCTCGATTTCGCGCCGCTGATCGCCAAGGCCCCGCCCGAGGTGAAAACCACCATCACCCCGATTGAATTCAGCCTGACCGATAACGGCGATGGCACATGGGAAATGGAGCAGGATCAACCGCTTGAGTTCACGCTTTCGGTCCCCGGTTCTGCAGATATCGCGGTGAAAATCGCGAGCATTCAAAGCACCGGCACTTTCGATGCGGCGCTGCAAAGCTTCACCACTTCGACCACCACCGCCACAGATTTTTCGCTGACCGAGAAGATCACCGATCCCAATACAAAGACCGATTCCAACATCGCCTACAGCGTTGCCAGTATGAAATACAACAGCACCGCCGAAGCGGGTGCGGATGGCGGCGTTGACAGCAAGGCCACATACGAGGCTACCAGCCTGTCTGAAACCATGACCGTGCCTGAAATGGGGATGCCGATCACATTGACGGCGGCCACCCAATCGGGCACCGCCGATATTACCGGGCTGCGCCCCGATGCCATGTATAAACTGCTGGCATTCGCGGTGGCAAATCCCGATGCCGCCGCCGCCGCCGCTCAACAGACCTCGCTCAAAGGCATCATTAAAGACGGTCTGCCGCTGTTCGCGCATTTGGGCAGCACCGGTGCGCTGAGTGATGTCAAAGTGGAGACGCCCGTCGGTTTGGTCGGATTGAGCGATCTGGGGTTTGAGATTGAGATGAACGGTATTGTCGACGATGGCCTGTTCCGTGAGGCATTCACTTTGACGGGCCTTAGCCTGCCTGCGGGCCTTGTGCCAGAATGGGCGGCGCAACTGGTGCCGACCTCGCTCAGCCTTGATTTCAAAGCCTCGCGTTTCAACGTGGCGGCTCCGGTAGCGATCCTGTTGGAAACGATGGACCTTGCAAATCCCAAGCCAAACTCACCCGAGCAGGATCAGGCGCTGCTGGCGGCTTTGCTGCCCGATGGCGTAGTCGATATCACTTTGGCACCGGGCACCATCACCTCGCCTTTGTACACCGTGACTTATGAGGGTGCTTTCAGCGCAGGCCCGGCGACGCCGATGCCCGTCGGCAAAGCCACCGTCACCGCAACGGGTTTGACAGCGGTGGAACAGGCGCTTGCCGCTGGCCCGCCGGAAATGACCGGGCAATTCACGCCGATGCTGCAAATGGCCACAGGCATGGCGAAACCCGGCGAAAACGGCGCTTTGGTCTGGGAATTGGAATCAACTGCGACGGGTGGTTTTCTGGTGAACGGCACCAATATGATGGGTGCTCAATGAGTGTGACCATCGCCAAGGAAAGCCCCCTCGGCGCAGATCTGGCGCTGCTGATGCAGCGCCACACTGAAGACATGCACCTAGATACGCCGCCCGAAAGCATTCATATGATGGATGCCTCGGAGCTTGCGATACCAGAGGTGGATTTCTTTGTGCTGCGCGACGCGGGCAAACCCTTGGCGATGGGCGCGTTCAAACGCATTGACGCAGCCCATGCCGAGATCAAATCCATGCATGTGTTGACCGAGGCACGGGGCAGGGGCCTGTCGCGCACCATGCTCGATCACCTGTTGACCGAAGCCAAAGCTGCAGGCCTGAAACGGCTGTCATTGGAAACCGGGGTGCAGCCCACTTTCATCGCCGCCCGCGCGCTGTATTACAAAGCCGGTTTTGAGGATTGCCCGCCGTTTGAAGGCTACAGTCTCGACCCGAACTCGCTTTACATGACGCGCAGCCTTGCATAGCGGTCGATCCTGCCGCACATAGGCCAAATGCGGCTCCGTAGCTCAACTGGATAGAGCACGGACCTTCTAAGTCTGGGGTTGAGGGTTCAAGTCCTTCCGGAGTCGCCACTATATCCGCACGTTTTGTTGCCGAACAAGGTAATCTTCCAGTCGCGCCTCTTCGCCACCTGCCTGCTCGGCGGACAAAACAACCTGATGCCCGACACCATCGTCCAGCCGCTGCACCCAGAGCGTATCCGCCGCAGAGCTTGGCCGCACCCCAGCCAGATCGAGAGCGAAGGGCTGGAACCCTGCAACCACCCGGCCCTTGGGCGTTACCACGATCCGAGGAATGTCGATCATGCCGTTGACCAAAGATTGCGTCACCTGCGCCACGATGGCGCTGACATCTGGTCCGGTCTCAATCCCGGGCAGCGCCGGTTGCGCGGTCATCCGGCTTTGCACAGCCTGCACAACCTGAGCCTGAACCGACACGCTGGATAGCGCCAGGCTTGTCGGTGCAATCACCCGGTATCCGCTCAGGCGGTGCAGTTCCTCAACAACAAGGTCCGCCACAACCCGCTCGGCCGCCGAATAAACCGCGGCCCCTTCGCGCGCATAGCTTGGGCCTTGCGGATCCGGGGCGGCATAGTTGGGCCGGGAGACCACGGTGGCCAGCGGCTTTCGCACCGCTTCGGGGTCCAACACCAGCGTCTGCAGCCGGATCGGGCTGTCTGACCTGCGCGCGTCATCGACGATTTCCTGAAATTTATCGTGTGCCACGATGTTCAGCCGGTCTACCTCCAAGACCCCGGTGCGCTGACCATAGGGCAGACGCAGCCCGCGTCCGATGCTTTGCTCGACCAAAGTCCGCGCATTGGCGGCGCGCAACGGGATGATCGTGTACAGGTTGGTGACATCCCAGCCCTCTTTCAGCATGTTGACATGGATGACGATCTCGGTCGGCTCGTCGGCATGTTCAACCGCCAGCAGCGCCCGCGTCACCTCTTCATCCTTGGAACTGCTATCGACCTGAATGACCCGGCCCGCATAGCGCCCGCCATAAAGCGCCTCGACCAGCCGCTTCAGCTCGGCGGCATGGGTGGTATCGCGCGCAATGATCAGCACAAAGGGCTTCACCCGCGCGCACCCGGACTCTGCCGCATAGGTTGCCAGATGCACCTTGACCTGCTCGTGCAACTCCAGACCATCCTCGATCTTCAGCCGCTCCAACGCGTCTGCCGAATGATCCGACGCTTGGAAATCGCGCCGTGTCACCACCGCCGGGATTTTCACGAACCCATCGTCAATCGCCCGCGCCAGCGGGTAGTCGAACACCACGTTCTGGAACGGCTGCGTGCCCTTGGTGCCTTTCTCAACGAACGGAGTCGCCGTCACCTCCAGCCCCAGCACCGGCTTCAATTCATCCAGCGCCCGCACCCCGGCATCGCCGCGATAGCGGTGGCTTTCGTCCATGATCAGCACAAGGTCACTCTTGCCCGCCAGATGGCCGAAATAGCTTTCGCCCAAAGTCTCGCGGAAACTGCGCATCTTCAACTGCCGCCCGCCTCTGGCTTCCGAGTTCAGCTTGCTGATGTTGAAGATGTTGATCGCCACCCCGCCGAACAGATCAAGGTTCGCGCCCCGGCTTTCCCAGTTGTCGCCGGTGATGATCTCGGGCGGAACCACGGCGAAGTCCGCGATGCCCTTGAACACATATTTCCGGGTGCCCGGCGTGAAATCGGCGATCAACTTGTCATAGATCGTCAGGTTCGGGGCCAGCACGAAGAAGTTCCGCATCCCATGCGCCAGATGCAGATAGGCGATGAACGCGCCCATCAGGCGCGTCTTGCCCACCCCGGTGGCAATGGCAAAGCACAGGGACGGGAAGGCGCGCTCAAAATCGGTGACGCCGGGGAATTCCGAGCGGATGATCGCCAGCGCCGCCTGCAAATCCGCCTGTTTGCGCGGCGGCAGGATTTCTGTCACCCGGTCAAGGATTTCCAGCGATCTGCGCTGCGGCGGGCGCAGCGACAACCGGGCGGCGATGGCGTTGACGTGACGGTTCATGGCGCAGCGCCTTCTGGATCAGCGATCGGCAGCGCGTAATCCTCGCGCCCGAAATCGCATTGCTTCAGCACATCATCGGGGATTTTGCTGATCGTCAGGTTCGCGAATGCCTTTTCATCGCCCCGCCATGCCGCACAGAGGATCAGCAGGCTGCGGCCCTCGCCAATACAATCTGAGGTATCGCAACCTTGCCGGCGTCAATCTTTGATCACTGCAAGTTTGATGTCAGTCCTGCGATCCGATCAATATCTGAACCCGATGCGGCCATATAGGGCAAGCTTGCCCGCCGCCACCCAACGCATGAGGCTGGCAAGGGGGCAGGGCATATACCAGCAGCTGACGGTGCGAACCCGGCCTGCCGACAGATTGAACGATGTCATGCAGCGGCACGATATGCCTGAGAGCCGAGCGAACTCTTTCTTCAAAGCAGTAGTCTCGACAAGATCCTGCCGCATATGCCCCCTATCGCAACCATATGATTACCCCTCATCTGGGCGGCTGAATCCTTTGGGAATACGGCGACCTTCATCCAGCGGCAGGCCTGCATCCTGCAGCAGGTCCTGTGCCATTGCATCGGCATTCGGCCCGACAGCCAGAAGCTGTCGCCAGATCGCACGAACTGCAGGCGCGATCCGAGGCTCGGTCACGGCGCGTGCTGTGTGCAGCCAAATCGCCAGACCGTCGCTGCTGTCATACTCCCGCTTTTTCCGCATTGCGGTGATTTTTGTCTGCGCGGCCTTGGTAAAGCGCGTGACAGACGCGGCGGGCCAGTCGATCAGGTCTTGCAGGTTTTGCCCGGCGGCAAGGTAGGACGCGGCCCAGAACCGCGCTGCAGCGGCATGACTGTCGACGATATGCGGCTTCGCCTGAGCCAACTTATCCGAAAGCGCCTGCGCCTCGTCGACCAAGCTTGCCGTGGCTTTTTCTTCTTTCCATGCGTTGAACATTGGCGCCTCCGTTTTGGTGTATGAAGCACAAGGCGGATGAGAGAAACCGCATTTCGCGCGCGAGATAGATTTATGGTGGGGTTTCGGTGCGCGTCGAACCTCGTCAGGTAAACAGGCGAAAACCCCATAATGCATTGAGCTTATGCGCCAGCGGAATACTCTGCCCGCGCCATGCGCCAGCACGCAGCCACGCATTGCGCCAACCAATGGGCTTATCCAGCAACCTGTCCTTTGCGGCTTTCAAAGTTGAAGAACCGCTGCACGGCCAGGGCTGCCGCCCCGCGCGGCCATGAATTGTGTTGCCAGTCAAACACAATCTCGGGGCTGCTCTTGAACGCCAGTTTTCGCATCGCTTCGGCGATCGGGTCGCGCAGATGCGCGCCAAAGCGCACGCCTTCGCCGCCCACGATGATGATGTCGGGGTCCACCACATTGACCACAGAGGCCAAAACCGTGCCGATGCCCAAACCAGCATCGCGCAACAGCGCCAGCGCTGCCGGATCATCGGCGTCAGCGGCCGCTGCCAGATCGACAATCGCGTCGGGGGCGGCGGCACAATGGGCGGCCCAGTTGGCAGTCAACGCGGATTCCGACCAATAGGCCTGCATACAACCCTGTCGACCGCATTCGCACCGCAGCCCGCCCGGCGTGACAATGGTGTGACCGATCTCACCAGCCGCCCCATTGGCACCACGATGCACTATGCCATTCGTCAGGAAAGACGCGCCGATCCCCGCGCCAATCGCCAAGGCCATCATCTGATCATGCTGTTGGCCTTGGCCAAACAGATGCTGTGCCAGCGCGAACGAGTTCACGTCATTGTCCACCCAAACCGGCACATCAACTTCGTTCGCCAACATCTCGGCAATCGGCACATTGTGCCAGCCAAACCGCGCCAGCACGGTGCAGATGCCGGTTTCCACGTCATAGCTGCCGGGCAAAGCAAGGCCGATGCCGATCAGATTGCGGGCGCGGTGCTTTGCATCAGGCATCAATCGCCGCACAATCTCGGCGGCGTGGCACACCACCGTCTCGGGCCGGGTGTCGGGAATCGGTTGAAAAATCGTCTCAATCGGTGTGGTGGACAGATCAGACAGCACGGCTTCCAGCCCGACAGCATTCAATTTGAAGCCGATGGTCAGCCGACTGGCGTAATTTATGGCCACCGGAATCGGTTTGCGCCCGCCGGTGCCTTTGCTGGCTTCACCCTCAATCACCAAGCCCTCCTCGATCAGATCGGTGATCACAAAAGTCACGGCTGCTGGGCTAAGCCCTGATAAAATCGCGATTTCTGCGCGGGATGTCGGCCCGCTGCGCCGCAGCATGTTCAGGATCAAACGGCGGTTCATCGCGCGTGAGGTCTGCTGGTCGCCTTTCAGCTTCATCTTTTCACTTTCTTAATTTTGTAAATTAAGTCTTGACGTATCTCGTTTTGACACGTTATCCAGCATTACGCATCCGAATTCACGGCTCATTTCTGGGAGGAGATCGCCATGACCCTGCTTACCCCCTATCAAACCAGATCCCGTCGTCGCTTCCTGCAAGGCTCGGGGGCGCTGATTGCCGCCACCGTAACCAGCGGCATTTATGCCCCAGCCTTGGCCTCGGGCGGCGAAATCACCATCATCAGCGACATCGGCAACGCCGATCAACGCGCCGTGCTGCAGCGTCTGGCGACTGAATTCACCGCGAAATCCGGCACCAAAGTGACCATAAACAACATGGATCACGAAGCCCACAAGACCCAGATCCGCAGCTATCTGGTGGTTGGCGCACCGGATATCTGTTTCTGGTTCTCAGGCAACCGGATGAAGGCCTTTGTGGAAAAGAACCTGTTCGACGATATCTCGGATCTGTTTGCCGAGCAGAAATACGCCGATGTTTTGGGCGCAACCACCGGAGCCGTCACCGTCGCTGGCAAGCAGTACGGCCTGCCGCTGGGCGGCTTGCTCTGGGGGCTTTTCTATCGCAAGGACGTGTTTGACGCGAACGGTTGGACAGCCCCGAAAACCTCTGACGAATTCATGGCTTTCGCCGAGGCCGCGCAGGGCAAAGGCATGACGCCAATCAGCCTTGGCACCAAAGAGCTTTGGACAACCGGCGGCTGGTTTGATCATTTGAACTTGCGGATCAATGGCTTGGAAAAACACATCGCCTTGATGGATGGCAAAGTACCCTACACTGATCCGATGCTGACCCCGGTGTTTGATGCCTGGAAAGCCCAGATTGATGCGGGCATGTTCCCCGCCGATCACACCGCCTATAACTGGGAACCGGCAGGGGCTGCGCTTGCGCAGAAAAAGGCCGCAATGATGGATCTGGCCGGATTCATCAAATACGCCTTCCCGCCGGAAGAAGTCGGCCAACTGGCCTATGCGCCGTTCCCGGAATTCACCGCCGGTCTGGCCCGTGCCGAGGATTTTGCGGTAAATTCGGTTCACATTCCGGCCAATGCTGTCAACAAGCAGGGCGCGCGTGAATTTCTGACCTATTTCTACCAGCCCGAAAACCTCGCGGCCTTCCTTGCCCCCGAAGGTGCTGTCCCGCCGCGCAGCGATTGCCCGCTCTCGGATGATCCTTTGGCGAACGCGGCAGTCGAGGAGTTGAAAAAGATCACAGGCACAGCGCAATATTATGACCGTGATACCGACCCGGACATGGCGCAAGAGGGCATGAAGGGCTTCCAAGAATTCATGGTCAAGCCAGAGCGCCGCGATGACATTCTGGAGCGTCTCGAGAAAACCCGTTCGCGGATCTTCGGTTAACCCTAAGCCCGATCCGCAAGAGCAGGGGGGCTGCTCCCAGCCCCTCTGCACCCGACATATATGGAAAACGCAGATGACTTTTTGGCGCGCAAATCGCGGCTGGCTGACGCCTGCCCTGTTTCTTCTGCCGGGTGTTGTGCTGTTTGGCGTGGTTATTATCGCAGCCTCGGTGCAGACAATCTGGATTTCGCTGCATGACTGGGACGGGATCGGGGCGAAAACCTGGGTCGGTCTCGCCAATTATACCGAGCTGTTTGACGACCCGCAGTTCTATGTCTCGTTGAAGAATAACGTGATCTGGCTGGCACTGTTCATGCTGGCACCGCCGCTCGGCTTGGCTTTCGCGCTGCTTGTCAACCAGAAAATGCGTGGTATGCGGCTTGCGAAATCGCTGTTTTTCATGCCCTTGGTGCTGGCTTCGGTCACCGTCGGCGTGGTGTTTGGTTGGGTTTATGATCCAAGCTACGGGTTGATCGCTTTGGCCTTCAATGCCGTGGGGTGGCAGGCACCGGCCTTGCTGGCCTCGGAAACTTGGGCGACCTATGCGGTTGTTTTCGCGGCACTCTGGCCGCAGGTCGCCTTCTGCATGGTGCTGTTTCTGGCCGGATTGAACAATCTGTCCGAAGACCAGATCGGCGCTGGTCGTGTGGATGGTGCGCGGGGTTGGCCGATGCTGCGCCATGTCGTGCTGCCACAACTG
This sequence comes from Pseudomonadota bacterium, assembly GCA_040387915.1. Taxonomy (GTDB): domain Bacteria; phylum Pseudomonadota; class Alphaproteobacteria; order Rhodobacterales; family Rhodobacteraceae; genus Cypionkella. Next base: position 243,588 of record JAZKCV010000015.1, read on the forward strand.
TCGCAGGTCGGCTTTATCGCCCTCGCCGTCACCGTGATTGGCGCGCTGCGCTCGTTTGACATGATTGCGGTGATGACCGCAGGCGGCCCCTACGGGTCGTCGACGGTTCTGGCCTATCAAATGTATGAACAGTCGATCTTTTCGTATCGCTTTGGCTATGGCGCCGCGATTGCGACGGTTCTGTTCGTCATCATGCTGGCGTTCATTGCTTGGTATATCCGCGGGCTTTTGCGCGCCGAGGAAAGGAATTCCTGATGTATCCCAATCCGATAGCACCCGATTGCCCCGCCGCCCGCGCAGGCTATATGGCGATGGTCGCGTTGATCTTGCTGCTGTGGCTGCTGCCCTTGCTGGCGGTGATCGTCACCGCAACCCGATCCGCACAAGAATTGATGGCGGGCAATTACTGGGGCCCGGTGCAGCAGTTCAGCCTGATTGAGAATTTCACCGCCGTCTTCAGCCAAACCGCGATGCTGCGGTTTTTCCTGAACAGTTTGCTGATCACCCTGCCGTCGGTGCTGGGCGTGCTGGTGCTGTCCACTCTGACCGGCTTTGTGCTGTCGCGCTACCGCTTCCCGGCGTCAAACCTGATCTTCGCGCTGTTCGTCGGCGGCAACTTCTTGCCCGCACAGATTATGATGATCCCGGTGCGCGACCTGATGGTCAGCCTTGGGCTGTACGACACGATCTGGGCGCTGATCATCTTTCACATCGCCTTCCAAACCGGCTTTGCCACGCTGTTCATGCGCAATTTCATCGCAGCCCTGCCATCCGAGCTGTTTCAGGCGGCCCGCGCCGAAGGTGCATCGCCCGCGCAAATCCTGCGTCATGTGGTGCTACCGCTGATGCGCCCGGCGCTGGCGGCACTGGCGATCCTGACTTTCACCTTCGTCTGGAACGATTACTTCTGGTCGATCGTGCTGACCCAATCCGACAGCGTGAAACCCGTGACGGCGGGTCTGAACAATCTGCGCGGCGAATGGACCACGGCTTGGAACATCGTCGCCGCCGCCACGCTTTTCGTCGCGATCCCGCCTGTGGTGATGTTTTTCACCATGCAACGTCACTTCATCGCCGGCCTGACCATGGGCGCGGTGAAAGGTTGAGGAGCATTTCATGTCCACTGTCATCCTAACCGCCATCGACAAGCATTATGCAGGTCACTTGGCACTGTCTGACATCAATCTGACCATCCAGCCCGGCGAGTTCATCGTCATGGTCGGCCCGTCGGGTTGCGGCAAATCCACCCTGCTGAAAACCATCGCCGGGCTGGAATCGATCAGCTCTGGCCGCATGGAAATCGCCGGGCGCGATGTCACCAAGGCCGATCCGGGTGATCGCGGCATTGCCATGGTGTTCCAATCCTATGCGCTATACCCGCATATGACCGTCGCCGAGAATATGGGGTTTGGCCTGCGGATGGCAAAGCGGCCGCAGGCGGAAATTGACGCCGCTGTCGCCCGCGCCGCCAAGATCCTCAAGCTGGAAGACCATCTTGGCAAACGCCCGAAATCGCTGTCTGGCGGGCAACGCCAGCGCGTCGCCATTGGCCGCGCCATCACCCGCTCACCGGAGGTGTTTTTGTTCGACGAGCCTTTGTCGAACCTTGACGCCTCGTTGCGCACCCAAATGCGGGTCGAGATTTCGTCGCTGCACAAGGAACTCGGTGCCACGATGATCTACGTGACGCACGATCAGGTCGAGGCGATGACCATGGCCGACCGCATCGTCATTCTGAACGCGGGCAAGATCGAGCAGGTCGGCAGCCCGCTCGATCTTTACGCCAATCCGGCCAATCAATTCGTGGCGGGGTTTCTCGGCGCGCCCCGGATGAATTTTGTCGCCGCAACCGTGCAAAGTGCAACGGCTGATAACGCCACCGTCACCGCGCCCGGACTTGCGGCCCTGACCCTGCCCGCGCAGGGTGCCAGCGCAGGCGACAGCGTCACCGTCGGATTGCGCCCCGAGCATATCCGCTTGGCGGGCGGGGCGGCTTCGCTGCCTGCCACGGTGCGGCTGGCCGAACATTTGGGCCGCGATACCGTGATCTATGCCGATGCGGGCGCACTGCGCAGCACCGCCTCGGAAGGTGGCAATGGCACCTTCACCGTGCAGCTTGGCCACTCGCTGCCGATCAATACAGGCGATGCGGTGACGCTCGGCTTTGATCCTGTCGACGCCTATCTCTTTGCCGCCGATGGCACCCGGCTTTCGCCGCCGCGCAAGTCGTTTTGAGTGCCCTCAATCAGATCTCTAAGGAAAGTCTCTACAATGCTTCGGAAGTCCCCCGCGCCACTCTCGGTCTGGCGCACGTTGAACATCGACCAGTTTCTGCTGGGCGCGCCGCATTACCCGGAACAGATCGACGAAAGCTATTGGCAGCGCGACGCTGAACGCCTTGCCGCTGCGGGCGCGAATACCGTGCGCTTGGGGGAATTCGCTTGGCACATCTGGGAACCTTTCGAGGGCTGTTTCGACTTTGATCTTTTTGACCGCGCCATCGAGGTCTTGGGTCGCGCCGGGATCAAAACCATCCTGTGTACCCCCACCGCGACGCCGCCGCGTTGGCTGACGCAGAACTACCCCGAGGTTTTGCGCGTAGATGCCAATGGCCGCCAAGCCAGCCACGGCTCGCGGCAGCATTGCGATACCACAAGCCCGGTGCTGCGCCAGCATTCGCGCCGGATCACCCGCGCGATGGCGGCGCATTACAAGGACAACCCGCATGTGATCGGCTGGCAAACCGATAACGAGTTGAACACAACGGTTTCCGAAAGCTATTCGCCGTCCTGCCGTTTGGCCTTCCAGAACTGGCTGCGTCATGCCTATGCCGATATCGCCGCGCTGAATGCGGTGTGGGGTGGCAGTTTCTGGGCGCTGGCCTATGATGATTTCAGCCAGATCGACCTGCCGCGCCCGATGAACCCCTCGTTTCTGTCGCCGGGGCATGTGCAGGATTATCACCGCTTTCTCGCCGCCGCGACCGCCGCGTTCCAGCATGACCAAGTGGAGATTTTGCGCGGCGTCAATGCCGAATGGTTCATCTTTCACAACCTTGGCAACCATGCCGATATCGATTTTCGCGGTCAATTTGGCCAAGATCTCGATTTCATCGGCTTTGACATCTACCCGATGCTTTACGACGAAATGCGCCGCACCGGCGGTCATGCTGCAACGCAAGCGTTTCATCTGGATGTTTGCCGCTCTTATGCGGGCAACTTTATCGTGCCGGAACAGGCCTCGGGGTTTGGCAGCCAGCCCGGTTTTTCCACCATGACGCCAGAGCCGGGCGAGATGCGGCGGATGGCGCTGACCTCGGTGTCGCGCGGCGCCGATGGCGTGATGTTCTTCCGTTGGCGTCCGGCGCATTTTGGTGCGGAAATCTACTGGATGGGCGTGATTGATCACGACGACGTGCCGCGCCGCCGCTACGCCGAGGCCACGCAGTTCTTTGGCGAGATGAACCGGCTCAAACCCGAAATCCTTGGCACGCATGTGCGGATGGATGTCGGTATCGCCGGGGCTGATTTTGACAACCAAGAGGCGCATAAGACCTATCCGATCGGCCTTCCCAGCCCGATGGAAGATGCCATCCACCTGCATCGGCATTGCTATCATACCGGGATCGCTTGTGGTTTCATCCATCCCGAAGACGATCTGTCCCGTCTCAAGGTGATGTATGTGCCACATTGGGTGATGTGGAAACCGGAATGGACCGCGCGGATTGCTGCATTTGTCGAACAAGGCGGCACGGTTATTCTGTCGGCGCTGACCGCAACCCGCGATGTGAACAACCATATCCATCGCATCCAAGCCCCCGCCACCGGGCTTTCGGCACTGGCGGGCGTGGCGGTGTCCGAATTCGGACGGCTGACCGGCCCCGCCGCCAGCGGCTTGTTCTCCCCGCCAACCGAACGCTACAGCGGTGCGCATACCCCGGCAGAGCCACTGCCGTCCTCCTCCGCCGCACGCGTCTACAGCTTTAACCTCGGCAACCGCGAATTCCGCGCCGCGCATCTGTACGAAAAGCTCGATCTTGCCCCCGGCACCGAGGTGCTTGGCCACTGGTCGAACCGTTTCTTGCAGGGCAGCCCCGCAATCACCGCGCGCAACCACGGCGCAGGCCGGATCATCTACGTCGCCACCTACCTCACCGCCGAGCTTGCCGAGCAACTGGTGGAAACGATCTGCCAGCCCGCCGGGGCCACGCCGCTGCTGCCCAACCTGCCTGCAGGTGTCGAGGTTTCCGTCCGCGAGGCCGCAAACCGCGTGCTGTATTTCATCCAGAACACCACCAGCGATGTGGTCACGCTGCCCTGCGATTTTGCCGGGGTCGATCTGCTGACAGGGCTTCAGGTTTCCAAAGAGATATCGTTTGAAGCCCATGGCTGTGCAGTGATCAAACGCGGCGCGCTGGGCTAAGGTCTAACCTGCCGCAACAAAGCAAAACGCCCGCCGTATGATACGGCGGGCGTTTTGCTTTGCGCCAATAATAGCCTAACCCATGCAGAAAGCTTAATCCTGCCCTACCAGCCAATCGCGAAACTGGGCCACCACTTCGGCATCACTATCCACCATATACTGCGGCGCAGGATAAGCGCCGTCATGCACATCGCTGGCAAACGCCGTCATTGCCGCAATCCGCAACTGCTGCAACCGCGCATATTCGCTGGCGAAATCGGCATATCGCTTGGCATGGCGCGGCACATGGCCCGTGGTTTGCCCCAGCACATCATCGCTGAACAAATACTGCGCATGACCCGCAGGCCCCGCGCCCATCGAGATCAAGAACAGCCCGGTTTTGGCAGCAATCGCCTCGGTGATCGAATGTGGCACCACCTCAATCTCCACCGCAAACGCCCCCGCCGCCTCCAGCGCTTTGCACTGCTGATAGACCAGCTTGGCGCTGTCGAGGGTCTTGCCCACCGCCTTAAAGCCCCCCGTCCAAGTTCGCTTCGACGGGATCAGCCCAACATGGCCGCAGACGGGCAAGCCATGATCCGCCATCGCCTTCACGGTCTGCAAAGACCCCGAGCAATAAAACCCATCCGCCCCGGCCTTGAACAGCGGAAACGCCCATTTCAGAAAATCAGCCGTATCGCCGATCTCGTAGAAATTATCGCCCGGAAACGCGAAAGCATTTGGCGCGGCATCACGAAACTGCCGATCATGGATCATCGCAGGCGGGATCGACAGCAGTTCAACCCCGGCCTTTTCGGCAGCCTCAGCCTCGTCCAGAGTCTCCACCCGCAGCATGGCAAATTGGTGCTTGCCGCGTGCGTCCAGCAGATCTTTCACCGTCAAGCGCGCCATTCAAGCCACCTGAATGAAGACGCGACCGCCCTCAACCTTCACCGGATAGGTTTTCAGATTGATGCACACGGGCGCACGCTTGGCCTCTCCGGTGCGGTAGTCAAACTGGCCATTGTGCTTCGGGCATTCGATCACATAGTCCATCACCAGCCCGCCCGCCAAATGCACATCCTCGTGCGTGCATTTGCCCGCCGTCGCAAAGAACTCACCATCCGGCGAATGGTAAATCGCATAGGTGGCCCCGGCATGATCGAAGCGGATCAGATCTTCTTCGTCGATGTCGTCGCTGGCGCAAGCGTCAATCCATTGGGTCATCATCTACTCCGCAGCAGTCGGGGCGGCCCCAAGGGCGGCCAGGTGGAAGTCTTCACGGTAAGGTTTGGCGGTGGCAGGCAAGCTGCGTTTCAGGAAATAATCCTCATAAGCCAACTGACGCTTCAACGCGGGCCACATCTCGCGAAACGCCTGCGCAATCGAGGTATTCGGTGCGGGCAGGTCATGCTTGATCGCTGTGTGCAGCCGGGGCAGGGCGTGATACGGCACCATCGGGAACATGTGATGCTCAACATGATAATTCATGTTCCAATAGATGAAGCGGCTGACCGGGTTCATGTAAACCGTCCGCGAGTTCAGCCGATGGTCGATCACATTGTCGGCCAAACCGCCATGCTGCAACAGCCCGGTCATCACATGATGCCACGCGCCGTAAAGCCGGGGCAGGCCGATCACCATCAGCGGCAGGATCGACCCCATCCAGATCGCGAGTGCAATCGTAGCGCCATAAATCACGGTCGAGATTCGCGCCACCCGCACCACTTTCGGCCATTCGCTTTCAGGAACGAAAGTCTTTTCCTCGGGATGCACGCCGATGAACGCGTTATACAGCATACGCGGCAAGAACGCCGCCACATCCGGCAACCCTACGAACCCGGCGATCACCTTGGCAAACACCACCGGACGCATGATCGCAATCTCTGGGTCACGGCCAACAATATAAGTGTCGGTGTGGTGGCGCGCATGGCTCCAGCGCCAGGTCGCCGAATTGCGCATGATCATAAAGCTGGCAATTTCAAACACCAGATTGTTCATCCACGGCGTTTTGAACGCGGTGCCGTGGCCACATTCATGCCAGCGGCTGTCGCTCGCCGAGCCATACAGCACGCCATAAGCCAGCCAAAACGGCGCGCTATACCACGACGGCCACAGATAAATCCCGATCCCGGCGAAGGCGACCATCAGCGCATAGAGCAGCACAGTGTCCCGGATTGCCGGGCTGTCGCTGCGCTGCATCAGCGCCTTCATCTCTTTGCGCGGCACCTCGGTGTGATACCATTCGGCGGCCGCCAGCCCCGTTTCAACCGCCTGCGCCCCGTCCGGGCCTAGCAGCGAATAATCGCGCTTTGTCATAGAAGCTCCCCCTCTCCGACCAGTTCAGCGCTTAAGATAGAAGATATATTCCATTTCTGCCAAGCTGGGCTCTGGCATTTTTCATCATATTTCGTCAGAATGACATCAACGGTGATGAAAACTCATCAGGGGGATGTGATGAAACGTTTGGGCATGGCAGATTTGGCAAAGGCGGCCGGGGTTTCCATCGCCACGGTCGACCGTGTGCTGAACGGACGCGAGCCTGTGCGCGAAGACACCCGCGCGCAGATCATTGCGGCGGCAGACCGTATCGGCCATCCCGCCGCGCGCAGGCTTTCCCCGCGCCCCGCCGATCTGCGCGAAATCCGTTTTGGCGTTGTGCTGCACAAGCAGGGGCAGGATTTCTACAAGGCCTTCGCCGAAGCCCTGCACCGCGCCGTGGCACAGGCTCCCGGCGTGCAGGGCCGTCTGGTGCTGGAGTTTTCTAGCAGCCAAGCCCCCGGCGAAATGGCCGCCGCCCTGCGCGCCATGGCAGGTCGCTGCGATGTTCTGGCCGCCACCGCCGTTAACCATCCTGAAGTGACAGCGGCGGTGGAAGAACTTTCCAGCAAGGGCCTCGCGGTGTTTTCCTTGCTGTCAGACTTCGCCCAAGGCGCGCGCGCGGGCTATCTGGGCCTGAATAACCTGAAAGTTGGCCGCACGGCGGCTTGGTTCATGCATCAAACCACCCGAAAATCAGGTGTGATGGCGCTGTTTGTCGGCGGTCATCGCTGGCATGGCCATGAATTGCGCGAAACCGGATTTCGCGGCTATTTGCGCGAATGTGCGCCGCATCTGACGGTCCTTGATACCTTGGTTAACCTAGAAACCCGCCAACTGACCTATGAAACCACCCTCAACCTGCTCGCCCGTCAGCCCGATCTGCGCGGCATCTATGTCGCGGGCGGCGGGATGGAGGGCGCAATCGCGGCGCTGCGCGAAGCCCGCCCACCGGGGGATGTCGCCCTTGTGGTCTCCGCCCTGACTCCGGACTCGCGCGCAGGGCTGGCAGAGGGGCTGATCACCCTGACGGTGGATACACCCTTGGAAAAGCTCTGCCGCGATCTGATGCTGATCATGACCCGCGCCGCCACCGAAGGCCGAGGCCCCGGTGGTTTGCAGCACTTTCTGCCACCCGATTTGCACATTGCCGAGTCAGTCTAAACCCCGGCAGCACTTGATACGCACCGCGAAATGCAAGGGTGCCGCAACAATTCTCGTCAAAATACATCAGAGAACGACAGCCTAAATAGAACCAATAGATGAATTTGCGCTTGAAATAGAATATCAATTCCACGACACTGCTGCAACAGGCCCGAGGAGGGGCCTTGAGTCGAGGAATTTCCAACAATGTTGCCTTTCGCGCTGAACCATATGACCACCCCGAAACTGGGCTGGTTGGCCTTCCTTGATCTCGCGCAGTCCTTGGGCTGCGTTGGTGTGGAATTCCGCAATGATTTCAAAACCCCGCTGTTTGATGGCGCGGACCCTGCCGAAGTGGGCGCTGCTGCCAAAGCGCGCGGCTTGCGTATTCTCGCCCTCGCCGAGGTCAAAATGTTCAACGACTGGACCGATGCCAAGCGCACCGAGGCCGAAGCCTTGATGAAAATCGCCAAGGCTTGCGGTGCCGAAGCCATCAGCCTGATTCCACGCAATGACAACGTGGCGACCAGCCGCGCCGAAAGCCGTCAAGTCACCGAAACTGCCCTGCGCGCACTGCTGCCGATGCTGAAATCCTACGGCCTGAAAGCCATGGTCGAACCGCTGGGTTTTGAGGTCTGCTCCTTGCGCTACAAAGACATTCTCGCCGAAGTGATCGAGGCTGTCGGCGGCAAAGGCACCTATTACATTGTGCATGACACTTTCCACCACGCCCTTGCTGGCGGCGGTCCAATTTACCCGGATCTGACCGGCATCGTCCATGTGTCTGGCGTCAAGGACAGCATTTACGTCAATGACATGCGCGACCCGCACCGCGTGCTGGTCGATGCCGACGACCTTTTGGGCAACGTCGCGCAAATCCGCGCCCTGCGCAAAGCAGGTTACACAGGGGCGATCAGCTACGAACCCTTTGCGCCGCAAGTGCATGATCTGGATGACCCCAAATCGGCACTCAAGGCATCTATGGAATTCATCCGCACGGGCATAACCGCCTGAAGCGGCAGAATACCGCCCCAAGGGAAGGGGGCGGTCCGGCCAATAAAACGGTGTGCCGGACACCAACTTGTGGAGGAGAGACACATGAAAAAGACCCTTTTGATCGCTGGCTTTGCAGCCCTGATGAGCACCAGTGCGATGGCTGATGGCATCGGCGTTTCGATGGCGAAGTTTGACGACAATTTTTTGACCGTGCTGCGCAACGGCATGGATGCCAAGGGCAAGGAACTGGGCGTCGACCTGCAAATCGAAGATGCGCAGAACGACGTGGCCAAGCAGTTGGACCAAATCAACAACTTCGTAGCCTCCGGCGTCTCGGCGATCATCGTCAACCCGGTCGACACTTCGGCCACCCAAGCGATGTCGGATGCCGCAGCGGCTGCCAACATCCCGCTGGTCTACGTCAACCGCGAGCCGGTGAACGTCGAAACCTTGCCCGATAACCAAGCTTTCGTGGCGTCCAACGAAGTCGACTCTGGCACTTTGGAAACCAAGGAAGTCTGCCGTTTGTTCAAAGAAGCCGGTAAGACCGAAGCCAGCATCTATGTCATCATGGGCGAGCTTTCCAACCAAGCCGCCGTGCAGCGCACCAAAGACATCCATGATGTGATCGATGGCCCGGATTGCGGCGTCAAAGTCACCATCATTGCAGAGCAAACCTCGAACTGGTCGCGCGATGAGGCGCAAAACCTGATGACCAACTGGTTGTCGACCGGCACCGCCTTTGACGGTGTGATCGCCAACAATGACGAATCTGCGATCGGCGCTATTCAGGCGTTGAAAGCGGCCAATGTCGATATGGCGTCGGTTGTCGTGGCGGGCATTGATGCCACCCAAGACGCATTGGCCGCAATGCAAGCCGGAGAATTGGACGCAACTGTGTTCCAGGACGCGGCAGGGCAGGGCGCAGGTGCTTTGGACGCTGCGATCAAGCTGTCAAAGGGCGAAGCGGTTGAGCAGAAAGTCTATATCCCGTTCCAGCTGGTCACTCCGGCGAACATCGGTGATTTCCTCGCCAAGAACTGATCCCTGACGGGAAAGAGGGGCGATACCGCCAAGGTATCGCCCTTTGTCCGATCCGCGCCGGGAAACGCGGGGGATAGTTTTCATCTGACAAATTGGGGGGAGAAGCCCGTGGCAGAACCTGCGCATGGCCTTGGTGGCCTGAAATACGATCCGACGAAGAAAGCCCGACCGCAAGAGCTGAACGTGTTCATCGCGTTCCTGATCATCGTGGCAGCCTTTGAAATCCTAGGCCGCCTGATCATCGGCGAAAGCTTTCTTTTCAACACCCGCGAGGGCACCGAGGGCCTGTTCAATACCCAGCGCCTGTCGATCATCATCCTGCAAGTCGCAACCGTCGGCATCATCGCCATTGGCGTCACGCAAGTCATCATCACCGGCGGCATTGATCTATCGTCAGGCTCGGTCGTTGGTGCCACCGCCATGGTCGCGATGAGCTTTGCACAAACCGCCTTGGTCAATGGCAACCCCAACCCGAAGGCGATCTTTGGCGATTGGGCGATGGATTTGCCGATCCTGGTGCCGATCCTTGTTGGCCTAGGCTGCGGTCTGATCGCGGGCCTGATCAACGGTGCGCTTGTGGCCTATACCAAAATTCCGCCCTTCATCGCCACGCTTGGCATGATGGTTTCGGCGCGTGGTTTCGCGCGCTGGTGGTCCACGGGCAACCCGATCTCTTTCCCCACCGAAAGCTACAATGGCATCGGGTCGGGCATGCGCCCGGTGTTTATCTTCATCGCTTTGGCGGTGCTGTTCCACCTGATCATGACCTACACCAAATACGGCAAACACTCTTATGCCATTGGTTCCAATGAACAAGCGACGCGTATGTCGGGCATCAACGTCGACCGCCACAAGGTGCTGGTCTATGTCATCGCCGCGATGCTGGCCTCAATCGCCGCCATCGTTGTGTCGTCGAAAGGCCAGACCGCACAGGCGAATATGGGGGTGATGTATGAACTTGACGCCATCGCCATGGCCGTCATTGGCGGGATTTCCCTGCAAGGCGGGCGTGGCTCGATCATCGGCACGGTGATCGGCGCGCTGATCTTCGGGGTGATCATCTCTGGCTTCACCTTCCTGAAACTCGACGCCTATTACCAAGAGATGGTCAAAGGCGCGATCATCGTCGGCGCGGTTGTGCTGGATCAATGGCGGCAAAAAAGCCGGGGGGCACGGGCATGAGCGACTTTATCCTTGAAACCCGTGGTCTGACCAAACGCTACGGCGGCGTTCACGCGCTGGAGGACGCCAATTTCACTCTGCGCCACGGCGAACATGTGGCCGTGGTTGGCGACAATGGCGCGGGCAAATCCACTTTCGTGCGCCAGATCACCGCCGTTGAACAACGCAGCGCTGGCGACGTGATTTTCGACGGTGCGCCCGTGCATTTCGCTGGGCCCCTGCAAGCGCGCGAATCCGGCATTGAAACCGTGTTCCAAACCCTCGCTTTGGCCGATGATCTCGACGTGCCCTCCAACTTGTTTCTAGGGCGAGAGCTGTTCAAGCTGAAACTAGGCCCGTTCTCAATCCTCGACCGCAAGGCGATGCGCGAAAAGACAATGGAGGCTTTGAAGACAACAGCGGTGAAAATCCCCAACGTCGACAACCCGATCCGCAACATGTCTGGCGGTCAGCGCCAATGCGTCTCCATCGCCCGCACGGCGGCCTTTGCCTCCAAACTGGTGATCATGGATGAACCTACTGCAGCGCTGGGCGTGCAGGAAACCGCACAGGTCGAAAACATCATCCGCGGCCTGAAAGCCCGTGGCGTGCCGCTGATCTTGGTCAGCCATAACCTGCGGCAAGTCTTCGATCTGGTCGACCGCATCGTGGTGTTCCGCCGGGGCCGCATCGTCGCTTCGTTGCGTAAAGATGAAACCGACGGCAACGACATCGTCAGCTACATCACCGGCGTCAAAGGCGGCGTCGAAGTCTAAGCTACCCCAGCGCGGCCTCTGGCAGGGGCCGCGCGAAAGGCCGGAACGTCATCGCCACCGCAAAAGCCGCCAGCCCCAGCGCAAAGCAGGTGATGTAAAGCCCGCCATAGCTCCCGGTGCGATCAAAAATCCAACCGCCCAAAACCGGCCCCGTCGCCATCCCCAAACTGCCCGCCATCCCGGTGCCGCCCATAATGGTGCCCATCATCTTCATGGGGAAATTCTCCCGCACCAGCACCGCATACAACGGCATGATCCCGGCATAGATAAAGCCAAACAGCGCCGCCACCGCATAAAACTGCCCCAGATCGCGCGCAAAGAAATACGCCAGCGCCCCAAACGCCTGCACCAACAGCCCCGCCACCAGCACGCGTTTCGCGCCAAACCGATCGCCCATCACGCCAAAGCCGATCCGCCCGAACATCCCCGCTATGCCCTCCACCGAGTAAATCGACACCGCCGCCAGCGCCGCAATGCCGCAAATCTCGGCATAGCTGACGGTGTGGAAAATCGGGCCAGAATGGGTAGCGCAGCAAAAGAAATTCGTCAAAACCAACACGATGAACTGCGGCGAGCGCACTGCTCCCCGCACCGTCATCGCCGTATCCGGCGCATCAAACCCCGCAACCTCGTCCTGCACCGGAGGCCGCTTCAACAGCAACGCCAGCGGTAAAGTCACCGCCGCCACCACCCCGGCCAAGATCATCAGCACGATGCGCCAGTCATAACTCTGCACCAACCACGCGGCCAAAGGAGACATCGTCACCGGAGCCATCCCCATCCCCGCCGACACCAAAGACACCGCAAGCGAGCGTTGCGTCGAAAACCACCCCGTCACCGTCGCCATCATTGGCGCGAAGAAAGCAGCCACCGACCCGCCCACCAACACGCCGAAAATCAGCTGAAACGCCAACAAAGACGGCGCATGACCCGCCAGCCACAAACTCACCGAGAACACCCCAGCCCCCGCGATCACCACCGGACGCGCGCCAAACCGATCCGACAAAGCCCCCCAGATCATCGCCATCGCAGCCATCGACAAAAATGCAATCGTCATCGCCGCCGAAATCCCGGTGCGTGACCACCCCGTGGCCTGAACCATCGGCGTCAGCAAAACTGGCAGCGAAAACAACGCCCCCATCGCCACGCAGCCCATCACCCCGCCTGCGGCCACGATCACCCAGCGATATTGCGAATCTGCCATGCCAATCCCCCGCCATCAAACACCTGCGACAACCCACCGCTTGTCCTGCACCAGTTAGTTTGATATCAATATAAAATGACCCAAGCAAGCCTCCCCATCGCAACCGTCCTGCACATCCGCGACCAATGCCTGTGCCTTGCCGCCCAACGTGCTGCGCGCAAACTGGCCCGCCGATTTGACCGCCTGTTCGCGCCTTTGGGCCTGACCAATGGCCAGTTTTCCATGCTGGTGGCGCTCAGCGGCCAATGGCAGCCCCGGATGGGTGAGTTGGCCGAGTTTCTCGCAATGGACGCCACCACGATGACGGCGGCGGCAAAAACCTTAGAGAAACGTGGGTTGCTACAACTTATGCCCGATCAAACCGACGCCCGTGCCCGCCGCCCGGTGCTGACCGAGACAGGGGGCGTTCTTGTTGCGCAAGGGGTCCCACTCTGGCGCGCCGAGCATGGCAAGCTTCACGCCGAACTGGCCGAAACCCACGCGTCCACCGATCCCAAAGCCTTGGCACAGCTTTTGTCGCAGCTTGGCTGAACCGGGCTTAGAGTAAGCGTGGGTTCAGCCAGAAACTTTCTCTGGCTCCACGGTTTCCAAAGGCGGCTCAGAGCGTTCTTCCAACCCGCCACGCTCGGCCCCCGGCAGCAGCGTTTCAAACGCCGGCTTGCCCAAAATCTCGGCAAATTTCACGATCAGTTTCTGCTCGACCTGCGCACTCAACTCGCGCGCCCGCGCCACATAGGCGGCATTTTCAAAATTCGGAATCTTCGGATCATAATGATCCGCCATCGCGCGCATGATCTTCTGATCTGCCACATGATAAACCTGCCGCATCGCTTCGGCCTGATCTGGCGTCGCCCCCAAAGCTTCAAAAGCCGAGCGCCCCATCCGGATCGAACTGTCGTAGGTTTCGCGGATGATGTCCCGGCACCCCGCCGCCCACAGATCATAAACATGGTTCCGATCCACCGCCCGCGCGATCACATGCAGGTTCGGATAGCTCGCCACCGCATGGCGCACCATTTCGGTGATCTGGTCGCGATCATCAATCGCAATCACCAACAGCTTGGCCTCGGCAATCCCCGCCGAATGCAGCATATCGGGGCGCGAGGCATCGCCAAAATAGGCCTTGATGCCGAATTTAGACATCATCTCCAACTGCTTAGAGCTGAAGTCGATCACCGTGGTATGATAGCCCGCAGCCCGCAGCATCCGGTTGACCAAACCGCCCACCCGCCCGCAGCCCGCAATGATGATATGGCTGGGATCGGTGATTTCATCCGCCTCACGCTGCACAGTGTCAGCAAAGCGCGGCGCGATCACCCGGTCGTAAAAGATGAACAGCCCCGGCGTCAGCAGCATCGACAGCGCCACGATCAGCAGCAACTTATCGGCAATCTCAGGCGGCAAAACGGCGGAGGACACCATCAGCGAGATCAGCACGAAGCCAAACTCGCCCGCCTGCGCCAAGGCCAGACCGAACAACCACTTATCCGCCGCAGCCAAGCGGAACACCCGCCCCAGCACCAGCAACACCAGCACCTTCACCGCGATCAAGCCGAGTGTCAGCGCCAATATCTGCCCCAAATTGTCCCACAGAAGCGCGAAATTCACCCCGGCCCCGACGGTCATGAAAAACAGCCCCAGCAGCAAAGCCTTGAACGGGTCAATATCGGACTCAAGCTCATGCCGATACTCAGAGTTCGCCAGCACCACCCCCGCCAAAAACGTCCCCAAGGCAGGCGACAACCCGACCAAAGTCATCAACAACGCAATGCCAATCACCATCATCAGCGCCGTCGCGGTGAACAATTCATGCAACTGCGCCGAGGCGACAAAGCGGAACACCGGGCGCGTCAGATAACTGCCGCCCAATATAACGCCGATGATCGCCGCGATATTAACCAAAGCCACCTGCCAGCCGTTCATCCCCGCCACCAGAGTGAACGCCTCGGCATGATCTGTGACACTATGGCCGCCCTGCAACTCCGGCAAAGCCAGCAGTGGGATCAGCGCCAGCATCGGGATTACGGCAATATCTTGGGTCAATAGCACTGCAAAGCTGGCTTGCCCGGCATCGCTTTTCAGCAGGCCTTTTTCGCCCAAACTCTGCAAAACAATCGCGGTCGAGGACAGCGAAAACACCAGCCCCACCGCCAAAGCCACCGACCAAACCTGCCCGACAGCCATCGCGACGCCCATCACCGCCAGCACGGTCAAAGCCACCTGCCCACCGCCAAGCCCCAACAGCCGCGCCCGCATGTCCCACAGGTTTTTCGGCTCCAGTTCCAGCCCGACAAGAAACAGCATCATCACCACGCCGAACTCGCCAAAATGCTGGATCGACACCAGATCAACCTGCAAAATCGCCAAAACCGGGCTGATCAAAATCCCCGCGATCAGATAGCCCAGCACCGATCCCAAGCCCAACCGCGCCGCAATCGGCACTGCCACCACGCCCGCCACCAGAAAAATGAAAGCCAACAGCAGAAAATCGGTCATGTGCAAAACCTTATAGGGTGCTGTGTTTTACGCGATAACCCCCACCGCCAACAGTCGATTTTTGAGAAAAATCGTGGCCCCGCCATAACGGAACCACTTCAACGCGCAAATGGCGCTTATCTGGATGATCTGCCGCAAAAACCAGCGCTTAGATCGTTGTCGGTGCGGGTGCCCCGCCCTCAAACCGATTGCCATGCAGGTAATCGCAAGGTGCTTCCTGCATCTGCAAATGCAGCGCTGTCCCGGTATAAGGATGCGCCCGCGCGACATCCTCATCAAACTCAATCCCCAAGCCCGGAGCAGTCGGCGGCAGGATATAACCATCCTCCCATTTCAAGCTGTGCTTGATCAACTTCAGATGAAATTCGCCCCCGGTCTGGATGGTTTCCGCCATCAATATATTCGGGATCGACACCGCGAAATGCACATTCGCCGCCCATTCCACCGGCCCCGCATAAAGGTGCGGCGCCATCTCGGCGTTATAAACCTCAGCCATCGCCGCGATTTTCTTCGCCTCCCAGATGCCGCCAACGCGCCCCAAAGCCGGTTGCAAAATCCGCACCCCGCCATGTCGCAACAAAGCGCCAAACTCGGCCTTGGTGGTCAGCCGCTCACCCGTCGCAAGCGGCACCCGCACCGAGCGTGCCACCTCGGCGAACTCGGCCAGATTGTCCGGCGGGATCGGTTCTTCATACCACAAGGGGTTATACGGCTCGATCGCCACCCCCAACCGGATCGCCCCCGGCGTGGTAAATTGCCCATGCGTGCCGAACAAAAGATCGGCCTTATCGCCCACCGCCTCACGGATTTTCTTACAAAACTCCACCGAGCGCGAAATATCCGACATCGCAGGCTCATGCCCGCCGCGAATGGTGTAGGGACCAGCCGGGTCAAACTTCACCGCCGTGAAGCCCTGCTTCACGCAGCGTGCCGCAGCCTCGGCGGCCATATCCGCATTCACCCAGAAATCCGCCGGAATCTCGCCCGGTTCCGGGTAAAGATAGGTATACGAGCGCACCTTTTCATTCATCATCCCGCCCAGCAAAGCCCAAACCGGACGATCCCGCGCCTTGCCGAGAATATCCCAGCAAGCAATCTCCAACCCCGAAAACGCCCCCATCACGGTGGGATCAGGCCGCTGCGTGAACCCCGAGGAATACGCCCGGCGATACATCAGCTCGATGTTTTCCGGGTTCTCCCCCAGCATATGCCGCTCGAACACATCATGGATCACCGCATCCATAGCGCGCGGCCCAACGGTTGAGGCATAGCACTCGCCATAGCCCACGATGCCATTGTCCGTGGTCAGCTTCACAAAGGTCCAATACCGCCCGCCCCAGCCCGGTGCCGGTGGCGCAACAGTAAAAATCTCAAGATCGCGCAGCTTCATATAGCACCCCCTGTTTGGGGTCAGGCTAGATCAGGGACGCGGTGTTTCGCGCGTTCCCGCGACAAAGAGTATAACAACCGCGACCATAAGTGTCGCTGACAGCAGAAACGGCGCGCCCGGCAGATGGATCGGTGCGGAGGCACTGGTGAAAAACCCAAACACCCAAGTCATCACCAAGGGTGAGATGATCATCGCCAAAGCGTTCAAGGATGAATTCACCCCCTGCAACTCCCCTTGCTGATTTTCCGGCACTGCGCGCGACATCATCGCCTGCAAGCTTGGGCCTGTGACGCCGCCCAAAGCGGCAATCGGCGTGAACACCAAGGCCCAAAACCCCGAAGTCGCCAGCCCATAAAACCCATAAGACACGACCTCCAGCCCCATCCCCACCGCCGCCGTCCGCCGCTCTCCCATCCGGCGGATCATCGGTGCCACCAACAAAGCCTGCGTCAATGCCATACACACGCCGAAAGCCGCCAAAGCAAAGCCGATCCACTGCGCGTTCCAACCAAACGCCGCCTTGCTGTAATACGACCAGATCGCAGGCCAGACGTTGAAGGTCACCGCATAGAGGAAACTCACCAACAACAACCGCTTCAAACCCGGCAAGCGCCGGACCGCCCGTAGCGAGGCCAAAGGATTGGCCCGCGCCAGTGAAAACCCGCGTCGGTTCGCCAAACTCAAACTCTCGGGCATCACAAACCAGCCAAACACCAAATTCGCCAAAGCCAATGCCGCCGCCGCCCAAAACGGCGTGCGCACGTCAATCCCGGCCAGCAAGCCGCCCAGCATCGGCCCCGCCACAAAGCCAATGCCAAACGCGGCACCAATCAGCCCAAACCGCTTCGCCCGCTCATCAGGTGCTGAAATATCCGCCACAAACGCATTCGCGGTGGAATGCGTCGCCGCCGCCACCCCCGCCACGATCCGCGCCACCAGCAACAGCCAAACCGTATGCGCTAATGCCATCGCCACATAATCCAGCGCCATCACCGCGAGTGACACCAACAGCACCGGCCTGCGTCCAAACCGATCCGACAGGTTCCCGACCAACGGCCCGCACAAAAACTGCATCACCGCAAACGAGGCCGCCAAAACCCCGCCCCAAAGCGCCGCCTCACCCAAGCCAGAATGAGTCACATCCTCCATCAAATCCGGCATCACCGGAAAGATCAGCCCGATCCCAATCGCGTCCAGCGCCACCGTGAACAGGATGAACAATAAACTCAGATGAGAACGTGCAAACATGAAGACCTCGTTAAAGCCAAGCCGAGGACATAGCGCAAATCTCAAACATTTTGATTAAAATTTGCTTTCACATTGGCCTAAATATCCCGGGGGCTAGCTTGTATTTTCCTATGAAAATACAAGCCTGGGGGCTGGCCCCCGCTCCGACACGTCAACCCATCTCAAACATGACCGATTGAGAGCAAAAACGCTGATACCACGTCGGCATATTCCACAGGCTTCTCGACCATCGGCACATGCCCCGCCCCCCGGATCAGATGCCACCTGCTGCCCAAGATCAAGTCCGCCGTCTCGCGCACCAAATCGGGCGGGGTGGTGCCATCCAGCGCCCCAGCAATCGCCAAAGTCGGCAAGGTCAGCCCCGCAGTCGGCGTATAGAAATCCGTCCCCGCAATCGCAGACGCACAGCCAACCCAGCCGCGCGCATCCATCCCCTCTAGCATCGCCCGCACCCGGGGCATCCCCGCCACCTCCTGCCAGCGCCGCCCAAACATCCGCTCCATCGCGCCCGGTGCATACGCCGCCAGCCCCTCGGTCTGCACAGAAGCCACCCGCTCCCCCCACATCGCCGCCGAGCCGATCTTGGCGGCGGTATTGCTCAGCACCATCCCGCGCACCAGATCCAGCCGCTTCACCGCGAGCCCCTGCGCCACCAGCCCGCCTAACGACAGCCCCACCACCACCGCATCGCGCATCTCAAAATGCGCCATCATCCGCTCGGCATCGCGGATCAGTGCCCCCATCGCATAGGGCGGCTCTGGCACATCCGACAAACCATGCCCGCGCTGATCAAACCGCAGCACCCGACAGCCAGTGGGCAACAACCCCACCACCTCATCCCAG
Source organism: Pseudomonadota bacterium (assembly GCA_040387915.1). Classification (GTDB taxonomy): domain Bacteria; phylum Pseudomonadota; class Alphaproteobacteria; order Rhodobacterales; family Rhodobacteraceae; genus Cypionkella. The sequence goes on from JAZKCV010000015.1 coordinate 262,609, forward strand.
ATCGTCAGATTGGTCCCCAAAGCGTGCAACAGCACCACAGCAGGCCCGCCGACGGGCCCCAACACTTCTGCATTCAGCCGAATATCATCGAGATAGACCAAGCCCATCAGCCAAACCGCCCCATAGCGCCCCGGAATACTTCAGGGTCCACATTGCCCCCCGAAGCCACCGCAATCACCGTATCGCCCAAATCCTGATGAAATAGAGCCGCCGCCAAAGCCACCGCACCCCCCGGCTCCAGCACAATCCGCAGATGCTGAAACGCCAACATCATCGCCCGCAATGCCTCGTCATCCGTCACCACCAACCCCGGCCCACACAGCCTTTGTAGGATCGGAAAGGTAATCTCACCGGGCGTAGGCGTCACAATCGCATCGCACACCGATCCCGCCAGCGCCGCATTGCGCACCCGCTGCCCCAAAGCCAAACTCCGCGCCACATCGTCAAATCCCGCAGGTTCCACAGGCCGCACCCGAAACCGCCCCTCGCAGGCCAGCGCCACCCCGCTCGTCAGCCCCCCACCGCCGCAACAAGTCAACACCTCCGCTTCACCGCCAAACCCAGCCTCAAACTGATCCACAATCTCCAGCCCTACCGAGCCTTGCCCCGCAATCACCTCCGGCTCGTCATAAGGCCGCACCAAAACCAAGCCGCGCGCCTCGGCCAAAGCCGCCCCAATCGCATCGCGGTCCTCAGTCTCCCGATCATAGAGAACCACCTCCGCCCCATAAGCCCGGGTATTGTCAATCTTCACCATCGGCGCATCCGCTGGCATCACAATCACCGCAGGCAATCCATGCTGATGCGCAGCGAGTGCCACCCCCTGCGCATGGTTGCCGGACGAGAACGCAATCACCCCCTTGGCATCCCGCAAAGCCGATACCGCCGCCCAAGCCCCGCGATACTTAAAACTGCCGGTCCATTGCAGACATTCCGCCTTCACCAACACCCGCCGTCCGGCAATCCGGTCGAGCAGCGGCGCATTCAGCAAAGGCGTCACCCGCGCATGGCCAGCCAAGCGCACCGCCGCCGCCCGGATCATCTCAATATTCATGCGCCCACCTTCTGACATTCCGCCAGAAACGCCCCGATCACCGCCAAACTCTCCGGCTCATCCAGAAACGGAATATGCGCCCGGTCCGGCACCGAGCCAAACAGCATATCCGGCCTGCGCGTCTGCATCTCTGCCACCGTTGCCACCGACAACAAATCCGAATTCGCCCCCCGGATCAGCGCAACAGGCAACCCCGCCAACGCGTCAAACAACGGCCGAGCATCCACCGCTGGCCCCTCAAACCCGGCGATAAAACTCTCGCGCAGCGCCGGATCATAAGTAATCCGCAGCCCCTCCGGCCCCTCGGTGTAATGCAGCCGCGCCTCCTCCAGCCACCGCGCAGCCGATACCACAAACCCCGGCATCGCCCCCGGCAGCCGCGCAGCCAAAGCCGCATGGGTTTTCACAAACGGATTGCGCCCGACATAATCGAAAATCCGCTCCAACCCCTTACGCTCAATCACCGGCCCAATGTCATTCAGACACAACCCGATCAACCGAGGCTTCGCCAAAACCGCCAGCAGCATCCCGATCAAGCCACCGCGAGATGTCCCTAACACCGCCGCCCGCGCCACCCCCAGATGATCCAACAAAGCCAAAGCATCCTGCGCCTCTTGCAGCACGGTATAACTCGCAGCACCCGTCCAAGTACTCGCCCCCCGCCCGCGATAATCCATCCGTATCAACCGCACAGGCGGCAAATGTGGCCGCAGATAGTCGAAATCCGCCATCGTCCGCGTCAGCCCGGCCAGACACAGCAGCGGCAGCCCCGTGCCTTCATCCGCATACGCCAGCTTCGCGCCATCCGCCGCCGTGAAGAAATCAACCATGCCAGCCCCCTGTTTGCCGCAACTTGCCACGCGCTGCGCAAAGACGAAAGGCCCGCTCTGCCCGCACAAACCCCGATCACTGCTGACACCACGCTGTCAGCAGGCGCGTGCTTTATCCAAAGCCACTGAAACACGATGAAAAGGCAAAACCGATGCAAAGAACTCCTGTGAACCCTTGGCCGTGGTCGCTGAAGCTGGGCTATAACCAAGCCGAAATCCTGCAAGGCAGCAGCCGTCAGCTTGTCTGCGCAGGCCAGACCGCCGTGGATGCCATGGGCGCGCCGCAGCACCCGCAAGACATGCGCGGCCAGCTGGCACTGGCGCTAAACAACCTTGAAATTGTGCTGAACGCCGCCGAAATGCGCCTTGCCGATATCACCCGGCTGAGCATTTTCACCACCGATGTCGACGCCGCCTTGCAAAACTTCGACCTGCTTGGGCAGCGCTTTGGCCCGCTTGGCGCGGCCCCGCCGATGACTTTGCTGGGCGTCACCCGGCTGGCCATGCCGCAACTTATGATCGAGCTAGAGGCCACCGCCGCCGCCTGACAAAACCGCAAACGCCCTGACAGCCCGCGCTAAGGGGCGTTCGCCACCCCACTTACACGAAAAATAAACGCTTATCTTCCAAGCCATTCTGTCGCAAAATCCCCCAACCCAAACCCCAAACCCACACAACAGCGAGACCCAATGCGCAGGGCAGAACGACTTTTCCGGCTGGTGAATGAGTTGCGCGCTCGCCGCATCAGCCGCGCCTGCGATCTGGCCACCGCGTTTGAGGTCAACATCCGCACCATCTATCGTGACATCGCCCATCTGCAAGCCTCTGGCCTGCCGATAGAGGGCGAGGCGGGCGTCGGCTATCTGCTGCGGCCCGGTTTCAACCTGCCCAACGTCACCTTCACCTATGAGCAAGTCGATGCTTTGGCGGTTGGCCTGTCTTTTGCCGAAAGCCTCGATGATCCAGGCTTGGCTACGGCGGCGCGCGAAGTCCGGGCGATGCTTCAAGCCAATATGCCCGACCCGACGGCGCGCAAGCTGGCTGATGCGCCGTATTTCTCGCTGCGCAGCAAGACGGGCGCGCCGTCGCAAGCCATTGTTCTGCGCAAAGCGATCCGCGAGCGGCGGCTGGTGCAGATGCTCTACGATAACGGGGCAGGGCAGCGATCGCAGCGCAATGTCCGCCCGCTTGCGATCTGGAACCTGACAGATGGCTGGATGTTTTCCGGCTGGTGCGAACTCAGGCACGGCTTTCGCACCTTTCGATTGGACCGCATCAGCCAGCTTGGCCTGACTGATACCCGCTTTGACGACGACCCCGCCAAGGATTTGCAGGCCTTTCTGGCGCATGAAAGCTGCGAGGCACAAGCGACATAACCGCGCAAAGCGGCTCCCACAAACCCTGCCGCCATAGCCAAGCCTTGCAGCGCCGCGCGGGCGGGCTTAGACGCTTGCCGAAGCTAAAAGGGCGAGATCATGGCCGACACCACCACCGAACAACGCGCGAAATCGAAAAAAGTCGGTGCCCTGCGCGGCCTCTGGCCCTTCCTGCGCCCGTATCGCCCGATGATGATCACCGCAGGCCTCGCGCTGATCCTCACCGCCTCGGTCAGCCTGATCCTGCCGATGGCCGTCCGCCGCGTCATCGACAACTTCAATGCAGGCGACCTCAGCCTCGTCGACAAATACTTCGGCGCAGCCCTGCTGATCGCCGCCGCCTTGGCGATCGGCACCGGCATCCGCTACTACTTCGTCACCCGCTTAGGCGAGCGAGTCGTCACCGACATCCGCCGCGCTTTGTTTGACCGCGTGATGGGCATGAGCCCCGCCTACTTCGAGAAAATCTTGACCGGCGAAGTCCTTAGCCGCATCACCACCGACACCACCCTGATCCTCTCTGTCATAGGCAGTTCCGTCTCGGTCGCCCTGCGCAACATGCTCACCGTATTCGGTGGCATGGTTTTGATGAGCCTGACCTCGTTCAAGCTGACCGGCCTCGTCCTGCTGATCGTCCCCGCCATCATCATCCCCATCGTCACGCTTGGTCGCCGTCTGCGCAACCAAAGCCGCGAGAACCAAGACTGGATCGCGCAAAGCTCCGGCAAAGCCTCCGAAGCCCTTAGCGCCGTGCAGACCGTCCAATCCTTCACCCACGAAACCCTGACCCGCGCCGATTTCGCCGCCGTGTCCGAACAGAGCTTCACCTCCGCCAAAACCCGCATGGCCACCCGCGCCGCGATGACCGTCATCGTGATCTTCCTTGTTTTCGCGGGTGTCGTCGGTGTCCTATGGATGGGCGCGCGTGACGTGCGCGCAGGCACCATGACCCCCGGCCAACTGGTGCAATTCGTCATCTACGCGGTGCTGGTCGCAGGCGCCGTAGGCTCGCTCTCCGAAATCTGGGGCGAACTCCAACGCGCCGCCGGAGCAACCGAGCGTCTGGTTGAGATGCTGGACGCCACCGACCCCGTTGCCGAACCCGCACACCCCGCCACGCTAAACCGCCCGATCAAAGGCCAAATCACCCTAGACAACGTAGAATTCCATTACCCCGCCCGCCCCAACGCCCCCGCCCTGCACGGCATCTCGCTCACGGTCCAACCCGGCGAAACCGTCGCTCTCGTTGGCCCCTCCGGCGCTGGCAAATCTACCGTCCTGCAACTTCTGATGCGCTTCTACGACCCGCAATCCGGCAGCCTCTCCCTCGACAGCCAAGACCTGAAATCCCTCGCCCGCACTGATTTCCGCTCTGCCATGGCCCTCGTCCCCCAAGACCCCGTCATCTTCGCCACCTCCGCCCTAGAAAACATCCGCTTCGGCCGCCCCACCGCCACCCAAGCCGAAGTCGAAACCGCAGCAAAAGCCGCCGCCGCCCACGACTTCATCGCCACCCTGCCCAACGGCTACGACACCTACCTCGGCGAGCGCGGCGTCATGCTGTCGGGCGGCCAAAAACAACGCATCGCCATCGCCCGCGCCATCCTGCGCGACGCCCCCGTCCTCCTGCTGGACGAAGCCACCTCTGCCCTGGACGCCGAATCCGAACGCGCCGTACAAGCCGCCGTCGACCACCTCGCCAAAGGCCGCACCGTCATAGTCGTCGCCCACCGCCTCGCCACCGTCAAACGCGCCGACCGCATCGTGGTGCTCGACCAAGGCCGCATCGCCGCCATTGGCACCCATGACGAACTCGTCGCCGCAAATGGCCTCTACGCCCGCCTCGCGCGCCTGCAATTCACCGATGGCAGCGTATAGGCCCCGACACGCAAATCTCTGACGTTGCGTTTTCTTCACCGCTTTTCCTTGCCCCAGCCCGCAATCTTCCCCATCTTGAACCGAACCCGAGGCCGCATCAGAACGGCCCGGTACGGCAAGACCACAGGGGAGGATTACCATGACAGGCGGCTTCGCATCTCGCGCCGATCTCAAAGCCATCGAGGCCGAATCCTCGTGGGAAAACCGCGATATCGCGCATTCGATCTACGATTTCCTGTCCCGCACCACCGCCAAACACGGCCCCCGCCCCGCGATCAGCTACCAGTTGCTCTCTGGTCCCACCGACCCCGCACAGACCCTGACTTGGACCCAACTCCACGCCAAAGTCACCCAAGCCGCCAATCTGTTCCGCAGCCTCGGCGTCGGCCCCACCGATGTTGTCGCCTACGTGCTGCCCAACGCGCTGGAAACCGCTGTCACCCTGCTCGCCGGGGCTACCGCAGGCATCGTCAACCCGATCAACCCGCTGCTGGAGCCGTCGCAAATCTCGTCGATCCTGCGCGAAACCGGGGCGAAAGTGGTGGTTACCCTGAAACCCTTCCCGAAAACCGACCTTGCGCAAAAGGTGGCCGAGGCTGTGGCCCACGCCCCCGGCGTCAAAACCATCCTCGAAGTCGATCTCAACCGCTACCTTTCCCCGCCGAAAAGCTGGATCGTCCCCTTTGTGCGCCCGAAAAATCCCAGCCACCACACCGCCAATGTCAAAAGCTTCGCCACCGAAGTCGCCCGCCAGCCCGCCGATAAATTGACCTTTGCAGATCGCACCAAAGACCACACCGCCGCCTATTTCCACACCGGCGGCACCACCGGAATGCCCAAGGTCGCGCAGCATCGCGCCTCTGGCATGATCTACAACGGCTGGCTCGGGGCAACCCTGTTGTTCCGCGAAACCGACACCGTAATGTGCCCGCTGCCCTTGTTCCACGTTTTCGCCGCCTACCCGATCTTGATGTCGATGATCGCTTCTGGCGCACATGTGGTATTCCCCACCCCCGCAGGCTACCGGGGCGAGGGCGTATTCGACAACCTGTGGAAGCTGATCGAACGCTGGCAGGCGACCTATCTTGTCACCGTGCCAACAGCCCTATCGGCCCTGCTGCAACGCCCGGTCAACGCCAAGATCGACTCCCTGCGCGGTGCGTTCTCCGGCTCCGCCCCGCTGCCAATCGAGTTGTTCAACCGCTTCCAGAACATCACCGGCGTCCAGATCGTCGAAGGCTATGGCCTGACCGAATGCACCTGCCTTGTCGCCGTCAACCCGCCCGATGGTGCGAAGAAAATCGGCTCGGTCGGCCTCGCCTTCCCCTATACCGAAATCCGCATCCTGCAAAAAACCCCCGACGGTTTCCGCATCTGCGACACGGATGAGGTCGGTGAAATCTGCGTCTCCAACCCCGGCGTGCTGCCCGGTTCGACCTATACCGAGGTCGATAAAAACCGCGATCTGTTTGCCGACGGCATCTTCCTGCGTACTGGCGACCTTGGCCGCCTCGACGCCGATGGCTATCTCTACATCACCGGACGCGCCAAGGATCTGATCATTCGCGGTGGCCATAACATCGACCCCGCCATCATCGAGGAAGCCCTGATGGGCTGCGAAGGCGTCGGGTTTGTCGGTGCCATCGGCCAGCCCGACGCGCATTCCGGCGAATTGCCTTGCGCCTATGTCGAACTCGGCAAGGGCGCGACAGTCACCGTGGATCAGCTGATGGAGTATGCCAAAACCCATATCGCCGAGCGTGCGGCACAGCCGAAATACATCGAAATCTTGGCCGAACTGCCAAAAACTGCCGTCGGCAAAGTCTTTAAACCCGACCTGCGCCGCTTGGCGATCACCCGCACCTACAACGCCGCTCTGGCCGAAGCCAAACTGCCCGTCACTGTCAGCGCGGTGGTCGAGGATAAAAAGCGCGGCCTTGTCGCCAAACTCACAGCCTCCGGCCCGGCCTCCACCGAAGCCGTAAGCGCCGTGCTGGGTGCCTTTACCCAAAGCTGGGATTGGGTGGAAAAACCCTAAACCACAGGTTGAAACCGCCAACCCGTCAAAGATGACAGCCTATTTCATTTGCGAAACGGCGGATTTTCGCTGATCTTTCTCACAGAAACGTGAGGAGGATCGCCATGAAGCTTTGGCAAACGGGAATGCGTGCAATGATATTGGCCGCGACTATGGCCCCAGGTTTGGCGCAGGCCGAACAACAAACCCTGTTCCAGCATAAAAACTGGATGGTGGCGGTCAACAGCTTTGACGATGGCTCAATCGCCTGTCAGGCGGCGGTGGATGAAGGCTCGGAAAGCTTCACCATCTGGGTGTTTCAGGATCAATCGGTGCGCTTGCAATTCTATTCCACCGATTGGAACTTCACCGAAGGCGACACCGCTGATCTACAAGTTGAGGTTGACCGTCGCGGCGAATGGAGCCTCAGCAACGCCACCCTGACCGGCAATTCGGCTTTGTTCGATCTGCCCGACAGCGACAAGGGGGTGAAATTCCTCGTCGAAGTCGCCGAAGGCCGCACCGCCCATCTGCGCGATGAGAATGGCGATGACGTGCGTGACTATCCGCTGGCAGGCTCAAAAGCCTCGATGTCAGCGCTGATCGAATGCGCTGACGGTATCAAGTAAGCAAAACCAAAGATGCGGGGCAGGACGCTCCGCATCTGCAACTCCATCCAATTTGATTAAAATTTGCTTTCATATTGGCTCAAATATCCCACGGGGGTCTGGGGGTGTGAAACCCCCAGCCTTAGGCCGACAGCCCGCGCAAACATTAAAAATCTCTTAACACGACCATCCCAAGCATCTGAATAAAAACAATAAAAAAAGGTCCCGCGTTGGGACCATCACAAATCATCTGTATCCATCCAGATCGTCACCGGCCCATCATTGTTCAGGCTGACATCCATATCCGCGCCAAAAATTCCGTTGGAAACAGCAATCCCCTCCGCCGCCACGCAGCCAGAAAAATACTCATACAACCGCCGCCCCGCTTCCGGTGCCGCCGCATAAGAAAACCCCGGCCGGTTGCCGCGCAAATCTGCAGCCAGCGTGAACTGAGACACCACCAACGCCGCCCCACCCGCATCCTTCACTGACAAGTTCATCTTGCCGCCTGCATCTTTAAATATCCGCAGCTTGGCAATCTTGCCCGCCAGTTTATCCGCCTGAGCCTCGCCATCACCCTGCATCGCGCAGATGAAAATCAACACCCCTGCGCCGATCTCGCCAACCACAGCCCCGTCCACCGCCACACTCGCGCGGGAAACCCGCTGCAGCAGCGCCCTCAAAGCTCAGCAGCCCAAGGCGGATTGGCCCCCGCCCGGCTCACCGTCACCGCCGCCGCCCGCGTCCCCAAACTCAGCGCCGCATCCAGCTCCGCATCCGAAAGCCGCGCCACCCGCGCCTTACTCAACGCCCCCGCCTGATGCAACGCCGCGAGAACCCCCGCGTTGAACGTATCCCCCGCCCCAACCGTATCCACCACCGCAACCTTAGTCGCCGCGACAAACCGATCTTGCGTTGCCGTCACCGCTCGCGCCCCGGCAGCACCTTCCGTGATAAAAACCACCGAAGGCCCCTTCGCCAAAATCCCGCGCGCAAGCGTGACCAGATCGCCCGCCCCCCCCAGCCAGTGCAAATCCTCATCCGACAGCTTCACAATATCCGCCCGCGCCACCATCCGCTCGATCCGGGCGCGATACTCCACTTCCTTACCCGCGATAAAACCAGGGCGGATGTTCGGATCAATCATTGTCACGCGGTTTGCAGCCTCACGCGCCTGAAGCGCTTCATAAGTGCTCGCCGCCGGATCATTCACCAGACAAATCCCACCCACAAACACCGCCTCAATCTTATCCCCAAGCACCGGCAGATCCTCCAGCGCCAGCATCCGCCCCGCCGTGCCTTCATCATAAAACGCATAGGTCGCCTGACCGTTCACCAGTTTGACAAACGCCACAGTAGTGGGGCGATCCGAGCGCGCGCAGTGCGTAATATCGACATTTGAAGCCGTCAGCGTATCGACCAAAATCTCACCCAACATGTCGTTCGACACCCCTGAGAAAAACCCAGAAGGCGCGCCGAGCCGCCCCAGAGCTATCGCCGTGTTGAATACCGCCCCGCCCGCATAGGGCGCAAAAGCCGCCTCGCCTTCGGTCGAGCGACGCGGCAGCATATCAATCAGGGCTTCCCCACAGGACAGAATCATTACGGCCTCCCTTGGCGTTTGCGCGACATTACACGATAGGCCGAAGTTAGCGCAAACAGGCGCTTAGACGAAATAGCTGGCTAGATTGGCGCGGACGCGGTCCAACGGCGTCGCCCCTGTCAGATCAGGCACAAATACCTGCCCTGTGATCGCCTCAAATGCCTCAATATAGACCTTTGAGGTCGCAAGGATGATCTCAGCCGGGATTTCCGGGATGTCATCGACATAGGGATCACAGCGCGCATTGACCCAAGACCGGATCACATCTTTGTCGAAACTCGGCGGGCGGGTGCCTGCCTCAAACGCCGCCTGATAGCCGCTTGCAATCCAATAGCGGCTGGAATCCGGCGTGTGAATTTCATCGGCGATCAGGATATTTCCCGCGCTGTCGATCCCAAATTCATATTTGGTATCGACAAGGATCAAGCCGCGCTCTGCCGCCATCTGTTGCCCGCGCGCAAATAGAGCCAAGGCTTTGGCCGACACATCCGCCCATTGCGCTGGGCTCAGAAGGCCTTGGCTGATGATCTCGGCTTTGGTCAAAGGCTCGTCATGGCCGCCATCGAAGGCTTTCGACGTTGGCGTGATGATCGGGGCGGGCAGCACCTGATTGTCGCGCAGGCCATCGGGCAAGGTGTGGCCATACATGGTACGGATGCCCGTTTTGTACTGGGTCAGCACAGAGGTAGACGTGGTGCCCGCCAGATAGCCGCGCACCACCACCTCGACTGGAAGGATGGTGACATGCTTGCCGATCACCACGTTCGGATCAGGGTAGGCCAGCACATGATTGGGGCAGATGTCGGCGGTGTGGTCAAACCAGAACCGCGCCATTTGCGTCAGCACCTGACCCTTGAACGGGATCGCGGCCAGGATGCGGTCGAAGGCGGAAATTCGATCGGACGAGATCAGGATGCGCCGTGCGGGCTGATCGGCGGTGGCGGGCAGATCGTAGCAATCGCGCACCTTGCCGAAATACGGGTTCGGCAATTCGGAAATGCGGGCATGGTCAAGAACGCGGGAAAGATCGGTCACGGATTGGCCCCCAAGCTGCCCAGAAATGCTGTTTTGCCTATCGCGCGCGGGCGGGGCAGAGTCAACCAGCCCACAAGATCAGTCCATCCAATCGGGGCGAGACAGCCCAAAGATCGACGGATCGTACAGATAAGCCGCCCCTGCCGCGAGAATAACTGCGCCCAGTACGGCAAAGCTGATCTTCCAGATGCTATAGGGCCGCTCGCCCTGCACTTCGCCGGTTTGGCCGTTGACCAGAAAGCGATAGCTTTTGCCGCCGTATTTATAGGCTGCCATCCAGATTGGCAGCAGGATGTGCTTGAAGGTTTCCGCGTCATAATCGGTATCGACCGCCTCAACCCGCTGTTCATCGCCGCCAATGTCGCGGCGCACATCGTCCTCGATCACGCCTGCCATCACGCCCTGCGCGGTGGTCCAGCCATCGGCGAGGCCCACCGTGTAACCTTCTGCCTGAAAACCAGCGAGGTAATCGGCTGAATAGGGCTGAAGCCGGGTCAAATCCCACGGCGTCAGATCATTGCCCAGACGCGCGGGCAAACTGCTGGAGGCCATCACCAGCACATCGTCAAAATCGCGCGACACCCGGCCCTGCGCCGCATGCCAGCGCGTCTTGCGCACCTGTTCCTGACGGCGCTCAGACTTACCGTTGACGGTGACATTCACCCATTGGGTTTCGTAATAATACTCGCCGCGCTGACCGCGATAACGGCTGTCTGTATCGGCGTCATAGGTCCAGAACGGGGCATAGACGCCATCCATCGCGCGGCCCGCGCGGGTGTATTCCAGCAGAGAGTTCGGCGCGAACCACAGGCCGCCCAGCCAGCCTTTTAAGGCGCTGCGGGCCTGCGACTCCGTCAACTCGAACGGCACCAAGGCCTGCGGCTTGATGCGGCGATGGCTGCCGGTATCGACCACCACGGGGGTGGCACAAAACGGGCATTGGCTGGCGTGGTTGGCACCTTGAAATTCAACCACAGCACCACAATTCGGGCACGAGGTCGAGCGGACTTCTTCGGTTGCGGCATCGGGCAGGTCATCGGCCAAGCCCTTAGCCAAGTCGTGTTCGATCAGCGCCTGCGCCTTTTGGCGCGGCGCTTTGGCGGGGATGGCTTGCACAAAGCCGCAATGGTCACATTTCAACTCGGTCTGACCCGGCGCATAACGCAGATCGGCCCCGCATTGCGCGCAGGGCCAGTGATTTGCTTCCATCACGGCCATGATGCGTTAGCCGGCCGGAGGTGGTGGCGGGGGCATCATTGCAAACAGCTTTGCAAGTTCGGTATCGCTGGCAGCTTTCCAGCCATCCTGACCCGCCGTCCAGACTTGCGCCGTCCGGCTGAGTGCGCCGGAAGCCGCCATGTTGGCGAGATCAGATTCGCTGAACGGGCCTTTGGTGGCACCATTTTCAGCCACGTGCCAAGCCTTTCCTGCCGCAGGTGGCGGCGGCGGAGGCGGGGCCGCGCTGGGGGCAGCGCCCCAAGGCCCGGCTCCGCTGGCCATGTTCATCCCCATGCCTGCCGCCATACCTGCACCCACCATCGCACCGATGCCGCTGTTCGGTTGCGCCATGCCTTCGGCGGCGTTGAACTGCATGTATTTGTTCAAGTCTCCGGCGACGCCCATAGAGGTGCGCTTGTCCAGCACCTTTTCGACCTCTTCCGGCAAGCTGATGTTTTCGATATAAAACTCTGGGATCGACAGCCCGTATTCGGTGATCTTTGGCGCAATCGCCGTGGCGACCAGCTTACCCAGATCGGCGGTATTGGCGGCCATATCCAGCACCGGAATGCCGGATTTCGCAAGCACTTGGGAAACCTCTTGCAAGATCACGTTGCGGATCTGGTTGCTGATCTCATCCGAGGTGAACTCGCCATCCGTCCCCACGATTTCCTTCAGGAACACCGCAGGATCGGCCACCCGCATCGAATAGGTGCCAAAGGCGCGCAGGCGGACCGGGCCGAATTCCGGGTCGCGACACATGATCGGGTTCTTGGTGCCCCATTTCTGATCGTTGAACCGGGTGGTGTTGATGAAATACACTTCCGATTTGAACGGGGAATCGAAGCCATGATCCCAGCTTTGCAGCGTGGTCATGATCGGCATGTTGTTGGTTTCCAACATATACATGCCCGGCCCGAACACATCGGCCAACTGGCCCTCATGCACGAACACCGCTGCCTGACCTTCACGCACCGTCAGCTTGGCACCGTATTTGATCGCATTGCCCTGCCGCTCAAACCGCCACACCATGGTGTCGCGGGTGTCATCCAACCAAGTGATGACATCAATGAACTCGCCCTTCAGAAATCCGAAAACCATGACTTACTCCTTTGTAGTCTGCGCGCGCTTAGCGCGGTGGGCGTCATACGCTTCTTGCTGCTCTTTTTGATGAGCCGCTTTGTCCTGCGAGATAACTCTTAGCGGGTTGTTCGAGTTTCCCAATTTGCTTAGGGTCTTTTCTACTCGCTCCAAGCTACTTGCCATTGACGCGATAGGTGCCTTGTGGGCGCTTTGTTGTTCCAATTCTGTGACATCTATTATTTGGTCGACATAGTAGTGTCCCCCGTCGACATCGAAATAAGAAACCCCGACTTTTAGAATTGATAAGCGCGGATCGGCAAAGAGCATCATAGCAGTGTTTAAAGGATAGCTAATGCGAGAATCTTGAGGGATCACCCGAATTGGTGTGTTCAATTCTGAGAGGTTGGTCATGGTCTTTTCATTGTCAAAAAGTGATTTAGCGTCAGCAGTATCGAAATGAAGTGCCACGTTCATCGCTGCTCCGGCACCAACATTTGATACATCTAGCATGATCATTTGGGGGGCATCCTCTCTTTTTCCGAGATGTACGAGTACAACTGGGTCGGTCCCTGCCTGCCTACTTTTTCGTTGTTCTTTGAGTGCGTGAAACGAAAAGTAGGTTGAGATTGATGCAACCAACAAAGACATCAACGTTGGTAGCAGGTCTAGCATTTCCGCTCGATTTGGCGGTTTTCCGATAAGTGATGTAAAAATCCATAAGCATACTGCAACTAACATGCTGCACAGGACCCCAAGTGCGAAATCAGTCGATGTAAACGTCGACTTTTCGGCGCTTTTGTGCGCTGCTTTTCCTATTGGGTGTTTGTTTGAGGTCATTTCTAGCTCTCCCCACCCATCAGACGACGGGCGAGTGTTTCTATGATGGGCCGCGCTTCGGCCTCGGTCATGCCGGGGCGCAGGGCGGGGTTGTAGAGCATCCGCAGCATCATTTCATCTTGCGTGGTCAGCAGCGCGAATTCTTCATCGTCGTTGAAGATGGAGGGCCGGGCTTTCGGGCTGTCATTGGGCAGGCCCAGACCTTGGGCGATTTCCTCGTGGATGCAGGACAGCCGCAACAGGTCGGGGTGTTCGGCGCGGATCACCGCAAACGCCCCGGTGTAGTTGCCAGAAGCGCCCGAAGATTGCGCATAGACGATGCAATAGGTCGAGCGTTGCATCGCGGTGATGCCGCTGACATCATTCGCCGTCAATCCCGGCATGGCGGCGCGCAGCACTGGGCCCAAGGACTGCCGTTCATCTTCCGACACGATATAGACCCAGAAATTCGGGCGATTGTCATCCAGCCGGATCGGATGCCCCGTAAGACCCTGCAAGCGTTGCAGATAAGACCCCACCCGCGCGGTATCGGTCGCGCGCATCTGTGCGGAAACCGAATCGCCGAACCGCAAGCCCACACGCACAGGCTGCTGCCAGCGCCGCAAAGCTGAAACCGTCTGGCGCTGCACCGTGCTGACCGTCGAGCGGTCGTATTCATCATAAAGCGCTACGCGGATGAAATTATCCGCCAGCATCCGATCATTATAAGGCGTGTCCGGCCCGCCGCCATCGGTGCGCAGCAGGCCTTGGCCCAGCAAGCCGCGCTGCACTTCGGCGTAATACGCCCGCGCGGCCGCACTCGCCGGGGTTTCCGGCGCAACCACCGGCTCCGGCGGCAGTGCCATCACCGGACGCGGCGCAGGTTTCACCGCAGGCGGAGCCTCGGCGCAGCCGAGAAGCACCAGCGCGGCCAAAAGGCCGCCCCAGCGTGTGATCGAAAAGGCCAGCCCCCGCGCCATGCTTAGACAGCGCTGCCGATATTGGCACCCGAAGCCGTATTGCGCGCCTTGGCCGAGGCCAAAGTATCGCGCAGCTCACCTTCCATCTTCACCAATTCAACCTCTGCCGCTGCCCGCCGCGCCTTGCCTTCATCAGCAATCGCCAAGCTTTCCTCGATGGTCGCCACCAGAGTCGCATTGGCCTTCTGCACCGCTTCGATATCAAACACCCCACGCTCCATCTCGGTGCGCACGATTTTGTTGGCGTCTTGCAGATTGGTGGCGTTGGCGGTCAGCAACTCATTGGTCAGATCATTGGCATCCTTGATCGCAATCGCCGCTTCTTTGCTGCGCTGGATCGTCACCGCCTGCGCCAGTTGGGTTTCCCAAAGCGGCACGGTGTTCATCAAAGTCGAGTTGATCTTGCCGACCAAGCTCTTGTCATTCTCCTGCACCAGGCGGATCGACGGCAGCGATTGCATCGTCACCTGCCGCGTCAGTTTCAGATCGTAGACGCGGCGTTCCAGATCATCCCGCGCGGCGCGCAGATCGCGCAACTCTTGCGCCCGGATCAACTGATCAGCTTCGGGGGCCGCCTTCACCGCTGCCTCACGCGCCGGAATGTCGGTGGCATCGAGCTCCTTCAGCTTGGCTTCCCCCGCCGCGATATAGAGGCCGAGTTCGTTATAAAATGTCAAAGTCTTGCCATACAGGATATCCAGGCTCTTGATATCCTTCAGCAAAGTCGTCTCATGCACCAACAGGTTTTCCGTCACCTTGTCGATCTGGGTCTGCACCTGCTCATACCTTGCCACGAATTCCGCCAAGGGGGCGGCGTGGCCCGTCAGCCATTCCCACCAGCTTTGCTTGCGGTTCACATCGAGTTCTTCACCCGAAAAGCCGCGAATGGTGGTGACGATCTCGCGCAGAGAATCCCCCGCTGGCCCGACATCCTTATTCTTCACGCCTTGCAGCATTTCCTGCGAAATCACCTGCAATTCCGCCTGCGCACCGGACCCAAACGAAATAATCGACTGGGTATTGCTCATATCCAGTTCCGCCATCCGCTTGCGAATGTCTTCGGCCACCGGGGCAGGGGCGGCTTCCAGCGCCACAATCTCACGCCCCGGTTCTGGCAGGATCACAGCGGTGACTTTTTCAACTTCGGCTAGCGAGGTTTCGGCAGCAGCGCGGATATCTTCGGTCATGGCTCTCACTCGTTCAAGGCGCGGATGCGCGGATTGGCAAAACCCCGCAGCGGGGCAAAGGGTTCAGGTTTCCAGTTTCAGACGGTCACGTAACACCTGAATTTCAACATCAAGATCGGTATGATCGCCTTGCAACAGGCTTTCGGTGCGGCTGGCGAAGGTGGTTTCCAACTCGCCCAGCAACTGCTCATAATCAGCGCGGATTTTCGGATCGCGGCCCTGCGCATAGGCATCGGCGAACTTCACCGTCGCATCGCGCGCACCCATCAGATAGACCGACAGATACTTGCGCGCCGCCGTCAGATCGCCCGGATCGTTTTCAACCGAGCGGAACAGCCCGCGCGCGATGCCGGAAAATTTCGCCACCCGCGCCTCAAGACCCGAATCCTTGGCGCGCAGGATCGCATCCTTCATCCCAGAAAGCAGCGCCTCAGCCTCATCCACGGCTTTGGCGACACGTTCGACCTGAAAGCTGTCGACGCCCTCCATGCCCTTGTCGCGCATCGGGTCCAGCCCAAACGCGCCAACATGCAGGATCAAGCCCGCCAGCCCCAGCAGCACAGCATAAAGCATCGGCTGCGCCACCAGCGCGCCCACACACAGCCCCACCCCCATCAGCACCGCGCCAAAACCTTTGCGCGGAATCGCCGGACGCCGCGCCACTTTGCGCGCGTCATAGGCGTCGTTGGCAATCACGCCTTGCTGCGTCAGCCATGCGGCAAGCAGCAAAATCCCGCAAGCCGCCAAGCCCATGATCAGAACGCGCGGCTCGCCCTTGAAGGCCAAAGCCGCGAACAGGAACGGCGGCAAAAACAGCGCCCGCGTCCGTCCCGCCGCCCTAGATCGCACAGGGCTGCCCGGCGCAGGCGCAACCCCCGGCCCGCTTTCTGTGCGCGAATTGCCCGGAGAATACTTGCCGCCGAACCGCTCTGCCATTACCGCGCCCCCATCATTGCGCTCCGCTGATGGCAACATAGACCATCAGCGCCAGCAGCAGCATAAACGCGCCCGATTCCAAACCCTTGGCCGACATCACGCCTCCACCCCGCACACCGGGAACATAAAGACTATAGGCACAGCCGCCCCACCTTGCCAGTGGGCAAAAGCGGGGAATTATTCCGCCTAAGCCCCGCGCTTAGGCCGCCCACCCGCAGGCTTTGGCCCCGCAGGCCCGCCGCGCGTTGGTGTCGCGCGCTTTACCGGAGGTTTGGCAGGCCGCGAAGCCACGCCCTCGGCCTTTTTCGCTGCCGTGCCGAAAGTGCGCGGCTTATCAGCGGAACCCTCAGCCTTCTTCGCCGCCGTCCCAAAGCTACGCGGCTTGGTCGCTTCGCCCCAAGCCTCCGACAGCTGCTTCAAGCCCTCGCCAGATTTTAACCGCCGTCCCGAACTCGCGCCCTCGGCCTTGCCCGTCGCCGTCCGCGAAGCCCCGGTTTTCGGCCCAGCCTGACGCGGTGCCCGCGTCCGCTTCGGCGCATCCTCATCCACTGTGGCCCCTTGACCCAGTTGATCGCGCAAGACCTTGCCCTTAACCTCCTCAACCTCGCCCGGCTGCAAATCGTTCAAGCGGAACGGCCCGTAGCTGACCCGGATCAAACGGTTCACCGTCAGATTGATCGCCGACATCGCGCGGCGGATCTCGCGGTTCTTGCCCTCGCGCAGACCCACCGTCAGCCAGGCATTCGCGCCCTGAATCCGGTCGATCACCACGATCATCGGCTGAAACCGCTCCCCCTCAACGACAATCCCCTTGCGCAACGGCTCCAGATCCGGGTCCACCGGATTGCCATTCACCCGCACACGATATTTGCGCAGCCAACCGGTTGAGGGCAATTCCAACCGCCGCTTCAACGCGCCGTCGTTGGTCAGCAACAACAAGCCTTCCGAGTTCAAATCCAGCCGCCCCACTGACATCACCCGCGGCAACTCAGCAGGCAGATTGTCAAACACCGTCTCGCGCCCCTTTTCATCGGATTCGGAAGTCACCAGCCCGTCCGGCTTGTAATACAGCCACAGCCGCGCTTGCTCTGGCTCACCGACCACCACGCCGCGCACCACGATCTTATCCTTCGAGGTCACATTCAAAGCCGGCGAGTCAATCACCTTGCCATTGACCGAAACCTCGCCCAATTCAATCATCCGCTCGGCTTCCCGCCGCGACGCGACGCCAGCCCGAGACAAAACCTTGGCAATCCGATCCCCCTCCGGCGTCCCCGCCGCAGGCTTCGCCGCGACCGCAGACTTCCGCTCCACCGCCTTGCCCTCAACCCTCGGCCCCTCGACCTTCGGACCAGCAATTTTGGAAATTTTCGGGGGATTTGTATTCTCGGCCATAGTCTCATATCCTTCACAGGGCTCAGCGTGCGATCATCGCGGGCTACCGGATCAAACTATTCTCTCAACCGCCAAGCGGCAAGCGCCAAGGAACTTCGGGTGTTCAAAACCTTCATGGACGCCGCGTTAGACCAAGCCCGCATGGCCGCCCTGCGTGGTGAAGTCCCCATTGGGGCCGTGGTGGTCAAAGACGGCACAATCATCGCCGCCGCCGGAAACCGCACCCGTGAGCTAAATGACCCCACCGCCCATGCCGAAGTCTTAGCCATCCGCGCCGCCTGCCACCTCGCAAACTCCGAGCGCCTCCCCGGTTACGACCTCTACGTCACCCTAGAACCCTGCCCAATCTGCGCAGGCACCATCTCCGCCGCCCGTATCGCCCGCCTCTACTACGGCGCCGCCGATCCCAAATCCGGCGGCACGATCCACGGCGCACGCGTGTTCAGCCATCCGCAATGCCACCACATCCCCGAAGTGTATGACGGCATCAGTGCCGCCGAGTCCGAGACCCTGCTGAAAACCTTCTTCGCCACCCGCCGCTAATCCCTAAAACTTATCTAAAATTGTGGCGATATTATACTTGACGTACCCACGCGAAAGCCTTAGAAATAAGGCATAGCA
>JAZKCV010000016.1:0-233195 GCA_040387915.1 Pseudomonadota bacterium
TGCTATGCCTTATTTCTAAGGCTTTCGCGTGGGTACGTCAAGTATAATATCGCCATAATTTTACTTTCACTATCAATATCTTAATAATTCAGTTTAAACAGTTGTTAACCGACCGGGTTGCTGTCGGCTTTGCAGAAGCCCATCCGGGCCGGTCAGGACAATGCGGCCAGCAGGTCCATCGCGGTGATCTGATCGAATTGAACATGGCGATGCATCAGCGCCTCGGCCCCGGCGGCGTCGCGGGCGAAGATCAGGGTGGCGATGTCGCGATGTTCAGCGGCGGAGGTTGCGATGGCCCCGGCGTAACGATAGCGGGCGCGGTAATAGGCCAAGAGTTTGCGGGCGTTGGTTTTGATCATCTCGGTCAGGAACGGGTTGCCTGCGGCCAGCGCCACGCATTCATGAAAGCGCAGGTTCAGCTGGTAATAGGCGTCGGGGTTGGCGTCGCCTTGTTCGGCGGAGAACGTCTCACAGGCTTGCACGGCGGATTCCAGTGCTGCGGCCCAAGACACCGACAGACGACGGGCGGCGAGGCCTGCTGCTTGGCCTTCAAGCTTGGCGTGAACTTCGAGGATGGCGAGGAATTCCTCTAGGCTGGGGCGAAACACCGTGGCGCCCTTGCGCGGCAGGCGGCGCACAAGGCCCATCGCTTCGAGTTGCAGGATGGCTTCGCGGACCGGTGTGCGCGAGACGGCGAATTCGGTGACGAGTTCAGCCTCGTCGATCACATCGCCGGGGTTGAGGCGGCCTGTGTCGATCCACAACAGGATCTTATTGGTGAGGGTTTCGGTTTGGCCTGCCATGCCTGATCAAAAGACCGAAAAGGCTGTCAGGTAAAGGGGGATAGCGGGAAAACTTCAGGTAACGCACGGTCCATTGTTTCCAAAATGCAACCAATGGGAGATCGACACGCAATGGCTTCCGCGCGGTGGCTGCACGAAAGAAGATGATCTGTAGCGCGAAAGCCGCAAATGTGGCGAAATTGGGGGGGAAATCCGGCAAAATCGGATCACGCTTGGTCTAAGCACTAGAAATCGTGTCGAAGCCTCGATATTCCTTTGGGCAATCAGCCTCCAAAAGTGGGGCGAATAACATACCGGACACTAAAGTCTGGGTTTTTGAGGCGGAGTAGTACGATGGTAAAAGCGATTGATTTCGCAGTCCGCAATGTTGCGGGCGGTGCGCAGCATGGCAGTGTCGCTGGCGACAGCCAAGGCAATTTCATTCAGGTCGGCTCGGGGGACAGCGTTTCACTGAACCTCTCCCGCGCCAGCGTGGTGGGCTATGAACAGCAGGGCGGCGATTTGCTGGTCAAGCTGTCGGATGGCCGCACCGTGGTGCTGAGCAACTATTTCAATGAAAATCCGGGGGATGTGAACCATCTCTATCTGTCCTCTGATGGTGAGATCACCGAAGTGATCATTCACGAGGGCCAAGACGGCATTCTGGCGGCAGATTACGGCCCGGTCGGTGGCTGGGATAAGTGGAGCCCGCTGGACGATATGCGCTTCACCCAAGCCGATAGCATCTCGGATGTGGCGCTGGTGTCGAACGAACCTGCGGGCATGGCGCCGTTCGTGCCGGGTCTTTTGGGCTTGGGCGGTTTTGGTGCGATTGCCGCTGGGGCTGGTGCGATTGCAATTATTGGCGGTGCCGGCGGCGGTGGGGGCGGCGGCGGCGGTGGTGGCACCCCTGACACGACCCCGCCTGCGGTGACGGTGACTGAGGGCACCAAATCAGTGAACCATGTCGAGAATGGTGCGGACTATGTGAATGGTGTCGTGATCAGCGGCACCAGCGAGCCGGGTGCGAAGATCGACGTTTTGGTCAATGGCCACACGCAAACCACGACGGTGGATAACACTGGACATTGGACCGTAACCTTCCCGACGACAGAAGTTGATCCGGGTGAATATGAGATCCCGGTGGTGGTGAAGGCCACCGATGCAGCGGGCAACTCGACGACATGGAACGATGTTCTGGTCGTCGATACCGTGCCGAACCCGATCAACTTTGATGCGGTGACCGGCGACGACAAGGTGAACTTTGTCGAGAATTCGACCGGGTTGGTGGTGGCTGGCACTTCGATTGCTGGGGCGACTTTGCAAGTCACGCTGAACGGCGTGACGAACACGGTTGTGGTCGGCAGTGATGGGCATTGGACCACGACTTATCCTGTGGGCACCCTGCCCGCTGGTGAATATAATCAAGTGATCACCGCGACTTCGACGGATAACCACGGGAACGTGTCGACCTCGTCGCATACGTTCGCGGTTGATACGCAAACCTCGGTGGCCTTCACTGGCACGCCGGGTGGCGATGGCATGGTGAACGCGACGGAAGCGGCGGCGGGTGTGGTGTTGAACGGCACCGCGCAGGCGGGGGCTTCGGTTTCTGTCGCTTGGAATGGCACGACGCTGACCACGACCGCGAATTCGAGCGGTGTGTGGACGGTGACTTATCCCGCAAGTTCGGTGACGGCTGGCACTTATACCTCGACGGCCACGGCGACAGCGACCGACAGCTTTGGCAACACGGCGACCGCGACGCAGGTGGTCAATGTTGATACCGAAACCTCGGTTGCGGTGAACGCAGGCCAGTCGGGCGGCGATGACGTGATTTCGGGTGCTGAGGCTGCGGCTGGGGTGGCGTTGACCGGAACTGCGGAAGCTGGCGCTACGGTTGTGGTGACGCTGGAAGGCGTGTCGCATACTGTGACCGCGTCGTCTTCGGGCACGTGGAGCGCGACTTTCACCACCAGTGAAATCCGTCAGGGCACCTATGACTCGGTGGTTTCGGTGACTTCCACCGATACGGCGGGCAACACGGCTTCGACCACGCATAACCTGCATATCGACACCCAAACTTCGGTTGCGGTGAATGCAGGCCAAGCGGGTGGCGATGATGCGGTCAATGCGGTTGAAGCTTCGGCTGGTCTGGCACTGACCGGCACGGCGGAAGCTGGCGCGCGGGTGACGGTCACGTTTGAAGGTGTAACCAAGATCGTGACGGCGGGGGCCGATGGCACTTGGACGGCGAATTACTCCAGCGGCGAAGTGCGCAGCGGGACGTATGACTCGACGGTGCAGGTGTCTTCGGTGGATGCCGTTGGCAACACCGCGACCACCAGCCATAACCTGCATGTCGATACCGAGATTTCGGTGGCGATCCCGGCTGGGCAGGCTGGCGGCGATGATGCGATCTCTGGCGCGGAAAAGGCGGCGGGCGTGGTGCTGAATGGCACGGCGGATGCAGGTTCGACGGTGGTTGTGACCATGCTGGGCGTCAGCCATACCGTGACGGCAAGCGCTGCGGGCACTTGGAGCGCTACTTTCCCTGCCAGTGAAGTGACTGCGGGCACTTATGATACCACGGTCAGCGTGCGGGCGACGGATGCGGCGGGCAACTCGGCCACTGCTTCGCATAGCGTGCATGTCGATACTGAAACCAATGTGGCGATCAATGTCGGCCAAGCGGGCGGCGATGATATCATCAGCGGCGCGGAAGAAGCTGTTGGTGTGACCCTGACTGGCACGGCGGAAGCAGGCGCAAGCGTGGTTGTGACCATGGAGGGCGTCAGCCATACCGTGATCGCCAGCAGCGCGGGCACTTGGACGGCAAATTTCGCAGCCAGCGAAATCCGCTCAGGCACCTATGCCTCGACGGTGACGGCAGTCGCAACCGATGCTTTGGGCAATACGGCAACGACCAGCCATATCGTCAATGTCGATACCGAAGTGGTGCCGTTTGATCGTGCAACGCTGTCTTACGGCAGCGATCAGATCCTGAACGCGGCGGAAGCCACCAGCGGTTTGACCGTGACGGGGCATGTGGAAGCGGGTTCCACCGTGATGATCAAGTTCGGCAGCGGCGCGCAACATGCGGCCAATGTCGCGGCGGATGGCAGCTGGAGCTTCACCATTCCGGCGGGCGAAGTGCCGGCTGGCGAAAACTCGGTCACGCTGACGGCGGTGGCGACGGATCATGTTGGCAACGTCTCGACCCTGACCGAACAGGTGGCGGTGGATACCATCGTGCGCAACTTCAGCCATGTTGAGGTGATTGCGGGCGACGATATTCTGAACGCAGCAGAGCGCGCGGCGGGCTTGACGCTGACGGGCACGTCAGAGCCGTTCTCGACGCTGGTTCTGCATCTGGCAAATGGCGCGGAAGTGACGGCTTCGGTCGGCGCGGATGGGCTTTGGAGCGCGACCTTCCCGGCGGCATCTTTGCCGACTGGCGAAGGCAACACCACGGTGACGGTAACGGCGACGGATCATGCGGGCAATACCGCCAGCTACACCGACAGCTTCCACTATGACACCGTGATGCCGAATGATCCTTGGATCACCAATGATGCGGGCACCGGCAACCTGATTTCGGGTGTCGCCTCGGCGGTATCGCCCGATACGCTGACCTATCACGCGGTTGCGGCGACCGGGGCTGCGACGGATCTGGCAACCACCGCGCAGTTCGAAGCGGGCGTTGATGTGAATGGCACCAACGTGCCAAGCCATTGGGCGTTCTTTACCAATCCGGTGGCCGACGGCAGCTATCTGGTGATCAACGATACCGATGCGGCGGGCAATGAGCAAAGCACGCTCTATCTGCGCTCGACCACAGATGTGACGGTCGATCTGAACCGCGAAGGCCTGCACGGTTTTGACTTTGGCACGATCGATCTGACCTCTTCGAAAGCGACGCTGTCGCTGACCGAGGCGCAGATCAACAGCCTGACCGGGGCGGATCATCAAATGGCGATCCGGGGTGATGCGGATGACCATGTCAACATCACCGGGGCGGTCGCAGGGGCGCATCAGGTGGTGAACGGCGAAAGCTACACGCTGTACACACTGGGCAGCAGTGGAGCTTCTGTGCTGATTGACGACGATATCAACGTCAACACCACTGTTTGATCAGGGAACCGGGCGATGCCCAAGAGCCGCAAGAACGGGTCCGGGAACGGGGTTAAACACCTCGTCCCGGCGCTGGTAGGTCTTGCCCTGCTGGCAGGCTGCATGGGGGGGGCCGAGGCGCCTTCGATGCTGCAAACGCATGATCAAGCGGGGCCGGGTGCGGTGGGGGCCTTGGGGCAACCTGCGGGTTCGGGCCTGATTGGCGATTTGCAGGCGCGCAAATCGGTGCTGCCGAAAGGCGGCGCCTATGCCAAGGTTTCGGATGCGGTGATAAGCGCCAGTTCGGGGGCGGCAGGGGCAGAGTTGCGGGTCGCGCAGTTGAAAGCCTCGGCGCAATCGAAGAACTGGCTGCCCTCTATCGGGCCTTCGGTGAACCTGACCAACTTGGGCGGGTTGGCGGCGAGTTTACTGTTGGAGCAATCACTGTTTGACAATGGCCGCCGCAAGGCCGAGCGGGCCTATGCTTCGGCGGATGTCGAGGTTGCGGCGGTGACGCTTTCAACCGCGATGAACCAGCGGGTGTTCGAGGGGCTGACCTATTACGTCAACGCCGAGCGGGCGCGCGCGCAGGCTGTGGTCGGGCAAGCGGCAGCGGGTCGGCTGCAAGAGTTCAGTGTGATCATGGGCAAGCGCGTTGCCGGTGGTTTATCCGATGGGTCTGAAATGCAGGTGCTGAACCAGCATCTGGCCGAGATGCAAGCCACCGTCGCGGCCGATCAGCAGACCCAAAGCAGTGCTATGGCGCAGCTTGCGGCTTTGACCGAGGAACCGATGAACGGCGTCAGTGGGTTGGACAGCTTGCCCGATGTGGGCAAATCCAATGCCGAGCCTTTGGCGGTATTGCAAGCCCGCGGCGAGGGCACGCGGGCGATTGCACAGGCGCAGATGCAGCTTGCCGGCTTGAAATTCGGTCTGTCAGCGACGGCAGGTCTGGACGAAGGCGGCGTCAACCCCGGTGTGCGGTTGAATGGGGCTGGGCTGCTTAATCCGGGCGCGAAAGACAACATCGCGGCGTTGCAGCAGACGGGTGATGTGGTGGATCGGCAAACGGCGGAAGCCGCTGAAACCGCCAACCGCCGCATCGTGGCCTTGCAGCAGCAAAAGGCCAATCTGGCCTCGCGCCGCGCGCAGGGTGACGAGGTGCTGCGGCAAACCGGCGCAAACCTTGATCTGTTCAACCAGCAATACAAGGTTGGGCGGCGCACCTTGCTGGAACTGGTATCGCAGTATGACGCCTATGCGCGGTTGCAGCGCGATCAGGCTTCGCTGGGCTATGATATGGCGTTGATTGATCTGGAAATTGCCCGCGATCGTGGGGTGTTGGTAGATGGGGCACGGATGTGAATGACCGGGTTGTGGCCTTTGATATCAATGCAGGCCGCGTGGCTGCGGCTGGGGATATTGCTGCGCGGAAGGGTGCTGATACGCGCGTTCCGCAGGGTCGGCATAACGCGCGGGCACTAAGCCGGGCGCAACTGGCCTCGGTCTATGCCGGGCTGTGCGGGGTTGATCTGGCGGTATCCGATGTGGTCGAGCAGATTCAGCTGGCCTCGGACGCAGGGCAGTTGGGCTTACCAGAGGTCGCACGGGCTTTGCGCAGTTGTGGCGTTGCGGCGCAGGTGGATGCTATGGCCGCGCCGGGGGATGCGCACTGGCCTGCTTTGGCGGAAATGACCTCGGGCCAGATCGTTTTGGTGCTGGGTGAGACTTCGGACGGTGTTGAGGTTTACGACACCAGCGTCGACAATATGCGCGCCGAGGTGCCGCATGAGGATTTCGCGCAGGTCTATGCGGGGCGGATTTTGCGGGTGCGCACTTCCGTGAAAGAGCTTGAAACGCGGCATGTTGAAAGCGCCAAGGTGCCGCATTGGTTCTGGGGCGAATTTCCGCGCTTCAAGCGTCAGTTGGGCGAAGTGGCGGCTGGATCTTTGGTGGCGAACCTGCTGGCAGTGGCTGTATCGCTGTTCTCGATGCAGGTTTATGACCGGGTGATCCCTTATCAGTCTGAACCGACCCTGTGGGTGCTGGCTTTGGGCGCGATGCTGGCGATTGTGCTGGAAGCGGCGTTGAAGCTGGCGCGATCCGGGTTGATGGATAGCACGGGCAAGCGGATTGAATTGTCTGTGCAGGCGCGGCTGATGGATAAGCTGCTGGGGATGAAGCACGGGCCGGGGCAGCGCAGCCCTTCGAGCCTGTTTGCGGCCATGCGCGAGTTTTCCTCGGTGCGTGAGTTCTTCACCGCGACGACAATCGGCACGATGGCGGATTTGCCGTTTATCCTGATTTTCCTTGCACTTGTTGCCTCGATTGGTGGCAATCTGGTGTGGATTTTGATCGCGGGTGGCGTGCTGATGGTTCTGCCGGGGTTCTTGTTTCAAAAGCGCATGGTGGCTTTGACGGCAGCGACACAGGGCGCGTCCACCCGTGCGGCGCGGTTGCTGTATGAAGCGATTTTTGAGGCCGAAACCGTCACCACCCAGCGCGGTGAAGATCGGATCAAGCGGATTTGGGCGGAACTTTCCACTCTCTCAGCGGTGAAATCATCCGATCAGCGGCATCTGACGGCGATGCTGGGCTATTGGGCGCAGGGCGTGCAGCAGGCGACCTATATTCTGGCGGTGGTCGCCGGGGCCTATCTGGTTTTCGCGGGCAATTTCACCGTGGGGACGATCATCGCCATTGGCATTCTGACGGGGCGGACCTTGGGGCCTTTGGCGGCTTTGTCCTCGACGATGTCGAAATGGACCAATGTGAAATCGGCTTTGGACGGGTTGGAGGCGATTGCACAGTCCAATCAAGCCGAGGAAACCGGGCGACACTATCTGCGTCGCGACAAGCTGGTGGGCGCGTTTGAGCTGCGCAATGTAGAGTTCCGCTATGATCCGAAAGCGGCGGCGACCGTCGAGATCAACGGGCTGTCGATCCCGGCGGGGCAACACATTGCAGTTTTGGGGGCGAATGGGTCGGGCAAATCGACGTTGCTGCGGGTGCTGGCGGGGCTTTATGAACCCTCAGCCGGGCGGGTTTTGATTGATGGGGTTGACCTGAACCAAGTGCATCCGCGCGATTTACGCCGAGGTGTTGGCTATCTCGGCCAAGAAGTGCGGCTGTTTGCGGGCACGTTGCGCGATAACCTGAACATGAGCCAACTTGAGCGCGATGATGACCGCTTGTTCGATGCGCTGGATTTCGCAGGGCTGGGGCCGTTCGTGCGCAGCCATCCGCGTGGGCTTGATCTGGAAATCCGCGAGATGGGCGAAGGTCTGTCGGTAGGCCAACGCCAAAGCATTGGCTGGGCAAGGATTTGGCTGCAAAATCCGCGCGTTGCGATTTTGGACGAGCCAACGGCGGCGCTGGATCAGACCTTGGAGACGACGCTGGTGTCGCGCCTGAAGACTTGGTTAGACGGGCGTACTGCGATCATCGCGACGCACCGGGTGCCGATCCTGCAACTGACCAACCGCGTCGTGATCATGCAAAACGGGCGGCTGGTGGTGGATGGGCCTAGGGAAGCGGTGCTGGCGCATCTGAATGGCGGCGGTGTGGCTGTGCAAGCCCCTGCCCCGGCGGCGGGTGTGGCGATTGGCAGCGTCACGCCGGTCAAGAAGCCGTTCACCATGCAGGTCGGGGGGGCCAAGCCATGAGCCTTGCAACCTATGACGACAGCTTTGCCGAAAAAACCCGTGGGCCAAGCCGCACGATCTGGATGATCGTGGCGGTGATGGTGGTGTTCGTGGCTTGGGCCTCGGTCGCTTGGGTGGATGAGATTGTGCGGGCGCAGGGCGAGGTGGTTTCCTCAAGCCGCCCGCAGATCATTCAAAACCTTGAGGGCGGGATTCTGGCCGAGTTGAACGTCGCCGAAGGTGATGTGGTGGAACCGGGGCAGACGCTCGCGCGGCTTTATGGCACGCAATATCAGGCGGCGGTGGACGAATTGTCGGACGAGATTGCCACACTGGAAATCCGGCGTTTACGGCTGGAAGCCGAGATGGAGGGCGAAGCTGATTTCACCGTGCCCGCGATTTTTGCCGACCGGGTGCCGGCTGTGGTGGCATCAGAAAAATCGCTGCTGACGGCGCGGCTGGGTGAATATGACGCGCGGGTTGAAGGTGCGCAGGCAGTGCTGGAGCAGACCTCTAAAGAGGCCGAACTGCTGGAGAAAATGTATAAGCAGGACATCGCACCGCTGATCGAAGTGACGCGGGCGCGGCGGGATAACTCGGATGCGAAGAACAAACTTTCAGAGGCGCGCACCACGACCGAAATGGAGCGCGCAACGGATTATGCCAAGACCGAAAGCGATCTGGCTGGCCTGCGGCAAAAGCTGAAACTGGCGCAGGATCAGCTGTCGCGCACCGTGCTGGTGGCACCTATGAAAGGTGTGGTCAACAAGCTGTCGATCACCACGATTGGCGGCGTGGTGAAGCCCGGTGAGGAGATTTTGCAGATCATCCCGCTGGATGATGCGCTGTTCATCGAGGCGCGGGTGAAGCCGCGCGACATCGCCTCGGTCCGCGAAGGTCTGGATGCGACGGTGAAGCTGTCAGCCTATGACTATACGATTTACGGGTCTTTGAAGGCGAAGGTGGTGTTCATCTCGGCCGATACGTTCAAGGACGAACGCTCGCGCGATCCGAATGGTGATCCGCATTACAAGGTGACGCTGGCTGTGGATCAAAGCAAATTCACCGCGCGGCAAAAGGGGCTTAAGATCAAGCCCGGTATGCAGGCGGATGTGGAATTGGAGACGGGGGGGAAGACGATTCTGACCTATCTGACCAAGCCCTTGTATAAGTCGAACGAGGCTTTGCGGGAGCGGTAGCTTGGCGCGAACGCTAGCTTGGCGCGAAATAGCTAAAATCCAATCGCTTAAGGCTTGGTAAAGCCTGTTCGCCTATTCTGGCCATGGGTGTGAAACATGGGTGTGTGATGGCCGGGCAATCAAATGCCGCGCCAGTCATCATCAAGCGGAAGAAAATCGTCAAAGGCGGTGGGCATCACGGTGGGGCGTGGAAAGTTGCCTATGCCGACTTTGTCACGGCTATGATGGCCTTCTTCATGCTGATGTGGCTGTTAAACGCGACAACAGAAAAACAACGTAAGGGAATCGCGGACTATTTTAGTCCGACAATCGCCATCAGCCGGGTTTCTGGCGGCGGCGACGATATGTTTGGCGGTGATTCCACCTTTTCCGAGGAAGCGCTTGCAAAAAACGGCACAGGCGCCAGCCTCGCGCAACCGACGGAAAGCGACAAGGCGCGCGGAGAGTCAGGCTCTGCTGAAAAGGACGCCGAGGCGGCGGCAGAACAGGCCAGAATGGCGCAGATCGCACAAAATCTGATGGCACAAGGCGGGGAAAGCATGACCATGCAGCGCATGCTGCGGCATGTCGTCACCAAAGTCACCGACGAAGGCTTGGTCGTTGAAATCTTTGATCTTCCGAACGCACCGCTGTTCGTGGACGACACAGAGGAGCCCACCGGAGAAACCCGCAAAATCGCCGCATTGATCGCCGAGGTTTTGGGATTGGCCGAAAACAAGATTGCGGTGAATGGCCACCTGCGCACGCTGCCGATCACATTGAAAGACAACCCCGCATGGGATCTGTCAACGGCGCGGGCGCAAGCGATGCGAGCCATGCTGGAAAGCGACGGCATCGCCAGCGCACGGATGGCCCGCATCAGCGGCCATGCCGACCGCAAGCCCGCCACGCAAGACCCAACTGCAATCCGCAACAACCGTCTGGAAATCATTCTGCTACGCGAGGACCGATGAGATACCTAAAATTTGAACTGTTAGGGCGATCTTAAGGCGCATCAGGCAGGTTCGATCTGACACAGGTCGAAGCTGCAGAAAGGCGCTTTCCATGACGATTTCCTCATCCATGAACGCGGGGGTGGCGGGGCTGAATGCCAATGCCAACCGACTTGCGACGATCGCCGACAACATCGCGAACTCGTCGACCTATGGCTATAAACGCGCCGAGACGGATTTTCATTCTGTGGTGCTGAACGGCAGCGGGCAGGCCAGCTATTCGGCGGGCGGGGTGCGGGCCTCGAACATGCGCCTGATTGATGAACGTGGGCCGCTGATTTCAACCGCCAATGCCACCGATCTGGCGATTGATGGTCGGGGATTTCTGCCTGTGACCGATGCAGGGTCGTTGGACAGCAGCGACGGCTCTTATCCAATTTCACTGGTGACAACCGGATCATTCCGCCCTGACGCGGAAGGCGTGTTGCGCACCGAAACCGGATTGGTGCTGATGGGTTGGCCTGCGAACCCGGATGGCAGCGTGAACATCTATCCGCGCGACACGATGGCGGCGCTGGAACCGGTGCGCATCAACGCCAACCAATATATTGGCAACCCCACGTCAGAGATGACATTGGGCGTTAACCTGCCCGCTTCGGCCAGCATTGCCGGGGCAACGGGCGATCCACATGATCTGACGGTAGAGTATTTCGGCAATCTTGGCACGTCCGAGTCATTGAACTTCAGCTTTGCGCCAACCGTGCCTACCACCGGGGCCTCGAACACTTGGACGATGACGGTGCGCGACAGCGCTTCGGGGGGGGCGGTGATTGGTGAATATACGCTGACCTTTGATCCCTCACAGGCAGCGGGCGGCACACTGGCCTCGGTCACGGCGGTATCGGGCGGGGCCTATGATGCGGCCAATGGCACAATCCCGCTGTCGGTGGCGGGCGGCAGCATTTCCCTGAAGGTGGGGGAGCTGGGCCAACCGAATGGGATGACCCAGCTTTCCAGTGGCTTCGCCCCGGTTTCGATCAGTAAAAACGGCTCTCCGGTCGCCAGTCTGACCTCGGTTGAGATTGATGAAAAAGGCGATCTCTACGCGATTTATGATCAGGGCTTCACCCGGCGAATTTACCAGATTCCCGTGGTGGATGTGCCTAATCCGAACGGTCTGATGGCGATGAACAATCAAACTTATCAGATCTCGGCAGCCTCTGGCCCATTCTATCTGTGGAATGCGGGCGATGGGCCAACCGGCACGGTGGTGGGATTTTCGCGTGAGGAATCCTCGACCGATGTGGCGGCGGAACTGACGCAGTTGATCCAGACCCAGCGCGCCTATTCCTCCAACGCCAAAGTCATTCAGACCGCAGATGAGATGCTGCAAGAAACCACCAATATCAAACGATAGGAGGCTTGAATGTCAATCACAGCTGGCCTTTCATCGGCGCTTTCGGGTCTTAACGCGGCGGCGCGTGCGGCGGAAATCGTCTCGTCGAACATCGCCAATGCGATGACCGAAGGTTACGGGCGGCGCGAATTGCAGTTGAGCGCGCGCACCATTGGTGGCTCGGGTCAGGGCGTCAGCGTCACCGGTGTGGCGCGGCGCAGCGATCCGATCTTGCTGGGTGATCGCCGCTTGGCTCAGGCGGGCAGTGGCGGGCGCGAGGCCACGGCAAGCTTTCTGAAACGTGTCGAGTCGGCGCTTGGGACGGTGGACAGCGCCACGTCTCTGGGCAGCCGGATCAACGATTTCGACACGGCGCTATTGGAAGCCAGCTCTCGCCCCGAATCCGAGGTACGGTTGTCGAAAGTTATGGAATCGGCCAAAGCTTTGGCCAGTCATCTGGCGGCGGCAGGCAGCGAAATTCAACAGGCGCGCTCTGATGCGGATGATCAAATTGAAAATCAGGTCAGCCAAGTGAATACGGCTTTGGCCCGGATTGCCGATCTGAACGGTCAAATCCGGGCGACTTCTGGCTCTGGTCGGGACAATTCGGCGCTGATTGACCAGCGTCAGCAGGCGATTGACAGCATCGCCAAGATCATACCTTTGCGTGAAGTGCCGCGCGACAAGGGCGAAATCGCGCTGTTCACCACAGGCGGTGCGGTTGTGCTGGATGGGTTGCCCGTGCAGCTAGGATTTACGCCGGTGGGCGTGGTCGTGGCGGGGATGACGCAAGCCAGCGGCGCTCTGTCGGGGCTGACGCTGAACGGTAAGGCACTCTCGACAGCGGCCGAGGATGGCCCTATTTCGGGGGGCACTTTGGCCGCACAATTCGCGATACGCGATGATCTGGCACCCGAAGCCCAAGCAAAACTTGATGCCACCGCCCGCGATCTGGTGGAGCGGTTTGCCGCCACCGGGTTGGACAGTACGCGAGCCTCTGGCGCGGCGGGGCTGTTCACCGATGGCAGTGCCACTTTCAACGCGAGCAATGAGATCGGTCTTGCACAGCGCCTGACCGTCAATGCCGTCGCTGATCCGGCACGGGGCGGCGCGCTTTGGCGGCTGCGCGATGGTCTGGGTGCCACCGCGCCGGGGCCCGCAGGCAACAGCCAACTGCTGAAAGACCTGCAAACTGCCCTGACCACTCCGCGCACACCCGTCTCGGGCGGCTTCATGGCCGGGGCGCGCAGCTTTTCCACTTTGGCGGCGGATATGGTCTCGAGTGTCGCCAGCGCACGCGTGACGGCAGAGAATGAGGCCAGCTATTCTGCGGCGCGGCTGGATACGCTCAGCACCATGGAACTAGAGCAAGGCGTTGATACCGATCAGGAAATGCAATCTCTACTGGTGATTGAACAAGCCTATGCCGCCAATGCCAAGGTGATCTCCACCATCGGCGAGATGATGCAAAAATTGTTGGAGATGTAAGAGATGGTTGCTGTTTCCTTGGGCGATATGGCCAGATCTTTCATGCTGCGGCGACACACCGTCGATCTGAAGCAAAACCTGCAACGGCTGACCAACGAGGTCGCCACTGGTCGGATTAGCGACACCGCAGCACGGGTTTCGGGCGATCTGGTGCCTATTTCGGGCATTGATGCAGCACTGGCCCGGCTGAAAGGCTATGGGGCTGTGACCTCTGAGGCGGGGCTGTTTGCCGGAGCGATGCAAACCGCGCTTGGCACGGTGGACACTCTGGCGAGCAGTCTGAGTACGGCGCTGATTTCCACCACCACCGGGGGATCGGCGGCGCTGATTGATGCTGCAGGCGAGGATGCCGAGCAGAAATTGCAAACCGCCTTGTCGGTGCTGAATACCCGCTTCGGCGATCGCAGCTTGTTTGCTGGAACCGAAACCACGAGTGCGGCAACTGTCAATTCTGACACCCTGCTGACAGCCCTGACCACCGCCGCTGCGGGGGCGGTCAGCGCGCAAGATGTCGAGTCGGCGGTGAACAACTGGTTTGCAAGCCCCACTGGCTATGATGCAATCGCTTATCAAGGCGGCGATGCTTTGGCGGCTTTGGCGATTGCTCCGGGAGAAGAGGCCCGTATCGACATTACGGCGAAAGACCCCGCCTTGCGCGATACGATCAAGGGTCTGGCGATGGCGGCTTTGCTCAATCGCGGGGTTTTGGCGGGCGAAAGCGCAGGGCGGCAAGACCTCGCCCGCCGTGCTGGGCTCAACTTGTTGGAGAACAAGACCGACCGCACCAATGTCGCGGCGCGCTTGGGTTTGGTAGAGGCGCAAATTGATGCCGCCAGTACGCGCAATTCCAACGAAACATCAGCTTTGCAGATCGCCCGCAGCGGCATCACCGAGGCGGACCCGTATGAAACCGCCACGCGGCTTGATGACACCGAGGCGCAGTTGGAAAAGATCTACGCCCTTACCGCGCGGCTTTCGCGCCTCAGCCTGCTGGATTACCTGAAATGAGAAGGCTTCTCTGCGCTGTCATGGTCAGCCTGCTGTCAAGTACTGCTTGGGCCAGCCCGATCCGCATCAAGGATCTGGTGGAATTTGACGGCGTGCGATCCAACGATCTGGTGGGTTATGGGCTGGTCGTGGGCCTGAATGGTACTGGCGATGGTTTGCGCAACGCGCCGTTCACGGAAGAAATCATGTCAAATCTGCTGGAACGGCTGGGCGTCAATGTCACGGGCGAGCAGTATCAGCCGAAGAATGTCGCCGCGGTTTTTGTGACCGCAGCACTGCCGCCGTTTGCGCGGGCGGGCGGGCAGATTGATGTCACGGTCTCGGCGATTGGCGATGCGAAAAGCCTGCTGGGCGGTACGCTGATCATGACGCCGCTCAACGGTGCGGATGGTCAGATCTACGCGGTGGCGCAGGGCGCGATCATTGCGGGCGGGATTTCCGCCGATGGGCAGGCGTCAAAACTGGTGCAAGGCGTGCCGACCGCCGGGATGATCCCTTCGGGAGGGCGGGTAGAGCGCGAGGTGGAGTTTGACTTCACCCAGCTTGAGTCGATGCGGCTTGCGCTACGGGAACCCGATTTCACCACTGCGGAACGGATTGAGGCTGCGATCAACACCAAGATGGGCAATGGCTCGGCCGAGATGCTGGATGCCGGCACCGTGCTGTTGCAAACCAACGGGCGCTCACCGGCGCATCTGGTCAGCCGGGTTGAGAATATTCTGGTGGAGCCTGAAACCAAGGCGCGGGTTGTGGTAGATCAACGCTCGGGCACCATCGTTATGGGCGAGGATGTGCGGATCAGCCGGGTCGCTGTGGCGCAGGGCAACCTGACGTTGCGGATTGATGAGACGCCGATGGTGTCGCAGCCGAACCCGTTTGCCGAGGGTGAGACGATTGTGCTGCCGCGTACATCCGTCGATATCCAGAACGAACCCGGCACTGGCTTGGCCGAAGTGTCCGGCGGCACCAATCTGTCCGAGGTGGTGGCAGGTTTGAACGCGCTGGGGGTAGCGCCGCATGACATGATCGACATTCTGAAAAGCATTAACGCGGCTGGGGCGCTCCATGCCGACTTCGTGGTCAACTGAAACGGGCCGGAAGCCACCCGGTTTCGGTTGCACCTTGTCAGAAGTAACTTCGCACCAAAGCGCTGGACACCAGGCTCCAGCCATCGGCGACCACGAAGAACGCCAGTTTGAACGGCAAGGATACCACAGCCGGCGGCACCATCATCATGCCCATCGACATCAGCACGGCGGCAACGACAAGGTCGATGATCAGGAACGGCAGAAAGATCAGAAAGCCGATCTCGAACGCGCGTTGAATTTCCGACAGGATGAACGACGGCACCAACAGCGACAGCGGCGCGTCAATCGGCAGAACCTGCGCCGCATTGGGCCGCAGATTCTGCAGCGCGGTAAAGGTGTCGCCATCCAACCGATGCGCCATAAAACCGCGAAACGGCCCTAAGATCAAAGGGATCGCCTGTTGGATATCAATGCTGCCCGCGTTCAGCGGCTCCACCCCTTTCATCCAAGCCTCGGTGAACACCGGGTCCATCACGAACCAGGTCAGGAACAGCGCAAGGCTGACGATCAGCATATTTGGTGGCGACTGTTGCAACCCGATGGCTTGGCGCAGGATCGACAGCACCGTGACGATGAACGGAAAGCAGGTGATCATCACCGCCAGACCCGGCACAAGGCTGAGCACCGTCATCACAACCAACAACTGCACCGACCGCGTCGACAGCGAACTGCTATCACCGAAATCAATCGAAAGCCCCTGTGCCAGCGCCGGGGCGGTGAACAGCAAGAGTATCGCCAGCGCCAATCCTGCGCGCTGCATCATAGCCCGCCCCGTAGGTTCACAACTTCGGTCAGCCGGACGGCAAGCTGGCCGGAACTATCCCCCTCCAGCTCTTGCAATTCGCCGCGCGCAATCAGGCGATCGCCGACGTAAAGCTCGACCGGATCATCCACGCGCCGATCCAGCGCCAGCACCGCATCACGCGACAGCCGCAATAGGTCGCGCACCAAAGGGCGGGCTTTGCCGACCGAGATGGTGACCTCAATCGGCACTTGGCCAAACGGATTGCCATCTGACAGTTCATCCATATTTTTTCTCCTGCTCTGGAATGTCAAAGAAACCGCGTACGGCGGCGGTGATTTCGGCGGTGGCGCGATCGAGATTGACCTGCGTTTCGCTGCCACCAAATTTCAGATAGACCTGCCCCTCGCTGAGACTGGGTTCTTCCGCCACGATCAGCGGCAGGCCGATGGCTTGTTCCAGCAATGCCTCGACCGCCATGCGCGCGGTGGGGTTCAGCACCAAGGTGATCGGCGTATCAGCCAACTTTTCAGCCATCGGCATCACCACCTCCAGCACCACCTGCGCCAGCGTTTCACGGGCGAGTGCCGGCAAAAGCCGCCCGACCATCTCGGCCATCAGCGGTTGCAGGGCGCGCAACACATGCTGACGGGCCTCGTGGAAGGTAAAGGACAGCCCCTGCAAATTGCGCGCCAGATCGGCCTGCACGCGGGTCTGATCGCCGGATTGCGCCGCGGCCGCATCCTCCCAGCCCGCCGCATAGCCGGAATCGTAGGCGGCGAGTTTGGTTTCCTCCAGATGCATGGTATCGAGCACAACCGTCTTGCCGCCAGTTGCGGATTGCTCGGTCTCAAACACCTCTAATCGCAGGGCCATCAGCGCACCTCCTCCTCAACTTCCATCCAGCCGCGCAGAATTTCGACAGATTCGGTTTGACGGTCTTCAATCAGCTGACGCAGACGGCTCATCGGGTCTTTCGCCGTCTCCGGCACGCCCGAGACGACCGAAAGCGGCGGCAGATCATTGCCGTCGTCGATTTCGCCTGTCAGCACGCGTTGAGCGTCAAAGCTGCCCGCCCCCGGCAAAGCAAGCGTCGCCATCGGCGCGGGCAAAGCCTGCCTGAGGCTGGCGGAAGTCAGCACAGGGCGGATCACGAACAGCCCAAGGATCAGCGCCACCAAAGCCAGCACTGCGGTCTGGATCAGCGTCATCAGATTGATCTCGCCAAACGAAACCATGCTGGCTGCCGCCACTTCGCCCGTCTGCGGCAAAGGCTCGAACGCCAGTGATTTCAATGTCAAAACATCCCCCCGCGTGGTATCAAGACCTGCGGCAGAGCTGACAAGTTCACGCAGAACCCCCAGTTCCTCCTCGGGGCGCGGCTGCAGGCTGATCGTGCCATCCGCAGCCGTCACCGGCACGCCATCCACCAGAACCGCCACCGAAATCTTGCGCACCGCGCCGGGGGCTTTCACCACCTGCCGATTGGTTTCAGAGACCTCGTAATTCACCTTCTCGCGGGTTTCGGAATTCTCACTTTTGCCATTGCCCCCCGCTGCCGCCTGATTGGCGGGAAGGTTCGATGCCACCGTCACATCACCACCGGGTTGTGTGCTGGATCCCGCTTGCTGCGTGTTATCAGTGGAAATTGCCACGCGACTTTGCGGATCAAAATTACGCTCGGTGATCTGTTCGGCGTCGGTGATCACATCCACCGCCACCTCAACCACGGCCTTGCCCGGCCCGACCCTAGCCGACAGCAGGCGTTCAACATTCTCTTTGATCTCAGCCGCCTTGCTATCTGCGGCGATGCTTGGGGCGCTCTGATCGGCGTCAGAGGCGATCAACCCGGCGACAGAATCAATCACCGCAACCTCATCCGGCACCATGCCCGGCACCGAAGCCGCAATCAGATGCCGCAGAGCTTTGGCCTGCACGGCGGGCAGGCTGCCGCCGGCCGAGGTGATCGTGACGCTGGCACTGGGTTTCACATCGCGTTGAAACGGCTGCGAGGGGGCTTGGGCAATATGCACCCGTGCCGCACGAATCTGCGGATTGGACAGAATCGTGCGCGAAAGTTCGCCCTCTTTCGCCCGCCAATAGGCCGCATCGAACATCTGCGCCGTGGTGCCAAAGCCGGAAAGCGAATCAAGCAATTCGTATCCGGTGCCTGAATTCGCGGGCAATCCTTCTGCCGCCAAGGTCATGCGCAGCGCATCCCGCTGGCCGTCATCGACATAAATCGCCTGCCCCCGCACTTCGTATGCGACGCCTTTCTGATCCAGCGCCGTGATCACATCGCCCGCAGCCGAACTATCTAACCCTGCATAAAGCAAAGACATTCCCGGCGTTCCCGCCATGCGTGACATTGCCATAACGGCCAAGAACATCGCCAGCGTCGCCCCCAGAACAACAAGACGTTTGCGGCCATCAAGGCTCTGCCAAATTTGCAACAGGTTCTGCACGCGCGTTCTCCGGTAATGGGCGTCTGCCCGATGAAACCAGCTTTGACGGATTGGCCTTAACAATCGGTTAGTGAGCTTGGGTCTATGTTTGGTCTGCAAGCAAAGACGGAGGGCCAGGTGGCCGAAGCTGAACAGCCGCAGGATGTGGCACCAAAGAAGAAGTTGAAAAAGCCGTTGTTGATCGGGTTTGTGCTGGCGTTTCTGCTGGGCGGCGGTGGATTTTACGCCACTTGGTCGGGGTTGATTCTGACTGGCGGCGAGAGCCATTCAGAAGGAATCGCCGAGCCCAACCCATTGCCCGATATCAGTTTTGTGCCAGTAGAATCGGTGATCGTCTCGATCGGCCCCGGTGCAGATGGCCGGCATCTGCGCTTTACCTCGCAGCTGGAAGTCGCGGGCAGTCATGCCGCCGAGGTCACCACCCTGCTGCCGCGCATCGTCGATGTGATGAACGGCTATTTGCGCGCCATTGATCCGACCGAATTCGACGATTCGGCAGCCCTGGTGCGGATGCGCGCGCAACTGTTGCGCCGGATTCAGATTGTCACGGGCGATGGCCGGGTGCGCGACTTGCTTGTCACCGAATTTGTGCTGAACTGAAGGAAACCCAATGGTGCTGATCGCGGATATTTTGATGGCAGCGGGCTCTTTCGGGGCGGCGATTTATTGCTATGTGCTGTCGGGCAGGTTGAAGAAATTCACCACGCTGGAAACCGGCATGGGCGGCGCGATTGCGGTGCTGTCAGCGCAGGTCGATGACATGACGCGGGCACTGGAAAATGCGCGTAAGACGGCGCATGGTTCGGCGGACGGGCTGACAGCACTGACCCAGCGCGCCGAAGCGGTGGCTGGCCGCTTGGAACTGCTGGTCGCGTCGATGCATGATCTGCCTGATCCTGAGGTGTCTCCGGCCAATGTAGAGTCTGAGCACACTGAGGCGGTTCGCAACCTGCGCTTCGTACGCAGACGGGTGGCACGCTCCGATATGGAGGCTGCGGAATGACCCGGCCGCGCTCCCGCAGTGGTCGCGGCACTCTGGTTATTCTGACGCTGTTTCTGGCGGCCTCTGGTGCCTTGCGCCTAGGATCTGGCGTGGGCTCTGCGCTGGCAAATTCTGTGGCTGCAACAGCTGTGCCTGCCGCCAATCCGCAAACCTGCCCCTCGACGCCGCGCGCCTTGGCCGAAGCTTTGAATGCGCGCGAAGGTCAAGTCGCCGCGCGCGAAACTGCGCTTGCCGACCGCATGGCAGCGCTGGCACTGGCCGAGGCCGCGATTAAGGCCAGGATGGATGAAATGACCGCCGCCGAGGCAAGCCTGAAGAAAACCCTGCAGATCGCCGATGGTGCTGCAGAGGCCGATTTGACCCGGTTAACCGCCGTGTATGAAGCGATGAAGCCCGCCGATGCCGCCAAGCTTTTCGGTGAAATGGCCCCAGAATTTGCCGCAGGTTTCCTTGGGCGGATGACTCCGGCGGCGGCGGCGGCGGTGATGTCTGGGATGGATCCGGCAAAGGTTTATTCGATTTCTGTCCTGATTGCCGGGCGCAATGCGATGGCTCCGAAGAATTAGAGTCAGGGTTTCTTAACCCGGCTCTGCAATGCTGCGCTTAGGAAATTGAGTAGGGTCAGCCATGTTCGGAATTATCGGTATCGTCGTCATCCTCGTGATGGTGTTCGGTGGGTTTGTCATCCACGGCGGCCACCTTGCCCCGATCATGGAGGCGCTGCCGTTTGAGATGATCATGATCGGCGGGGCAGCATTGGGGTCTTTTCTGGTCTCGAATGATCTTG
Source organism: Pseudomonadota bacterium (assembly GCA_040387915.1). GTDB lineage: Bacteria > Pseudomonadota > Alphaproteobacteria > Rhodobacterales > Rhodobacteraceae > Cypionkella. The sequence continues at coordinate 20,648 of JAZKCV010000016.1, forward strand.
CGGCGGTCAAACACACCGCGAAAGATGTTGGCAAAGTCTTCAAGGGGCCAAAATGGAAACCCAATGATTTCCGGGATTTGCTGTGCCTGTTGTTCGAGTTGATCCGCATTGCCCGCGCCAATCCGGTTGGGTTGGAGGAGCATATTGAAAACCCGCACGAATCGACAATTTTTGGCAAATACCCGAAAATTCAGAAAGACCACGAAACGGTTGACCTGATCGCCGATACCTTTCGCGCTGCCTCGATGAATTATGACGATCCGCATCAGGTTGAAGAAGTGCTCGACAAGAGGGTCGAGGCCGCGCTTACCCATGCCATGCACTCCAGCCATGCGCTGCAATCCATGGCCGATGCCCTGCCCGCGCTTGGCATCGTGGCGGCGGTTCTTGGGGTGATCAAGACGATGGGCTCGCTGGATCAACCGCCTGAAATTCTTGGCGAAATGATCGGCTCGGCTTTGGTCGGCACCTTTCTGGGGGTGTTTTTGGCCTATGGTCTGATGGGCCCCTTCGCCGCACGGGTGAAAACCGTGGTTGAGGATGACGGGCATTTCTATCAACTTGTCCGTGAGGTGCTGGTGGCAAACCTGCACCGTCATGCCCCGAATATCTGCATCGAAGTCGGTCGCCAAAACACCCCGCACCACGTCCGTCCGACCTTTGCTGCGGTTGAGGAATCTTTGCGGGCTTTGAAACAGGAGGCCGCATGATCCGGCTGGTTTTCGCGATCTGGATTGCCCTGACCAATATGGCCGTGGCCGCGTCCGTGGTGGTCAAATCCGGCGAGCATGACGGCTTTACCCGTCTCGTGCTGGAATATGGCGGCCGGGTCGATTGGCAGGTTGGCAGAACAGAAGACGGCTACGCGCTCCGCATCGTTAACGACACGCCAAGCTATGATTTAACCGAGACATTCAAAGTGATCGGAAAAAGCCGCCTCGCCGGAATTTCTGCCGGTCCCAGCAGTGGGGTTCTCAACCTTGCCATCGCCTGCGCCTGCTACGCGATTCCATTTGAATTTCGCCCCGGCATCGTGGTGATTGATCTGCGCGATGGCAGGCCGCCCAAGGGCTCGTCGTTTGAGGAGCCGCTGGCGCAAACAACACAACCCGAAGCTAACGCCGAGCCTGCGCCCCCCGACACGTCAACCGTTCACTACGATTGGACTTTTCAAGCATTGGCGCAACTGCGAACCGACCAGCCCGAAGCCGCAAACGCGCAGCCGTTCACCCCGTTGCCCAACAGCGATCCGGCACTCCAGCCGCTGCGCGACTCTTTGCTACATCAGCTAAGCCGAGGCGCGGCCCAAGGTGTGGTCGATATGGCAAAATTGCAGCCCGGCACGGGGTCGAATCCCGCAATATCTGCTGAAGCTATTCCCTCTGTCCGGATCGGTTTAGGCGAATTGCCCGGAGTGTCCTTTACGAACGGATTGCCTGACCACAATATGATCGGCGCTCAGGGACAAAACTGTATCGAACCCGATAGGTTGGCGGTGGAAAGCTGGGGCGATGGCAGCCCAGTTTTTGCGCAAATCGCCGCTGCGAACGCCGGTTTGCTTGCCGAATTTGACAAACCAAACCCAGAAGTGCTGCAACGCGCGATCCGGTTCCAGCTGTTCATTGGCTTTGGCGTTGAGGCACAGCAGTTGATGCAAGCCTTCCCAGTTGATCTGCCCGACAAATCGCTGTGGCAAAGCATGGCGCGTCTGGTCGATGGTCGCCCCGATCCGGGCGCTGCCTTCATCGGCCAAGAAGCTTGTGATAGCGCCGCCGCCCTCTGGGCGATCCTCGCACAGCCCAAGCTGGACGCGAGCCAACATGCCAACACCGATGCCGCATTTCTGGCGTTCTCGGCGCTGCCGATCGGCTTGCGCCGCGATTTGGGGCCGGTTTTGGCGGATCGATTCATGGCAATCGGGGCTGATGACGCAGCCGCGCGGGTGCGGGATGCGATCTTGCGGGCTCCGGGTGGGGCGGGCCCCAATACGGCGCTTCTGACGGCTAAAATTGAGATGCACCAAGGCGATGCGGCGGCGGCTGAGGCGACGTTGCAACAGATCGTTGCCGATCCCGGCCCCGGCACAGCCCCGGCCTTGGTGGCATTGGTCGAGGCCCGCAGCGCCCAAGATTTGCCGATTGCGCCGGATATGGTCGCGGCGCTGCAGGCTGTAGTGCAAGAGCAAACCGGATCAGCGGCAGCCCCTGCGGCCATCCGCGCGCTGTTATTGGCAAAAGCTGGCTCGGGTGACATGGACGGAGCCTTTGCTCTCCTGCCGCAAGCCCCCGATGCAGAGCCACAGCTTTGGCGTATCCTGTCGCTTTTGGGGACGGATGATGCGGTGCTGGCACATGTCGTCAGGGTTTCGTCTGCGCCAGCCCCAAAGCTGACGCCGGACTCTGCAGCACGGCTTGCCAAGCGGTTGTCGCAACTGGGCATGGCAGACAGCGCGCTGCAATGGTTGCGCGATGAACAGCAGGTCGATCCGATCCTATTGGCGACGATTCAGCTGCAACGCCACGATGGACGCGCGGCCTTGCGGGCTTTGACGGGGCAGGATTCACCCGAAGCGTTGCATCTGCGCGCGCAAGCGCTGCAGCAACTGGGTGATGAGACCACCGCCGCACAGATCTATGCGCAACTGGGGGAGGCTGCATCCGAACAGCACGCGCTTGGCATTGCGGAAAACTGGGCGGAAATTGACCTCCGTGGCGCCGATCCCTGGCAACATTTGGCCAAGCAATTAACCCCGCCGCTGACGGCTGAGGCCACCCCGGATGCCGATGAAGGCCCACTTGCGGTTGGGAAACGAACGATTGAGCGCAGTGCTGCCACGCGCAGTGCGGTCGATGCGTTATTGGCGCAAGTCTCCACACCTTAAATCAAAATCATCGACTTTGGTTACGGTTTAGAAAGATTCGCGCCCTAACCTGCCCTAAGCGCCGCCACAAAACGTGCCGGATCATTCGGGTGAAACCCATGCCAAACTTGCCCGCCTCATCGCCGCTTCGCGGCAGTCTTGCAACAGCAACGCTGGTGCTTTTGTTGTGTGGCTCTACGCAGAGCCGCTCTGACACCAGCATTTGCGATCTTGCCGCACAACATGCCGCCCAAAACAGCACCGTGCCGCTAGAGTTGTTGATGGCGATCAGCCGGGTGGAAACCGGGCGTCGTTCGGCCGGCGCGATGCAGCCATGGCCTTGGACGATCAATCAGGCAGGTCAAGGCCATTGGTTCGACGATGCCGATCAGGCCATCAGCTTTGCAAATGATCTGCTAGCGCAAGGCGAGGAAAACTTCGATGCGGGTTGTTTTCAGATCAACCTGCACTGGCACAGCAAGAATTTCGGCTCGCTTGAGGATATGTTTGACCCGGAAACCAACGCCGCTTATGCCGCCGAATTTCTGACCCGTTTGTTCCAATCGGAAGGCGGCTGGCCCGAAGCGGTTGCCGCCTACCATTCGCGCAGCCCCGATCAGGCACAGGCCTATCTGAGCAAGGTCGAGCTCGCCCTGAATGATCTGCGCGCGACGGGTATGGTGCCGCCTGCCGCTGAAGATCTGATCGCGGCGGCAGCACCTACGCCCCGCGTCAATCGTTTTCCGCTGCTTCAAGCAGGTGCGCGCGGCTCTGCGGCATCGCTTGTGCCGCTGACCGAGGGCGTGATGCCACTGTTCGGGCTGCTGCCATAACATGCCGAAATTCCAACTGACCGCAGCTTCGTTTTATCAGCCGACGATCTGGCTGGCACTTGCATTGATGGCCGTCATCATGATGATGGTGCTGCCGATGCCCGCTTGGGTGCTGGATCTGGGCCTCGCCTTGTCTTTTGCCTTGGCGATCCTGATGTTGACGGTGACGCTGTTCATCGAACGCCCCTTAGATTTCTCAGCCTTCCCGACCATCCTGCTGGCGTCATTGATGCTACGGCTGTCCCTGAACATCTCGTCCACCAAGCTGATCATCGGCCAAGGCCACACCGGAACCGACGCCGCAGGTCATGTGATTCAAGGCTTCGCCGAATTCATCATGGGTGGCAATCTATTGTTGGGGTTGGTGATTTTCTGCGTCTTGCTGATCGTCAACTTTGTAGTGATCACCAAAGGCGCAGGCCGGATGGCCGAGGTTGGCGCGCGGTTTGCGCTCGACGGAATGCCAGGAAAACAGCTGGCGATTGATGCTGACATGGCCGCTGGTGCCATCGACCACGCCGAAGCGAAACGGCGACGTGAGATGGAATTGGCCGAGACGACATTTTTCGGCTCACTCGACGGCGCGTCAAAGTTTGTCAAAGGTGATGCGGTGGCGGGCCTGCTGATCACCGGGTTGAACATCGTGATGGGGCTGGTGATGGGCACCGTGATGCACGGGATGCCGATTGGTCAAGCCTTTGAAACCTATGCTATTCTGACGGTGGGCGATGGCTTGGTCAGCCAAATCCCGGCGGTGATCATCTCGGTTGCGGCGGCGCTGCTGCTGTCTCGGGGTGGGGCCAAAGGTGCGGCCGATGTGTCGTTCTTTGCCCAACTTGGCCGCTATCCCGGCGCTTTGGGCACGGTTGCTGTGCTGATGGCGCTGTTCGCCTTGGTGCCCGGTATGCCGTTTGTGCCGTTTATGACCGGGGCTGCGCTGATGGGGTGGGGCGCTTGGGCGATGTTGCGCAAGGCCCAGCGTGCCGCCATCCTGCCCGCGCCAGAGATTGCAGCACCAAAGCGCAAATCCATCGGCGATGTGCTGGATTTTGATGAAATTCACATCGAATTTGCTCCGAACTTAGTTGGCATGGTGCTGGATCCCGCCACAGGGCTCGATGTGCGGATTTCCAATATGCGCACCCATGTCGCCTCAGCCTTTGGCCTCATCCTGCCCGAGATCCGCTTGACCGATGAGGCGAGCCTGCTTCCCGGCAGCTACCGGATCCGCCTGCAGGGAGTGGAACGTGTGCATGATCGCCTGATACCCGATAAGGTCTTGGTTTTGCTGACAGATGGCGTAGAAGCCCCGTCCGGCCAAGATGTGCGGGAACCCGTCTATGGTGCCCCCGCGCGCTGGATCAGGCCCGACAATCAAGAGGAAGCCGCCTTGGCGGGACTGACCGTCGTCTCTGCGGCCGAGGTGCTGGCAACGCATCTGCTTGAGGTGATCCGGGGCAATTTGGCGCGCCTGCTGTCCCTGCGCGGCCTACGTCGGCTGCTAGATGAATTTGCCACCCTGTCCGATACCGCGCGCGGCGAGGCCAATCGCCGCCTGCTGGATGAATTGGTGCCCGATAAGGTTCCGGTTGACCTGCTGCTGACCGTGTTGCGGTTGCTGTTGGAAGAGCGCGTCTCGATCCGCAATTTGCCGCTGATCCTAGAAGCCATCGCCGAATCGCGCAACCTTGGTCAACCCGAAGCGATCTGCGAGCATGTGCGGCAACGCTTGGGTTTCCAGCTGGTCGCCGAGTTGAAGCGCGAAGATGGCACCATCCCACTGATCCAACTCGCCCCGGATTGGGAGAAAACCTTCACCTCGTTCCAAATCGAGGGCGATCGCGGCCAGCGCGACGTGGCCCTGCCACCCGATCAGTTTAGCCGCCTGGCGAATGCCATCGCCGACCGGCTGAACCGCGCCGCAGAGGCTGGCATCTATCCCGCGCTTGTCACCTCAACCCTACGGCGGCGGTTTCTGCGTACGGTTTTGGGCGCAAAAGGCCTGTCCGCACCCGTGCTTTCCTATGAAGAAATTGGCATGGAGGCCCGCCCCGCCATGATCGGAATCGTGCCACCATGACCGATCTGATCACCCAGATGAACGCGCTGACCGGAATCGGTGCCGATTTGCTCTGGCTTGGATTGTTGGTGTTCATGCGGGTCGGCTCTGCAATGTCTTTGCTGCCGGCCTTTGGCGAGCAATCGGTGCCGCAACGAGTGCGGCTGGTGCTGGCACTGGCGTTTACGGCGGTGGTGGCCCCGGCCTTGCAGATTACGCCGGACCCGGCCAAGGCTGGCGTGCTGCCCCTACTGGTTGAGTCAATTATCGGCCTGATGCTGGGCATGGCATTGCGCGTGTTCATCCTCGCGCTGCAAACCGCAGGCGCGATGGCGGCGCAGGCGACCAGCTTGTCACAGATGTTTGGTGATGCAGGGCCTGACCCACAACCCGCGATCGGCAATCTGCTGGTGATGGCGGGGCTCGCCATCGCGGTTGCAACCGGGCTGCATGTGCGGGTGGCCGAGCTGCTGATCCTGTCCTATCAGATCCTGCCTGCGGGTCAGTTGCCTGGGGCCGAAGATGCGGCACATTGGGGGCTGTCACAGATCAGCCATATGTTTTCACTGGCTTTTTGTCTGGCGGCCCCCTTCACCATCGCAGCCCTACTGTACAACATCGCGCTCGGCATCATCAACCGTGCGATGCCTGCGCTGATGGTCTCGATGATCGGCGCACCGGCACTGACGGCGGGTGGTTTGGTGCTGATGGTGCTGTCGGTGCCTCTGGCCTTGGCACTGTGGGCGCAAGCTTTGCATGGGTTTCTGACCGTACCGTTTCAGGCTTTGCCATGAGCGAGGATGATGACGACAAATCGCACGAGCCATCGCAAAAACGGCTGGAAGACGCCCGTAAGCGCGGTGAAATCCCGAAATCCGCCGATCTGAGCACCGCAGCCAGCTATGCCGGGTTTGTGCTGGTCGGGCTGGTCGGTGGCGGCAGCCTGTTGCAGCAATTTGGCCAGACAGGGTTGGTTTTGCTGGATCAGCCCGACAGGTTGGCGCCCCTGCTGTTCGGCCGCGCCCCCGCCCCGGTCGCAGGCATGGCGGCAGGCTTTGTCACAGCCGCGTTGCCGCTGTTTGTGGTGCCGATGCTGGCGGTGCTTCTGGTGCTTTTTGCCCAGCGCGCCGTGCATTTTGCCCCCGAAAAGTTGGCGGTGAAATGGTCGCGTATCTCACCGCTGACAACGGCGCGGCAGAAATTTGGCCGCGACGGCCTGTTCGAGTTTGGCAAAAGCTTTGCAAAATTGCTGACCGTCGCGCTGATTTTGGGCGTGCAACTGTCCAACAATGCGGCGGATATTCTAGCCAGTCTGGCATTGGCGCCCGCGCAAAGCGTGGCCCTGATGCTGAAATTACTGCTACATTTCATGGTCTTGGTGGTGATCACCACCACTCTGTTTGGCGGTGCCGATTATATGTGGCAGCGAATGCAGCATCTGCGCCGAAACCGGATGTCGCGCAAAGACCTGATGGATGAGATGAAGGATTCCGAGGGCGATCCACATGTCAAACAGCAGCGCCGCCAACGCGCGCAAGAAATCGCCACCAACCGGATGCTGCAAGATGTCGCGAAGGCCGATGTGGTGATGGTCAACCCGACGCATTACGCGGTGGCCTTGAAGTGGAGCCGCAAGGGCCGCGCCGCCCCGATCTGTGTCGCCAAAGGCGTTGATGAGGTCGCCGCTCGCATCCGTGCCAAAGCTGCCGAGGCAGGCGTGCCGCTGCAATCTGACCCGCCCACCGCGCGCGCGATCTATGCGACGGTCGAGATCGGTCAGCAAATCCGCCCCGAACATTATCGCGCGGTGGCCGCTGCCATTCGCTTCGCCGAAGCCATGCGCAAACGTCGGAAGGTCTATGTGAAATGAGCCAGAAACAGCAACTCGCCAAGCTGGGACAGCTTGCAAATCTGCTGCTGGACAGCCGTTTGGCGGTGCTCCAGACCGCCGCGCGGGCCAAGCAAGAAAGCGAGGCGCAACTGACCGGGTTGGCATCACCGCCCCTGGTGGCCGAACAAGTTTCAGAGATTGCGGGCGCTCTGGCGACGCTGAACTATCAACGCTGGGCCGATGCACGGCGGGCCGCGTTGAATATGCTGCTGGCGCGCCAGACCGTCACTTGGATCGAAGCCCGCGATGCTGCGCGCGAGGCATTCGGCAAAAAACATGCGCTTGGTGGCGTGGCCACCAAGCTTGCCGCCTTGAAACCAAAGGAAGATTAGCTGTCCTGCCGCGCGATATCGCTGATCAGCACATCCGAGACATTCGACCCGATCGCCGTCTGCGCCGCCTCTAACAGCGCCTTACGCAGCAACACCAGATTGGCGCCGTCGGTAAACGAGCCGTCAAAACCGCCGGAATTGGCGTGATCGAACAGCACCTGCAGGAAGGCATCGCGCAGCTTGGGTTCGCGGGCATAGATGGCCTCGGTGGTGCCCGCACCCACCTCCAGCGTCAGCGCTAGGATCACCATCGAGACGACTTTGCCCTGTTCCACCACTGGGATCACGAACTGGTTGCTCAGTTTGACATATTCCGGGCCACCCTCTGCTGTCTCATCTTGCGGGGGCTCCTTCGCGAGTTCGGTCTTTGCGGCATCGCCATGTGCCGCCTCTGCTTCGACGGGCGTACCATGCGTGGCCTCACCCGCAACCGCTTCGGTCGGCGAGACAGCAGCGGGCCGCAGGAAAATCCCCGCGCCAAGGCCCGCGCCCAGCCCGATCAGGCCCAATAGAATGGGGATAAGTTTACGCATCATCTCACACCTCAGAACGGCAAAAGGACATCGGCGATTTGCTGGCCATAGCGGGGTTGCTGCACATCACTGATCTGCCCGCGCCCGCCATAGGAAATCTGCGCCCCGGCGATCTTGTCATAGGTGATTTCATTTTGGCGCGAGATGTCGACCGGGCGGACATAGCCCGTCACCAACAGCACCCGCATCTCAAAATTCACCCGTACCTCTTGCTGGCCCTCAATCCGCAACACGCCGTTTGGCAGCTGTTCCACCACCGTCGCCGCCACCCGCAACGTCAGCTTTTCATTGCGCTTGACCGAGCCATCGCCCTTATAGCTCGACGACGACGAGGTATCGACGGCATCATCCAAAGTGGCACCATCCGCCAGATCCGGGTTGACCGATTCCGGCACGCCAAACAATGACGGGATCTTCATTTTCTCTGAACCTGATCGGCTGCGACCAGTGGCGTTCTTGATTTCGGCACTGTCATTGATCTCAATCACCACGGTCAGAATGTCGCCGGTGCGCGCCGCGCGCCTGTCACCAAACAGCGAACTGCTGCCCGCTTGCCACAAAGACGACGCATCTGTTGGCCCATTCTGCGGCGCATTTTCCGGTAAAGGCGTCGAATACATCGCATGATGCTGGTAGCTGCCCTCCAGCGGGGTGAAATCAGGGGCGCGGCCGACCTGCTCCAACCTGCCACAGGCGGTCAAAAGGGCCAGGGACATAAGCACAAAACGCATGATCTATCCTTTAGAAATTGGGACCGACCCGCAGCACGCCATCCGGGCCAATCAGGCCCGCAACCTTTGTGCGCGAGGTCAGGTTCATCACTTCGATGGTTTCGCCAATGCCGCCTCGCGCCAAAGCGCGACCCTCGGTCAGAATGCTTAAGCCGCCCGCGCTGTAGGACAGTGGCACAATCTGATTGCGCTCGATGATGGCACTTGGGCCGATCTGGGCTACCTGAATCGGCTTGCCTGCGTAGATCGCCACACGGGTTTCCTGCCCTATCGCGGCAGCGATGTCGGTCAAAGCCTGCGGAATATCCATCGCCACCAGCGTCACATCTTCCGCCGACAATACACTATGGGCGCGAATAGTGCGGGTGGCGACAACACTGTCAGCCAGCGCCGGAAACGCGCTAAATATCAGCAAAATCCGCCACATCAGCGCACCTGCGTGGTGGCCGACAGCATCTGGTCGGCGGCGGTGATCACCTTGGCGTTCAGCTCGTATCCGCGCTGCGCCTTGATCAGTTCGGTCACTTCGCGCACCGAATCCACCGTGCTTTCCTCCAGATAGCTTTGCCGCAGCGTGCCCAAGCCATCCAAACCCGGCGTGCTGACATTGGCCGGCCCCGAGGCCCCTGTTTCAATGAACAGATCCGAGCCGATCGCCTCCAGCCCCTTTTCATTGGTGAACCCCGCCAGCGTCAGTTGACCCAACAACTGCGGTTGGGTTTGGTTGGCAAAACTGGCGTAAACCTCGCCGCTGGCATTGATGCTGATATCGCGCGCATCCGATGGAATGGTGAGACCGGGCGAGACTTGAAAGCCGTCGTTGGTGGCGATCAGCCCATCCGCCGTGCGTTTCAGCGCACCGTCGCGGGTATAGCCGACGCCGCCCGTTGGCAGCGTGACCTCAAGATAGCCTTTGCCTTCAATCGCCACATCGAGATCGCCGCCGGTCTGGGTCAAAGTGCCCTGCCCCAGCACCACCGACACTGACGAAGGCCGCACACCAAGCCCCATCTGCACGCCTGTTGGCAGCACCGAGCCATCCTGCGCCGAAACCGTCCCCGGTCGTGTAAGCTGTTGATAATGTAGATCGGCAAAGTCAGCCCGGCGCGGGTTATATCCGGTGGTCGACATGTTCGCCAGATTGTTGGCCACCACATCGACCCGCATTTGTTGCGCGCTCATCCCCGTGGCTGCGATTTGAAGGGCGTTCATCGAAATCTCCTATCGGCCCAGCGTGTCAATCACGCCGCGCATACGTTTGTCTTCTTGATCCATGAAACTTTGGCCCAACTCGTAGGCGCGCTGGACCTCAATCATCCGGGCGATTTCCTGCACCGGCTGCACATTGCTGTCTTCCAGATAGCCCTGCATGATCATGCCACCCGTCGCGAGTTGCATGCTGTCCGCCGAAAACAGCGTGCCGGATTGGTGTTGCAGGCTCAGCGGATCGCTCGGCTGCCAAAGCCCGATCTTGGCCAAAGGCGCACCATTCGCCGACACCGAGCCGTCTTGTGCTATCGCAACCTGCCCCGTCCCCGGCGGGATCACCACCGCCGTGCCCCCCTCATCCAGCAGCGGGTAGCCGTCATTCGTGACCAATTCCCCCGTGGCCGAGGGCGTAAAACTGCCTGCACGGGTCAGCCTTGGGCCGTCCGGGCTTTGCACCTGAAAAAAGCCCTCACCCTGAATCGCCAGATCAAACGCGCCGCCAGTTTGGGCAACCCCGGCTTGTGTCAGATCGACCACTCGCGCGTCGCCTGTGGCCATCGACAGCGAAGGGCCATTGTCTACGCCCTTGATATATTCTTCAAAAACAACGCCTTCGCGTCTAAATCCAGTGGTGGAGATATTGGCAATATTATTCGCCACCACCTGCATTTCGCGCATCAACCCGGATTGCCGGGTCAGCGCGGTGTAGCTTGCGGCGTCCATCTTAGCCTCCCGCAATCATCGGAATGATCCGGTCATGAAAGAAGGCGACAAGCGTCGCGGTCATGAAACTCATCGAGGCCCAGAACACCACCAGCATGGCGCCCACCTTCGGCACAAAGGTCAGGGTGTTTTCCTGGATCGAGGTCAGCGCCTGAAACAGCCCGATCACGACACCCGCGATCAAGGCCACTGCCAGCAGCGGCGCTGACATCAGCACGGCTGTCCAAAGGGCTTGCCGCAGAATGTCGTAGATCGTCTGATCATTCATACCGGCATCCTCAGGATTTCCTGATAGGCCTCGACCACCTTGTCGCGCACAGTGGCCACGGTTTCGACCGCCAGCTGCGAACTTGCCAAGGCCTGCACCAACGCATGCGGATCGGCATTTCCGGTCATCGCGGCGCGGGCGGTTTGCTCGCCTTGCGCCAACGTATCGGCAAAGCTGCCAACCACACGCCCGATCATCGCCTCGGCGCTGTCCGCAGCAGGCTCGGGGGCCGCTGCGGATCGCGCCAATGCGTAGGTTTGGTTGGCAAGGGATGTTCTGATATCCATTCTGGATCTCCTATCTGCGCAAGAGGTCGAACAGGCTCTGCGTCATTTGCCGCGCCTGATCGAACAGTTTAAGGTTTGCGTCGTAGCTGCGCTGCGCTTCGCGCGCGTCAGCGATTTCGATCACCAGATCGACGTTCGACCCATCATAGTGACCGCTGGTATCCGCAAGCGGATTGCCCGGATCATACACGCTGGCAAGCGGGCTTTGATCCAGATGGACCGGCGTGGTTTCAACCAAGCCGCTGTCCATGGCTTCCCGAAAACCCACCAGTTTTCGGTGGTATCCTGGGGTATCAGCATTGGCGATGTTTTCCGAAACATGCCGCAGCCGTTGCGCCTGAGCCTCCATTCCAGAGGCAGCGAAACTTAAAGATGTGGAAAGATCGCTCATCTATCGTGCCCGCCCCAGGCTGGCGCGAATGATCTCGGACGTATTGCGATAGATCGCCAAGGCCATATCGTGATCTTGCCGGATGGTCGCGGTTTTCACCATTTCCTGTTCCAGCGAAACCGTGTTGCCATTCGGCGCACCGCCACCTTTGGCGCGGCGGAAAATCGGCTCTGCCGCCTGATCATCAGGGGTCAGATGCCCCGCGCGCGTCGCCCGCATCGCAGGGCCGCTGTCTTGATAGGTTTCCGCAAAAGACGGCAGGTCCATCGCCTTATATCCGGGCGTATCGGCATTTGCGATGTTTTGCGCCGTGACCCCCATCCGCGCACCGGCACGTTCTGCCATCGCATTGGCCATACTGGTCAGCTGAAGTTTTTCAAACATCGGGATTCTCCCTGGATCGCTTCACTAAGGCTTAACGGTGATTCCTTTAGAAAGAGTAAGCACGAACAAAGAGAGAATCTGATGGATCAAGTTTTTGACGGGCTTCGCGCAGAAATCGCGACGGTGGTGGTTGCAAAGCCTTTGGGCCGGGTCGTCGAAGTGGCGCGCGGCATCGTGCGGGTGACGGGGCTGGAGCGGGTTGCGCGGCAGGGCGACAGGGTCTTGATCGACGGCACTTTGGGTGGCGAAGTGCTGAACCTGTCGGCCCAAGGCGTGATCGTGTTGACCGAAGGCCCGCCGGATGGCCTTGCGATGGAGGCCGAGGTTGAACTGCTGGGCACGGCGGGCCTTGCCCCCGATGACAGTTGGATCGGCCGCATTGTCGATCCCTATGGTCGCTCGATGGATGGCCGCCCGCTGTTTCGCGGCGCGGTCGAGCGGCCTTTGCGCGCGCAGGCCCCGGCGGCGGCACAGCGGCGGCGTTTGGGCGAACGCTTGTCTACCGGTGTGGCGATTTTTGACACGCTTTTGCCCTTGGTGCGCGGTCAGCGCATCGGGCTTTTCGCGGGCTCTGGCGTGGGTAAATCCTCGCTTCTGGCGAAATTCGCGCGCGGGGTGGATGCCGATGTGGTGGTGATCGCGCTGGTTGGCGAACGGGGCCGGGAACTGCGCGAATTTGTTGAGCGGGTTTTGGGGCCAGAAGGTATGAAACGCTCGGTTCTGGTGACGGCCACCTCGGATCAATCCGCGCTGGCACGTCGCCGCTGCGCGATGGCTGCGATGTCGGTAGCCGAACATTTCCGCGCCCAAGGCCTGCATGTGCTGTATCTCGCCGATTCGATCACCCGGTTTGCCGAGGCGCATCGTGAGGTCGCTTTGGCTTCCGGCGAAACCGCGGCGTTGCGCGGCTATCCGCCCTCGGTCGCGCAAGCGATCATGTCTTTGGCCGAACGCGCAGGGCCGGGTCCGGAAGGCGAAGGCGATATAACGGCAGTATTTTCGGTGCTGGTGGCGGGGTCGGATATGGAGGAAACCATCGCCGACATCCTGCGCGGCGTGCTGGACGGCCATGTGGTGATGGATCGCAAAATCGCCGAGCGCGGTCGCTATCCGGCGATTGACCTCCTGCGCTCGGTGTCGCGCAGCCTGCCCGAAGCCGCGAACGAGGCCGAAAACGCCCTGATCGCGCAAGCCCGCCAGCTTTTGGGCGCTTGGGATCGGGCCGAGATGATGATTCAAGCCGGGCTTTACGCCAAAGGCTCTGATCCGCTGGTCGATGCCGCGATCAAGGTGTGGCCGAACTTGGATGGATTTCTCGCCGAAACTGCGCCGCTAGAAGGTATCCCCGGCAGCTTTGCCCGTCTCGCCGCCACGATGGGGGTCAAGTATACCGCGACCTAGCGTTGCTGGAAATTTGCTGCATAATCGACAACGCCGCACTGCCGCTGCCCGATTGCGCATAGCTTTGCGCCTCAGATCGCACCAAAAATCGCCGCATCAGACCCTCGACCTTGGCCGGATCGGTAAAATCGGCAATCGCATCGGTGCCCAGCTGCGCCTTCGCCTTGGCTTTGAAAGCCGCCAGTTGACGATCCAGATCCAAAGTGCCGATACTTGTCGGCAACCCCAGCGCCTTTTCAAACACGCTGCGCAGCGGGGCGTTGCCCAAAATCGTAAACCATTTGGTATTGTCCGAACTGCTGGTTTTCGCAGCCAAAATCGGCAACTCGCGCTGCGCGTTCAATGCCAACCGCAGATCGTCATTCTGATCGCCCACCGCCGCCTCAAACTGCCGCGCTTGATAGGCCGAGATGATGCCGTCAGCAAACGTCGAAATCTGCGTGCTGGGCACCGTGTAATCACCAAAGCCAAAGGCGGAGGATAGTTTTTGATACTGCTTATCCGCCAGCTTATTGGCCAAAGTCCCGGTTTTCAAAGTGCCATCTTGCAGTACTTTTTGGATGAAGAACTTGTTTTCCAGATCCTTCTCCAGCCCAAACGCCCCCAAGGCCACCTTCAACAGCCGCCGGTCGTCCACCAGCTGCGCCGCCGTTTTGATCTTGCCGATGTTGGCGCGAAAATACGCCTCATCGCTTTTGACTTCCGATGCTGCGTTAAATGCTTTGGTTTGCTGCGCCATCGTGCGCTTAAGATACGCCCAGCCAGCATAGCCACTTAGCGGGATGGCTGGGGTATAGCTCATGATGCGTGGGCCGCGAACAGGCGTTCTTCGCGCGGCAGCAATCCTCGCAACGCCTTAAGCGCCTGATAATGCTGATCCTCCAACACCGCTGCCGTTGCCTGTGCCAGCAGCAAACGGCTGTCATGGTCAACCAGAACCTGACTAAGCTGCTCGATCCCGCGCAACAACGGCATCCGCGCATCCTTTGCCAGCGTATCCCCCGACAACACCAGCTGCGCCAGATAGCACACCCGCCGCACCGGGGTGCCCGCCTGTTCCGGGTGGATCGCATCGCGCAAGCGCAGGATATTGGCGTTTGGTGACATGATTGCCAACCGCGAACGCTTCTCACCATTTTCGATCACAGCACCATTGATCAACACCCGCTCGTGCGGGCCAAGTTTCAGAACAAGGCCGCTCATACCCCACCCCCGTCGCCGCGCAAGCCCCGCATCACGGCGGTGTTGATATCTACCAACACTTCGACCGAGCCCTTGTCGTCGCGCACAGCGCGGCTGTGCAGATTGGTGAATTCATAGAGATAAAACAACTGCGCGCGCAGTTTTGACGGCAGGCTGTTGCCGGTATCAGCGACATCTGCCGCCAAGGTTGACCACAGCCGCAGGTTTTCATCCAAGGCGGCGATCAGGCCGGGGAAATCCTGCCGCCGCAACGCCCCCGCCTGTGTCAGGCGTTTGGTGATGCGGGCGAGCAATTCATATTCAAGCGAACGCGGGGTTTTTTGCGGTGCCTCGGGCCGTGCGTAGACCGAGCGTGCCGCCGTAAAATGGGCTGTCACGGGCTTTCCTTCCTGGAAATCTGAGGGTCAGAGAACTCTGGTGTTAGAGAACGGGGCCGGAGGCATGATCACCCCCGGCCGCCACCATCAACGGAACAGAGCCAGGATGTTCTGCGGCTGCTGGTTGGCAATCGACAAGGATTGCGTTGCCAGCTGTTGTTGCACCTGCAACGCCTGCAGCCGCGCCGAAGTTTCTTCCATGTCAGCATCGACCAGCGTTCCAATACCCGATTTCAGCGCATCCGACAGCTTGCCAACAAAGTCGCTCTGAATCTCGATCCGCTTTTGCGACGAGCCGAATTCCGAGGCCGCATCAATCGAGGTTTGCACCATCGCCTCAATGCTGCCCAAAGCCGTCGCGGCCCCCGACGAGGTGGTGACATCAATCGACGCCAACGCGCCCAGCCCGCCCGAAGATGCATTCTTGAACTGACCGCTGACCGAAAGGTCTTTGGTGCCCGCATTTGTGAACGACAGCAAACCGGGGCTACCCGAATCGTAGTCCACCGTCAGGCCGGATACCCCCAGCGCATCGATGGCATTTTTCATCCCCACTGCCACCAGATCGGCGATGGTGTTGGCCCCACTGGTCACATCATTGGCCGAGATCGTGTAAGAGGCGGTCTTGTCACCGATCCGCATACTGACCTTGTCCCCCGCAGCCCAAGCGGTCGCCCCATCCTGGATGGTGATGTCATCGGTGCCGCCGCCCTGATCCAGCGTCAGCACAAAGGTGTCGGCATCGGTGGAAACCGTGCCGCCAGTGGTCGCGCCAAACACATCATTCGCCGCATAGGCCCCCGTCGACAGGTTTTGCGCATTCACGGTGATCGACGAAGACGTAACGCCGGTGCCGCTGCGATCCAGCGACGACAAAACATCCACCGATGTTTGCGAGCCGTCGATCAGGTTCAACCCGTTGAACTGCGCCGCGCCGACCACCGAATTGATCTGGCCAGTCAGCGCATCAATGTCGGTCTGGATCTTGGTGCGGTCGACGTTGCTGCCCTGTGCGGCGACGATCTTGCCTTTGATCTGGGTCAGCAGATCGGTCACGGTTTCCGAGGCTTCCCGCGCCACAGTCAGCGTCGACGAGCCCAGATTGAGGCTGTCAGAAATCCCCTTAAAGCCTTCGACATCGGATTCCATCACCTTGGAAATCGCCCAGACCGCGGCATTGTCCTTGGCGTTAGCAACCGATTTACCCGTCGAAATCTCAGACTGGGTTTTGTTCATATTGTGGTTGATGCTTTTCATGGTCTGAAGCGCAACCATGGCACTGGTATTGGTCAAAATGGACGACATAGTCTGTTCCTTCGCGATCTGCCGGCGCTTTGCGTCCGGCATGGTGCACCATCTTGCGATGGCTGATTTGGCGTTCTACCCGCTGCACCCAGAGCCCGCTTCAGATCGAGGCCTGTTCCAGATGCGCCATCCCGTCATGGGATGCAGGTTGAATAAACAACCCGAAGTTCTAACAGAGTTCTAACGCCGCCCGACCATTTGCAGCGGATTTGAAGCAAACCTTCACAGCCGCCGTGACAATGCACGCTGACCACTTGGGGCCGGACGCTGGCCGTTCTCATCGTAAGTCACCAGCCCGCTTGCGATTTGCCGCACGTCCTTCAGCCGCCGTATCGCCGCGCGCACGCCCTTTGCCGCAGCGCCCGCACTGGCCGCATTGCGCTCGGCCTTGCCTTGCAGTCGCAGCAAAGTCGTTTCCTCCAAATGCTGCGGCAGGTTGACCAAAGCCGTGTCCAACTGAGGCGAAAGCTGCCCCAGTGCCGCATAATCCGCCACCAGAATCGCCGCGTGCATCGCGTCCATCAAGCCTTCAATCTGCATCTCAGCCTGCATGATCTTGTCCTTTCGTCATCGCATGAAACAACTGTTCGGCGAGGCCAATGCCGCCCTTTTCAACCATCTGCCGCGCCTGCTCATCGCGCAGGAAGGATCCAAACTGATCCTCGCCGATGCCGCCGCCAAAGCCTTCGGGCGTCTTACCAACCCCAGCATATCCCAGCATTTCCGACAGAAAACTGGCCTCCAACGCTTTGGCCTGCACCATCATCGGGGCGTCATCAGCGGGCTTGCGCAAGGGCGGCACGGGTGGGGCTGAAGAAATGTCCATCAAAGGCTCCTGATCGTTCAGATTTTTCCTAGTATCGGCGATGGCGGTAAACAGGTGGTAACCAATCAGCGGAATAAAGGAGGCTAGAACGGCAGAAGTCGGTGAGAGATGATTCCCCTAATCCATCAAGGTTTACACATTCTGGCTTTGGGCCAGCGCAGCCATGCCGAGGATATGCCGGATGCTCCGGGCTTTATCGCAGCCCTTGCGGCGCAGGATGCCAGTCCAAACCCGCCCGCCACAGCCGTCAGCGCCGAGGCTTGCCTTGTGGCGGGAATGGTCGTGCCCGCCCAACCAATTCTGAAAACCGAACCAGTTCCAGAAAATCAGCCGATTCTGGCGGCTGAACCCGTTCTGACGGCCCCAGCAATTTCGCCTGCAGCTCCAACACCCGCGCATCCAGCAGAAGCAAACACATCAGAGCTTGCCGCCGCTGCGATTGCCCCGCCAACGATGCCCCTATCCACCGCTCTGCCCTTGGTGCTGACGCCAGAGCATCACCCCCAACCTGCGGCTTTCGCTGCTATGGAAATCCCTGCTGTCAGCGCCTTAAAGTCTAAGCTGCCCCTTGCGGCCGACGAATCCTCGCATTCGATCACACTTCCTGAAAAGCTACGCACTACCGTCCTCGCCGAGACCATAGCGCCCCCCCTCAACACCTCCGCACCTATTCCTATCCCTATGCCGCCACCGCAACGCTCCAGCACCATCATGCATGGGTCAATCACCGCCCCGACCCCGATCATCGCAAAAACCAATGTCCCAACCACAGCCTTGGCGCCGCAAATCTCTGCCGTAGAAATCAGCACCCCGGCGCAAACGGTCGTTCCGCCAACCGACCAACCCACCACCGTCAGCAACCCTGTGATACCGCCCCTACCCCGGCGCATCGAAGCAAGCGCCCCTCAGGCTCAGACATTTCTTGATCAAACTTTGCCAGTTCAAACCCTGCCAGATCGAATCCCAGGCGGCCAAACCCAAGACGCCCCGCCATCCGCATTGCCAGAACAGAACAGCGCAAGCCTCTCGCCCGCAGAATCCGCATGGCAAACCCGCCTGCAAGCCGCTGTGCTCGGTGCCCAGCCCAATCCAACCGTCGCACCTCTTGATCGGATGCGGGATGCCACACCCCCAACAGCAGATAGCCCCAACTCTGCAACTCCGTCGCGCGTGCCAGATGATATTGATTTCAAACCATTTACCCCACCGATCTCGCGCGCGCATGTCGCCCCGAGTGCGATAACCCCGAGTGCGCAAGTTACCGATCGCGCGACGCCACAAGCACCCGGTGTCGAAATCCCGCCTCCCCAACAGCATCCGACACCAACGACGGCACCGCTTTCCTCAGACATGCCGCCAAAACCACCCGCCGACGCGGCCCATCTCCGCAATCCAGTCGCCACGCCGCCAGATCAGGCTACGCTACCCGCCCCCGATCATGCGGTTCCCCCGCTGACAAACCCGGCGTCACCACCGCCGATCCCCCCACATCAGACAGTGCAAATGCAGATCCTGCCGCCGTCCCTTCCCGCCACCGTTCCGGCACAACTGATCCACCACGCCGCAGCCGCGAAAACCGGCGGCGTTGATGTTCTGCTGCAGCCCGAGGAACTAGGTCACGTCAAGTTTCAGATCCAGCAGCATGGTGACACCGTCCGCATCCTGCTCAGCGCCGAGCGCCCGGAAACCCTTGATCTGCTGCGTCGGCATTCTGATCAGTTGCTGCAAGAATTCCGGCAATCCGGGTTTTCGCAAGCCTCACTCAATTTCGGCCAATGGGGTCAGCAACAAAGATCGCCCCCTCCGCCCCCCGTGCTTGTCGCGCTGTTCGACGCAGATTTCACCGAAGCTCCGCCACCGCAAAGGCCACCCCCTGCCGCCTCTGCCACATCTTCCGGGCAGGGACTTAACCTCCGGCTCTAAGGCTTTTCAAAGCAAGTTTGCAAAGCCAAGCGCCTCATTTCAACGTACCGCGACAAGCTCTTGAAAGGAGCATCCGATGGAAACCTCCTCTGTCACCGCCGCTCAGACAGTTGCCAATAAGAACCCATCCAAAGCCGCCGTCTCGGCAGATTTTGATACGTTTCTAAAGATGATGACGACGCAGATGAAGAACCAAGATCCGACGAAGCCGATTGATTCGGCAGATTACGCCGTGCAACTGGCGACGTTTTCCGGGGTTGAGCAGCAGACCAAAACCAACCAACTGCTCGAAGGGCTGACCAGCCAGTTCGGCGTTCTCGGCATGGCGCAACTGGCAGCTTGGGTCGGGCAAGAGGCCCGCTCTGCCGCCCCAGTTTATCTTGGCGATGAGCCTGTCACCATCAGCTATCAGCCGAAAACCCACGCCGATCGCGCGGTTCTGGTGGTGAAAAACGCGCAAGACCAAGTGGTTTCGCGCGAAGATGTCTCGCTGGAGGGCGGAACCTATCAATGGCTTGGCGCGGATGCTGCCGGAAATCCGCTGCCGAATGGCATCTATTCCCTCAGCCTTGAAAGCTATAGCGGCGCGCAGCAGTTGGGCGATGCCACAGCCGTCGAATCCTATGCGCAAATCTTGGAAGCGCGCGGCGGAGCCAATGGCCCGACCTTGGTTCTGGCGGGCGGGATTGAGGTGAATGCCACCGACATCACCGCTTTGCGGGTACCGTGATCACAAAATATGCCCCAGCCAAATCCCCAGCGCGAAAACCACAAATGCCGCCACGCCCAGCCGCAGCACAAACAACCTGGGCCGGGGTTTCACCACTGGCGGTGCCTCTGCCTGCGCGATCAAAGCGGCCTCGACCAGTCGCGGCAAACGCGGCCCAAACCGCGCCAAAACCCGCGCTGTCTGCGCCAGATCCCTGATCAAAGCCAAAGGCCCGACATTGCGGCTGACATAAGTTTCCACCACGGGCTTGGCGACCTGCCAGATGTTGATATTTGGGTCCAGACTGCGCGCGACCCCTTCAACCACCACCATGGTGCGCTGCAACAAGATCAGCTCGGTGCGGGTTTCCATGCCAAATCTCTCTGTCACTTCAAAGAGATACGACAGCAACCGCGCCATCGAAACCCGCGTCGCCTCTAACCCGAAAATCGGCTCGCCCACCGCGCGCAAAGCCCGCGCAAATTCATCAATATCGCGGTCGGGCGGCACATAGCCCGCCTCAAAATGCACTTCCGCGACCCGACGATAATCGCGGCCAATGAAGCCCATGAGAATCTCGGCATAGACCCGGCGGGTATACTCATCAATCCGCCCCATGATGCCGAAATCATAGGCGATCAGGTTACCATTCGCCGCCACTTTCAGGTTGCCCTGATGCATATCACCGTGGAAAAATCCATCGCGCAGCGCGTGGCTTAGGAAAAGCTGCAACACCCGCGCGCCCAAAGCCCGCCGATCCAGCCCCGCCGCATCAATCGCGGCGTTGTCGGCAAGATTGATCCCCTCTGCCCAATCCAGCGTCATCACCGAACGGCCCGATAAATCCCACACCACCTTTGGCACCTGAAACCCGGCGTCATTCTTGGTATTGTCGGCAAATTCCGACGCAGCCGACGATTCAAGCCGCAAATCCAATTCGCCCAGCACAACGCCTTCAAAATGCGTGATCACATCCAAAGGTCGCAAGCGCCGCGACGACGGCGACAGAAATTCAATCGTCCGCGCCGCAAAATAGAACGCGTCAATGTCACGCCGAAACGCCCGCTCAATCCCCGGACGCAGCACTTTCACCGCCACGTCCTGCCCATTGCTACGCAGGGTCGCGCGATGCACCTGCGCGATTGAAGCCGCAGCCACGGGTTCCGAGAAGCTGGAGAACACCTCATCCACTGGCAGGCGCAATTCTTCCGCAACCATCGCTTTGGCCACATCAGTGGAAAACGGTGGCAGCTGATCTTGCAGATATTTCAACTGCAGTGCCAGTTCTTCGCCGACAATATCCGGCCTTGTCGACAATATCTGACCGAACTTGATGTAGGCCGGCCCCAAAGCCGTCAGCGCCCGCGTCACCGGCGGCAAAGCCAGATCACCCTGCAATCCCAACCACTTAAACGGCCAACCCAGCATCCTTGCAGCAAACCGCAAGCGCGGCGTCACCTGCATCGCTTCTAAGGCCACCGCCATCGCCCCGGTGCGTTCAAACGTCGCCCCGGTGCGGATCAGCCGCCAGATATTATGCGGTCCCCTCACAGTTTCCAGCCCGAATGCAGTGCCGCGATGCCCATTGTCAGATTGCGGTATTTCACCTGCTCAAACCCCGCCTGCCGGATCATCCCAGCAAATGCCTCTTGCTCAGGAAACTTGCGGATCGACTCGACCAGATACTGGTAAGAATCTCGATCTCCCGCCACCACCTGCCCCATCACCGGGATCACGTTGAAGCTATACTGATCATACACCCACTGCGCCAAGTCATTGGGAATCCGCGAAAACTCCAACACCATCAACCGCCCACCGGGGCGCAACACCCGATACGCTTCCTTCAAAGCATCGCCAATCCGCGTCACGTTCCGAATGCCAAAGGAAATCGTGTAAACATCAAACGAATTATCCGCAAACGGCAGCGCCATCGCATCGCCCACCACCCAATCCAACCGCGCAGCCATCTGATCGGCCTCAGCCCGCTGCCGCCCCGAAACCAGCATCGACTCGGTCAGATCGCACACAACCGCCGTCGAGCCTTCGGCCCGCTTCATAAACCGAAACGCCACGTCGCCAGTGCCACCCGCCACATCCAGCAGCCGCTGACCGGGGCGGGGCGCCAGCCAATCCATCATCGCGTCTTTCCACAACCGATGCATCCCGCCCGACATCAGATCGTTCATGATGTCATACTTTGATGCGACCCGCGTGAACACGCCATGCACCATCCCGGCCTTGTCGGCCTCTGGCACGGTTTGATAGCCGAAATGCGTGGTGCTGTCGTTCATCTCTTGCCGTCCTGTGATTGCACCCCCCTTATAGGCGCGCGCAGGCAAAGCCTCAATGCGCCGATCTGCCACGCGAGGATCCATGCCCGAACTACCCGAAGTCGAAACCGTCCGCCGAGGCCTCCTCCCCGCCATGGAAGGCCGCCTGATTGAACGGGCCGAGGTCAACCGCCCCGATCTGCGCTGGCCCTTGCCC
The DNA here is from genome assembly GCA_040387915.1 of Pseudomonadota bacterium. Lineage (GTDB taxonomy): Bacteria > Pseudomonadota > Alphaproteobacteria > Rhodobacterales > Rhodobacteraceae > Cypionkella. The sequence goes on from JAZKCV010000016.1 coordinate 43,380, forward strand.
GCCAATATGGCCGAACGCCTGACCGGAAAGCGCGTCCTCGCCCTGCGTCGCCGCTCCAAATACATCCTCGCTGACCTCTCCTCCGGTGAAACCCTGCTGATCCATCTGGGCATGTCAGGCCGGATGCTGGTGTCGGGCATCACCTTGGGCGACTTTTACCACGACCACGCCGCCCCCGAAAAACACGACCATATCGTGCTGCACCTGGAAGGCGGCGCGCGCGTCACCTTCAACGACGCCCGCCGCTTTGGCGCGATGGATCTGCTGCCCACCCTCACCGCCGAACAGCACCCCCTGCTGTCGGAAATCGGCCCCGAACCCTTGGGCAACGCCTTCAACGAGACTTACCTTTCGGCGAAACTGAAAAACCGCAACACCCCAATCAAATCCGCCCTGCTCGACCAACACCTCGTCGCGGGCCTTGGCAATATCTACGTCTGCGAAGTCCTCTACCGCGCCCGCATCGCCCCCGACACCCGCGCCGGAACCATCCCGAACGCAGGCCGCCTTGTGCCAATCATCCGCGAAGTCCTGCTGGAAGCCATCGAAGCAGGCGGCTCCTCCTTAAAAGACTACCGCCGCACCGATGGCGAGCTTGGCTATTTCCAAAAAGCCTTCGCCGTCTATGGTCGCGAAGGCCAGCCTTGCCAAACCCCCGGCTGCACCGCCACAATCGCCCGTATGGTGCAATCGGGCCGCTCCTCGTTCTACTGCCCCACCTGCCAAATATAGGAATCGACATGCCCGAAACCCTGATTATCGAAACCCACGGTCCTGTCGCCCTGATCCGTCTGAACCGGCCAGAGGCGTTAAATGCGCTCAATCAACAACTTATGTCCGAACTCGCCCAAACCCTGCAAGCGATGGACACCGACGACACCATTCGCTGCATCGTCATCTCCGGATCGGAAAAAGCCTTCGCCGCAGGCGCCGACATCCGCGAAATGGCAGAAAAGACCTTCGCCGAGGCCTTCACCGCCGACATTTTCGGCCCCGAGGCCGAAGCCATCCAGCGCATCCGCAAACCGATCATCGCCGCCGTCGCAGGCTTTGCTTTGGGCGGCGGCTGTGAACTGGCGATGATGTGCGATTTCATCCTCGCCGCAGATACCGCCAAATTCGGCCAACCCGAGATTAACCTCGGCATCATCGCAGGCATGGGCGGCACCCAGCGCCTGACCCGCGCCGTGGGCAAAGCCAAAGCGATGGAGATGAACCTGACAGGCCGTATGATGGACGCAGCCGAGGCCGAACGCGCAGGCCTTGTCAGTCGCATCATCCCCGCCGCCGATCTGATCGACGAAGCCCTGAAAACCGCCGCCAAAATCGCGGCGAAATCCGCAATTTCCATCCGCGCCGCGAAAGAATCGGTCAACCGCGCCGAAGAAACAACCCTGCGCGAAGGTCTTCTGCACGAACGCCGCCTGTTCCACGCCATGTTCGCCACCGACGATCAGAAAGAGGGCATGGCCGCCTTCATCGAAAAACGCCCCGCCAAATTCACTGACCGCTAATCACCACGCCGCCCCGGACTTGATCCGGGGCCTCCGTTTACCAGCTTAAAGCCAGCCCTTCCAACGGAAGAACGCATAGGTCGCCAGCGCCGAGCCCACCATCATCACCAGTGCCATCGGATAGCCCAGCACCAAAACCAACTCCGGCATATGCACAAAGTTCATCCCGTAAATGCTGGCGATCAGCGTTGGCGGGCTGAACAGCACGGCGACCACCGACACAATCCGCACCGTGGTATTCTGCGCCAGATTGATCGTCCCCATCGTCGCATCCGACATCAACCCCAACCGCGACGACAGAAAATCCGCATGCACCTCCAGCGATTCAATGTCGCGTAACTGCCCCCGCAGAACCAACCCCAGCCCTTCCTCATTCAACCGATGCCCCAACATCTGATCAACGTAATTCAGCGCCCGCCCCAAGGTCAAAAGCGCCAGTCGCACCCGACCCAACCGCTCACCTTCCGCGCCCAGACTGGCCAAAGCCTGCTCCAGATCCTTCTGTTGCCGCCCTTTCGGATCAGGCCGATAAATCCCGCGCGACACCTTATCCAACCCACCGCCCGCGATTTCCAGATGATCCGCCAGCCGCCCGATAACTTCCTCAATCAACCCCAGAAATACCCGATCCGGGGTTGAGCAGCCCAACGTGCTTTTGCCCGCCCGCGCCGGATAGGTCTCAAACGGCCGTGGCGTATGATGTCGCACCGTCACCAGCCGCGCATTCGATACCGCAAAGCAAACCGGGCTCATCACCTGCTCGCCGCCCGCATCCACCCCCGGCAAAACCACGGTCAGATAATCCATCTCATCCTCGTGGTAGAGACGGTTTGAGATCTCAATCTCTTCCATATCCGCCAGCGTCGGCACATCGACGCCCAAAGCCCGCACCGCTGCTTCCTCCGCAGCCGAGGCGTCATACAGATCAATCCATTCCGCATGCTCAAGCGCCGCTCCCGCAGGCAGCACCTCTAACCGCTTGTTGGCAAAATGATACGCCGTCAGCATCCGCGCCCTCCGCAAGACAATGCCCCTGCCTAACGCCAAATGCCGCTATGGCCAAGCAACTGTTTCGCGCAGCATGCACTGAAACAAACCGCTCCCAATCGTTCAAATTTGTCTAAAATTTGCTTTCACATTGGCTCAAATATCCCACAGGGGTCCGGGGGTGTGAAACCCCCGGCTTGGCCAGCCCCCGGTCCTACCGCAACCCGTCGCGCCCCTCAGCCGCCTCATGAGTCAGCCCGCCCACCCGCGCCAAAGGACGCCCACCATCCGTCACCGCCACCGCCACCATAATCTCACCCGCCCGAGGTGCATCGTTCAGCCGCACCTCAATCGCATCGAAATGGCTGCGCACAAACGCCGCATCCTTATGCCCCAAAGGCACATCCAAAACCTGCCCCGGCCCGCCCATTTTCTTCGATGATGGCACCAGTGCAGCCCCACCGCCCACCGCCACCCTTAGCGGAGCGCCCAGCTTCGGATGCAAAATCGCGGCGGCATGTTCCAGTTCGCCCGCCTCGCCAACCATCGCCGCCTTGCCGTAACTCTGCGCCTGCGCGGGCGAAATCCCCAAGGCCGCCACACAGCGCTGCCCCAGCAACTCCCCCAACTCGGCGCCAATATCCATCAGCGCCGTCAGATCCTCGACATACCGCCCCGCAAATGGATTGGCGATCACCGCCACCGCCACCGCCTTGCGCGCGGCAGGAGCCACCACTTGCCCGGCTTCCATATGGGTTTCCTCAACCCACACCGCGATCTTGCGAATATCCGCGCTCATCTTAGGCCATCCTCGCCCTTGATCTGACTGGCCTCCAGCCCCCCCATCCGCGAATGTACCCTTGGCCCGGTCGTCATCACCAACACCACCATCAATTCGCCAGCACGGGGGCTGTCGTTCATCCCCACCTCCATCGAGTCAAAATGGCTGCGCACATAGGCCGCGTTCACATGGGTAATCGGCACATCCAACCGCGCGCCCACACCGCCCACTTTCTTGGCCGAAGGCACAATAGCCTTCGCCCCGCCCAACACCTCGCGCATCGCATAGCCACCCGGAGCATGCCACAACGCGCCATGCTCCAACTCGCCGCCGCTGCCAACCAAAGTGGCCTTCCCGTAACCCTCAATCGCTGCGGCATCACCGCCCAGCACCGCCAGCAAGCGCTGCGCCATCATCAGCCCCAAAGGCTTCAAATCCTCCATAAACGGCTGCAAATCCTCAACATATTTCCCCGCAAACGGATTGGAGATCACCGCCATGATCGCCCCCCGCTTCGGCGGATTCGCCGAAACTGGCCCGCCCTCATGGAAGATTTCCTCGACCACAGTGGCGATTTTGCGCACAACAACTTCAGGCATCACACAGGCTCCCGTCAGGAATTAAACTCATCGCAGCCTGCCCGACCATCCGAGCCTGCCCCTTCAAAAACAGCGCCGCCGCCACAGCCAGCCCGCGCCCACAGATATCTTCGGCCACCGCCACACCGCGCTCCAGTGCCAAAGCCGCTTCCGCTTCACTCAGCGCCCCAACGGATACCGTCACCAGCCGCGCGCCCAAATCGCTATCCGGTTGCAAACTGTCGGCAGGCGCGCGCACCACCGAAAGATGCCCCGGCAAATCCACCGCATTGCAGATCATCGTCGCCGCCACATCCGCCTCTGCCGCCGAAGCCGCCAACACCGTCACCGCATCCGCGATCCCCAGCGAGAAACTCCGCCCGCCCCAACCACTCGTCGCCACCCCGCGCGCGGCATCGGCAAAGCCCACATCAATCCGCCCCAAAGCCGCTCCGTCCAGCCCCGCCACAGCCATCCGAAACCGCGCGCGCTCGCTCAGATAAAACGCAATATCCCCGCCATTATTGACATAAGCCCGCGTCAAAGGCCCAGCCGCGACCATCGCCGCCAAAACCTCCTCCGCCACCGCCCCCGCCACCGCCGCCATCGGCGTCACGAACTGCGCGCCATGAGGGCGCACCGCATCCACCATACGCCGTGCCACCCCACCCTCAGGACAATCGCCCACCGCACGCCGCAACAGCGGCAACTCCGCCACCAACTCCTGCAAAACCGTCTCAAACCGCGCCCGCGCCGCCTCAAAAGCCAGATCGCGCGCGCCTTCCGCGCCGATGATCAGATCAATCGGCCCGTGCTGCAAATGCAGCCTTTGTCCATCTGGCAACAGCCGCGCAACCGCCCCCACTACCGCCCCCAAGGGAAGTTGCGGGCATCCTGCGGGTCACGCCCTTCCCCCGGCTCCACCCGCCGCACCGCTGCCCCCATCACCGCCTCCACGGGCTGCACATGGTCCAAATGCCCGCCCAAAGCCGCGTAATCCGACAGCCGCAACGTGAACTCAATCGGTGCAACCAGTGCCGGGGTAGGAACATAACCAAATGAATTCAACGGCATATCCATCACATCCGCCATCACCGTAATCCCGCCCCCCGGCCAAACGTAAGCCTGCGCCCCGCCACACGACACCCGCGTCAGCGCCGCCTTCACCGATTGCGTCAACCGCACCGGATTGGTCGTCACCCCCGCCCGCAAAGACCCGCCAGCGCCGCCCATGAACAGCACCGAACACACCGAAGGCTCGCAATTCTCGGCAATTCGCTCCGCCGAAGCCCGGATCACCGCTGGAGCCTCCACCACCCTTGGCACCAGCGCTTCATCCAGCTCATAATACGCCCACTGCTCGCCCGTCGTAGACACCATCAGCATCCGCAACCCCGGCCAAGCCACCTTGGCGTCAAACGCATTCAAAATCGTCAGCGGATCATCGACATCGGTGCCGCCCCAACCCGTCCCCGGATGCGCCACCTGAAAATACCGCCCCGGCGTAGACCGCCGCCCCTTCATCTTGATCCCCGTCGGGGCCACGTCCAAAAGCTTCCCCGCCTGATGTTCCGACAGCACCCCAGTGATGTGGTCATCGACCACCACCACCTCATCAACATGCCCGACCCACTGTTTCGCGAACATCCCGATCGTCGCCGAACCACACCCAACCCGCATCAGTTTCTCCGGCACGCCGTTGATAATCGGGGCCTGCCCTGCCTGCAAAACAACCGTCGCCCCATCGTCAATCGTAACCTCAACTGCCTCACGGTTACACAGCCGCATCAGCGCATCGCAAGTCACGCGGCCCTCTTTCTTCGAGCCCCCCGTCAGATGCAAAACCCCACCCAGCGACAGCATCGACGAGCCATATTCCCCCGTCATCACATGCCCAATCGCCTCACCATCCACTCGCACATAGGCCCGCTCCGCCCCGATATGCCGATCAGTGTCGATCTTCACCTTGACGCCGCAATAGCTGAAAATCCCCTCGGTCACGACCGTGACCATATCGACGCCCTCAACCGCCTGACTGACAATAAACGGCGCAGGCTTGTAGTCGGGATAGGTCGTCCCCGCCCCGACCGCGGTGATAAAAGGCCGATGGCCCTTGATCACATCTCCGTCCCAATCGTCCTGCTGCCCATCCAGAAACGGCACCGCCACCGCCCCCGATTGCAGAACCGTCAGCGGGTCGAGCCGCACCAAAACCCCGGCATGATTGGCATAACGATCACAAGCCCCCGCCCGACCATCGGCGATGTAGCACATCACCGGGCAGGCATCGCAGCGGATCTTCTCCGGCGTCACTGCTTCATTCATAACCAGCCTCCTTCAACGCCGCCCGCACCCGTGAAGGTGTCGCAGGCACGCGCGTTATAGCCACCCCCGTCGCATGACGGATCGCATTCAAGATCGCGGGCGCGGTCGGGATCAGCACATGTTCCCCCAACCCCTTCGCGCCATAAGGCCCATGCGCATCGGACTCCTCGATGATCAGGGTTTCAATCGGCGGCACATCGCCCATCGTCGGGATCAGATAATCATGCAGGTTCTCGGTGCGCCCCGGCAGATATTCCTCGGTCAGCGCCATCCCCAACCCCTGCGCGATGCCGCCCTGCACCTGCCCCTCGACCAGCAGCGGATTGATCGCGCGACCCACATCATGCGCCGCCACAAACCGCAGCGGCTTGACCAGCCCCAGCTTCAGATCAATCTCCACCACCACCAGATGCGCCGCATAACCAAACTGCGCATAGGGCGAGCCCTGCCCATTCCGATCCAGCGGCAAAGTCGGCGGATCATAGCGCTCCTGCGCCCGCAGCACATAACCCTCGGCGTCCGGGGCCAATTCTGCCAGTTCCACCCGATGCACGCCCGCACCGTCCGTCACCTCCACCACGCCCGGTTCCACCACGCCCGGTGCGAACCGCAAAACCGCATCCACCGCCGCATTGCACCGCTCTAAAATCATCGCCCGCAACGCAAGCCCGCTCAGCCGCGCCGCATTTCCCGTCACAAACGTCTGCCGCGAAGCCGAGGTTTTCCCCGCATCCGGCGTCACATCAGTATCCGGCCCTACCAGCACCAGGCGCTCGACATCCGCCCCCAAAGCCTGCGCAAATATCTGCGCGATCACCGTATTGGACCCCTGCCCAATATCCATCGCACCCTGATGCAGCACCACAACCCCATCCGCCCGCAGCCCCGCCTTGATGGTCGAAGGGTTCGGCAGCGAAGTATTGCCGCAGCCATACCAGCCCGAAGCAATCCCCACCCCGCGCTTCAACCCCTTGTTATTACGGTTAAACGCCGCCACCTCCGCCTTGCCCGCCTCCCAAGCCGGACGCAAAGCCTCTAAGCACGCCTTAATCCCCACACCCTGCGCAAACACCTGCCCGCAGACGGTCGGCTGCCCATTCTCCAAAGCATTCAGCAGCCGAAACTCCAGCGCATCAATCCCCAGCTTGTCGGCCAAAGCGTCAAACAGGCTCTCCTGCGCAATCGCTGACTGCGGTACGCCAAAGCCCCGGAACGCGCCCGAAGACGGACAATGCGTATGAATAGCCCGCGACTGCGCCAGATAATCCGGCACCAGATACGGCCCCGAGGCATGAACCGGCACCCTATTCGCCACAGTCGGCCCCCAAGACGCATAGGCCCCGGTGTTGAAATCACCCTCAAACCGCATCCCACTCAGGCGGCCATCCCGCATCGCGCCAATCCGCAAATGAATAGCCGAAGGGTGCCGCTTGGTGGTCGATTGCATCGACTCCTGCCGCGAATAAGTAATCCGCACCGGCTTGCCCGTCTTAAGCGCCGCCAAAGCCACATACGGCTGCACCGAGATATCCAGTTTCGAGCCAAAACCCCCGCCCACCGCTGTCGGCACAATCCTGATCGCCTCACGCGGCATCGCCAAAATCTCGGCCATGCTGTCCAAATCCATCACCGGGGCCTGCGTGCAGGCATGGATCTCCACCCGCCCATCCACCACCTGCGCAAACCCCGCCTCCGGTTCAATATATGCATGTTCGACAAAGCCGCTCTCAAACCGCGCCTCCACCACCACATCCGCCCGTTTCAGCGCCGCATCCGCATCGCCGTGCTTCACAAATCCGCCGCACATCACATTGCCCGCGCGGCCCGCGTGCAACAAAGGCGCACCCGCCACCAAAGCCTCCGCCACCGTCTGCACGCTCGGCAAAACCTGCCAAGTCACAGGAAAACTGGCCGGATCAAACCCCGCCATAACCTCTGCCGAGCCCACAACCGCCGCCACAGCCTCACCGCGATGCCGAGCCTCGGTTTCCGCAAAAACAGGCTGATCCACAAATGCCGGAATAACCCCAAACGCATTGCGCCCCGGCACATCCGCCGCCGTCAGCACGCATTCCACCCCCGGCAATCCGGCTACAAACGTCTCTAAATCGCCGAAAACAAACCCCGCCCGAGGATAAGGCGAGCGTATCACCTTCACCACCAACGCCCCCTCAGGCGCCACATCATCGCCAAACGCCTCGCGCCCTTCAACCTTCGCCAACCCGTCCAGCCTACGCATCGCCACCCCAACGCCGCCCGAAACCTGCGCCGCCGCAGTCCCCGACCCCGCCGCCACCACCGCATCAATAATCTTGCGATACCCGGTACAGCGGCACAAAACCCCGCCCAGAGCATCCTGAACTTGCCCCGCATCGGGCGCAGGCACATCGCGCAGCAAAGCCACCGCCGACACCATCATCCCCGGCGTGCAAACCCCGCATTGCGCCGCCTGATGATCCTGAAAACTGGCCACCAGCGCCCGCCCCTCAGCCCCCGCAAGCACGCCCTTAACCGTCTCAACCCGCTTCCCCGCCGCCTGATGCGCCGCCATCAGGCACGCGCACACAACATCCCCCTCAACCAAAACCGAACACGCCCCGCAATCGCCCGCATTGCAGCCAATCTTCACCTCCCGCGCGCCCAAGCGTTCGCGCAAAGCATAAGACAGCCGCTCCCCTGGCTCTGCCGCCACAGACACCGCAGAACCGTTCAGCACAAACCCCACATCCGCCGAAGCCCGCAAATCATCCATCCGCCCGAACCCCTTGCGCTACCAAATCGCCAAGCAGCCGAGACACCATCTCTACCACCGCCTCCAGCCGATATTCCCCCGACCCGCGCACATCCGCAATCGGCTCTAACCCGGCCAAATCAGCCACATCCACCGACAAATCCGCCCCCACCGAAAGCCCTTCGAGCCGAGCCTCCAACACCGAGAGCCGCCGCGCCACAGGCGAACACGCTCCCACCGCGACGCGCGCATCCACAATCCGCCCCGCCTCAACCCGCAAACTGGCCGCGACCATCGCAATGCTGATCACCAGGTACCGCCGCGCCCCCAGTTTGCGAAACCCCGCCACCGTTCCAGCCGCCAAATCAGGCACGAACATGGCCGAAACCAACTCATCCGCCGCGCGTGCCGTCCGCCGCACCCCGGTCACGAACTCGGCCAAAGCCAACCGCCGCACTCCCCGCCGCGATACCAACTCCACCTCGGCCCCCAAGCACAACAGCGGCGGCATCCCATCCGCCGCAGGCGAGGCGTTGCACAAATTGCCCGCCAAAGTCCCTGCGTTCTGGATCTGCACTGACCCCACTTCCCGCGCCGCCGCCTTCAGCCCATCAAAACATCCGGGCAAATCGGCCCGCACCACATCGCTCCACCGCGTCGCCGCCCCCAGCCGCCACCCCCCCGGCACGCGAGATATCCCGCGAAACCCCGGCAACCCGGTCACATCCAGCAGCGACACTTTCGGCAAAACCTCTCCCGCCTGTGGAAACCAATCCGTCCCCCCCGCAATCACCGACACGCCGCCACGCTCCAGCGCCGCAAACGCATCCGCCATATTGTCTGGGGAAAGATAGGCCATCGCAGGAATCTCCGGCATCAAAACATGTTCGCATACGAATAAGAAACCGCGCCGCCCATTCTGTCAAATGCTATCTTACATTCACCCCAAATAACCCCAGCATCCCCCTTGATCCGCTCCATAAACATGTTAGCCTACGAATAAATCAGGAGGCCAAAATGTCCGACCAACCCACAAAACTGGTGATCCAAAACATCGGCCTGATGCTGTCGGGCCGGATGGAGCAACCTATCCTCGACGCCGATTGTCTGATCGCCGAGAACGGCAAGATCACCGCTTGGGGGCGTGCCGCCGACCTCGACACCGCACACGCCACCACCATGATCAACGCCAATGGCGCGACCCTCACCCCCGGCCTGATCGACAGCCATGTCCACCCTGTGATCGGCGATTACACCCCGCGCCAGCAGCAGTTGCACTGGATCGACAGCACCCTGCACGGCGGCGTCACGACTTTAATCTCTGCTGGAGAAGTCCACATGCCGGGCCGCCCGCGCGATGTGGTGGGCCTGAAGGCGATGGCGATCGCCGCCCAGCGCTGGTACGAAAACTTCCGTCCCTCCGGCGTCAAAGTCATGGCAGGCGCGCCCGTCATCGAACACGGCATGGTCGAGCAAGACTTCAAAGACCTCGCCGATGCAGGCGTGAAACTGCTGGGCGAAGTCGGCCTTGGCACCGTCAAAGACGGCAAAACCGCGCAGCAAATGGTCAGCTGGGCGCGCAAATATGGCATCCAAAGCACCATCCATACAGGCGGCCCGTCGATCCCCGGATCGGGTCTGATCGACGCTGATATGGTGCTGGAAACCGGAACCGACGTGATCGGCCATATCAACGGCGGCCATTCTGCCCTGCCCGATGATCAAATCATCTGCATCTGCGAAAGCTGCAAAGCCGGGCTGGAGATCGTCCACAATGGCAACGAACGCGCCGCCCTGCTGACCCTCAACACCGCGCGCGAGTTGAAAGAACTTGACCGCATCATCCTTGGCACCGACGGCCCCGCCGGATCAGGCGTGCAACCCCTCGGCATCCTGCGCATGGTCGCGATGCTCTCCAGCCTCGGCAACATGCCCGCCGAACTGGCGTTCTGCTTTGGCACTGGCAACACCACCCGCCAGCGCAATCTTGACACCGGCATGATTGAAAAAGGCTTCTGCGCCGATTTCGTTTTGATGGACCAAGCCCAGCACACACCCGGCAAAACCATCCTTGAATCGATCCAATTCGGCAACCTGCCCGGCATCGGCATGACCATCATTGACGGCGCGATCACCAGCCATCGCAGCCGCAACACCCCCCCGGCTTGGCGCATCCCCACGGTAGAGCGTCAACCCGCGCCCAGCGCTGGTTCTGGCCACTAGCCCACCCCCATAACATCTGTTTAGGTGCCGCGAACCAAGGGGAACACCATGCTGAAACACACCACCGTCTCAACCGCCCGTGCATGGAACTCATGGTCCGACCGCCCCGGCGAGATGGTGTTCCTCCCCCTCGGAATCCGCGTCACCCCGCTGCTGTATTCCTCGCGCCTGCGCCAATGTATCAAGCTAGAGCCGCGCACAGACACCCTCCGCCTTGGCCGCCACAGCATCGACGGCACCCTGATCGAGTTTGAGGCTGACCTCGCCGGAACCACCCTCGCCTTCGCCACCATCAAACCAAACCCCTTCGCCTTCCGCACCACATGGTCCACCAAAACCAGTGCCGAATGGGGCCTGCGCTTCTGGGTCAACATCGCCATTTCCGCCGAAGACGGCACCAAGGCCAGCTTTGATCCCGCCCAAAATATCACCCTGCTGAAATCCGGCGACCGCTTCACCGCCATCGCCACCGAACACCCCCCGGTGCAAGTCACTGGCCACGAATCGCTAGACGCCCTCTGCGCCGATTACGAAGCAAACGGCTACTTCACCCGCGACAGCCGCGCCACCACCGCCCCCGTCCTCGCTCTCCGCTTCAACCTAGAAATGATGCGCTCCGGCAGCTACGCCGTAGCCACAGCCGACAGCGCCCCCCTCGCCATCGCCGCTGCGAAAGCCGCCCTTAGCACCGAACAACCCGCCCCAGACGCCACCACCCCCCACGCCGAATCGCTGTCAGCCATCCGCGACATCGTCGGCTGGAACACCATCTGGGACGCCACCAACAACCGCCCCTACACCGCCGTCACCCGCATCTGGAACCTCGGCACCTACGCTGTCTGGCACAATGACCAAACCTACGCCGCCCTGCTTTCGGGCCTGTTCGACACAGAATTGGCAAGGGAAAACCTCGCCACCGCCCTCTCCGCCGCCACCCCGCAAGGCAACTTCGCCTGCATCTCGACCTCGCGTGACACATGGGTCGACCGCAGCCAACCGCCCCTCGGCAGCCTGATCGCATGGCAACTCTATCAACGCTCCGGCGAGCGTTCGATCCTGGAGCAATGCTACCCCGCCATGGCCCGCAACCAACGCTGGTGGCGCGAGATGCGCGACCCCGACGGCACGGGCCTGATCTCTTGCGGCACCTCCGACGTGGGCGAGGCGCTGTATAAAGGTACCGCCTTCGGTGCGCGCAACGAAACCGGCATGGACAATTCCGCTACCCATGACGAAGCAATCTACGACCCCGAAACCCGAAACCTCTCGACATGGGATCTCGGCCTGAACTGCGTCGTTGCCCTAGACGCCGAAATGCTGGCCCTGATCGCCATCACTTTAGGCCACAGCGACGAGGCCGCCGAATTTGACGCCCTTGCGACAAGCCACCGCGCCCTGATCCAAACCCATCTCTGGGACGAAACCCGCCAAATCTTCGCCAACCGTCAACGCCACGGCGCTTTCATCCGCTCGCTCTCGCCCACCAGCTTCTACCCCCTGCTCTGCAACGCGGCCACGCCCGAACAAACCACCCACCTCCTCCGCCATCTTGCCGATCCCACCACTTTCGCAGGCCAATACCCCCTGCCCAACGCAACCCGCAACGACCCGGCTTTCGCCGATAACGTCTACTGGCGTGGCCGCATCTGGCCGAACGTCAACTACCTCGTCTGGCTCGCCCTGCGCCGCACCGGCCACTATCCCGAAGCCAGCCTCTTGGCCGAGCAGAGCCTAAACCTGTTCCTGCAAAACTGGCGCCCTCACCGCATCGCCGCCGAAAACTACAACGCCACCACGGGCGAGGCGATGGACCAAGGCGACACCGACCCGTTCTATATCTGGGCCGGATTACTGCCTCTGATGGCCGTCTCGGAACTGATCGACTTCGACCCTTGGGCTGGCCTGACCCTGAGCAATACCGCCGAATCCACCCACTGCGGCCCGATGATTTCCCCCTTCGGCCCGCTTTCCGTCACCATCGAAAACGCCACCCTCACGGCTCATCTAAGCAACCAACCCGCCCTCTCCTTCACCTTCCCCGGCACGCTGACGCAGCTAAACCTCCACCCAAGCCGCACCTCCGCCATCCTGCACCGCATCACAACCGCAGGCCAAGTCATCCTCCACCGCCAAACAGCCGAGGCCCCCCTGCTCGCCCAACTGAACGGCAAGGTGATTCGCGCCATTCCAATCGCAGGCGGTTTTGCCTTCGACATCACCCCCGTAGACCAAGGCGCAAAACTCGACGTGATATTCCCCAACTAAATCAGCTGCTTCCAAGCCTTGTAAAAAAGATTTGACAGAAGCTTCCGACGAAATAATAGTATGTACACCAACAAATAATCGCCGTCGGGAGAACGGCTTGTTGGCAGGGAGAACCGGGCCAAAAACCCAAAGAAAACCATCGAAAACCAGCATTTGCCGGAGGCTCAGCCATGCCCTCCGCGCCCGAAGCCTGCTTGCCGTTGCGTCACCAACGGTCCACCATAACAACGGCCCAGCAATCGGGCTTAACGGAGGTCTGATATGTCGAATTTCTCAAGACGCGACACGCTGCGGCTGCTCTCGGCTGCCATCGCTGCTGTAGCTGCATCCAACGCTTTGCCCGCCCGCGCGGCTGGTGGCAAAATCACCGTGCTGAACTGGAAGGGCTACGGCACCGACGAGGCTTGGTCGCTGGAGGCGTTCCAGAAGGCCACTGGCATCGAAGTCGTCCACGATTACTTCTCGTCCGAGGCGGAAAGCCTGACCAAAATGCGCACCAATCCGGGCGCGTATGATGTCGTCCTGCTGAACTCCGCCCGCGTCTCGACCGCCGCCACAGAAGGCCTGATCGCGCCTGCAGATCTGACGATGATCCCCAATGCTGCCGACGTGAACCCCGATCTTCTCGCCAACCCGAACTTCACCATCGACGGCAAAGGTTACGCGGTGCCGTGGGTCTGGGGCATGACCTCGGTTGCCGCGCGTGAGGGCACGAAGATCGCCAGCTACAAAGACCTGGCCGCCCCCGCCTATGCCGGCCGTTTCGCGATGGACGACGATGCGATGATCGCAGTGGCGATGGGCGCTTTGATGACCGGGCAGGATATCAACGATCCCACCGATCTGCCTGCCATCACCGAGGCGTTGAAATCGCTGAAACCCAACGTCAAAATGCTGTGGTCGTCGGAAGATCAATGGAACAAATCCTTCGCCGCCAATGAATTCGACGTGTCGGTGTTCTGGTCCGGCGGCGCGGTCCGCTCCAAACGCAACGCCAAACTGCCTGTCGATTTCATCGTCCCGACCGAGGGCGCAATCGTCTGGGTTGACGGTCTTGCGATGGCCACGGATGCCCCGAACCCCGAAGGTGCTGCCGCCTTCATCAACTGGATGATTGACCCGAAATTCTACGTCGAATGGGCCACCAAAGTCGGCGCTCCGGCCTCTGCCAACGCCAAAGCCCTTGCCGCGCTGCCCGCCGACGATCTTTCGGCCCAAGTCCACAAACCCGAATATATGGTCAGCAAAAATGTCATGTCCGCGATGCCGGATGAACGCCGCGAGGCCTTCAACAACCTGTGGCAAGAGGTGAAAGCCTTCTATGCCGAGTAGGTCTGGGCCGAATGAGGCTTCAACCCCACAGCGCGCGTCGAAAGGCGCGCGCATCCTGCCGCAATGGGTGTCCACCACCGCGCTGTTGCTGCCCGCTTACGGCTGGCTGACCCTTGCGGTTTTCCTGCCGCTGCTGACGATGTTCTTGTTCAGCTTCATGAACAAAACCCCGATGGGCAAAGCCCCGATCGAGTTCACCCTGCGCCATTATCGCGCCTTCATCGACCAGCCTTATCTGATCAAAATCGCCACCAACACGCTGTTGATGGGCCTGTGGACCACCCTCGCCTGCGCCGTGTTAGGCTTTCTCGCCGCCCTCGCCCTCGTCCGCTGCACCACGGGCGCGCGCCGCGAAACCCTGCTGATCCTGATCCTGCTACCATTCTGGACCAACGGCCTTGTCCGCGTGTTCTCGTGGACCATGGTTTTGCGCGAGAACGGTTTTCTCGACAATATCTGGCACTGGATCGCCCCCGCCGCAGGCTCCATCGCCATCCTGTACAGCCGCGAGGCCATCGTGATCGGCCTCGTCCACGGCTACCTGCCCTACATGATCCTCACCTGCTACATCGCCCTCGTCACCATTGACGACGCGATTATTGAGGCCGCCCAAAGCCTTGGCGCGCGCTGGTGGGTGATCCTGACCAAAATCCTGATCCCGCTCGCCGCCCCCGGCCTGATTTCCGGCGCAGTGCTGACCTTCGTGCCGGTGATCGGCTCCTTCATGGAGCCCCGTATCCTCGGCGGTAAAGTCGGCGTCACCATGGGCACCGTGATTGAGGACCAATTCACCCAAGCCTTCAACTGGCCGCTCGGTGCATCTTTGTCCTTCACCCTGCTCGCTGTCACCATGGCGATCTTCGCCACCTTCTCCGGCGTCTTGCGCCGTGGCTCCGGAGGCACCGCATGACCCGTTTAGGCCAGATTTTCCTAGGGATGATCCTGATCTTCCTCTACACCCCCATCCTTGTGCTGATGGCGATGGGCTTCAACGAATCCGAGCTTTACGAGCTGCCCTTCCGCTTCTCAACCCGCTGGTATTCGGCGCTGGCCTCCAACACCGAACTGCTGACCTCCGGCTTCAATTCCATCGTCCTCGCCGTGACCACCGCCGTGGTCGCCACCACCATTGGCACCCTCGCCGCCCTTGCTTTGTCGCGCCGCAGCTTCCGAGGCCGCAGCCTGCTGCAACTCCTGCTGCTGCCGCCCATCGCAATTCCGTGGCTGATCACCGGCACCGCCATGCTGATCTTTTTCTTCTGGACAGGCATCGGTCGCGGGATGCACGCGCTGATCATCGGCCACGTCGCCCTCGCCGTGCCCTATGTCGTCCTCGTCGTCGGCACTGGTATGAAATCCGTCCGCGCCGATCTGGAAGAAGCCGCGATGTCGCTCGGCTCCACCCCGATCCACGCCTTTTTCGCGATCACTTTGCCGCTGCTGTTCCCCTCGATCTTAGGGGCGGCGTTGTTCGCCTTCGCCGTCTCATTGGATCAGTTCGTGATCTCGTATTTCCTGTCCTCGCCCGGCTACACCACCCTGCCGGTGCAAATTTACTCCGCGATCCGCAAGGGCTTCACGCCTGAAATCAACGCCATCTCGACCCTGCTTTTGCTAGGCTCGATGACGGCAATCCTGATCTTCGCCCGTTTCGCCAAACCCGGAGCCCCCAAGTGACAACAGTTTCCGTCCAAAACGTCGCCAAAAGCTTCGGCACCATGCCCGTCTTGCGCGACATCGACTCGGTGTTTCCGCAAGGCACTTTCACAAGCCTTTTGGGCCCGTCAGGTTCCGGCAAAACCACCCTGTTGCGCATCATCGCGGGCTTCGTCGCCCCCGACCAAGGTGAGGTCACAATCGGCGACAAAGACGTCACCGGCATCCCGGTCTGGGGCCGCAACATCGGCATGATGTTCCAGTCCTATGCCCTGTTTCCGCACATGACGGTCGCCCGCAACGTCGCCTTCGGGCTGGAACGGCGCGGTATCAAGGGGGCAGAGGCTGCGAAAGCCGTGGCCGAGGCTTTGGATATGGTCCACCTCTCCGATTTCGGCGACCGGATGCCGAAAAACCTCTCCGGCGGCCAACAACAACGCGTCGCCTTGGCCCGCGCTATGGTGATCAAGCCCTCCGTCCTGCTGCTCGATGAACCCCTGTCAGCCCTAGACCGCCGCCTGCGCCAAGAAATGCAAGTAGAGCTGCTGCGCATCCAACGCCAAACCGGCCTGACGACGATTTTCGTCACCCACGACCAAGAAGAGGCCCTTACCCTCTCCGACCGCATCGCCATCCTCGACAAAGGCCGTATCGTGCAATCCGGCGCACCGGAAGACATCTACGAAAACCCCCAAACCCGCTTCGCCGCCGAGTTCTTAGGGGATTCCAACTTCCTCACCGGAACCGTTGAATCCGGCGGCGTCCGCCTTCCCGATAGCACCCTGATCCAAACCACCGCACCCCTCCCCGCAAATGGCCAAAAAGCCACCCTCGCCATCCGCCCGGAAAAAATATCTCCCACCCCGCTCGAAGGTGCCACCAATCAAATCGCCGCAAAAATCCTCACCGTGATCTACGCAGGCCCCGCCTTGTCCTACCTGCTGCAAACCCCCGACGGCACGCGGCTAAAACTGTTCCAAGCCAACCGCGACGGCACGCTTCTGCGCGAAGGCGATACCATCACCCTGCACTGGTCCCCCGCCCATTCCATCCCCGTGCAAGACTGATGCTGGCACCGCTCTCGCCCCACACCAAACACATCGTCATCGACCTGCAACGCCTGTTCGCAGAACCCCACGGCTGGCACGTCCCCACCATCGCCGATATTCTGCCCAACGTCCTGACCCTCTGCCAAACCACCGCCGCGAACACCCTCTACTCCCGCTTCATCACCCCAGTGAACCCTGAAGGGGCAACGGGTCAGTGGCAAACCCTCTACCAAGCCTACCCGCAGGTCACAGGCCTAGACCCAACCATTCTCGACCTCGTCGAACCTCTCAACCAAATCGCCCACAAAACCCAAATCTTCGACAAAACCACCTACTCCATCTTCCCCGCCGTCCAACCCTACCTGACCCAAACCGACACCCTGATCCTGTCCGGTGCCGAAACCGATGCCTGTGTATACGCCAGCTTGCTGTCCTCCGTTGACCTCGGCCTGCGCGTGATCATCGCCACAGACGCCGTCACCAGCTCTGACCCAGCCGCGCACGACGCCACCCTCAACATCATCGCCCGCCGCCTGCCCACCCAAGTTGAACTGGCCACCACCGCCGAGATCATCGCCGCATGGCCAAGATAACCGCCGCCGACCTGACCACCGACGAAAAAATCACCCTGCTGCACGGTCGCGGCCTGTGGCGCAGCCATCCGATCCCGCACGCCAATATCCCCTCGATCATCATGACCGATGGCGCTTACGGGTTGCGCTATTCCACCAGCCAAATCGACGCCGGGGCCGATGCTGCCGACACGCTTGCTCAATTCCTGAATGTCGCCGCAAACGGCATGTTCGGCACCACCCTCCCCGCCACCTGCTTTCCCAACGCCAACCTGTCCGCCTGTTCCTGGGACATCGATCTCGCTTATCAAATGGGCACAGCGCTTGCCTCTGAATGCAAAGCCGCGGGCGTCCACCTCCTGCTCGGCCCCGGCATCAACCTGCGCCGCACCCCCCTCGCGGGTCGCGCCTTTGAATATTACTCCGAAGACCCGATCCTATCCGCCGACCTCGCCGCCGCGATGATCAACGGCTTGCAAGACCACGGCATCGGCGCGTCGCTAAAGCATTTCGCCTGCAACAACTCCGAGATTGACCGCACCAATGTCAGCTCTGATGTCAGCGAGCGCGCCCTGAGGGAAATCTACCTCTACGCCTTTGAACGCGCCATCGCCCGCTGCAATCCGTGGACGGTGATGAGCGCTTATAACCCGCTGAACGGCACCCAATGCGCCGAAAACCCTTGGCTTCTGACCCAAGTCTTGCGCGAAGACTGGGGCTATGGCGGCTTAGTGATTTCCGACTGGCACGCCATCAAAGACCGCCCCGCCGCGCTCCTCGCGGGCACTGACCTAGATATGCCCGAAAGCCCCCGCCGCTGTGAAGCCCTGCGCAAAAGCGTCGCAAATGGCTCCGTCCCAATGACAACCCTAGACCAATCTACCAATCGAATGCTCAACTTCCTAACACGCATCCAAACCGCCAACGCAGCCCCGCCAAACAACCCCGAAACCCACCACCACCTCGCCCAGAACATCGCCACCGAATCCCTCGTGCTGCTGCAAAACGACGGCATCTTGCCGCTGCCCAAGGCTAACTTCCGGCTGTTAACAATCGGTGAAGGGGCGACCAACCCCACCATCCAAGGCTCGGGCTCTGCCTCCACCCGCCCCACCTGTGTCGACAGTCCGCTCGATGAAATCCGCGCCCGCCTTGCCACGACCCTCCACCTCCCCTTCACTGCCACGCCAGCCGAAATTAACGCCGAAATCGCCTCCCACCCCCCCGACGCCATCCTGATCTTCGCCAGCCACCACAGCAGTGCCGAGGGCGAAGGTGCAGACCGCGACAGCCTGCAACTCGCCCCCGGCCAAGACGCGCTGATCGCTTCCCTCGCCAAATCCCACCGCGTCATCGTCGCCATCACCTCTCCCGATGCCGTGGAAATGCCATGGGCCAAGGACGCCGCCGCCATCCTCGCCTGCTTTTATCCCGGCCAAGGCGGCGGTGCGGCCCTCGCCCGTGTGCTGTTCGGCGAAGCCAACCCCTGCGGCAAACTCACCACCACTTTCCCACAAAAGCGTGCTGACATACCGGGCCATCTCAGCTACCCGCCAGAAGCCCTGCACCACACCTATTCCGAGGGCATCTTCGTCGGCTATCGCGGCTATGACGCCCGCGACATCACCCCGCTGTTCCCCTTTGGCCACGGCCTCAGCTACACAAAATTCCGCTACGACAGCCTGGCGCTTTCCGACGATCAGATCACCAAAACAGGCTCTATCATGGCTGAAATTACCATAACCAACACCGGACCCAGCGCTGGCAAAGAGATCGTCCAACTCTATATCCGCCCGCTAAATCCCGCACTGCGCCGCCCGCTGCGCGAGTTAAAAGCCTTCGGCAAGATCGGCCTAGAACCCGGCGAAACCGGCACGCTAATCCTCACCCTCACCCCCCGCGATTTCAGCCATTTCGACCCAACCGAGGGCCGTTTTGTGCTGCGCAGTAACGCTTTCGCAATCGAAGCCGCCGCCTCCAGCCGAGACATTCGCCTGACCGCCGAGATAAAAGGCCACCATCAGCCCACACTGCCGATCCCGCTGCTGACCACCACCGCCGCCAACAAACTGCTCGCCGACCCCCGCGCCGAGGCCGCACTTTTGGCCGTGCTTTGCGCCCAGCTGCCGATGACAAAACCGCAGGCACAGGGCCTGATCGACAACAGCCGAACCTCGTTCCTTAGCCTCTACGATACGCTCAGTTGGTACATTGCCGACAGCCTGCCCGAAGCCGCCCTGCAACAAGCGCTTGATGCCGCGTCGAAGCCCTAGACCGCCCGGCCCCATCCGGCTATGCACTTGCAACGGCGTCTGAAACGACCCGGCAGAGTGGAGACACGGCGTTGAACGAAGCGGCCCAAAACACAAACAGCCCCGATCCGAGCATCCAAACCCCCAGCGCCTATGTGCTAGAGGATCAAATCGGCTTCCTGCTCCGCCTTGCCAACCAGCGCCATCTGGAAATATTCGCCGCCGCCCTGCAAGATGTCACCCCCACCCAATTCGCCACCTTGGTCAAACTGCACCAGCTGGGCGTGATGTCGCAGAACCATCTCGGCCGCTTGGTCGCGATGGATGCCGCCACCACCAACGGCGTTGTCACCCGCTTGCGCAAGAAGGGTTTTGTGCAGACCCAAGCCTCGACCAGCGACCTGCGGCGGCTGGATGTATCCTTGACGGCGGCAGGCGAGGCCTTTGTGCTGGCCGCCCTTCCCACCGCTTTTGAGGTCTCCGCCAAGACCACAGATGCACTGACCGCCCGCGAGGTGACGCAGCTTTTAGCTTTGCTGGCAAAGCTGTAAATTGCTTATTTAGGTGTCAGAATTCCTGCAGATTCTGGTTAACAGGCTATGAACGCTAAAAATCAACCTACTGAAATATAAAGACTTCATACTTTGTCCACGCGTGGACAACCCTTCAAAGCTTCACAATCCCCGCCGCCACCCAGTCATCAAATCGCGCCAAAACTGCGTCTGAAAACGCCGGATCATTGATATGGGCGTCCAATTCCACCAGCTCTACATTCTTCGGGCAAAAAGCCCGCATCTCCTCACAAAATGCCGCCAACCCCGCCGCATCCTCCAGCGGAGCCCCCGGCCGATCCCATTCATGCCCGCCCTGCGTGGGCAGGAAAAACACCACCGGCCCCACAGCCTCCGCCAGCTTGCCACAAATTTCCCGCGCCACCGCACGGCGCTGATCCGGGGTCTGCACCACCGAGGTCAGCAGCCGATTGTGGGCGTGGGCCGGGGTGTCCTTGAATTGATCCGGCAAGGGTTGCCACGCCACGAAGTCAATCAAATCATAGCACCCCATCGACACCATTTGCGGGATACCAACCCGCCCCGCAGCGGTCATCCGATCCGCCCCGGCCGAGATCGCCGAGCCGAACAGATGGTTCCCCACCTCTTGTGGCGCGAAATCCATCACCGCCGCGAACGCCCCCTCGGCCGCAAGGCTTTCAAACGCCCGCCCGCCCATCCCAGTCGCGTGAAACACCGCCACCTCAAATCCGCGTTTCTCAAACGCCGGTTTCAGCGCCACCATGTAACGCAGCACCGTTTTGCCGAACCCTGTCATTCCAATCAGCGGCTTCTTCCCCACCGGGGCCTCCACCGCCCGCGCCGCCCCCAACACCGCCCCCGCCGCCTGAGATAGTGCGGCCTTGCAGATCGCGTTCAACCCATACAACCCCCCCGCCCACAGGATCATCTGAATATCCGCAGCCAGTCGCGCAGGCGGAATCATCGGCGAAAAGCTGATCGTCGAGACAACGTATTTTGGCACCCCCAGAGGCAACGCCGCACATAAATCCAAAGCCAAGTCGGTGCCCATTGATCCGCCAAGCACCAGCACGCCATCAAAACGCCCCTCACGATACAGACGCGCCGCCAAGGCAGCCCCCCCGCGCGCCATTGCCTGCATCGCGACGTTTTCATCCTCGGCCGCGATGATCGCGTCAATCGTCGTCCCCGCTTCGGCGACCACGTCATGCTTTGACCAATCCGTCGGCATTTTCGGATCGCCCAGCACCGAGACATCCATCGTCAAAGCCGCACCGCCCTGTTTGCGGATCACTTCGGCCAGATAGGTCAGCTCGTCGTCTTTGGTGTCATATGTTCCGACGATCAGGATACGGTTGCCCATGAAGCCTCCAAACAGTCTCTATTACAGCTGAATCCATGCAGTTTTCAGATCGGTATACTTGTCCAGCGCGTGCAGGCTCTTGTCATGGCCGTTGCCAGATTGCTTCACGCCACCCAACGGCACCGAGTTGTCTGACCCGCCATAGGTGTTCACATGCACCACCCCCGCGCGAATGCCGCGCACCATCCGATGCGCGCGGCTGAGGTTTGAGGTCCAGACACCAGAAGCCAGCCCAAAATCGCTGGCGTTGGCCAGCCGCAGCGCTTCCGCTTCGTCGTTGAACGGCGTTACTGCAAGAACCGGACCAAAGACTTCCTCGCGATACAGGCGATGTTCGGGCTGCACGCCGGTCACCACGGTCGGCTCCATGTAATAGCCGCCGGTTTCCAACAACGTGCGTTTGCCACCCAACACGATCTCGCCGCCGTCTTTCACCGCATCGGCAACGAAGCCAAGGTTGCCGTGCAACTGCACATCCGAGTTCACCGCCCCGATCTGCGTGGCAAGGCTCAGCGGGTTGCCGACCCGCATTTTTGCGGCACTAACTGCCAGCATAGAGACGAATTCATCATGTACCGACGCCTCGACCAACAAGCGCGAGCCTGCTACACAGACTTGCCCAGCATTGCGGAAGATCGCCGTTGCGGCGGCTTTGGCAGCAGCGGCCAAATCAGGCGCATCGGCAAAAACCACGTTGGGGCTTTTGCCGCCGAGTTCGAGATAGCAGCGCTTCAGGTTCGAGCGTGCCGCATACTCGAGCAAACGCCGACCGGTCGGTCCCGATCCGGTGAACACCATCACGTCGACATCCATCGACAGCGCCAAAGCCTCGCCTGTCACCCGCCCCGGCCCGGTCACGACGTTGAACACCCCCGGCGGCACACCGGCCTCTAACGCCAGTTCGGCCAGTTTCAGCAAGGTAAGAGACGCAGTTTCTGCTGGCTTCAGCACAATCGAGTTGCCCGCAGCCAGCGCAGGCGCAATCTTCCACGACCCGATCATCAGCGGGAAGTTCCACGGCACAATCGCAGCCACCACGCCCACCGGCTCACGGTGGATCAGTGCCAGAATAGTGTCGGCAGTTGGGGCGATCTGACCGTAAACCTTATCAATCGCCTCGGCGTAATAGCGGAAGGTCCCAGCAGCACTGCCCGGTTCGGCTTTCAGCGCCATGCCAATATCAGTGCCGTTGTCGCGCACGCCCAAAACCGCCAGTTCGAGACTGTTTTTCTCGATCAGATCGGCCAAACGATGCAGCACAGCTTTGCGACCAGCGGGCGGCATCCGCGACCAGATACCAGCCTCAAAGCTCGCCCTAGCCGAAGCCACCGCGCGCGCCACATCCCCGGCAGAGGCGGCGGCAGTTGTGGTCAGTTTTTGCCCATTGATCGGCGAAAGCACCAAAGTCTCACCCGCCTCACCCTCCAACCATTTGCCGCCAATCAGCAGCTTGCCCGCAGGCACCGCAGCAGCGGCAAGACGGTCGATATCATTTTGGGTGGGCGCGGCCATCAACTTCTCCTGCGGCATGAAAATGGGCGGCCGTTGCCAGCCGCCCATCGTGTTTCGGTTTAGACTTTGGTTTTGCCCAGATCGGCGAATTTTGCCGGGTCTGCGGCTTTCAGTTTCGCGGCCAGCAAGATGCCGACGATGGCCGCAACAATCACCAGCGACGGCAACATCCACGACAAATTGCCCTCAGCCCCGGTCAGTGCGCCAAAGTCCATGAAAATCTTGACGAACAACACCGCCATGATCACGCCAGAGATGATCGGCAGGATCTTGGTGGAAAGTGCCGTCTCGCCCATCGCATCCTTGGCGAAAAACGCGATCACCGCAAACGAGGTCAGCGACATCAGCCCAAGCACGCCCAGAGTGCCCAGCTGCGACAACCACGAGAACAGGTTCAGCACCGGATCCAGTTGGTAGACCACGAACACGGTCACGAAGATCAGCGCCAGAATGGTCTGGATCACCGACCCGATATGCGGCGACAGGTGTTGCGCGTGGGTAAACCCGACCGCAGCGGGCAGGATACCTTCGCGCCCGGTGACAAAGATGTAGCGCGCGATGGCATTGTGGAAGGCCAGCAGGGCTGCAAACACCGAGGTCACGAACAAGACACCCATGATCATCGACATCGTGTCACCCAGATAGGTGCTGCCCAGCTGGAACAGGAACATCGTTGGGTCCATGCCGCCCAGCGTCGGCATCAGCTGGTCGTTGCCGATCCCCATCACCATCAGCCAAGAGGTGATCGAGTAGAAAATCCCGATTGCCAACACCGAAAGGAAGGTGGCGCGCGGTACGGTGACATGCGGATCACGGGCTTCTTCCGAGTAGATCGTGGTCGCCTCAAACCCAATGAACCCTGCAAACGAATACAGCACGCCAATCGACCAAGTGCCCGAGAAGATGTTTGACGGCATGAAGGGCGCAAAGTTCAAACCGCTCGCGCCGCCCTTGGCCAGAATGACCAGATCCAGCAGAACGACGATCGCAAATTCGAAAAAAACCAGCACCATCAGCACTTTAGCCGACAGATCAACTTGCCGATAGCCCAGCACGGCAATGACGGCGATCGCGGCGTAGGACCAGTAGTACCATGGCAGATCAAGACCGAATTGCGCGAAAGTGCCCGCTGCGGCATAGCCGAACAGCCCCATCAGCCCGATCTGCATCGCGTTGTAAGACAGCATCGCGATCAGTGCCGCGGCGCCACCGATATGGCCGCCCAAGCCTTGCGCCGCGAAAGCATAAAACGCGCCGGCGTTCTTCACATGCCGCGACATCGCCACATAACCCGCCGCGAACATCAGTAGGATCGCCGTCACGATCAGGAAGGTGCCGGGAATGCCAATGCCATTGCCCAGCAGCATCGACAGTGGAATACCCCCCGCCGCCCCGGTCAATGGAGCCGCCGCCGAGACCACCATGAACGTCACAGCCGCGACGCCCAGCGAGTTTTTCTTAAGTTGGTTTGAAGGAATGCCAGCCTCAGCCATGCTGCACCTCCGGATTTGCGGAATTTGTCATACGCGTTCCCTTCCTGTCTGTTGACTGCCTCCGTTCAGCGGCGGCTTTCGGTTTGTTATTTGAACCGATGGTTCGATTTTATTTGACAGCACCCGCGACAATCTGTCAACTGAAATGAACGGGCCAGCCTGCGGGGCCGGATCAGAATGTTGGGCGCAAAATGGGCACTGTTTCTAAAGCACTGGAATTGCTGGACTACTTTACCAAGGCGCGGCCGCTTATTGGGCTGTCGGATATTGCGCGCCTGGCCGATCTGAACAAAGCCACCTGCTTTCGTTTGCTGACCGAGCTTGCCGAGAACGGCTTTGTCGAGCAGGTCGGCACCAGTCGCGAGTATCGGCTGGGCCCCAGCGTTCTGCGTCTGGCGGCATTGCGCGAGGCTCAGGTGCCAACGCGCGATGCCGCGATGCCGGTGCTGCAAGCGCTGGCGCAGCAGACGGGTGAGACGGCGCACCTGTCGCTGCTGATTGCCGATATCCTACGTCCGCTGGCGCATGCCTACAGTGCGGCACATGCCACCAAGGTTATGCTGGAAGATACCGAGACACTGCCGTTTCATGCTACCTCATCCGGTCTTGCGGTGCTGGCGTTTCAGCCCGAGGCCTTCCGCAACGTGGTTCTGGCAAAGCCATTGGCGCAGTTGACCAGCACCACCTTGACCAGCCCCACCGCCCTGCGCGCCCGCATCGCCGAGGTACGGGGTCTGGGTTACGCCGAAAGCCGGGGCGGCTACGAATCGGACGTTCATTCGATGGCGGTGCCGCTGTTTGACGCCTTGGGGCGGTGCAGCGGTGCTTTGGCTGTGGCCGCTCTTGGCACCCGGATGGGTGAGGCGCAGCGCCGGATGATCCGCCATGCGCTGCTACAAGCGGGCACCGAAATCACCACACTTTGGGGCGGCACTTTGCCCGCCGATATCGCGACACTGTGGCGCTTGGCCGCCTGACGGAAGGAAAGATGATGAAAGACGAAAACTACCTAAAGGCCAACAATGCCCGCAGCCTGTGGCATCCGATGACCGCGCCAGCCGACAGCCTAAAGAACCCGCCCGCGATCATCACCGGCGGTCAGGGCGTGCGGATCACCGATATCGACGGGCACGAAGTGGTCGACGGCGTCGGTGGGCTGTGGAACGTCAACCTCGGCTATTCCTGCAAACCCGTGAAAGACGCGATCACCGCGCAGATGGAGCGGCTACCGTACTACTCGACCTTCCGCGGCACTTCGAACGATTGTGTCATCGAACTGGCGGAAGAATTGCGCAAGTTTTTCGAGCCGGATGGACTTGTCAGATCGTTTTTTACCTCTGGCGGGTCGGACTCGGTTGAAACCGCGCTGCGGCTGTCGCGGCAGTATCACAAGATCAGGGGCGATCAGGGGCGGGTTAAGTTTCTATCGTTGAAAAAGGGCTATCACGGCACCCATATGGGCGGGGCTTCGGTGAACGGGAATGCGAATTTCCGCACGATGTATGAGCCCTTGCTGCCCGGCTGCCACCACATTCCGGCCCCCTATACCTATCGCAATCCGTTCAACGAAAGCGATCCGGCCAAGCTGGCGCAGTTGTGTCTGCAAGCTTTGGAGGATGAGATTGCGTTTCAAGGCGCTGCTACGATTGCCGCGTTTATTATGGAGCCGATCCTGGGCGCGGGCGGGGTGATCTTGCCGCATGAAAGCTTCATGCCGGGGGTCGAAGCGATTTGCCGGAAGAATGGCATCCTGCTGATCGCGGATGAGGTGATCACGGCGTTCGGGCGCACCGGGGCTTGGACGGGCAGCCGGTTGTGGGGGGTGAAGCCGGATTTCGCCTGCACTGCCAAGGCGATCACCAACGGCTATTTCCCGTTTGGGTCGGCGATGATTTCCGAGCGTGTGGCGGAGGTGTTTGAGTCTGATGAGACGGGTAAAGCCGCCATTGGCCATGGCTATACCTATTCCGGCCATCCGGTTGGGGCGGCGGCGGCGCTGGCTTGTTTGGCGGAAACCCAGAAGCTGAGCGTGAAGGATAACGCGGCGGCGCGTGGGGCGGAATTGTATCAGGGGCTGCTGGATTTGCAGGCCAAGCATGAGGCGATTGGCGATGTGCGCGGTGGGCATGGGCTGATGTGCGCGGTTGAACTGGTATCGGATCGGGCCACGAAAAAGCCAGCCGACAAGGCCATTCCCGGCAAGGTGCAAGCGACGGCTTATAAAGAGGGCGCGATGGTGCGGGTGTCTGGCAACAACATCATCATGTCGCCGCCTTTGGTGCTGACCTCGGCGGATGTGCAGGTGATTTTGCAGGCTTTGGACGCGGGGTTTGCGGCGCTTTGAGTTCTTCCCCGCTGGGAGACACTTGTGCAATGGGGCGTTTTTTAGGGTGTTTCTACTATATATGGTAGTCACCCCTGAAAACTGCGCCCAAGTTCATCGTATAGTCTCGGCCAAACGCGGGGCCACGGCGCGGACTTGGGCGATGTAATCGCGCAGCATCGGCACCCGGCGCGGGCGAAAACTTGCGCCGGTCAAGGCCACATCCTGCATCCGCTCCAGATGAAAGCGACGGAAATCCTGGCGCAGGCAGCACCATGCGAGACACATCAGGGCATGGTCAAAATAGACAATCGACAGCGGCCAAATCCGGCGCTGGGTCTGGCTGCCGTTCATATCCAGATAGCGCAAGCTGACCTCTTGCTCGGCCCAAGACGCCTCACGCAGCAAAGCCACATGCGCGGGCGGTGCTGTGCGGGTTTGAAACCTGATCGAGCGTGACACCGCATGCACCGCTTGCCGCTGCACCCGTTCGGGCAGGGTAGCGGTGATCTTCGCCATCGCGACCTCTGCCGCCTTTGCCATCGTGGGATCGCCCATCTGCCGCACCTCGGCCAGCCCCAGCACCAGCGCCTCAACCTCTAGCCTTGTGAACATCTGTGGCGGCAGCGCGGGGTCTTCTGTCAGCGTATAGCCCACCCCCGCCTCACCGTCGATCAGCGCGCCCCCGGCCCGCAGACTGTCAATGTCGCGATAGAGCGTGCGCGCCGACACGCCCATTTCCTCGGCCAGCCGTGCAGCCGTCACTGGCTGCGGCAACATCCGCAGCGCGGTTAGCAGGCGAAAAAGGCGATCGGACTTGGCCATAACATCCTGACGGTTTCTGACAGTAGGTCTGCAGCATAAAGAGCCCATCGCAAAACACAACGGAGACAAAAATGCTGACCCTGTTCCACGCCCCGCAATCGCGCTCATCCGCCATCGTGACCCTGCTTGATGAGATGGGCATCGCCGATAAGGTCGAGGTCCGTCACGTCGATATCCTGCGCATGGATGGCTCTGGCGGTGTCGATCCGTCCAATCCGCACCCCGAGGGCAAGGCGCCGGCGCTGTTGCACGACGGCCATCTGATCACCGAGCGCGGCGCGATCATGCTGCATCTGACCACTTTGTTCCCCGAAGTCGGGCTAGCCCCCGCCGTAGGCTCGCCACTGTGGGGTGAATATCTGACGTGGCTGTCGTGGTATCAGGGTGTGTTAGAGCCTGTTTTGGTGATGGACGCGCTTGGGCTTGATCACCCCGGCATCCCCCGCACCTTCCGGGGCCATCCTGAGGCTGCTGCCCGCATAACCGCCGCTCTGCAGAAGGGGCCGTGGCTGTTGGGCGAGAATTTTTCTGCCGCAGATCTACTGGTGCATTCACCCTATGCTTGGTTCAAGGATGCCACCCCCGACGATCCGCTGATCCGTGATTGGGTGGCGCGCTGCATGGCCCGCCCAGCGCGGCTGCGGGTGTTGGCAGCAGACACCGCAGCGATGGCGAAGGCGGCTTGAACCATATCAAACCGTCTGGACCAAACTGGCCAAAAGCAAAAGGGTCGCCCTATGGGCGACCCTTTCCAAATCAAACCGTAGTTTGACTTAAACGAAAGCCTGAGTTCAAGCGTTAACGCTGTCTTTCAGTGCCTTGGCGATGGCGAATTTCACTTGTTTGTCGGCGGCTTTGGTCACGGTCTCACCGGTTGCCGGGTTGC
This sequence comes from Pseudomonadota bacterium, assembly GCA_040387915.1. Lineage (GTDB taxonomy): Bacteria > Pseudomonadota > Alphaproteobacteria > Rhodobacterales > Rhodobacteraceae > Cypionkella. The sequence goes on from JAZKCV010000016.1 coordinate 72,580, forward strand.
GCACCTGACGCTCGGGGCGCTCACGGCAAGCCATCTTGCCCAGACCCGGCAGCATCACCGAACCACCCGCTGCAACTTCGCGCGCAACGACAGCCGCGACGGCGTCCAGGGCTGCTGCTGCAGTTTTCTTGTCCGCACCCATTGCGTCCGAGATCGCGGCAAGCAGTTGCGTTTTGGTCATGGCTTTGTTCATCGTCTTGTCCTTGTTTCCGGCCCTCATGCTTCAGGGGCCCTGATATGGCGGATGCAGCGGCTTCTCACGCTTTCGCGCCTGATGGCAAGCCCTTTTTGGCTTAAAATAAGGCTTTTCCTTAGAGCCGCTCAGGTTTTCACCTAGGGTCAAGCATCGAAAAACGCGTTCGCGGACAACGCGAGGCAGCGATTTTCGATACTTTGTAAACCAGAACAGCTTTAGGTCAGAGGAAGGCCGTCTCTTCAAAACTGCGCAACTTGCGGCTGTGTATCCGCTCAATCGGCATATCGCGCAGCCGCTCCATCGCGCGGATGCCGATCTGCAGATGGCGGCTGACTTGGGTCTTGTAGAACTCGCTGGCCATGCCGGGAAGTTTCAACTCGCCGTGCAGGGGTTTGTCGGACACGCACAGCAGGGTGCCGTAGGGGACGCGAAAGCGGAAGCCGTTGGCGGCGATGGTGGCGCTTTCCATATCCAGCGCAATCGCGCGGGACTGTGACAGACGCTGCACTGGGCCGGATTTGTCGCGCAACTCCCAATTCCGGTTGTCGATGGTGGCGACCGTGCCGGTCCGCATGATGCGTTTCAGCTCGTAGCCCTCCAGCTGGGTGACTTCGGCAACGGCCTCTTGCAACGCGATCTGAATCTCAGCCAGCGCTGGGATCGGCACCCAGACGGGCAGATCGTCGTCGAGCACATGATCTTCGCGCAAGTAAGCATGGGCCAGACAGAAATCGCCCAAGGACTGGCTGTTGCGCAGGCCCGCGCAATGGCCGACCATCAGCCAAGCGTGGGGGCGCAGCACGGCGATGTGGTCAGTGGCGGTCTTGGCGTTTGAAGGGCCGACGCCAATATTCACCAAAGTGATGCCGTTGCCGTCGGCGCGTTTCAGATGGTAGGTCGGCATTTGTGGCGTCTTGGTCGAAGGCATAATCGCGCCATCGGGCGTGGTGATTTCCTGATTTCCGGTGGCGACAAAGCTGGTGTAGCCGGTGTCTTCATCCTCGAGGGCGGTGCGGGCGTAGGCTTCAAACTCGTCCACATAAAACTGGTAGTTGGTGAACAGCACATGGTTCTGGAAATGCTTGGGATCGGTTGCGGTGTAATGCGACAGCCGCGCAAGGCTGTAGTCCACCCGTTGCGCCGTAAAGGGGGCCAGTGGCTGCGAGCCATCGGCATTATGGGTGCGGGTGCCGTTGACGATATCGTCGTTGGTGGTCGCCAAATCCGGCACGTCGAACACATCGCGCAAGCTGAACTCCAGCACGCCCTCTTGCGGCACCGACACCAGCGGGTTGCCTGCGACGGCAAAATGCACCGGGATCGGCGTGTCAGAATAGCCGATCTGCACCGCGACATTGTGGTTTTGCATCAATAGGCTGATCTGCTGGATCAGGTAGTTGCGGAAAAGATCCGGGCGGGTGACAGAAGTGGCATAGGTGCCGGGGCTTGCGACATGACCAAAGGCGAGGCGGCTGTCGGTCTTGATATGGCTACTGACCGTCAGGCGAATTTCGGGGTAGAAGGCGCGCAGGCGGGTTGCGGGTTTGGCCCCCGTCACGGCAGCGCTGAAATGCTGGGACAGAAAGCCGATGGCGTCGGAATACAGCGCCTCTAGCCGATCTACGGCGGCGGTGGCATCGGTGAAAGACTCGGGCATGGTGAAATCGGGGGTCAGGATCAGAGCGGGTTCATCGTGCATCATATCATCATCTTCTTCTTTTTGATCGGGCATCTAAGGCCGAAGTGAGCTGTTTCGCAAGTGAAGTCTTGATGACGCAGGCCCGATCTGATCTTGGCCCGATCTGATCTTGGACAATGCGCATCTGGGGTCTTGCGAAGCGGGGGATGGGCGGGAATAAAGGCGCGATGAAAACCTTGCTTTCCCTTGGACATGGCTATTCTGCGGCGGCGCTGGCGACGTTGCTGATCCCGCAGGGCTGGCGGGTGATCGGCACCACGCAAACGCCGGACCGGATCGCGGATTTGCAGGCGCAGGGGGTGGAGCCGCTGCTGTGGCCTTGCGATATTCGCCCAGCGCTGGCGGAGGTGACGCATATTCTGGCTTCGGCTGCGCCGGATGGGTCGGGTGATCCGTTTCTGCACACGTGTCGTGATCAGATCATGGCGGCGCGGGTGGAGTGGGTGGGTTATCTTTCCACCACCGCCGTTTATGGTGATCATCAGGGTGGTTGGGTGAATGAGGAAACCCCGGTCAACCCGCAATCAGGTCGGGCGGTCGCTAGGGTGCTGGCGGAACGGCAGTGGTTGGCTTCGGGGCTGCCGGTGCAGGTGTTTCGGCTGGCTGGGATCTACGGGCCGGGACGGGGGCCGTTTGAGAAGGTGCGCGATGGCACCGCGCGGCGGGTGATCAAGGCCAATCAGGTGTTCAGCCGGATTCATGTGGCCGATATTGCGGCGACTTTGCTGGGGTCGATCCGGCACCCTGATCCGGGTGCGATCTATAATGTCTGCGATGATAATCCCGCCCCGCCCGAGGATGTGCTGTCTTATGCGGCGGCTTTGCTGGGCTATCCAGAACCCCCGACGGTGCTGTTTGAAGAGGCCGAAATGTCGCCGATGCAGATCAGTTTCTATTCCGAATCGAAGCGGGTTCGGAATGATCGGATCAAGCGGGATTTGGGGGTTAAGCTGGCCTACCCGACCTATCAGGACGGGCTTAGGGGGCTTTTGAAGTGATGGCCCGAGTTGGGACCAGCTGTTAAGCACTTGATTTAGATATATTACCGATTTTCCGTTAAGGAAAAATTCACACTTTGCACGCGCCAGTTCGGCGCAAATTCAAGGAGGTGGCTATGAACTGGAACGACTTGAATTGGCTGAACCCGCCTGCCAAGGCCCGCTATGATGCGGCGGGGCTGCATGTGACCACGGGCGATCAGACCGACTTCTGGCATGGCACCTATTACGGTTTTCAGCACCACAATGGCCACTTCCTGCATCAGCCCGCTCCAGCGGAATTTAGTCTCGAAACGGTGTTTAGAGCCGATTTCTCGCAGCAATATGACCAAGCCGGGTTGATGATCCGCGCCGATGCTTTGCATTGGGTGAAATGCGGCATCGAATTTGTTGGTGGGATGGCGCATCTGGCGGTGGTGGTGACGAATGGCATGTCGGATTGGTCGCAGATGCCTCTGCCGGGGTTTGATGGCCGGTTGCGGCTTCGCCTGACGCGGGTGCGCGATGCGATTTGGGTGCAGTATCAGGCCGGGGAGGTTTGGAAGATGCTGCGGTTGGCATATTTCCCGCCTGATCTGAGCGTCGATGCGGGCGTGATGTGCTGTTCGCCTTCGCGCGCGGGGCTGGAGGTTTTGTTTGAAAAAATGGCTCTGACAGCGCCGATTTCGACGGAAGCCTATTGAATGACCAAGCCGAAGCCGCCCCGAAAACTGTCGCGCGCGGCGCGGCGGGAACAGTTGATCGAGGCCACGATTGAGGTGCTGGCAATCAAGGGCTATGCCCGCGTCACGATGAGCGATGTGGCCAATCAGGCCGGACTGTCACATGGGTTGGTGAACTTTCACTTTCAGTCGAAAGACCTGCTGCTGGCCGAAACGCTGACCTATCTGGCGGATGAGTATGTGCAGAACTGGCAGGCGGCGCTGGCGGCGGCCCCGCCCGAGCCTGCCGCGCAACTGGATGCGCTGATCCGTGCCGATTTCCGCGCCGAACTTTGCACACCGCAGCGCTTGGCGGCGTGGTGTGCATTCTGGGGCGAGGCGCAAAGTCGGCCGCTGTATCAAGAGAAATGCGGCTCTAATAATGCTGAATACGTCACTAAACTGGAAGGCTTATGTGCGGAGTTACTTGGCCCAGAAGGCAATGCCGAGCGGGTGGCGCGGGCGATCCGGGTGGCAAGCGAGGGGTTGTGGATGGATCTGGTGACGCAGGCCGAGCCTTACAGTGTCGATGAGGCGTTGGAGACTTTGCTGGATATAGCTGCGGCGTTTTTCCCGAAAGCTTTCACGCCTGCGTGAGTTTTTTCTTGGCAAGGGGTTGAACGACAGCATTGCTGCCCCATCTCTGGAGGGCGAGACGGGCCCCTCTGACGATATTGCATCGTGATGTCGGATCGCATCGAGTGCGCTCGATGTCATGCCCGTAGACCTTGGCTGACCTCTGGCGCGATATGCAAAACAGAGGACAGTATGGAACTTCTCACTTCACTATTTTTGGGCACACCGATCTGGATGTGGCTGACCTTCATCACCATCGTCTTGGTGCTGCTGGCGGCTGATCTGGGGTTGGTCAACAACGGCGACCAAGAGATTGGCGTCAGCAAAAGCCTGCGCTTGTCGGCGGTGTATATCGCCTTGGGCGTGGCGTTTTCGGGCTTTGTCTATTGGCAGATGGGGTCGGAAGCCACTGCGCAGTATCTGACGGCGTTTGTGGTGGAAAAGACCCTCGCGATGGACAACGTGTTTGTTATCGCGTTGATTTTCAGCAGTTTTGCCATTCCGCGGATGTATCAGCATCGGGTGCTGTTCTGGGGTATTCTGGGCGTGATCGTGTTGCGCGGCATCATGATTGGACTGGGTGCCACGCTGGTGGCTGAATATGCGTGGCTTTTGTATGTGTTCGCGGCGTTTTTGATTTTTACCGGCATCAAGATGCTGTTCACCGATGAGAGCAACCACTCGGTTGATGGCCCGGTTTTGCGGTTCTTGAAGCGGCGGTTGCGGGTGACCGAAGGGCTTGAGGGCAATGCCTTTTTCGTCAAGCGTAACGGTCTGCGCTATATCACGCCGCTGTTTCTGGCATTGGTGTTGATCGAGATTGCGGATCTGGTGTTCGCGGTGGATTCGGTGCCTGCGGTGTTCGCGATCACCACCAATCCGTTCATCGTTTACACCTCTAACATCTTCGCTATTCTGGGTCTGCGGGCTTTGTATTTCGCTTTGTCGGCGATCTTGCACCGCTTTGCTTATCTGAAATACGCGCTGTCTTTGTTGTTGGTGTTCATCGGCTCGAAAGTGTTCGTGGCCGACTGGATGGATCTGGAGAAGTTCCCGCCAAGCTGGTCGCTGGGTATTACCTTCGCGATCTTGGCCGCTGGGGTGGGCTTCAGCCTGTATAAGACGCGCGGGCAGGCCAAAGTGGTCGAACAGCACTAAGGAATATGGACAGCGCGTTTATAGGCGCGCTGTCCGTATAATAGCGCATCATGGTTATCGGTCAGCGCCACGGCGCTGACTTCGCCTACTAGGATGTAGTGGGTTTCCCATAATAGAGCCGTTTTTAGGCTACATTCAAAGCTGGCGGAAGCCTCGGTCAAGATCGGTTGGCCGCCCTGCCCCGGCTGCCATTTCACCGCATCGAAACGGTCGCCTTGTGGCTTTTGGCGGCCTGAGAACAGGTCGGAAACCCCGTGTTGCGCGGCACTCAGCAGGTTGGCGCAGAAGGCGCGGTTGCGCAGGATGGCGGTGGCTGCGGGTGAGAGGTGATGCACGCAGACCAGAAGTGACGGGCCTGCGCCATCGGCGGAAACCGAGGTCATTGAGGACACGGTGACGCCGAAGCGGCCCGCCTCGCCATCGGTGGTGATCACCGAGACGAAGGTGGACGCGCGGCTCATGGCTTCGATGAAGTGTTGGCGCAGGTCGGTCATATATTACCCCAGATCAAAGAAGCGTTGCAGTTCGACATCGGGGATTTTCTTGCGGAATTGGTCGTATTGGCTTTGGCGGGTGGCGGCGAACGCCTCGACAAAGCGGGGGCCGAGCCAGTCTTTCGCGAAAGTGGAATTGCGCAGGCGCTCTATGGCCTCGGGCATCGAGCGGGCGAAATCGGGGCGATCACCGGTCAGGTTGTGGCCGTTGCCGATGACTTCGGGTTCGGGCTCGATCTTTTCCATGATGCCCGCCACGCCTGCGGCGATGGTGGCGGCGGCGGTGAGGTAGGGGTTGGTGTCAGCACCGGGCAGGCGGTTTTCAACGCGCAAAGAGCCCGCATCATGGCCCACGACGCGGAAGCAAGTGGTGCGGTTTTCATAGCCCCAGGTCAGGCCGGGGGGCGCGAAAGTGCCGGGGGCGAAGCGGCGGTATGAATTGACGGTGGGCTGGCAGATCAGGGTCATATCGCCGATGTAGCGCTGCAGGCCGCCGATGAAATGGCGGAAAGTTTGCGAGATGCCGTTCTTTTCGCCGTCTTGGTAGAACAATGACTTACCGTCGCGGTCTTTCAGCGAGATATGGACGTGAATCGATTGGCTGTCGGCGTCTTCTGTCCAGCGCGGCATGAAGGTGACGCAGCGGCCTTGGCGCATCGCAAGGGCGCGGATGAAGTTTTTCAAAAGCATCAGTTGATCGGCGGGTTCTAGGCCTTCGCCCGCGCCAATGCAGGCCTCCATAAAGCCGCCGCCGATTTCTTCGTGCATTTTGGCAAGGTCGATGCGCAGGGGGCCGCACATGTCGGACACGGCCTCGTACCATTCCTGCTGCACGGTTTGATACAGGATCAGATCGTGGCTGGCGTGCATGGTGGCGGTTTTCAAGTTGCGATAGCCTTTGTCGCGGGCGGATTCCGGCGTCTCATCGAACAGGGTGTATTCGAGTTCCATGCCGTATTTCGGGGTGAAGCCTGCGGCTGCGGCGCGGTCTAGCACTGATTTCAGGATCGAACGCGGGCAGATCGCTGCGGTGTCGCCGGAGTATTGCGTCAGCAGCAAGAGGTCGTGGCCGGGGCGCGCCCAGGGGATGCGGCGGGCCGAGGTGGGGTCAACGATCAGCGGATCGTCGTGGAAATCTGAGGTGCCATCGGTGACGCCGGGCATCTCTAACATCTGATCGGTGGGGTCCAAAGCCAGTTGCGCCGGGGCCATGCCCATGCCGGATTTCAGGATGCCGTTCAGGCTGCGGGTGGACACCATTTGGCCGCGCAGCAGGCCGTTCGTATCGACTAGGGCGACGGTGGCGAAGCGGCTATTTTCGTCGTCAAGGAAAGCTTGCAGGCTCATGTGTTCCCCGTGATGGTTTGAAGTTGGGCCAAGTCGCGGGCCGGGTCGGTGGCATAGGCTTTCAGGAAAACCCGCAGGCCGTTGTTGATGTAGCGGGCGAGTTCGGGCTTGGTCGGGATGCGGTCGGGCAGGTGCAGGGCTTGGTTTCTGGGGGCCGACAGGATCAGACCCCAGAGGTCTTCGGCGGCGAGTTCGGCATCGTCGAAGGTAAGTTTTTGGGCGTCGCGCTGGCGGGTGAGGTAGGTGATCATCCCCGCCAAAACGCGATCGGGGCCAGCGGCTTGGTAGGCGCGGCCGATCTCGGGGAAGCGCTGTGCCTCGCCGATGATCAGGCGGGCAAGCGAGAGGAATTCGGGCCGCATCACGGTGTCAGCGTAGTGCCAAGCGAAGTGGTGCAGTTCCGCCACCATGTCGGTGCCGGGGTGATCGAAGGCCAGCAGCATGGTGTTGCGCTCGGCCAGCATGATCTCGGTGAACAACTGCTCTTTGGTGCCAAAGTATTGATACAGCGTGGGTTTTGACACCGCAGCTTTGAGGGCGATAGCATCCATCGAAGTGCCGGAATAGCCCTCAGCGGCAAAGACTGACAAAGCGGCGTCAAGGATGCGGCGCTGTTTGGCGAGGCGGTTCAGTTCGCGCTGCGGGATGGCTGTCATGGCAGCACCCGGCGGATGAATTGCAGCAGCGGGCGGTTGTAGGCTGTGGGTTGGGCGACGTTGCAGACATGGCCTGCGTCGGCGATCACTTCGAACCGCACGTCGGGGCGTGGGGCGGCGTCGGTGATGCGGCCTGCGACTGCGCGTATTTCGGAGGGGGGTGCGAGGCGGTCGTGTTCGCCTGTCATCAGCAGCACGGGCATGGTGAGTTTGGCGAAATCAAAGCGCTCCAAAGGGTTGGTGAAGCAGCGCAGGGCGTCGCGGTAGGTGGCGGCAGGGATGGCAGACATCGAGGCCAGCAGGTCGGCGCGGATGGCGTCGGAGGCGTTGGGGCCCGCAATGACGTTGACGACTGCGGGGGCGAAATCCTTGGGGGTTTGGCCTGCGTCCAAGGGGACTTCGCGGCTGACGCGGAAGGCTTCGCGTTCTTCGGGGCCAGCCTCTGACATGCCGGTGCAACCGCCGGACAAGACGAGGCCTGCGAGTTTTTCGGGGTGGCGCATCGCGAAAGAGGTGGCGATCCACGAGCCATAGGACAGGCCGCAGAGGATCAGTTTTTCGGCGTTGAATTCAGCCATGATGCGCAGGATGTCTTCGCAGTAATCGTCGATGGTCGATTGGCGGAAACCGAGGGTGCTGTCGCCGTAGCCACGCAGATCGAGGGCGGCGGCTTGGGCGAGGTTGCCTGCTGCTTGCAGTTGGACGTTCCAGTTAGTGCGCGCGCCGCCGATGCCATGCAGGAACAGGATCAGGGGGCCGGGTTTGGCGGGGGTGTGGGTGAGCGCCAGTTGTGGCGTGCCGGGCAGGATGCGGGTTTCTAGAGGGGCGTTTGCCAGCAGGGGTTCGGGTGTGCAAGTCTGCGCTGTGGCGGTGGATAGTGCATCAATCCCGGCCTCAAAAATCGGTTTGGTGCCGTTGGCGATCTCGCTGGCGCGGGCCGGGGGGGCCACGATTTCCGCGCTCCAGTTGATCACAGAGCCCGCAGGTGAGGCGGAAATCGTTATGCGGGCGGTGTAGCGGTCTGCGCCCCGGATGCCCTCAAGGTGGGTATAGGCAAGGCAGCGGTCGCTGTCGGAGCGGTAGATCAGTTGCTCGCGATATACCGTGTCCTCACCATGTGCGGTGAAGCGGCGGATTTCGGCACCTGTCGGGCTGCGCTCTGCCGTGATGGTGGCAAGACCGGGGTGCCATGCGCCGCAGAAGTCGCGCGCGATGGCCCAGACGGCGTCGGGCGTGGCAGGGGTGCGACCCATGACATGGACGGTTTCGCGGGTCATTTTAGCGCAAGCCTTTGAGCGAACCGCTGTCGCCGCGCCACAGGGAAGACCGTGCGCCGCCTTCATCACCGGGGGCTTTGTCCAACTCATCTGTATCGTAAAGCGTGAGGACAGACAGATAATCCTCCATGATTTCAGAGGTATAAGGCAGCATTAACGCCCCGCAGCGGCTATCACGATACATCCGCTCCAAGGGCATGGATTTCAGCATGGACTGACCGCCACAGGTGCGGATCGCCAGCGCCGCGATTTCCTGGACACCTTCCATGACGTTATACTGGGCGGCGTACATCCGCAGCACTTGGGCTTTGGATGGCATCCCTTGGGCTTCCATGAACGCCTGCCACCACAGCGCGCGCATGTTGGCAAGGCGCGCATACATTTTGCCCACGGCGATGCGTTTTGTGCCGAACATGCGGCGGTCGGCGGCGGGCTGACCTTCGACCTCGCCGCGCAGATAGGCGACGGTGAAGTCGTAAGCGCCTTGGGCGAGGCCCATGTAGGTGGGGCTGAGGGTGGCCATCATATGCGGCCAATGCGGCAGGGTTTTGATGAAAAGCCCGCGCGGCATCATCAGATCGTCTTCGGTCACGAACACGTCTTTCAGCACCAGATCGCGGGAATTGGTGCCGCGCATCCCCAGCGGATCCCACGAGCCTTGCACGGTCAGGCCCTTGGCCTCTTTCGGGACGACGAAGATCATGGTGTCTTCGTGGCGCGGCCCGATACCGTCGAAATGCTCGGTGCAGACGATGGAGTAATAGTCGCAATAGCCCGCGAGGCTGGCGAATTTCTTGAAGCCGTTGATCAGCCAGCCGCCATCCACTTTGCGGCAGTTGGTTTGGGCGGGTTTGCTGGTCCAGTTCTGGCCAGCCTCCGAGATCGGCTGCGAGTAGATGCCTTGCTCTTTCACCGCGCGGCGGAATTGTTTTTCGCGCAGGGGGGCGAAGGCGGCGCGGTCTGCCTCGGTCAGGTTCGGCAGTTCATACATGAAGCGCGACCACATCATCGACGAGTTGTGCATGTTGAAGGTCAGGGCGGTGGCACCGCAGTATTTGCCGATTTCCGCCCCGCACATCGCGTATTCACCAAGGCTGAAACCGTGGCCGCCGAATTCGGTGGGAACGGTCAGGGTGAGGAAGCCTTCGGCGGCAAGGTCTTTGTAGTTTTCCACCGGGAAAGTGGCTTCCATGTCGATGCCCTTGGCGCGGGCGGCGAAGCTGGGGCCGAGTTCATTCAGGCGGTTCAGCACCGCTTGGACTTCGGGGCGGATGCGGGATAGGTCGTAGTAATCGGCAATGTTGCTCATGGGTTTTCTCCGTTGCGCTTACAGCGCGAGTTCGCCTTGAAGGACGCCCGCTTTGACGACGATTTTGCCGTCAAGGGCGATGGTGCAGTTGCGCATGGGTAGGTCGAAATGGCCGAGCGTGTAGCGGCCTGCGTATTGGTTGGCCCCGGTGGACCACAGGAAAGACCCGGCGAGGGCGCGGAATTCTACGGCCTGCATGTCGCGCTTGTCGTACATTGCGGCGGAAATCCAATGGGCGTGCGGGTTCATCCCCCAGCCGACGTGGCTGAGGCCGTAGGCGTTCGGGTCATCCCAGGCGGCCATGTATTCGCGGAAATGCAAAGCGTCGATGCCGTCGCCTTTGATCGCGGTGACAAAATCATTCTCGATGGTGCAGTCGATGCGGCTGGTCAGGTAGGTCTTGAACGTCAGGTTCATATCGCCGACATCCATCACGATACGGCCATTCACCGCGTTCTTGCCGGGGAAGGCGAGGCAGAGGCCACCGGGCCAATGCGCCACATCGCCGGGTTTGGTGCCGAAGCCTGCGGTGCCGCCACAGGGTGCATCTCGCAGATTGATGGTCAGATCGGTGCCAGCGGCGGAGGTGACGCGCATCTCGGATGCTGCGCGCAGCATTTGCGTGCCAAGGGCAACCTTGGGGCCATGTTCGGTGCGGGGTTCGGTGCGTTCGAGGATTTCGGGGTGTTCATTGGTGATGACCAGCAGGCGCGTGCGGCCAGCGGCTTCAATCTCGGGCCATTCGGGGGCGTGGATGATGCCTTCGACGGTGCAATCGACGATGACTTCGACGCGCTTCAGCGCCTCGATTACGGCGCGGTTTTGTTGGATCGCCCAACTTGTGCCAGTGGATTTTACGGGCACTGGGGCGTTCATCGGTGGTGTCGGCATGGTGATGATACAGAATTCCGCACCCAGATCGTAGGCGGCGAGTTCGCACAGATGCACCAGTACCGGGCGGGATTGGGTTTCGCAAAGGATGGCGATGGGGGTGCCGCGGCCGATGCCGTTCAGCGCCAACACGCGGCGGAAGGCGGCGAGCCATTTGCCCTCGATCCGTTCTTGCATCATTGCGGCTTCTCCCTTGACTCGTGGTTCCCGAGTCGAAAACTTTTACTGATCGGTTTAGTAATTATCAGACTCATCTTTATGTCAACAGAATTTTCGAAAATCCCGCGAAACGCCGATTATTTCTGGTTTTGCGCCGACCACACGTCCCATTTCGGGCGGTCCAGCTCGAAGGTGTCTTGGCTGCGCACATAGGTGGAGCCATAGCTGCGGGCGACGAGGTTCAGCGCGGGTGTGTCGATGTGGGCGCGATCGGCATTCAGGATGAAACGGTCGTCGATATGCACCGCAAGCACGCGGCCAATGACGATGGTTTGATGCGGGCCAGTGACCACCGAGGACAGCATCGCACACTCAAACGCCACCGGGCTGGCGGCGATACGCGGCGGGCGGATATGCACAGAAGCTTCGGTTGCAAGGCCTGCGAGATCAAGTTCATTCACCCCAGTGGGTGCATCGACCGAGGTGATGTTCATCTGCTGCACCAAGGCCCCGGACACCAGATTGACCACGAATTCGCCGGTGGCGAGGATGTTCGCTGCCGTATCCTTGAAGCCGCGTTTAGGGTCGGCCATCAAGCCCAGCACGAGGGTGGGCGGGGCAGACCCCATGACGTTGAAAAAGCTGTAGGGGGCGGCGTTGAGCGTGCCCTGCTTGTCTTGTGTGACCACCCAAGCAATCGGGCGCGGCATCACGGTGGCGGCGAGCAGTTTGTAGGCGATGGGCTCGGCAACCTTGTCCAGATCCCAACGCATCAGATTTCTTTCACAGCGCGTTTGGCGCGGGTGTCGACGGTCAGCTCAAACACATCGGGGCGGGCGTAATGGCCTGTCACGTCGAAATCGTACTTGGCGCGCATCACCTCGGTGGGGTCGATATCGGCGTAAAGAATGGTTTCGCCGCTGAAATCAGGGCCAGCCAGCACCTTGCCCAAGGGGCCGATGATGGCAGAGCCGCCGCGCATCATCACGGTGTCGGGGGCGTCGCCTAGGGCACTTTCGTGGTCGGGGCCGTAAGCCGCGCGGGTGATGTGCTGGCAGGCGGTCAGCACGAAGGTGCGGCCTTCCATCGCGATATGTTGCATGGTGGGAAGCCATGTGTCGCGGTCATCGGCGGTGGGGGCGCAGTAGAGGCTAACACCTTGATAATACATGTGCATCCGCAGGGCGGGCATGTAGTTTTCCCAGCAGATCACCGCGCCGATGGTGCCCAAGTCGGTCTTGAAGGTGGGCAGGGTAGAGCCATCGCCGAAGCCCCAGATCAGCCGCTCGGCTGCGGTGGGCATCAGTTTGCGATGCTTGCCGACTAGGCCTTTTGCGCCGTCGAAATAGAGCGCTGTGCAGTAGAGTGTCGCGCCATCGCGCTCGATGGCACCGATCACGGCGAAGGTGTTGGTTTCCGCCGTGGCCTCGGCCAGCAGGGCGATTTCGGGACCGTCGAGGTCGATGGCGGCGGCGTGGTAGCGGGCGAAGGCGGCGCGGCCTTCGGGTTTGCGCATCCCGATCGGGGCACCGAAGCTGGCACCTTTCGGATAGCCGCCGAGCAGGGCTTCGGGGAAGACCACCAGTTTCGCGCCTTTTGCGGCAGCTTCGCGCAAGGTGGTCGCGGCTTTTTCGGCGGTGGCGAGCGGGTCGTTGGGCAGCGAGGCAATTTGGGCGACGGCGACGGTGAAGGTCATTAGGCGTTCCTTTTGTGGCAGGCCACCGGGGGCGCTTCGCCCCCCGGACCCCCAGAGGATATTTGAGCAGAGAGGATGACCAAAGCGTTAGTCTGGGGTGGCGTTAACGACGGGGTGGCGGATGGTGCCAATGCCTTCGACTGTCGCCACAACCACGTCACCGGGCCAGAGCCATTCTTGCGGGCTGCGGCCAGCGCCGACACCTTCCGGCGTGCCCGAGGCGATGATGTCGCCCGGTTCCAGCGTGATGCCGGACGAGATATCGGCGATCAGCGTGTCGACCTTGAACAGCATGTGGCGCGTGTTGGAGCGTTGTTTTTCGACGCCGTTGACGGTGAGCCAGAGGTCGAGGGTTTGTGGATCGGGAATGTCGTCGGCGGTGATGATGCAGGGGCCGAAGGGGGCATAGGTGTCTTGGCCTTTCGAGAAAATCCATTGGCCCGCGCGGCGGTTGTCGCGGGCGGAGATGTCGATCATCACCGAATAGCCGAAGACATGGTTCAGAGCCGTTTCGCGGCTGACACGGCGGGCCGTGGTGCCGATGATCACGGCGAGTTCCACCTCCCAATCGAGTTGCTGGGTGATTTTGGCGTTGTGTTCGATGGCACAGCCGGGGCCGATGATGGTTGTGGGCGGTTTGGAGAAGATCACCGGCTGTTTTGGCAGGTCTTTCGACGTATTAAGGGACGCGGCGCTTTCGGCGACATGTTCGACATAGTTCAAACCGATGCCGAAGATGTTCTTGCGCGGGCGCGGGATCGGGGCGAGCAGGGTGACATTCGCCAGATCGGTGGCGACTTGGGTGGCGTAATCGCCCTCCGCCCCCTCAAGACAGGCTTTCAGGGTGGCCAGTCCAGGGCGGCCGGTGTCAATCAGGCCGAGCATCGTATCGGGCAAATCCTCGCCCATCATCACGCCCAAGCGGGCAACATCGACGACCAGATCGCCGTCCATAACGCCCAGATTTGCGGCGGCTTCAACCGAGGCGCGGTAAGTTACCAGTTTCATATGTTGTCCTTAGAGAAGCGGCTGATGGCCGTTGGTGTCGCCAAAGGCTTCTTCGCGGTAGAGGCCCAAGGCCCGCATCACCGGAAGATCCGACAGGCAGAACAGGCAGGCATCCTCGCCCGGTTGATAGTTGACATGTTCATGCCAAGCCCATGACGGCACGCAGAAAATATCGCGTTCCTGCCAGTCATAGCGCTTGCCGTTGATGATCGAATGGCCGCGGCCTTTGGCGACGTGGTAAAGATAGCTGCCGGTGTGGCGGTGGGCTTTGGTGTGTTCTCCGGCCCGTAGCAGTTGCATCGACGCACCAAGCGTTTGCATCACCGGGCCGTTGGTGACGGGGTTCACATAGTCCATCAGCACACCATCGAAGGGCGAGCCATCACTGGCGCTGGCATATTTCACCAGCGCCTCATAGGTCGGGGCCCATTCGTATTTGAACATCGGGCTGTAGCCTTTGTTCCACGCACCACCGCCGGGGGTCAGGCCAGCGTTGCCCCAGGTTTTGGTCATATCATCCACCGGATAGCCGACGGCTTGGCCAAGATCGGGGTGGACCTCGTAGAAGTTCGCCTCCATCGCGTTGACGAAAGGGATGTCGAGGCCGTCTTGCCAGATGCAGGGCGTACCTTCGGCACTGACGCCATGTTCATGCCAAGTGCCATTCGGCGTGAGGACGAAATCATTCGCGCCGAGTGTCATCTTGTGGCCATCGACCACGGTGTACGCGCCGCTGCCCTCCATGATGAAGCGGATGGCGCTGGCGGAATGGCGGTGGGCCGAGGCGACCTCGCCGGGGTTCATCACTTGCAGGCCCGCATAAATCCAGCCGACCGCTGCGGCGACATCGGTGCGACCGGGGTTGTTGAGATAGATCACCCGCCGCCCGGCCTTTTCTGGCGTCACCAGTTGCACCGAGCGCAGCACATGTTCGCGCAGGTCGTGGTAGCGCCAGACCACCGGAACCGATTGGCTTTTCGGCGCCCAAGGTTCGATCTTGTTGGCCACCATCCAGAGTGCCCCAGTGCTGAATTTTTCCAGCTGGTCGTAATAGGCCAGCAGTTCGGGCGTGTCTTCGACATTGGCGCGGCCTGCCAAGTCCTCGCGGTGATTTTCGCGTTGATTGCTCATCCCTGCCCCCTGATGCCGACTCTCGCTCTCAAAATGCCAGATTTATTTTCGCAAGCAAGTCATATTTTCGAAAATAATGAAATTGCCATCTGATCCACCTTGCGCCATACTGGGATCAGCAGAAAGAGGCCCCCGAATGACTTTGGCAGAAACCGCCTATGACGCGTTGCGGCGAGACATCGTGCGGGGCGTGCTGGCACCGGGGAAGCCGTTGCGGATGGCGCAGCTATCTGAACGCTATGGCATGGGGTTTTCGCCGCTGCGCGAGGCGTTGAACCGCTTGCAGGCCGAGCGGTTGGTGACATCCATCGCCTTGCGCGGGTTTTCGGTGGCACCGCTGTCGATGGCGGAAATGTGGGATACCATCAACACCCGTGTGCTGATCGAACAGCGGGCGCTGCGGCTTTCTATCGCGTTGGGTGGTGATGCGTGGGAGGCCGGGATTGTCAGCGCCCTGCATGGGTTGATGCTGCAATCGGCACGCACCGTTGACGGCAGCGCGGATGAGCAAAAGCTGCTGGAAGATCGCCACCACGGCTTTCATCTGGCGCTGATCGCGGGTTGCGGTTCAAGCTGGTTGTTGGAGTTTTTCCAGCGGCTTTATGTCGAGGCCGAGCGCTATCGCTATCCCATGTTGCAACAGCGCAATGTTGAACATCACCGCGATATTCAGGCCGAACATGCAGCCTTGTCGCAGGCCACGCTGGCGCGGGATGTTGATTTGGCCTGCGATTTGTTGGCCGAACATTATCTGCGCACTGCAAGGTTTATCGAGGCGCAGATGACGGCAGCTCCGCAAGCGCAAACCGCATAGGGCCTACCCGGCCAACGGGATCACATCGACGGACTGCTTGCTTTTCTGCCCGCCCGAAATCCGCATCGTGCCTTTGATCGGCGACACATCGCTGTAATCGCGGCCATAGGCGACGACGATGTGATCTTCGCTGGCCAGTTTATCGTTGGTGGGGTCGAATTCGATCCAGCCAGCCTCAGGGCCACACCATGCCCGCACCCAAGCGTGCATCGCATCCGCGCCTTCCAGCCGGGGTTTTCCGGGCGGTGGCAGGGTGCGCAGAAAGCCGCTGACATAGCCTGCGGGGATGCCGATGCCGCGCAGGCAGGCGATCATGATATGGCTGAAATCCTGACAGACACCTTGGCGCTTGGCAAAAGCCTCGGTCGCCGGGGTGTCGACGGTGGTGGCTTTCGGATCAAACTTCATATGGCGATAAAGGGCGCTGCCAATCGCAACGACGGCCTCGGCCACAGTCATATCGGGGTGCAGAGCGCCCAGCGCAAAGGCGGTCATCGCGCGGTCACGCGGCACCCGGACGGAAGGCGACAGGAAGTGTAGCGGGGCATTCGGACCAAGATCGCGCTGGGCAGCCAAAGCCGCAGGCATCGCGGGCAAGGGAATGGCATTGGCGGGCAGGCTAGGGGTAATCAGCCGCTCGATCCGGGCTTTCATGGTGAACGCCACCGAGTCATGTGGGCCGCGAAAGCTGAACTCGGTGATGCGGTTGCCAAAGAAATCAATACGGTCCAGCCGTTCCTCTGGTCGCGGGGTGATGTCGAGCAGGCTGGCCTGCACGCGCTGACCGGGCATATCGAGCGGCATCACACAAACCACATGCCGTCCGCCCACCGCCGGGTTGGCATACTGATAGGCGATTTGCAGTTTGATGTCGTAGATCACCGCCGTCCCCTAATGCATGAACGCAGAGCCGAGCGCGATGGACAGATCATAGATTTGACCACGGGCTTTCAGCAGCGCTTCGGTGTTCAGGGTTTCGACGGTGTGGACGATGACCGAGGTTTGCAGCAGCCGCACGTTGCGTTCAAACTCGGTCATCTGGCCATGCGGGCCTGTGCTGTGCAACTCATCGACGCATTTGGCGATCACGTCGAGATGGAAACGGATTGAGCGCGGATTGCATTCATCCAAGCCCAAAAGGTCGATGACGCTTTCGCGGCTGGTGAACACCGCATAGCGCTGGCGATGCACCATGATGCTGTCGCCGACCTCAATCGCCATATCGAGGCCGCCGGGGGGCGAGGTGGGGCCCGCGACCGAGGCGAGAAGATCGGTCATCATCGCGGCGCGTTCCAGCGATCTGCCGATGGACAGGAACTGCCAGCCCGCCGCGCGATACATGTTTTCATGCACAAGGCCGGAAAAACCTGCGATTTTGCGCAACATCACACTCATCACCTGCGCCGCATCGCCACCGGTTTTGGTGGTTTTGGCGATGCGGGTCATGGATTTCTCGATGTCTTGTAAGGCGGACCAGCCATCGACGCTGAAACGGTCGCGGATTTGGCTGGCGCTATAGACGGCGGAGCTGAGGGTGCTGAGCACGCCTGCCGGAAACGCCTCGGTCGCATCGACACCGTAGGATTTCAGCCGGGCGCGGATGGTCGCCAGCAGCGCGGCATTGCCGGATTCGTTGACGCGGCCATTGTAGGCACGAACAAGCCGCAACAGGCCTTCGGTGCGTTCAACGTAGCGGCCCAGCCAGAACAGGTTATCGGCGGCGCGGGATGGCAGCGGGCCGGGTTGCGCACGCACAAACGGGGTGGATTTCGGGGCGCGCAGGGTCAGCGGTTCGACGGGCGTGTCGCTGACCACCCAGACATCGGCCACCGAGCCGCCGTTGCGCATCGAAATTGCGGTGGTGTCGGTGCCTGCGCCGATGCGCGCGAAGCCGCCGGGCATAACTTGCCAGCCCTGTTCCGTACGGGCAAGGAAGACGCGCAGTGACATCGGGCGGGGGACAAGCGCACCGTTTTCGTAAAAGGGTGTGGTCGACAGTGTCACCAGTTCCTTGCCGACCAGCCCGCCCGCATTATCGGTCAGCCAATCATGCAGATCGGCATCATCGCCTGCGCCGCGCAGTTGGCCGCCGACGGCATGGGGGGCGTTGGTTTCAAAGGCAATGCGAGTGGCCATTGCGGGGCCAATTAGCATCCGGTCGGCATGGGCGCGGACGTGGTCCAGTTCCGCCGTCTGACCACACCACCACGTGGCCACATTGGGGATTTGCAGCTTTTGCCCGGTCAGCACCTGCGCGATTTTCGGCAGGAAGGCCATCAAGGCTTGGGTTTCCAGCACACCGACGCCCAAAGCATTGACCATGGTGACATGGCCCTGCCGCACCGCTGACATGAGACCAGGGGTGCCAAGCTGGCTGTCGCCGCGCAATTCCAGCGGATCAGCCCATATGCCATCCATCCGGCGCCACAGCACATCGACCGGGGCGAGGCCTTCGACGGTGCGCACATAAAGCTGGCCGTTTTCAACGGTCAGATCCTCGCCCTCCAGCAGCGCCATGCCGAGGTAACGCGCGATATAGGCCTGTTCGTAATAGGTGTCGGTCAAGGGGCCGGGAGTCAGAATGCCAACGCGGGACGTAGGATCGCTGCGCAGATTTTCCAAGGCATCACGGAAGGCGCGGAAGAAGCCTGCAAGGCGGTGGACGTTGGTATTGCGGTACAGGTCGGGGAAAACCCGGCTGGCTGCGACGCGGTTTTCCAGCGCAAAGCCCGCACCAGAGGGGGCATCGGTGCGGTCCGACAGCACCCACCAGCGACCATCGGGGCCACGGCCAATCTCGAACGCCATGAAATGCAGGAAATGACCCGAACGCGGCTTGACCCCCACCATGGGCCGTAGCCATTCGGGGTTTTCGGCGATCAGACTGGCGGGCAGGTGGCCATCCGCCACCAAGCGGTTCTCGCCATACAGATCGGCGGCGAGCAGTTCCATCAGATCCGCCCGTTGGATCAGGCCTGCGGCGATGCCTTGCCATTCGGTTTCAGGCAGCAGGATCGGCACGGCTGAAAACGGCCAGTCGCGGCCAGCACCGGATTTGTCGCCATATTTGCGGAAAAACACGCCTGTGTCGGCGAGATGCTGTTCACCGCGCGCGAAGGCATCCTGCACCCCTGCGACCGACAGGCCCGACATATGCGCTATCAGCCCAGCCCAAACCGGACGCATCGCGCCATTGGCATCGACCAGTTCATCCGGTACGCCGGGAAGTGGTCGATACCGGGCGAAAAGCTGGGTATCGACCAATTTTGCTGTGGCCTTGCGTGCCATCAGTGGCGGGGGGCGCGGCGCAGATCGAGGGTCATCGGGAACTCGGGGTGCGGGGTTTCGGATACTGGTTCATACATGCCGCCAGTATGCCCGTGCGGCTCGAACCGGGCAAGCCTGCGCGCTTCAGCCTCGTTACTGTTGACCGGGAAGGTGTCATAATTGCGCCCGCCCGGATGGGCGACATGATAGGTGCAGCCGCCCAAAGCCCGGCCTGTCCATGTGTCATAGACATCGAAGGTCAGGGGGGCGTTGACGGGGAGGACCGGGTGCAGGGCCAAAGGCGGCTGCCATGCTTTGAAGCGGACGGCGGCGACGGCGACCCCTGCCCCAACCGTTTGCATCGGCATTTGGCGCTGATTGCAGGTGACGGTGTAGCGGCCCGGATCGCCGCCCGTCAGTTTGGCTTGCAGGCGCTCGACCGAGCTGTCGGTATAGCGCACGGTGCCACCGATGGCCCCGGTTTCGCCCATGACGTGCCAAGGCTCTAGCGCCTGCCGGATTTCCAAGGTGACGCCTTCGAAGGTGGCCTCGCCGCAGAAGGGAAAGCGGAATTCGGCTTGGGCCTTGAACCAGTCGGGATTGAAATCAAAGCCATGCTGGCGCAAATCGGCCAGCACATCGAGGAAATCGGCCCAGACGAAATGCGGCAGCATGAAGCGGTCGGCCAGATTGGTGCCCCAGCGGGTGAGGTTACCTTTGATCGGCGCGGCCCACATCCGCGCGATCAGGGCGCGGATCAGCAGTTGTTGCGCAAGCGACATGCGCGGGTTTGGTGGCATCTCAAAGCCGCGAAACTCCACCAGACCAAGGCGGCCAGTTGGGCCATCGGGGGAGTAGAGTTTGTCGATGCAAATCTCGGCGCGGTGAGTGTTGCCTGTCACATCCACCAGCAGGTTGCGCAGCAGGCGATCGACCAGCCAAGGCGGTGGGGCCGCGCCCTGCCCCGGTGCCGGGATTTGAGCCAGCGCGATTTCCAGCTCATACAGCGCATCCATCCGCGCTTCGTCAATGCGGGGGGCTTGGCTGGTTGGACCGATGAACAGGCCTGAGAACATATACGACAGCGACGGGTGGCGCTGCCAATGCAGAATCAGGCTGGCGAGCAGATCGGGGCGGCGCAGGAACGGGCTGTCAGCGGGGGTGACACCGCCGACAACGACATGATTGCCGCCGCCTGTGCCGGTATGCTTGCCGTCGATCATGAATTTATCGGCACCAAGGCGCAGCTGGCGGGCTTCTTCGTAGACGATTTCCGTGGTCAGGACGGTTTCAGCCCAGTTGTGCGATGGGTGAATGTTCACCTCAATCACGCCCGGATCGGGGGCGACGCGGATCACGTTCAGGCGCGGATCGTTGGGCGGGCCGTAGCCTTCGATATGAACGGGCAGGCCAAGCTTCTTGGCGGCGGACTCGGCAGCGGCGATCAGTTCTAGGTAGTCTTCAACCTTTTCCACCGGGGGCATGAACACACAAAGGCGACCATCACGCGGCTCCACCGAAATCGCGGTTCGGACGGAACCTGCGAGGTCGGAAATCACCTGCTCGCAGCGGTCTTGGGTGGCCTCGGAAGCGGTGAAGCTGGCGACGGGTTGGGCGGGTTCCGGCGTGAATTCGGGCAACGGGCCGCGATCATCGAACGGGTCGGACGGGTGGATATGGGGATAATCGGCGGGTTTGACGTAGGACAGCGACCCCAGCGGCAAGCGGTAGCCGACGGGGCTGTCGCCCGGCACAAGGAACAGATGGCCACGGCGCAGCGCCCATTTTTCGGACACCCATGTTTGTGCCGCGCGGGATTGCCAGCGCTGCACCGGGAGGACAAAGCCCGACGGCTCGGTCAGGCCGCGCGAGAACACGCGGGCGATGCGGTTGCGTTCTTCGGGGTCTTTCAGGTGCGAGTTCTCTGGGGTGACGTTTTCCGGCAGATTGCCTTCTTTGACGATCCATTCGGCGGGGTCTTCGAAAGCAGGCGTGACGTTTTCTGTCGGAAGACCAAGAGTTTCCGCGATATTTTGCAGCAAGCTGCTGGCCTGTTCCGGCGTCGCCCCTTCCGCGACCTCATGCGCGATCAGGTTGGGGTTGTGCCAAATCGGTTTGCCATCACGGCGCCAGTACAGGCTGAACGTCCAGCGCGGCAGGGTTTCGCCGGGATACCATTTGCCTTGGCCGTAATGCAGGAAACCGCCGGGAGCGAATTTCGCTTGCAGGCGGCGGATCAGCGCATCGGCGAACACCCGTTTGGTGGGGCCGACGGCATCGGTGTTCCACTCGCCCGCCTCGAAGTCATCAATCGACACGAAAGTCGGCTCGCCGCCCATGGTCAGGCGCACGTCGCCTTCGGCTAAGGCGGCGTCAACCTTGTGGCCCAAGGCGTTCAACTCCCCCCATGCCGTATCCGAGAACGGCATGGTGATGCGCGGATGTTCGGCGGTGCGTGTCACAGTCATGTCGAAGTCAAACGCGACCTCGGCGTAGCTTGCCATGCCGGAAATCGGCGCTGCGTTGGAATAATGCGGGGTGGCCGACAGCGGGATATGGCTTTCGCCGGTCAGCAGGCCGCTCGTCGGATCGAGGCCGATCCAGCCAGCACCCGGAAGGTAGACCTCGCACCATGCGTGCAGATCGGTGAAGTCTTTGTCGGTGCCTTGCGGGCCATCGACCGCTGTCAGATCGGGTTTCAGCTGGATCAGATAGCCGGAGACAAACCGCGCCGCAAAACCCAGATGCCGCAAGGATTGCACCAGCAGCCATGAGGTATCGCGGCACGAGCCTAAGGCCAGACCGAGGGTTTCTTCCGGCGTCTGCACGCCGGGTTCCATCCTGATCACATAGCCGATTTCATTGGCAAGCTGCGCGTTCAGCCGCACGATGAAGTCGATGGTGCGCAAAGGCTCGCGCGGCACGCGATCTAGGAAGGCTTGCAACAACGGGCCGGGGGCGTCGCAGTTGCGATAGATCACCAGATCTTCGGCGATCTCGGCGGGGTATTCGAAGGGCCAGGTTTCGGCGCTGGCCTCAACAAAGAAATCGAACGGGTTGTAGACGGTCATATCGGCGGTCAGATCGACCTCGATTTTCAGCTCCGTTACCGGATCGGGGAACACATAGCGCGCCAGCCAGTTGCCATATAAATCCTGCTGATAGTTCACAAAATGGTTGGCGGGCGTGACTTTCAACGCATGCGAGACCACCCGCGTGCGGCTGTGCGGCGCGGGGCGCAACCGGATGATCTGCGGGCCAAGTGTGACCGGGCGGTCATATTTGTAATGCGTCAGGTGGTAGATGCTGGCGAGGATGGACATGATATTTTCTTTCAGGGATAGGGAGGTTTTTTCACAGCCAGCGGTGATCCTCTAACACTTTGTGCATCAGGGGGAGGATTAGGCGCAAGTGATCAAGATTTCGGCGAAAGCTGCCTAAAAAACAAGCATGTCATCGGATTGCGCCGTGTTGAGCCCTCAGAGACTCGGCGGAGAAGCGCACCAGTTCAGTCACTTGCAGCAGTTGCTTGGCCAAGGGCGAGGTTTTGCGCCACACCATGCCGACCATGCGCTGCGGCTTCGGATCACCAAACCGCGCGACGGAAACTGAGGCCGAGCGGGTTTCAACCGCCATCGCCATCTCTGGGATCAGCGTCACGCCAATGCCCGCGCTGACCATTTGCACAAGGGTAGACAGCGAGCTGCCATCCAGCAATTCGCGCGGCGGGGCGGCAGACATGTTGCAAAACGACAGGGCTTGATCGCGGAAACAGTGGCCTTCCTCTAGCAAAAGCAGGCGCATTTCGCGCAGGCGTTCGCGGCTGGGCACCGGTTTGCCTTCATCTTCGGCGGGGCGGATCAGCACGAAATCTTCCGAGAACAGCGGCACTTCGGTCAGCGAGGATTCAGAAATTGGCAGCGCCACGATGGCGGTATCCAAGCGACCTTCGGCGAGTTCGGTCAGCAGTTTGGGGGTGACAGTTTCGCGCAGTTGCAGGTCTAAATCGGCGTTCAACCGCATCAGATTGCCGATGATGGTGGGCAAAAGATACGGCGCGATGGTGGGAATCACCCCGATGCGCAGGCGGCCCACCAGTTGCTTCTGCGCCGCCCGCGCGATGTCAGCCAACTCATCGACCGAGCGCAGAATATCGCGCACCCTGACCGCAAAAGCCTCACCAAAGCTGGTCAGCCGCACCTGCCGCGCGCCGCGTTCAAAGAGGTCGGTGCCGAGCGCGGCCTCCAGCTCTTTGATCTGCATCGACAAAGCCGGTTGCGAGATGGCGCAGACCTCTGCCGCGCGTCCGAAATGGCCGTGGCGGGCGAGGGCCTCAAAATAGCGGAACTGTTTCAGGGTGAAGTTTATCATAAGACAAGCTTATCGGAACAATCAGTATATTCAACTTAAACTAATGCCATGCAGTTGTTATAGTGAAGACAGCACATAGCAAAAGATCGTTCAAACGAGCGGTTTTCAGCAGAATCGGAGAGAGCGATGGACGGAAATGATAACGCCAGCGGCGGCAAATGCCCGGTGATGCATGGCGGTGGCCAGCACACCACCCACAAAGCCCGTTCCAACCGCGATTGGTGGCCGAACCAGCTTAACCTGCGGATTTTGCATCAGAATGCGCCCAGCGCCAACCCGATGCCGAACGGTTTCGACTATGCCAAGGCGTTCAAGGCGCTGGATTTGGCTGCGGTCAAGCAAGACCTGCATGCGCTGATGACCGACAGCCAACCGTGGTGGCCGGCCGATTGGGGCCACTATGGCCCGTTCTTCATCCGCATGGCGTGGCACAGCGCTGGCACCTACCGTACCGGTGATGGCCGTGGGGGCGCGGGGTCTGGCACGCAACGCTTTGCGCCGCTGAATTCCTGGCCGGATAACGTCAGCTTGGATAAAGCCCGCCGCCTGCTGTGGCCGATCAAGCAGAAATACGGCAACGCGATTTCCTGGGCCGATCTGATCGTGCTGACGGGTAACGTCGCGCTGGAATCGATGGGCTTTAAGACCTTCGGTTTTGGTGGCGGACGCGTCGATGTGTGGGAGCCGCCAGAGGATATTTACTGGGGGTCTGAGGACACTTGGCTGATCGCCTCGAACGATCCGGCCAACAAGAACAGCCGCTATTCGGGCGAGCGTGATCTGGAAAACCCGCTGGCTGCGGTGCAGATGGGCCTGATCTACGTCAACCCCGAAGGCCCGGATGGCGTGGCCGATCCTGTAGCATCTGGCCGCGACATCCGCGACACCTTTGGGCGGATGGCGATGGATGATGAAGAAACCGTGGCCTTGGTTGCGGGTGGTCATACGTTCGGTAAGGCGCATGGCGCGGGCGATCCGGCACTGGTTGGAGCCGATCCCGAAGCCGCCCCGATGGCGCAGCAGGGCTTGGGCTGGCAGAACGGCTTTGGCTCCGGCTCCGGGGTTCACACCACCAGTTCCGGCATTGAAGGCGCGTGGAAGCCGAACCCGACCACTTGGGACAACGGCTATTTCAACATGCTGTTCAAGTATGAGTGGGAGCTGACCAAGAGCCCCGCAGGTGCGCAAATCTTCCTCGCCCGCGATGTAGCGCCCGAAGATATGATCCCCGACGCGCATGATCCGTCGATCAGCCATCGCCCGATGATGACGACGGCTGACCTTGCGATGCGGTTTGACCCGATCTACGGCCCGATCTCGCGCCGCTTCCACGACGATCCGGCAGCATTTGCTGATGCGTTCGCGCGGGCGTGGTTCAAGCTGACCCACCGCGATATGGGGCCGAAAGTGCTGTATCTGGGGCCAGAGGTTCCGGCAGAAGATCTGATCTGGCAAGATCCGATCCCCGCGGCGACTGGGGCTGTGATTGATGCGGCAGATGTGGCGGCTTTGAAGGCGCAGATTTTGGGCTCAGGCCTGAACGTGTCGGAACTGGTTTCGGTGGCTTGGGCTTCGGCCTCGACCTTCCGGGGTTCGGATAAGCGCGGCGGGGCGAATGGTGCGCGCATTCGTCTGGCGCCGCAGAAGGATTGGGCAGTGAACCAGCCGGAACAGCTGGCCAAGGTGCTGGCGGTTCTGGAAGGCGTGCAGGCGTCGTTCAACGCGTCACATCCCGGTAAATCGGTGTCGATTGCCGATCTGATCGTGCTGGGCGGCTCGGCTGCGGTGGAAAACGCAGCGGCAGCGGCGGGGCATCCGGTCGCGGTGCCGTTTGCGCCGGGGCGGACGGATGCGAGCCAAGAGCAGACCGATGCGGAAAGCTTTGCCGTGCTGGAGCCGATTGTGGACGGGTTCCGCAACTTTGCGAAGGCGCAGTATTCGGTTTCGGCGGAAGAACTGCTGCTGGATCGGGCGCAGCTGCTGACCCTGACCGGGCCGGAGATGACGGTTCTGGTTGGTGGCTTGCGGGCTTTGGATGCCAATACCGGGCATTCCCAGCACGGGGTGTTCACCAGCCGTCCGGGGGTGCTGAGCAACGATTTCTTCGTCAACCTGCTGGATATGGGGACGGTCTGGAAAGCCACTTCGGCAGCAGAGACGGAGTTTGAGGGCCGGGATCGTGCCACAGGGGCGCTGAAATGGACGGCGACGCGGAATGATCTGGTGTTCGGATCAAACTCGCAGCTGCGGGCCTTGGCCGAGGTTTACGGGCAGAGTGACGGTCAGGCGGCGTTCGTGCGTGACTTCGTGCAGGCTTGGGTCAAGGTGATGAACGCGGATCGGTTTGATCTGGTTTAATCCTGGCTTGAGGATTGAAGGCGCGCGTGGGTTCCAGCCCGCGCGCGTTTTTATTTGGGGGTGTCCACGCGTGGACAGGGGTTGTGGGTTTGTAATTTCAATGGGTTGTGGGTGGGGTGTTAACTTGGCGTTAAGGTTTGCGCCAAGGATACTTAGACGGTAACTCTCTGCCTGCAGCCATCGGTTTAGGTTTTCCAGCAGCGACTAAAACTCTGAGAAATAGTCTTCATCCACCGACCGTAAGACATAGGTTTTACGCGCACGCACGCCGACCTCGTGCTGAATCATCAGGCGTGCCAAACGGTCGCCGTTGATCAGAACTATGCGGTGCTGGACCTTGTTGAGATAGTCTTTGGCTTCCTTTGAGAAGTCTGAGGTGGTAACGAACACCCCTTTGTTCGCGCCTTCTCCTGTCAGAGAACCGACAAAGGCTTGCAGGGCGGGGCGACCAACTTTGCTATCAACCGCATACCGCTTGGCTTGGATATAGACTGCATCAAGACCCAATGCGTCTTCATTGATAATGCCATCAATCCCACCGTCGCCTGATTTACCGATGCGCTCACCCATCGAGCGATCACCGCCGCCGTATCCCATAGCAAGAAGCAGATCGACGATCAGTTGTTCAAACTGCGAAGGCGATACACCTTGAACTGCTGACAAAAGGTCCGCCACTAGCGCTGCTTCAAGCTGACCATGCGCGCGGGCAATGAGGTCTTCCGGCGTGTCATCCACAACCCCACTTTCAGTGATGACGGGTGCACTACCCTCATATGCTTCTTTCTTCGCCGACCTCTTCAAGAAATCTTGAAATTTTGGGAACTGCTTGAGAGTTGCATTGGTGATACTGCTGGGTTTGGAGTTTAGAAGATCACGACCAAGTGACGTGACCTCATACGAACCGCGCTTGTAGCTGGCGACCAAGCCAGCCTGTGAGAGATACTGCCGTGCCCAATGGGCTCGGTTGGAGAGGTAAGTTTGCTTTCCACTTGGCAGCATTGCGTCAGCGTCTTCGTTTGAGAGTTTGAAAATCATCCTGAGTTCAGGCAGGCAATCATTCATCGAAGCTTTGCCCGCTGCGATCAGCGATAACATCGGCAGCATCATTTCTTGATATGGAGGAATTGAGGTCACGCCCTTTTCCCCACCACCGCCACGCCCAAGACCTCCAATACCTTCGCCTCAATCTGCGCGGCGTCCATCCCTGCGCTGCGGTACATCGCTTCGGGGGAGGCGTGGTCGATGAAGGTGTCGGGGAGGACCATCGAGCGGAATTTCAGGCCGTGGTCGAAGATCGCCTCATCGGCCAACAGTTGGGCGACATGGCTGCCGAAGCCGCCGATGGCGCCTTCTTCGATGGTGATCAAGGCTTCGTGGGTGCGGGCGAGAGTGAGGATCAGGTCGCGGTCTAGGGGTTTGGCGAAGCGGGCATCGGCTATGGTGGGGGTCAGGCCTTTGGCGGCGAGTGACTCGGCGGCTTTTTGCACTTCGGACAGGCGGGTGCCGAAGGACAGCAGGGCCACACGGCTGCCTTGTTGGATCAGGCGGCCTTTGCCGATTTCCAAGGGGACGCCTTTGCTGGGCATTTCAACCCCGGTGCCTTCGCCGCGGGGGTAGCGGAAGGCGATGGGGCCGGAGTTGTGGGCGGCGGCGGTGGCGACCATGTGGACGAGTTCGGCTTCATCTGCGGCGGCCATGACGACGAAGCCGGGAAGGTTGGAGAGGAACGCCACGTCGAAGCTGCCTGCATGGGTCGCGCCGTCTGCGCCGACCAATCCGGCGCGGTCGATGGCAAAGCGGACGGGTAGGCGTTGGATGGCGACATCGTGGACGACCTGATCGTAGCCGCGTTGCAGGAAGGTCGAATAGATCGTGCAGAACGGTTTCATCCCGCCAGCGGCAAGGCCTGACGAGAAGGTGACGGCGTGTTGTTCGGCGATACCTACGTCGAAGGTGCGCTTCGGGAAGCGGGCGGCGAACAGATCAAGCCCGGTGCCGTCGGGCATCGCGGCGGTGATGGCGACGATTTTATCATCCGATTCGGCTTCGCGGATCAGGGCTTGGGCGAAGGTTTTGGTGTAGCTGGGGGCGTTGGAGGCGGCTTTTTGCTGCACGCCGGTCAGCACGTCGAATTTGCCGGTGGCATGGCCTTTGTCGCGGGCAGCCTCAGCCGGGGCGTAGCCTTTGCCTTTTTTGGTCAGCACATGGATCAGCATTGGGCCGGTGGCGCGGGCTTGGGCGGTGCGCAGGACGGGCAGCAGTTGGTCAAGGTCGTGGCCGTCGATGGGGCCGATGTAGGAGAAGCCGAGTTCTTCGAACAGAGTGCCGCCGACGGCCATGCCTTTCAGCATTTCCTTGGCGCGGCGGGCACCTTCCTGGAACGGTTCGGGCAGCAGGGAAACCATGCCTTTGGCGGCGGATTTCAGATCCTGAAACGGCTCGCCTGCATACATGCGTGACAGGTAAGCCGACAGCGCGCCGACCGGGGGGGCGATGGACATTTCGTTGTCGTTCAGGATGACGAACAGGCGTTTCTTCAGATGGCCTGCGTTGTTCATCGCCTCAAACGCCATGCCTGCGGACATCGAGCCGTCGCCGATGACGGCTATGGCATCGCCGGGATCGCCGCCGAGTTCAGCGGCCATCGCAAAGCCGAGGGCGGCGGAGATGGAGGTGGAAGAATGGGCGGCGCCGAAGGGGTCGTAGGGGGATTCGCTGCGTTTGGTGAAGCCCGACAGGCCGTTCTCGGTGC
Organism: Pseudomonadota bacterium; assembly: GCA_040387915.1. Classification (GTDB taxonomy): domain Bacteria; phylum Pseudomonadota; class Alphaproteobacteria; order Rhodobacterales; family Rhodobacteraceae; genus Cypionkella. Next base: position 101,438 of record JAZKCV010000016.1, read on the forward strand.
GTAGGGTGCGGATGCGGTCGCGGCGTCCGGTCAGGATTTTATGCGGGTAGCATTGGTGGCCGACATCCCAGATGATCTTGTCGCGCGGGGCGTGGAAGGTGGCGTGCAATGCTACGGTGAGTTCCACGACGCCGAGGCCCGCGCCGAGATGGCCGCCAGTGACGGACACTGCCGAGATGGTTTCGGCGCGCAACTCATCAGCCAGTTGTTTGAGGTCGCGGTCGCTGAGCGACTTCAGATCGGCGGGCAAATGCACGCGGTCTAGTAGCGGGGTTTTGGGACGGTCGGTCATATGTTCAGCTTTCCCGCGCGATGGTGAAGCGTGCGCAGTCGATCAGGTTTTGGGCAGCAGGGCCGTAGGGGGACAGGTGGTCGCAGGCTTCTTCTATCAGGGATTTGGCGCGAGCGCGTGCGGCATCAAGCCCCAGCAGGGAAACGAAGGTGGCCTTGCCTGCGGCTGCGTCTTTTTGCAGGCGTTTTCCGGCTTTGCCGGCGTCGCCTGTCACATCCAGAATATCGTCAGCGATCTGGAAGGCGAGGCCGAGGCAATCGCCGTAGTTCCGCATCGCATCTGTCTCGGCCCCTGCCATGCGCGGGCCTGCCATCGCCGACCAAGTGATCAAGGCACCCGTTTTCCCAGCTTGCAGGGCGATGATCTGCGCAAGGTTCAAGGGCGCGGCAGCGGTTTCAGCGGCGATGTCAGCGACTTGGCCGCCGACCATACCGCGCGCGCCTGCGGCTGTGGCCAAGGTTTTGATCAGGTGCAAGCGGTGTTCAAACGGACAGCCCGTCATGCTGACCAACTCGAAAGCGAGGGCCTGCAAGGCGTCGCCTGCCAGCACCGCCGTGGCCTCGTCCCACTTGCGATGCACGGTTGGTTGGCCCCGGCGCATGTCATCATCATCCATACAGGGCAGGTCGTCATGGATCAGCGAATAGGCGTGCAAAGCCTCGATCGCGGCGGCGGCGGGGGTTGCGACAAAACCATGAATATCGTGGATACGGGCGGATTCCAGCACCAGAAACCCGCGCAGGCCCTTGCCGCCTTTGGTGGCGTAAAGCATGGCCTCGGGCAGCGGGCCGGACAGCTCCTTAAGCTGGTTCAGGATCGTGGTTTCAACGTGATCCCGCACGCTTTGCAGGGCGGCTTGAAACGAAATCGGCTCAAGCGACGCAAGCGGAGTCACCTCAAACTGCTTCAGCGGCGGGGCGTTGCTGGGCACTAAAGCCCCTCCACCGGGGTGACATCCACGGCGCGGCCTTCGGCGGCGCGGATCAGTTCGACCTTTTCCTCGGCGGATTTCAGTTTGGCGGCGCAATGGGCTTTCAGCAGGGCTCCGCGTTCGTAAAGCGCGATGCTTTGCTCCAAGGCGACTTCGCCGCGTTCCAACTGGGTGACGACGGATTCGAGGGCGGCCATGGCTTCCTCAAAGGACATATCCGTCACGGCTTTATCAGTCATCGCCCGCGCTCCTGCAAAACACCCACATGTGCGCGGACCGAAGCGGTCAGCGCGGGCAGATCATAGCCGCCCTCAAGACAGGATACCACCCGGCCCGCGCAATGCGTATCAGCCAGATCGCAGATCCGCTGAGTCAGCCATGCGTAGTCTTCGGTCTGCCATTCCAGCCCCGCAAGCGGGTCGGCTTCGTGGGCGTCAAAACCTGCGGAGATCAGGATAAGATCGGGCTTCCACGCGGCGATGCGGGGGAAAATCAGCGCCTCGTAGGCTTCCCGCATCGGACCGCTGCCTGTGCCTTCGGACAGTGGCACGTTGAGGATCTGGCAATGCGCACCCGTTTCCGTGGGGTGGCCTGTGCCGGGATAGAGTGGCATCTGGTGGCTGGAACAGAACAGCGCGCGAGGCTGGTTCCACAGCAAATCTTGCGTGCCATTGCCGTGATGCACGTCGAAATCCACAATGGCCACGCGGGGAAGTTTGTGGTGCTGCAAGGCCCGAAGCGCCGCAATAGCAATGGTTCCGAAGATGCAAAAGCCCATCGCGGTTTCGGATTCGGCATGATGACCGGGGGGACGCGCGGCGAGGAAAGCGTTGGTCGCCTCACCCGACAGCACCGCATCCAGCGCGGCACAGGCGCCGCCTGCAGCGTGCAAAGCAGCCGAGACAGAACCGGAGGAGAGGAAGGTATCGCCATCAAGCTGCGTCCATCCGGCCTGCGGCGAAGCCGCGCGAACGCGGGCAAGGTAACGGGCGGGATGCGCGCGCAAAATATCGGCATCATCGGCACTTGGGGCGTCGCGGCGGATCAAATCCAGATCGGCGAGGCCTGCCTGCACGGCGGCATAACGGGCCACCTGCTCGGGGTGGCCGGGGGGCGTCAGATGGTTTTCGGATTGGGGCGCGTTGATCAGAAGGGTTGTCATGGCCTGCCTTGGCTGCTGTGTTTGAAGGATAGTGTAGCGCGGGCAAAACGGAAATGGCGGTTTTTGCGGCCAACCGGCGGGGGTGCTTCGCCCCCGGACCCCCAGAGGACATTTGAGCCAGTATGAAAGCAAATTTTACGGAATTAACCGCGTTGGGGGGCTAGGATCGCGTGATCGCTGGAGTGATTACGGACGCATGCCTTGCCTGATCCCGCAGGCGACTGGGCTGCGGTTTGCTGCGCCGCTGCATTGCAAAGATAGAGCCGCACGGGGGCGCTAAAATACACGGGGGGCGCTAAAACTTCGGATCGCGCAGCACGATCTGGGTTTGCGTCACCATCGCCGCCATCTTGCCATCGCTGCGGGTCAAGGTGGTCTGCCACACCATCGTCTGCCGCCCGCCATGCAACAACACGCTGACTCCGTGCAACAGATCGCCCGCCGGAATGGCGCGGAAGAAGTTGGTTTTGCTTTCCACCGTGGTGGTGCTTTCAGTCGGGCCGATGTTCATGAAGGCCCCAACCCCGCCGAGATGATCGGCCATCGCCATCACAGCGCCGCCGTGCAGAGTGCCGTTGCGGTTGACCAGTTCCGGTGAGACCCGCATTTCGCCTTCCACCCGGTCGGCAGCAACGGACAGGATGCGCAGGCCAATGTGATCGGCAAACGGCGGTTGGTCGTCAAGCAGCGGGTGGCTGGAGGTCATCGGAGGCTCGGTTCTTGCGGGCGCGGAGGCATGCGTTCTGATCATGGAACGGGGGTCCGGGGGGTGGGAACCACCCGTCTGGTGGGTTTAACCGTTTTCTTGCTCATCTTGGCAAGCGATGGTTTCGGTGATCGCCTCATCGCTGCCGGACAGGTCGATTGACATCACATCGGCGCCTTCGCTTTGCAGGGTCATGGTGTTTTTCGCGGCCAGATCGGTCAGGAAATCGATGCTGTCGAAAGTGACCATGACACCCGGCAGATCATCAAGATGCAGACCCTTGGCGCTGCCGTCATATTTCTGGTCGTCCAGCATGAAACTGATCGGATACTCGGTGCCGTCGGTGATCTCACCCCAAGCGGTGTTAGCGGCGATCACATAACCATTGCCTGCGGTGCGGTCAAAGCCGATACGGACGTGGGAGCCGTCTTCGAAATCGGACGACAACAGACAGCCGTTGCCCAAGGTTGGATCCACTTCGACAGCCCAGCCGCCAGCCTCGGAATATGGCACGAGATCTTGCGCAAAGGCAGTGGTCGCAAGCAAAGCAAAGCCGCAGGCGGCGGTAATTTTTAGCATAGTTATGGTCTCTCCCAAAGGTTATGAAGCCTTAACTGGCAGGAAATTGTGAAGGAACTGTGGCTTAGGGTTCAGTCGGTTTGCAGCATATAACCTTCACCGCGGACGGTTTGCAGGTAGCGCGGCGATTTCGGATCGTCTTCGATCTTGCGGCGCAGCCTTGTGATTTGCACATCGACGGCGCGTTCCTGACCTGCGCTGTCTTCGCGCGGCATGTCGCCCACCAGTTTGTCGCGCGACATCGGGGTGCCGGGTTGGGCGGAGAATATCCGCATCAAGGCGGCCTCGGTCGAGGTCAGGCGGATCAGATCCTGACCGCGCCACAGCTCTCCACGATCCATGTCGTAGCGGACCGGACCCATGTGCAGCACCTTTGGCGCAGCGGTGGTGGGTTTGGCGGCGGGGACGCGACGCAGGATGGCGTTGATGCGCAGCAGCAGTTCTTTGGGTTCAAACGGTTTGATCAGGTAATCATCGGCACCGGCCTCAAACCCCTCAATCCGGTTGGAGGTTTCGCCTTTGGCGGTCAGCAGCAGGATCGGCACCGTCAGGGTGGCACGCAAAGCGCGGGTCAGGCTGATGCCGTCTTCACCCGGCATCATCACATCCAGCACCAGCATATCGAATTCGAGGCCAGCCAGCAGGCGGCGGGCTTGGGCGGCGTCGCGGGCGGTCGAGACGAGGAAGCCGTTGCGGATCAGGAATTTCTGCAACAGGCCACGAATGCGTTCGTCGTCGTCAACGACCAGCAGGTGGGGGGGAAGATCGCTCATGTGCTGCCCTCTTTCAGGCCTTGATACTGGCGGCGTTGCTCGGCATCCATCATGGCTTCCAGCACGGTGCGAAAGCCCTGCACGGCGCTGGGGCCAGCGGCGCGATAGGCGGCGCGCATCCGGGCTCGTTGGGCGTCGGACAGCGCGCGTTCAAGGGCGTGGCCTTTGTCGGTCAGGTAAAGGTGACGTTCGCGTTTATCTTGTTTGCCAACGCGCGCTTCGACAAGGCCATCATCGAACAGGGTGCGCAACACGCGGTTCAGCGATTGTTTGGTGACGCCGAGGATGGTCAGCAGGTTGCCAACGGTGGTGCCCGGAGAGCGGTTGATGAAATGCACGGCGCGGTGGTGGGCGCGGCCATAGTCCATGTCTTCAAGGATGCGGTCGGGGTCAGCCGTGAAGCCACGATAGGCGAAAAACATCGCCTCAATCCCCTTGCGCAGGTTCTCATCGGTCAGGAACAGCAGGCTTTCGCCGCCGGTGTTTTGTTCGGCCATGGAAGTCTCCTCGCCGTGCAAGATACGTCAGCTATGTTGACATTCCAAGACATAAGGTTTAGCGATTCGACGATTTCGCGCAATATTATGTCCGAACTGGACCTATGAAGCGCAACATTCGCAATAATGGAGGCTGCGATGGCTGGGTATGACGATCGGGACGGGTTCATCTGGATGGATGGCAAGCTGGTGGAATGGCGCTCGGCCAATGTGCATATCCTGACCCACGCTTTGCATTATGCCTCGTCGGTGTTTGAAGGGGAGCGGTGTTATAACGGCCGCATTTTCAAATCGGTGCAGCATTCGGAGCGGCTGCGGAATTCGGGTGCTTTGCTGGATATGGACCTGCCCTATTCGGTGGCCGAGATTGAGGCGGCGAAAGAGGCGACGCTGAAGGCGAACGGGCTGACAGACGCTTATGTGCGGGCGGTGGCTTGGCGCGGGGCTGGTGAGGATATGGGGGTCGCGTCAAAGAAAAACCCGATCCGTATGGCGGTCGCGGTGTGGTCTTGGGGGAATTATTACGGCGATGCCAAGACCAAGGGGGCGAAGCTGGACATTGCCAAGTGGAAGCGGCCCTCGCCTGAGACGATCCCGCATAAGGCCAAGGCCGCAGGGTTGTATATGATCTGCACCATGTCGAAACATGCCGCCGAGGCGAAGGGCTGTTCGGATGCGATGATGTTCGACTATCGCGGCTATGTGGCCGAGGCGACGGGGGCGAATATCTTCTTTGTGAAGGACGGTGAGGTTCACACGCCGCTGCCGGATGCGTTCCTGAACGGCATCACCCGGCAGACGGTGATCGGGATGCTGCGCGAACAGGGCGTGACGGTGCATGAACGGCACATCCTGCCCGCCGAGTTGGGGGGCTTCCAGCAGTGCTGGCTGACCGGGACGGCGGCGGAGGTTACTCCGGTTGGGCAGATCGGGGAGTATAACTTTGAGGTTGGGGCGCTGACTTTGGGGATCTCGGATCAGTATGAAAAGCTGGTGCGGGCCTGAGGGTTTCGGGGGCTGGTTTTGGAGAGAATGAAGGAGGTCCCAACTCGGGACCTTTTTTATGTGTTTGGAGTCAGTGGGTTAGGGGTGGGGCTTTAAGGATTTGTTAAGGATTAGGGGGGCTGAGAGAAACATCAGTCGAATGGCTTGCACTAAAAAGAGAGTTCCATATTCACGCTCACTGACACGCTACTACGTTGCAATTCTTTCAATGCTGGCCAACATAAATTTGCTACCCCGTGTTGCGCGAACCGACTAGGCTCCTTCTAGGCATTGGATGGAGGCGTGATTGAATACCGACAAGTTGCGAGAACTAGTTGACCGCGTCCACGAGGCTGAAAGCAAGATTGACACCCAAGGCAACCTTGAAAACCTTGTTACAGCATTAGTGAATTTAGTCAGTCAGCCCCAAAATGCTGACTACCAAACCACTTTGTCTCAGTCACTCAAGAAATTCTCGTTGAGCATGCAGATGTTTGAGCATGCCTTTGCGCCGCGCGACTATCTACGTTTAGTCGAGTTGTCCGAAGACGCCTTCGCACAATCTATACCGCAACAGATTGAACAGTCGGTCCTTGAGAACGCTATGACGCCGAGTGTAGCGGCGGAGTTAGCGCAGCAAATCCTGTCGAAACGAAAAGAAGTGTTTAACCGACTAAAAGAGCTTCGCGGCTCGTTAAAATACTTCGAATTTGGCTATGTTGAAGCAGAAAACGGCCAAGCCGAGGTTGGTTTCCAGATACCTAGAGATTTGTTTGAGAACAATCTGCCCGGCTTCATAAAGGAATTGCGTGAGATCGAAATGATCACGAAGTTCTTTTCCGAGGCTGCGATCGGTCAGTATGAACCTGCCAAAGTTGGGAGTATCTCGACGACGGATCCGCTTATTTTTCTGGCAATGGCCGAACCCGTAGCGACGTACATCAGCGCCGCCGTTGTTTGGGCTCTAGGAGTTTGGTACTCAGTAGAAAAGATACGAAATCTGCGCGCCCAAACGGCACAGTTACAGTCTTTTACACCGAAGGAAGTTGAGGATTTTTTCGACTCGAAGATAAAAACGGAGATCGAGACGGCAGTCGCAGTGAAGGTGGAGGAAATTCTTGCCGATGGAAAAGCCCCGGCAAAACGCAAGGGGGAGTTGAACACTCACCTAACTTGGGCGCTCGAGTCTATCCTCGCAAAGGTCGAAAGAGGCATGACAATCGAACTTCGGATTGCCCCTCCTCCTATAGAGGATGCAGAAGCCAGTGCGGACGAAGAGGTCGAAAAAAACCGGAGCGAACTCCTCGCCATCCAAGAGAAACTTGTCTTTCCGAAGGCGAGCGACAATCCGGTCCTTGCGATTCCAGAGTTGAAGGAAGAAAAACAACCCCGCGCCCGCTAATAGTGAAAGGGCCCCGCCCTGTGTTGCGCGTCCTTGGCCTTGTGCGTTTACGGACCTGTGCTAAACTTCACCCATGACCAAACCTCATTCCCATCTGTGGCCCGGCGTGCCTTTGGCGCTTGGGGCGGCTGTTTTGTTTGGGGCTTCGGCTCCGGTGTCGAAGCTGTTGATCGGGGCGGTGGACCCTTGGTTGTTGGCGGGGATTTTGTATCTGGGCGCGGGTTTGGGGTTGGCTTTGGTGACCTCGGCGCGGGCTTGGGTTAGCTTGCCGAGTGCTGAGGCCAGTTTGCAGCGGGGGGATTTGCCGTGGCTGGCGGCGGTGGTGTTGTTTGGCGGCATGTTGGGGCCGTTGTTGTTGATGCTGGGGCTGGCGCAGAGCTCGGCGGCTTCGGGGGCGCTGTTGTTGAACCTTGAGGGGCTGGCGACGATGGCGATTGCTTGGGTCGTGTTCCGCGAGAATGTGGATCGGCGGTTGTTGATTGGCGCGGCGGCGATCCTGTGCGGCGCGGTTTTGCTGTCTTGGAATGGGCAGGGGTTTCGGCTGGATCGTGGCGGGCTGTTGATTGCTGCGGCCTGTCTGTGCTGGGGGATTGATAACAATCTGACGCGCAAGCTGTCGGCGGCGGACCCGGTGCAGATTGCGATGATCAAGGGACTGGTGGCGGGCGTGGTGAATTTTGCGCTGGCATTGTCGCTGGGGGCGGCGCTGCCGGGTGCAGGGTTCGTCGCGGCGGGCGCGGTGGTGGGGTTTCTGGGGGTTGGCGTCAGCCTTGTGCTGTTCATGCTGGGGTTGCGGCATCTTGGGACGGCGCGGACGGGGGCGTATTTCTCGCTCGCGCCATTCATCGGGGCGGTGCTGGCGCTGGTGTTGTTCCACGAGGCGGTGACGGTTTCGCTGCTGGCGGCGGGTGCGCTGATGGCGTTGGGGCTGTGGCTGCATCTGTCAGAGCGGCATGACCATTTCCATGATCACGAGGCGCTGGAGCATGACCATCTGCACAGCCACGACGAACACCATCAACATGACCATGACGGCCCGTTCACCGAGCCGCACGCGCATTGGCACCGGCACGCGCCGATGCGGCACAAGCATCCGCATTACCCGGATTTGCACCATCGGCATGGGCATGGCGATGGCGCGTCTTAATGCGGGCGGTGCGTGAGCCCTGCGTGCAGCAGGAACGCCGCAGCCTACTCGGAGTCTGACAGGCTACGCTCAATGCGCAGGTAGTTTTGCAGGCGCAGGCCGTCGTCGCTGCGGGCTTGCGGGCGTTGGTGCAGGATGCGCGGCGCTGTCGAAGATTGGCTGCGTTCAAGGCGCAGGAAATTTTGCAAACGACCGCCCTCGGATGCGGTGCGGTGATCGGCGAGGTGTTTGGTCATCTTGGCCTCCGGTTGCGCTGTGCCTTGAGTCTGGCGAGGGTAACACGGATTGGCGGGCGGCCCTAGCGATTGGGTGGCACAGGCGCGGGGATTGGCCGATGGCAGTACTGAAACGCTGCGCTTGGAGTGAGGCGGGATGCCTCCGGCGGGGATATTTTTGCCAAGATGAAAGCCGGGGCGTCGGCGCGTGGGGCCGTTGGGGGAAGGTGGAAAAATCTGCTTGGCGCAGGCGAAAGCTGTGTTAGCCTCTCGGCAGTTTGACGGCAGATTTTCACGACCTTTCTTTGACATTCGATTTGGAGCATTCCGATGATTACTTTGCGCATGGGCAGCCATGATCCGCATGTGCGGTTCCTGCAACGGCTGTTGAACCATTTCCTGAACACCGATCGCGGCCTGCCTGCGTTGGACGAGGATTCGATCTTCGGGCAGAAGACGGATGCGGCGTTGCGGCGGTTTCAGGCGCGCTATACCGGGCCTGTCGGGCGGTTGGTGCAGGATGGCGTGGCGGGGTCGATGACGTGGCGCGCGCTAGGGCTGAGCACCGAAATCTCGCATCCCTTGCCACGGATCGGGCAGAATACCGGGATGACCTGCTGGGTGGTGGCAGGGGGATTGGCTTCGGGCCGGATGACCAGTGCCATTCCGGGGCAGGCGCAGTTTGATCCGGGTGATATTCCGAATGGCGGTGGTCTGGGGCCAAGCCGGGCCAATCTGGACCTTTATGCGCAGTCTTTGGGGATGCGGTTGCTGGGCAATGTGCCGGCCAATCTGGATGCGTTGATGCCGCATCTGTATCGCGGGCCGATCATTCTGGTCGGCGATTGGATCACGGGCGGCAAGCATGCGGTGGTTGGCAGCGGCGTGTTCTCGGCGGGCGAGCCTTATCGGCAGATGCTGCGGGTGAACAATTCGCTGCCACAGGGGGTGGGGAGCATCGAGCTGAGTGCCTATCCGCTGATGGAGTTGCAGGGGGTCGGCTATGACCCCTATGCGGTGATCGTGCGTTAAGGGGCCGTCGCATCGCTGCCAGGGCCGAAGCGGCGTGGCTTGGCGGGGGCGTCCGGGGTTGTGCTGCTGGCGAACAGGCCCTGCGCCGTGGTGGTGACGTGGGTGGAGACTTTATCCCATGTCAGGTCGGATTGCAGGATTGTGGCGGTGGCAAACAGGCCGGGGATGATCAACACCGACAGGTTCAGCAATATACCGAATGGCTGTTTGCGGGTTTTGTGGCGCAGGCGGTGTTGGGCTATTTTCGCGCCCAGCCAACCGCCCAAGGTGGCGAGGATCAGCAGGCTGCGTTCTGGGATGCGGCCCTGCGCATTTATGGCGCGGGATTTATCGACCGCGAAGGCAGTGTAAGCGAGGATGTTCGCCAGCAGGATATAACCTGCGAGGCAGAGGGCTGCAAAAGCTGTGGTGCCGGGGGTGATGAATTCTGTGATCATGCGCCGGGTGTAGCGGGGGATCGTGGCAGGAATTCGGCCTAGGTGCGCCAAAATCCTGCCCGTCTATTCAAAGCGGATCGCGGCGCAAAGGGGTGGTGGAGCAGTGCAGGCCACCGCCGTTTTTGTGCAGGGCAGCGTAGGGGATGGTTGTCCATGTGACGCCGTGGGCGGCAAGGCGATCCAGCGTGCGGTTGCTGGCACCTTCGGGCATCAGCAACTTGCCGGGGGCGATGGCGAGGGAGTTGTTGATCCATGGATCATCGGCGGGGTCGATCTCGATGTATTTGATGCCGCGCGCGGTGAGTTGTTCGAGGAAGCAGAACGGCAGGCCCATCGGGTTCAGCAGCGCCAAGTCGCGGTCGATCATCAGGAAGGACACGTCGAGGTGGATGTCGTAGCCGGTGAGTTCCACGATCAGCAGATCGACACCTTGGCGGCGCAGCACTTCGCCGACCTGTTCCGCGCCTTCGCGGTTGACGCGCACGCCGATGCCAATGGCGCAGGTTTTATCGTTCAGCCAAGCGAAGCTGCCGCCCTCCATCACGCCGGTGCCTGAAATGGTGCGCAAGATGGGGACGCCGATGCGGGCGAGGGTGCGGGTGGTGGCGAGTTCTTCGCCGCGACGGATGCGCGCGCCCATCCGGCAAATGATCGCGCCACCTTTGACCATGATGAACGGATCGCGGGTGTAGGTTTGCTTCAGCCGGATCCCTGCGTCGCCGTCGAGGTAGTGGATCTCCACGCCCTCGGCTTGCAGTTTGGCCACGAAGTCGTCGTGTTGGCTTTGCATCAGGGGCAGGTCGGGGAGAGAGTCGGATTGGAAATACCACCCCGTCACAGGGTCGCCGTAGGAGCCGATTTCGGGCAGGCGTTTGGCGGGATCAACCACGTTCATCTCCGGGCCGGGGCGGTGCATCAGTATGGAACGGATGCGGCCTACGTCATTGTCGAGGCCCCAGACAGCGCCCCAGCTTGCCATGAGTTCATCGGGGTCTTCGAAGGGTGGTTCAGCCCCGGCGGCGAAGTGTTTGACGGTTTGGGTGTAGATCCAATGCGGGTTGGACATGGGGTTCCCTTTGGTTCAGACGGCGGAAAAGCCGCCATCGACAAACAGTTGCGTGCCGGTGACGAATTCGGCGTCATCCGAGGCGAGGTAAAGGGCGGCGCGGGCGATGTCTTCGGGTTGACCGAAGCGGCCTTGGGCGGCTTTGATTGCGGCTTCGGAGGCATCGACGCCGAGGGCGGTGAGTTCTTGGACTTCGCGCAAGCCGTGTGGGGTTTCGATAAAGCCGGGGCAGACGGCGTTGCAGCGGATGCCTTTGTCGCGAAATTCCACCGCGATGGCGCGGGCGAACATGTGGCACGCACCTTTGGTGGCGTCGTAGAGGACTTCCATGGGGGTGGCGTAGACGGCGGAGATGGACGAGGTGCAGACGATGGAGCCTTTGCCTTGTTCCAGCATCATGGGAAGCACGGCGCGGGTCATCAGATACATCGACTTGACGTTCACATCGAACAGCATGTCCCAATCGGCTTCCTCAGTTTCAAGGAAGGGTTTGATGACGATGGTGCCGGCGTGGTTGAACAGCACGTTCACCGGGCCGAGTTGCGCCTTGACGGTGGCGACGGCAGCGTCGACCTGATCTTTGCGCGAGACATCGGCGGTGGCAAAACAGGCGCGGTGGCCTTGTTGCACCAGATCGAAGGCCAGCTTTTGGCCTGCATCCACATTGCGGTCGATGATGCCGACAGCGGCACCTTCGGCGGCGAACAGCCGAGCGGCGGCTGCCCCGATGCCCGTGGCCCCGCCTGAGATGATTGCGGTCTTGCCTTTTAGACGATCCATGTGTGCCCCCTGCCCTGTTGGCCGCAGCCTAGCAGGGCAAGGGGCGCTTTCAAGCGGTTAGAGAAGCGTGGTGGTCACTTCGACATTGCCTTTGATGGCGTTCGAATAGGGGCAGATGAAATGGCCACGGTCGACGATTTTCTGCGCGGTTTCGCGATCAACACCGGGCATCGAGACGGCCAGCGCCACTTGGATGCCGAAGCCGCCTTCGGCGCGCGGGCCAATGCCGACGGTCGAGGTGACAGTGGCGTCAGCCGGGACGGTGCCGATTTTTTCAGCACCCGCGACGAAGCGCATAGCACCCAGGTAGCAGGCGGCGTAACCGACGGCGAACAACTGCTCGGGGTTGTTGCCAGCCCCGGTGCCGCCCATTTCTTTCGGCACCGCCAAGGTGACGGCCAAAGCACCGTCTTTGGTGGCCGATTTGCCATCACGGCCACCGCCCGATGCGGTGGCTTCGGTGGAATAGACGACTTTCGTGGGCATGATGTATCCTTTGCGATTATATCGTGTGCGATGTATCTAACGCGAGTCGAGATTTGCGTCAACCCCTTTAGGCTAGGGTGTGTTTGTTAATGCTTTTGTGTCGAGCTGGTTCCCGCGTAGCTTGCGATTTAATCGCGCGCGATTTATCTTGTGGGAAAGGAGTTTTGCCATGGACACCAAGCCCGCGCTGCCGACCGCCGAGATGATCTGTTTCTCGCTGTATTCTGCGACCCATGCCATGCAGCACGCCTATAAACCTTTGTTGGAGGCTTTGGGGCTGACCTATCCGCAATATCTGGCGCTGGTTGCTTTGTGGGCTGCCGATGGCCAAACCGTGGGGCAGTTGGGGGTGGCGTTGCAGTTGGAGAGCAATACGTTGACTCCGTTGTTGAAGCGGATGGAGGCGCAAGGGTTGGTTGTGCGAGCGCGCGACAGCCGGGATGAGCGGCAGGTGCGGGTGTCTTTGACGGATGCCGGGCGCGGGTTGCAGGCACGCGCGGCTGGGATTCCGGGGTGTATTCTGGAGAAATCGGGGATGAGTTTGGCGGCACTGACGGCGTTGCGCGATCAGGTGAACGCGCTGCGGGATCAGCTGCGCGAGAGATGAGATTGGTTGCCGAACCGTCAGGAAACTCTGCGGGGCAGAGTTTCTAGGTTTGTTGCTCATAAGGCTGAAGGCCGTTGAGCAAGGGGGTTTTTGCAGCAAGCTGTCTGTTTGATGATCGGGGCGCGGCTGCCTGGTGGGTGCGTGTAAACGCGCCTGCCGGGGCAGGCAGGCGCGGCCCGATTTGTCGCGGGACAAATCGGGCAAGATGGCGCTGTTGCGTTTAGTTGCCCAAGATGGTCGGCAGGCGCAGGCCTTGGGCTTTGGCGTGCTGGATAGCCGTTTCATAGCCTGCGTCAGCGTGACGCCAGACGCCGGAGGCCGGGTCGTTCCACAGCACGCGTTCGAGGCGTTTGGCGGCGTCGTCGGTGCCATCAGCCACGATCACCACGCCGGAGTGCTGCGAGAAGCCCATGCCAACGCCGCCGCCGTGGTGCAGGGAAACCCATGTGGCGCCTGACGCGGTGTTGACGAGGGCGTTCAGCAGCGGCCAGTCGGAGACGGCATCCGAGCCGTCCATCATGCTTTCGGTCTCGCGGTTGGGCGAGGCGACGGAGCCGCTATCGAGGTGATCGCGGCCGATGACGATGGGGGCTTTCAGCTCGCCCGATTTCACCATCTCGTTGAACATCAGGCCAGCGCGGTGACGGTCGCCGAGGCCGATCCAGCAGATGCGGGCGGGCAGGCCCTGGAAGGCGATGCGGTCGCCCGCCATATCCAGCCAGCGGTGCAGGTGGGCGTTGTCAGGGAACAGTTTCTTCATCGCGGCGTCGGTTTTGCGGATGTCTTCCGGGTCGCCGGACAAAGCCACCCAGCGGAACGGGCCGATGCCTTTGCAGAACAAGGGGCGGATGTAGGCGGGGACGAAACCGGGGAAGGCGAAGGCGTTTTCCAAGCCTTCTTCAAGGGCGACTTGGCGGATGTTGTTGCCATAATCCAAGGTCGGAACCCCAGCGTTCCAGAAATCAACCATCGCGGCGACATGGGTGCGCATCGAGGCGCGGGCGGCTTTTTGCACGGCTGCGGGGTCGGTTTCTTGTTTCGCGCGCCATTCGGCGACAGTCCAACCCTGTGGCAGATAGCCGTGCAGCGGGTCGTGGGCAGAGGTTTGGTCGGTGACGATGTCGGGGCGGGCGGTGCCTGCCTTCATGCGGCGGACGAGTTCGGGGAAGATGTCGGCGGCGTTGCCCAAGAGGCCGACGGATTTGGCTTCTCCGGCAGCGGTCCATTCGGCGATCATCGCGAGGGCTTCGTCGAGCGTATGCGCTTTGGCGTCGACGTAGCGGGTGCGCAGGCGGAAGTCGATGCGGGTTTCGTCACACTCCACCGCCAGACAGCAAGCGCCTGCCATCACGGCGGCGAGGGGCTGAGCGCCGCCCATGCCGCCCAGACCGCCGGTGAGGATCCATTTGCCTTTCAGGCTGCCGCCGAAATGCTGGCGACCCGCTTCGGCGAAGGTCTCATAGGTGCCTTGCACGATGCCTTGGGTACCGATGTAGATCCACGAGCCCGCGGTCATCTGGCCATACATCATCAGGCCCTTTTTATCGAGCGCGTTGAAATGGTCCCAGGTCGCCCAATGCGGCACCAGATTCGAGTTGGCGATCAGCACGCGCGGGGCGTCTTTGTGGGTGCGCACCACGGCGACGGGGCGGCCGGATTGCACCACCAAGGTTTCGTCGTCTTCGAGGTCTTTCAGCGTAGCGACGATGCGGTCGAAATCGCCCCAAGTGCGGGTGGCGCGGCCGATGCCGCCGTAGACCACCAGCTCATGCGGGTTCTCGGCGACGTCAGGATGCAGGTTGTTCATCAGCATCCGCATGGCGGCTTCGGTCTGCCACGATTTCGCGGTGATCTCGGTGCCGGTGGCGGGGTAAATGTCGCGCAGGTTGTGGCGGGAGTTGTCGAGCGGTTTGGTCATATCAGCCTCGGATTACAAGGTGGGAAGGGTGAGGGCGGAAGCGGCGGTGAGGGCTCCGGTGGCGATCAGGTTGGCGGCGGCGGCAAGGTCGGGGGCCATGTAGCGATCATCGCCCATGGTGGCGACTTGGGTGCGCAGGCAGGCCACGACGGCTTGCAGGGGGGTGGAGGTTTGCAGGGGGGCGCGGAAATCGACGCCTTGGGCGGCGCAGATGGCTTCCACGCCAAGGATGACATTGAGGTTTTGCACCATCTTGCCGAGGCGAACCGCGCCATGAGCGGCCATGCTGACATGGTCTTCTTGGTTGGCCGATGTGGGGGTGCTGTCGGTGACGCAGGGCATGGCGATGTGTTTGTTTTCAGACATCAACGCCGCCGTGGTGACTTCGGCGATCATCAGGCCAGAGTTCAGGCCGGGGCGCGGGGTCAGGAAGGGGGGCAGGTTGAACGACAGCACCGGGTCCACCATCAGCGCGACGCGGCGTTGGGCGATGGCACCGATTTCGGCAAGGGCCAGCGCGATCATGTCGGCGGCGAAGCCCACGGGTTCGGCATGGAAGTTGCCGCCGGAGACGATCAGGCCCGCTTCGGTCAGCACAAGCGGGTTGTCGGTGGCGGCGTTGGCTTCGATTTCAAGGGTGGTGGCGGCTTGGCGCAGGACGTCCATCGCGGCCCCAGTGACTTGGGGTTGGCAGCGGATGCAGTAGGGATCTTGCACGCGGGCATCGCCCTCGATGTGGCTTTCGCGGATTTCCGAACCGGCCAGCAGGCTGCGCATGAAGGCGGCAGCTTCGATCTGACCCGCGTGACCGCGCAAGGAGTGGATTTCAGGTTGCAGCGGGGCGGTGGAGCCCATGATGGCGTCGGTCGAGAGGGCCGAGGTGACGAGGGCGGATTGGGCGGCGTTCCAGCCGTCAAACAGACCCGCGAGGGCGAAGGCGGTGGAGAATTGCGTGCCGTTGATGAAGGCGAGGCCTTCTTTCGGGCCGAGTTGCAGGGGTTTTAGGCCAGCGGCGGCGAGGGCTTTGGCTCCGGGGAGGATCTGGCCTTGGTATTCGGCTTCGCCTTCGCCGATGATCACGGCGGTCATATGGGCGAGCGGGGCGAGGTCGCCGGAGGCACCGACGGAGCCTTGGGCTGGGATTTGCGGGGTGACGCCTGCGGCCAGCATGGCTTCCAGCAGTTCGACGAATTCCCAGCGGATGCCGGACGCGCCGCGACCGAAGGACAGCAATTTCAGCACCATCAGCAGGCGGGCGTGGCGGCGCGGGATCGCCTCGCCCACGCCGCAGCAATGCGACAGGATCAGGTTGCGTTGCAGGGTGGCGGTGTCGGCGGGGGCGATGCGCATGCTGGCGAGTTTACCGAAACCGGTGTTGACGCCGTAGACCGGGGCATCACCTGCCGCGGCGGCAGCGATGGCTTTGGCCGCGCGTTCGATGCCGGGTTTGGCGGCGCGGTCAAGGGTGACGGGCAGTTCGTCGCGGTAGATGCGGGCGAGTTGTTCAAGGGTGGTTTGGCCGGGGGTCAGGGTCAGTGCGGTCAAAGCGCGCCTCCGATGATGCGTTGATGAAGGGGATTGAAGCCGATGCGATAGGCGAGTTCGGCGGGGTGTTGGGCGTTCCAGACGGCTAAGTCAGCGGTTTGGCCGGGGGCTAGGGTGCCGTGGGTGGGCAGGTTTAGGGCGCGGGCGGCATGGGTGGTTGTGCCTGCAAGGGCTTCGGCGGGGGTCATGCGGAACAGGGTGCAGGCCATGTTCATTGCTAATAGCAGGGAGGACATGGGGGAGGAGCCGGGGTTCATGTCGGTGGCGACGGCCATCGGGACGTTGTGTTTTCGCAGCAGCGCAATGGGGGGCATTTGGGTTTCGCGCAGGGTGTAGAACGCGCCGGGGAGGATCACGGCGACGGTGCCGGATTGGGCCATGGCGATGACGCCTGCTTCGTCGAGATATTCCAAGTGGTCGGCGGACAGCGCGTTGAAGCGGGCAGCGAGGGCTGCGCCGCCGAGGTTGGAGAGTTGCTCGGCGTGGAGTTTTACCGGGATGTTTAGGGCTTTTGCGATTGTGAACAGGCGTTCGATTTGCGCGGGGGAGAAGGCGATGCCTTCGCAGAAGCCGTCCACCGCATCGACAAGACCTTCGGCATGGGCGGCGTGCAGGGCGGGGATGGCGACCTGATCAATGTAGGCGTCGGCGCGGTCTTTGTATTCGGGCGGGATCGCATGGGCGGCGAGGTAGCTGGTTTTGACGGTGATCTTGCGCAGCTTGGCGATTTCGCGGGCTGCGCGCAGCATCCGCAGTTCGGTTTCGGCATCAAGGCCGTAGCCGGATTTGATCTCGATCACCGCGACGCCTTCGGCGATCATGGCGTCGACGAATGGCAGGGCTTGGGCGACCAGATCGGCTTGGGTGGCGGTGCGGGTGGCTTTGACGGTGGAGATGATGCCGCCGCCGGCGCGGGCGACTTCTTCGTAAGTCGCACCCTGAAGGCGCATCTCAAACTCGGTGGCGCGGTTGCCGCCGTGGACGACGTGGGTGTGACAGTCGATCAGGGCGGGGGTGATCAGGCGGTTGCCGCAATCGCGTTGTGGATGGGCGGCGTGTTCGGCAGGCAGATCAGCACGGGGGCCGATCCATGCGATTCGGCCTTCGGACAGCACCAGAGCCGCGTCTTGGATCAGGCCGTAGGGGTCTGATTTTCCCTGCCCAGATGCCAACATAGTGGCGGCTTGCAGGCCAATAAGGGTGATCGGGGAAGGATGCACGGGATGCCTCGTCAAAAGCTATTGCCTGAACCGTGTTTATGCGAGTATGTTTATTATGTCTACACATAAGGAGTCGCCCTCGTGATTTTTGCTACCCGCGCTTTGCTGCCCCAGGGTTGGGCTGAGAATGTCAGGATCGTGATGGCGGAGGGGCATATCAGTGCCATCACCGTTGGGGCTAAGGCGCAGACGGGCGATGTGCTGGTGTCGGCGCTGCTGCCTGCCTTGGCGAACCTGCACAGCCATGCGTTTCAGCGTGCGATGGCGGGGATGACCGAGCATCGCATCGCGGGGCGGGACAGTTTCTGGACATGGCGCGATCTGATGTATCGGTTTCTGGATCGGCTGACGCCGGAGCAGATGCAGGCGATTGCGGCGCTGGTGTTTATGGAGATGCAGGAGGCCGGGTATGCCTCGGTCGGCGAGTTCCACTATGTGCATCATCAGCCGGGGGGGGCAGTTTATGCGGATATTGCGGAACTGTCGGGGCGGATTTTTGCGGCGGCTGAAACCACGGGGATTGGGCTGACGCATTTGCCAGTGCTTTATACTTATGGCGGGGCTGGTGAGCAGGCGCTGGCGGCGGGGCAGTTGCGGTTTGGCAATGATGTGGACCGGTTTGCGCGGCTGGTGGAGGCTGCGCGGGTTTCGGCGCGGGCTTTGCCGGGGGATACGCGGGTGGGGATTGCGCCACATTCCTTAAGGGCGACCAATCCGGGGGATTTGCTGCGGGCTTTGCCGATTGCGGCGGGGAATCCGGTGCATATTCATGTGGCGGAGCAGCCGAAGGAAGTGGCGGATATCTCGGCTTGGCTGGGCGCGCGTCCGGTGGAGTGGCTGTTGGCGAATACGCCGATTGGCGCGGATTGGTGTGCTATTCATGCGACGCATATGACGGAGGCCGAGACTGTTGGGCTGGCGCGGTCGGGTGCTGTTGCGGGGTTGTGCCCGATCACCGAGGCGAATTTGGGCGATGGGCCTTTCAATGGGCCGGGGTGGTTGGCTGCCAAGGGCGCGTTCGGGATTGGCTCGGACAGCAATGTGCGGATTTCTTTGACCGAGGAATTGCGGACGTTGGAGTATAGCCAGCGTCTGCGGGATATTGCGCGCAATGTGATGGTGGTGGGCGAAGGCTCGGTTGGGCAGGCGCTTTATCTGGGGGCGGCCAAGGGTGGCGCGCAGGCTTTGGGGCGGAAGTCTGGGGCGGTTGCGGTGGGGATGCTGGCCGATCTGACCGCGATTGATCTGAGCCATCCGGCTTTGTGTGCGCTGCGCAATGATCAGATTTTGGATGGGCTGGCGTTTGCGGCATCCGATGCGGTGATCACTGACCTGTGGTCGGCGGGGCGGCATCAGATGCGGGGCGGGCGGCATATCGCGCGCGACCAGATCATTGCGGGGTGGCGGGTGGCTGTGCAGGGGCTGGTGGACGCGCTATAGGGCGCTCAGGGGGGCCAGATGCCAGACACTGTCAGGATTGAGACTGCAAAGGCCGAGACGACGACCTTTCGCGAGGTGATGGCCGAGATTTTGCAGCGCATCACCGAAGGGCCTTGGGGGCCGGGGACTTTGCTGCCCGGTGAGGTGGAACTGGCCGAGGAATTCGGCTGTTCCCGCACCACGATGAACCGGGCGTTGCGCGAAGTGTCGGAACTGGGGTTTCTGGACCGCAAGCGTAAGGCGGGGACGCGGGTGCGGATGGCACCGATCCGGCAGGCGCGGTTTGAGATGCCTGTGGTGCGGGCCGAGGTTGAGAAAACCGGGGCGGTGTATCGCTATGCTTTGGTCAGCCGCGAGGTGGTTGTGGCCCCGGATTGGTTGCGGTTGCGGATGGGGCTGAAGGCGCGCAGCCGCGTGGTGCATCTGATCTGCCTGCACTTTGCCGATGGGGTGGCGTTTCAGCTGGAGGATCGCTGGATCAACGCCGGGGCTTTGCCGCAGGCGTTGGAGCAGGATTTCTCGGAAGTTGGGGCGAATGAATGGCTGGTCGCCACAGTGCCGTTTTCCGAGGTGGAGATCAGCTTTCTGGCAGCGGCGGCGGATGCGGGGATGGTGGCGCATCTGGATCATGCCTTGGGCGATCCGGTGTTCTGTGTCGAGCGCGCGACGTGGTGGCAGAATGCTGCCGTGACGCTGGTGACGCTGGCGCATCGGCGCGGGTATCGGATGACGACGCGGTATTGAGGCAGGCGACACACAAGCGTTGCGGTTTTAGTTTTTCTCCACGGGGAAAAAGGTATATGGGCTGTGGTTTTTTGGAAGTTACCCACAACACTTAGCAATCACAGGGCAAATAGTGCCTCAGGCGTTCACATCAATCACGCAGCGGCCTTTGATCTGACCCGCCAGAATCTCGACGCCGAGGCGCGGCAGGTCGGCGAGGCTGGCCATCGTCACCATTGCTTCAAGCTTATCCAGCGGCAGATCGGTGGCAATGCGCGCCCAGGCGGCTTGGCGGTTGGCATAGGGTTGCAGCACGGAATCGATGCCCAAAAGGTTCACGCCACGCAACAGGAACGGGATTACGCTTGCGGGCAGTTGTGATCCGCCCGCAAGGCCGACAGCGGCGATCGACGCACCATATTTCAACTGGCCCAGCACGCGGGCGAGCATGGGTCCGCCGACGGCATCAATGCAGCCTGACCAAAGTTCCGTTTCAAGCGGGCGCTTGACGGTTTCGTTGATCTGATCGCGCGGGACGATTTGAGTGGCCCCCAAGTCGCGCAGATAGCTTTCCGTTTCAGGCCGTCCGGTGACGGCAGCCACCCCGTATCCCAGATGCGCGAGGATGGTGACGGCGACCGAGCCGACCCCGCCCGCAGCCCCCGTCACCAACACAGGCCCCTGCCCCGGTTTTAGACCATGCGCCTCAAGCGCCATCACCGCCAGCATCGCCGTCAGTCCCGCCGTGCCCACGGCCATCGCGGCGCGGGTGGTCAGGCCTTGCGGCAAAGGCACCAGCCAATCGGCTTTGACGCGGGCTTTTTGGGCGTAACCGCCCCAATGGGATTCGCCGACGCGCCAACCCGTCAGCACGACTTTATCGCCGGGTTTATAGCAGGCGTCCTCTGAGGCCTCGACCGTACCGGCAAAATCAATCCCCGGCACATGCGGATAGGCGCGCACCATGCCACCGCCCGCGCCCATGCAAAGGCCGTCTTTGTAGTTCACGGTGGAGTAGTCGACCGCCACCAAAACCTCACCACTCGGCAAATCTGCCAAAGTCAGATGTTTCACGGCGGCATGGGGTGCGCCATTGGCATCCTTGTCAACAACCAACGCTTTGAACGTCATCTGCGGTCCTTCCCTGCGGCGGCCAATATGGCCTTGGCGGGATGCGACACCAGGACGGCGCTGCCGTCAAGCCGCGTCGGGTGCGCCGAGCGGCATCGGGGCGGAGTAGTTCTCTTGCATGAAGGTCAGGAAATTATCGCGGTATTGCCTTGTGTGGGCGGCGGCCAAAGTATCGGCGCGGGTGATGTCGCGGGCGCGGATGGCATCAAGCATTTCGACATGCTCGTCGGTCAACAGATAGCCGTCGTGGGTGCGTTCGATATACTGGAAATGCAGGTGTAACATGCGTCGGCCTTGGTCGAGCAGACGTTCATAGAAGGCGGTTAAGTAGGGGTTCTTGCCTGCCTCAGCGACGGCCATATGGAACAGTTTGTTGGCCTCGGACATCGCCAGATGATCGCCGGTTTTCACCGCCGCAACGAATTCCTTTTGGCGCTGGGCGATGGCTTTCAGATCGGAGTCGGTGCGCAATTCGGCGGCGAGACGGGTGTTCATCCGCTGCGCAATGTCCATGGCTTCGATGTATTTCGGGAAGCTGGTGACATCAATCGGCGCGACGATGGTGGAGCGGTTGGCGAGCATCACCACCAGATCTTCGCCCGCCAGTTTGATCAAGGCTTCGCGCACCGGCGAGCGTGACATGGCAAAGCGTTCCGCCAGCGAGGTTTCATCCAGCAGCGCACCGGGGGCCAGCGCCAGCGACAGGATTTCATCGCGGATGGTTTCATAGGCGAATTTCGCGCCGGTGCCCTTGGCGCGCTTGATCTCTGTCTCATCCATCGCGGGCTCCTTTGGGTTTGTTTAGCGATAGCGGTTTGCGCGGATTGTGTCGACACAGATTATTTTTGATTTGACGTGTCGGCACGCTGTCGTCATGTTTTGGGCAACAGCCGCTTGATGCGGCAGATGTTGATTCGCGCTTTGAAAGGCTTCCCCATGTTGAAACTGTCCGGCGTCATGCCCGCCCTTGTCACGCCGTTTGATGCCGCAGGGCAGATCGACTTTGTGGCGTTCAAAACCCATCTGGAGGGGTTGCGCGCGGCGGGGGTGACGGGCTGGGTGCCGTGCGGGTCGTCGGGTGAGTATAACCTGATGTCGGATGCGGAACGTGAAAGCGTGCTGGCGTTTGTGAAGGCGTTTGCGCTGCCGTCTGAGGTGCTGATCGCAGGCACCAACGCGCCGCATACCGCCGGGGTGATCGCCAATACTAAGCGGGCGAAAGAGCTGGGCTATGACACGGTTTTACTGGCGACGCCGTTTTACACCAAGCCAACACAGGCCGAGTTGATCAAGCATTTCAATGCGGTGCTGGATGCGGTGGATGTGAATATCGTGCTGTATAGCTATCCCGACAAAGACGGCGTGGAACTGGGCTGGGAGGTGCTGGATGCGCTGGCGGATCATCCGCGGGTGATCGGGATCAAGGAAAGCTCTGGCAGTTTGCAGCGCGCGATTGGGATTGCGACGCGCTATGCGGGGCGGATTCAGTTGGTGTCGGGGTCGGACGATATTGCGCTGGATTTCATGTTCTGGGGTGCGGATTCATGGATTTGCGGGCCTGCGAACTGCATGGCGCAGGCGGTTTGTGATCTGGACCGGACCTATCGTTCGGGGGATTTGGTGAAAGCGAAGGCGCAGATGGCGACGCTTTACACGGCGATGAACATTCTGGAATCGGGCAAGTTTGTGCAGAAGCTTAAGTATGGGTGTGAATTGCAGGGAGTTTCGGTGGGGGAGTGCCGGATGCCGTTGGGGCCGCTGACGGCAGAGGAAAAGGCGGATTTCGCGGCGGCGATTCAGCCGATTATCAACTGGAAATAGGTCATGGTCACGGTCGTCATCGGCGCGGGGATTATTGGCACGGCGATTGCGCATGATCTGCAAAAGCGCGGGCGTGCGGTGGTTTTGGTTGACCGGGATGTGCCGGGGCGGGGGGCGTCGTTTGGCAATATGGCCTCGATTGCGGTGACGGAGTTTATGCCTGCCTCGCGCCCCTCGATCTGGCGGCAGATACCGGGGTGGATGCTGGACCCGGAAGGGCCGGTGCGGGTGCGGCCCGGATATATGCCAAGGCTGGTGCCGTGGTTTTTGCGGTTTATTGCGGCCTCGCGGCCCAGCAAGTTGCGGGAATTGGAGGCGCAGGGGGCGGCTTTGTGTGGGCGGGCGCTGGCGGATACGCAGGCGCTGCTGGCCGAAACGGGGCTTGCGGATCAGATTTCGGAAGCTGGGTGTTTGTCGCTGTATAGCGACGCGGCAGAGTTTCGGGCGGACCGCGCGCATATCGAAATTCTGGAGCGGTTTGGCTTTGCGCATGAGGTTTTGGATGGCCGGGCAGCGCGGGCGTTAGAGCCTGCTTTATCGGATAAGATCGGCATGGCGGTGCGGTTCCCGGACAATCGTTCGATGAAAGACCCTTATAGGCTGGTGCTGGCTTTGGCAGATCGGTTTCGGGCCTTGGGCGGGCGGATTGAGGCGGGCGACGTGGTGGGCTTTACCCGCAGCGACCGCATTACCGGGGTGACGCTGGCGGATGGCCGCTCGATTTCGGCGGACGCGGTGGTGATCTGCGCGGGGGCGTTCTCAGCGCGGCTTTCCAAGTTGTTGGGTGAGCCTATCCCGCTGGAAACTGAGCGCGGGTATCACACGCAGATCATGGCGCCGGGGATTGAGATGCAACACTCGATCATCTGGCCCGCGCGGGCGTTCATGGTGACGCCGACGGCGGGGGGTATCCGGGTTGGCGGCACGGTGGAGATGGCGGGGCTCGAGGCTGCGCCGGATTACGCCCGTGCGAAAGTCACGGTGCGGCGGGCGCAAACGGCTTTGCCGGGGCTGCGCTGTGAGGAGTTCACCGAATGGATGGGGCATCGCCCTGCCCTGCCCGATACAGTGCCGATCCTGTCCGCCTCGGCCAAGACGCCCGGTGTTTTCTATGCGGTGGGGCATGGCCATTTGGGGCTGACTTATGCCGCGACCACGGCCAACCTGATGGGCGATCTGATCACTGGGGCCACGCCTGCGCTGGACCTGCACCCCTACCGCGTTAACCGCTTTTGAAAGGTTGAACATGCAGTTTGAACACACGCTTGATCTGCTGTTGGTCCATGCGCAGGGCGAAATCGGCAAGGTGATCGTCGGCGGCGCACCGGAGATTCCGGGGGCGACGATTCTTGAGAAGATGAACTATATCAATACTATAGATGACAGACTGCGCCGCTTTGTCACCTTCGAGCCGCGCGCGGGTGTGGCGATGAGCACCAATCTGTTGCTGCCGCCAACCCGCGCCGATGCCGATGCGGCGTTCATCGTGTTGCAGCCGGATCGGGCGCATCCGATGTCGGGGTCGAACTGCATTTGTGTGGTCACGGCGCTGCTGGAAAGCGGGCGGGTGGCGATGGTGGAGCCGGAAACCGTGGTGCGGCTGGATACGGCGGCGGGGCTGATTGTGGCGCGGGCGCGGTGTGAGAATGGGCGCTGCCTGTCGGTGAGTTTGGACAATGTGCCAGCCTTTGTGCTAGCCTTGGATGCCCAGGTGAAGACCAAGGATTTCGGGGTGATCCGCGCCGATATTGCCTTTGGCGGGGTGTTTTATGCTCTGGTTGACGCCGATCAGGTTGGGCTTGCGATTGTGCCGGACAATGCCCGCGCGCTGGCCGAGGCGGGGATTGCGATCAAGGCGGATTTGAAGGGGCAGATTGCGGTCAGCCACCCGGATATTCCGGGGCTGGATGATGTGGCCTATGTGATGTTTCGGTCGCGCGAGGCGGATGGGACGATCCGCACTTGTACAACGTTGAAGCCGGGGCGGGTGGATCGCTCGCCCTGCGGCACCGGGTCTTCGGCCAATCTGGCGGTGATGTTTGCGCGCGGCGAGGTGGCGGTGGGCGATGCCCGTGTGTCGCGCTCAATCATCGGTGGCACGTTCACGGCGGAGGCGATTGGCGAAACCGTGGTCGGCAACCATCGGGCGGTGCTGCCCCGCATCACCGGGAAGGGCTGGATTTATGGCCGCGAGCAGCTGCGGATGAGTGCGGATGATCCGTTTGCGCGCGGATTTGCGCTGTCAGATACTTGGGGCTCGCAGGTGGGCGAGCTATGAGTTTGGCTGGGCAGAGTCTGTCGGGGCGCAATGTGCTGGTGACGGGGGCAACTGGTGCCATTGGGCAGGCGATTTGCGTGGCCTTGGTCGCCGAGGGGGCCAAGGTTGTGATCCACTATGGGCGCAATCAAGCTGCTGCCGAAGCGCTATTGGCGCAGATCGGCGGCGCGGGCTGGTGTGTGGGGGCAGATTTGGCGACGCCTGAGGGCGCGACGGCACTTTGGGTTGAGGCCGAAGCTTTGGCGGGGCGGTTGCATGGGCTGGTGAACAACGCAGGTATCCGGTCAGAGGTGGCAGTGGATGCGCCGTTGGATCAGTGGCAGGCGGTGTGGGAGCGCGAATTTCGGGTGAATTTCCTGTCTGCGGTGGATTTGACGCGCGCGGCTATTTTGCATTTTCGTGGGGCGGGCGGGCGGATTGTGAATATGGCCAGTCGAGCGGGGCAGCGCGGGTATGCGTCGAACGCGATGGCTTACGGGGCGAGTAAGGCCGCGCTGATCAATCTGACGAAATCGGTGGCGCAAAGTCATGGCGGCGAAGGGATCACGGCGGTGGCGATTGCTCCGGGTTGGGTGCGCACGGATATGGCCGAGGCGTTTATCGCCCAGCATGGGGCGGCGGCGGCTTTGAATGGCATTCCGATTGGAGCGATGGCCGAGGCTGCTGAGATTGGCGAGTTGGTGGCCTTTGCCATGCGGCCATCGCAGGCGTCGCTCAATGGGGCGGTGTTGGATGTGAACGGCGGCAGTTATTTGCGTTAGGGGGACGGGATGCGGTTTGACGGTAAGGTTGTGGTGGTGACGGGGGCGGCTGGCGGGATTGGCGGAGCAATTTGCCAGCGGTTTGCGTCGGAAGGTGCCTTGGTGGTGGTGACGGATGTGAATACCGAGGGGGCCGAGGCTACGGCTGCGGGTATTCGGGGCGCGGGCGGTCAGGCGCGCAGTTTTGCGGCGGATATTGGCGCTGCGGAGGACTGCCGCGCGGTGATCGCCGATGTGATGGCCTTGGAGGGGCGGATTGATGTTTTGTGCAACAATGCCGGGGTCAATCGGCGCGGGGCGTTGTTGGCTTTGACGCCAGAGGATTGGGATTTATCCTTTGCAATCAACATCGATGCGATGTTTCATCTGTGCCAAGCCGCCTTGCCGCATATGATCGCGGCGGGGGGCGGGGCGATTGTGAACACGGCTTCACAATGGGGTCTGCACCCCGCGCCGAACCACATCGCCTATAATGTCACCAAGGCGGCGGTGGCGAGTTTCACCCAGAACCTTGCGCGGGATTATGCGGCGCAGAAAGTGCGGGTGAACGCGGTGTGTCCGGGGGAAATCCATACGCCAATGCTGGAGGCTGGGGTGAAACGGTCGGGGCGCACCATTGCCGATCTGGACAAAATGGTGCCATTTGGGCGGATTGGGCGGCCTGAGGAAGTGGCGGCCTTGGTGGCGTTTCTGGCCTCGGATGAGGCGGCGTTCATGTGCGGGTCTTTGGTGGAAATCACTGGCGCGCAGGCGGTTTATTAAGGGATTATCATGCGGTTAGGCTTTATCGGCACCGGCACGATCACCGCGCATATGGTGCGGGGGTTGAAGGCCTCAGGCTTGGCGGAGTGGCCGATTGTGCTGTCTCCGCGCAATGAGGCGGTGGCGGCGACGTTGGCTTTGTTGCCGGGAGTGACGGTGGCTGCAAGCAATCAGGCCGTCCTCGATCAGTGTGATCTGCTGATCCTCGCCGTGCGCCCGCAAGTGGCGGAGGCGGTGATTGGGCCTTTGGCTATTCCGTCCACGCGCCCAGTGATCAGCCTGATCGCGGGGCTGCATATTGCCACTTTGGCCGAGTGGACAGGTGCGCAGGATATCGCGCGCGCCATCCCGCTGCCGTTTGTCGAGCGGCATCAGGGTGTTACCCCGGTGTTTCCGCCACAACCGCAAGCGATGCAGATTTTCGCGGCTTTGGGCACGGCGCTGCCGGTCGATGATCTGGCGGCTTATGACGCCTATGCTGCGGCGAGTGCGTTGATGGGCAGCTATTTTGGCCTGCTGGAGACGGCCTGTGCGTGGATGGTGGCGCAGGGTCATACTGCGCCGGATGCGGCGCAGTATCTGCGTGGGTTGTTTGGCAGTTTGGGCGATGTGTTGCGGGCAAGCCCGGCTGGTTTTGAACAGTTGCGCGAGGATCATTCGACCAAGGGTGGACTGAATGAAATGATTTTTCAACGCTTTGTACAGGGCGGCGGTGGGGATGCGATGCAGGCCGCTTTAAGTGCCGCTTTTGCGCGGGTGCAGGGGTAAAGCCAAACATCGACCCGCATCCCCACGCCGCCCCTGACTTGATCCGGGGCCACGTGGTGTGAACAGAGGCTCCGGATCAAGTCCGGAGCGGCGTGGGCTGGCGGATAGGTTGCGCGGGCGTCAAGCGTAGATATAGCCGCCTGAGACGATGATATTTTCGCCGGTCATGTAGGTGTTGCGCGGGCCGCCAGCCATCAGCACCCATTCGGCCATCTCGCGCGGCTCTCCGCCACGCCCCAAGGGGCTGGCTTTGGCAAGTTCGCCGAGGAAACCGAGTTCACGGGCCTTTTCGGTGGCCATGCCTGCGGGAGCGACCGAGTTGACGAGGATGCCGTCGGGGGCGACTTCGTGGGCCATGCTTTTGGTCAGGGAAACCACCGCCGCTTTGGTCGCCGCGTAATGGGCGTTCTGCGGGTGGGCCTTGAAGGCATCGACCGAGGTGATGTTTACGATGCGGCCCCGAATATGGCCGATCGGGTCTTGGGTGCGCATCTGGCGGATGGCGGCGACCATCATGTGATAGGTGCCTTTGACGTTGATGGCGTTGGAGGCATCCCAATCGGCGTCGGAAATCTCAAGTATCGGCTTGCGCGGGTAGATCGCGGCGGAGTTGATCAGGGTATCGACTCGGCCTAAGGCGCGGGCGATCTCAGTGAAGGCGGCGTTTGAGGCATCGGCGGTGCGGATGTCGCAGGCGGCGTATGCGTGGGGGATGCCAGCGGCGCGGGCGGGGGCCAAGGCGGCTTCTGCGGCGCTGGCGTTCAGGTCGATGATGCCGAGGGCGGAGGCGCCTTCGGCTATTGCCATTTCAGCGAGGAGTGCGCCCAGACCTGCGCCGCCGCCGATGATAACGACTGATAGACCTTTCATATTATGCCTCTTTCTTCGGGGTGGCCGGTTTCGAAATACCTGTGGCTACGCCCTGATGGGTGGGAAGAATGTCGAACCGCGCGACATCGACGGATTGCGGCAGGGCCAGCACGGCAAGCAGCATGGCGGCCACGTCTTCGGGCTGCACGGCGGCGTTGCCCGCATACATCGCCGCGCGGGACTCGGGGGGCAGCAGGGCGTTGTAGAGGCTGGTTTCAACCCGGCCTGCGACGATTTCGGTGACGCGGATGTTATGCGGCGCGAGGTCGAGGCGCAGGGCTTGGGCGAAGCCGCCGATGGCCGCTTTGGTGGCGCAATAAACGGCGAGATTGGCGAAGGGGGCGTGGCCTGCGGTGGAGCCGGTGAAGAAGATATGGCCGTGATTGCGGGTGCGCATGCCGGGGGCGATGGCGCGGGTCAGGGCAAGAACCGCGCGCAGGTTGGTGTTGATGGCTTGGTCGATATCGGCGGGATCGGCGTCGCAGAAATTGCCCAAGGGCGGCATCATACCGGCGTTGTTGACCAGAATATCGGGGGTGAGGTCGGCTAAGGTGGCGAGGGCTGCGGGGTCGGTCAGGTCGATCTGGCGGGTTTGCAGGCCAAGGGCTGACAGGTCGGCCAGAGCCTGTGCGTTGCGGCCTAAAGCGATGACTTCATGGCCTGCGGTGTGCAAGGCTACGGCAATCCCGCGGCCTATGCCGCTGGTGGCACCTGTGACTAGGGCTTTGGGCATGTGGTTTCCTTAGACAACGGGCATGGCCCAGTTTTCACGCGCCACCCAATCGCAGAAGGCGGCGATGGATTTCACCCGGCGGTGGGCTTTGGGCAGCACCAGATAGAAGCCGGGGATTTGGGATTCGGGCATCGCGGCCATGATGTTGAGGCCAAAGGGGGCGGTGAGTTTGCCGGAAGCGAGGTCTTCTTCGGCGTCGATGGTGGAGAGCAGGCCAACGCCAAGGCCCGTCAAAGTCGCGCGGCGCATGGTGGCGGCATCCTGGAAGCGGAAGGTGCTGTCTTGCGGGGCATCAGTGACATGCAGATGGGCGAGAACCGGGGTCCAGAGGTCGGCGAGGACGGAGTGCAGCAGGGGGAGGTTGCGCAAGTCGTTGGGGGTTTTTAGTTTCGCGGCAAGGGCGGGGGTGCAGCAGATCACTTTGATATCGCGGAGCAAAAGGGTTTGCTCGTGGGTTGTCCAAGTGCCAAAGCCCCATTGGATCGCCACATCGACATCATCGGCGATGAAATCGGGCAGATCGACCATCGTGGTTAATCGCAGGTCAGCCCCCGGCATGATGGCGCGGAAGTTGGACAGGCGGTCCAGCAGGAAACGGGTGGCAAAATACGGGCTGGCGTTGAGGTTGATGCGGTTGCGCTGGCCGAGTTTGGTGACGCGGCGGATGCCTTCGGCGAATTCATCGAACCCGGCTTGGATGTAATGGGCGAGCAGGATGGCTTGCTCGGCAGGCTCTATCGCGCGGCCTTGGCGGGTGAACAATTCTAAGCCAAGGGTGTCTTCCAGCAGTTTGATCTGCTGGCTGACGGCTTGCGGGGTGACGGTTAGCTCATCCGCCGCACCGCGAAAGCTGCGGTGCCGCATCACGGTTTGAAACACCCGCAGCGCGTTCAGAGGGGGCAGGCGCGGCGGGCGGTCCATGGGTTAAATGACCGCTTTTTCGAGGAAGGGGCGATTTTCGACGATGCGCTCATAGCCGACTTCGGACATGTCCAAGGTGCGATAGCCGCCGTAGATGATCAGTTCGGATACGGCACGGCCTGCGGCTGGGCCTTGTTGCAAGCCGTGGCCGGAGAAGCCGTTGGCGAAGACGAAATTCTGCACTTGGGGGTGACGGCCCACGACAAGGTTATGGTCGAGGGTGTTGAAATCATAGTGGCCCGCCCATTGGTTGACGACTTTGATCGCCTCAAACCCCGTCGAGCGTTCGGCCAATGCGGGCCAGATGATGTCTTCGAATTCCTCGTAACGGGGCTCAAAATCATCCCAATCGACGGCGGGATCTGCGACCGGGACGGCTCCGGTGAGGAAAAAGCGGCCTTCGGGGCGGCAGAACACGCCGGAGGGGTCGATCATCAGCGGCAGGCGGCCTTGGTTGACGGTGGCGCTGCCTTCGGGGGTTTTGGCGCAGTCGAACACGAACAGGGTGCGTTTGCGGGGTTCAACGGGGATATCGAGGCCAGCCATGCGGGCGGTCAGCGCGGCGCGGGGGCCAGAGGCGTTAACGATGGTTCCGGCCTGGATCGTCGCGCCGGATTTGAGGGTGACTGAGGTGACGGTATCGCCGGTTCGGCCAATGGCGGTGACTTCATCGGTGATGACTTCCGCCCCCAAGGCGCGGGCTTTGTTGCGGAAGCCCGACATGATGCCAGTGTTGTTGAACCAGCCTTCGCCGGATTGGCCGTAGCTGGCGAGGCGGATGTCTTCGACGTTAAGATGTGGGAAGGCTGTGGCCAGTTGGTTTTGGTCCCACAGCACGGTGTCGGCTCCGCAGGCGCGCTGCACCTCGTGGCTTTCGCGCAGGATTTGTTCCTGTTCGGGCGTGCCTGCGAGGTAAAGATAGCCGCCGGAGTGGAAGTTCAGGTCGGGTTTGTCATCGCCGACCTGCATGGTTTCGGGGAAGTCTTTGATGAATTGATAGCCGAACTGGCTGATCTTGACGTTGATCGCGTTGGAAAACTGGGTGCGAATGGACGCCGCTGACAGCGAGGTCGAGGCTTTGGCATAGGTCGGGTCGCGTTCCACCACCAGAACCGAGCCGTTGAAATCGGGGTTCGCCATCAGGAAATAGGCGACGGCAGAGCCGATCACCGCGCCGCCCACGATCACCACGTCATATTGCGTCTTCATTTTGCGTCCTCGTCAGGGTGTCCCAAATCTACAAACCAACCGCCCAGATGCCGCACGGCGGGGGCTTTGGGATCGGGCGGGTCGGTGCGCGCCTCGACCCCGGCGCGGAAGGGTTCCGATGTGTCTTTTGCCTGATAGCCGAGGTGGGCTGCAAGGCGGTTGTCGGTGGTTTTGACGGTGTTGTCCGAGATGCCGAAGCTGACGGTGAAGCCGACGCGGGGGGCGGTCAGGGCGGCGGTGACGAGGCGGATGCAGTCGTCAAACGACAGGTAGGACCAGAGCATCCGGCGGTCTTGCGGTTCGGGGAAGGAGGAAAAAATGCGCAGGGCTGCGGTCTCAACGCCGAATTTGTCCCAGTAGAGGCGGCCGAGGTCTTCGACGAAGCATTTCGACAGGCCATAAAGGCCATCCGGGCGGTGCGGGGCGTTGGCGTCGATCTGGGTTTCCAGATCGTGATAGCCGATGGCGTGGACGGAGCTTGCATAGATCACGCGTTTGACGCCCGCTTTGCGCGCGCCTTCGTAGATGTGGTAGCTGCCTCGGATATTGGCGTTGAGGATGCTATCCCATGAGCGTTCCATCGGGATGCCGCCGAAATGCACAATCGCATCAACGCCTTGGGTGAGGCTTAGGATCGCGGCTTCGTCGGCGAGGTCGCAGATTATGGCGTCTTCGTTGGGTTGCAGGTTTTGGATTTCGGTAATGTCGGAGAGGCGCAGGCGCTTTGCGAGGGGGGCGAGGCCGCGGCGGAGTTCGGTGCCTAAGCGGCCTGCCGCGCCGGTGATCAGGATGGTGTCAAAGCGCGGGGTCATTTCGGCTCCAGTGCGGTGACGGCGGCTTTGATGCGGGTGATGGCTTCGGTCAGCACCGCGTCAGAGGTGGCGGTGGAGATGCGGAAGAACGGAGATAACCCGTAAGCTGTGCCGGGGACGGCGGCGACGCCACTGGTCAGCAGGTATTGGGTGACGGCGGTGTCGTCGGTCAGGGTTTCGCCGTTGGGGGTGCGTTTGCCGATCAGTGCGGCGCAGCCGATATAGGCGTAGAATGCGCCTTCGGGCGGGGCGAGGGTGAGGCCGGGGATTTCGGCTACGCCTGCGACGACCAGATCGCGGCGGCGTTCAAAGGCGGTGCGGAACTGGGCGATACAGTCTTGCGGGCCGGTCAGGGCGGCGAGGGCTGCGGCTTGCATCGGGGCGGCTACCGAGGTGACGGATTGGCTTTGCACGGTGTTCATGGCTTTGATGATAGGTGCGGGGCCAGCGGCGTAGCCGACGCGCCAGCCTGTCATGGCGTAGGCTTTGGCGACGCCGTTGACGATCAGGGTGCGATCTCGCAGGTCTGGGCAGGCTGCGCCGAAGCTTACGAATTTGCGGTTATCGAACAGGATGTGTTCGTAGATTTCGTCGGACAGGATCAGGATGTGCGGGTGGCGGGCGAGGACTGCGCCTAGGGCTTGCAGTTCGGCTGTGGAGTAGACAGCACCAGAGGGGTTGCCGGGCATGTTCAGGAACAGCCATTTGGTGCGGGGGCTGATGGCGGCTTCCAGTACGTCGGGGGTCAGGCGGAAGCCTGCGGTGGCGGGGCAAGCGGGGGTGATGGGGGTGCCGCCGAGTAGTTTGACCATCTCGGGGTAGGACACGAAATAGGGGGTTGGCAGGATCGCCTCGTCACCGGGGTTGAGGGTGGCGAGCAGGGCGTTGAAGATGATTTGTTTCGCGCCGTTGGCTACGGTGATTTCATCTGGGGTGTAGTTGAGGGCGTTCTCGCAGCGGAATTTTTCCGCAATCGCTGCGCGCAGGGCGGGGGTGCCTGCGGAGGCGGTGTAGAGGGTTTCACCTGCGGCGGCGGCTTTGAAGGCAGCTTCCACGACATGGGCGGGGGTGGGGAAATCGGGCTCGCCCAGGCCAAGGTCGATCACATCGACGCCCGTGGCGCGCAGGGCTTTCGCGGCCATCGACACCGCCATCGAGGCCGAGGGTTTCACCGCGCCTAGGCGATCTGCAACGTAAGTCATGGTTTATTCCCTGTCACATAGCCCTTGCTGGCATCATCCGCGCGTGCATCTGCATCCCGCAATTCAGGCGCACCGTAGCCGCCGCCGCCGGGGAGGTGAAGGATCAACCTTCGGCCCTGTGGGACATGCTGCCAGCCCTTAGGCTTCAGCTGCGTGCCATCGTCCAGTGCTACGCTGCCCGCCGCCCCTGCCCCACCGCCATCGCGGCCCGCTGCCGGGTGATTGACGCGATCAAACATCGCCGAGAAGTCGAATTCATGGCCGGGGGCGGGTTCGATCTCGATGATCTGACCCAAGCCGCCGCGATATTGGCCATCCCCGCCAGAATCTGGGCGGAGTTCCTTGCGCCATACCACGATGGGGCCGGTGTGCTCGGTCGCCTCTATCGGCATTGTCATCACGCCGGAGGGGAAGGCGGTGGCGGAGAGGCCGTCTAATGTGGGACGCGCGCCCATGCCGCCGGAGTTGAACATCAGGATTTCGGCGCGCTTGCCTGAGGCTCCTGCCACCGGGCGGACCGACATATGGATGTTCCATAGGGCGGCAGCACCTTCGGCCAGCACCTGTCCCGGCAGGGCTTTGGCCAAAGCGCCCAAGACCAGATCGGGGACCATATGGCCGATGACATGGCGCACGGCGACAGGGGCGGGGCGCGGGGCATTCAGGATATTTTCCGGCGATGAGATGGTGAACAGCGCGAGCGAGGCCCAGTTGTTCGGAATATCCGGGGCAATCACGCATTTCAAAGCGTAGCAGGCATAGGCTTTGGTGTAGATGATCGGCACGTTGATGCCGTAGCGGCTGGCGGGGTCGGAACCTGCAAAATCGACGTTGACGTGATCGCCTTTGATCTCGACTTGCGCGGCCAGTTTGACGGGCGCGTCGTAGCCGTCGGTGAGAAGTTCGTTGGCCCAAGTGCCTTGCGGCAGGGCGCGGATACGGTCCAGCGTGGCGGAGTGGGTGCGGCTGAAAATGAAATCGCCCAAGGCATCAAGGCTGGTCAGGCCGATTTCCTGCATCATCGCAATCAGGCGGCGGTGGCCGACATCATTGCAAGCCGCCAGCGAGTAGAAATCGCCGACCACCTGATGCGGTTCGCGCACGTTGGCGCGGATCAGGCGGATCAGGTCGGCATTGACCGCGCCCTTGTCGGCGAATTTCATAATCGGGATCTGGATGCCTTCTTCATAGACCGACTTGGCATCGGCGCCGAAACCCCTGCCCCCGACATCAACGACATGGGCGGTGCAGGCGAAGAAACCGACCAGATCGTCGCCAAGAAAGGACGGCGAAACCATGGTGATGTCGTGCAGGTGGCCGGTGCCTTTCCACGGGTCGTTGGTGACATAGGTATCTGCGGGGTGCATGTTCTCGCGGCCAATTTCGGCGATGAAATGCAAGACCGCCTCGGCCATGGTGTTGACGTGGCCGGGGGTGCCGGTGACGGCTTGGGCGAGCATCCGGCCTTGGGGATCGAACACGCCTGCCGACAGATCGCCCGCCTCGCGGACAGAAGTGGAAAAGGCGGTACGCAGCAGGGTTAGGGCTTGTTCTTCCACCACTGAGATCAGGCGGTTCCACATCACCTGCATACGGATGTCGCGGGTCTGGTCGGTCATTGCGCGGCCTTTCGGATCAGAAGCAGGCTGCCGTCGGATTGCATTATGGCATCGAAGGGGGCGGTGACAACGGTGGAGGTTTCACGCTCGACGATCACCGCAGGGCCGGGGATGCGCGCGCCGGGGGTAAGGTCGCTGCGGTCGATGATGGCGGTGGGCATGAACTCGCCTCGGGACGGGTCGAAGACCGGGCGTGAGAGCTTGTGTAAAGCCTGCGTCCCGCCGGAGGAGAGCGCGATTTGGTCGGGTTTGGCGCGCTGGTCTTGCGCTTTGACCGACCAGGTGACGATTTCAATTTCCAATCCGTCGAGGCCCGCGATGGCGCGGCCAAAGAAGCGGGCGTAGTTTTCGCAGAAATTGCTGCGCAGCATTTCGGCGTCGGCATCGGTGAAAGCGCGGTCTGGCAGGGTGACGGGAATCTCCCACCCCTGCCCGACATAGCGCATGAAGGCGGTGATTTCGCTGTGGATTGGGGCGCTGGTGCCCGCGCGCACAAAGCCTGTGGCGGTGGCTTTCAGGCCTGCGATCAGGGTGTTGACGGTGGTGGCATTGAAGGCTGACAGAGGGAGGATGTTGGAGGCTAACGCCTCGTATCCAAAGGGCGCTTTCAGGAAACCGATGGCGGAGCCGACGCCCGCGCCGACCGGGATTAGGCATTGATCAATGCTTAGCTTTTCGCAGAGACGGGCGGCGTGCAGCGGGGCCGCGCCGCCGAAAGCGATCATCACGTTGTCAGAGATGTTCTTGCCGTTTTCCACTGCATGAACACGGGCGGCGTTGGCCATATTTTCATCGACCACCTCGCAGATGCCGAAGGCGGCGGAGGTGGCGTCGAGGTTCAGTTTCTGGCCCACGTCGCGCAGAATTGCTGCGCTTGCAGCATCGGCGGACAGCTTGATCGCGCCGCCTGCGAAATTATCGGCATCCAGTTTGCCCAGAACCAGATCGGCGTCGGTGATCGCGGGATGAAGGCCACCACGCTGATAGCAGGCGGGGCCGGGTTCCGACCCTGCCGATTCAGGGCCGGTTTGAATACGGCCCATCGCATCGACCCATGCGAGCGATCCGCCGCCTGCGCCGATTTCGATCATCTCGATCACCGGAATCGAAATTGGCATCCCGGACCCTTTGGCGAAGCGATAGGTGCGGGCGACCTCGAAGGTGCGGGCGGTTTTCGGGGCGTAGTCTTCGATCAGGCAAATCTTGGCGGTGGTGCCGCCCATGTCATAGCTGACGACCTTTTGTAGGCCGAACTTTTGCGCCACATCGGCTGCGAAAATTGCACCGCCGGCGGGGCCGCTTTCGACCAAGCGCACCGGGAATTCTGAGGCGGTTTCCACACTGATCAAACCGCCGCCAGAGTGGATCATGAACACCGGGCAGGTGGCACCCAAGGCTTTCAGGCGGGCTTGCAGGCGGGTCAGGTAGTCGGCCATTTGGGGGCGGACATAGGCATTGGCGCAGACGGTGTTGAAGCGTTCAAACTCGCGCATTTGCGGTGAGACTTCGGCGGAAATGCTGATCGGGGCGGTGGTTTTGGCGGCGATAATCTCGCGGGCGCGCTGTTCGTGGGCGGGGTTCATGTAGGAGTGGATGAAGCCGATGGCGACCGCGCCGAACCCTTCGACGGCAATGTTGTCGGCGAGGATTTCCAGGGCAGCTTCGTCCAGCGGGGCGAGTTCCTGTCCCTGCGCGCCGATGCGGCCTTTGACCGCGAAACGATGCTCGCGTGGGATCAGCGGTTTGGGCAGAACCATGTTGAGATCATACTGCGCGAAGCG
The DNA here is from genome assembly GCA_040387915.1 of Pseudomonadota bacterium. Taxonomy (GTDB): domain Bacteria; phylum Pseudomonadota; class Alphaproteobacteria; order Rhodobacterales; family Rhodobacteraceae; genus Cypionkella. The sequence goes on from JAZKCV010000016.1 coordinate 138,048, forward strand.
GTTTTCTGTCCGCATTTCAATGGTATCGCGGAAGCCTTCGGTGGTGACAAAGGCGGTCTTTGCGCCGCGGCGTTCGATCAAGGCATTGGTCGCCAAAGTGGTGCCATGGATGACGATATCAAGATCGGCGAGGGTGATTTGCGCCTCAGCCAGCACCACGTCAATGCCGTCGAGGATCGCCTGTTCGGGGGCTGCGTAGTTGGTCAGCACCTTGGTCGAGAACATCCGACCCCGGCATTCCAGCGCGATATCGGTGAAGGTGCCGCCGATGTCGGCGCCTAGACGGATGGGCGCGGTCATGCTTTGGCCGCCTGAGCGCTCGCGCGCATTTGGGACAGGGTTTGGCGGGGGGTGATGGCTTCAGGGGATATGTTGAGGTCTAGCACTGCGCCTGTTTCTGAGGCCAAGGCACGGGCGAAGGCGGCGGCGAAATCTTCGGTGCGCTCGACCCGTTCGCCGTGGAAACCATAGGCGCGGGCGAGGGCCGCGAAGTCGGGATTTATCATCGTGGTGCCGGAAACGCGGGCGGGGTAGTGGCGTTCTTGGTGGGCGCGGATGGTGCCGTAGATGCCGTTGTTGACGATCAGGATGATCGGCTGCGCGCCAGCTTGGGCGGCGGTGGCGAGTTCCTGGCAGTTCATCTGGAAATCGCCGTCTCCGGCGAAACAGACCACGCGGCGGGCGGGGTAAGCGACTTTGGCGGCAATCGCGGCGGGGACGCCGTAGCCCATCGCGCCCGATTGTGGGGCCAGAAGGCGGGCTTTTTTGCCAAATTTGAAAAACTTATTCGGCCAGACAGTGAAGTTGCCTGCGCCATTGGTCAGGATCACATCATCGGGCAGAATGTCGCGCAGGTGGGCGGTGACGGCGACCATATCTACTGGGGAGGGCTGAGCGGGGGCATTGAAGCTGGCCTCGTATGCTGCGCGCGCGTTGCTGCGCCAATCTTTCCACGCGCCTTGCACGGGGGTCAGGGCGCGGGCGAAGGCGTTGGGGCCGGAGTGGACACCCAGAACGGGTTGATAAATCTTGCCAATCTCGCGATCAGAGGCATGCACATGGATCAAATGCTGCGCAGCATTTGGGACGGAAAGCAGGGTGTAGCCATCTGTTGTCATCTCGCCAAAGCGGACGTTGATCGCAAGGATCACATCGGCGTCGCGGATCAGGGCTTTGGCGTGGGGCAGCATTCCGACGCCTGCTTCGCCGGTGAAGGTGGGGGAGAAGTTGTCGAATTGGTCTTGGAAGCGGAAGGCGGCCAGAACAGGAATGTCGGAGGATTCGGCGAAATCCTGCAGGGCGGTGCGGCCTGCATCGGTCCAATTCGTGCCGCCCATCAGGATCAGGGGGCGCTGCGCTTGGGTCAGCAGGGCGAGGGTTTCGGCGATGGTTTCGGGGGCTGGTGCTGCTTCGGTGATTTTGGCAGGCCCGGTCAGCGACGGGGCGTCGGTCAGGCTGGTCAGCATGTCCTCGGGCAGCGCGATCACCACTGGGCCGGGGCGGCCTGTGGTGGCTGTGACCCAAGCGCGGGCGAGGATTTCGGGGATGCGCTCCACTTGGTCAATCTCGACCGCCCATTTGGCCATGGTGCCGAACACGGCGCGGTAGTCGAGTTCCTGAAACGCCTCGCGGCCTTTCATGTCGGTGCCGACTTGGCCGACGAACAGGATCATTGGCGATGAGTCCTGCGTCGCGGTATGCACGCCGATCGAGGCATTGGTCGCCCCCGGCCCGCGCGTGACCATGCAGATGCCGGGCGTTCCGGTCAGCTTGCCGTAGGCCGAGGCCATGAAGGCAGCGCCGCCTTCGTTGCGGCACAGGATGAAATCAAGCTGGCCTTGGGTGTCGTGCAGGGCATCCAGCACGGCGAGATAGCTTTCGCCGGGGACGCCGAAGGCCTTGGATGCGCCCAAGGCGACCAGAGATGAAACCAGTAATTGCCCGCCGTTCTGCATCACCTGCCCCTTGATCGCTTGCGGGCATCCTGCGCTGGCGTTGGGGAAAGGGAAATGAAGAAGTGTGTGGGATAGGTAAGTTTTACTTGTCTGAGGCGATCAGAGTTCAGATCGCGCAAATCTCGGATCGGGTGAGAAACCGCTGTTCGCGGCCATTGTCCAGGCTGAACATACCGCCCCGACCCTTGATGGCATCAATGATCAGATTGGTGTGTTTCCAGACCTCATATTGACTGCCCGAGATATAGAACGGCATGCCGCCGATCTCGCCCAGTTTCACATCCATATCGCCCAGCAGAAAATCCCCCACCGGGTAACACATCGGCGAGGAGCCGTCACAGCAGCCGCCCGATTGATGAAACATCACCGGGCCATGGTCGGCGACAATCTCGGCCAGCAGCTTCAACGCTGCTGGAGTCGCGGTGACTTTATCCAGAATCTCAGCCATCACAGCCTCCCGTTGGAAAGCGGGCGCGAGGAAACCCCGCGCCCGCATCGTATCAGAAGAAGCCTAGCTTCTTGGGAGAGTAGCTGACCAGCATGTTCTTGGTCTGCTGGTAATGATCCAGCATCATCTTGTGGTTCTCACGCCCGATGCCCGACTGTTTATAGCCGCCAAACGCCGCATGGGCGGGATAGGCGTGATAGCAGTTGGTCCAGACCCGGCCGGCTTGGATGGCGCGGCCAAAGCGATAAGAGGTGTTGGCCGAACGGCTCCACACGCCCGCGCCCAGACCGTAGAGGGTGTCGTTGGCAATCGAAAGCGCCTCGTCGTCATCCTTGAAGGTGGTGACAGAGACAACCGGGCCAAAGATTTCTTCTTGGAACACCCGCATCTTGTTGTTGCCCTTGAACACGGTGGGCTGCATGTAGAAACCGCCCGCAAGGCCGCCTTCCATATGGCGCTGACCGCCGCCTGCCAACACCTGCGCGCCTTCCTGTTTGCCGATGTCCATGTAGGACAGGATTTTTTCCAGCTGTTCGGAGGATGCCTGAGCGCCGATCATCGTGGTGGGGTCAAGCGGGTCGCCTGCGGTGATGGCGGCGACGCGTTTCAGGGCTTTTTCCATGAATTGATCGTAGATCGACTCGTGGATCAGCGCGCGGGATGGGCAGGTGCAAACCTCACCCTGGTTCAGCGCGAACATCACGAAGCCTTCGATGGCTTTGTCAAAGTAATCGTCATCCTCAGCGCAGACATCTTTGAAGAAGATGTTCGGGGATTTACCGCCGAGTTCCAGCGTCACCGGGATCAGATTTTGGCTGGCGTATTGCATGATCAGGCGGCCAGTGGTGGTTTCGCCGGTGAAGGCGATTTTGGCGATGCGGTTGGAAGATGCCAGCGGTTTGCCAGCCTCAAGACCAAAGCCGTTGACGATGTTCAACACGCCGGGGGGTAGCAGGTCTGCGACCAGTTCGGCGAAGATCAGGATGGATGCCGGGGTTTGCTCGGCGGGTTTCAGCACCACGCAGTTGCCTGCGGCCAGCGCCGGGGCGAGTTTCCAGACGGCCATCAGCAAGGGGAAGTTCCACGGGATGATCTGGCCGACGACGCCTAGGGGTTCGTGGAAGTGGTAGGCGACGGTGTCGTGGTCGATTTCGGAAAGGCTGCCTTCTTGGGCGCGGATGGCACCCGCGAAATAGCGGAAGTGGTCGATGGCCAAGGGCAGGTCGGCGTGGGTGGTTTCGCGGATCGGTTTGCCGTTGTCCCATGTTTCAGCAAGGGCGAGCAGGGGCAGGTTTTGCTCCATCACGTCGGCGATTTTGTTCAGGATCACGGCGCGGGTGGCGACCGAGGAATTGCCCCAAGCGGTTTTGGCGGCATGGGCGGCGTCGAGGGCGGATTCGATATCCGCCGCCTCGGAACGGGCGATTTTGCAGATCACTTCGCCGGTGATCGGCGAGGTGTTGTCGAAGGTTTTCCCTGACCGTGCAGGCACCCATTTGCCGCCGATAAAGTTGCCGTAGGTCGCCTTGAACGGCGATTTAGAGGTGCGGAAATGCTCCACCATATTCATGATTGTGTCCTCCCAGACATGGGCCGCCTCCTCGCGGCACTGGGGACAGGCTGCACCTTGAGGGCCGGGGTTGTCAGCTGGGGGGAAGGCGATAGGACGGGAAGTTGTCGCAGGGATGCGACAGGTCAGGGGGAATTCAGCTAAGGCGGGGGCCAAGCTTGCGGTGGAAGGTGGCGCGGCTGATGCCAAGGTCGCGGGCGGCGGCGGAGACGTTGCCACCGGCGCGGGCAAGGGCGCGCATCAGCACAGCGCGCTCGCCGTCTTCCAGCGTTTCATGCTCGAAATGGCCAAGCACATCGGCGGCGGGGCGGGGTTGGCGGGTAAGATCGCCGGTCAGGCCCAGTTGGTGGCGGGCGGCGCGGGTGGCACCGATCACGAGGTCGTCGGCATCGACGGCAAGCAGGCCGCGTTCGCCCGGCACCAGCACCATGCGGGCGGTGGGGAAGGCGTCGCGGAAGGCTTGGGCTTCGATCTTTTGCGCGGTTTCGGTCACGGATTGGCTGATCAGTATCATGAAACCTTCGGTCAGGTCGTTGCGGGCGGAGGAGACATCCAGCACACCTGCCAGCTTGCCTTGCGGGCCGTAGATTGGCGCGCTCATGCAGGACAGGATCGTGTTGCGGGCGAAGAAATGTTGGTCGCGGTGGATGGTGACGACGCGTTCTTCGACCAGACAGGTGCCGATGCCATTGGTGCCTTGCTGGGCTTCGGACCAGCGGGTGCCGGGCCAGAGGCCCCAGTCGGAGAAGACGGTGTCATCGACGGCGGCGCCGCGACGTTCCAAGGGGACGCCATCTAGGTCGGCGAGGAGGACGCAGCAACCCACCGCCCCCACCGCTTGGAACAGGCGGTCTAGGTTGGGAGAGGCGGCGCGGATTAGGGGGGCGGTGCGCTCGCGGGCCAGGCTGAGTTCTTGGGCGGTCATACGGTCGGATGTGGCGGGCTTGGTTGGGTCTAGGCCGTGCAGGCGGGCGGAGCGGCTCCATGAGGCGACCACGGGGGAACGCGCCGCCTCACCGCGGGCGAGGGCGGTTTCAATCGTGGTCAGGTGGTTTTCGGTGCCGCGCGGGATCATGGGGGGACACTCCGTTCGGGGAGGGTGTACAATCAGGAGTATGTCGCTTGGGGGGATTATTTCAAGTGTGGCGCGATAGGGTCGGCGTGTCCACGCGTGGCGCTTTTTTGGGGCGTATGATTTCAACGGGTTAGGTTTGGCGATTCAGGGTTTGTTAACAACTGCGCTCATAAGCGCGATGGGTTTGGCTCGGCTATTGCGGGGGCGCAAGAACGGGATGCGGGCCGTTTGTGTCATCCTCTGTGCTTAAATATCCCCGCCGGAGGCTCTTTTGGTTGGCCAAAGGTGCCTCCGGCGGGAGTATTTTGAAAAGAGCAAATCCTTTAGAGCGCGTCTGCGATCCGGGTTTGTTTCTGGCGCTTCTGGTGGTCGCGCAGCCATGCCACGCCGTAGAGGATCGCTAGGCCGCCGCCAATCAGCACGGTGTCGAGCAGGAATGACGGCGGGTTCATCGCTTTGGTGACTTGGGCGATATAGGCCAGCACGGTGCTGGTGGCGAAAACCGGCAGCGAGTGTTGGCCGAGCAGGATCAGGCCCGAGACTTTTGGGCTGTTGGCCAAAGTTTTCAGCGCGGGCAAGGCGCTGAGGGCGTAGGCGAGGGCCAGAATGTGCAGCAGACGCGGCAGGAAGATGAAGCTTTTCTCGAACGAGGTGAACACGGCGGGGAAGTAAGCGTATTCGTGCAGCAGCCACAGGGTATGGCCGCCCCAGTTTGCCACCCAGCCGATTTGCACCCAGAGGGCTGCAAGGATCAGGAAGGCCCAAGCCAAGTACAGCGGCAATTTGCGTATCGGCAACCAGCGGCGGTTTTGGCGGATGGCGATGCCGGTCAGCATGCCTGCGACAAACAGCACTTGCCATGAGAACGGATTGAAGAACCAGCCGTTTGAGAGCGGCCAAGTCGGCATGGTGAAGCGCGCCAGACCCGCCAGAAACCACACCAGTAAAGAGCTTGCCATCAGCGCCCGTGGCCAGCGGACGGCCAGTGCCAACAGGGCCGGAGCCCAGAGCATCAGCACGACATAGAGCGGCAGAATGTCGGCATAGGCGAATTGGTGGCCAAGGGTCGAGAGCGGCAGGGCAAAGCCGTCAAGATTCTCCAGCGCGGGGGCGATGTTGCGCTTGATCGCCATTTTGGCGACTTCGGAATCGTGTTGGGTCCACGCGAACAGCGCCAAGATGCAGGCCACCACCAGCACATGCACCCACCACAGGGTGAAGGCACGCTTCCATGGTCGCAATGCTTCGGGCCAAGTCGCGCCGCGCAGGAAGACAGCACCGTAAGCCAGCCCGGTGGCCATGCCGGACATCAGCACGAAGCCTTCAGCGCCATCGGAAAAGCCGAAATTGCGCGAGGTGAAATGCTCGTAAATCGTGCCGGGGATGTGGTTGATGTAGATCATCACCAACGCGATGCCGCGTAGCAGATCTATCCGGTAATCCCGGACGCGCGCGGGTTCAGCCAAGTTTCGCCTCCGCCATCAGCGCGGCAGGGGCTGCGGGGGCGGTGATTGCCCAAGCAGCCAGCACCGCGTTGTGGCGGGTCAGGATCGGCGGGATCGTGGTGTCTTCGGGCACCGGAAAAGCGTGCGGGCCAGCGGTGCGTGAGGTCCACCAGATCAACGCGGGGGCAATCAGCATCGGCAGCGCCACGGGCAGCAGCCAAAGCGTCAGCACCGGAGCCATGAAATGCGTGGCAATGATGCAGGTTAGACCCAGCCAAGAAATCCAGCGGCCAGCGGCCCAAGCCTCAGAAATATCCAATCCACCGTCCCCCCGGTTGTTCGGTGGCCAGCCACCGTCTCGTCCCAGAAGCACCTGTAAAACCGAACGGCTTTGGAAAGCCATCAGAATCGGCGCAATCAGCGACGAAAGCGCCAGTTCGGTGAGAACAGCGCGCAAGGAACCGCCGATGCCGCCAAAACCGCGCACGCGTCCAGTGAAGATGGCGTCGAGGGCGACCAGCAGTTTCGGCATCACCAACAGGCCGAACACGCCGACGGCAAGACCGATGGCTTTCGGGGTTTGGTCGTTGGGGAAGGTTGGAAAGGGCCAGTTGGCCTGCGGGAAGTAGTCGGGGATTTCGACCCAGTAGACGGCGGCGATGGACGCCGCGATGAAGGCGAGCCAGATCAAGGGGGCGATATAGGCGAAGATGCCTTGGACGAAGACAAAGCGGCTCCACAGTTTCAGGCCGGGGGCAGCGACCAGTTTGCTGTGTTGCAGGTTGCCTTGGCACCAGCGGCGGTCGCGTTTGGCGTGGTCGATGATGTTTTCGGGGCCTTCTTCGTACGAGCCTTCGAGGTCGTCATCCAGCCGCACCAGCCAGCCTGCGCGGGCGAGAAGGGCGGCTTCGACGTAGTCATGGCTCATGATATGGCCACCAAAGGGCGCGCGGCCGGGCAGTTCGGGCAGGCCGCAGCTTTCGGCCCAAGCCCGGATGCGGACGATGGCGTTGTGGCCCCAGAACGGGCCGGTGCGGCCTTGGGTGGCGGCCAAGCCACGCGCGAAGATCGGCGAGTGGAAGCCTGCGGCGAATTGCATGGCACGGCCAAAGCGGGTGGTGCCGCCGATGACGCGCGGCAGGGTTTGCAGCAGGGCGAGTTTGGGGGCGGCCTCTATCCGGCGGATCATCTCGATGATGGTGTCGCCTTCCATCAGGCTATCGGCATCGAGGATCACGGCGTAATCCCATGCGGCACCTGACGAGGTGATGAAGTCCTCGATATTGCCGGCTTTGCGCCCGGTGTTCTTTTCGCGCCTGCGGTAGAACATCCGGCCTTCGCCATTTTGGCGGGCGAGCAGGCGGGCGAACCAGTGCTGTTCTTGTAGGGCGATTTTGTCGTCGCGGGTGTCGGACAGCACGGCGAAATCGACTTGGGCGGTGGTTTGGGTGGCGCGGACCGAGGCATCCATCGCGGCGATGCGGGCGAAGGTGATGCGGGGGTCTTCGTTGTAGACCGGGACTATGACGACGGTGCGGCCTTTGATCGGCCCGCTGATGCGGGCGACGGCGGGGCGTTGGCGCGCGGTCAGGCCAAGGAGTGCGGTGGCTGCACCCCAGGCCAGCCACCAGGTTGAGAAGAAGATCAGCGTGCTGCGCAGCACGTCCAAGATACCCACGCCATCCGCGGCACCGTAAATCTGAAACACCATACCCGCTGCAGCCGCAGCCAGCACGCTGGCGGCGATGGCCAGCGCGCGGGCGCTGATGGTGTTGTCACGGGGGGGGGGGGGTGGCCATGGCTTAGCCGAGGCGGCGCAGGCCCGGCGCTACGAGGGCCAAAACGGAGTTGCGCAGGCTGCGCAGAAAGCTGCCGCGTGAAGCGGTCAGCACTTGTTTCGGCATGGCAAGCGCCGCGCGGGGCGGGGCGAACTGTGCGGTGGACGCGACAGGTTTGGCGGTCGTTTGAATGGTCATGCTCATGCAATCACCCATTGATAAAGCCAGTTCTCGGACAACTTGCGACCATAACCCGTGATATGGGCGCCTAGTTCCACGGTGCTGCCCGGTTCGGCGGATATATCCAACACCAGACGCCAGAAATCGGTGCCGGGGATCTCTGACAGGGCTTGATGCACAATTTCTCCGCCAGAAATAGTCACCATCGCCTTAACTTCAGCCTCTGGCGGCAGCGAGGCGAGCAGGCCGCCTTCGAAATCCACCACGAATTTACGGGTGCCGTCGGTGTTATCGACGCCAGAGACACCACCAATTCCGGCGCGGGTTTCTTTGACGAAAGCGATGTCCGACGTGACATCGGCGGCCAAAGCACCCCAGCGCAGGCGGTAGCTGAATTCCATCATGGTGCCGGGGACAGGTTTGGCCTCTGGCACCCAGAAGGTGACGATGTTGTCGTTGACCTCAAGCGTGCTGGGGATTTCGACCAAGCGCACAGCGCCTTTGCCCCAATCGCCCAAAGGCTCGACCAGCAGCGAAGGGCGGCGTTCGTAATGCGCGCCGGCGTCTTGGTAGCTTTCAAAGTTGCGATCACGCTGCATCAGACCGAAGGCGCGCGGGCTGGTTTCCGCGAAATACGATTCCGCCAGACGGGCCGGGTTGTTCAAGGGCCGCCAGATATGATCGCCATCGCCACGATAGATCGCGAGGCCATCGCTGTCATGGACGTTGGGGCGGTAATCGTCGAACGCGGCGCGGTTCTTTTCCGAGAACAGGAACATCGAGGTCAGGGGCGCGATGCCGATCTGATCGACCGCGTTGCGGAAGAACAGCCGGGCGGTCACGTCGATTTCAGTTTCAGCGCCCGGACGGATCACAAAGCGGTAGGCCCCGGTGCAGCTTTCGCTTTCGAGGGCTGCATAGACGGCGACTTCGCGGGCGAAGGGGGCCGGGGTTTCCAGCCAGAATTTAGAGAAGCGCGGAAATTCTTCCGGCTTGCCAAGACCGGTGTTGATCGCAAGGCCGCGCGCCGACAGACCGTATGCGTTGTCACGGCCCAAAGCGCGGAAATAGCTGGCCCCGAGGAAGGCCACGACTTCGTCGAACAGATCGGCGCGATTGAGCGGCGCGTTGAGGCGGAAACCAGCGACACCCGGCAGGGGTTCGTGCTTTGGCACGCGGGCAGCGACGCGGTCGTAATAGCGGAAATCGTCGGTCGAGAACGCCATCGGACGGGCCATGCCGTCTTTGGTCTCAAACATCAGCACGGGTTCGGCGAACAGCCAGCCCAAGTGGAAGGCCTGCACGTTGAAGCCCGCTTTCGGCCCAGCCCAGCGCCCGCGATCCGGGTTGAACTGCACGGCTTGGTAATCATCATAGTTAAAGCTGGTGAAGAAACCTTCAACCTTTTCAGGAGCTTGGTGCGGTGTGGTCGCCCGTTGCTGCATTGCTGCGGTCAGGATGTCAAAGCTGAATGGCTCTGCATTGACGGTTTCTGGCACCGCTGCCGGAGCCGCAGGTGCGGGAGCTGCGGTGTCGGCCCAAGCGGCATTCGACAGGCTTGTGCTGCATTGCAGCAATGCCGCCGTCCCCAGCAAAGCCAGGACAGAGCGGCGGTGAACATTCGCGGACAAACCCGGCAGACCCGGCATATTCTCTCCTGCTCCCCGATTCGGGGAAAACTTAACGTAATTCGCAGGTTATCGGAACTCGCGCCAGATGTCATGCTATGCAACAGAAGCAATCCTGCCATGCCGCAAATGCAAAGGATATCCGACGCGATGCCTAGACCCGTTGACGGTTCAGATGGGCGAGGTCGCGCAAAAGGTCAATTCCTGATGTGGTCGCAGGCATCACAAGCTGGTGGGATGCGCAAGAAACTGCCAGATATAGGTGCAAATCGTGCTGCACCTGCACAAGAGGCGGCTTTGCGGGGAGATTGGATGAGTTTGAGCGCCGCCGCGAGTCGGGTGTGCGGGGTCGATTTCAGAGGGTTTGCGTCAGCAGGGTCAGCGCGATCACGGTGATCAGGCAGCCTGCCAACACCTCGACCCAAGGCAGAATTTGCGCCACGCGGTCAAACGGCAGGTTCGCCAAAGCGCCCTCGCGCGCCCAGACCGCCATGGCTGCGACCGATACGGTGATCATTGCGGTGCCAAGGCCCATAGCGAAAGCGCCTGCGATGCCCGCCAGTGCGATATCGAGTTGCCATGTCAGGATCAGCAGGAACAGCGCCCCTGAGCAGGGCCGCAGGGCGACGCCGACGATCAGGGCGGCGCGGTCTTTCCAGCTGGTGGCGCGCTCGATTTCGGCAAGGCTGGGGCCGTGGGAGTGGCCACAGCCGCAGTTTTCGTCGTGGTGGTGATCGTGGTCGTGATGGTCATAGCTGTGATCGTGGTTCGCTGCCTGTGGCGCAGGCGTGGTCGATTGCACCCAAACTTTGCGCAACCCGCGCGCTGCCAGCCACAGACCCACCGCCGCAATCGCCAGAGTGCCGATCGGGGCCATCACGTCTTGGGCAACGTTTTGGGCGGCGTCGCGGGTCCAGCCCAGCAAGGCCACCCCGGCATAGACCAAGGCCACCGCGACCAAGCTTTGCGCCAGACTTGCGAAAAGGGAAATGCTCGCCAGCGACCAGAATGCCACGCGGCGGCCCATGCCATAGCCACCAATCAGCACTTTGCCATGGCCCGGCCCGGCGGCGTGCAACACGCCGTAGCTGAAGCAGACCGCCAGCAGGGCGGCAAGCGCGCCGGGTTGGCCCTGTTTGATCGCGCGCACTCCAGCGGCGAGTTCATTTTGGATGGCGCGTTGGGCGTCGATCACCCAGCGTTCCAGCGCCAAGAGGCCACCGGAGAGCCAGAGGACGAGCAGGATCAGCGCGAAGATGGCGCCGAGGGTTAGCAGGGTGCGTTTTAGTATGGGGGGCATGTAACCTCCATCGCTTCGGCAAAATCGGCACCGAGTTCGGGGTAGGCGGATTCGGCATCTTGGGGCAGCGCGGCGATGGCGGCATCGAGTTCGGCGCGGGCGGCGTCTAGGTCGGGCAGCAGGATGCGGGCGGTACAGTCTGCGGCATTGGTCAGGGTGGTGCCGAGTTTCAGGTAGTAGGCGACGTAGAGGGTGGGGTCGTAAACTTGGATCAGCAGGGGTTGGGTGATCTCGATGGGGGTGGCGAAGCTGCGGTAGTGGGTGGACAGGATTTTGGCGTCTTTATAGCCGACGGTCCAATCCGAGGGGGCCGAGAGTGGCAAGGGTTGGCCTGCCATCGACGCATAGGTGTCGCCGGGATAGCCTGCGTCCCAGTGCATATCGAAACCGTTCAGCTGGGTGGTTTCCTCGGCCGTCAGATTGCCGTCGAAATCGGGATCGAAGCCCTTGTCGGTGATGATCTGTAAGGAGGTCAGATCGTCATAGCTCCAGGTGATGCGGATGCCCGTGGCGCGGTGTTGGGCGTCGAAGATCACTTCCAACCCGGTGTCGATGAACACATGCGGATGGGCTTGGGCGGTTTGCGACCAGCACAGCAGCGTTGCGGCCAAAATCAGCGGTTTCATCGCGGCTCCGTGGTGATGAGCGGACCCTAGAGCGGCGGGCGGGAAAGGCCAATGGGGCAGCGTGGCGGGCGGCTGATGTTTGCCATTGGGCTAGCGGGTGAGGGTTTGGCGGATTGTGGCGATGGCGGTTTTAATTTGGATAGCGTCAAAGCTGCCAAAGCCGAGCAGCAGGCCATGGCTGGGGGTATGGGCGTAGAACGGCGAAAGCGCGCGAGACTCGACGCCAAGGCTGCGCAGGGTGGCGGAAAGGTGGACATCGTCCAACGGCGCATGGAAGCGGAACAGCACATGCATGCCCTGATCACCGGGGGCAACGCTGCCGAACTCGGCCAGTTGGGCTGCACATTCCGCCAGCAGGACCGCGCGGCGGGCGGCGAACAGCAGGCGGATGCGGCGGATATGGGCATCGTAATGGCCGCCCGCGAGGTAGTCGGCCAGTACGCGCTGATCGGCGCTTTGGGCGTGGCGGTCGGCCAGCACGCGCGCGCCCGCAAAGGCATCGGTCAGGCGGGCGGGGGCGATCAGGTAGCCTAGACGCAGGCCGGGGAACAGCATTTTGCTGAAAGTGCCAAGGTAGATCACCGCACCTTCGGCGGCATCCAAACCCGCCAGCGCCGGGATCGGGCGGCCGTCGTAGCGCAACTCGCTGTCGTAGTCGTCCTCGATGATCCACGCCTTGCGGGCCTGCGCCCAAGTCAGCAGGGCCAAGCGCCGCTCCATCGTCAGCACCGCGCCTAGGGGGTATTGGTGCGAGGGGGTGACATAGGCTCCGGCAGCATCGGGGGCTAAGAGCAGGCCTGCGGCGACTTTGAGGCCATCTTGATCGACTGGGATTGGCACTGCGCTCAGGCCCGCGTCTTGCACCACGGCGCGCAAAGGGATGTAGCCGGGGTTTTCCAGCCAGACCTGATCTCCGGGTTGGAACAGCACGCGGGCGGTCAGCGACAGGCCTTGCTGGGTGCCTGCGGTGATCAGGATTTGGTCGGGTGTGCAAGTGATGCCGCGCATCCTGCGGACATATTCGGCGATCTGGACGCGCAGGGCGGGCAGACCGTGCGGGCCGGTGTAGGCGGCGTCGCGCCATGGGGTGCGGGCTTGCGCGATGGCGATGCGTGTCCAGGCTTTGCCGGGGGAGAGGGTTTCATTCGGTGCGCTGATGGCGAGGGGGATGGCGGCCTGCACGGTCAGATTGCGCGCAACCTCGGCCAGCAGGGCGGCACGGGGTGGCAGGTCGGTACGAAGTGGAGTTGTTGGTGTTGCACCGGCGGGCTGGGATAGGGTGATCTGGTTTTGAGGGACGACGCGGGTGCCGGAGCCGGGCTTGGACTTTAGATAACCCTCGGCGATCAGTTGGGCATAGGCGGTATCGACGGTCATCCGCGCCACACCCAAAGCGGCGGCGAGGGCGCGGGTGGAGGGGACTTGCTCGGTCGGGCGCAGGGCTTGCGCGAGCACGGCGGCGCGCAACTGAGCCGCGATCTGGTCTGCCAATGGGGCGGTTTCGGGGCCTCGGCTTAGGGTGATCTGCACCTGAAACGGCGCGGCGGCGGTTCTGGCCATGCGGCGGGCTTTCTTATACTGGCATAAGATTTATTTACATTACTGGCCCTATATATCAATCCGGTATTGATTTACTTCTGTCGGATCATCTGCCGAAGGAGCTTTATCATGGCCGAAAACATGCAGCATTGGACACCACGCCCGCGCCCCGAAGCGGTGCCGCTGGAAGGGCGATTTGTGCGGTTGGAAAAGCTGGAAGCAAGGCACGCGGACGAGCTTTACGACGCGTCCGTCCCCGTGGACGCAGATGCGAAGTTCACTTGGTTGGCGGAAAATCCGCCAGAGGATCAGGCCAGTTTCCGGGCTTGGGTGGAAAAGGTTTCGGTCAGCGCGGACCCGATTTATTTCGCCATCATCGACAAAGCGACGGGCAAGGTCGCGGGGCGGCAGACCTTGATGCGGATTGATGCGGCCAATGGCGCGGTGGAGATCGGCAATATCTATTGGGGGCCATTGATCGCGCGCAAGGCGGCGGCGACCGAGGCTTTGTTCCTGTTCGCACAATATGCGTTCGACACGCTGGGCTATCGGCGGTTTGAGTGGAAGTGCAACAATGACAATGTGCCGTCGAAAAAGGCCGCGTTGCGGTTTGGCTTTCAGCATGAAGGGCTGTTCCGGCAGCATTTCGTGATCAAGGGGCTGAACCGGGATACTGCCTGGTTTGCGATGATCGACAAGGATTGGGTGGCGCTGAAGCCTGCTTATGAGGCGTGGCTGTCGCCTGATAATTTCGATGCCAGCGGTGCTCAGAAGCGGCGGTTGGAGGATATCCGCGCTGATTTTGGGGCCTGAGGCGGTTGATCGGCGGGGGGTGTGGGCGTAACTGTGTTGGCCACAGAAGGATTATCGCATGGATACCCCCCCTGCCCTACCGCCTGAGCGCAAGCGCGGCTCGGGCGTTAAGATGGTCTATGACCTTTTGCGCGATGACATCCTTGATCTGGTGTTGCCGCCCGGCAGCCCGATTGACGAGGTGCAACTGGCGGAGCGGTTTGCGATCTCGCGCACGCCCGTCCGCGAGGCTTTGGCGCGGCTGGCGATGGAGGGGCTGATCGACACTTTGCCGAATAGGTCCACGATGGTGGCGCAGATTGATTTCGTGAACCTGCATACATTTTTTGATGCGATCACGCTGATGTACCGGGTGACGACTCGGCTGGCGGCGCAGAATTGGCTGGCGGGCGATCTGGAGGTGATCCGAGGGCATCAAGCGGATTACATGGCCGCGTTTGAGGCGCATGACGCTTTGGCGATGATTGGCACCAACCGCGATTTTCACGCGGCCATCGCCGAAGCGGGACGGAATCCGTATTATCTGGCGCTGTTTCTGCGGCTGCTGGATGAGGGGCGGCGGATTTTGCGGCTGTATTATCAGTCGTTTGATGATCGCCCGCCGGCTTCGGTGATCACCGAGCATGAGGATATGATTGCGGCGATTGCGGCGCGGAATGTGGCGCGGGCGGATGTGTTGGCGAAGGCGCACGCGGATCAGATTGTGGGACAAATCAGGCAGTTGATGGCGCGTGATTTGCGGCAGGATATTGCGTTTTAGGATTGCCTCAATTCTAGTGGACAAATAAAATACAATATGTATATTTATGCGGAGGAGTGATTCCTCCGGCGGGTGCCGCGTGGCGTCACAGCGTCCAACCGCGATTTTACAGGGATGAAGCAGATGCAGTCCGAGATCTTTTCCGGGGTGATCCCCGCGTTGATGACGCCTTGCACGGCGGACCGCGCGCCGGATTTTGACGCTTTGGTGCGCAAGGCGCGGGAGTTGGTCGCGGCGGGCATGTCGGCGGTGGTTTATTGCGGCTCGATGGGGGATTGGCCGCTGTTGACGGACGCGCAGCGGATGGAAGGTGTGGCGCGGCTGGTGCAGGCTGGCATCAAGGTTGTGGTCGGCACCGGGGCGATCAACACCGCGTCGGCTGTGGCGTTGGCACGACACGCGGCGGAAGTTGGGGCGCATGGGTTGATGGTTATTCCCCGCGTGCTGTCGCGCGGACCTTCGCCCAGCGCACAGAAAGCGCATTTCAAGGCGATCTTGGCGGCAGCACCCGATCTGCCTGCGGTGATCTACAACAGCCCGTATTATGGATTTGTCACCCGCGCTGATCTGTTCACCGCGCTACGGGCCGAGCATCCCAATCTGGTCGGTTTCAAGGAATTCGGTGGCCCTGCCGATATGCGTTATGCGGGGGAATTTATCACCTCGGCAGGTGATGGGGTGACGCTGATGGTGGGCGTGGATACCGGGGTGGTGAACGGGTTTGTCAACTGCGGCGCGTCAGGGGCGATCACCGGGATTGGCTGCGTGTTGCCGCGCCCGGTGTTGACGCTGTGCAACCTGTCGCGCGCGGCGGCGGCGGGCGATGTTGAGGCGCGGGCGAAGGCTTTAGAGTTGGAAGCGGCGTTTGCGGTGTTGTCATCGTTCGATGAAGGCCCGGATTTGGTTTTGTATTTCAAATACCTGTTGGAGTTGCAGGGCGAGGCGGAATATGCGCTGCATTTCGTTGAATCTGATGCCCTGAGTGCCAGCCAGCGTGGCTATGCCCAGGCGCAGTTCAAGCTGTTTACCGCTTGGTATGCGGATTGGAGCAAGCAAGGCGGGGCTGTGGCGCGCTGTTTGGCTTAAGCGCGATCAGACGGGCCAGCAGGTCAGTGCGCAATCGGCGATACCGAGCAGGCTTTCGCGTGTGCTGCCATCGCGCGCCAGAACGGACATGCCTTGGATCACTGCGACGACCATCGCCGCCAAAGCAGCGGCGTTGGTTGCAGGCGGCAGCGCGCCGCTGGTGATGTCTTGGGCGATCCGCGCGGTCAGCCGTGCGATGATATCTTGCCGTATCGCTGCGACGGCGTGTTGAACGGCTTGCGAGGCGCTTGAGCCGCTGGCGGTTGCGCTGGCCAGAAGACAGCCGCGCGGTGTGAACTCGCCAGTAAAGCCGTGGACGGCGGCATAGAGCATAGCGCGCGCGGCGGATTGGGCGTTCGGGGCTTGATCGAACTGGTGCTGCAAATCTTCGGGCGCGGTGGCGTAAAGCCTAATGGATTCGAGGAACAACTGCTGTTTGTCACCGAAGGCCGTGTAAAGGCTGGGGGCGGTTATGCCCATCGCGGCCGTCAAATCGCTGATCGAAGTCGTCTCATAGCCATGCCGCCAAAACGTCAGCATGGCCTGCCCGAGCGCGGCTTGGCGATCAAACGATAGCGGGCGACCGGGTTTGCGGGTTGGGGCGGTGGATTCCATAGCGATCACTATTAAACGGATTGACGCGTGCTGGCAAGCGACCTAGATAATTCATAGTGACCATTATGAATTAGGAAATGCCATGTCTTTGACCGATTATCGCACGTTGGGCAGATCGGGCCTTGTGGTGAGCCCGCTTGCGCTTGGCACCATGACTTTTGGGCCGGGGGGTTGGAACGCCGATGACGCGACTGCGCGGGACATCTTTGACAGCTACCGGGCGGCGGGCGGGAATTTTGTTGATACCGCCGATATTTATGCGGGTGGCGAAAGTGAGGTTCTGCTTGGGCAGTTCATCAAGCAAACCCAATCCCGCGACGAGATCGTGCTTGCGACAAAATTCGGCTTCAATGGCTCGACCAGTCCACTGACCGCAACGCAGGAGGGGTGTGGCAATCCCAATGCGGGGGGTGCGGGGGCGAAGAATATTCATCGCGCGCTGGATGCCTCGCTGCGGCGGCTGAGCACGGATTACATTGATCTTTATTGGATGCATATCTGGGATGGTGTCACTCCAGTGGAAGAAATTGTGCAAACGCTGGGGGATTTGGTGCGGGCAGGGAAAATCCGCTATTACGCGTTTTCCGATATGCCTGCATGGCTTGCGATGAAGGCCGCGACGATTGCCGTTGAACGGCGGGTTCAGGGACCGATTGCGATGCAGCTAGAGTATTCACTGGTGGCGCGGGACGTGGAAAGCGAGCATTTTCCCGCTGCGCGCGAGGCTGGGATGGGCGTGATGCCGTGGAGCCCTTTGGCGGGAGGGTTTCTGACCGGGAAGTATCAGCGTGAGGATACCAGTGGCAGCGGACGCTTAAGTGGGGCGAACCCGTTTGGTGACAGCAAATTTACCGCGCGGAACTGGGATATTCTGGCGGAGTTGCGCGCTGTGGCGCAGGAACTGGACCGCCCGATGGCACAGGTTGCTTTGGCATGGGTGATGGCGCGGCCCGGTGTGACCTCAACCCTGATCGGGGCCAGCAGCGTGGCGCAACTGGAAAGCAATCTTGCGGCTTGTGAGATCAGGCTGACTGCGGCGCAGATGCAGCGGCTGGATGCGGCCAGCGCGCCCGCGATGGGGTTTTCGGCATCACTGACGCAGCCGATGATCCGGCGGATGGTGTTTGGCGGTCAGTTGGTGGCTGGTTGGGGTGAGGTTGGCTGAGGGGGTGTCAGAGGGTCATCGCTGGTCCTCTGACACATATCACAGGATTTAGACGCCGTAGGGAATCCAGATGTTTTTCACCGAAGTCGCGTGGCGCAGCCAATCCGCGCCTTCGGCGCTGGGGTGGTTCCAGTCGGTGAGGCGTCCGTGATCGACAAAGCTGCGTTTTAGGTTGCTGGCCGAGAGGCGTTCTACCGATTCTGACAGGGCTTCAGAACCGAAGGCCCAGAGCGCATCGACATCGGCATGGGTGGCTAAAGCCTCAGCCAAAGGCTGCGGATCGCCGGTGACGATGTTCAAGACACCGTCGGGCAGGTCTGAGGTTTCCAGCACACCGTAGAAATCGGTGGCTGACAGCGGATGCGGTGCGGATGGCACGGCTATGACGCGGTTGCCCATGGCAATCAGAGGGGCGGTTAGGCTGATCATGCCCAAGAGAGGCGCTTCGGACGGGCAGATCACGCCGACGACGCCGATGGGTTCATTCATCGCCAGCGCCACGCCGCGCAGGGGTGGGGCATGGACGCTGCCTTCGTATTTATCGGCCCAAGCGGCGTAGCTGAACAGGCGGTCGATGGAGGCTTCGACCTCGGCTTCGGCTTTGGCTGTGCTTTGACCTGTCATCGCGCTGATGCGGCTTGCGAATTCTGTGGCGCGAGCGGAGAGGTTCTCGGCGATGTAAAACAGCACTTGCGCGCGGTTGTGGGCGGTGGAATTGGCCCAAGCATCGGCCTTGCGCGCGGCGGCTACGGCGTTGCGGATGTCTTTGCGGTTGCCTTCACCGACTTCGCCAATCACAGCGCCTTTAGGGGTCAGCACCGGACGGGAGTAATTGCCATCGGGGCGGGCTTGTTTGCCGCCGATAAACAGCTTGGCGGTGCGGTCGATGGTTGGGGTGGTGAATTCGGTTGTTGGGGCCGCGCGGGCGGTTATTGGCGGCTGTATTGGGCGCAGTTTGCGGCCCGCCATGGCTTTGGGCTTGAGGTATTCGTAAGCGCCCTCACGGCCACCTTCGCGGCCAAAGCCGGACTCCTTGCGGCCACCAAAGCCGACGGCTGCGTCAAACAGGTTGGTGGCGTTGACCCAGACCACGCCCGCCTCAACCTTGGCGGCGACTTGCAGGGCGAGGCTGATGGATTCACTCCAGATGCTTGCGGAGAGGCCATAGCGGGAGTGGTTGGCGAGTTGCACCGCCTCATCCGGGGTGCGGAAGGTCATGGTGACGGCGACGGGGCCGAAGATTTCTTCTTGTGCGACGATGTGGGCGGGTTGCACCCCGGTCAGCAGGGTTGGCGGGTAGAAGCAGCCGTTGGTCGGCATGTCTATCGCGGCTTGATAGAGGGTGGCACCTTCGGCGACGCCCTGCGCGACCAAAGCGTGGATGCGGTCGGCTTGCACGGGGGCGACGATGGCACCCATATCGATGGATTTGTCCAACGGGGAGCCGACGCGCAGAGTGTCCATCCGGCGTTTCAGGCGGCGGATGAAATCGTCGGCGATGCCCTCTTGCAGGAGGAGGCGAGAGCCTGCGCAGCAGACTTGGCCCTGGTTGAACCAGATCGCATCGACGACGCCTTCGACAGCGCCGTCAAGATCGGCGTCATCGAACACGATAAACGGGGATTTGCCGCCGAGTTCAAGGGTCAGCGACTTGCCCGTGCCTGCGGTGCGTTGGCGGATCAGGCGGCCAACTTCGGTCGATCCGGTGAAGGCGATTTTGTCGATGCCGGGGTGATCTACCAGCAACGCGCCGGTGTCGCCTTCGCCCGTGACGATGTTGATCACGCCTGCGGGCAGGCCAGCGGCTTGCGCCAATTCGGCGAACAGCAGGGCGGTGAGTGAGGTGTATTCGGCGGGTTTCAGCACCACGGTGTTGCCCAAGGCCAAGGCGGGGGCGAGTTTCCATGCCAGCATCAGGAACGGGAAGTTCCACGGGATGATCTGGCCGACCACGCCCAGCGGGGCATGATCGGGGAAAGCGCTGGCTTGCAACTGCGCCCAGCCGGCGTGATGGGTGAAATGGCGGGCGGCGAGGGGCACGTCGATGTCGCGGGTTTCGCGGATGGGTTTGCCGTTGTCGATGGCCTCGACGATGGCAATCAGGCGGGCGTGGCGTTGGATCATCCGGGCGAGCGCGTAAAGGTGGCGGGCGCGGGCGTGGCCTGTCAGTTTCGCCCAAAGCGTTTGGGCTTTGCGGGCGGCGGTGACGGCGGCATCTACATCGGCTGCGGTGCCGTGGGCTAATTTTGCCAGCGGTTTGCCTGTGGCGGGTTCAAAGGTTTGAAAGCTGTGCTCGGGCGCTGTGAAGCTGCCCGCGATGAAATGGCCGAAATTGTGGTTGTGGCGGGCCAGCCACGCGCGGGCCTCGGTGTCGGATTCTGGGGACAGACCGTAGGACATATCGTCGAAATACTTTGCAATATTCATCGGTTATCCGATCGGGTGGCGGTTGAAGGCGGAGTAGCCGCCCGTGACATGGGTTTCGAGTTGGCGTTCGATATCGGCCAGAAGGCTGGAGGCACCGATGCGGAACAGGTCGGGTTCCAGCCATGGGCGACCGAGTTCTTCCTTCATCAGGAATTGCTGCATCAGCACGTCTTTGGTGGTGGCAATGCCGCCTGCAGGTTTGTAGCCGATGCGGAAACCGGTGCGATCATGGTAGGCGCGGATGGTGCGGATCATCGTCAGGGTCACGGCGGGGGTGGCGTTGACGGCCTCTTTCCCGGTCGAAGTTTTGATGAAATCTGTGCCCGCCATCATGCAGACGAGGCTGGCTTGCGCGACATTGCGCAGGGTTTTCAGCTCACCCGTCGCAAGGATGGCTTTGACATGGGCATCGCCGCAGGCGGCGCGGAAATCGCGCATCTCGTCGTAGAGGGCCTGCCAGTTTCCGGTCAGCACATGTTCGCGGGTGATCACGATGTCGATTTCAGCGGCACCATCGGCGACCGAGGCTGCGATCTCGCGCAGCTTTACATCATGCGGGGCAAGGCCTGCGGGAAAACCTGTTGAGACGGCGGCGACGGGGATTCCGGTGCCAGCAAGAGCTTCGACCGCTGTCGCGACGAAGCGGTGATAGACGCAGACGGCACCGGTGGTCAGGCGACGGTCGGCCATGCCGAGGGCTTCTTGCAGGGCGGGGGTCAGCGGTTGTGCGGCTTTGGCGCACAGTCTGCGAACGCGGCCTGCGGTGTCATCGCCGCTGAGGGTGGTGAGGTCAATGCAGGTGAGGGCTTTCAGCAACCACGCCGCTTGGGCATCTTTTTTGACGCTGCGCCTGCCGGGCAGACTGACGACACGGCGATCTGTGGCGGACTGGTTAACGCGGGTTTGGGCGATCCATTCCAGATCCAGCGGCATCCCAGCATTGCGCGCCGGATGGCCTGTCGGCTGGAGTAAGGTGATATTCGCCTGTATTTCCGGCTGTAGTATTGTCACCGAACGCCCTCCGTTGCGCCAAATCTTCGAGGCAATCTGGCACGGGCCTTTCAGCTCGATTCGCGGATTTGCGCTCTTGCGTTATATTTCTATCATTATTTATGTTATCTTTGCAACATTTCCTTTATCGCGGCGGAGAAGGTCAGGCTTTGGTGTTCAACGGCATTTCGCCGCTTTCTGTGATGATGGCGTCAAAATCACCGACCTCGGCAAACTGGGCGGGGCGGACGCGGCCGATTTTGCTGCTGTCACCGACCAGATAGCGGCGCTGCGCCATCTGCATCGCCTTGCGTTTGATCGGCACCTCGTGGAACTGCTCACACGACACGCCGCGCTGCTGGTCGATCCCAGAGGCGGACAGGAAGGCGACATTGATGCCCAAAGCATTCAGCGTGTCGGCCCCAGAGGCACCCGCGAAGGAAGCAGAGGCAGGGTGATAGACACCACCCAGCAAGACAAGCGTGATATTTTGCTTTGCAATCAAACGCTCTGCCGTGTTGAACGCATAGCACACCACGGTTAGCCGGGTATCGGCTGGAATCAGATCAACCAGGTGGATCAGCGTGCTGCCGCAATCCATGAACACGGTCTCGTCCGGCTGCAGATAGCGCAGGGCGTGCATGGAGGCTTGGCGTTTGGCGGTAGAATGGCTTTCAGCGGCGCGATCGACGGCATAGGGTGCCTCAAGATCGGGCCTGCCCGCCGAAATGATATGCGCGCCAAGCGTGCCGAACAGGTCGGGATTTTCCGCCACATCGCGCCGCACCGTCATTTCTGACACCTGCATCAGCGCTGCAGCTTCTTTCAGGTGGATCACCTTGCGCTCGGCCAAAGCCAGCGACAGCGCCATGATACGGCGATCTTTTGCGGTCATGTTTGGCATCCCTGCACAGATGTGATTTGTTATGTTTACAACAATTATGCGGTGATTTCAACTTTTGTTATGAAGCGTACAATCTGAAAGCCTATCTGCCAGCCTTGCTGTGCCAGTTGTCACGCAGGGCCGCGCGACTTTGAGCTGCATTCCAATTTGCATATTTTATATGCGTTCTTGTAGAACTTGCTCAATATTGAAGCGTCTTCTCGCCACGTAGTCGGATGCAGGCCCTCCTGATTGCGGTTGCGCTTTCCTCGCGTAGCGCATCGCCGTCTTGCATTTGTATGGCACAACGGCTTTCCATCATTGTGGTCGAAAAGGACCGCGACCGCGCGATGTTGATCGTCGATGGTCTGCGCGATGCCGGTGATTTTGACGTGATGGTGATTGCCGAGGAAACTGGCCTCGCCCGTCGCATCGCGCAGCGCAACCCGGATCTGGTGCTGATTGACGCCGGCAATCCGTCGCGCGATGTGCTGGAGGAACTGGCCTTGGCGACCGGGCCAACCGAGCGACCCGTGGCGATGTTTGTCGATCAAAGCGACGGTAGCCTGACCAAGGCGGCGATTGAGGCGGGGATGTCGGCTTATGTGGTGGACGGGCTGCGGGCGGATCGGATCAAGCCGATCCTGGATGCCGCCATCGCACGGTTTCATATGCTGCAAAAGATGCGGATTGAGCTGGCAGAAACCCGTCGCGCGCTGGAAGAACGCAAGGCGATTGACCGCGCCAAGGGGATTTTAATGCGGGCGCGCGGCATGTCTGAAGAAGACGCCTATGCGCTGCTGCGCAAAACCGCGATGGATCAGGGCCGCAAGCTGGCCGATGTGGCAAGCGCTTTGGTGCTGGCGGCGGATTTGTTGAAATGAGCGTGACCCTGCGCCTTGGCTATGTGCCGCTGTTGGATGCCGCGCCGTTGATCATCGCCGAGGCTTTGGGGTTTGCCGAGGAAGAAGGCCTGTCGCTGGATCTGCACACTGCACCCAGTTGGGCGGCACTGCGTGATATGCTGGTGGTGGATCAGGTCGATGCGGCGCAGATGTTGGCGCCGGTGCCTGTCGCGATGGCCTTGGGGCTGGGGCGTGGACCGGTGCGGTTTGAGGCGCTTTGTGTGTTGAACCTGAACGGCAATGTGATTGGGATTTCCAATGCTTTGGCCACGACGATGGCGCAGGCGGGCTATGAGTTTGATTTCAGCGATGCGCGGGCGGCGGGAAGCGCCTTGCTGGCTGCGGCACCTGTGCTGCGCATCGGCGTGCCTTACGCGTTTTCAATGCACCACGAGTTGCTGCATTACTGGCTGCGCGCCTCGGGTGCTGCGGCTGCGCAGCTTGATATCCGCACCGTGCCGCCGCCACGGATGGCCGAGGCGCTTCAGGCCGGAGAGATTGACCTGTTCTGCGTCGGCGAGCCTTGGGGATCGGTCGCGGTCGAAAACGGCTCTGGCACGCTGCTGCTGCCGACGAGCGCCTTGTGGGCGCGGGCACCGGAGAAGGTTCTCGCGACAAGGGTAGGCTGGGCAGAGGCGGAACCTGCGCTGGCGGGGCCGTTGTTGCGGGCGGTTTGGCGGGCGGGACGTTGGCTGGCGCGTTCGGAGAACCACATCATCGCGGCGGAATTGCTGACGGCACAGAGCCGGATCGGGGTTTCCGCCGAACTGATAGAGCGGGCTTTGACGGGGCGTATTGTGACCGCACCGAATGGCCGCGAACATCTGACGCCGCAGTTGATTGAATTCTTTGAGGGCGCGGCGGGCTTTCCATGGCGCAGTCAAGCGGCGTGGATTGGGGCGTCTTTGGCGAGGCGGCATGGGCTGGATGTGGTTGAGGCCGCCGGGGCTGCTGCGGATGTGTTCCGCAGCGATCTTTATCGTCTGCATCTGCGCCCAGCCGGGGCCATTCTGCCCGGCGCATCCGAGAAACTTGAGGGGGCGTTGGCGCAAGCGACCGCCGTGCCCGCCGAGCGTGGCGAACTGATTCTGCCCGCCGACCGCTTTTTTGATGCCCGGATTTTCGACCCGACCGCGCCTGTGCGCTGAAAAAAGCGGCGTCGAGATGCTGCGGCTGCGAAATCGTCACAATCTGTGCAAAAACCGACACGGTTTTATTGACGCCGCAGCGCGGCATCGGCAAATTTAATTCAAGCACGAAGGCAATGACGCCTTCACCGCCCGCCCCCAAAGTTGGGAAAAGCCGAGCACCGCCGCTCGATCCACTGCCTCTGTTGGCATGGGATCTGGCGGCTTTTTGCATTTCAACGCCCCGTTGCGGGGCCATCCGGGAACCAGATATGACTCGCATCGCCAGCCTGCTTGCCACCACAGCCCTGCTTGGCTTCCCCGCCTTTGCCGAAACCCCCGGCATTGAGAAACCCGAGCTGACTTTGGGCTTCATCAAGCTGACCGACATGGCGCCTTTGGCGATTGCCAAGGAGAAGGGGTTTTTCGAGGATGAAGGGCTGTCGGTGACACTGGTCGCGCAGTCGAACTGGAAAGTGCTGCTGGACGGCGTGGTTTCGGGTGAACTCGACGGCGCGCATATGCTGGCCGGGCAGCCGATTGCGGCCAGCATCGGTTACGGCACCAAGGCGAAACTGGTGACACCGTTTTCGATGGACCTGAACGGCAACGCGATCACGGTTTCCAATGCGGTGTGGGAGGCGATGAAGCCCGGCCTGACGCTGGAGGGCGACAAGCCTGCGCATCCGATTTCCGCTTCTGCGCTGAAGCCAGTGATTGAGGCCTATGCGGCCGAGGGCAAGCCGTTCAACCTGGGCATGGTGTTCCCGGTTTCCACCCATAACTATGAGCTGCGCTATTGGCTGGCGGCTGGCGGCATCAATCCGGGGCTGTATTCGGCGGATGATGTTTCGGGCCAGATCGGTGGCGATGTGCTGATTTCCGTCACCCCGCCACCCCAGATGCCCGCAACGTTGGAGGCTGGCACGATTGACGGCTATGCGGTGGGCGAGCCTTGGAACCAAGCCGCCGTCGCCAAGGGCATCGGCGTGCCGGTGATCACTGATAATGATATCTGGAAGAACAACCCGGAAAAGGTGTTCGGGCTGACCGCTGATTTCGTTGAGAAAAACCCGCAGACGACTTTGGCGCTGACCAAGGCGCTGATCCGGGCGGCTATCTGGCTGGATGAGAATGACAACGCCAACCGGGCCGAGGCGGTGACGATCCTGTCCAGCCCGGATTATGTTGGCGCGGATGCGGCGGTGATCGGCAACTCGATGACCGGGACGTTTGAGTACGAAAAGGGCGACAAGCGCCCTGCCCCGGATTTCAACGTGTTCTTCCGCTACAACGCCACCTTCCCCTACTATTCCGATGCGGTGTGGTATCTGACCCAAATGCGCCGCTGGGGGCAGATTGCTGAGGGCAAGCCGGATGCGTGGTTCGATGAAACCGCCAAGTCGGTCTACAAGCCCGACATCTACAAAGCCGCTGCCGAGGCTTTGATTGCCGATGGCCACGCCACGGCTGACGAGTTCGATTTTGACACCGATGGCTACCGCGAGCCTTCTGCCGATTTCATCGACGGCGTTTCGTATGATGGCACCAAGCCGAACGCCTATATCGACAGCCTGACCATCGGCCTGAAAGACGGGCAGACCGTCGCGGGCGGCGAAATCATCAACTGATCCAATACCTTCTCTGAATGGGCGGGCCATTGGCCTGCCCGCGCCGCCGCTGATGGAGACTGACATGACCTTGCTTGACCCCGCCGCTTTGCCGGAAGAACCCAAAGCCGACCGCGCGCAGCGGCTGGAGCGCTTGTACCGCGTGATCAGCAAATGCGACAAATGGTTCAAACTGCTGGGGCTGGCCTGGATCACCCCGATCTGGCGGGCGCTGGCCGGGGATAACCCGCGCGGCCAAGTGCCGGAAATCTGGCGCTTGGCTGTGGTGCCGATGCTGGCGATTGCCGCGTTTCTGGCGCTGTGGGCCAGCCTAGCGCCGATGGTGCAAACCTCTTTGGGCGCTATTCCGGGGCCGGTGCAGGTGTGGGAGCAAGCGGTGGCTTTGGACGCTGCGGCCACGGCTGAAGGCATCAAGGAACAGGAATTCTACGCCAAACAGGCGGCAAAAAACGCCGCTTTGGTGGCGGAAGGCAAGGCGGATGCGGTGAAAACCCCGGCCTATACTGGCAAGCCGACCTATTACGCGCAGATTTGGACCTCGATTAAGACGGTGTTCGCGGGGTTTCTGATCGGCACGATCATTGCGGTGCCGTTGGGGATTTTGGCGGGTCTGTCTCCGACCGCAAACGCCGCTGTGAACCCCTTGGTGCAGCTGTTCAAACCGGTGTCGCCGCTGGCGTGGTTGCCGATTGTGACGATGGTGGTTTCCGCCGTCTATACCGATGGCGATTTGCCGAAAAGCTTCATCGTTTCGGCGTTTACCGTGACCTTGTGTTCGCTGTGGCCGACGCTGATCAACACCTCTTTGGGCGTCGCTTCGATTGACAAGGATCTGGTGAACGTTTCCCGCGTGCTGAAACTGTCGCTGTGGAAAAAGATCACCCGGCTGGTGTTGCCCTCAGCTTTGCCACTGATTTTCACCGGG
The DNA here is from genome assembly GCA_040387915.1 of Pseudomonadota bacterium. GTDB lineage: Bacteria > Pseudomonadota > Alphaproteobacteria > Rhodobacterales > Rhodobacteraceae > Cypionkella. The sequence continues at coordinate 164,919 of JAZKCV010000016.1, forward strand.
CTGCGGCTGTCTTTGGGCGTGGGCTGGATGGTGTTGATCGCGGCTGAAATGCTGGCGCAGAATCCTGGCCTAGGCAAATTCGTCTGGGATGAATTTCAGAACGGGTCCGAGCAATCCTTGGCCAAGATCATGGTGGCTGTGCTGACGATTGGCATCATCGGCTTTCTGCTCGACCGGGTGATGTTCGCGCTGCAATCGCTGTTCACCTTCTCGAACAATCGGTGATCGCAATGGGCATCCTAGAATTCAACAATGTTTCCAAGGGCTACGACGATACGCCCGTGCTTCGCAACCTGTCGTTTCAGGTGCAGGATGGCGAGTTTCTGGCGATCCTGGGCTTTTCCGGTTCCGGCAAAACCACGCTGATCAACCTGATGGCGGGCCTGACATTGCCCGACCGTGGCGCGGTCAATTTCAAAGGTGCGCCCGTGACCGGGCCGGGGCCAGAGCGTGGTTTGGTGTTTCAATCCTACGCGCTGATGCCGTGGCTGACCGTGGCGGGCAATATCGGGCTGGCGGTGGATGCGGTGTCTAAGGGCAGCAAGTCCGAACGTGCCGCTTTGGTGCAGAAGTATATCACGATGGTCGGTTTGGGCCATGCCGCTGATCGTCGCCCTGCCGAATTATCGGGCGGGATGCGGCAGCGTGTGGCGGTGGCCCGCGCTTTGGCGATGCAGCCCGAAGTGCTGCTGATGGACGAGCCTTTGTCGGCGCTGGATGCTTTGACCCGTGGCAACGTGGCGTCCGAGATTGAGGCGATCTGGGCGGCGGACAAGCGCACCGTAGTTCTGATCACCAATGACGTGGATGAGGCTTTGGTTTTGGCCGACCGCATCCTGTGCCTGAACCCAGATGGCAGCCTCGGCGCGGCCTTCCCTGTAAACCTACCCCGCCCGCGTGATCGCAATGTGATGGGCGAAAGCAACGAATTCAAAGCCCTACGCGCCGATGTCACCGCCTATCTGATGGATGTTGGCATCAAATCGAAACTGCCGGAAACCCGTCTTCTGCCCGCTTTGACGCCGCGCCACGCTTTGCCCAGCGCCTATGCCAAGGCGTCCAATTCCGCGATGGACGCGCGCTATCTGCGCTATTCGCAACTGCACAAGGTTTACGCCACGCCGAAAGGCCCGTTGACGGTGGTGGAGGATTTCAACCTGATCCTGAAGAAGGGCGAGTTCGTTTCGCTAATCGGCCATTCCGGTTGTGGCAAATCCACGGTTTTGACGATGACGGCGGGGCTGAACGCGATCTCCAAGGGGGCGATCACTCTGGACGGCACCCACGTTGAAGGCGCTGATCCTGAGCGCGCTGTGGTGTTCCAATCGCCCAACCTGTTTCCGTGGCTGACCGCCAAAGAGAATGTCGCGATTGGGGTGGATAAGGTTTACCCGAAATCGACGCAAATTGAGCGGCAAGAGGTGGTGGAGTATTATCTGGAGCGTGTCGGGCTGGGCGATGCGATGGATCGCCAAGCTGCCGATATGTCGAACGGGATGCGGCAACGGGTTGGCATCGCGCGGGCCTTTGCTTTGTCGCCCAAGCTGCTGCTGCTGGACGAGCCGTTTGGAATGCTCGACAGCCTGACGCGGTGGGAGCTGCAAGAAGTGCTGATGGAGGTGTGGAGCCGCACCAAAGTCACCGCCGTTTGTGTAACGCATGACGTGGATGAGGCGATTTTGCTGGCGGACCGCGTGGTGATGATGACCAACGGCCCGAACGCCACCATCGGCAAGATCACCGAAGTGAACCTGCCGCGCCCGCGCAGCCGTCGCAGCCTGCTGGAGCATCCAGACTATTACCATTACCGCGCCGAAGTGCTTGCTTTCCTTGAGGAATATGAGCACGGCCACAAGAAATCAGCGCCTCAAAAGAAGGAAGTCGCGTGATGAAGCAGAAACTTGTCGTCATCGGCGCAGGGATGGCCTCGGGCCGGGTGTTGGAGCAGTTGACCGAACTTGCGCCGGATGCGTTTGACATCACTTTGTTCAACGCCGAACCGCGCGGGAATTATAACCGGATTATGCTGTCGCCGGTGTTGTCGGGCGAGAAAACCTATGCGGAAATCGTCACCCATGACGCGGATTGGTATGCGGCGCGCGGCATCAAAACCGTGCTGGGTCACGCCGTCACCAAGATCGACCGCGCGACGAAAACCGTGAGCAGCGCCGGGGTGGAGACGCCCTATGATCAGCTGATTATCGCGACGGGGTCTGCGCCTTTTATCATCCCGGTGCAGGGGCATAAGCTGCCCGGCGTTGTCACCTACCGCGATCTGGAAGACGCCAACGCGATGATCGCGGCGGCCAAACCCGGTGCGAAAGCGGTGGTGATCGGCGGCGGTTTGCTGGGGTTGGAAGCCGCCGCCGGTATGCAATTGCGCGGCATGGAGGTGGTGGTGATCCACCTGATGGGCCATTTGATGGAGCGTCAGCTGGACCCCGCCGCAGGCTATTTGCTACAAAAGTCGCTGGAGGCGCGGGGGATGAAAATCCACTGCAAGGGGGCGACCAAGGCCATCCTTGGGCATGAACGGGTGGAGGCCGTTCTGCTGGAGGATGGCACGGTTTACGACGCCGATATCGTCTGTATGGCGGTTGGTATTCGGCCAGAAGTGCGGCTTGCCAATGACGCGCATCTGGATGTCGGGCGTGGCATCACAGTGAATGATGCGATGCAGACCTCTGATCCGTCGATCTGGGCGGTGGGCGAATGTGTCGAGCACAACAAGCAGTTGTTTGGGCTTGTGGCTCCGCTTTATGACCAAGCCACGGTGCTGGCGCAGGCTTTACTGGGGCAGGACTCGGCGTTCCGCCCGGTGCAGACGGCGACCAAGCTGAAGGTGACGGGCTGCGATTTGTTCTCGGCTGGCGACTTCGCCGACGGTCCGGGGCGTGAGGATATCGTGTTCCGCGATCCGGCGCGTGCCGTCTACAAGCGGTTGGTGATTGAGGGCGACAAGCTGCTGGGTGCGGTGATGTATGGCGATACCGCCGACGGCAACTGGTTTTTCGGGCTGATCAAAGACGGCACTGATATTACGCCGATGCGCGAGACTCTGATCTTTGGCCCAGCCTATCAAGGGGGTGCCCAAGCGGACCCTATGGCAGCCGTTGCAGCCTTGCCGCTTAGCGCGGAGATTTGTGGCTGCAACGGCGTTTGTAAGGGCAAGATTGTGGATGCGATCTTGGGCGGGGCCAATACGCTTGATTTGGTGCGGGCGACGACGAAAGCCAGTTCCAGCTGTGGCACTTGCACCGGGCTGGTCGAGCAGGTGATGGCGGTGACTTTGGGCGACAGCTTTACCGCCAATGCCAACCCGGCGATGTGCAAATGCACCGATCACACGCACGAGGACGTGCGGCGGCTGATCAAGTCGATGGCGCTGAAGTCGATCCCGGCGGTGATGCAGGAACTCGGCTGGCGCTCGGTTGGCGGCTGTGCGAGCTGCCGTCCGGCGCTGAATTACTACCTGATCGCCGATTGGCCGACCGAATATGTCGATGACCGCCAAAGTCGGTTTGTGAACGAACGCAACCACGGCAATATCCAGAAGGATGGCACCTATTCGGTGGTGCCGCGGATGTGGGGTGGGGTGACGACTCCGTCGGAATTGCGCGCGATTGCCGATGCGGCGGATAAATACAATGTGCCGCTGGTCAAGGTGACAGGTGGGCAGCGGATTGATTTGCTGGGCGTGAAGAAAGAAGATCTGCCGTCGATGTGGCAGGATCTGAACGCGGCGGGGATGGTGTCGGGCCATGCCTATGCCAAGGGTCTGCGGACGGTAAAGACTTGTGTGGGTTCGGATTTCTGCCGCTTTGGCACGCAGGATTCGACCGGGCTGGGGATCAAGCTGGAGAAGCTGTTGTGGGGGTCTTGGACTCCGGCGAAGGTGAAGCTCGGCGTTTCTGGCTGTCCGCGCAACTGTGCGGAGGCGACGTGCAAGGATATCGGCGTGGTTTGCGTGGACTCGGGCTATGAGATTTCGGTGGCGGGGGCTGCTGGCATGGACGTGCGCGAAACTGAGTTTCTGTGCAAAGCCACCACCGAGGCTGAAACCATGGAAATCATCGCCGCCTTCACCCAACTTTACCGCGAAAACAGCCGCTATCTGCACCGGATTTACAAATGGGTCGCCAAAGTGGGTCTTGGCTGGTGTCAGGAACAGATGGCCGATCTGGACATGCGCCGGGAGCTTTATGATCGCTTCATGTTGTCGCAAAGCGTCTATCAGATCGACCCGTGGGCGGAACTTTCCAAACCCGATCAACTGGCGCAATGGGCGCCGATGGCTGACCTTTCGCTGAGGGCCGCAGAATGAACTGGATCGACATTGGCGCATTGGCCGACATTCCCCCGCAAGGCGCGCGTGTGGTGAAAACCGCCTCTGGTTGCGTCGCGGTGTTCCGCACTGCCGAAGATCAGGTGTTTGCGATTGACGATGCCTGCCCGCATAAAGGCGGGCCGTTGTCTGAAGGCATCGTGCATGGCAATGCCGTCACCTGCCCGCTGCACGCTTGGGTATTTTCCTTGGAAACTGGCATGGCGCAGGGGGTGGATGAAGGCTCCGTGAACAGCTATCCGGCGCGGGTCGAAGCGGGTCGGATTTTGTTGGATGCCAGCCGTTTGGCCCGCAGGTCAGCGGCATGACGATGCAACCGCTCTCGCTGGAACCCGGCCAAATTCGCACGACCTGTCCTTATTGCGGCGTTGGGTGTGGCATCTTGGCAAAAGCCGATGGCAAGGGCGGATTGAGCGTGCAGGGCGACCCGGATCATCCGGCGAACAAGGGGCGCTTGTGTTCCAAGGGCAGCGCTTTGGGCGAAACCGTGGGGCTTGAGGGGCGGTTGTTGGCCCCGCGTGTGTTCGGGCAAGAGGTGGCTTGGGATGATGCTTTGGGCGTTGTGGCCAAGCGGTTTTCTAAGGTGATCGCCGATCATGGGCCGGATGCGGTGGCGTTTTATGTCTCGGGTCAGCTGTTGACTGAGGATTACTATGTCGCCAACAAGCTAATGAAGGGTTTTATTGGTTCGGCGAATATCGACACCAATTCAAGGCTTTGCATGGCATCGTCGGTGGCGGGCCATAAGCGCGCGTTTGGTTCTGACACCGTGCCGGGGCTGTATGAGGATCTGGAACTCGCCGATCTGGTGGTGCTGACCGGGTCGAACCTCGCATGGTGCCATCCGGTGCTGTATCAGCGCATTGCGGCTGCGAAAACCGCCCGCCCGCAGATGAAAATAGTGGTGATCGACCCCCGCCGCACCGCCACCTGCGACATCGCCGATCTGCATCTGGCGATTGCGCCGGGGTCGGATGCGGCGCTATTCAACGCGCTGCTGGTGGCGATTGCGGATAAGGGCGCGGTGGATTTGGACTATCTGGCCAATGTCGCAGGCTACGCCGAGGCGCTGACAGCCGCCTGTGCCAGTGATCCCGCCGAAACCGGGCTTTCCGCAGCCGATCTGGCTGCGTTTGTCGATCTGTGGGCCAGCACCGAAAAGGTCGTCACCGTTTATAGCCAAGGCATCAACCAATCCTCTTCGGGCAGCGACAAAGTCAACGCGATCATCAACTGCCACCTTGCCACGGGCCGCATCGGTCGCCCCGGCATGGGGCCGTTTTCGGTCACAGGCCAGCCGAATGCGATGGGCGGGCGGGAGGTTGGGGGCCTCGCGAATATGCTCACCTGCCATCTGGACATTGAAAATCAGACCCACCGCGACGCCGTGCAGGGCTTCTGGCACAGCCCCAAAATGGCTGAAAAACCCGGACTGAAAGCTGTCGATATGTTCCGCGCCGTGGCGGATGGTAGCATCAAAGCCATCTGGATCATCCACACTAACCCAGCTGTCACCATGCCCGATGCCGATGCGGTCGCCGCAGCAGTCAAAGCCTGCCCCTTCGTCGTGGTCAGTGACATCACCGCCGAAACCGATACCGCGCGCCTGGCGCATGTGCTTTTACCCGCGACGGCTTGGGGTGAGAAAAGCGGCACCGTGACGAATTCGGATCGCACGATCAGCCGTCAGCGCGGCGTTCTGAGCCGCCCCGGCAGAGCGCGGCCGGATTGGTGGGCCTTGGCGCAGGTGGCTTCGCGGATGGGCTACTCAGGTTTCGCTTGGCGGAACGAGGTTGATATTTTCACGGAATATGCGGCGCTTTCGGGGGTTGCTGGTGGGCTTGGCAGCGATTTCGATATCTCAAATCTCGCCGGGATTTCGGCGCTGCAGTATGATGCGCTGACCCCGTTCACTTGGCCGCAAAACCCGCGCCAGCAGGGCGGACGCTTTTTCGGCACGGGGCAGTTTCACACCGCAGACGGCCGCGCCCGGATGCTGCCGATCACGCCGCGCGCACCGCAAGCATTGACGCCCGCGCATCCATTCCGTCTGAACACCGGGCGCATCCGGGATCAGTGGCATACGATGACTCGCACCGCAAAATCACCGCGCCTCAGCCAGCATCTGGCCGAGCCGTTTGTGGAAATCCATCCCGGAGATGCCACCCGTCTTAACATCCAACCCAATGATCTGGTTGCGCTTTCTAATAGCCACGGCCGCAATATTCTGCGAGCCTTGATCAGTGTAAACGTTGCCCCTGGCCAGTTGTTCGCGCCGATGCACTGGACAAGCGAGAACGCCTCTGCCGCCCGGATTGACGCTTTGGTGCCGGGAATCGTTGATCCGATTTCGGGCCAGCCCGAAAGCAAAGCCGCCGCTGTTGCGGCCCAGCTTTACGCCGCGCAATGGTTCGGTTTCGCAGTCAGCACGGCACCCCTGCATCCGAGTGCCGAATACTGGGCGCGGGCAAAGGTGCAGGGTGGCTGGCGGATGGAACTGGCAGGACTGATAGCACCCGAAGATTGGGTCAGCTACACCCGCCAGTTGTTCGCTTTACCCGAGGCCGAGACCGCCACCGTCATCGACGCCAAACGCGGCCTTGCGCGTATCGCGTTTCATGCCGAGGGCCGTTTGTTGGCGGCGTTGTTTGTGGGGCCTGCTCCCGTCACCGTCGCCCGCGATCACCTTGCCGGTCGGTTGAACGAGGCCAGCCCTGCCGTGCTTGCGGGCCGCCCCAGCGCCGATATGCCCGACCCCGGTGCGACGGTTTGCGCCTGTCTGAACATTGGGATCAACACCATCCGCGAGGCGATCCAGTCGGGTCGCGCGCTGAGCGTTGCCGCTTTGGGTGAAGCATTGGGCGCAGGCACATCCTGCGGATCGTGTCGCCCCGAACTTGCCGGATTGCTTTCCCGCTTCAAATTGCCAGAGGCCGCCGAATGATCACCCTTGCCACCAAGCCCTTGTTTGCAAATCTCATCCTTGCGTTTCGGACATGGCAAGCGCGTCTGATCAGTGCCCGAACGCATGAAAGCACCGCGCCATCGCTGGTGCAAAAGCAAGGCTTTGTCAGCCTTGTCGGCGCGGGCCCCGGTTCTGCTGATCTGATCACCCTGCGCGGCCTGCAGCGCCTGCAAGCCGCCGATGTCGTGTATTATGATCGGCTTGCCGATCCGGCTTTGTTGAAACATGCGCGCAAAGGTGCCGCGCTGATCTATGTTGGCAAAGCCCCCGGTTGCCATGCGATGCCGCAGGTGCAGATCAACGCTTTGCTGGTGCAATCGGCGCAAGCTGGGCTGCAAGTGGTGCGGCTGAAATGCGGTGATCCGGGAATTTTTGGCAGGGGGGCCGAGGAGGCTGATGCGATGAACGCCGCTGGGGTTGCGTGGGACATTGTGCCCGGCGTCACTTCGGCTTGTGCTGCCGCCGCTTCGGCTCGCAGCTTTCTGACCGAGCGCGGCCAGACTGAACGCCTGATTCTTGCCACCGGGCATCTGCGCCATGACGGTGCGCAGGATTGGACCACCACGGCGCAGGCGGGCACCACTTTGGCCTGCTATATGGGGGTGTCGCAGGCGGCGTCGATTACGGAAGGTTTGCTGGGTGCTGGCTGGCCCACGGACAGCGCTGTGCAGGTAATCTCGAAGGCGCAAACCCGCGAAGAGCAGGTGTTTCACTGCCGTCTGGATGGGTTGGAAGCGCTGTGTGCGCAGCATCCAAACCTTAACCCGGCGATCTTGCTGATCCGTTGGGTGCTGACGGAGGTGACCTTGGGGGTGTCTAAGGGCAACACGCTTGCTGTATCTGCCTAGCGGAGGGCTTTGACAGGGCAAAGATTTTGCATTGCAAAGCCGATCCATACTGACCATCTGGGCCGAAACTGTTATCGAGACTCTTGATCTGGCCTTTTGTGCGGTCAGACTGTTTCGAAATCACATTGGGCCGCGATGAAAGCCAATCTACCCCTGCCCGCCTCCGTCTTGCTTTCCGCCGAGGATGAGGCTGCGCTTGCGGAGCTGTACAAGCGTGGCACACCGCAGAACACATTGCGCGCGTGGGAGCGCGATCTGGCCTATATCTCGGCATGGAAAGCTGCTGTTTTTGGCCAAGCGCTGATCTGGCCGGAAAGCGAGCGGGTGGCGCTGCGGTTTGTGCTGGATCACACGAAGGATCTGGCTGTCCTACCCGGAGACGCGCAAGATGCCGCACAAGAGCTGATTGAGCTGGGGCTGCGCCTGAGTTTGGCCTGCCCGGCCCCGGCCACGTTGGACCGCAAGATTGCGTCTTGGCGGGCGTTTCATCGGATGAAAAACTTGGCCTCACCATTCGAGGCGCCGTTGTTGAAACAAGCGCGGGCGAAGGGGCGCAAGGCTGCGGCGCGCCCAAGGCTGCCGAAATCGCCGCGCCCGGTGACGCGCGATATCTTGGAACAGCTGTTGGCGAGTTGTGACGACAGCTTGCGGGGGCTTCGCGATCAGGCGGTGCTGATGCTGGGGTTTGGCTCAGGCGGGCGGCGGCGCAGCGAGATCACTGGTTTGTACCGTGAGGACATTGGGCTTGAGGATTTTGCTGCCAAGGGTCTGATCTGGATCAGCTTGCTGGAAACCAAAACCACCAGCAAGGGTGAAGCGCCGCGTTTGCCGCTGAAAGGCCGCGCGGCGCGGGCGGTGATCGGCTGGATTGAGGCGGGCGGCATCACCTCGGGGCCGCTGTTCCGCCCGATCTCGCAAAGCGGCCGGGTGTTGACGCGCAAGCTTGCCCCCGATGCGATACGGGTCATCTTGCGGCATCGCTTGGAACTGGCGGGATTGCCTGCAGATTATGCCACGCCGCACGGGCTGCGCTCGGGATTTCTGACCCAAGCTGCCTTGGACGGTGCCCCGCTTGCGGCGGCGATGAAGTTGTCGCTGCACCGCTCGGCTGTTCAGGCCCAGCGCTATTACGCGGATGTCGAGATTGCCGAAAATCCCGCGACAGATTTGCTGGGCGACTGAGGCCAGCTTTAGGGGGGCAGATGGGGGGGAGCGTCCGTCTGGATCCATCCCGTCTGCGCAAAGGCACCTTGCTGGGGTCGCGAGGTGGCAAGGTTCTTTGATGTGTGACCATGCCATTGACCCGGATGCCTCGGTCATCGAGGGAGAGCGACGATCCTAATCTGAGCAGAACTGCTTTTGCGAAACCCGGGCGAGGACGACCTGCGGATATATTCTTCCCCCATACCCGCCGCCACAGCGGTGTTTTGCTTCCATTGCGGGCGGATTTGGAATGGTTTCTCGGAGGGTTCAAAGTTACACCTCGGCCAAGCAGTTGCCGATATGGGTTGTGCTGTGCCCCGGCGGGTCGCTGGCTTGGCGAGACCTGTGCGCCCCACCTACCTCTTGCCTCACCCATTCGGATCGCTTTCATGACATCACCGACACGCTTTCGCCAGCACAGCAGCCATTGGGGCACGTTTCGCGCCCGTTCGGGTGCTGATGGGGTGATGGAAATTGAGCCTTTCGCAAGCGATCCAGAACCGTCGGCGCTGCTGGCAAATATTCCGGCGTCGCTGGATCATCCGGCGCGGTTGAGCCGCCCGCTGATGCGCAAAGGTTGGCTGGAAGATGGGCCGGGACCGGATGCGCGGCGGGGGCGTGATGGTTATGTCGAAATGGACTGGGACGCCGCGCTTGATTTGGCGGCGCGCGAATTGATCCGGCTTGGGGCTTCGGCGGATTTGCCTGATGCGGGCACTCTGCCCGGCGCGCGGGTTTTTGGCGGGTCTTATGGCTGGGCCTCGGCGGGACGGTTTCATCATGCGCAAAGCCAGTTGCACCGTTTTCTGAACACCAGTTTCGGCGGCTATGTGGCGGGGGTGGATACTTATTCTTCGGCGGCAGGGTCAGTGATTTTGTCGATGGTTTGGGGCAATTCGTTAAAGCTGAACCGCGATCATCCCTATCTTGAGGAGTTGGCCAGAGATACCGAATTGCTGATCTCTTTCGGGGGTTTGCCGCTGCGCAATACGGCGATCAGCCCCGGCGGCAACTCGCAGCATTCTGTCCGGCAGGCTTTAGAGGCTGCGGCTGCGCGGGGCTGCGGCTTTGTGTCGGTCAGCCCGATTGCTGATGATATGGCGGCGTTGCCGAGGCTGGTACGGCTTGCGCCCCGCCCCGGCACAGATGTGGCGTTGATGTTGGGCATGGCGTATCATCTGCATGTGACAGGGCGCGCGGATCGGGCCTATCTGGACCGCTATACCACGGGCTACGACCGCTTTCTGGGCTATCTCACTGGCGACAGCGACGGCGTGGCGAAAACCCCGGATTGGGCTGCCGCCATTTGCGATGTGCCTGCGACCGAGATCAGTGCATTGGCGGACCGTGCTGCGGGTTGTCGCACCTTGATCAACGCCACCTATTCACTGCAACGCGCCGAGAATGGCGAGCAGCCGATCTGGATGGCACTGACGCTGGCCGCGATGCTGGGGCGCGGGTGGGAAGCGGGGGCGGGGTTTTGCTATGGGCTTGGCTCGATTGGCAACATCGGCAAGCCACCGCTGACGGTGCCGCTGCCGACCCTGCCGCAGGGGCGCAACCAGGTGAGCGATTTCATCCCCTGCGCGCGGATTTCCGAACTGCTGCTGCATCCGGGCAAGGTCTACACCTATATGGGCGAGACGCGGCACTATGCCGATATCCGGCTGGTGTATTGGGCGGGGGGAAATCCGTTCCACCATCACCAAGACCTGACCCGGCTGACCGAGGCTTTCTCGCGCCCTGACACGATCATCGTGCATGACAGCGTTGGCACCTCGACAGCAAATCACGCCGATATTATATTCCCCACCACCGTGACTGCCGAGCGCGAGGATATCGGCGCGGGTGGCAATGACCCCTACCTGATCGCGATGGAACCGCTGGCGGTGCCTTATGGCGAGGCGCGCGACGACTTTGAGATTTTCGTGGAACTTGCTGACAGGATCGGCTGTGGCGCGGCTTTCACCGAAGGGCTGGACAGCGACGGTTGGTTGAGGCGCATCTATGCCCAAACGCAAACAGCACTTGCCGCGCAGGGGCTGTCCGCGCCGGATTACGATACGTTTCGCCAAGGCATGATTCTACCGCTGCCGACGCGCAAAACCGATGGTGATATCCAGCGTTTTCATGTTGATCCGTTGGCGCATCCTTTGAAAACGCCGTCTGGTCGGATTGAGATTTTCTCGGAACGGGTGGCGGCGGCGGGATTGCCGGGGCATCCGACATGGCTGCCCCCGGTGGAGTGGCTTGGAAGCGTGCGTGCGGCCGAGCATCCGTTTCAACTGGTGGCCAATCAACCCGCCAGCAGGCTGCACAGCCAACTTGATTTTGGCGCGGTCAGTATGGCGACCAAGCAGGCGGGGCGCGAGGTTGCGCGGATGAACCCTGCGGATGCAGCGGGTTTGGGGATTAGTGATGGTGATGTGATCCGGCTTTGGAATGGACGCGGTGCGGTTTTGGCCTCGGCTATGCTGTCAGATGGCATCCGCAATGGAGTGGTGCAGCTTGCCACGGGCGCGTGGTATGCGCCGATTGATCTAATTGGGTCGGGGCGCACTTGCGTGAACGGCAACCCGAATGCGGTGACTTCGGATATTGGTGCGTCGGTTTTAAGCCAAGGTTGTGCTGGGCAGTTGTCGCTGGTGTCGGTGGAGCGGCTGACCGCAGGTATTCCTGTGGTTGTGCCGCATCAGGAGATTCTGCGCCGCGACTGAGCGGCTGGCTGGCCCTTAGCCACAGCCAAAATGCTCGCCTGCTGCGCCCATTGCTCAGCGTGCATAATGCGAATCGCAGGCAAGGCCTTTGCGGGCAGGTCATGTGTCAGCACAACCGGGTGACAGGAAAACTCGACTGTTTCAGTCGTGGTAGCGGGAAAATGCTTCCCCATCGCCGCATATCTACGAAATAGACAATACGGACAGGTCGTTCTATCTATTTCCACAACGAAACCCGCTGCAAGCGCACCCGGTTTTCGACAGAGGTTTTGGGAAAATCGCGTTTGGCGCCCGACCATGCCGAAAGCTGAAATATAGCGAAGTTAGGAACCCGGCATGACGGCATACCTTTGTATGTCATTGGATAAGCTATGTCTTTTGTGACCGCATCGCGGCGGCAATAGACGGATCATCCGCAGAAGGCCACAACGACGCTGTGCGGAAAACCAGAATGATCGCCCAGATCCGCCGCGTTTGACGGCGGGGGCACACCCAAACCCAAAACATCAGGACTTGAATATGACTGACCATAAAACCTCGCTCCGCCTGTCCCGCCGTAGCCTTCTGGCAGGCTCGGCAGCCCTCACCGTGGCCTCGTTCAGCGGTATTTCTGCCTTTGCACAGGATGCGCAAGCAGGCGGCGACATTGTGTTTCTGATCAACTCGCTGGGCGATACTTGGATTCCCAACAACAGCGCGATCTCCAGTTTTCAGGGCCATATCTGGGGTCATGTGACCGACAAGCTGGTCTATGTCGATGCCGATGGTGCGGCCAGCCCGTGGCTTGCCGAAAGCTGGGAGCAGAACGACAGCGCGACCGAGTTCACCCTGAGGCTGAAAAACGGCGTGACCTTCTCGGACACCACACCGCTGGACGCGGCGGCTGTCGTGGCCAATCTGGACATCTGGTATGCGGGCCGCACCGAGGATGGCATCAACCCGATCGGCCTGTTTCCCAAGACCTATGACCATGCCGAGGCGGTCGATGCGCTGACCGTGAAAGTGGTGTTCAAAGCGCCAACTTTGGGCTTTATCCCGACGCTCGGCTATCACGGCTCGATCCTGATCTCGCCGAAAACGCTGGAAACCCCTGCGACAGAGCAAGCGGACCTCAGCAAATCTTTCGGCAGCGGTCCCTATGTGGTCGACTCATGGAAAGAGGGCGATTTCGTCAAACTGGTGAAGCGCGACGATTACAACTGGGGTCCGGCGGCGGTTGGGCATACCGGCCCGGCTTTCCTCGACAGCATCACCTACAAGCTGGTCGCCGAGCAATCTTTGCGGGTGGCGGCGGTGCAAGCGGGGCAGGCGGATATCGGCTATAACGCCTCGCCGCAAGAATTGCAGTCGCTACAAGAGGAAGGCTTCGTTGTCGCCACACCGCGCTATTTAGGCTTTGTGAATGGCTGGGCGATCAACACCAAAATCGCGCCTTATGACGATGTGAAGGTGCGGCAAGCGCTGCAAGTCGCGCTGAATCGGCAAGAGATCATCGACACCGTGTACACGCCAGACTGGAAGCTTGCGACCTCGTTCATCCAAAGCAACGTGCCGGGGGCGACGGATCACAGTGCCTTGTTGGCCCATGATGCGGCGAAGGCCGAAGCCTTGTTGGATGAGGCGGGCTGGATCAAAGGCGCTGATGGTTTGCGGGCAAAAGATGGCGTGCCGCTGTCCCTGACCTTGCACTCCAACCCCTATCTTGCGACCGCCAAAGCGGTGGATGAGTTGATCGCCCAGCAACTGGGCCGGATCGGCTGGAAGGTCGAAATCCGCGCCTATGATGTGGTGACGTTTGGCGAGAAGGTCCGTTACGCGGGCGAGGGCATCCCCGCCTACGAAGTGACGCGCAGTTTCATCGACGCAGGCACCGTGGCGGGCATTCTGACCGACGCCAACAAGGGCGAGAACTGGTTCAACTTGGGCGAAAGCGATGCGCGGATCAACGATCTGCGCGACAAGATCGCCGGGGCGGGTTCGCTTGAAGTGCGCGCACCGCTGCTGGATGAATTGCAAGCCTATGTGCTGGAGCAGGGCTATTTCATCCCGCGCACCCAGATCGTGCAGCGCATCTATGTGCAGTCTCCGGCGGTGAAGGGCGTGGTCTACAACGGTGTGGCCTACGCCAGCTACTACACCGCGACCAAAGCCAGCGCCTGATCCGCAGGCACTAGAGAGGTGAATGACATGAGAAACGCCTATCTGAACTATGCGGGCAAACGCCTTTTACAGGCCGCCGTGGTGGTGCTGTTGGCTTATGTCTTCACCTTCTTGGTGGTCAGCATCCTGCCCGGCGATCCGATCACCAGCATTCTGCATGATCCGCAGAATGCTTTCACCATGGAGCAAATTGAGGAGATCATTCAGGCTCAAGGGCTGAATGATCCCATTGCGGTGCAGCTGTGGCACGCGCTTTCCGGCTTCGTTTCCGGCGATCTGGGGCTGTCGATGCGCTCTAGCCGCCCGGTGGCTACGCTGATAGCCGAGGTGCTACCCTCGACGCTGATCTTGGCTTCGTCGGCTTTGGCGGTGGCTTTGGCTCTGGCCGGGCTGATCGCTTACGGCAGCCAGTTTCTACCCCGGAGGTTCGGGCAGGGCTTTGTGCGCAGCTTGCCGTCGCTGTTCCTGTCGGTGCCGAATTTCGTGATTGGGCTGGTGCTGATCCATCTGTTTGGCTTCCAGCTTGGCCTTTTCATGGTGATTGATCCCAACAGCTTTTGGGCGACGGTATTTGCCGCTATCGCCCTTGGCATCCCTATCTCGGCGCAGATTGCCGAGGTTCTGGTGGCCAATCTCGATAACGAATCCGCGCAGGAATATGCCGCCGTCGCCCGCGCGCGCGGCTTGCGGCAGAGCCCGCTGTTCTTCCGGCATTTCCTGAAACCTTCGGCCCTTCCCGTGGTCACGGTGGTGGCGCTGATGGTGGGGGAGGTTCTGGGTGGGGCGCTGATCACCGAGACGGTTTTTGGCCGCACCGGCATCGGCAACCTCGTGCAGCGTTCCGTGGTCACGCAAGATCTGCCCGTGCTGCAAGCCGTGGTGTCGCTGGCCGCTGTGGTCTTCGTTCTCGTCAACTTGATCGCTGATCTGGTCTATCCGCTGCTCGATCCACGGGTGAAAATTCTGGGTGCGGTGGCGGTTCGGGCCAGTGCATCAACCTCTGAAACCCCTTCCCCAACGGTGACGGCATGACAATCTCTTTCACCTCTACTTTGTCGCGCAAACGCCTGCGCGCGCCCTTCGTGGCCTGGGGAATACCGCCCAGCGTGGCCCTGTCCTTCTTGATCCTCACATTGGTGATCGGCTGGTCCCTCACCCCCAGCCTGTTCAGCAGCCATGATCCGTTTGTCGGCATCCCCGCTGACAAGTTGCAGGCCCCAAGCCTAGCGCATTGGTTCGGCACCGATCAGTTGGGCCGCGATCTTTATGCCCGCGTCGTGCATGGCACCGCGTCTTCTGTCTCCAGCGCCCTGATTGCCGTGGTGATTGGGCTGTTTGTCGGCGGGTTGATCGGGTTGCTGGCCGGGTTCCTCGGTGGCTGGGTGGATATCATTTTCGCCCGTCTGGTCGATGTGCTGCTGGCGATCCCCAGCTTTTTGCTGGCGGTGATCGTGGTCACGGCTTTGGGCTTTGACACCATCAACGCCGCCATCGCCACAGGCGTCTCGGCTGTGGCTGTGTTTGCAAGGGTGATGCGGTCGGAAGTGATCAAAACCCGGCAAGCCACTTTTGTTGAGGCATCGTTCCTGTCGGGTGGTTCGCGCTGGCATATCCTGCTGCGCCATGTGCTGCCGAATGCCTCACGTTCTGTCCTGCCGCTGGCTGTGCTGCGCTTTGGCCTGTCGATACTGGTGATCGCGGGGCTGGCCTTCTTGGGCTACGGCGACCCGCCCCCGGCTTCGGATTGGGGTCTGCTGATCTCGATCGGCAAGGATTACATGAAATGGCCGTGGCTGATCTATGCCCCCGCCGTGGCCATCATCGCCACCGTTCTCTCACTCAACAGGATCAGCCGATGGCTTCGCAAAACAGACTGAGTTCCCCGCTGCTGCGCGTCGATGGCTTGTCGGTTTCCTATGGGCCGAGCCAAGTGGTGCGCGATGTAAATTTCGAGCTGGGCCGGGGCAAAAGCCTAGCGCTGATCGGCGAATCCGGCTCGGGAAAATCGACCATCGCGCGGGCCGTGCTGCGACTGCTTCCCGCGCAAGGCCAAGCCAGCGGGCGGGTGGAGTTCGACGGCCAACAAGTGCTGTCGCTGCCCGAACGCCAATTCCGGCCCTTGCGGGGGCGCCATATCGGCTTTGTGCCGCAAGATCCCGGCAATGCGCTGAACCCGGTGCGCAGCATTGGCGTGCAGGCGCAAGAGGCTGCTGCGTTGCTGGATGAACCCAGCGCCGCCCTGCGCAAAGCCCGGATTTTGGACGTGTTCGCGCAGGTGGGTTTGGACAATCCGCAGCGGGTTTATGACTCATATCCACATCAACTTTCCGGTGGCATGTTGCAACGCGTGCTGATCGGTCTGGCCGTTTTGCCACGCCCCGCGCTTCTGGTGGCCGATGAGCCAACCTCGGCGCTGGATGTGACCATTCAAAAGCGCATCCTTGATCTTTTGTCGCAGTTGCAGGCCGATCTGGGCATCAGTCTTTTGCTGATCACTCACGATCTGGCTATCGCCGCAGAGCGCACCGATGCGCTGGTGGTTCTAAAGGGCGGCGTGGTGCAAGAGGCGGGCGATACGGCGGCGGTGTTCGCCGCGCCCTCGACCGCCTATGCCCGCAAGCTGTACGCCGATGTGCCCGCGCTGAACCCCAACCGCTATGCGGCTTTGCGCGATCCGGGCTTTAAGCGCGGGGCGGAAACCGCGCCGAAGATCGCGTTTTCCGGCATCACCAAGACCTTCACCGTCGATGGCCGCACCCTGACGGCGGTGGATAACGTGTCCTTCACGGTGCCTGCTGGCACCACCCATGCACTGGTAGGCGAATCCGGTTCCGGCAAAACCACGGCGATCCGGCTGTTGATGGGGCTGGATCAGCCCGACCGGGGCAGCATCAGCGTGGCAGGGCTGACGCTTTCCGACCGCACTCCTGCAACGCTGCGCGAGGCTTGGCGGCACCTGCAACTGGTCTACCAGAACCCATTCACCTCGCTGGACCCGACGTGGAAGGTGGAAAGCCTTGTTCGCGAACCGCTGGACCGTTTCTGCATCGGCACCCCGGCGGAGCGCAATGATCGTGTGCGTGAAGCTTTGGCAAGCGTCGGTCTGGCCGAACACCTTTTATCACGCAAACCCGGCGCTTTATCCGGTGGCCAGCGTCAGCGCGTTGCCATCGCCCGCGCGTTGATTCTAAAGCCCGATGTGATCGTGCTGGACGAGCCAACTTCGGCGCTGGATGTTTCCGTTCAAGCCGAAATTGTACAGGTGTTGCTGTCGCTTCAGGCGAAACTTGGCTTGACCTATGTGTTCGTCAGCCACGATCTCGCGCTGGTGCGGCAACTGGCGCACAGCGTTTCGGTCATGCACCGGGGTCGGATTGTGGAGCACGGGAAGGTCGCCGACATCTTCGACAATCCGCGAGAAGCCTATACCCGGACGCTACTCGACGCGATCCCGTCGGGCATTACCGTCAAGCCACAACCCTCCCTCAATCGCATCGAGGAAGTCGCATGACTATTGCCCAACCTATCACCGCCGCCACCTCCGAACCCTTTCGCCCGAAACGGCACTTGGGTTTCAACACCCGCGTCTCGTTCAACAATATTGACGGCGCGGCGCAGGGTTTGCGCGATGGCATCGCATTGTATCAGACGGCAGAGGCTTTGGGCTATCAATCCGGCTGGGCCTATCAGCGGCATTTCGACAATTACCTGTCCTCGCCACTGCCGTTCTTTGCCGCCGTGGGCCAGCATACCAACCGGATCACGCTGGGCTCGGCAGTCATCCCGATGCGCTACCAAGACCCGATCCTGCTGGCCGAAGCCGCAGGCACCACAGACCTTTTGATCGGCGGGCGGTTGGAACTGGCGATTGCAACGGGGGCGACTGCCGCCTTTGATGCGGTGTTTGGTAGTGTCGATACCGATGCCCGCACCGAAGCCAAACGCAGGCAGGCCCGCTTCCTTGCCGCGATCGCGGGCGAGGTTCTGCATCGCGTTGAGGGTCCGGGCCAAGGTGTCACGGAAGGAAGCGGCCTTCGCGTCACCCCCCACAGCCCCTCCTTGCGCAACCGCATCCGGCAGGGGGCCGCCAGCATCGGCTCCGCCATCCAAGCCGCAGAACTCGGCATCGGTCTGATCAGCGGCACCGTGCAGCATGATCACGAACCCGGCGAAAGTTTCGGGGCCTATCAGGCCCGCATCATCGCCGCCTACCGCAGCACATGGCGCGCGAAATGGGGCACCGAGCCGCCATCGGTGGCCGTCGCAGCCTCTATCCTGCCCGCCACCACCGCGGATTTGCGCGACACCTACGCCGCCTATGACCATGAACGCCGCACCCACGGCATCGCCGCCTCGCGACCCAAAGGCGCGTTGGAGCCTACCCCCCGCAACAACACCCCTGAGGGCAGCCAGATTTGCCCGGTCTATCACGGCACGCCCGACCAAGTGGCGCAGGCCGTGCTGGCCGACCCCGGCCTATCTGCAGCGGATGAGCTGGTGTTGTTCCTGCCGCCTGCGTTTAATCTGGCCCAGAATCGCCGCCTGCTGGCCGATCTGGCGGAAACCGTCGCACCGCACCTAGGTTGGCTTCCCGCGATCTGATCGCCTTTGTTGTCAACAACATACGGCACTCCAATCGGGGGGCCGTTTGCATTGTATCCCCCATTCCCCGCGCTGACTTCCAGCCAGCCTGCGAATCAATCACCGCACCAATCGCCGGCTCTGCCCACGAAAAATCTTCTTCCTGCCCACAGCCCAAATAGAGATCAGGCTTCTCTATCCAACCCGCAAAATAGAGAGACAGGTCGTTCTTTATTCCGCCCCAAAATGCTAGTCTGACCGCAGACCCATAGCGACGAAAGAGGCCGCCATGCCCACCGAATTCATCAGCATCACCTTCCCGAATGCGTCCAACGACATCGCCCCGATCCCTGATGCCGCCATCGACCCGGTCTATCTGGTGCGCTATGCCCGCACGCTGGACGATTACGGCTTCAACTACACGCTGATCCCCTATCACTCGTCGTCTTTTGATCCGTTTACCATCGGCGCGACGATCTTGGCGGTAACGAAGAACATCCAGATCATCATCGCTTTGCGCCCGAACACGATCTATCCGACCGTGGCCGCCAAGGCACTGGCCACGCTGTCGCAACTGGGTGGTGGACGGGTGGTTGTCCACTTCATCGCGGGCGGTGATCCAACCGAGCAGGCGCGCGAGGGCGATTTCCTGAGCAAAGAAGAACGCTATGAGCGCACGGCGGAATATATCCGCATCCTGCGCCGGGCTTGGGCGTCATCTGAAGCCTTTGATCACGATGGCAAATACTACCAGTTCAAGAATTTCTCCAGCAAAGTGCGCCCGGTTGGCGGCACGATCCCGGTTTCGGTCGGGGGTTCCTCGGATGAGGCCTACAAGGTCGGCGGCGAACTCGGTGACATTTTCGGCCTCTGGGGCGAACCGCTGAAAGAAACCCGTGAGCAGATTGAAAAGATCAACGCCGCTGCTGCAGCCGCTGGCCGTAAAGACCGCCCGCGCATCTGGGTCACGTTCCGCCCGATCACCGCCGAGACGGATGAATTGGCATGGGAGAAAGCCTATCGCACCCTCGACCATCTGAACGCCGCCCGTGACAAGGGACTCGCGCGCACCCCGGTCAACGCCAATGCGCCTCTGAATGTCGGCTCGCAACGCCTGCTGGAAATCGCCAAGCGCGGCGACGTGCAGGACCGCGCTTTGTGGTATCCGACCGTCACCGCGACCAATGCCGCAGGGGCTTCGACCGCGCTGGTGGGGTCGCCCGAAACCATCGCGGCGTCCTTGCTGGATTATGTCGATTTGGGGGTCGAGCTGATCTCGGTGCGCGGCTACGACAATTACAACGATGCGGTCGATCTGGGCCGCTATGTGCTGCCTTTGGTGCGCAAAGGTCTGGCCGAGCGTGAGGCCGCAAAGACCCCGCTGGCCGAGGCGGTCTAAGCTCCTGCCGGAAGCACCCCCACTCCCGGCCAACCATTTCGCTGACAGATGAGAAGCCCCGTGATAATCGAACCCGTAGTCGCCGCAACCGCACCACAAGCCGCCGTGACCGTGCCAGCAGAAACCCTGGCCCGGATCAAAATGGCGGGAAAGCTGTCCGACCGCAGCGGCAGCTTTCCCACCGAAGGCATCCGCGCGCTGCATGATGCGGGGCTGTTGCAGGCGACGGTAGCGAAACGCTACGGCGGGCAGGGTGGCAATCTGGACACATTGGTGCAGATCATTAGCCAGGTCGGCACCGCTGATCCATCCGTCGCGCTGATCGTCACGATGAACCTTGCCAATCACCTCGCTCAGGCCGAGCGCAACCATTGGCCCGATGATGTCTACCGCCAGATCGTCGCCGAAGGCCACAGCCGCCCGATCCTGTTGAACGCCGCACGGGTCGAGCCTGACCTTGGCTCACCCGCCCGTGGGGGACTGCCGCAAACCCGCGCGCACCGCACGGCCACAGGCTGGGCGATCAGCGGCACCAAGCGGTTTGTCACGGGGTCCGAAGGACTGACGCATCATCTCGTCTGGGCCACCACCGACGAGTCCCCCACGCGCGTCGGCACCTTCATCGTGCCAGCCGAGGCCCCCGGCATCACCATCGTCAAGAACTGGGATAGCCTTGGAATGCGCGCCACCTCGTCGCATGATGTGGTCTATGACAATGTGGCGGTGCCCACCGCGCATGTGCTGGATCTGGTCGAGGCGGGGATGGGCCAGCAAGACAACCTTGGCCATGCGCTGCTGACCTTGGGGCTAACCTCAATCTATCTTGGCGTGGGCGAGGCTGCCGCGAGCGCCTTCGCCCGTTTTGCGCATGACCGCATCCCCGCCAATCTGGGCCGCCCGATTGCCGAAACCGAACGCATCATCGCGGTCGCGGGTGAGATTGATCTGCTGGTATCCTCGGCGCGGGCTTTCCTGTTTGACGCCCTCACCCATCATCGCAGCGACGCCCTGCACCTGATGCGCGCCCGGCTGATCGTGGGGCGGCAGTTGCAAGAAGCGGTCGGTTTGGCGGTGAGCACTTTGGGCAATCCGGGCTTGGCCGCTGAATTTGGGTTGGAACGCCACTTCCGCGACATTCAGGCTGTGCTTGTCCATGCGCCGCAAGAGGATACCTCGTTGACGCTGCTGGGTCGCAGCGCCTTTGCACGGTTCAAGGCCACCCAGGCCGAACCTACCCCCGCATTGCGACAGGCGGTCTAAAATGTTCACGTCTTGCCAATACCTTACCAAAAGAGGCCGCCGATGACCTATGTAATTTTTGGCGCAGGCGCCGTCGGCACCAGCCTTGCCGCACAATTCACTGAAGCAGGCATCGACAACCTTCTGGTGGGCCGGGGGCGCCAGCTTGACCATCTGCGAGCCCACGGCCTGCTGTATAAACGCGCGCAAGGCACCGCCCATGTCGCGCTGAATGTGACCGATATCGACAGCCTCCACCTCAAACCCGACGACATCCTGCTGCTGGCCGTCAAGGCGCAGGATATTGAAGACCTTAGCGCCCGCCTTGCGCTTCTTCCCGTCGCAGGTGGCGGTGTGGCCGCAGATTTGCCCATCGTCACCCTGCAAAACGGGCTGGAAGCCGAGCGTATCGTGGCCCGCCGCTTCTCACGGCTTTACGCCGCCGTGGTGCGGGTGCCCGCGATCTATACCGAGACTGGCAAGGTTAGCGTCTTGGCCGAACCGCAGTTCGCCAGCATCAGCATTGGCCGTTTCCCGCAAGGTCGCGATGCGATCACCGCCCGGTTGGTGGCCGATCTGGCCCGCGCCAACACGCTGATCGAAGAACACGCTGACATCCGACGCTGGAAAGCGCAGAAACTGACCTATAACGTCCGCAACGTGGTCGAGTTGTTCGCAGGCACCCCCGATCAAGTCGCACAAGTCGGCACCTCACTGGCGACCGAGGCCGAGTCCGTTCTGAAAGCCGCAGGCCTTGATCCCGCCCAGGAATCCGAGCGCAAAGTCAGTCTTTCGGGCTGGAACGTCAGCCGTGATCCGACCGCGCCCAGCGGCCAATCGACTTGGCAAAGCTTCACCCGTGGCGCGCGCAGCGAAGTGGATTTCTTGAATGGAGAGATCGTGCTGCAAGCCCGCCTGCATGGTCTGGCGGCACCGTGGAACCTCGCCGCCCAGCGGCTTGCGGCGGAACTCGCGGCCACTGGTAGCGCACCCGGCAGCATAGCACTGGACAGACTTGTCGCGCTGGCGCAGTCAGATGCGGCAGCTCGCGCAGTGGCTGCGCGTTAAGCCAGATCAGGAAAGCGCCATGACAGCCACAAAACTTTCTGTCGCGAGCCGTATTCTGGACGTGGCAGGCGGGCTTTTCTACCGCGAGGGCATCCGCGCCGTCGGCATCGACCGCATCATCCTAGAGGCCGATATCGCCAAAGCCACGCTCTACAGGCACTTCAGGTCCAAAGAAGATTTGATCTTAGCCTATCTGCAACAGCGCCACATCGCGGTTATGGCGGGCCTTGATGAAGTGTTGGCCCTCCACACAGCCCCGCGTGCCCAGATCACCGAGATATTCGAGCGCCTTTATCTCAAGGCGGAAAACCCCGAATTTCGCGGCTGTGCCTTTGGTTTGGCCGTCGCCGAACATGGCGAAAGCGCACGCATCGTAAGCCTTGCGCGGATGCACAAAACCGCCGTCGCCGATGTGCTGAACAGCATCGCCCGGCGCGCTGGATTGACCCATGCCAACCAGATCGGCCGCCATCTGGCACTTTTATACGACGGCGCACTGGCCCGCCGTGCGGTTTATGGCAGCGTGGTGCCGATGCGCGACGCCAAAGAATGTGCGCTGGCGCTGTTTGATCAGGCCGCGCGAACCAAAGGATCACCGCAACATGGCGCAGAAGATTGACTACTTTTTCGGCCTGGGATCACCTTGGGCCTATTTGGGCTTGGATGCCTTCACGACTATTGCCGCAGTACATGGCGCTGAAATCATCCCGCATGTGATCCCGTTGATCGAGGAAAACGGCGGCATCTATTCCCGCAACCGCCCACCCCAGCGCCGCGCCTATTGGTTCACCGACCTGAAGCGCTGGGCCAACCGTCGCGGCATCACGCTAGAGTTTTCGGACCGAGAAGCTTTGTCCGACATCACTCCCGCACATGATCTGCTGGTGGCCGCATGGCTGCGCGACGACGACTGGCTAGCCTTGGCCCGCGCCTTGCACCAAGCGTTCTGGGGCCGGGCCGAGGATATTGGCACCGCCGATGTCCGCGCCCGGATCACCGCCGATGTGGGTCTGGACAGCATCGGCCTTGAAGCCTTCGCCAAAGGCCCCGAAGTCGCCGCCCGCAAAGCCGAAAGCCTAGACATCGCGCGCACGGCAGGCGTGTTCGGCCTGCCAACTTACCTTGCAGATGGCGAATTGTTCTGGGGTCAGGACAGTCTGCCGTTCCTCGACAGTCATCTGAAGGGCGAAAAGCTGATCGCCTGACTGCGCGCAGTTCTGCACAGTCATCTGCTCCATAGATCGCCGCCTCAATGCACCATCAAATCATATGTCATCCGCATCGGACGGCAGGATTTTGCCGGGATTAAACAACCCCTCCGGGTCAAGCGCCGCCTTGATCCGCCGCATCACCGCCAAAGCTGGGCCATGCTCGGCCTCCATGTATTTCTGCTTGCCCAGACCCACGCCATGCTCACCCGTGCAGGTGCCATCGACGGACAAAGCCTTTTCCACCATCGCGGCATTGATCCGATTGACGATCACCTCATCTTCGGGCGCATTCGGATCCAGCGCGAACACCACATGGAAATTGCCATCACCGACATGCCCCATAATCGCATAAGGCACCGGGCAATCCGCCAGCAAGCCCTTGGCGTGAATGATACATTCCGCCAGCGCACCAAGGGGAACACACACATCCGTAGGCCAACCGCGCGATCCGGGGCGCGTGGCAAGGGTGGCATTATAGGCGGAATGGCGAGCCTTCCACAGACGGTTGCGCTCCTCCTCGGCCCGCGCCCAGCGGAAGCCGGAACAGCCGTTGGCCTCTGCCAAACCATGAAACACCTCGACTTGGGCTTCAACTTCCGCAGCGCTGCCGCCAAATTCCACAAACAAAGTATCCGCCACGGTTTCGGTCAGATGCGAAAACGCGTTGACCGCCGCAATCGCGCCCGCGTCGAGATATTCCATCCGACCGGGTTGCAACCCGCATTGGATCGCCTCAATCGCGGTGCGGCTGGCCTCTGCCGGGCCGGGAAAGCTGCAAACGGCGGCCAGAACCGCCTCAGGTCGCGCATGCAAGCGCAGCGTCACCTCGGTGATGATCCCCAAAGTCCCCTCGGACCCCAGATAAAGATGCGTCAGATCATACCCGGCCGAGGTTTTGCGCGCCCGCCGCGCGGTGCGGATCACTTCACCCTGCGGCGTCACCACCGTCAGGTTCAGCACGTTTTCCGCCATCGTGCCGTAACGCACCGCACTGGTGCCCGACGCTCGCGTCGCACACATGCCGCCCAACGTGGCATTCGCCCCCGGATCAACCGGAAAGAACAGCCCGGTGTCGCGCAGATCGGCATTCAATGTCGCGCGGGTGATGCCCGCTTCAACCGTGCAATCCAGATCATCCGGGCTGATCCGCAGCACCTTGTTCATCCGCATCATGTCGATGCTGACGCCGCCGCGTAGCGCCGCCACATGCGCTTCCAGCGATGATCCAAGCCCATGCGCGATCAACGGCACTTTCGCGGCGGTGCAGATGCGGACGATCTCGGCCACCTCTTCGGTGGTCAGCGGCCAAGCGACGGCATCGGGCGGCTGCGGCGCATGGTGCGTCTCGTGGCCTGCGTGATGGTCGCGGTCTGCAGGTTTGGTCGAGAACCTGTCGCTCAGCAAGGCCGTTAGGGTCGCAATCGTCTGATTATCAATCGGCATCTGTCATCCCTTATCTTCACAAAGTTGGTGCCAGCCCAGATGCGGCGCGATATGCGCGACGATATTTTCAAGCCGTTCTGTGTTCTCGTGATGCGCGGAACTTGGCGGCAGGAAAATCATCAACTCTCCCAGGACGGTCAGAAAGCATCTGCCGCCGAGAACGAGAAATACGAACATTGTAGCCGTTGCTTGGAGGGGCAACCCCATGGATATCTCCGAAGATGGACAGCGTGCATGAGCGACCAGTTGCTGTCTTTGCTCCCCTCAGATCGAAGGCAATACAGCAGGTGTGACAAGCTTTTTAATGACGATAACTCGTTAGAATCTATGCAGATACACCGGGCGCGTAAAGCTTTACGGGAGTACCGAGATGGCGTTTATAGCCCAAGGACAGAAGATTGATGTCCTTGTTTACCCCAAAGCATGAGTTGTATTCTCAAGCATCTGGATTGCGGTTTTGCACTGATTATCGAGTCGATCCGCGTGCTGCCTTGATCGCCCTGACCAGCCTTCACTCCGGCAGGCTCAGTGAGGTCGCGCATCCACCGCCTAATACACTTGCGATATTGCAGGCGCTCACAGCGGTTACCTCGCAAGCCTTCTTAGCGCTGACCTTACCAAGCAAAGCAAAGTTTCTGCTCTGCCCCCGGTCATCCCTGGTTCATGACGATAGTCCTTGGGTTCGACATTGGTCAGTTTCAGGTCTGGCAAGCGCGTCGGGCGCGTTGCCTTCAAGTAACTCAAGCGTCCGGCGCGCTTCCGTTGGGGTCTTGTTGCCCTGCGAGGAATGCGGCTTGACGTTGTTGTCGTCATCGCGCCAAAGCGCCAGTTTGCAGCGGGCATCGGCCAGGCTGTCGAATATCTCCTCGTTGAGGCATTCGTCCATTGCCCGACAGGCGATGCGTGCATCGCCGAGAGGGGCGCAGGCTGCCGTTGAACGACTCGATGTAGCCATTCTGCTGCGGGCTTTCCGAGGTCGATGTAATGCCACGCGACGCCGTTTCGTTGGCCCACTTCAGGATCGCCTTGCTGCTGAACTCGGCCCCATAGCATGTTGGGAATGAAGCGCCGTTGAAGGTTATGGCCGCCTGCGCAGCCCCCAAATTGCACAACAGGTGGCCATAACCGGGCCTCGGATCTCTATTGTGGTTTTGCGCACCACACCACAGAGGTAACCGGTTATGGCCAAGGTTAAGTATACTTCAGATGTCCGCGTTCTGGTAGGCATCAACATTTCCAAACACCGCCACGAGGTGCTGATTGCCGTTCGGGCAAGACACGACGGCGGCGCACCGACGACCCTTCTTCTCTTCCCGGTAAATCCGATAGAGCTTCTACTTGTTCATCACCATGCCCACACGTTCCAGCAAGACGCCAATGCACCGCTTCTCACGGTTTGCAAGCAAACCATTGCCGGCCAACGGATAGTTCTGTCGTTGGCCAGATTGCGTCGAAGACGTGATAACCTCCGAGATAGCTGTGAACCTCTGTCCGTACGCCAGCACTGCGCAAGCGCCAGGCGTAGTCCAGTGCCTCGTCATGCAATGGATCGACCTTGGCACAGGCGACGAAGGTGACGGGTAGCCGTTGACCGTCACGGTTGCGCGGTGATCGTTCCGAAGCACGGCTTGGTCAGCCGGACGAACCCGAGCAAAAGACGGAGGCTCTGAACCCATTGCCCTAGGCGCGAGGTCCTGAATGAGGGACTTTGCGTTCCAAAGCCCCTTACTGGCCTGTAAAAAAACGGTGTGTGTTGGGGGAGCAAAGACGCACGATTTCACCAAAAGGTCAAAAAATGCTGATTTGTGAAGGGTTTGCGTCATCCGCAAAAGGTACTATAGCCAGCCTCACACCCAAACGGGTTTAGTCTTGCAGCCAAGTCCGGGAACGCCATCTTGCCCAATCTTCTTGACCAGCGCGCCGAGCTTGCGGCGCATTATGATCTTGCCCCGTCGATGGCTGCTGCCGAAGCGACTCGCGACATCTACGCGCGGATGCAGCGCGTGGTGCCTTTGGCCGATTGGGCGGTGTTTGCGCCCTATGTCATTGCGATCAACCGGCTGAAGGCAGAGCGCAATGCGGTGATCTTGGGCCATAACTACATGACCCCCGAGATTTATCATGGTGTGGCGGATTTCGTCGGCGATAGCCTACAACTGGCGATAAAGGCGACTGAGGTTGAAGCCGATGTGATCGTGCAATGCGGTGTGCATTTCATGGCGGAAACCTCAAAGATCATGAACCCCAGCAAGATCGTGCTGATGCCGGATATGGCGGCGGGCTGTTCGCTGGCAGAATCGATCACCGCCGATGGCGTGGCAGAGATGCGGGCGATGTATCCGGGGGCGGCGGTGGTGTCTTATGTCAACACCACGGCGGAGGTGAAGGCGGCGTCGGATGTGTGCTGTACTTCGGCCAACGCGTTGCAGATCGTCAACGCGATGGAGGGCGATACGGTGATCATGACGCCCGACCAGTATCTGGCGCGCAATGTGGCGGCGCTGACCCATAAGCGGGTGGTGTGGTGGGAAGGTTCCTGCATCGTGCATGAGCTGTATCAGGCCGCCGATCTGCGGGCGTATCGCGAATTTAACCCGGATGTGAAGATCATCGCGCATCCTGAATGCACGCCGGAAGTGGTGGCAGAGGCCGATTTCACCGGATCAACCAAGGGCATCATTGATTGGGTGCATCTGCATAAGCCCGCAAAGGCGATGCTGGTGACGGAATGTTCGATGGCCGCCAATATCGCCGATGAATTGCCAGAGGTCGAATTCGCCAAGCCCTGCAACATGTGCCCCTATATGAAGATGATCACGCTGGAGAAGATCCTCTATGCGCTGCACTCGATGACGGGTGAGGTGTTGGTGGACCCCGCGATTTCTGCGCGTGCAAGGTTGGCGGTGCAGCGGATGATCGACATCAGCCGGGCAGCGGCCTGATCCGATGGACATGCCTGTTGTCGAAACCGGGCGGGTGATCATTGTTGGCGCCGGGCTGGGGGCGCTGTATGCCGCGCTGCATCTGGCACCGCATCCGGTCGTGATGATCTCACCCGAACCCTTGGGGCAAGGGGCGAGTTCGGCCTGGGCACAGGGCGGCATTGCGGCGGCGATGGCTGCGGCGGATAGCCCTGCGGCCCATGCGGCGGATACCGTGCGCGCCGGGGCGGGGACGGTGGATGCCGAGGTGGCGGCCAGTGTCACCGCCGAGGCGCGGGCGCATATTCTGGAACTGACCGCGCTGGGCACGCCGTTTGATCGCGATGCGCAGGGCGGCTATGTGCTGTCGCGTGAGGCGGCGCATGGGATGGCCCGCGTGGTGCGGGTGCGGGGTGATCAGGCGGGGCGCGAGATCATGGCGGCGCTGATTGCCGAAGTGGCTCGCATTCCGTCGGTGCAAGTGCTGGAAGGCGTGATGGCGGTGGGCTTGCAGGTGCAAGCGGGTCGGGTGACGGGGGTGGCGGTGGCTGCTGCGGATGGTGCTGGCGCTCCGGTCATGCTGCGCGGGGCGGCGGTGCTGCTCGCGGGCGGTGGATCGGGGGGGCTTTATGCGCTGACCACCAATCCGCCGCGTATCCGGGGGCAGGTGATTGGCATGGCGGCGCGGGCCGGGGCGGTGATCGCCGATGCCGAGTTCGTGCAGTTTCATCCCACTGCGATTGATATCGGCGAAGACCCGGCTCCGCTGGCGACCGAAGCTTTGCGGGGTGAGGGGGCGGTGCTGATCAACCGCGATGGCGTGCGGTTCATGCAGGCAGTGCATCCCGATGCGGAACTTGCACCGCGCGATATCGTCGCCCGCGCGATCTTTGCGGAAACCCAAGCCGGACGCCGCCCGATGCTCGACACCCGCGCGGCGCTTGGGGCCGAGATTACCGAGCGTTTTCCGGCGGTGGTTGCGGCCTGCCAGCGCGGTGGGATTGATCCGGTGACGCAAGCTATCCCAATCGCTGCGGCTGCGCATTACCATATGGGCGGGATTGCGGTATCCAAGGAAGGCCGCTCTAGCCTTGCCGGGCTTTGGGCTTGCGGTGAGGCCAGCGCCACTGGGCTGCATGGCGCGAACCGGTTGGCCTCGAATGGGCTGTTGGAGGCTTTGGTCTATGGCCGCCGCGTGGCGCTGGATATTGCGCGGGGGTTGGGAGGTGCGGTGCTGCCGCCAGTTGTCTTGCCATCTGTGCCGGGTGGGCAACAGCCCGCCCCTGAACTGATTGCGCAACTGCGGCAGGTGATGACCGAACATGTCGGCGTGGTGCGGGATGCACAGGGTTTGCGTGCCGCACTGCGCCGGATTGCGGCGCTGGAGGCGCGGGCCTCGGGCGATGCGCAGGTGTTGAACATGACCGCCACCGCCACACTTATCGCCGCCGCCGCCTTGCTGCGCGAAGAATCGCGGGGCGCGCATTGCCGCAGCGATTTCCCGCAGGCCGACCCCGCATTGGCGCGGCCCAGCCGCTTGACCTTGGCCGAGGCTTTGGCCGTGCGGCAGACTGTAACGGAGACTTTAGAATGACCGGATTTTCAGCTCTACCCGATCTGCTGCTGGAACCTTTGGTGCGCGCCGCGCTGATCGAAGACCTTGGCCCGAATGGCGATGTCACCACGCGCGCGGTGATCCCGGCCAGCACGCGCTACCTCGCCCGCCTGAACGCGCGCGAGGCGGGTGTGGTGTCGGGGATGCAACTGGCGGTGATCGCGTTTCGGCTGGTGGACCCGGCGCTGGTGGTGACGTTACACCGCGCCGATGGCAGCCGTTGCGCGCCCGGTGATCTGCTGATGGAGGTTGAGGGCTCTGCGGCCTCAATCCTTTCAGCCGAACGGATTGCGCTGAACTTTGCCGGGCGGCTTTCGGGGATTGCCACGCTAACCGCCGCTTTTGTGACGCAGGCAGCAGGCACCGCCACCCGGATCACCTGCACCCGCAAGACCACACCGGGGCTGCGAATGGTGGAAAAGGCCGCGGTGCTGCATGGCGGTGGCTTTAACCATCGCTTTGGCCTGTCGGATGCGATCCTGATCAAAGACAACCACATCGTGGCGGCGGGTGGCATTGCTGCGGTGCTGACAGCGGCGCGTGCCAATGTTTCGCATATGATGAAGGTGGAGATTGAGGTCGACACATTGGCACAACTGGCCGAGGTACTGGCAGTGGGCGGTGCGGATGTGGTGTTGCTCGATAACATGGACACGGCCACGCTGCGGCAGGCGGTTGAGATGGTAGCAGGGCGGTTGGTGACGGAGGCTTCGGGCAATATGGCGCTGCCCCGGATTGCGGAGGTTGCAGCGACGGGGGTGGATTATATCTCGGTTGGGGCATTGACCCATTCAGTGCGGGTGCTGGATTTGGGGTTGGATTTCTGAGGTCTACGATCAGAGTGCCCCGGCGTTACAGCGACTGGGTCAGGTGAAATCCTGTTGGAAAGCGAGATATTTTCCCGACTTGGCTTTGATTGTGCGATTGCTTTGGCTGCTGCCATAAAGATTTTCTGGCGCGGCACAGCAGGGGGCTGCGGGGGCGGGGCCAACGAGAAGGGTGGACAGCATGAGCGCCAAGCAACGTATGAACGACGGCATCCTTGTCGCCAGAGCTCTGATTGCCAAGCGTGACTTCGATGCCGCAACGGCGATTTTGGCTGCGTTGACTGCAGATCGCGACATCGTGGCTTTGCCCGCGCAGACGGCACTGGGTTTGCCGCGCAGGCTTCATGCCGCGCTGTTGCATCTGGCGAAGGCGAAGCGGGATCCTGTCGCGCGGGCGGGGTATCAGTTTCATCTGGTGCCGCCAGCGGAATTGCTTGCGCCGTTGTTTCGGTTCTCAGCGGCGGAGCAACGGGGGATTGTGGCGGCCAACCGCAGGGCGGTGCCGCGTGTGATCCATCAGATTTGGATCGGTAGCCTGCCGGTGCCTGCGGCGGTGGCGGCGTGGCGGCATCATGCGGCTGTACAGGGGTATGGCTATCGGCTTTGGCAGGAGGCGGATCTGGCGCGGCTTGGTTTACCCAATCAGCCGGTGTTCGCGGCGATGCTGGCGCGTGGCGATTATCCCGGTGCGGTGGATGTGGCGCGCTATGCGATTTTGGCGGCGGAGGGCGGAATATACTTGGATTGCGATTGGTATCCGGCGCGGGATGACATCGGTTTTCATAATCTGCTGCCGTTGATCGGGCTGACTGCTTGGGCCGAAACCGTGCCACGTCAGACAGGCCTTGGTGGTTTGCTGTTGGGCAATTCGTTTATCGCGACACCACCGAATCATCCAGCGCTGCATCGGCTGAATGCTGCATTGCCGCAGGTGCTTGATCTGTTGCCGGAGGCTCCGGCGTGGTGGTCGACCGGGCCGTTGGTGTTCACCTTGGCGGCGCGGGGTGGGGCGGTGAGCGTTGCCCCGCAGACATTGGTTGCGGGGGCTTTGGCCGATCGTGCGGCAGTGGCTGAGGTGGATGCCATGCGGGCGCTGGCCTTGCAGGGGGATAGTGGTTTGCTGATCGCGTGGAAATCATGGTGAGGCGATCAGTGCGGGCAGGCTGACCCAGCGGCAGCCGGGATGGTTGTTTGTGAGGGCGAACAACCGGGTGAGGAAGCCCCAGACCTGCGCATCATGTACAAGGTGGTGGGTGAGCAGGCCAATCGGTTGATCCCCGCGCGCCATCGCTTGCACGATTTCCTTTATCAGCACCGCATCGGGTCGCCCGGAGCGGCTGCCGCGCCAGTCGATCACATCGACATGGGTGTTGTAGAGCGGCAGGTCTGCGATGGCCTCGGGGCCGAAGACCGACAGGGCTTTGAAGCCGAGGGCGGGTAGGCCTGTGACCACCTGTGTGGCGATGCGGTTCCATGGCGGCACAAGCACCGGGGTGAATTGCTGGGGATGCAGATGGGCAAGATGGTCAAAGCCGCGCGCGAGCTCGTTTAGAACCAGTGCTGTGGGGCGATGCGGGCCGAGTTCTTGGCTCTTTTCCGAAGTGGGGGCGTGGTTGGTGTGCGACCAGCCGTGTACGGCGACCGAAACGCCCTTTGCAGTGTCCAGCCGTTTGGCCAGTGCGGGGCCGGACTGGGCGGGGATGACGGCGAGGGTGACGGGGATGTTCGCGGCTTCGGTCAGGGAGAGCAAATGGTCCAGCGCTGTGGTGGGTTCTATGGCGTCGTCGTCACGCAACCATAGCTTTGCGGGATTGCCGTTGGCGGCGCGCAGGTCGAGGGCGCGGATCAGGGATTCGGTCATGGTTTGGCCTCCGCCACCGTTTGTAGCATCGCGTTCAGGCGCTGGGCTGCGCCTGTTATGGAATGGTCGCGCAGAACGCGCTGGCGGGCGGCTTGACCCATGCGGCTCTGGAGGGCGGTGTCGGTTAGCAGGCGCGTGATAGCTGCCGCTGCTGCGGCATCGTCGCCCGGCTCGGTCAGGAAGCCGGTTTCGTCCTCGGCCACCACTTCGGGCACGCCGGCGGTGCGTTGGGCGATGACGGGGAGGCCTGCGGCTTGCGCTTCGAGATAGGCCAGACCGTAGGCTTCGCCACAGCCGGGCCAGATATAGGCGGAAGCTTGTGCAAGGGTTGCCGCGATTTGCGGGCGGGTTTGCAGGCCCAGCCATGTGAGGCGATCTGCGGGCAGGCCTGCGAACAGCGCTTGCACCTCAGCGCGCTGCGGGCCATCGCCGATGACGCTGAGGTGCCACTCAAGGTTGGGCGGCAGCAGTGCCAAGCTGGCGGCGAGGCGGCGGTAGCTGTCGAGCTTATCGCCCGCGCGCATCATCGCCACTGTCACCAGATGGCCGGGTTGCGGGGTTGCGGGGCCAGAGAAGGCATCGGTTTCGATGAAGGGCGGAAACCGGGCCAAATGGGCGGTGGGGGTGGTATCTTGCAGGCCGTTCAGATCGCGTGCGGTCAGGCAGAGGTTCAGGCTGGCTTGCTGCACAGCGTTCCTTACATCGGCCTGCATCTCGGTCCAGATGCCGATGTTGCGGCGCGCGGACAGCGATGCTTCCACCGTGACATAAGGCAGTGCGAAACGGTGGGCGAGGCGGGGGCCAAGCAGATCGGGGGCTTTGTAATAGGGGTGATAGCAGAGCCACAGATCGGGCGGCTGATCGGCCCACAGGGTGCTGATCCGGGTGGATTCGTGAGCGGCGTCGGCGCGCAGTTTGGCCCAGCCTGCGTGATCCTGCGGATCACCGAGATAGGCGCGCAGATCGGATGCCAGATCTATCTGATGCCCGGCTTGCGAAAGACAGCGCATCAGCAGTTGCGCCATCAGCCGATCCCCCGAGGGCACCGGATGCGTCGGGGCTTTCAAGGGCGCGTAAAAGGCGATCCTCAGGCGGCGGGGCGAGGTCATGCGGCAATGATCCCAGTGGTTTGCAGGTCTTGGGTTCAGGGTAAGCGCAAAGCGGGTGCGGTGCGATAGGAATCGAGCAGCCCCGCGCGCAAGCTGCCGCGATCCTTGACAGGCTTGGCAAACTGGCCCATTTCCAGATCAGCCTTTGCCATGGCGGAGTGAGCCTTGCCCCTATCCCAGCTTCTTGAAAATATCACCAGCCGAAGCGCCCGCGTTGGGGTGATTGGTCTGGGTTACGTTGGCTTGCCGCTGGCGATCACCGCCGCGCGGGCGGGGTTTCGGGTGATGGGGTTTGATACCGATCCCGGCAAGATCACCGCTGTCGAGGCGCGCAAAAGCTATATCGAAGCGGTGCCGGATGCGGTTTTGGCCGACGAGGTGGCGGCGGGGCGGTTTGCTGCTACGGCAGATTTCGCCGGGCTGGGCCTGTGCGATGTGATCGTGATTTGCGTGCCGACGCCTTTGACGCGACACCGCGAGCCGGATTTGTCATTCATCACCCGCACCTGTGACGACATCGCCAGGACGTTGCGCGCGGGGCAGGTGATTGTGCTGGAATCGACGACTTATCCGGGCACGACCGATGGCCCGGTGAAGCGGATTCTGGAGGCGGGCGGGCTGGTTTCGGGCAAGGATTTCTACCTTGGGTTCTCGCCTGAACGGGAAGATCCGGGCAACAGGGCGTTTGATACCTCGACCATTCCCAAGGTGGTGGCGGGGGATGGTGCGGACGCGGGGCGGTTGGTGGAGGCGTTTTATGGCGCGGTGGTGAAAACCGTGGTGCCGGTATCTTCCACGGCGACAGCTGAGGCGGTGAAGCTCACTGAAAATGTTTTTCGCGCGGTGAATATCGCTTTGGTGAACGAGCTGAAGGTGATCTACGAGGCGATGGGCGTTGATGTCTGGGAAGTGATCGAGGCCGCCAAGACCAAACCTTTTGGCTATATGCCATTCTATCCCGGCCCCGGTCTGGGCGGGCATTGCATCCCGATTGACCCGTTTTACCTGACGTGGAAAGCGCGGGAGTATGACATTCCCACTCGGTTCATCGAACTGGCCGGAGAGATCAATTCGGGGATGCCGCGGCATGTGGTGTCTCGTCTGGCCGAGGCGCTGGATCAGCGGTTGGGGTTGGCGTTAAGCCGTTCCAAGGTGTTGGTCATCGGGTTGGCCTATAAGAAAAACGTGCCCGATATTCGCGAAAGCCCGTCGCTGAAGCTGATCGAATTGATTGAGGAGCGCGGTGGGCAGGCGTCTTATCACGATCCGTTTGTGGCCGAGATTCCGAAGACGAGGGCCTATGGCGCGCTGAAGGGGCGGCAGTCGGTGGCGTTTGATCAGGCCACGGTCGGCGGTTTTGACGCGGTGCTGATCGCGACGGATCATGACGGGCTGGATTATGCGGGGCTGGCGCGGTGGTCGAAGTTGATCATCGACACCCGCAATGTGTTCGCGCGCAATGGGATCGTGGCGGATCATGTGGTGAAGGCCTGAGAGATGACATCCCATGCGGTTGCGGTGCTGGCGGATGCGCATTTCCACGATCCTAGCGGCGATTTCGGCGGGGCGGGTGTGGTTGTGGACGGTGTGCGGCTTGCGCTGCGCAGTTGGGCTGACACGCGGATCGCGGCGCGGGCGTTTAATGAAACTGCCGGGGCGCTAAACGCTGCGCTGGAGAAGGTTGTTGCTGCCGGGGTGCGGCATGTGGTGCTGGCGGGGGATTATTCTGATGATGGGCAGGCGGAGAATATCCGGCGGCTGGTCGAGGTGCTGCAGGGGTTTGAGCGTCAGCACGGGCTGCGGTTTTATGCCATTCCCGGCAACCACGATCTCTATGGCCCGCATGGCAAGCATGTGACGACTCGCTTTGTCAGCGCTCCGGGGCAGACCGTGCTGGTGACAAGCGATGCCGAGCAGGCCGAGGAAGGGTCGATTGTGACGCCCGCGATGCGTTGTGGCGGGCAACCTGCAGCGCTGCTGCCGATGGCGCGGTTTGGGCTGTTTCGTCAGCCGGACTATCTGCATTGGGAAAGTCCGTTTGGGCTGGATGATCGGACTGAGGCCCGGATGTATGATGCAGTTTCCGCAGATGGGTCCGTGACGCAGCGGCTGATGGACGCGTCTTATCTGGTGGAGCCTGAGGTTGGACTGTGGCTGTTGATGATCGATGCCAATGTGTTCGAGCCGCGTAATGGGCGGCCTGATGCCGCGCGCAAGAAGGCGTTCATCGGGCCGTCAGATGCCGGGTGGAATGCGGTGTTGCGGGTGAAGCCATTTCTGCTGGCTTGGATCGCGGATGTGACTGCGCGGGCGAAGGCCTTGGGCAAGGTGCTGGTGAGCGTCTCGCATTATCCGGTGCTGGACCCGTTTCAAGATGTGGCGGGGTCAGAGCGCGCGCTGTTTGGCGAGACGGCGATTGTGCGGCGCACCTCCGGCCCGCAGGTAGCGCAGGCGCTGACTGCCGCTGGGCTGCGCTGGCATATCGGCGGGCATATGCATGTCAATGCCACCACGCGCACGGCGGATGGGCGGCTGACCGATCTGGCGTTGCCGTCGCTGGTGGCTTTTCCTCCGGCGTTCAAGATTATGCGTGCCAGTGTTTCGGGGGTTAGCGCTGAGACGATTTTGCTGGCGGATGTACCGCCTGACCCCTGCATTTCGGCAGTGTATCGGGCGGAGGGGCAAGGCGAGGCGCTGCCGTTTGGGGCGCTATTGGTGGCGCAGCGGCGGGCAAATGTGCTGGAGCGGCGGCTGGTGCATGATTGGCCACCTGCCGTGCAGGCGTTAGTGCTGGGTCAGGATGTGGGATTTCTGGTGGAACTCGTTGGGGGGGATGTTGAGGCATTTGCTGGGCAGTATGGGCTGGATCTTCTGGCGATTGACGCCTGCCCGTTAGCCGATTTGATCGCTGATGCCTATCTGATCAAAGCTGCCGGGCCTTTGGTGGTGCATTGGATTGCGGCGGACAGGCTGGCTTTGTGCCGTGCGCTGGCGGCGGATTTTGGCGATGACAGTGCTGATCCGCGCCAAGGCCCGCGCGGGTTTCTGCAGCGATTTTTGTCGGTGCTGAAGGTATCGCTGGTTCGGATGGACGCGGATGATACCGTTATTATTCCGGCTGCGGCAGGCTGGTCGCGCGAGCGGCCACCACGATATCCAGCGGCTGACTGAGACCGCGAATATCCACGGTTTGCGGCAGGGTTTTCTCCGTCGCCTC
Organism: Pseudomonadota bacterium; assembly: GCA_040387915.1. Classification (GTDB taxonomy): domain Bacteria; phylum Pseudomonadota; class Alphaproteobacteria; order Rhodobacterales; family Rhodobacteraceae; genus Cypionkella. The sequence goes on from JAZKCV010000016.1 coordinate 201,648, forward strand.
AAGCCCTGACAGGACCAGCGCATAGGCGGAAACGGCGACCTGAACGCTGAGATCTTTGGTCTTTTGCTCCAAGCGACTGGCGATGTTTACCGTCTCACCCAAGGCTGTCAGGCGGGCCACGGCTTCGGTGCGATGCGCGGCACCGATGCGGCCCAGAATGGCGGGGCCGGAGTGGATGCCGATGCCCATCGACAGCGGCACGCGGAGTTCTTCGTGCAGGCTTTGGTTCAGACTGTCGAGCACGCCACCCATGGCGCGGGCGGCAGCGATGGCGCGGCGCGCGCCTTCGGCTGGCGTCGTCTCCATGCCGAAGATCGCCATGATGCCATCGCCCATGAACTTGTCGACAAAGCCGCCGCTGTCTTCAATCGCCTCTGCCATCCGACCGAGAAACTGGTTCAGCAGGAACACCACATCAAAGGACAACCGCCCCTCGGACATTTTGGTAAAGCCGCGCAGATCGCAGAACAGCAGCGTGACCTCGGCTTCAATGCCCCAGTGGTATTTGTCGAAGTCGCCGACTTGGCCAGTCTCCAGATTGGCGGGCAGAAGGGTTGAGATGGTGAGATCGGCGGTCGGACGCAACTGGCAGGCCAGACGGACATTCGCGGGCGCACCAACACGGCGCAGCACCTGCTGTTCGGTCACAGATGCCGGGGGCAGTTGATCCAGCCCTTCCAGCACACGGACGCGGCAGGTCGAACACCGCGCCCGTCCACCGCAGACAGAGGCGTGGGGGATGCGGTTCATCTGGCTGATTTCCAGCACCGAAAGCCCCGGTGTCGCCGAAATCACCGGGCCATAGGCATAGCGCACTGTGATCCGCGCGCCCATTTTGGTGCCCATTTGCAGCAGCAGCCACATCCCGATCGTCGCCGCAAGTATCGCAAAATAGGTATAAGAACCGAACAGGAAATTCTGTTGCATCTCCGCGTATTGCGCAGCGTTGAACGGAGACGACACGCCGCCCCTGAGTTGAAGCATCCGCCCCGCCGAGACATAGCCCGCATAGGCCAGTGACGGGATCAGCACGGCCAGACCGTTCAAAATCGGGAGGTTGCGGCGATACCATGGTTTGGATGACAGCCACATGTGGATGCCGATACAGCCGTGTATCCATACCAGTGCGACCAGCAGCGCCAGTCGAACCGCCTCACCCGGCCACATCGCCCAGAGCGCGTAGGTGTAATTGTCGGTGACGCCGAACAACTCATGCGCGCCACGGGTGCCAAGGACGTGCCGGATCAACAGAATGGGGATCAGCAGTCCGAACAGCAGCTGCACCACGCCACGGCTGCCGATCCGCCAAGTACGAAGCTGTATTAATCGCGCCAGACCCAAGCCCACATGCAGCAAAGCGGCGAGGCAGAGCACCAGCGTTCCGATCAAGCTGCGGGTTATGAGCAGGCGCAGGTCTTGCCCTGCCTGCATCGCCTCAATCGAGATCAACCCAAGCGCGTGGTTCAGCAAATGCATGGTGGCAAAAGCGAACAGCACCAGCCCCGACCATAGCCGCAACTGGGCGATGCTGGCGCGCGCGCGTCGCCACCAGCGGCGCGCTACACGAGCAGGAGATTGCGCCGTTTTGCTCATCGCGGCACCCGGCAAGTTGGTGGCATATCACGTCGGAAGATCGCGGCGAAAAAGCTTTGCATGTCAGGCCAGAACCACAAGATCGACGGGCGTCGCAAGCCCGGCCACGCCTTCGCCATCGCGCCGCAGGATGCCGGGATTGACGTAGCCCTGCGCCTCGGCGCGGCTGTGGGTGCTGGCGTCGGTCAAGGCGCGGGTGCGCTGGGCTTTGTTGGCACTTTCTAGTTTTGACGCCAGATTGACCGCATGGCCGATCACGGTGAACTCATAGCGCCCCTGCGAGCCGACAATCCCCACCGTTACATCGCCGGATGCCACCGCAACGCCGGTGGCAAAACGCCCCGGCCAGCCCAATGCGGCGAATTCGTCTTGTCGCGCATCCAGTGCCGCGATCACCGCAGAGGCCGCACGCAGGGCATCTGCCGCATAGGTTTCGCCCGGCTGCACTGCCCCGAAGGTCACCAAGATCCCATCGCCCATGAACTTGTCGATCTGGCCATTGTGCTGCTCTATTTCGGTCAGGGTGATCTGTTGGTAATGCGCCAAAATCTGCATCACCGTCTCAGGCGGCAGCGTCAGGGCGGTTTTGGTAAAGCCGCGCACATCGACGAACATGATCGCGGCGGCCCTGATCTCGCCTTGGCCAGCGCCGGGCATTTCTGCGGATTGGGTGATCAGATCGGCCACTTCCGGCGCGAAGAACTGGCTGAGATCCTCGGCGGCGGCATGGCTTTGAATGGCGTCAAACAGTACCGATCGCGCCCGAAACAGGGCGAAGGTCAGGATAAGGGTGACGCCCAGTATGGTGATCACCTTGTCGATCTCGGCCCCGATCAGAATGGTGTTTGAGGTCAGATATTCCACATAGTTGCGGGTGACATGCATGTTGTTCATGTCATAGGTCAACGCATAAAGCACCATCAGCACCCAGCCCGAAGCCGCAATCAGCCCCGACATGAAAACATAGCGCGGGTCAAAGCGCAGGGCGCGCAAGACGATGAAAAAGAACAGATAAATCATCGTTGGTGATTTGAGATAGAACGCAGGCGGCTGCTGATACTGGATGTGGAAGGAGAATATCATGCCGCAGAGCAGACCGACATCGACCACCATCGACAGCATCAGATACCAGCCGGGCAGCACCATCCGGTAGGACAGAAATACCCGAAACAGGGTAAACACCAGATAAGCGGCCAGTGTCATCGGCACAAAGTTTTCGCCCGCAGTGCCTTCCGCGCGCGGCGCTATCAAATAGAGCAGGGTCAGAAACCCGACAATGCTCAGCTGCGCCCAGCTGATTGTCTGCTCGGCTGCGGTTTCACGGCGGTCAATTTCGGCCATGACACGGGCGGGGACGGATTCGCCATGTGGGTCGCCTGTCCAGATGTAGACAAAAAAATCGCGGAGGGAGGCGGGAATGTAGGGCACGAGACTATCCTTCTTTCCGCATTGGCCTTCTTTCCGCATTGGCCGTCTGATCTGGGACGCGTGATCCGGGAAAGACGTTGCTCTTAACTGGTTTTCCCGTCACAAAAAAGGGACATTTCTGTAAGCAGAGCCATTGTGCGGAAATGCTTAGACGCGCGCGTCTCGGAGCGTCTCAAATATCAATCACCTGAAAGTCACGCCCACAGAACGCGCCGGGAAACAGGCTTTTCGCCTTATGTTCAATGCTGTCCAGGTCGGTGTCGGTACGGTTAAAGCTGTGATGAATGAAGCCGACCTGCTTGGCCCCTGCCGCCTGCGCCAGCCGCACGGCCTGTTGCCAAGTAGAATGGCCAAAGCCTTTGAAGGTTGCCATTTCTTCATCCAAGAAAGTCGCATCGTAGAGAAAAAGATCCACCTTGTCGATCAAACGCAACACGGCGGGGTCCAAAGTGCCGGGTTCGTGCTCGGTATCGGTGATGATGGCAATCGAGCGGCCGCCAAATTCCACCCGGTAGCCCACCGCATTGCCGGGGTGGTTGAGCATCCCGGTGCGGATCGTCACGCCGGGGTAGGGGGTCAGCACATCGCCCACGCTGAAATCGCGCGCATCAATACCGGCGCTGCAATAGTCCGGCCCAATGGGGAAGAACGGCTTACGCATGAATTCCTGCAGCATTTGCCGGGTTGTCATTGCAGGCCCCATATGGCCCGACCACATCTTAAGCGACGATTGGTTGCAATACATCGGCTTGAAGAACGGCAGACCGCAGACATGGTCGTAATGGCTGTGGGTGAAGTAGAGGGTGAGTTCCTTGCAGCCTTCGGCGGCGAGGGCCTGCCCGGCGGCCAAGGCTCCGCTGCCCGCATCAAACATGATCACATGCGCGCCGCAGCGCATTTCGATGCAGGTCGTATTGCCGCCAAACTTCTGAAACTGTGGGCCGCTGACGGGTAGGCCACCGCGTGCGCCCCAAAGCTTCAGTTGAAATTTTGGATCTTCGCTCATGCGCAAATTCGGCCCGAAAGCCGCCCTCTACCGTGCAGTTGGCACAGTCTAGAAGCTTTTGCAGTGCCGTGTGTCGCCAAGATCAGACTTCCCCAGATCGCTGATACATCAAAGAATAGGAAGCATCGCCGCAAGATGCGAGGCCCGATTGCAGCTTTGATCAAAAACATCGCCGCTATAGGGCACATATAGCAGGCGGGTGTTGTCAAAAGCATGGCAACACCGCCGCAGCTTCGTCTGCGATTCAGCGTTTGGAAAGTTCTGCTACCCGGCTGCGCGCCTCTGACAGCTCTACCGTGGTTTGGCTAAGACGATCTGCCAGCACGCGCACGACTTCGATGGTCATTTCTGGGAAATCGGACATCAGTTTGAAGAAGTTGTCCTTGCTGATTCGCAAGGCCTCAACCGGGGTCGCTGCCTTGACGGTGGCGGTGCGAGCCACATCGCACAGGATGGCGATTTCACCGACGATTGCGTTTTCTTCAAGGTCGGCCACTTTGATCTGCCCGGTGGGGCCATCCACGATCACATCGGCGTGGCCTGACAGCAGCACAAACGCCGCATCGCCGGCGTCGCCTTGACGGCACAACACTTCGCCGGCGCGGTAGGATACCCGTTCAGAGGTGAATGCCAACAGTTTCAGCTTTGCCGGAGATACCCCGGCAAACAGCGGAACCTGCTTCAGCATTTTGACTTCGTCATTCAAGAGCACGTCGTCACCTTCCCACTTATGCATACGCTGGATAGGCCAAGCCTCTAGACTATGCCGACATCAGTTCTTTGAAGATACCATTCTTTTGTAAAAGTTCTGCATGAGAGCCATCTTCGACCAGTCTGCCACGCTCAAAAACCGCTACCCGATCAAACAGCTGCGCAAATTTCGCGTTTGAGATCACCCAAGCCACGGCGGGTTCGCGGCCATCCTTGCGCAGATATTTTAGCGCGGCGGTCAGCACCTGTTCCTGCGTGCGGGTGTCCAAAGCGGACAGCGGGCGGTTGAACAGATAGTAGTCAGACCGCCGGATCAGCGCCCGCGCCAAGGCCAGTTTCTGCCGTTGAACCGAGGTCAGCCGCTTACCGCCCGCGCCGATGTGGAAATCCAAGCCAATCGACAACAGTGTATTGTAGATGCCAAGTTCGCGCAGAACGCCTCCCGCCACCGCATAGATGCGTTCAACGCCATCACGGTATTTTTGGCTGATACGGCCAAACAGCATGTTGTCCAGCAGGGTGCCGGAAACCATATATTGTTCGGGGTCGTAAAGCTCGATGGCGTCTTTCAGATTGGCCGGAAGCCCTTCGTGGAAATCCGCTCTGAACGTCACGATCTGCGCCATCATCTCGGGTGTCAGCAGACCGAAACGATGCCGGGGTTCGATGTAATCAAAGCTGAGGCGGATCATCATCGCACGGTCGCTGTCGGTGATATTGAAAGAGTTTTTATCCATTGTTTTCAGTAGCATGGCATAGACGGGAATATCGTCTGATTTCATGAAGGTAAGCTGTTGAAAGAACGGATGATCCGGCGGCAGGTCGCTGAAAAGTTCGATTGCGTTGCGGGCAATTTCGGTGCCCATGTTAACCAGAGTGTCAGCCAATCCGCGCTGTTTCAGAACGCTAAGGAAATACGGATTGCTGATGATAGCGCCCGCCATCAATTCGGGGGTGCGGGCATTGCCGAACAGCAGGTTCTCTATCACCGTTGCTTCGGTATTATAGGCGCCCGGCTCGAAGGGTTCGATCAAGCCGTTCAGATCGGCTTGGGTCAACGCGTCGCGCAACACATGGCGCATCTCAACCGTCTTGGTTTTCAACTCGCCATGCTCGGCCAGATTGACGTTGGAGCGCAAAGCCAGATCGAACATGTCACGCGTCAACGATACTGCATCTAATGCTTCATAGACCGATGGCATCAGCGCCGCCTGATCCGCCACACCGTGATGCGCGAAGTCAATCCAATCGGCGTGGATGTCGAATTCTGGATTACCCGCCCAAACGGCTTCGCGCTTTTCCCACTGACGTTGCGTCAGCGCGGCACCCTCAAACGAAAGATCGGTGATCGGGGCGTGTTTCAGCCCGTAAAGCAGGTTGTCGCGGACGGTTCCAAAGAAGAAATAGGCATCCGAGCCCGCATAGGTGATCGAGCGGCCACTGATCGATTCGGGCAGGCTGTGCAGATCAGCGCTGCCAGCATTGATCTGTCCTTGGGTCGGCCAGACGATACGGGCCAAAGCCTCGGCCATGATGTCGGCCCCTGATCCGGCGTTGCCGATGATGGCAACCGTTTCACCGGGCAGCAGCGAAAAGTTGACGCGGTCCAGCCCGACGGTGCCGGCATCGTCGGTCACACCCAGATTGACCGCCGCGAGTGGCCCGCCCATTTTACCCTCGGCACGTTCCGCTGATACCGCCTGAATCTCGGGTTCCAGCAGACCATCCACCGCGAACTGACCAATCACCTGATTGTATTTGATCTGCACGTCTTGGCGGTTTTGATCCCAGTCGATCAATTCTTTCAGCGGGCCGGGCAGATCCTTGTAGGCCGCGATCACCGCCACCAGCTGGCCGATATCCAACTGGCCTTGCAACGCCAGATAGCCGCCGATGCTGTAGAACAGGAACGGCGTCACCGAGGCGAGGAAGTTGTTGATGAATTTCACCAAGAACTTCCACTGATAAATGTCGAAGCGGATTTTGTAGATCTGGCCCAGCCGAGATGAGATATCGGCGCGTTCAAAATTTGAGGTGTCGTAGGAATGGATGGTGTTGATGCCATCGACGATTTCGCTGACCCGGCCGGCCAATTCGCGCGCGGTCAGCTGGCGCTCGCGCCCCAGAACCAGCAAGCGGCGGCGCATACGGGGGATGATGAAGGCCTGCACCCCGACCAGTGCGGCGGTGATCAGGCCCAGTGGGATGCTTTGCACGAAGATAAACGCCAGCGCCATGATCGCCTGCCCGCCGAGCAGGGCAGGGGCAACGAAGGCGTCGCCGGTGAAACCGCCGAGCGGCTCGACCTCATCCTTCACCATGCTGGAGATTTCAGCACCTTTCAGGCGTTTGAAGGTGGCAGGCGGAAACCGCAAAATGTGATCGACCAGCGTGAAGCGGATGCGGCGCAGCAGACGCTCGCCCAGACGGCCCTTGTAGGTGTTGATGTAGTATTTAAAGAGGCCGTTGACGATGACGAGCAGTAGAAACACGCTACTCAGCGCGAACAGGGTGTTCAGTCGGTCAAGTTGGATGCCGTCAAACAGCGTCACATGGCCCAAGAGCGGCAGATCAAACGCGATCTGCATGAAGGTTTGCGTGGCGGCAGGATCGGCAAAGCCATCGCCCTGAATCGGCCCGTTGACGATCTGCTTGGGCAGATTGAGCGACAGGAAATACGGGATCATCGACAGCGCGACGATCGCCAGCACCCAAAGCTGCTGCCGCTTGGTGTGGGTCCAGATGTAGCGTGAGATATTTGGGTCCAGCATGGCCTTATGGCCCTCCACAAATCGGTCGGCGCCTTAATGAAAAAACCAAGGTGCAATGGGTCATATCGTGCCAGTTAAAACGCGGGTCAAAGTCAGGTCGGGGCAGAGTAAAATAGGCCTCGCGCCCGCCACTCAACGCCAAGCACAGCGATGAGGCAAGACGTTTATCATTGCGCGCCTGCTGCTTGCAATGCTGCTTTGGCTTTCATCTGGGTTGCAGCTTGCGCATAGCCGCCAGCAGCACCGTCAATGAAGTGCATGTGATCATGCGCCCGAAGCGACGGCACGATGCAGGTCACAAGCGCCTGATCTTGCTTGTGCAGGCCAAATTGGCAGATGCCAGAGGCAGCAGCAGAGTCGAGAAGCGCCTCAATTTCAGCAAGCCCTGCGGCATTGATATCAATCGTCATCTTCAAACCATCATCAAACTTGCGAAAGTCGGTGTTGCGGGTCATTTGCCGGACATAATCGCGGGCATTGAAGCCGCCAAGCGTCAGATTGGTGTGATAAAGCAGCACGGTCATAAAGATCGCCACCACGACTTTGACCCGCGCCATCAGGCGTTTACCACGCGGCGCGCGAGCATTGGTTTCCGATGCAACGCCGCCCAAAGTCAGGTGCGGCACCGGGCCTTGGGGGGGAAGCGGGTTGCCCAAGCCCCCGGCTTTATTAGCCACCGCCACGACACTGGCCACCAGCGCGCGGAAGCTATCGGGGCTGGCGGTTGTGAAGGGCACCGCGATGATCGACACGATTTGACCGTTGCGCGATTGGATCGGGTTCCAGCGACAGGACAGCCCGGTCAGATCGGGCCTGCTGCCGGGTTCGGCCATTGGCACGGCAAAGCGGCCCTGCTTCATCTGCGCTTCGGCCCAAGCTGCCCCACCGCCTGCGAACATCGCGAAGGTCATATCTTCACTGGCCTGAAACCGCGCGATCCGCACATCTTGGCCTGCCGCGCGCACCTCGGCTAAGGGCACCAAGGCGGTGCGCATGTTCAGGCCCAGATCATCCTCGATCCAGCGCGCCACTGCCGCCAGCGCTATGCTTGCCGCCGCAATGCCATTCGGCGGCACCGCGATCACCGCACCATCGCCGCCAAACACGAACGGATAGTCACTGCCTTCGAGCACATTCAGCACGGCGGTGATCACCGAGGCCCCGGCCATGTTGACGGATTTATACTTGCCGCGCGCAATCGCCTCTGTCGAGGACACCACATCAGCCACCGCCAGCGCCCAGCCTTCAGGCAGCGGTCGGTAGCGTGTCAGATTGGCCACATCTTCGAACTCGGCAAAAACCGGCAGGTCGGATAGGAAAACAGAAGCGTTCTGATCGGTCATCTTGGCAATCTAGCATGATTTTCGCAGGATGCAGGTGCCATAAACTCACAATTTCTGGGCGGCGTTGCAAAACTTCGTGTGGGGCGGATCGGGCTTTTAGGCGACGATTGGCGGACGACAAAGCTGCCACGGTTGTATGATTTCGGGGCGGATGGATCCGATTTCAACACCCGGCGTTGCATTTTGATTGCAATTCGCGAGAACTCCCGCTTGCAATGGCCTTGCCAAGCAACCGGATCCCCATGATCCACGCCACAGGACGGAATGGATCAGACCGGATGACACGACAAGACCTTGGCATCGGCATGGATTTGCTGCGGGTGGAGGACGTGAAAGTGTCCTTCCCGCTGGCCACTGGCCAAGTTGATGCGCTGAAAGGCGTGGGGCTGCGGGTGTTGCCAGGCAAGATCACCGCTTTGGTGGGCGAGTCTGGCTCTGGCAAATCGGTGTTGGGTCAGACCATCATGGGGCTGCAGCCGGATATTGCCCGCGTCAGCGGCCGCGTGCTGCTGGCTGATCCGACAGCACCGGGGGGGACGGTAGAGTTGCTCGGCCTGCCGCGCGATGGCCGCCTGATCCGCAGTGTGCGGGGCCGCAAGATTGGCATGATTTTTCAGGAACCGATGACCTCGTTTTCGGCGCTGCACACCATCGGCAATCAGATTTCGGAAGCGTTGCGTATTCACGAGCCGGTTTCCGCGAAAGAACAACGCGAACGGTCCGAGGAAATGTTGTCGCTGGTTGGCCTTACCAAGCCCGGCAAAGTCTTTGACATGTATCCGTTTGAACTTTCGGGCGGGATGCGGCAGCGCGCGATGATCGCGATGGCGCTGATTTGCAGCCCCTCGCTTTTGATCGCGGATGAGCCAACGACTGCGCTGGATGTCACCATTCAGGCGCAAATCCTGACGCTGCTGCGCGATCTGCAACAGCGGCTGAACATGGCGATTTTGTTGATCACCCATGACCTTGGCGTGGTGGCGAATGTCACCGATGAAGTTGTGGTGCTGTATCAGGGCCGCATCATGGAATCCGGCCCGGTCGATGACATTTTCCGCCGCCCGCAGCATCCGTATCTGAAGGGCTTGATGGCTGCGATCCCGCATTTCGGCATGAAGCAGGGCGAGCGTTTGCGGCCCTTGCGCGATATTCAGATCAACCGTGACAAGCTGATGAGCGCGATTGGCGGGGCGAAGCCTGTGGCGCAGACCGCCGCGCCTGACGTGTTGCTGTCGGTGCGCAACCTCAGCAAAACCTACCAGACCCGCGATCAGGCTTGGGATATTCGCAAATCCGCGAAACCCGCGCCTGCCGTCGATGATGTCAGCTTCGATATCAAGCGCGGGGAATGTCTGGGGCTGGTCGGCGAAAGCGGATGCGGTAAAACCACGGTCAGCAAGATTTTGATGCGTGCGGTCAGCCCTGATGCGGGCTCGGTGATCTATGATGATGGCTCTGGTCCGGTTGATGTGCTGGCGGCCAAGGGCGATGATCTGCAACGCTTGCGCACCCAGATTCAGATGGTGTTTCAAGACCCGGTGTCGTCTTTGTCGCCGCGGATGACGGTGGGCAATATCCTGTCGGAACCGCTGGATATTCACCGTCGTGGCTCTGCCCCGCAGCGGCGCGAAACGGTGGATGCGCTTTTGGGCGCCATTGGTCTGGGCCAATCTGCGCGCCACCGCTATCCGCACAGCTTTTCTGGCGGGCAACGCCAACGGGTTGGAATTGCGCGGGCTTTGGCGCTGGCTCCGGGGTTGATCGTGTGTGATGAGCCGGTGTCAGCGCTGGATGTCTCCGTGCAGGCGCAAATCCTCAATCTGTTGAAAGATTTGCAGAAAGATCTTGGGCTGACCTATCTGTTCATCTCGCACAACTTGGCCGTTGTGGATTACATGGCCGACCGCGTGGCGGTGATGTGGGCGGGGCGCATCGTAGAAATCGCGGCGCGGGAGACGATTATGACCGCCCCGGTGCATCCCTACACCAAGGCTCTGCTGGCTGCCGTGCCCTATCCCGATCTGGATCGCCGCTTGGATTTTGCCACCTTCAACGGCAATACCGCGCTGACCAGCAGCAACTGGGCCGCGGCCTTCCGCGCCGAGCCCGATGCCCAGCACGACCTTGCCCCACTTGATCTTGGCAGCGGCCATTTCGTGCTCGCCCGCAAATCTGCTGATAGAAATGATCTGACGCCATGATCACCCGCCGCACCGCTTTGACCCTGCTCGGCTCGGTCGCTTTGCCCAGCATCGCCTATGCGGAATCGCCATTTTTCGCCGCTGACGTGCGGATGGGCAACATAGCACCTTTGCCCGAGCGTCTGCCACGCAGCCCGCGCGTCATCGACCTGCCCGCGATGGGCCGCACCACGGGCCGCCTTGGTGGCAGCGTGCGGATGCTGGTCAGCGGTCAGCGCGACGTGCGGCTGATCCCGATTTACGGCTATTCCCGCCTTGTTGGTTATGACGCGAGCCTGCAACTGGTGCCCGATATTTTGGCAGGGTTTGAGGCCGAGGAAGACCGCATCTTCACCCTGCATCTGCGCGAAGGCCATCGCTGGTCAGACGGCAGCCCCTTCACGGCGGACGATTTCCGCTATTGCTGGGAAGATATGATGAACAACGCCGATCTCTATCGCGGCGGCCCCCCAGTGGATCTGATCGCCAACGGCAAGGTTGTCGAGTTCACCGTGATTGATCCGGTGACCGTGCGCTACACTTTCGCCAGCCCGATGCCGGATTTCCTGCCGAAGCTGGCCTCACCCTTGCCGCTGATCCTCTATGTGCCGCAAGCCTATATGAAAACGTTCCACGCCAAATATCAGACGCCCGAAAAGCTGGCCGAACTGGTTGTGCAGAACCGCGTCGATGACTGGCAAAGCCTACATGCCAAAATGGGCCGCTCGATCCGCCCGGAAAACCCCAGCCTGCCGACTCTGGAAGCATGGCGTCCGCGCACCGCTCCGCCTGCCGAACAGTTCGTGTTTGAGCGTAATGCTTATTTTCACCGCGTCGATCAGATCGGTCAGCAGCTGCCGTATTTTGACCGTATCATTCTGGATGTCGCCTCGGCTGACATTATCCCGGCCAAAACCGCGACGGGTGAAAGCGATCTGCAAGCGGGCGGCATCAGCTTTCCCGACTACACCCTGATGAAACAGGCGGAAAAACAGCACCCGCTGAAAGTCTCGCTGTGGCGACGCACCCAAGGCTCCAGCGTCTCGCTGTTTCCCAACCTGAACTGCAAAGATCCGGTCTGGCGAAAACTGTTCCAAGACGTGCGGATGCGACGCGCCTTGTCGGTGGCGATCAATCGGCACGAGCTGAACAAGGTCAACTTCTTCGGTCTGGGGCGCGAAAGTGCCGATACAGTGCTGCCCGAAAGCCAGCTTTACAAACTCGAATACGCCAGCGCTTGGGCGCAATACGATCCTGATCTGGCGAATGCCTTGCTGGATGAATTGGGCCTCACCGAACGCGGCGGCGGCAATATCCGGGTGCTGCCGGATGGCCGCCAAGCTGGCATCGTCGTGGAAACCGCAGGCGAAAGCACGCTGGAAACCGACGTTTTGGAATTGATCGTTGATCACATGCGCGATGTCGGCATCGCTATCTATATCCGCGCCAGCCAGCGTGATATCTTCCGCAGCCGCGCCATGGGCGGTGAGGTGCAAATGTCGGTCTGGGCGGGCCTTGATAATGGTGTGCCCACCGCTGATATGGCCCCCGATCAACTTGCCCCCACCCATAGTGACCAGTTGCAATGGCCGGTCTGGGGCAGCTGGTATATGTCGGGCGAAACCGCTGGCGAGGCCCCCGATCTGCCAAGCGCGATGCACCTGATTGATCTGCTGAAACAGTGGCGCAACACCACCACCACGGCCGCGCGCGCTGAAATTTGGGCGCAGATGCTTACGCTTTGGTCGGATCAGGTGTTCTCGATCGGCACCGTCAATTCCGCGCCGCAGCCCATCGTGCGGGCGGCACGGATGCGCAACGTCCCCGAAGAAGCGCTGTACGGTTTCACGCCGACCAGTTTCTTGGGTGCCTACATGCCCGACACGTTCTATTATGCGCGGGAATAAACCATGATCCGCTATATCCTTCTGCGCACGCTTGCGATGATCCCAACACTGTTTCTGATCTCGGTTCTGGTGTTTTTCATCATCGAACTGCCGCCGGGTGATTACTTCGAAAGCTATGTGTCCGAGCTGCGATCCTTGGGCGAGTCCGCTGATCTGGCCGAGATTGACATGCTGCGCGAGCGCTATGGCTTTGATCAGCCGCAGGTCGTGCGCTATCTCTGGTGGGTCGGCGGCATGTTGCATGGCGATTTTGGCTATTCGTTTGAATACCGCCTGCCCGTCAGTGAAGTGGTGGGGGATCGGCTATGGCTGACGATATTGCTGTCAACCGTCACCATCCTGTTCACCTGGATCATCGCCTTTCCTATCGGCATCTATTCCGCCACCCATCAATACAGCTGGGGCGATTACGGGCTGACGTTCTTGGGCCTTCTGGGCATCGCCGTGCCCAACTTCATGCTCGCCCTCGTGATGATGTATTTCGCGAACATCTGGTTTGGTGTGTCCATCGGCAATCTAATGGACCGTCAGTTTCTCAACGAGCCGATGAGCATGGCTAAATTCTCATCAATCATGTCGCATATCTGGATACCGGTGGTGATCATCGGCACCTCTGGCACAGCCGCCATGGTCCGCCGCCTGCGCGCCAACCTGTTGGATGAGTTGAACAAACAATATGTCGTCACCGCCCGCGCCAAAGGCCTTCATCCGCTGAAAGTGCTGGTGAAATATCCGCTGCGCATGGCGCTGAACTTCTTCATCTCGGATATTGGATCAATCCTGCCCGCGATGATTTCCGGGGCTGAAGTCACCGCCATCGTGCTGTCGCTGGAAACCACCGGGCCGATGCTGATACGCGCGCTGCAAAGTCAGGATATGTATTTGGCCGGGTCGTTCCTGATGTTTTTGGCGTTTCTGACCGTGATCGGTGTGCTGATTTCCGACATCGCGCTAACGTTTCTTGACCCCCGCATCCGTCTGGGTAAAGGCAGCAGCAAATGAGCGATGTGCCAAACCAAACCAATTCCCTGCCCGCCCCCGGTGCGCACATGACGCATTACGTGTCTGATGCTGCCTTTGACCCCTATGAGGCCGAAAACGCAGCCTCGGCCAAAAGCAAATTCGCCGAGGCGTCGCAACTGCAACTGATGTGGTGGAAGTTTCGCAGGCATAAGGTGGCGCTGTATTGCGGCATTTTCCTGATCGTGATGTATGCCTCGATCTTCATCAGCGAATTCCTTGCGCCCTACGCGCAATCCGCCCGCAACACCGATTTCATCTACGCCCCGCCGCAGGCCATCCACCTGTTCCACGATGGCAAATTCGTCGGCCCCTTCGTTTATGGCCGTACGCAAGTGCTTGATATGGATACGCTTCAACGCATCTACACCGATGATCCCGATGATGTGCAAAAACTGCGGTTCTTCTGTGAAGGCGACAATTACAACTTCTGGGGCATGATCCCTGCCAGCACCCATCTGGTTTGCCCCGCCAAACGCGGCCAGTTTTTCCTGCTGGGGACCGACCGTTTGGGCCGTGATGTGCTGTCGCGCATCATCTACGGCGCACGGATTTCGCTCACCATCGGCATCTTTGGCGTCACCATGAGCTTTATTCTTGGCATCGTCATCGGCGGTCTTGCGGGCTACCACGGCGGTTGGTTCGACGCGATCACCCAGCGGGTGATTGAGGTTTTGCAATCCATCCCGTCGATCCCGCTCTGGATGGCACTCGCCGCGATCATCCCGGTGACGTGGAGCCCGATCCTCGTCTATATCGGCATCACCGTGATCCTTGGCCTGTTGGATTGGACAGGCCTCGCCCGTGGTGTGCGATCTAAACTTCTGGCCCTGCGCGAAGAAGATTACGTCCTTGCCGCCCGGCTGATGGGCGCAGGCAGTGCGCGCATCATTGGCCGCCACATGATCCCCGGTTTCATGTCGCACCTGATCGCCTCGGCCACGCTGACCATCCCCGGCATGATCCTCGGCGAAACCGCCCTTAGCTTCCTTGGCATCGGATTGCGCGCGCCAATTTCCAGCTGGGGCATCCTGCTGACCGAGGCCCGCAGCGTCAATATCATCGCGCTGTATCCGTGGCTGATGTTCCCGGTTATCCCGGTGATCTTGGTGATCCTTGCTTTCAATTTCCTCGGCGACGGGCTACGCGATGCCGCCGATCCTTACAAATAACTGCCCCATATCAATGAACAGCCCTGCGCCAAGGTAGACCAAATGAAGCACCCGTTGGATAATGCGCGGATTCTGATGTACAGCCACGACACATTCGGGCTGGGCCACCTGCGCCGCTGCCGCACCATTGCCCACGCTTTGGTGCAGGAATACAGCGGGTTGATGGTGCTGATCGTGTCCGGCTCGCAGATCGCAGGCGCGTTTGATTACCGCGCCCGCGTCGATTTCGTGAAAATCCCAAGCGTGATTAAGCTGCGCAATGGCGAGTATTCTTCGCTTTCGGAACATATCGACGTGCAAGACACCATTAAAATGCGCCGCTCGATCATCCGCCACACTGCCGAAAGTTTTGCTCCCGATATTTTCATCGTCGATAAAGAACCGATGGGTCTGCGCGGTGAGATTGAAGAAACCCTCGCTTACCTGAAATCCAAAGGCACCAAGCTGATTTTGGGTCTACGCGAGGTGATGGATGCCCCCCGCCTGCTGGATGCCGAGTGGAAGCGCAATGATGTGATGGGCAAGATTGACCGCACCTATGACCACATCTGGGTCTACGGCCCGCCCGATTTCTATGACCCGCTGACCGGGCTTGAGGTGCCGCCATCGGTGCGGGATCGGATGGAGTTTGTCGGCTTCCTGCAACGCCGATCCGCACAAGAAAAGCTATCAGAAAAGCGCCGTGACACTGATTACCTGCTGGTCACGACAGGCGGCGGTGGCGACGGCGCCGACCTGATCGACAACGTGATGAACGCCTATCTGCACGACCCCAGCCTCACCCAAAAAGCCCTCGTCGTGCTGGGCCCCTACATGCCCGCCGAGCAGCGCACTGAATTTATGCGCAAGGGTCAATCCATTCCGCAAATCGAGGTGATCGAGTTTGACACAAGGATGGAAGAACTGATCGCAGGTTCCGCAGGCGTCGTCGCGATGGGCGGCTACAACACCTATTGCGAGATCCTGTCCTTCGACAAACCTGCCCTGATCGTGCCGCGTACCACCCCGCGCGAGGAGCAACTTTTGCGCGCCACCCGTGCGGCCGAGTTGGGCATGATTGAGATGCTGTTGCCCGAAGAAGCCGCCGATCCCATGCGGATGGCCGCCGCGCTGAGGGCCTTGCCCAAACGTCCGCACCCATCAGATGCTGTCCCCGGCTTGCAACTTGAGGGCCTCACCAATATCGCGCGTTTGGTTGGCGAAGACCTGACCGCCCGCGCCGAACACCTCAACGCCCAACGGTTCGCAACGTGAGCCCAACCGGCTCCGTGGCTAAAAAACGTCTCGTGGTGGTGGTCAAAGGCTACCCCCGCCTGTCGGAAACCTTCATCGCGCAGGAATTGCGTGGGCTGGAATTGGCTGGCCTTGATTTGGTGATCGTCTCGCTGCGCCATCCAACCGACAAAAAACGCCACGCCGTGCATGATGAGATCGCGGCCGAATTGCTCTACCTGCCCGAATACCTCTACCAAGAACCCCTCCGCGTCTTGCGCGGATTTTGGCAAGCCCGCCGGCACCCCGGCTTTTGGCCAACCCTGCGCGGCTGGCTGAACGACTTCCGCCGCGACCTCAGCCCCAACCGCATACGCCGCTTCGGTCAAGCCGCCGTTCTGGCCGCCGAATGGCCGAAAGGTGGCGCGTGGTTGCACGCGCATTTCATCCACACCCCGGCCTCGGTCGCCGACTACGCAGCGCAGATCATGCAGAGGGGCTGGACGGTTTCCGCCCATGCCAAAGACATCTGGACCTCGCCGGATTGGGAGCTTTCGGCTAAACTGGCCCGCGCGAAATGGGCAGTGACTTGCACGGAAATGGGCCACAAGCATTTGCAATCTTTGGCGGATGACCCGGCCCGCGTGCATCTGAGCTATCACGGCTTGAACTTGGATCGCTTCCCGGCCTTTACAGAAAAGCGCTCGGCTCGGGACGGTTCAGACCCCGTCGATCCGGTGCAGATCGTCAGCGTCGGCCGTGCCGTGCCGAAAAAGGGCTACGATACTTTGCTGCACGCACTTGCCAAACTGCCCCCCCACCTGCACTGGCGCTTCACCCATTTGGGCGGCGGTCCAGAGCGCGAAAGCCTGCAAAGCCTTGCCAACAACCTTGGCATTGCCGACCGCATCCGCTGGCAAGGATCTGTTGATCAAGCGGAGGTGCTCGCCGCCTATCGCGCCTCTGATCTGTTCGCGCTGGCTTGCCGCATTACAGCTGACGGTGATCGCGACGGGCTGCCGAATGTGCTGGTCGAAGCCGCCAGCCAAGGCCTTGCCTGTCTTTCGACCAATATCTCCGGCATCCCAGAACTGTTCCGTAACGCCGAAAATGGGTGGCTGGTTTCGCCCGATGACTCCACTGCCCTCGCCGCAGCCCTTGAAACCGCGATCACCTCCCCCGATCTGCGCCAGCAATACGGTGAGGCCGCCGCCGCCCAAGTCCGCGCTACGTTGGATTACCACCACAGCGTCAACCAACTTGTCACCTTGTTTGTCGCCGAGGGCCTGCAGCCATGACTGCCAAAGCGCCTTCGGTGTTTTTCTACGTTCAGCACCTGCTGGGCATTGGCCATCTCGCGCGCGCCAGCCGTGTGGCGGGCGCGATGATCGCGCGGGGAATGGATGTGACCCTCGTCACCGGCGGCCTGCCGGTGCAAGGCTTTCCCGGCGCTGGCCTCAATCATATCGCCTTGCCACCGCTTGCTGTCTCTGACAGCGACTTTTCCGGCCTTCTCACTGCCAGCGGCCAGCCTGCTGATGCAGCTTACCTTGATGCGCGCAAAACCCAGCTGCTTGCCGCCTACCACGCCGCCAAACCCGATATCGTGATGACCGAGGCGTTTCCGTTCGGTCGCCGTCAAGTCCGCTTCGAGTTGTTGCCGCTGATCGAGGCGATCAACGCCAGCCATCCTCGCCCCGCCTTGGTCAGTTCGGTCCGCGACATTCTGCAACGCAAAGTCAAACCGGGGCGCAATGAAGAAACCGTCGCCCTGATCAACCGCGCCTTCGATCTGGTCTTGGTTCACGGCGATCCCAGCTTTGCGGCACTTGAGGACAGCTTTACCCTCGCCGATCAGATCACCGACAAAATCGCCTACACGGGGCTGGTCTGCCCGCCCAAGCCGCCCGCTGCACCGGAAGATTTTGACGTGCTGGTCTCGGCAGGCGGTGGCGCTGCTGGAAAACTGCTGATCACCGCCGCCATCGGTGCCGCGCGCCTGCTGCCCCAGTTGCAAAAATGGCTGATCATCACCGGCCCCAATATGGCCCAGCGTGACTATGACGCCCTTAGCCAAAACCTGCCCGTCAATGTCAGCCTGACACGCTTTCGCCCCGATCTCGCCAGCCTGATGCGCGGTGTGCAGCTTTCCGTCTCGCAAGCGGGCTACAACACCGTCGCGGATATTCTGATGGCCGGCTGCCACGCCCTGCTTGTGCCCTACGCAACCTCTGGCGAGACCGAACAGACCGACCGCGCAGCGTTGCTGGAAAAGCTTGGTCGTGTCGGGGTGATTGCCGAGACGGAATTGAGCGATGCCAGTCTGGCGACTGCGATCCGGCACGAAATCGCCCGCCCTCTGCCCAGCCGAGCGTTGGAAATCAGCGTGGATGGTGCCGCACGCAGCGCAGAAATTTTGTGGGACTTGGTGCGGAATAAAGCGCGCGGCTAGTCGCAGTTCTTGCAGGCGCTTTTGGAGATCAGGCGCGTCGATACTCGTTGCGCGGCAGCGCGCCGTCCCCCTATACATAAGCTAAGATCAACTTATCGCGATCATAGTTTAAGTGTGGAGAGTTATTTATGAGCTTTGTGGACGCCGTAAAAACCTGTCTGACCACGAAATATGCAACATTTGAAGGTCGTGCGGCGCGTTCGGAGTATTGGTATTTCTCGCTGTTTTACCTGCTGATGCTGCTAGCCTTTGCTGCGCTGGGCTTTGTGCTGGGTGGCGGTTCCAATTTCATAGCGGGCGAACTGCGGTCGTTTGTACCCTTTGTGCCCATGGCCATCGTCCTTCTGGCGATGATGATTCCCACCATTGCAGTGACTGTGCGGCGTCTGCACGATCGCGATATGTCGGGGTGGTGGTATCTTGGCTTTATCGCGCTCAGTTTCATTCCCGTGGTTGGCAAATTGATCAATCTGGCGACCTTGGTTCTCTATGCGCTGAAAGGCACGGCGGGGCCCAATCGCTTTGGCCGGGATCCACTTGGCGTTGAACATAACGCTGATATTTTCGCCTGAACTTGCGCAAGGTTGTCGCCCTCCTTTGCTTTTGCATAGCGGCAGCTGTAGCCGTGCCCGGTGTTGCGCAAGAGATTGATTTTGAAGGCCAGAAAGTTGCCGCAACCAGCGCGCCTCGGGATGCGATGGGTCAAAGCCGGGCGGATGCTTTGAGCGATGCGGGATTGCAGGCGCAGATCATCTATCTGCAAAAGTTCGACGGCGGCATTGAACAAAAAGATCCACCAAAAGCGACAGCCGAGAAACCGACGGCACCTTTGATCTCGGGTCCGATGGCGATGGTTTTGGTTTTCGGGGTGCTGATCGCCGCCTTGGGGCTGTGGGTTTATGTCTCGGGCGGTGCACTTTGGGCGCCTGATACGGCTGGGGATACCAGCAAAGCCGTGCAAGCGCCGAAGGGCTGGGGCGAAAGTGAAGCCGATCTGCTGGAAAACCGATCGCTGGCGCAGATTGCGCAGATGGCTGACAGGCGGGCGGCGGTGGTGCGGTTGTTGCGGCTGTGTTTGCTGCACGCGGCGGAGGCGACCAAAACCGGGTTTAAACGCTCGGATACCGAGCGGGATGCGTTTGGGCGGGTTCCGCTCAACTGGTCCGGCTCCGGTTATCTGAAACGCTTACTGATCACCGCCGAACTGGCGCATTATGGTGGGCGCAGCGTGGATGAGGCGACGTTCCAAGCCCTGATCGAGGGCGCGCGCGGGATATTGCCACGTCAGCGAGGCGGCAATGTCTAGGGGGCTGATGTACGCGGGCATAGCCGCCGTGCTGGCGGTGATCGCGGGGCTGGCAGTGTTGAGAGCTGTGACGGGCGCTTATGAGCTGGACCGCTCTGCGCTGGGCGTCGCGGGGCTTTCACGCATTGCGCCGGAACTGGGGCTGACGTTTCAAGAGCCTGCCGGTTGGGGTGCGTTGAAGGCGAGTGCGTTGTCGCTGCGTGTTCTGCCCCTCTATGATCTTGATCTGAACAGTGAAGACCAACCCGCCGCCTCATTGCAGGAACGGCTTGGCCAAACCACGCTTCGCGAGCTGGACGCTTCGGTATTTTACGACAAGATCAGCGCACTTGAGACGCTGATCGTGCTTCCGAAATGGCGGGGCGCTGTCGTTGTGACTGGCGGCGCGCATCGCACCTTTCTGATCGACCCTGTCCGGTTTCGGGCCATTCTAGTGCAAGCTTATCTGGATTATTCGGTCATTCGGCACGCGACTGACGGCTTCGTCGAAGAAGATGTACGGATCAACGGGCAATCGGTGCGCGTGGCGCTGTTTCAACCGCAAACTATTCATCGTGTCAGCATCCCAACACGCTGCAAAGAACTTGCAGGGCTGGCAGAGGGTGCCTTGCTGATCCATTGCGATGCGGTTGTCGGCAGACCGGCAATGTCGGTGCTGTCCGACCCCGATCTGCTGAACAACCACGGCATCACTTTGGCCAGAAACGCCGATTTCGTTGTTGCCGCATTGCGCGGATTGCAGGCCCCCGGTGAGAAAAGACCCATCTATCTCGACACCACGACAGAAGATCTTCTCGCCCCCGAAGCTGATGAGGAAGCGCAGCCCTATCAGCGCGATACCCAAGACATGCTGCGTTTCTTTGCGTGGCCGTTGTCGCTGTTCTGGCTGGCAGGCGCTGCGGTGTTTTTGGTGGCGATTTGGCGTGGTGCGATGCGGTTTGGCCCGGTGCAGCAAGTGGCCGAGGATCGGCTTGAAGTCTCAAAACTGGCGGCGATTGATGCCAAGGCACGGTTGATCCGACTGTCACGCAATGATGGGCGGATGGTGGCTGAATTTACCCTGACGCGGCTGCAAAATCTGGCGCATCAAACATTTGGCGCTGGCGGGGGCCAAGTCGCGCTCGATCGACTTTATGCCAAATTCACCCGGCAAAACCCCACAGACGCGGCCGAATTGCGCGCCTGTGCGGATGTTTTGCAATCTTCGGCGGGCACGCTGCATCCATCAGAGTTGCGCCGCATACTGGATCGTTTCGCAGAATTGCTGGAAAGGCTGACGCATGGACCTAGCTGAGTTTCAAAACCTTGTCGCCTCGGTGCGCACCGAAATCGGGAAGGCAGTTCAGGGCCAGGATGCCCTGATCGACCTGCTCTTGGTTTCGGTGTTTGCGCGCGGGCATTGCCTTGTCGAAGGCCCGCCGGGGACGGCGAAAACCTTGCTGGCGCGGTCTTTGGCCTCGGCGATGGACATGGGATTTGGCCGGGTGCAGTTCACGCCTGACCTCATGCCGGGGGATGTGTTGGGGGTGAACCTGTTCAACTTCCAGACCGGGGCGTTTCAACTGACGAAAGGCCCGATTTTCACCGATATTCTGCTGGCCGATGAAATCAACCGCGCACCGCCAAAGACGCAATCGGCACTGTTGCAGGCGATGAACGAGCGCGTGGTGACGATTGATGGCACCGACTATCCGTTGGGCCGGGATTTCTTCGTGATCGCGACGCAAAACCCGATTGAACAGCAGGGCACTTACCCGTTGCCCGAAGCACAGCTGGATCGCTTTTTGTTCAAGCTGAACGTCGATTTCCCGGATCGGGATGCCGAAATCGCCATCCTGACCCGCCATGCCGGACAGCCTTTAGAATTTGAAGCGCGCGGCAAGGGCATCGAGAAAGTACTATCGGCGGCGCAACTGGCGGCGGGTAAAACCTTGGTGGATGGCATCCGGCTTGATCCCACCATCCTGACCTATATCGTCGACCTGGTGCGAGCCACCCGCACTGACAGCGATATCAGCCATGGAGCATCGACACGGGCCGCAGATGCATTGGCCGGGGCTGTGCGTGCCCGCGCTGCGGTTGAAGGCAGAGACTATGGCCTGCCAGATGATGTGAAGGCGCTTATCGTCCCAGTGCTGTGCCACAGGCTCGTGCTGGGCCCTGCTGCCGAAATTGAGGGCCGCACGCCAGAAGCGGTTCTGGCGAATATCCTGAACCGCGTCGATCCGCCGCGCTGAATGAGACCCGCGCCGCGCCTTATCGCTTTGGTCCTGTGCTGTGCAGCGCTCACGGTGCTGCTGGCGCTTGCGGTAAGCGACCCTGCCGTCCCGGTGCTTGTGTTGTGGTCGGCTTTGCTCGCGATTGTGGTGGTTGACGCGCTGGCGTCGATTGCGCCGCGCGCGATCACTGTCGAGGTGAGTTTGCCGAAAACTGGCATGGTGGGGGTGGATGCGCCTTTCAAAGTGACGCTCAATCGCAAGACTGGTGCCGCGTTGCCCGCTTTGCTGTCACTGCGCTTTGATTTGGATGCGGCGTTGGGCACGGGTATTTTGGCTGATATCGCCTGCGATGGGCCGCCCAGAACCATTGCGGACCATCTGCCGCTGCTGAAGCGCGGGCTTCACAAGGTCCGCGCCTTGCATCTGAAATGGCCTTCGCGCTGGGGGCTGCTGGAAGTTTTATCCCGCACGCCGCTGTTGCATGAGATCACGGTGGTGCCCGATGTGACTGCGGTGATGTCTGGACAGATTCAGCTGCAGATGCTGCCGCTGCTGGAGGGCCAGAAGGACATGCGCCTGAAGGGTTCGGGATCCGAGTTCCATCAGTTGCGCGACTTCGCCCCCGGTATGGATGCACGGCAGATTGATTGGAAGCGCTCGGCGCGGCTGAACGCGCTGGTCGCGCGCGAGACGCGGGCGGAAAAGAACCATCATATTCTGCTGGCGCTGGATTGTGGCTATCTGATGAGCGAGCGGATCGCTGGCCTGCCCAAGCTGGATCGGGCCATCAACGCCGCTTTGGGGTTGGGCTGGGCGGCGGGTCTTGGCGGGGATCACGTCGGGCTTTATGCGTTTGACAATCGCCCGCGCCAGTTTCTGCCGCCGCAGCCCGGTCGGGCGGGCTTTGCGCAGTTGCGGGCGGCTGCGGCGGGGCTGAGTTATACCGATCACGAAACCAACCACACCCTTGGCCTGAGCCATCTGTTGACCCGGCTGCGGCGGCGTTGCCTGATCATCGTGTTTTCGGATTTCGTCGACAGCATCACTGCCGAGTTGTTGGTCGAAAACGTCAGCCTGCTGACCCGGCACCATCTGGTGTTGTTTGTCGCCCTGCGCGATCCCGCACTGAACCGCATCGCCAATCCGACCGATTTCGGTTTGAACAGTATCGCGGCCTCGGTCTCGGCGGGCCAAATCCTGCACGAACGCCAAGCGGTGATGGAGCGTCTTGCACAGCTTGGCGTGCTCTGCCTTGATGTCGCCCCCGAAGCTTTGACCACCGCATTGGTGTCAAAATATATCGATATCAAGGCGCGGGAGTTGATATGAACGATCAAGTCAGCCCAAGCCGGATTGAAGCCGAACTGCTGCGCTCGGCTCGTTTCCGCAAGCTGCGAGAGCCGGGCTGGCGCAGGCTTGAGGTCTTGGTCAAACAAGCCGAGACCCATGGCACTGCCGGGTTGAATTATACCGAGGCCAAGGAACTCGCGGCGCAGTATCGTCAGGCGATGACCTCACTGGCCTTGGCGCGGGATATCTCGCTGGATCTGGCGCTGCTGAACTATCTGGATCAGCTTTGCGCGCGGGCTTGGCTGGTGGTCTATGTGCCGCAACGCAGTCTGTCTGGCGCATTCGGACGATTGTTGCGGCAAGGCATCCCGCAGGCGGTGCGGCGTTCGCTTTTGCCGCTGCTGATCGGGTTCAGCGCGATGCTGCTCGGCGCGATCACCGGGTTTGTGCTGTTTTTCCGCGATCGAAGCTGGTTTTACACTTTCGTGCCGGGCGGTCTGTCTGATGGCCGCGCGCCGGGGGCCAGTGTGGGCTATTTGCGTGATACGCTTTACGGCGACGCGTCTTTGCACAGCAGTGACGTGCTGACCGCCTTCGCGGCCTATCTGTTTTCACATAACACCAATATCGCGATATTTATCTTTGGGTTGGGCATCTTTTGGGCGCTGCCCAGCTTTGTGCTGACCTTCTACAACGGCTTGATGTTGGGGGCGTTCTTCGCGTTGTTTGTGCAGGCCGGGCTTGGCTATGACGCCTTTGCATGGCTTTCCATCCATGGGGTGACCGAAATCAGCGCGATCTGCATCGCTTGCGCAGGCGGCGCACGCTTGGGGCTTGCGGGACTGATGCCGGGGCAAATGTCGCGCAAAGACTCGCTGCGGCTGCATGGGCGGGATGCTGTCAAACTGTTCCTGTTGGCCGGGCTGATGCTTTTGGTGGCGGGCGTGGTCGAAGGCGTGCTGCGTCAGACCGTCACCAGCCCAGAGCTGCGCTTGCTGATCGGCTGGGGACTTGGCGGCTTTTGGCTGCTTTGGCTGTGGCGATCCGGACGTACGGGCGGGGCCAAGGTATGAGGTTTCGGCGTAAATCAGACAAAACTGCCATCCCGCGCAATGCGGCGTCGAAGCGCATTTTGGAGAACTTTATCCCACCGGAAGGCGTGCCGATTGGCTTTGAACTGGCCTCTCTGGGCGCGCGGTTTGGCGCGGTCATTCTGGATCTGATTCTGACGTGGCTGTTCATCCTTCTGCTGATTTTGGCGGTGGCATGGCTGGGCCTCCTGCCGAAAACCGCCTTGTTTGCCTTGGTGGCCATTTTGGCGTTTTTCGTCGGCGTGCCGTATTATGTGGTGTCAGAATTGATCTGGAACGGTCGCACTTTGGGCAAGCGCATCGTCGGGATCAAGGTGATCTCGGCCGACAGTCGTGCTTTGGGGGCGCATCAGGTTGTTGCCCGTAACCTTTTGAAAGATATCGAGTTTTTTGCGCCATTGGGGATGGCTCTGCAATGGAACTACACCTCGACCGCGCAATCGTGGATTGCTGCCGCGATCCTGCTGGTCTGGACCTTGTTCGTTGCGATCTATCCGATCCGCAACAAGCGCAAGCAGCGGCTGGGAGATGTGGTGGCGGGCACCCTTGTGATCGTAAAGCCAAAAGCCATTCTGTTGGATGACCTTGCATTAACCGAAGCGCAGGGCGGATTTAGCTTTGATCAGGCGCAACTGGACATCTACGGCAGCTACGAATTGCAGACCCTAGAGGCGATTTTGCGCGACCCCTCGAAAAACCCGCTCCATGCTGCAGAGCTTGCGAAAGTGGCCAAGGCGATTGCGCGCCGGATCAACTATTCCGAGCATGCCATCGGTGCGGACCCACGACCATTTCTGATGGCATTTTACCGCGATCAAAGGGAGAGGTTGGAAAGTCGATTGCTTTTTGGCGAGCGGCGGCAAGATAAATTCCACGGCGACGCGGCGAAACCGAAGTAGTCAGCAATCAAATTTTAAGCGAGAGCGGTGATGAGCTGGATCGAAGTAAACGTAGCGGCGCTGATCCAGCATTACGGTGCCGCCGCGCTGTTCGTGTCGCTGACGCTGGAGACTTTGGGGCTGCCCTTGCCGGGGGAAAGCGCGCTGATCTTGGCCTCGACCTTGGCCGGGGCGGGCAAGATCAGCATCTGGGCAGTGGCGATTGCGGCGTGGTTTGGGGCGGTGTTGGGCGACAATATCGCGTATTTCATTGGCCGCAGATATGGCCGAGCGGTGGTGACAAGCTATGGCGCACGCTTTGGGGTGACAGAAAGTCGCTATGCCAAGGTGGAGGCGGTGTTCGCGCGCTATGGCCCGCTGATGGTGATTGCAGCGCGGTTCGTGGTGCTGCTGCGGCAGATGAACGGGCTGGTGGCCGGGACGGCGGGGATGCATTGGCTGGCTTTTGCGCTGTCAAATATCGTGGGCGCGGGGCTATGGGTCGGGTTTTGGACGCTGCTGGCCTACCATTTTGGCCATTCAGCAACGGTGCTGCCCTTCATTGGGCGACATATCGGGTTGGTTGCTTCGGGGCTGATAGCGCTGGCTTTGCTGGGGGTGTTGGTGGGCTACGTCCGCTTGCGCAAGGGGCCCAGACCTTAGCGGCCTGGGCCCCTTGCCTTTGGGTTACTCCATAAACCAGCCGTGGCTGACGATCATGGATTGCCCGGTTAGCGCGTTGGTGGGGAAGGCGGCAAAGACATGGGCGATTTCGGCAACATCCTCAACCGTGGTGAACTCTTTATCGACAGTGCCGCCGAGCATGATCTTATTGACCACATCTTCTTCGGAAATGCCCAAGGTCTTGGCTTGCTCTGGGATTTGTTTCTCGACCAGTGGGGTTTTCACAAAGCCGGGGCAGATCACATTAGCCCGCACGCCGTGTTCGGCACCCTCTTTGGCGATGACGCGGGCGAGGCCCAACAGGCCATGTTTAGCGGTGACATAGGCCGATTTCAGCGGTGAGGCTTCTTTCGAATGCACCGAGCCCATGAAGATGATCGAACCCGATCCGGCCTTATACATATGCGGCAGGCAGGCCTTGGAGGTCAGGAATGCGCCGTCGAGATGGATCGAAAGCAGCTTTTTCCAGTCGTCGAACGGGAATTCCTCCAGCTTATGCACGATCTGGATGCCCGCGTTCGACACCAGCACGTCGATCTGGCCCCAATGGTCGATGACCTGCTGGATGCCTGCGTTGACGGCGGCTTCATCGGTGACGTTCATCTCAACGCCGATGGCCGCGCCGGGGCCTTTTGCGGTGAGTTCAGCGGCGGTGGCTTGGGCGGCGTCAAGCCGCAGATCGGCGATGACGACTTTTGCGCCGTCGGCGATGTAGCGCTCGGCAATCGCTTTGCCGATGCCGCTGGCGGATCCGGTGATGACGCAGACTTTGCCGTTGAGGGTCATGGGGAAGGACATATTCAGGCTCCTGTAGGTATGCGGTTATTTGGCGGGGGCGAGGTAATCATGCACCACGCGGCCCAGACCAAGGGTAAGGTCGGTGAGGATATGGGTGGCGGAAAGCACCTCGCGCACCGGAAGTTGCGTAAGCGGGGCGAGGGCGTGATCGTGAAGCTCTAAGCCAGCCGGGCCTTCCCACGCGCCTTTGACGGTGATGTCTTCCAGCGAGTATTCCACCAGTTCGCAGATGCGCGGGGTGCAATCGACGTGGGGGATGATTTTCAGCAGGAAGGTCGGGGTTTGCAGGGATTCCAGCACTTTGGCGGTATCAATCGCGCGGTGTTTGTAGCCCATGGTGGCGCAGGCGACCTGCACTGAGCCTACATCAAGTGTCCCGACAAGCGTGTCTTTTTCGACCCGCAGCCGGGGTTCGGCGAATTTCTTCGGAAAGCCCCAAATCTCACGGCCCCCGGCAATCGGGCTTTCATCATTCAGGAACATCGCATGGCAATAGCTGCCCTTGAGGCCATTGAATTCCACCGGGATGATCTGCCCGGTTTCGGTGTAATCGCCAAAGCCGGTGCTGTCGGGCATACGGATGAATTCGTATTTCACGATTGGGTCGGTGACTTGCAGGGGTTCAGGCACCACGGCGCGCAGGGCTTCCATATCGGTGCGGTACGTGATGATGAAAAACTCGCGATCCACAAAGCGGTAGGGGCCTTTGGGAAAGGCGGGGCTGGTCAGCGGCATGGCGAAAGCGTTGCGGGTGACATCGGCGATTTTCATGGGGTTTGCCTTTGAAGGTCAGGTTGGGGTTAGCGGTTTGACAAATCGAACACCTGCACGCATTCGGCAGAGCGGTGGCGGTTGTGCCAATCGGGGTGGCTGACGGTGTGTTCCGCATCGGCTTTGCCAGCGGCCCAATGATCCAACATCGAGCTGCGAGAAAATTCGTAATCCTTTGAGCCGCCTTCATATTGGCTGGGGCGGTAAATCAGATGTGCGATGGTGATATGCGGATCGGTGCTGCCTTTCAGCAAAGCCTGCGCATCGGGATCGGATTTCATTTCGGGCGGCAGTTTGTCGTAAAGGCGGCGGGCTGCCGCGCTGGTGTCGTGCAGGCGGCGCATCATATCGGTGTTGAAACGGGTGCGGCTGGAAAAGCGGATTTCCTTCTCACGCGCCTCGCTTTGCCAGACCGAGGTGGGCAGGGTGCCACGCGCGTTGAACAGATCGACTTGGAACACGCAGAGATCGGCCTGCGATTTCTGTTCGTCCATGATGTATTGCAGCGGCGTGTTGGAAACCAAACCGCCGTCCCAGTAATAGGCGCCGTCGATTTCCACCGCTGGAAAGCCCGGAGGTAACGCGCCAGAGGCCATGATATGCTCGGAGCCAATGCGCTGGGTGGTGGTGTCGAACCATGTCATATTGCCGGTCTCGACATTCACCGCGCCAAGGCTCAGCCGGATGTCGCCATTGTTGAGCAGATCAAAATCCACCAGCCGTTCCAAAGTGGCGCGCAGCGGGGCGGTGTCGTAAAAGCTGCTGGCCCCGACACTGCCTTGCGGCATCACTGCGGCGGGTGGAAAGCGCAGGTTAAAAAAGCCGGGCACGCCCGTAACTGTTGTGGTCGATGCGCTGAACTGGTTCAGGAAGGCCCGCGCCCAGATCCCATCCAACATGGTGGCGGGCAGGGATTTTGAGCTGGCTTGCTCCCAGAACTCACGCAGCCGCTCGGTGCGGTTCTGCGGCGTATTGCCTGCGATGATGGCGGCATTGATCGCACCAATAGAGATGCCCGCCACCCAAGAGACATGGCGGGCCTGCTTGGCCAGCCCCTCATAGGCTCCGGCCTGATAGGCCCCCAAAGCGCCGCCGCCTTGCAGCACAAGCGTGACACATTCTTCGGAACGGGTGTTGGATTTGGTGGATGTGCGGGCCATCAAGAGGCTCCTTTCAAGGTCAGATCAGCGACAAGCGGCAGATGGTCAGAGGCACGTCTGGCCTCGGGCGTCAGAGCGGCCCAGATGTCGCGCAGGGTGAAATCATCGGTCAGTGCGATCCGATCCAGTGCCGCCACTGGCTTGCGCGCGTGAAACGTAGGCGGGCTTGGTAACACCCGGAAGTCAGGGCCAAGGCCCGCCAGATGCGACAGGCCCGACCATTCGTTGAAATCCCCTGCCACCAACCTTGCTTTGATCTGCGAATAGCTCGCGAAGGCGCGCAGCGCTGCCAGTTGGCGGCGGCGCGAGGCCCGGATCAGGCCCAGATGGGTGCCGATTATGCTGATGTCTTGCCGCTGAAAGCGCAATTCCGCCATCACCGCCCCACGCGGCTCCAGCCCCGGCAGGTCGATGTGGCTGGTGGCAAGCACCTCAATGCCGTCGCGGATCAGCATGGCATTGCCGTGCCAGCCCAGGCTGTCGCGGCCATGCGCGAACACCACCGGGCGAAAGCCGCGCCCCTCAAACAACGCGGCGGGCAGGGCAGGCGGGCGCAAACCCAGCCGCATATCGGCCTCTTGCAGCAACACGATATCGGCATCCAGTGCCGCGATCACCCGCAGCGTACGCTCAGGGTCGCGCTTGCGGTCGGTGCCAAGCGCTTTGCGGATATTGTAGGTGGCGACGCGCAGGGAAATTTTAGTCACAATATCGGGGCCCCCAGCCGGAAAATTCCCTCGATAAAGCGGCGGGGCAGGCTTGGTTTGACAACGCCTTGGGCGCAGAGCGGTTCCATGCCGCTGAACCAGTCCCGCAATGCGCTGACAGTGGCGGCATCGTACAGCATCAGCGCCGATTCAAAGTTCAACAGCATGGATCTGATATCGAAATTTGCCGAACCGACCCAAGCCAGATCGTCGATCATCCCGGCCTTTGCGTGCAACATCCCCTGCCGCAGCCGCAGGATCACGCAGCCAGCCGCGTGCAAATCCCGCAGATAGGCCCCGCGTGCAAGATCGGCCACCCATTGGTTGGATGTCTGCGGTAGCATGATCCGCACATCCACGCCACGCCGAGCCGCCGTGGCCAAAGCTTGCAGCAGCGCTTCGGTTGGCAGGAAATAGGGCGTGGTCAGCCAGATTGAGCGTTCAGCACGATGAATGGCGCAGACCAAGGCGTCATGCAGCGGATCATCTGGGGTGTCAGGGCCAGAGGGCACCAGTTGTGCTGTCACAGTTCCTGTAGCCGCGCCTTGCGCGATAAGCGCGCCATGCGCCGCACCAATCACATCCCAATCCGCTTCGAATGCGTCGATATAGCTCTGCACCGCCGGGCCATGTAGGCCAAAGCTGAGGTCGATCCAATCCTGCCCTTCCACAAGGTAAGCGTCGCCAATATTGCGCCCGCCCGCCCAGACCTCGGCGAGATCCGCAATCACCATCTTGCGGTGATTGCGCAGGTTGAGATGGCCATTGCCGACCCGGTGCAGGAACGGCGAGAAATACCGCACCTCGCCCCCTGCCGCACGCAACCGCTGCAGCGCCGCTTTCGGGCGGTGCAGCGCGCCCAGCCGATCCAGTATCACCCGAACCGCGACGCCTGCTTGCGCCCGTTTGATCAGTGCCTCGATGAAAGCGCCCCCCGAAGCATCGTCATCCACAAGGTAAAAGGTGATGTCGAGCCGGCTTTGAGCCTGGGCAATGCAGCGAAACAGCGCCGCGCGGGCCTCTGAGGGTTCAAAATGCAAGGCCAGATTATTGCCATCCGAAGCATGTGGAATACCGAAGGCCTGCAGGGCCTTGGCGACGGGCTGCGGGGTGGGCGTGGCGTGATATATTGGGCCAAACCGGATCGGCGGAAACCGCGCGCTTTGTTTGCGAAATCCCAGCACCAGAAACACCGGGATCGCCACATAGGGCAGCAGCAGAAAGAACAACAGCCAAGCCGCAGCCGATTGGGGCGAGCGGCGTTGCTGCACCACGAACAGCATCGCAAGACCGACCAGCACGACACCCAGCACGACAAGGAAATGGGAAGCCAACCAGATCACCGCATTGCCTCCGTTCACACCCGTAAAACCAAGATACTGAGGCTGTCGTTCCCGTCACGCAGGGTTTGATACGGCCTCATCTGCCGCAACATGACCCTCTGCCGGGCAATCGCAAGTCTGTGTTTCCAATAAGCACGAAAACGTGGTTTGTGCGTGAAACGGTGCAGTGCTGCGTCTTGTCGCTTGAATTCCCAGCAGACAATGCTATCAGCCGCTTGTTCGGGATGCGGGGCTGGCGGTTGTGGCCGCTGACTGCAACCAAACATGGAAGTGTGGCCGAGTGGTTTAAGGCTCTAGTCTTGAAAACTAGCGTGCGGGGAACCGTACCGTGGGTTCGAATCCCACCGCTTCCGCCACAACCCTTCACTAACTTACTGATTTAGTTGTGTTTTGTGTGGATTTTAGCAATCACTTCCCCCGATGCTTTCCCCAATATCGCCAAGAATAGGCGTGACCTGCGACGGGATTTTTCTCCATCTGCGATTAGAGACCGCCCCAAGGAAGGG
>JAZKCV010000017.1:0-175666 GCA_040387915.1 Pseudomonadota bacterium
TAGGGTGGGTGCAACCCACCACGGGCCTATTCCAGCTGTGCGGCGACTTCTTCCGACATATCGAAGTTATGGGTGACGGTTTGCACATCGTCATCTTCTTCCAGCATGTCGATCAGGCGCATCAGCTTGGTGGCGGTGTCGAGATCCACATCGGTCAGCACTTGCGCCTTCCAGATCAGTTTGGATTCCAGCGACTCGCCCAAGGCTTTCTCCAAGGCGTCTGAGACTTCGTTCAACGCCTCAACCGAGCAATAGATCCAGTGGCCATCCTCATCGGATTCGACATCGTCCGCGCCAGCATCCAGTGCGGCCATCATCACATCATCCGCTGAACCTGCCGAGGCGGGATATGAAATCTCGCCCAGACGGTCAAAGCCATGGCTGACAGAACCGGTCTGCCCCATATTGCCGCCGCATTTGGTGAAATAGCTGCGCACAGCCGAGGCGGTGCGGTTCAGGTTGTCGGTCATCGCTTCAACCATGATGGCGATGCCACCTACACCGTAACCCTCATAGCGGATTTCGTGGTAATCGGCACCGTCGCCCATCTGCGATTTCTTGATGGCACGGTCGATCACATCCTTGGGCATCGACACGGCTTTCGCGGCCTTCACGGCCAGACGCAGACGCGGGTTCATATCCACATCGGGCATCCCCATCTTGGCGGCGACGGTGATTTCCTTCGCGAGCTTAGAGAACACTTTCGAGCGGGCTTTATCCTGCTTGCCCTTGCGGTGCTGAATGTTCGCCCATTTTGAATGGCCTGCCATGACCCGTCTCCGATGCCTAATTCCGATGTTGGGTTGCCTTACACCAGCCAAGGGTGCGGCTGCAAGCCTAGCAAAGAATGGCCCGCCGGCAAATCGGGCCTATTCGTTCAACGGTTGCAGGGTTTGGTGCCGCAGTTTCGGCTGCACAAGGCTGAGGCCTGCCAGCATCACCGCCGCCGCTGCCCAGACCCAAGGGCTGAACCGCTCTCCCAGCAGCAGCATCGCCCAGATCACGCCGGAGGCGGTGACGATATAGCTTGATTGCGAGGCGAACACTGCACCCGCTTTCGCCGCCAGCCAGACGAAGGCGGAGTAGAGCAGCGCGTGCATGGCAGAGGAGGCGATCAGCGCCCATTCGGCTTTTCCCGGCGGCAGCGGCATCGGAAAGAAATGCCCCAAAGCCAGCATGATCGGCGTGCAGAGGATCAATCCAACCAAGGATGCCCCGAACATCGCCTGCAACGCATCCATCCCGGCGGTGCCCATTTTAGCGACATAGGTGCTTTCCATCGCATAAAACAGCGGGCCAATCATTGCAATCGGCAGAAAGGCCGCCATCGCGGGATCGGGCAGGCTCGCATTCGGCAAGGCGATCAGCAGCACGCCCGCCAGCCCCATGCCAAGGCCTGCAAGTCTGCGCGGCGAGAAATTATCCATCCCCAAAGCCATCGCCATCGGGAAGGCCAACAGCGGCACCATCGAAATCAGGATCGACATGATCCCCGACGGCAGTCGCGCCACCGAGATATAGAAGGTGGCGTTTGGCACCAAAGTGCCGAGCACCGCGACCACGACGTAGAACCGCAAAGCCTCAGGCTTCAACGACAGCCGCTTGCCGCGCAGCAGGGTCAGCGTGCCTAAGACCAGCGTGCAGACGGTGAGTTGCCAGAAGATCAGGCCAAACGGCTTATGCCCAGTCGAGGCCGCGATTTTACCCAAAGGCTGCGTCATCCCCCAGCCGAGGCCCAAGCACAGCAGGATCAGCAGCAGGTGCCAGCGCTTTGGCGCGGCTTTGGCGTGGAGCGCGGCGGTGGTCATGGGCTGGATTGCTCCAAAGTGCCGCCATTGCGGATCATCTTGATTTTCAACGCTTTGCCGGTGCGATCATCGGTTTCCACATAAGCACCCGACAAAGTGGCGGGGCCTTCGGCGGGGGTAAAGCGGGCGCTCGACATGCCGGTGATAAAGCGGCGCAGAGGCTCCAGCTTTTCCATGCCGATCACAGAGTTATAATCGCCGCACATGCCCGCATCGGTCATATAACCCGTGCCGCCCGCCAAGATTTGCGCGTCACCAGTGGGCACATGGGTGTGAGTGCCGACCACCAGTGACGCCTGCCCGTCGCACCAATGCCCCATCGCCATCTTTTCCGAAGTGGCTTCTGCATGGACATCCACCACCGCCGCCTGAACGCTGGCACCGAGACGGTGGGTCTTCAGGATGGTTTCCACGGCGCTGAACGGATCGTCAAACGGGCGCTTCATGAACACCTGGCCCAGTACCTGCGTCACCAGCACCTTGCGGCCCTGCGTGGCGTCGAAAATCTTCACGCCGCGACCGGGGGCAACTTTCGAGAAGTTCAGCGGACGGATGATACGCGGTTCCTGCTCGATGTATTGCAGCATGTCTTTCTGATCAAAGGCATGGTCGCCCAAGGTCAGACAATCCGCCCCTGCCCCCAATAGCACCCGCGCGTGTTCCGCCGTAAGGCCCGCACCTTGCGACGCATTCTCGCCATTGACCACGACAAAATCGAGGCCCCAATCGCGGCGCAAGCTTGGCAGGCGATCCACAATCGCTGCACGGCCAGACCGCCCCATCACATCGCCTAAAAACAGTATTTTCATAGGGATTGGCTTTAGGCTGAGAGCAAGGCGGCGGCAAGTCCATCCGCGACATCTGGCGGCGGCGGAAGCCTCCGGCGGGAATATTTAGACCAAGATGAAATTCCGGGGGGTTTTCTTTGGCGCAGGCGCGCTTAGGTTAGCGAGATGGAATTGCCCACCGCCCTGATGGATTGGTTTGACGCCCAAGGCTGGGCCTTGCATCCGCATCAGGTGGCGATGTTGGCGCGGGCTTGGGATGCGTCTACCCTGCTGATCGCGCCAACGGGGGGCGGCAAGACTCTGGCAGGGTTTCTGCCCAGTTTAGCCGAGTTGGCGGATGGTGAGCACAAGGGTTTGCACACGCTGTATATCTCGCCGCTGAAGGCGCTGACGGCGGATATTCGGCGCAACTTGCGGCGTCCGGTCGAAGGCGCGGGCCTGCCCATTCGGATTGAGGACAGAACCGGGGATACCACCTATACCCAGCGTCGACGCCAGCGCGCCGATCCGCCGCATATCCTTTTGACCACGCCAGAGAGTTTGGCTTTGTTGCTGACCTACGAGGATGCACCACGGATTTTCGCCGGGCTTTCCCGCGTGATTGTCGATGAAATTCATGCCCTTGCCGAAAGCAAACGCGGCGACCAGTTGATGCTGCAACTGGCGCGGCTGGAGACATTGGCCCCCGGTCTGCGCCGTGTGGGGTTGTCGGCGACGGTGGAAGACCCGCCTGCGCTTGCGGCATTTTTGGGCGCGGGGACGGCGATCTTGCAGGCCGATCCGGGGCCGGACGCGGATATTTCCATGTTGCTGACCGCTGCCCCGCCGCCTTGGGCGGGCAACGGCGGGCGCTATGCTATTCCGGCGATTTTACAGCAGGTGCGCCAGCACAAAACCACGCTGATCTTTCACAACACCCGCGCGCAGGCCGAGATTTTCTTTCATCATCTGTGGCTGGCGAACACCGAAGATTTGCCGATTGGCATCCATCACGGCAGTCTTTCCCGCGAGCAACGCGATCGGGTGGAACAGGCAATGGTGGATGGCCGTTTGCGGGCGATTGTCTGCACCGGCAGCTTAGATCTGGGCATCGACTGGGGCGATGTTGATCTGGTGATACAGGTGGGCGCTCCGAAGAATATCAAGCGATTGGTGCAAAGGATCGGGCGGGCGAACCACCGCTATAACGCGCCGTCCAAGGCACTGCTGGTGCCTGCCAACCGCTTTGAGGTGGTGGAATGTCAGGCGGCGTTGCAGGCGGTGGCGGCGCATCAGTTGGATGGCGATCCACGCGGGCCGGGGCCGCTGGATGTGTTGTGCCAGCATATTCTGGCCACCGCTTGCGCTGCCCCGTTTGACGGCGATGCTTTGTATGCCGAGGTGATCACGGCGGGGCCATATGCGGGGCTTTCACGCGGCGATTTCGATGGCTGCCTGGATTTTGTCGCAACCGGCGGCTACGCCCTGCGCGCCTATGACAAGTGGCAGCGGCTGATGATCCGGGGGGGCAAATGGTCGTTGCGCGATCCGCGCAGCGCTGTGGTGATCCGGCAAAACCTTGGCACCATCATCGACACGGAAACCCTGACAGTGCGGCTGAAGGGTCGGCTGGGCGGCACGTCCTTGGGCGAAATTGAGGAAAGTTTCGCCAGCACCCTGACCCCCGGTGATACGTTTCTGATTGGCGGCCAAGTGGTGCGCTATGATGGCTTGCGTGAGATGACCGTCGAAGTCACCCGCCAACCGGGGCGTGACCCGAAGGTGGCGGTGTTTTCGGGGACGAAATTCGCCACCTCGACCCAGCTGTCGGAACGGATTTTGCAGATTTTTCAACGCGGCGATTGGTCCGATCTGCCAAGCCATACTGCGGATTGGCTGGACTTGCAGCGTGACGTCTCGCGCCTGCCCGAACCGGGGCGGTTGTTGGTGGAAACCTTTGGTTATGAGGCCCGACAGCATCTGGTTTTATATGGTTTCGCGGGCCGCAATGCCCAGCAAACCTTGGGGCTTTTGCTGACAAAACGCATGGAAGATCAGGGGCTGCATCCGTTGGGCTTTGTCGCCACCGATTATGCCACGATGATCTGGGGGCTGGATGCGGTGCGTGATCCTGCGGCGCTTTTGGACCGCGTCACCTTGCGCGCCGATCTGGAAGGCTGGCTGGCGGGCAATGCGGTGATGAAGCGCACGTTCCGCAGCGTGGCGATCATCGCAGGCCTGATCGAGCGCAGCCATCAGGGGCGGCGCAAATCCGGGCGGCAGGCGACGTTTTCGTCCGACATCCTGTATGACACCCTGCGCAAATATGACGCGGGACATCTGATGCTGGCCATCACCAAGGATGAAGCCATGCGGGGGCTGGTGGATTTCGGACGGTTAGAGGCGATGCTGGAGCGCATCGGCAACCGCGTGGATCATATCCACCTGGAGCGACCCTCGCCGCTTGCCGCGCCGCTGTTTCTAGAGATGGGGCGGGTTCCGGTGGATGGCGCGGGGCGCGCACGGTTGGCGGAAGATGCGGCAGCGGAATTGATGCGGGCGGCGGGTTTGAGCTGACAACAGGGGTCGCCTCGGGGGCATCCATTCGGCGGTGAAACCTGCCCCCAGCAGGTTTCATGATCCGCCTCAAACACCACTCATCGGCGTTACCACTGTAGGGTGGCGGGTCTTGCCAAGATGGAAAGCCTGCGGCAAAGCTGCGGTATGTATCGGTTTTCCCTCGCCTCGGCTGAGCTGCACGCCTTGCCCTCTGGCGCGTTGCACTGGCCTGCCGAACGGCTTTTGGTGGTGTCAGACCTGCATTTCGGCAAATCAGAACGGCTTGCCCGCCGGGGTGGCACGCTTTTGCCGCCGTTTGAAACTCGTGACACCCTGCAACGGTTGGATGATGATCTAGAGGCCACGGGCGCGCGCCGTGTGATCTGTTTGGGCGACAGTTTCGACGATCTGCATGCCGCCGAAGCGATGGACCCGACGGATCAGCTTTGGCTGACCCGGCTGATGGCGGGGCGCGAATGGGTCTGGATCGAGGGCAACCATGATGCGGGCCCGTTTGCTTTGGGCGGCAGCCATCGCGCCGAACTGAAGATCGCACAGCTTGCGTTCCGCCATATCGCCACGGCAGAAACGCCTGAGATTTCCGGCCATTACCACCCTAAACTGCGGCTGGCAGGCCAAGTGCGGCGCTGTTTTCTGCTGGATGCTCAAAGGGTGATCCTGCCCGCCTATGGCAGCTACACGGGCGGTTTGTGGAGCCATGATCCGGCGCTGACCGCGCTGATGCAGCCACAGGCGCTTGCTGTGGCGATTGGCAAAACCGCCCTCGCCCTGCCGATGCCGCGTTAGACGAACCCGCTCTAGAGCGTGCCCGCGTTCATCCGAATTCATGCTGTACCCCGAAGGGCTGCAAGTTGACCGGGCTGCGGTGAAAGCCCAAACCGCCCTACATCAACCCACGCGCCGCCAACTTGTCGCGGTGATTTTTTGACACCGACAGCCGGGTGCCCCCCGGCAGCACCACGAACAGCTTGGCACCGTCGCGCTCCACCCCCTGCACCGCTTCCCACGCCACCCAATGCGAGCGGTGGATTTGCGCGCCCTCGACCGGATCCGTCTCGGCCATCGCATCACTCAGCCGCATCAGCAGGCTGCTCACCCCCGTGCTGGTCTGCACATCGACATAGTGATCGCGCACCGAGATCGACCACAATGCACCGGGGGAATCCATCTCCAGCCGTTGCAGCAGGCGCGGCAGACGCGGCGCTTCGGGTTCGGGTTCCGGCTCGACGGCCTCGACCGCTGGCGGCTGCGCACGCTCTGACGCCAAGGTGCGGCGCAGCGACGACAACCCCAGCGATAGCGAGAACACCAGCAGCATCAACTCGCCCAAGCCGGGATAGCTGACGGTGTCGGTCGGCGGAATCCGGTGCAAAAACTGATCCAGCATCGGCGCGATGATCAGGCTGGCAAGGCCCGCATTCAGCACCGAGGCCCAGCGAAACCGCCACGGCGGCAGTGTGCCGAACACCAGCGCGCGGATCGCCACGCCCACCAGCATGATCGCCGCCAACAGGGGCGCCACCGCCAGCAAACGCTGCCCAAAGCTATAGGCGGCATAGGTGCCAAACGGCCCGGTCAAGGCGACGAAAAGCATCAGGCCCGCCCAAAAGATAAGCGAGGTGCCTGAGCGTATTTCTTGCTTAAATCTGTGGGCGAACGCCGACATGGGCCTCTGGCGCGTTACTGGTTACTTCGGCGGTGCTTAGCGACTGGTTGTGGTTGTGGCAATCATTTCAATTATTCAAACGGATAACTGCTGCGTTTTAACAACGCTATACGGGGTTTCAGGCGGTCAAACCCTCAGGTTCCGGCAGGCCGTTGGCGCGGCAGCATGCCGTAAGGGCATTGGCCAGCAGGCAAGCGATGGTCATCGGGCCAACGCCGCCCGGAACCGGAGTGATAGCGCCTGCGACTTTGGCGGCTGATTCGTACTGCACATCGCCGACCAGTTTGTTTTTGCCGTCACGCTCAATGCGGTTGATGCCAACGTCGATCACCGTGGCACCGGGCTTGACATAGCCTCCGGTGATCATTTCCGGGCGACCAACCGCGGCGACGAGGATATCCGCGCCACGGCAAACTGCGGCGAGATCCTTGGTGCGGGAATGCGCGATGGTGACGGTGCAGCTATCCCCCAGCAGCAGTTGCGCCATCGGTTTGCCGACGATGTTAGAGCGGCCCACCACGACCGCGTTGAGGCCGGCGAGGCTGCCGTGATGGTCGCGCAGCATCATCAGGCAGCCCAGTGGCGTGCAGGGGACCATCGACTTTTGCCCCGTGCCAAGCAGGCCAACATTGGAAATGTGAAAGCCATCCACGTCTTTCGCCGGATCAATCGTATTGATGATCAGCTCAGAATTCAGATGGGCTGGCAGCGGCAACTGCACGAGAATGGCGTGAACTTTCGGATCGGCATTGAGGCTGTTGACCAAGGCCAGCAGATCGGCCTCGGAGGTGTCCGCAGGCAGCCGATGTTCGAAAGATGCCATGCCGACTTCGATGGTCGAGGCGTGTTTGTTGCGCACATAGACCTGTGAGGCTGGGTCTTCGCCGACCAAAACCACCGCCAACCCCGGCTGGATGCCATGGCTTTCGCGCAGCTTGGCAACATGCGCCTGCACTTGGGCGCGGACTTTGGCCGCGAAAACTTTGCCGTCGATCACTTTAGCGGTCATGTCAGTCTCCTAGCTCGCCGCCGCGAAGGCGTGGCGATAATGGTCCATTTGCATCCGGGTCGCCAGAACGGCGTTTTTCATCAGGGTGGCGACGGTGACGGGGCCAACGCCGCCCGGCACCGGGGTGATCCAGCCTGCCACCTTCGAGCAGCTGTCAAAATCCGCATCGCCGACGGTTTTGCCATCGACGCGGTTGATGCCAATGTCGATCAGGGCCGAGCCGGGTTTCAGCATGTCGCCATTGACCAGACCGGGCTTGCCGACAGCGACAAACACCGCATCGGCTGCGCGGGAATGCACCGCGACTTGCCGGGTCATGTGGTGGCAGACGGTGACGGTCGCGCCCAGCCCCATCATCAGAAACGCAATCGGTTTGCCGACGATTTCGCTATGTCCGATGACGCAGACATCCAAGCCCTCCAGCTTCAGCGGCAGGGTTTTCAGAATCTCGACCGCAGCCACAGCCGTGCAGGGGCCAAGCGCGAGGTCGTTGTAGACGATATTGCCGATGCTCGCCGGGTGCATCCCCTCGACATCCTTCAACGGATGCACCGCCTTTTGCAGCGCCTTCACCGGGATATGCGCGGGCAAAGGCCGCTGGATGATAATGCCATTAACGCGGGGATCAGCGTTCAGACCCGCCAACACGCCCGTAAGCTGTTCCAAAGAAATGCTTTCAGGATAATTTCGCGCTTCAAAACCCACGCCCGCATCATTGGCCTGCCGCTGCTGGTTGCGCACATACAACTCCGCCGCCGCCACATCGCCGACCGAGATCGACACCAGCTTCGGCGTCCAGCCCGCATTGGTCAAAGCCTGCGCTTCCAGCAAGGTCTCGGCCCGCATCCGCGCCGCAATGGCTTTTCCGTCAATCAGCGTCGCCGTCATTCCGGCTTTTCCTTACTTTTCGCCAGACGCAATGCGTGCGTCTCAAACTTGTAGTGTCTCAGCACACGCACCCAGACCCGCCCCAAAATCCACAGCGAAAGCTGACCGCCGACAACACTAATGATAACAAGCGCCACCGATCCGGTCCGCTGATCAATCCACGGTGCCGCAACCTGTGCCCAAAAATAAATTTCTCCTAGCAGCGCGATTAACGAAAATGCCACAAGCCCTAGCGTGACAATCAGCACTGTTTGACGAGGAGCAAAAGCATCTTTGTCGCTGACCAATGGCTTACCCCTGCCCCAGAACCTCTTCCTCTCGGGCAATCGACCATTCGATGATCCGCCGCCAAAGATCTTCTGCCAAAGCGGGGTCCAGATCCACGGCCTCTGCCCGCGCGCGCACCCGATCCACCACTTGTTCCACCCGGTCATTGATCCGGGCGGGCAGCATCTCGGTTTGTTTCAGCACGACAGCGCGGTCGATATAGCCCGCCCGTGCCGCCAGTTTTGCCACGATTTCCGCGTCCAGCAGATCAATCTGAACACGCAATTCCTGCATGGTTTTGCAATCAGCTGGGGCCTTCATCGCGCTCTCCTTTGGGCTGGTATCGAGTTAATTGCGATACCGCCCAAAGGCAAGGCGACGAATGGCCCCAGCCCTTTTCACAGAGGCTTAGAACAGCCCTTCGACGTTGCCATCCGCGTTCAGGCGGATCACTTCGGCCGACGGCACCTTCGGCAGACCCGGCATGGTCATGATCTCACCGCAGATCGCGACGATGAAGCCAGCGCCAGCGCTCAGCCGCACTTCGCGCACCGGAACGGTGTGGCCCGTGGGCGCACCGCGCACGGTCGGATCGGTGGTAAAGCTGTATTGCGTTTTCGCCACACAGATCGGCAGATGGCCATAGCCCGCCGCTTCCCAGGTTTTCAGCTGATCACGGATCGACTTGTCCGCGATCACCGCATCGGCGTGATAAATACGCTTGGCGATGGTTTCCAGCTTTTGGAACAACGGCATCTCGTCGGGGTAGAGCGGCGCAAAGTTGGCCGCGCCAGATTCTGCCATCTGAACGACCTTTTTCGCCAGATCTTCAATGCCTTCCGACCCCAAGGCCCAGTGCTTGCACAGGATCGCCTCTGCGCCCTGCTCGGCCACATAGGCTTTCACCGCTGCAATCTCGGCATCGGTGTCGCTGAAGAAGTGGTTGATCGCGACCACAACCGGCACGCCAAAGCCTTTGACGTTGCCGATGTGACGGCCCAAATTCGGGCAGCCCTTTTTCACCGCTTCAACGTTTTCCGCACCCAGATCAGCCTTAGCCACGCCGCCGTTCATCTTCATCGCGCGCACGGTGGCGACGATGACAGCCGCCGAAGGCTTCAGCCCAGCTTTACGGCATTTGATGTCGAAAAATTTCTCAGCGCCCAAGTCAGCACCGAAACCAGCTTCCGTCACCACATACTCGCCCAGCTTCAGCGCGGTCTTGGTGGCAATAACCGAGTTACAGCCGTGGGCGATGTTGGCAAACGGGCCGCCATGCACGAAGGCCGGGTTGTTTTCCAGCGTCTGCACGATGTTCGGCTGCATCGCGTCTTTCAGCAGCACGGTCATTGCACCGTCTGCCTTGATGTCGCGGGCATAGATCGGAGTTTTGGCGCGGGTGTAGGCGACAACGATATCGCCCAGACGCTTTTGCAGGTCTTCCAAGTCATTGGAAAGGCACAAGATCGCCATGACTTCCGAAGCCACGGTGATATCAAAGCCGGTCTGACGCGGGAAGCCGTTCGACACGCCGCCAAGGTTGACCACGATGTCACGCAAAGCGCGGTCGTTCATGTCCATCACGCGGCGCCAGACGATGCGGCGGGCGTCGATTTCAAGGCTGTTACCCCAGTAGATATGGTTGTCGATCATTGCCGACAGCAGGTTGTGCGCCGAAGTGATGGCGTGGAAGTCGCCGGTGAAATGCAGGTTCATTTCTTCCATCGGCACGACTTGGGAATAACCGCCGCCTGCAGCGCCACCCTTCATGCCGAAATTCGGGCCAAGCGAGGCTTCGCGGATACAAACCACGGCCTTCTTGCCAATGCGGTTCAGGCCATCGCCCAAGCCCACGGTGGTGGTGGTTTTCCCTTCGCCAGCCGGCGTCGGGTTGATCGCGGTGACAAGGATCAGCTTGCCATCGGGGCGGCCAGCCAAAGATTTAATGAACTCTTGGCTGACCTTGGCTTTGTCATGGCCGTAAGGCAGCAGATGCTCGGCGGGGATACCAAGCTTCGCGCCAATCTCCATGATCGGCTTTTTCTTGGCTTCGCGGGCAATCTCGATGTCGGTTTTGAAGGCCATTTCATTCTCCCAAGGGGCACGGACTGTCCCGTTGGCGACGTGATAGCGGAGAAAATGGCGATTCAAACGCGCTTTTCCGACTTCTTCCCATGCAAAATCGCCAGCTTAGGTTTCCGATCGGAAAGTGTGGGGCGGGTGGAGGAAAAATTCCACCGATGGAACGCTCATTCCATGCCAGCGGATGACAGCGCTTGTCATCCGATCGCAGCTTTGTCGGCTTGAGCCAAGCGCGCAACTCTCCTAAGCTTGCGGTATTCAGCCACTGCGACCGCCGATTTTATGACGCTCGCCCGATTTACCTGCGATTTTATCAAGGAGCCAAACATGGCAAATGACATTTACACGGTAGACCTGCTGGCAACTGGCACCGCCACCATCACCCTCACCGACGACGGCACTGGCATGGATTGGCTGGTGTTTTCCGGCGTCTACAGCAACCCTACCGACATCCGATTAAGCTGGACCGCAGGGGCCGGAGACTCCACCGATGCAATGGGTTTCTACTTCAACCCAACGGGGGTGGGGCATCGGTTGGTGGTCAAGGGCCTGATCGAGAATGTGCGGGGCAGCAATGGCCTCGACTATATTCAAGGCAACGAGCAGAACAACATCCTCTACGGTGACAATGCTGCCAGCGGGGCGGGCGGCGCAGATTCGCTCTATGGTTACGGCGGCAACGACAGGGTCTACGGCGGCGCGGGAAGTGACATCATCGAAGGGGCCAGTGGCAATGATGTGCTGTATGGCGACAGCGGCAATGACGACATCAGCGGCGGCGATGGCAACGATACGATCAGCGGCGGCGCAGGCGCAGACGTGCTGACAGGCGGTTCGCAGGCCCGCGATCAGGTGACTTACTCCGCATCAAACGCCGCCGTCACGGTGAACATCACCTATGGCTCGGCCACCACCGGCATTGGTGGCCATGCGCAAGGCGACACCATTCGCGGCTTTGCCGATGTGGTCGGCTCGCGGTTCAATGACATTCTGACCGACACCAACAGCGGCAATGTCGGCTTTGGCTATAACGCCAATATCTTAAACGGCGGCGCGGGCAATGATCAGCTGAACCTTGGTGGCGGTCATGATCGCGGCATTGGTGGTACTGGCAATGACACGCTGTTTGGCGGCATCGGCAATGACACTTTGGATGGCAATGACGGCGCGGACCAGTTGATCGGTGGCTTGGGTTTGGACCGCTTGAACGGCGATGGCGGGGCGGATCAATTCATCTACACCTCGACCGCAGACAGCACCGCTGCTGTGGCCGGACGCGATGTTGTTCAAGATTTCATCCGGGCCGAGGGTGATAAGATCAACCTGACGGCGATTGACGCCGATGCGGCGCTGGCGCTGGATCAAAGCTTTGTCTGGCGCGGTGCCCTGGCCTTCAACGGCGTGCATGGCGCGTTGCGGGTGGTCAATTACGGCGCGAATACTTTGGTGCAGGCCGATCTGGATGGCGATAAAGTCGCAGATTTCTCGATTCTTGTGCAGGGCATCAACAATATGGTCGCCACAGATTTCCTGCTTTAATCGGTGCTGCGGCCTCTGGCCTGATCAAGATGCGCCCAAGTGGGTTGATCCGGGATGAACAGCCGGATTTTGTCTCCCAGTCTCAGCATTCCCTCGGCCTCGACCCATGCGGTGATGCCGCGCAG
Source organism: Pseudomonadota bacterium (assembly GCA_040387915.1). Classification (GTDB taxonomy): domain Bacteria; phylum Pseudomonadota; class Alphaproteobacteria; order Rhodobacterales; family Rhodobacteraceae; genus Cypionkella. Next base: position 12,732 of record JAZKCV010000017.1, read on the forward strand.
ACCTTGCGCGGCGGGCTTAAAGGCTTTGCCGTAACCCGCGTGACGGTTCTCAATCGGGCGGGCGGGCAAGGTGCAGGGGCGGTTTTCCATATCAACCACAAGCGTCGCGCCACCTTCGGCCTGCAAGCGCGATGAGGGCGGCAGGTGGCTGAAATCCGGGATTCCCGCGATCACAAGGCTGGTGCCGAGCAGCGCGGGGTCGAGGTTGTCGAGACCCATGTTCGCCGCGATCTGCGCCAGATCTTCTGCCGCCATCACTGCGAATTGCCGTGTGTTGCGGATGGTGTGGTTGCGCTTATACAGCGACGCCACCCGGCTACAGGCGGGGCGATTGATGCCGCCATGCGCCTCGCCCTCAGGGCCAGCGAACCCTGCGAAAATCTCGGTCAATGGCGCGCTTTCCAGCGCCGCATCACGGTCCGCCACCCGGCCCAGCCAGGTAATGGTGCCGTAGAACTCTGTCGGGATAATCGCTGGCATCTTAAACCTTTAGCGTGAAAAACACCCGCTTGAACGGGAACAACACCGCGCCATCCTTTTGCAGCGGATAGGCGGCAGCAAGACTGGCTTCATAGGCGGCGCAAAAGCTGGCAAGTTCCGGCGAGCTCAGCCTTTCCGCAATCGGCCGCATCGCTGTGCTTTCGGTAAAAGCCCGCACCGGATGCATCGCGGCCGAGGGCTCTAACCGTTGAATATATTCAGTTTCCCAAGCCTCTACCGCGCCGAGCGGCGACAGCAAAGCATGATACTCCTCAGCCTTGGCGCAGGGCGAGGTTTCGCGCGAGAAATCAAAGCGATCCGGGAACATCGACCCGGCAATGTCGCGCAAGAAGCGATGCGAGGCGGCTTTGAACTGCCGTGGCATCTGCACCGCCAAGACCCCGCCGGGCGCAAGAAAACCTGCAAGCCTTGGCATCAACGCCGTATGACACGGCAGCCATTGCAGCGCCGCATTGGAAAAAATCAACGCGGGCGAAACTTCCGGCTGCCAGCCCGCAATATCAACCGCCTCAAGGCTGGCATAAATCCCCAAGCCCCGCGCCTGCGCCAGCATGGCCTGCGAATTATCGACCCCATGCAACACCCGCCCCGGCCAGCGCGCAGCCAAAGCCGCCGCTACCGCGCCATCACCACAACCAAGGTCCACCACGCAGCCGTCCGGCAATTCCCCCACCTGCGCCAGTAAATCCAGTGCGGGACGCAAACGCAAACCCCGGAACTTGGCGTAAGTTCCGGGGTTCCAGTCTTTGTCAGTTGCGCTCACGCAGAGGGCTCCATTGGTGCCGCTGGCGGCTCCACCACTTTCGGCTTGCGCGCGCGGGTTTTCGGGATCGCGATCACGCCAGAACCGCCACTTGGCCCGTCGCCCATGCCATCATCCACCGCACTCGGCACATCGCCCGCAACCACTTTGCGAATTTCTTCGCCGGTCAGGGTTTCATATTCCAGCAACCCCTTCGCCAGCCGCTCAAAACCCTCGGCTTGTTCGGTCAGGATACGGAAAGCGGTCTCATAGCCCTCATCAATCAGGCCCTTAACCTCTTTCTCGATCAGCATTTTCGTCTCAGCCGAGACAGACAACCCAGCAGTTTTGCCCTGATAGCCTTCATGCGCTTCGGCATAGTCGATGTTGCCAACTGCATCCGACATGCCCCAGCGCATCACCATCGCCCGCGCCAGACCCGAAGCCTGCTGAATATCGCCCGACGGCCCGTTCGACACCGCACCATCGCCCCATTTCAGGATCTCAGCCGCTTTGCCGGCCATCGTCATCGCGATCTTCTGCTTGCACTCATCCTTGTGCCAGTTCAGCCGATCAATTTCGGGCAAGCTCACCACCATGCCCAAAGCGCCACCGCGCGGGATGATCGTCGCCTTATACACCGGGTCGCATTTCGGCAAAGCCATGCCGACAATCGCATGGCCAGCTTCATGGTAGGCGGTATGCTCTTTCTGCTCATCCGTCAGCACCATCGAGCGTCGCTCTGCCCCCATCATCACCTTGTCTTTGGCGTTCTCAAAGTCAGACATGGTGACAAAACGGCGGCCCACACGGGCTGCCAAAAGCGCGGCCTCGTTCACAAGGTTCGCGAGGTCTGCCCCGGAGAATCCCGGCGTGCCACGTGCAATCACCCGCAGGTCAACATCCGGGCCGGACGGCACTTTGCGCGCGTGGACCGACAGGATTTTCTCACGGCCCTTGATATCGGGGTTCGGCACATGAATGGTGCGGTCAAACCGACCGGGGCGCAGCAGAGCCGGGTCCAAAACGTCCTTACGGTTGGTCGCAGCCACAATGATCACGCCTTCATTGGCGTCAAAGCCGTCCATCTCAACCAGCAACTGGTTCAGCGTCTGCTCACGTTCATCATTGCCACCGCCGACACCGACACCACGGGCACGGCCGACAGCGTCAATCTCGTCGATGAACACGATGCAGGGCGCGTTTTTCTTCGCCTGTTCAAACATATCGCGGACACGGGACGCACCCACACCGACGAACATTTCAACGAAATCCGAGCCAGAGATGCTGAAGAACGGCACGCCAGCTTCGCCAGCAATCGCCCGCGCCAGCAAGGTTTTACCAGTGCCGGGAGGGCCAACCAGCAAAGCGCCTTTCGGAATCTTACCGCCAAGCCGCGAGAATTTCTGCGGATTGCGCAGGAATTCCACGATCTCTTCCAGCTCTTCTTTCGCCTCGTCAATGCCGGCCACGTCGTCAAACGTCACCCGGCCTTGCTTTTCGGTCAGCAGCTTGGCGCGCGATTTGCCAAAGCCCATCGCCCCACCTTTACCGCCGCCCTGCATCCGGTTCATGAAGAAAATCCACACCCCGATCAGCACGATGAACGGCAACCACACCGACATCAGCGACAGGATGCCGGATTGCTGTTGGCTTTTCGCGCGCACTTCCACGCCCTTGGCCAGCAGCCGATCGGTCAGCATCGGATCATTTGGCGCGATGGTGGCGTAGCTGGTGCCATCCTTGGCCTTGACGATCACGCTTTCGCCGTCCAGCGTCGCCGAGGCGACCTGGCCTTCGTCAACCCGTTGAATAAATTCAGAATATGGCACGTTGGTGGAAGACGATGTGCCTGCCCCCGTGTTGAACATCTGAAAAAGCGCAAGGATCAGCAGAAAGAGGACGACCCAGAATGCAATGTTTCGTGCGTTACCCACGAACTTCTCCGTTTGATTGGCCGGGAGGCCCGTTTGGGGCCAGTATTGGCGATTGATCTTAAGATAGAGATAAGTCCGCCGGGTTCAATGCGATAAGACAAAGGAAGCGAAGCTGGGGCTGCAATTTGCGCACCAATCGTTCGAAAATCCGGCGAGGGGTGCGGCAATAAGCGTCTGGCCCTGCCAAACAGCAGGCGAGACCAGCAGCGCATCGCGCGCGATTCCACTGGCACGCCAATCCTTGCAGGCGCGCAAACCCTCGACCCCCAGCGCCCGGATGGTCAGATCGGCGGCATGCGGGCCGGAAAGTTGCCAGCGGTTGTCCCACAGCTGATCGGTGGGGGATGAGACGGCGCTGACCGCCCTTGCCTCGCGCAGCACGCTGATCGCATCGCCCGTGCTGCGAAAGCGCACACCACCAAGGGTGGCATCTTTACCGGCGGAAATCGCGCGTTCAACCGCCATCAAAGCCAATTCGCGCGGCGGATAATTGGCCGAGGCGGTCCAGCGCAGCGCTGCGATCAGCAGGCGGCGTTTGATCTCCATCGGCAGCGGGTCGTAGACGGCGCGCGGGATGCTCAAGGTGGCGGCCTCCGTCTGCATGACCAAACTGGCCGCCTGTGCCACCTGCACGGCAATCGCCACGCGGGCCATTTCCAGGTTGTCGCTCACCGCCGCCAAAGTCGCGGCCGTGATGCCCAAAGGCGCAAGCGCCGCCAATGCCCGCCGCGCTTTGACACGGGTATAATGCGTGTCGTCATTGCTGGGATCATCCACCCAAGCAATGCCTTCACGGGTCAAATAGCCGCGCAGATCGGCGCGCGGGATAGCCAGAAACGGGCGGGTAAACCGGATGCCGTACTGCATCCAAGTTTTGCGCATCCCCGACAGCCCATCAATCCCCGCCCGCCGCGACAGGCCAATCAGCACACCCTCGGCCTGATCATCGGCGGTGTGGCCAACCGCGATCTGCGACAGCCCGCGCGCAGCTGCCCAAGCCGCAGCGGTCTGATATCGCGCCCGCCGCGCCTCATCCATCAGATTACCCCTGACCCCGGCGCGCTGCCACAGGCTGATCTGGTGCGGAATGTCGCGCGCTGCGCAAAACGCCGCCACCATCTCGGCCTCGGTGCGGGACTCGGCGCGCAGGCCATGGTCGATGGTCAACGCCTCTAGCCGTTGGCCCTGCACTGCCGCGCGGTGCAGCAGATGCAACAGTGCCATCGAATCGCCGCCACCAGAAACCATGATGCCGAGGGCAGAACCCTCGGCACAGTATTGCGCAGCGATTTTCAGCAGTTGCGCGTCTTGGTCGTCGCCTACTGGCACCCCAGCCCCTGCATCGAGACCTGCGCATTGGTGGCGTGAATCGTCCCCGGAAAGCGATTGCCGACCTCAGCCAAGGTCACGCAGGCATCCGGGGTCTGGCCCAAAGTGCCCAAAGCCTGCCCCAGCTTCAGCAAAGATTCCGCCGCGAACGGTCCGTCAGGTTTGCCCGAAAACGCCTCCAGATAGGCCCGCGCGGCGTTGGCGGTGTCATCCAGTTTTGAGAGAGCCTCGCCCCGGTTGAAATTGGCTTCCTCGCTCAATGGGCTGCCAGGATAGGATTGCGTAAAGGTCGCAAAGAGGTCCGCGGCGGCGCGAAAGTCACCTTGACCGAGCACCCCCTTGGCCCGGTCAAAATCGTTCTTCTCGCCCATCGCCAATTCCGGCGCATCCGCAGCTGCAGCCGTATCCGTGCCAGCCGCCGGAGCCGTCGCTGCCGGAGCAGCCGCCGCCGTATCGCCACCCAAAACCGGAGTTTCCGGGATATTCGACGGATCACAGCCCTCGGTTTGCTCGCACAGCCGGAACTCGATATCGCCGATCCGGTTGGTGCCATCGCTGATCACCTTGTTCAGCTTCAGCTCGATTTCCTCGGCCTTGGCAGTCACCCGCGTCAGCTCGGCCTCCATCGCGTCCATCCGCTGCAAAGCGTCACCACCCGCAGCCCCGGTCGAGGCTGCCCCGGATTGCACCAGCTCGGCCTTCAAACCGTTGAACTGCGCCGACAACTGGCCCAACTCGGCCTTCAGATCCGCAAGAGTCTGCGCCTTGTCCTGCGCAAGCGCAGGTAACGGCAGCAGAGCAAGACACAGCACCAGCCAACGCATCAGATCAGTCTCCGTTTCAGATCGGGGCCAGCACCAACGCCGGCCCCGCTTTCAGTCAAGCGCAGAATTAAGCGCCAGCGCCCATCGACAACACCGTCACAGCGCGACGGTTTTTCGAATAGCAACCCTCGTCCGAGCACACCTCAATCGGGCGTTCCTTGCCGTAGGAAATCGTCCGCATCCGGCTGGGCGCAACACCTTGGCTGATCAGGAAATCCTGCACCGAAGCCGCACGACGTGCACCAAGCGCAAGGTTATACTCGCGGGTGCCCTGCTCATCGGCATGGCCTTCGATGATGATCGCATAATCGCCATTGGTCGCCAGCCACGAGGCCTGCCCCGCCAACACGCCACGCGCTTCCGGCGTCAGCGTCGATTGGTCCACCGGGAACAGCACGCGGTCGCCAACCGATTGGTTGAAATAGGCGATGGAGCGCGGATTGCTCGGATCACCCAGACCATTGGTGTTGATGCCCGAACCCGCACCATTGTTCATGCCATCTGCCCCCGCGCCGTTCTTATAGCGGTCGGGGTTGTTACAGGCGGCCAAACCAAGGGCTGCGACGATCAGCAGGGCTTTCGGAAGCAAAGTCATCAGGGTTATCCTTTTCTTATGGGCTCGATTGCGCCCGTTATATCAGCTTTGCGCGGCTAAGGGAATCAGCCACACTTGAAGAATTACGGCAGCATGGGCGACCAAGACGGGTCCGAGGCCGGGCCTTCGGTCGGGATCGCTTTCAGGTTCCGCCCCGACACATCGACCGACATCAACCCCGCCTGACCACCCGCGCCAGCGCCCTCGCGGGTGAACATGATCACCCGGCCATTCGGCGCCCAAGTCGGACCTTCATCGAGGAACGACGCCGTCAGCAAGCGCTCCTCAGAGCCGTCGGTCAGCATCGCGCCAATGTGGAAACGGCCCTCGTTTTGCTTGGTGAACGCGATCATATCGCCGCGCGGGCTCCACACCGGGGTCGAATAGCGCCCCTTACCGTTGGAAATCCGCACCCCTTCGCCACCGCCCGCGCCCATCATATAGATCTGCTGGGTGCCGGAGCGGTCAGATTCAAACACAATCTGGCTGCCATCCGGGCTAAAGCTGGGCGAGGTTTCAATCGACGGCGCATTGGTCAGCTGGCTCATCTGGCCGGAATTGATATCCATCGAGTAAATGTCAGTATTGCCGCCCTTTTCCAAGCTGAACACCACGGTGTTGCCATCCGGGCTAAACCGAGGCGCAAAAGTCATCGTGCCGGGGACTTCGCCGAGGTTGCGGGTTTTCAAGCTGCCCACGTCCATCAGATAAATCGCCGGAAAGCCCGAGGCATAAGAGGTGAACAGAATCCGGTCGCCATTCGGCGAGAACCGGGGGGCCAGCACAATGCTGCTGCTATCCGTCAAATATTTCACATTCGCGCCGTCATAATCCATCACGCCCAAGCGCTTCTGGCGCTGGTTCTTCGGCCCACTCTCGGCCACATAGACCACCCGGCTGTCAAAATATGGCCCCTCGCCAGTGATGCGCGCATACACCGCATCCGCCACCTTATGCGCCATCCGCCGCCAGCTGCCCGGAGTGCCCGCAAATTGCAGGCCTTCGCCCAAAGGCTGACCCGAAGCCACGTCGAACAGCCGGAACTTCACCACAATCCGGTCGCCCCCGGCCTGCACAGCCCCGGTGATCAAGGCTTGCGTGTTGATTGCCTGCCAATCCGGGTAGGAAATCGGCGCGTCGAAGGAGGTGACGCGGGAGATATAGGCATCCTTCGGCGTCTCGGTGAACAAACCCGTTCCGGCCAAATCCGCCGCAACCACGCGGGCGATGTTGGTAGCAAGCTCGCCTGCCCCGCCCTCATCAATGAAATCTGGCACCGCAAAAGGCATCGGCTCGATCACGGGACCGTCGATGATAATGTTCAATTCGGCATGTGCGGGCATGGCGATCAAACTGGAGAACCCCATCAACAGGGCGGCGGTAAGGGATTTGAAAGTTTTCATCCGGTCCTCGTGTTACACGGGTAGTTTCTTTGGCCTGCTCTGGCCCTTTGATTTTGTCGCATTTGCAAAGCGTGTGCAGGGGAAAGTTTGTATATTCATCTCAAGCGCATCCCGGAAGGATCGAAAGTCAAATTCATGAACTGCCATTCGCTGAACTTGGCGGGATCAAGCGCAAGGCCTTTACCGTTGCAGCCCTTGACCGCCCGAGAAACTGCGCTGCGTGCCGAAGTGTAAAGCGCATCAGAATCGGCCTGTGTTCCGCCGGTCATTCCGGTCAACTCGAAGCTGCCACTAACTGGCTTGCCATCCGGTGACATTTCAACCCGCACTGTGATCGTCATCCGCATTGCCGCTGATGACAGCGTGCCCGCATTCCAACATTTGTTGATTGCAGACTTGATGCCATCAATCTCGCCAGCCGACATCGGTGGCCCTTCGGGAATATCGGTCTGACCGCCATCATTCGCAGGCGCATCCGAGGCCGCATCCGCCAAAGCAGCATCAATCGCCGCCTGATCTGCTGCCTCAGCATCAGCCTTGGCCTGCGCATCGGCAATTTCCTCAGCCTTCTTCGCCGCCGCTTTATCCGCCTTTGCCTGCTCCGCTTCCTTGGCCTTGGCATCCTTCTCAGCCTGCGCATCAATCGCCACCTGCGGGTCTTCCGTGGGCGTTTCAACTACAGGCTTATCCGGCCGGGTCTGCGGGCGCACGCTCGCGGTTGGTGCGAGTGTCGGCGCTTCGGTTGGATCAGCCTCCGGCACTATCACTGTCTCACTGTCTTGCGGTGCCGTCGCCGATTGAGGTTTTTCGATCACTTGCTGATCTGTCGGCTCGTCTGTCACTTCCGGCGTAACCGTCTCTGCCACTGCCAGTGTGGGATCAGGGTTGACCACCGATTCATTGGAGATGTTATCCGCAGGCCGGGGCTTCGGTTTCTTATCCACCGTCGGCACCGCAACCGGCTGTTCTTCCTCGGCAATCGGGGCCACCACAGGCGGCGCCTCAATCGGCTGCGGATCGCTCGCCACAGGAATATCGGGCGACGGCTGCGCAGGCTCCACCGGGGTCGGTTCCGCCACCGCCACCTCAGGCTCGACCGGAGCAGGCGCTTCGACCTGCGGTTTCGGCGGCGGAGCCTTGGTTGGCTTCACCTCTGGCTTATCCGCCGGAGGTTTTTCCGACTTCGCCGCAGCATCCTGCAACGCCTTCAAATCCGACTCGGACACCATCGACACTTGAATCGAATCCGGTGGCGGCAGCTCACGCGGTGCAAACAGCCAATCGCCCAGCACCACCCAGGTGATGACGACCGCATGACCGATACCGGAAAGGATCTGGCTCTTGTCCATCGCGCCCTAGTTGCCGTCCATCTTCGGCCCGCCCGCATCGGTCACAAGCCCAATGTTGCTGAACCCGCCCGCAGACAAAGCCCCCATTACCTCGGCCACCTTCGTGTACGGCAGCGCCCCATCAGCCCGCAGGAAAATCTTATCAGAGGTGCGCTGCGAGGCAATCGCCGTCAGCCGCGGGATCATTTCCTCAAAAGGATATTCTGTTGTCTGAATCATCAGCTTACCGTCCGCCGTGATCGAAACCGTCAACGGCTCTTCCTGCTCGGTGGGCAGACTGGCCGCCGCCGTCTTTGGCAACTCCAAAGGCACGCCCACCGTCAGCATCGGCGCCGTCACCATGAAGATGATCAGCAGCACCAGCATCACATCGACAAACGGCGTGATGTTGATATCGGCCATCGCCGCAGACGAACCCCGCCGCCGCCTGCGCCCACCGCCACCGGATTTCTTGACAACCCCCGCGCCCATCTTACGCGTCCAACTGCCGCGACAGGATCGTCGCAAACTCATCGGCAAACGCCTCATATCCGCTGGTGATATGCTCGCTGTCTGCGTTGAGTTTGTTGTAGAAAATCACGGCGGGAATAGCCGCAACCAGACCGATCCCGGTCGCCATCAGCGCCTCGGCAATGCCCGGAGCCACCGTCGCAAGGTCGGTATTCTTCGACGCCGCAATCTCGGTAAAGGCGTGCATAATCCCGTAAACCGTACCGAACAGCCCGATGAAGGGCGCGGTCGCCCCCACCGTGGCAAGGAACGACAACCCCTTGTTCAAAGCCTCGGATTCCCGCGCAATCGCCACATCCATCGCTCGGTCAATCCGCGCCTGCGCCCCCGCGATCAAGCCGCCATCCTGCCGATGTGATCTGCGCCATTCCAGCATCCCGGCTGCGAAAATCTTCTCAGACGGCCCCTGCGGATCGCCGCCGATCTTCTCAAACAACCCATCCAAAGGCTCGCCCGACCAGAACTCGCGGTCAAACACCGTCGCCTCGCCGCGCGATTTGCGGAACAGGATGTGTTTCTGGATGATGATCGACCATGACCAAAACGACATCACAATCAAGCACATCATCACGAGTTTCACCGTGAGGGTTGCGCGGAAAAATAGGGCGAGCATAGAGAAATCAATCTCTTGCGCCATACCGACGGCTTCAGTGTTCATAACGCCTGCTCTTGTTATCGGGGCTCTTTGGCCGCCTATTGCCCTAATCTTAACAAGAATTGAACCCTAATGCCAACACAATGGCGCGATTGCGGCAACAAACCGCCCCTAAATGCAGATTGCGTGAACAGCTGCCCAAATTTGACGCGTGCCGTTAATGCCGCTTTGGCAACAGCTTAGCCCGGATATCCGCCGGAATACGTGCAGGCTGGCCCGCATCGGTCAGACACACCAGTGTAACCAACGCCACAAACAGCCGCTCACCGCCGTCTTGATTGGCCCCGCGCAAAACCGCTTGGCTCAGCTCAATCCGCGCGCCCGTCACCGCCAGACATTCGGTCACCACCTGCAAGGTATCGTCAAATTTCGCAGGCCTCAGATAATCCGCCTCCACCCGCCGCACCGCAAACACCAGCCCCTGCGTGGCCTTGAGTGCGACCTGATCCACCCCCAAAGCCCGCACCCATTCCGAACGCCCACGCTCGATGAACTTCAGGTAATTGGCGTAATAGACGATGCCTGCAAGATCGGTGTCCTCATAATACACCCGCAAATCAAACTGATGCATCCTGCCCCCCTAACCGTGCGATCTCGACAGCCTCAGAGACAATCGCCGCCCGCCCCTGCGGCGTCAAAGCGTAAATCCCCACCGACACCCGCTCAAACCAGCCGTAGTGATCCGCCCGCATCAACACAGCCGCCCGCGTCACACCCGCAGCCTTGGCCACTTCAGACGCTTTCATCTCCCCCGCCGCCAGCACAGTCAAACACCGCAAAGCATCCTGCCGATACGCGGTCACCCGCTTGATGCCCGTGGTGCCACCCAAATTCGGATCGCCCACCCGCCGCTCAAACTCGCGCAGCAACCGCCCCGCCCGCACCGTATTCTTGCGCGGGCTGTAAGGCCCCGGATCAAGATGCGCCTCCACCAACCCCGGCTTCACCGCCAAAAGCCCCAATCCCAGCCGCCGACACAAGGCGACAATATCCTTATAGCGCAACTTCCAGCCCTTTTCCGTCACCGGAACCGCCAGATACACGTCATCAAACAACGCCTGCCGCGCCACGCCCTGCATCACCAAGGCAAGGCTAAACGACAGCTTCATCTCCACCACCACCGCAGGTTCATCGCCGCGCCGCGCCAGAATATCGCAAGCGCCAACTTCACCCTTCACCACATAGCCCTGCGCCTCCAGATAGGCCTTCAGGTCCGGGTAAAGATCCGCCTCTTTCACAGCCGCGCCGCCACGCGCAACGCATGCGCCGGATCGCGGGAGACCACTGGCATATGTGGTGCATAGATTGCGCGGATCAGATCGGTCACATCGGGGCGCAAAATCACATGCGCATCAACACGCGCCAACGGTGACACATCCGCAAAAGCCTGGTCCGACCACAGACAAATCACCTGAGCCGCCTGCGCCAGCGCAAGATCTTCCGCCGCCAACGCCTCTAGATGCGCGTCCATCCGCAAAAACACAAACGCCGCCTTGATCGCACCATCGGGATCAAAGCGGAAAAACCGATATTGATTGGCCCCAGCCTGTTCCAGCCGCGCACAAAGCGGTGCCAAATCCGGCACCAGCTGATCCAATTTCGGCACCTGCGGCAACTCCGCCCATTCACGGAAGAAAAACACCATCAGGTTGGCGCCAATTTCCGGGTCATGCTCGGCCATCTTATGCCCGGCCAGCGCCACAACCGCCTCGATCGCGCCCTTGACCACGCTGAGCGTCGCGTCCTCGACCCCAAACACCACCGGCACAATCGGCCGCCCCCAACGCGCGAACAGATAGCTGCCGTCGCTGCGGGTGAAGAATGTCTGAACCTGTTCGGGTGTCATAAAGGCCTCCATCTTATCCGCACCCGGATAGCGCGGCGCGGGCGCAGGCTCAATCCTGCGGTGGCGATCCTGTGGAAAGATGCGCCTCCGGCGGGGATATTTGAGCACAGAGGATGACCTAAGAGCCGTTCCTAGCCATTTCACATTGGCCCAAATATTCCCGCCGGAGGCTCTTAGGCATCCACGCGCGCAGCGCATCAAACCTTAAAAATCCCTAAACGACAAAAATCAACACATTGATAAACAAAGAAAATCATTTTTGTCCACGCGTGGACACTAGCCTTCAAACAAATCCTGCTGACCCGGAGGCTTAGGTGCCTCCAACCCCAAATGCCGCCAAGCCCTAGCGGCCAACATCCGCCCACGCGGGGTCCGCTGCAACAATCCCTGCTGCAACAAATAAGGCTCGATCACCTCCTCAACCGCATCCCTAGCCTCTGAAAGCGCCGCCGCAATCGTCTCGACCCCCACCGGCCCGCCACCATAATGTTCCGCCAGCAACATCAGATAGCGCCGATCCGCGCCATCCAGCCCGATCTCATCCACCCCGAGCCGCGTCAGCGCCCGATCCGCAATCGCCCGCGTCAGCCGCCCGTCGCCCTCAACTGTCACGAAATCCACCACACGCCGCAAGAGCCGCCCCGCGATCCGAGGCGTCCCCCGCGCCCGTTTCGCAATCTCTCGCGTTCCCTCAGGATCGGACGCAATCCCCAGCAGACGCGCGCCACGGGTGACGATCAAATCCAGCTCATCCTCGGTATAAAACTGCAACCGCGTCGGAATCCCGAACCGATCCCGCAAAGGCGTCGTCAGCAGACCCAGCCGGGTCGTCGCCCCCACCAGCGTGAAGGGTTGCAGATCAATCCGCACCGTCCGCGCCGCAGGGCCTTCCCCGATCACCAGATCCAGCGCGAAATCCTCCATCGCCGGATACAGCACCTCTTCGACCACCGGTGAAAGCCGATGAATCTCGTCGATAAACAGCACATCGCGCGGTTCCAGATTGGTCAGGATCGCCGCCAGATCGCCCGGTTTCGCCAGCACCGGTCCCGATGTCATCCGAAACCCCACCCCCAACTCGCGCGCCATGATCTGCGCGAGGGTGGTTTTGCCCAAACCCGGAGGCCCGTGAAACAGCGTGTGATCCATCGACTCGCCGCGTATCTTGGCGCTTTCAATAAACACCCGCAGGTTGGCGCGGGCTTCTTGCTGGCCGACGAAGTCCTCCAGCACCTGCGGGCGCAGGGCGCGGTCAAGGTCTTCGGGCAGGGCTTCGGGGCGCAGATCGGGGTCAGATTTCATCAGCGCGCCTTCGGAGCCAGCAGTTTCAACGCCGCCCGGATCAGCGTGGCCGTGTCAGCCTCGGGTTGATCAACCGCCACGGTCGAGATCGCCTGCGCAGCCTCGCCATGCGCATAGCCCAAATTCACCAGCGCCGACAACGCATCCGCAGTGAAACCGGCGCGGTTTTGTGCAGCCGTGGGTGCGGCCATCTTGCGCGGGGCCATCGGCGTCACAGGTTCCAATACAGAATCATCCGCCTCAGCCGCCACAGCCAGATTGGCCCCCATCGCCATGATGCTTGGCGCTTTCGATTTCAGCTCTAGTATCACCCGCTGCGCCAATTTCGGCCCCACCCCCGGCGCCGCCTGAATCGCCCGCTGATCGCCCAAAGTCAGCGCGCGGGCGACACCGTCGGCACCCAAAGTCCCCATGATCGCCATCGCAGCCTTCGCGCCAACCCCTTGAACCGTGGTCAAAAGCTTGTGCCATTCCTTGTCCAGCATAGTCGGAAACCCGAACAGTTGCAGCAAATCCTCGCGCACTAGCAGATCGGTATATAAGGACACCGCTTCCCCAACCGAGGGCAGGCCAGCCAAAGTCCGCTCATTCACATGCACTATATAGCCAACCCCGCGCACGTCGATCAGCACCTGATCAGACCCGCGCCAATCCAGCCGCCCCGATAACTTCCCGATCATCCAACCGCCCTTTTCATCGCCGCCTGCAAGCGCCCCGCCGATTGCAGATGATGCGCGTGGCAGATCGCGATCGCCAGCGCATCCGCCGCATCCGGTCCTGCAATTTTCACGCCGGGCAGCTGCACCCGCACCATATGATCAACCTGCCCCTTGTCGGCATGACCCACCCCGACCACGGTTTTCTTCACCGCATTCGGGGCATATTCGCCCACCGTCAGCCCAAATTGCGCCGGCACCAGCAAGGCAATCCCGCGCGCTTGGCCCAGCTTTAGCGTCGCCACCGCGTCCTTGTTAACGAAGGTATGTTCCACCGCCGCCGCATCGGGGCCATATTGTCGCAGAACTTCGGTCAACTGGCTGTGCAATGTGAACAATCGTTGCGCCAGATCGCCATCGCCTACTCCGGGGGCCGAGTGGCAGATGCCGTTTGCGACATGGGTCAGCTTCGAGCCCAGCACATCAATCACGCCCCAGCCGAGGTTGCGCAAACCGGGATCGATTCCCAAAACCCGCATTGCCGCCCCTTTTTCTTCTGTTTTTATGCAGCATCCCTGCTTTACCAAGAATTAGCACGAAAAGAGAACATCCGCCAAGGGCGAATTGTTTCTTGTCGCCGGTGCAACCGCAGATTATGCAAGCGCAGCAAAACGACATCCCGGATGCGAAACACGACCAAAATACGCGTTGTTTCCAAACCGCCTATAAAATAGCGGCGGAATTGTGGCGGATGGCTATGCAATGGGCGCAATGCAGACTTGCTTAGCTGTCCGTTGCTTCGCGCCTGCAGCATAGCTAGATAGGCCTCACCGGAAGCAAGGTGCTGGCCGGAGATAAAGTTTGTAAAGGATAACCGCTATGGCCGCCTATGAGTCGTCCCGCGCGGCGCCGTTTGGCGCCATCTCGATTTTCCGTTCTGTTCAGTTCGTATCAACGTTCGCGAACAGCTTCGCTGCCTGGAATGATGCACGCGTGACGCGTCGTGCTCTGGGCAAACTGTCTGACCGTGAGCTTGATGATATCGGTCTGTGCCGTGGTGATGTGGAATTGATCGGTCGTTAACTGCTTTTGGATTGATGTGACATCAGATCAATCCTTACGCGGCGACCTGATCTTATCGGATGTATAAAGGGTCGGTGCCTGCTGGGCATCGGCCCTTTGCGTTTCTAATCCGCACAAAGAAAAATACAGGCAAGGCCGCCGTGGCCCGCCTGCTTTTTGCTAAAAATCATCCGCTTAAAATTGGATTATTTAAACGCCTTCAGGCCTGCGCTGATCTTACCAGCCACAAACACCGTCGCCGGGTCCGCCTGCATCAGCCAGCCGCCCAAGCGATCAAAGCCCTCCCCCACCATCAACGCCTGCACGCGCTGATCATAGGATTTCGCGCCAACCGATTGATAGATCATGCCTTTAAGACCGATACCGGCGCAGAGCACCATGATCGCCGGTACCAGCCAAGAGCGGCGTTTGCGGACAGGTGGGTTGAAATACGAACGCCCGAGCGTTCCGGCGGCATCAAAGCCATAGCCTTTGGCGCGCTTTTTCTCAAAGCGCGCAACATTGCTGTAAAAATCTACTAGATTCGGGTCGGCCATCCGAATTACTCCACACGAACTGGCCCCCGCCTGCGCATTGCTTAGCGCTAGATTGTGGCAAAACTTGGGCGTGCCGCTAAAATTGCCGTCATTTCGCCGTTAATTCTCAGCGATCCGTCTTAGTTCCGCCGCATCACCAGACAGGACCACTCACCCAGATCTTCGCGGGCCTGCGGGGTGAAGCCGGAGGCGACATAGGCGGCGGTGATCGCATCGGCCTGCACCACAAGCAGACCTGACAGGATAATCAGGCCGTTTTGCGCCAGATGTTTGGCCATATCCGGGGCGAGCTCCACCAATGGGCCTTTCAGGATGTTGGCGAACACCAGATCATAGGGGGCCGCTTCGGCCAGACGCGGATGCGCAAACCCTGCGGCCTCCATCGTTTCAATCCGGCCCTGCATGTTGTTGATCGCCACATTGGCCTCGGCCACGTCCACCGCGACCTCGTCGATGTCAGATGCGATCACCAAGGCATCGGGCAGAACGCTGGCGGCGGCGAGCGCCAGAACCGCAGTACCACATCCGATATCGGCGACCTTGGCGGGGCGGAAGCCTTCGCCATACAGCCGATCAAACGCGCGCAAGCAGCCCAAAGTGGTGCCGTGATGCCCAGTGCCAAACGCCACCGTCGCCTCGATCTGCAACGCGATCTTGTCGGCGGGGACTTTGTCGGCGTCATGGCTGCCATAAACAAAGAACCGCCCCGCCTCGACTGGCGACAATTCCCGGCGCACCTTGGCGACCCAGTCGATTTCTGGCAGTTCCGACAAAGCGAAGGGTTTGGCGTCGAAGGCCATCGCCAGCAGTTCCAAGACCGCCTCGGACGGGGCCTCTAGGAAATAGGCACCAACTTCCCACAGGCCTGAGTCGTCCTCAATCTCAAACACGCCAACGCCAGTGGGCTCGGGTTCCATCTTTTCGATGGCTTCGGCGAGCGCATTGGCGGCGTCTTCGCCCATCAGGGTGGTCAAAGCGGTATAGGTGGGCATCTGTGCGTCCAATCTAGGGTCGCGGCGTTAGTAAAAGTTTTGCGGGTCAATGTCGATGGAAAGCCGCAGATTGTTCGGCAGTTTGAACTGGCCGACCCATTCGGCAATCGCCGCCTGCAAAGGCACGGTCTTTTCCGCCTTGATCAACAACCGCACCCGATGCCGCCCGCGCACCCGCGCCACTGGGGCAGGCGCTGGCCCAAAGACCTGCGCGCCAACTTTGCGCAAAGGCCCATCGCGCCGCGCAAGTTCCGCGCCGAAATCAAACACCTGCGCCACATCCGGCGACGACAGGATGATCCCCGCCATCCGGCCATAGGGCGGCACCCCCGCCATCCGCCGCTCGGTCGCCTCAGCCCGCCAGAACGCCTCCTCATCGCCACCCAAAATCGCGCGGATCACCGGATGCTCTGGCTGGAAGGTCTGCAAAAGTGCTGTGCCGGGCTTATCCGCCCGCCCGGCCCGCCCCGCGACTTGCCGCATCAGCTGAAACGTCCGCTCGGCGGCGCGCAAATCGGAACCCTGCAGGCCAAGATCGGCGTCGATCACCCCCACCAAAGTCAGCAGCGGAAAGTTATGCCCCTTCGCCACGATCTGCGTGCCGATGATGATATCCGCAGCGCCTTCGGCAATCGCCACGATCTGCTCTTTCAACGCCCGCGCTGATCCGAACAGATCCGACGACAGCACCGCCACGCGGGCATCGGGGAACAGGGCCACCACTTCTTCGGCCAGCCGTTCAACGCCGGGGCCAACCGGAGCCATCTTGCCCTCAACCTTACAGGCCGGACATTCGGTCGGGATCGGTTTGGTCGCGCCGCATTGATGGCATTGCAACCGCTTCAGAAACCGATGCTCGACCATCCGCGCATCGCAATCGTCGCAGCCAACTTGATGGCCGCAGGCGCGGCACAGAGTGATCGGTGCAAAGCCACGACGGTTCAGGAACAGCAGGGATTGCTCTTTCCGCTCAATCCGAACCTTAATCTCTGCCGCCAGTTTCGGCGAAATCCAGCAATTCGCGGCCAGCTTTTGCGCCCGCATATCAATCGCCTGCATATCCGGCAGTTCCGCCGCGCCAAACCGAGCGCCCAAATCCAAGCGGCCATACTTGCCCGCCTCGACATTCGCCCAAGTCTCCAGACACGGAGTCGCACTCGCCAAAACTATCGGCGCACCGACGATGGCCGCCCGCAACACCGCCATATCGCGGGCGTTATAGAACACTCCTTCTTCCTGCTTATAGGACGTGTCGTGTTCCTCATCGACCACGATCAGGCCCAGATCGCGGAACGGCAGGAACAGGGCCGACCGCGCGCCGACCACAAACGAGGCCTCGCCCTGCCCCACCATCCGCCACAGCCGCCGCCGCTCGGTCATCGTCACACCCGAATGCCACTCCGCAGGGCGCGCACCAAATCGCACCTGCACACGGCGTAGGAAATCCGCCGTCAGCGAAATCTCGGGCAGCAACACCAAAGCCTGCCGCCCCTTACGCAGACATTCCGCCACCGCTTCCAGATACACCTCGGTCTTGCCCGACCCGGTAACGCCCTTCAGCAAAGTCCCCGAATAACCGCCCTGTGCCACAAAAGCGACCAAGGCATCGCCCGCCGCAACCTGATCCCCCGCCAACCGCGTGTTCGTCACCGGATTGAGCGGCGGATAGGGCAGATCGCGCGGCGCGTCCTGTTCCAGCACCACGCCCAGCTTCACCAAGCCCTTCACAACGGCAGGCCCACAAGCCGCTTCTTCCGCCAATTCCCCCAGTGTCACCGGGGCAGAGCCAAACCGCCGCAACGCCTCGACCACGCGAAACCTCGCCTCGGTCATCTGATTGGGGATCACCGGCCCCAAAACATAGGTCTTTTTCATCGACGGCGGATCGCCCAATCCCGGCGCGCGGGTCGCCAACCGCAGCATCGCGGCCATCGGAGTCAGCGTATATTCCGCCGCCCGCGTCAGAAATGTGCGCAACTCTGCCCGCATCGGTGCCGCATCCAGCACGCGGTAAATGCTGCGAATGCGTGCAGGATCAAACTTGCCCTCACCCACACCCCACACCACGCCGATGACGCGGCGCGGCCCCAGCGGCACCTCGACAAAATCGCCATCGCCACAACCGCCCTCAGGGGCTTTATAATCCAGCATACGGCCCAAAGGCTCGGTGGTCAGCACGCCAACCAAATCCCCCGCCTGATAGACCCGCTCGGCCAGCATCCACTCTTTCCTTGTTGTGCCCTTTTGAGGTAAACCCGCGCCCAAGCCACCGCAACCTGCTATAGTGACAAAAAACCAAGATAGGCCAAGCATGATCGACCAAGAGCTGCGCGACAAAATCCTCGCGGAACCCGAGGTTCTGCTGGAAGACCGCGATGTGATGAATGCGCTGATTGGCGCGAATGAGCGGTTGATGGGCAGCAATATCGTCGATCTGCGCGGCATCGCGATGGAGCGGTTGGAGGGGCGGCTGGACCGCTTGGAAGACACCCACCGCACCGTGATCGCCGCCGCCTATGAAAATCTTGCAGGCACCAACCAAGTGCATCGCGCAATTTTGCAGATGATGGACCCTCTCAGTTTTGAGGAGTTTCTGAAAACCCTCGCCTCAGACGTAGCAGGCACTTTGCGCGTCGATTGTGTGCGTTTGGTGCTGGAATCGGTGCAGGACGCCGAAGACCCCGCCCTGCGCAAACTGGGCGATGTTTTGTATGTGGCCGAGCCGGGGTTTGTCGGCGAATACATTTCCGGCGGTCGCAATGTGCCGCTGCGCCCGGTGGTGTTGCGGCAAGTGCTGCCACAATCCGATGCTTTATATGGTGAACGCGCAGGCTGGGTGCGGTCCGAAGCCCTGATGAAGCTTGATTTCGGCAAGGGTCGTTTGCCGGGGATGCTGGTTTTGGGCGCCGAAGACCCGCATCAGTTCAAACCGACGCATGGCACGGATTTGTTGGCCTTCTTCGCGGGCGTGTTTGAACGCACCATGCGCCGCTGGCTGTCGTGAACAGCCTCGCCATCCCGCCCGCGCAGCGTGACGCGCTGGCGCGGTGGCTGGATCATCTGCGGGCTTTGGATGGGGCGGCAGCGCATACATTGACCGCCTATGCCCATGATGTAACAGGGTTTCTGGCCTTCCTCGCCGTGCATCATGGCGAATCCGAAGGCCTGAAAGCCATCGCCAAGGTCGATCAGTCAGACCTGCGGGCTTGGATGGCGCATGAGCGGGATCGCAAACTCTCGTCGCGCAGTCTGGCGCGGGAGCTCTCTGCCGTGAAAAACTTCATCGCTTGGGTCGCCGACCGTGAAAGCATAGACGCCACCGCCGTCCTGTCCCAGCGCGGCCCGAAATTCCGCCGCAAACTGCCGCGCCCGCTGACAGTTGAAGGCGCGCGCGATATGATCGCCCAAGTCGGCGAGCAAGCCCGGATCGACTGGATCGCCGCCCGCGATATCGCCGTGATCACGCTGCTTTATGGCTGCGGCCTGCGGATATCGGAAGCCCTCAACCTGACCGGGGCGGCCCACCCCCTGCCCGACACCCTGCGCATTCTCGGCAAAGGCGGCAAGGAACGCCTCGTGCCCACCCTGCCCGTCACCCGCGACGCTATCGCCGAATATGCCCGCCTCTGCCCCTACGATCTGACCCGAACCGAACCGCTGTTTCGCGGTGCGCGCGGCGGCCCGCTGAACCCCCGCCTGATCGCCTTGGTGATGGAGAAATCCCGCATGCAACTCGGCCTGCCCGCCACCGCCACCCCGCATGCGATGCGGCACAGCTTTGCCACGCATCTGCTGTCGGCAGGCGGAGATTTGCGCGCCATTCAGGAATTGCTTGGCCATGCTTCCTTGTCGACAACCCAAGCCTACACGGCGGTCGATGCCGCTCGCCTGATGGAAGTTTACGAAAAAGCGCATCCCCGCGCCTGATTTTCACCCCAACCCTTGCCCCGAATCCCGATTTGAGCGATCAAACCCCATGGATATTCGCCTTAAAGCCCTTTCCGTCCACCTGCTGACCGCCACCGGCGCGGTGCTTTCGATGTTCGCGATGCTCGCGGCGGTGGAGGGCAACTGGCGGGTGATGTTCCTCTGGCTGGTGTTCGCGCTGATCGTCGATGGCATCGACGGCCCGCTCGCGCGGCGCTACGACACGCCCAACAACTTTCCGATCTATGACGGGGTGTTGATGGATCTGATCGTCGATTACCTGACCTATGTGTTCATCCCCGCCTATGCTTTGTTCAAATCTGGGATGCTGGATGGTTGGACAGGCTGGCTGGCGATCATCGCAATCTGCTACGGATCAGTGATCTATTTCTCTGACACCCGAATGAAAACCAAGGATAAAAGCTTCTCTGGCTTCCCCGCCTGCTGGAATATGGTGGTGCTGGTGCTGTTCGCCGTCGCCCCATCGCAATGGGTGATCCTGTTCTTCGTCGTGCTGCTGACCTCGGCGATGTTCCTGAACCTGAAATTCGTCCACCCCACCCGCACGGCGCGCTGGCGCTGGATCACGCTGCCGATGTCGCTGGCTTGGGTGATCTTTGCCGGATGGGCGGCTTGGATGAACTTTGCCGAAGGATCATTGGCGCATTGGGGCTTGGTGATCACATCACTGTATTTGTGTTTGGCCGGGATCGTGCAGCAGATCGTGCCGGATCGTTCGACGCATTAGGTCTAACATGGCACTTCGGCCCGGGACCAAGCCGGGGGCCAGCCCCCGGACCCCCGGGATATTTGAGCACAGAGGATGACAATTTTAGTCAAATTGTAGCGTTCAGAGCCGTGTCAGGATCACCCCCCCCACGATCACGCACGAAGCGATCGCCTTGCCCTTGGTCATCCGCTCGCCAAACGCCAGCCAGCCAATCAACACCGCGAACAGGATCGAGGTTTCGCGCACCGCTGCCACCACCGCAATCGGGGCTTTCGTCATCGCCCAGACCGACACGCCATAAGCCCCATATGACGCCGCCGCCGCGATCATGCCGACACCCCAAGCCTTGCGGTCACGCGGCAGCACATCAAGCCCCCGGTAAGCCAGCATTCCCGTCGCAAACATCAGCCCGTCGGCGACAAACACCCAAGCCACATAGGCAATCGCATCCCCCGCCACCCGCGCACCGTGGCCATCCAGCAGCGTATAACTCGCCGTCGCACAAGCCGACCCCAGTGCAAACGGCAGCATTTTGCGGCTTTCGCCATTCGAGAAAATCCCCTGCGCCATCAGCAAAATCCCGCAGCCCAGCACAAAAATCCCGGCATATTCATGCAAAGTCAGCGCATCCGCTGGCATCGCAGTCGGCCACAGCATCGCCAGCAGCGGCCCCAGCAGCGCCACGATCAACGGCGCAGAGCCGCGCGCAATGGGGTAAACCCGGCTGAGATCGCCATGCTCATAGGCATAGGTCAGGAACGACTTGTAAAAGAAATGCGCGCAGCCCGCCATCAGCACCCATTTCCACACCTCGGGCGCGGGCAACGGGCAGAAGCTAGCGACCGCCAGACCAATCGGCACCTCGCCAATCGACAGGATGATCATCGCCCCCATCCGCGAGGTGCCGGTTTTGATCAGCGCGTTCCAAAGGGCGTGCAGGAAAGCCGAGCCGAGGACGGCCAGCAGAATGGCAAAGCTCAAAGTTCAATCCCGCCCCGAATAATTTTACAGAACTGTTACAGAGCCTTTGCAGTGGCGGCAATATCCGGCGTGGCCCAGCCGATAAGGCCAGATCAGATCAACAAGCCCGATCAAATCAACAAACTGGCAGCCCCCTCCAGCTTTAACAGAAAAACCTTACTCTCCACCCCACCCTTGGCCGAAAATCCCCCCAACCCTTTGGCCGCCAAAATCCGATGACACGGGATCAACACCGGAACAGGGTTGGCCCCACAGGCTTGCCCAATCGCCTGCGCAGGCACACCGATCTCGCGCGCCAGATCGCCATATTGCCGCGTCTGCCCATAAGGAATCGCCGCCATCGCGCGACGAACTTTTTCCGAAAACCCGGTGCCAAAGTCCAAAGGCAGATCAAACCGGGTCAGACGGCGATCAAAATAGGCCGTCAGTTGGCAGATGGCCTCAACCAGCAACGGCGACTCTGCCGCAGGCCCTGCGTGCCAATGCAGCGCGGTGATCACGCCATCCACTTCCGTCACACTGATCGGCCCCAGCGGGCTTTGCATCCCCGCTTGCATTACGCCCCTGCCGAAGCCAAAGGCCGAAACGCCTCGCGCAGCATATCGGCCAGCCCTTCAATCGCCTCTGACCCACCACGCGGATTGCGCTTCAGCACCACCCGCGCGCGGTCCACGATGGGAAAGCCATCAGCATTCGTCAGCTCCCTGCAGCCCGGTGGAATCGTGCTGCGCGACAGGGGTGAGATCGCGAGGCCCGTCCGCGCCGCCACCCGCAGGCTGGCCGAGGTGTCACATTCAAACGCCGCCCGCCATGGGATGCTTTGTTGATCCAAGGATCGCAACGCGAAATCCCGGCACCAGTCTGATCGGAAATACACCCCCACCGGCACCGGCTGTTGCAAATGCTGCGCGTGGGCGATCGACGTGACCCACACCGTCGGGTCCATGCACAACACTTCATCACCCGAGGTGTGGCTGCTGTCATAAATCACTGCAAGATCAAGCTGATCATCATCCAGCGCCGCCTGCTGGGGGGCAGTGAAATCACAACGCACCGTCACCTCCACCCCCGGATGCCGCTCGGAAAACGCGGCCAAAGCGCGCGGCAAAATCGTCTCGGCATATTCATCCGGGATGCCAATCCGCACCGGCCCCGCCAGCGGTTTTTCCCGCAATGCCGTCGCCGCCTCCTCCAGCAAACTGGTGACACGCCGCGCATAGGGCAGCAGTTGCGCGCCGCGTGGCGTCAGCACCACGCCGCGCGGCAGGCGGGTGAACAAGGGCTGACCAAGACTTTCCTCCAGCTTGCGAATTTGCATCGACACCGCCGATTGCGTCCGCCCGACCCGGTCCGCCGCAGCCGTCACAGACCCGGTATCCACCACCGCCAGAAACGCCCGCATCAAATCGCTATCAAGGGGGATCATTGCGCGCTGCCATCTATAAAACCGATGGCAGGCATAATTTCTATTCGTTTGTCTTATGTCAAGGATTCGGGCAAAACAGGTTTATCCGAAACGATCCGCACTTATGCCCGATCCGCCTTTGAAGGAGTCCGCCATGATCCGTTCCATCCTCGCCACCCTGCGCCAGCAGTACGCTCTGCGCCAGTCGATCAACGGCCTGTTGCACCGCGCTGATGATCATTTGCTTGAGGATATTGGCCTGACCCGCAACGAAGTGCGCGCCCTGATCGCGCCCACCGTGGCCCCGCAGATGTTTGACGCCTACGCGCCGCTGCACGCCTGACAGTTTCCTGACGACTTGATCGGGCAGAGGTGCAACCTTTGCCCGATTTTTTTATGTCAAACGCCAAGCCCAAAACCCAAGCCGCCCCGGGCTTGATCCGGGGCCTAATGGCCAATCAGAGGCCCCGGATCAAGTCCGGGACGGCGATGGCCTGCTTAGCCCAGCGCGTCGTTACAGCGCTTGCAAGTGCCGGGATGCTTATGGCTGCCCACATCCGGCAAAATCCGCCAGCAGCGCTGACATTTCTCGCCCTCCGCCCGCTCAAACACCACACCGATGCCCGGCGTATCGGGCAGCCGGAACGCCTCGGCGGGTTCAGGATCGGCAGTCAGTTGCAGATCGGACGTGATGCACAACTCGGCAAAATCCAGCGATTTCAACGCAGCCAAGATCGCCGTATCGGCGACATGCACCACAGGTGCCGCCTCAAGGCTGGCCCCAATCACCTTCGCCGTGCGCTGCACTTCCAACGCCCCCGTCACCACGCGGCGGGCGGTGCGGATGCCCTCCCACTTCGCGGCCAGCGTCGGGTTCAGCCAATCCGCAGGGGTTTCCGGCATATCGACCAGATGCACCGACGATTGCTCACCGGGGAAACGGCACAGCCAAACCTCCTCCATGGTGAACACCAGAACCGGAGCCAGCCAAGTCGTCAAACGGTGGAACACCATGTCCAGAACCGTCCGCGCGGCGCGGCGACGCACACTGTCCACCGGATCGCAATACAGACAATCCTTGCGGATATCGAAGTAGATCGCCGACAGGTCGGTGGTGGCAAAGGTGAACAGCTTCTGGAACACGCCTTGGAAATCATAGGCCGCATAGCCCTTGCGCACGTCG
Organism: Pseudomonadota bacterium; assembly: GCA_040387915.1. Lineage (GTDB taxonomy): Bacteria > Pseudomonadota > Alphaproteobacteria > Rhodobacterales > Rhodobacteraceae > Cypionkella. The sequence continues at coordinate 37,218 of JAZKCV010000017.1, forward strand.
GCATCCAGTTCTGCCAAACGGTGCAACACCCACTGCTCCAGTTCCGGCATATCAGCATGGGCGACCTTCTCGGCCTCCGAGAACCCCGCCAAATTCCCCAGCAAAAACCGCATGGTATTGCGCAGGCGGCGATAGCTGTCAGCGACACCTTTCAGGATTTCCTTGCCGATGCGCAGATCGACGGTGTAATCCGACAAAGCCACCCAAAGCCGCAGAATATCTGCGCCGTATTCGTCGATCACCGCCTGCGGCGCAACCGTGTTGCCGATGGATTTGGACATCTTCATGCCCTTCTCATCCAGCGTAAAGCCATGCGTCAGCACACCGCGATACGGCGCGCGGCCCTTGGTGCCACAGGCTTGCAGCATCGAGGAATGAAACCAGCCGCGGTGCTGGTCGGTGCCTTCCAGATACAGATCGGCAATCCCGTCAGCCGAGCCATCCTCACGGTCGCGCAGCACGAAAGCATGGGTCGAGCCAGAATCAAACCACACGTCCAGCACATCGAAGACTTGGTTATAATGCGACGGATCAACGATGCCATGCAGCATCTTTTCCTTGAACCCTTGCACATACCAAACATCCGCGCCCTCAGCCTCGAACGCTTCCTTGATGCGTGCATTCACATCCTGATTGCGCAACAGGAAGTCCGCATCTGTCGGTTTAGCGCCCACTTTGGTGAAGCAGGTCAGCGGCACACCCCAAGCGCGTTGACGCGACAACACCCAATCAGGCCGCGCCTCAATCATCGAATGCAGCCGGTTGCGTCCGGCAATCGGCGTCCAGGTCACCAACTGGTTGATCGAGTTCAACGCCCGCGTGCGGATCGACTCGCCATAGGTCGACATACCGTCATCGAGCGGCTTGTCGATGGCAACAAACCACTGCGGCGTGTTGCGGTAGATCACCGGAGCCTTGGAGCGCCAAGAATGCGGGTAGGAATGCTTGACCTTGCCCTTGGCGAGCAAAGCACCCTGCGCGTGCAGAGCCTTGATATTGCTGACGTTCGCCGCGCCCTCTTTGCCCTCGGCATTGATAATAAACTGCCCGCCAAACAGCGGCAGATCGGCACGGTAGGAACCATCGGCCTCGACGTTATAGGTCATCGGCAGATTGAACTTGAGACCCATCTGATAGTCGTCATCGCCATGGCTGGGGGCGGTATGGACAAAGCCCGTGCCTGCATCGTCGGTAACATGATCGCCCGCGATCATCGGAACATTATAGTCCCACTCACCGTTTCCGCCTTCGATGCCGCGATACGGATGCGAAAAGTCCATCTGTTCCAACTGGATCGCCGGCACGTCCCGACGTTTCGCAAACTGCGTAACTTTTGCAGCCGACATTACGCTTTCAGCAAGCTTGTTCGCGAGAACGATAAGTTCGCCAACTTTGGCCGTCGAGTTGTCAGCAACTTCAACAACCTCGTAGAGGCCATATTCAATCGTTGGATTGAACGCGATGGCCCGGTTTTGTGGGATCGTCCAAGGCGTTGTCGTCCAGATTACAACTGAGGCGTTACGCAAGTCTTCATGAGTGCGCAGGTCAAGATCATTGGTCTGCGGAACTGAATGCGGCTTAAACCGCACCCAGATCGTATGGCTGGTATGATCGTGATACTCGATCTCCGCCTCGGCCAAAGCCGTCTTCTCTACCGGCGACCACATCACCGGCTTCGAGCCCTGATACAGCGACCCGTTGTTCACGAATTTCATAAACTCATCCGCGATCACCGCTTCGGCGTGGTAATCCATCGTCAGATATGGCTTTTCCCACTTCCCCGTCACGCCCAGCCGCTTGAATTCTGACCGTTGCACGTCGATCCAGCCCTCGGCAAAGCGGCGGCATTCCTGGCGGAAATCGACGATATCCACGTCGTCCTTGTTCAACCCCTTAGCGCGGTATTGCTCCTCGATCTTCCATTCGATCGGCAGGCCGTGACAATCCCAACCCGGCACATAGCGGGCATCTTTGCCCATCATCTGCTGGCTGCGCACCACCATATCCTTCAGGATCTTGTTCAACGCATGGCCGATGTGCAGATGGCCGTTGGCGTAGGGCGGGCCGTCATGCAGGGTGAACGGCGTGCGGGCCTCCTCCACAGCCTTCTCACGCAGGCGGTCATAGACCCCGATCTTTTCCCAACGCGCCAGCCAGTCAGGCTCGCGCGCAGGCAGGCCCGCCCGCATCGGGAAATCGGTTTCGGGCAGGAAAACGGTGTTGGAATAGTCAGTCGTATCAGCGCACATCGCGGCAGTCCTTAGGATTGGGCCTTGAAATAGGGGCATCGGAGGGGTGCAACGCACCAAAATCCCGGCGTCTGAAAGCTCAGAGCGCCGGGCCAATAATTCGGGCTATGCTCACGAATATGCGGTCCATGCGGGCCTTATAGGAAAGGTGCGCGGAAAGGTCAAAGCCCCTGCGTCGTCTCGCAGCATTGCGCGCGCCGGACAATTCCCCCACCCTGCCGCAAAGGAGCCCGCTATGCACCCCCTCGCCCGTTTTGCCATCAGCCCCGCCCAGATCGACGCCGTTGTGGCCTCGTTTTATCAAAGCGTGCGCAGCCATCCGACCTTGGCCCCGATTTTCGCGTCTCACGTCAACGATTGGCCTGTGCATGAGACGAAAATCGCCCTGTTTTGGCGCAACGCCATTCTGCTGGAAGGCGGCTACGGCGGCAACCCGATGGCTGTCCACAAGGCGGCGGGCAATGTGCATCCCGGCATGTTTGATGCGTGGCTGGCGTTGTTCGATGCCACCCTCACCCGCGAACTGCCGCCAGAAACCGCGCAGGCCTGGTCCGCCCTCGCCCACCGCATCGGCCGCGGCCCGCGCTATGGCTTGGTGGACAGCGCCAAAACCGCCTCAGGCATCCCGATCCTGCGTTGAAACCTCACCCGCCCAGCGGTTCAGCCATGCCAATCCGGCCAGACACAGGCCCAGCCCAAGGAAGCTGACCACCCGTGTCAGCCCCGTCAACCCCGAAGCGTCCAGCAGAAACACTTTGGCAATCGTCAGCCCAATCACCGCCATCGCGACCCGCCGCAATGTGCCAGAGCGCCGTGCAATCGCCTGATACAGCAGCCCCGCCCCCAGCAGCATCAGCGCGAGGGTATAGCTGTAAAGCTCACCCTGCACGACACCGGGGTTTCCCAGCCAATCCCCCTGCCAGAACCGCCTGATCTCCAGCCCGATGTACAAAGCCAGCAGCGCCAGCCCGACCGCCAAGAACCCCAGCCGCAAGCGCCGCCCCAGCCCCGGCAGCTTCCACACGGCAGCCAGCAGCATCAGCCCCGGCACACCGTAAGCCAGCAGCAGCGTGTCCAGCAGCAGCGGCCCCAGCACCAAAGCCCCCGCGTCTTCGGCATAGTAACTGAACAGCGGGTTAAACGGCCCCACCGCCAGTGCCAAAGCTCCCACAGCCAGCAGCCCCGCCACCAGAGCAATCGCCTGCCGCAACCGCATCAGCACGCCGCCCAGCCGCGCCCGGAAAATCTGCATCAGCATCAATACCAGCCACGGCAGGGCGTTCAGGCTCATCGACCAATAGGTGTCATAACTGCCAAACGCGCCTTCCGGCAAAACCCAGCGCGTGATCAAGACGTTGGCAAGGATCGCCCCCAAGCCCGCCGCTGCCGATTCTAGCACGCCTTTCGGCAAAATCCGCCCATCAGGCAATATCCGCAACGCTGCGATCAGTGCCCCGATCACCCCGCCAAACGCCAGCAGCACTTGCCCCAAAGGCGCATCAAACGCCCAGTCGAGCCCCGGATCGGCCAGCAAGCGATAGCCCAGAACCGCCACCGCGACCTGAATGAACCAGCCCATTTCCGGCAGTTTGAACCGACGATCCAACCAAGCCGCGACCAGCGCCAGCAGGGCCAAAGCCAAGGTCAGCGCGGTATGCGTCGTGACCAAAAACAGCGCCAAAGCGATCAACGACAGCGCCGACAGCGTGGCATAAGCGGGCCTGCGACGGTCTTCGCCCTTGGCGAACATCACCGCCAACCCAACCATTCCCACCGCCACCGCCATCACATGCAACGCCCAAGGATAGGCCCCGATCACCCGCTCAGGTATCCACAACAACGCCAAAATCGCCACCGCAACCGGAGCCACCAGCGCCGCAGCCGCCCCGTGCAACAGCGCAAGCTCGCCCTCTTGCCGCGATCTCCACGCGAAAGCCGCCGACATCAGCGCCGCCATCCCCACCAGCCAAGTGATCGTCAGCGGCGCAGCCACCTCTGGCCCGCGATCCGCCGCACCCAGAAACTGCCAAAACATCGGCATCTGCGCCGCGCCGATCTGCACCAGCATCAGCCAGAACCCCACCGCAGGCGCAAAGCCCAGATCGGCCAGCCCCTCGGCCCGCTCGGCCCAAACCACATAGGCCAACGCCAGCACAGTCAGCCCGCCCAACGCCAGCATCGCTTCCGTCCCAGTCGCCCCTGCCAACAGCACCAGACCTATAGTCGAGGCCAAAGCCGCCCCCGCCGCCAACAGTACCGGGAACGGTGGCCGCACCTTGCCCAACATCCCCGCCATCAGCACCGACGGCCCGTCTTGCCGAGGCACCAGCCCGCGCTCTGGGATCGCCACCGCGATCAGCGCCAGCCCCAGCAACAGCACCACCCAGCCCAGCGCGCCTGCCCCCGCCGCCATAGACAACCAACCGCCCGCATAGCCCAACACCAAGGCCAGCACCGACACCCAAGCCCAGCGCCGCAGCGTGTCCACGCCCAGCCCCAAAGCAACGATCAACGCGAAATAGCCGTAAAGCCAAGCCCCCGCCTCGGCTCCGCCTGCCACCACAAAGGGCGCTGCAAATGCGCCCAGAAGCCCCACCGCGATCAGCAACGGCCCATAGAACCACCCCAGCACCAGTGCCAAAACCGCAGTCGCCGTCAGCCCCGCAAACGCCATCTGCGGCCCGATCAGCCCATACATCAACCGCGCCGACAGCACGGCGGCGAACACCGACACCAGCCCAGCCCCCGCGAACACCGAAGGCAGATAGGCGGTTGAGACATCCTCGCCATCGCCAGACCGCCTGCGCAACCACTCGCCCGCCGCAATCAGACACAGGCCAAAGGCAATCCCCGCCAACACCCGCAGCCCCGGCGGCAACAACCCGTTTTCAATGCCATATTGCACGAAAAACACCCCGGCCAAAGCCAGTGAGGCGGCAGATACCGCGTAAACCCAATTCGCCTTCAACCAATCTGCCAAGCGCGAGACCACACTCGGCCCCGCAGGCACCCGCGCCGCTGCTGGCGCAGGCGCAAGCGCGGCAGATGCAACTTCGGCTGGCGTCGCCGCAACTCCACGCGCCGCAGCTGCCCGCTCCCACGGCGTCATCGGTTTGACTGCTTCCACACCCAGAGGCGTCTCTACAGCGGCCACAACCTCGCCAACCTCAACCGGCCCCGCATCCTTCAAAACCGGATCAACCGCCCCCGATTCAGCTATGGCAGTCTCAGCTATCGCAGTCTCCGCGCGCGCCGAAGCCCCCCCGTCCGGCACAGCCCCTTGCGCCACGTCCACCGCGCCCAGCATCGCCTGCAACCGCGCACCCTGCGCGGCCAACTGCCGCTCCAGATCACCGACACGCCTCCGCAGCCCACTTTGCCCGATCAGCAGCACGATAATCAGCACCGGAATGGCAAGCGCCACCAAGGCCAGCAGAACCAGCAACCCGTCCATCCGCGATCCCCCACACGTTTTCGTTACATTAGCCCCAGCCGCCCGCTCTGCACAGTGGGGAATATCCCACCTGATAAGGGCTTGCCGCCACAGGCAAAACCCGCACAAATACCGTCATGAGCACGCAATCCCCCCCGTTAAGCATCGGCATCATCGGCGCAGGCATCGGCGGTTTGGCCGCAGCGGCGCTGTGCGCGCAATCCGGCCACCGCGTCACGCTGGTAGAGCGTTTCGCCACGCCGCGCGCCTTGGGATCGGGCCTTGTGCTGCAACCTGTGGGCCTCGCCGTGCTCGATGCCATCGGCGCAGATGCCCGCACTTTGGGGGCCGAAGTCAGCCAAATGCTGGGCCATGCCGGAGCGCGCAAAGTCCTTGATGTCGCTTACAAACCCGACGCCCCCGGCCTTGCCATCCACCGCGCCAGCTTGTTTTCCGTGCTGTGGAGCGCCGCCAGTGCCGCAGGCATCACCCTGCAAACAGGATCGGCCTGCGTTGAGGCGCCCCTGAACAACAACAAGCGCCTGATCATCCGAGACAATGCCGACCCGCTCGGCCCGTTCGATCTGGTGATCGACGCCTCTGGCGCAGGCTCCATCCTCTCACCGATGCAGGCCCGTCCGCTCAGCTTCGGCGCGGTCTGGGGCACCGTGCCTTGGCCCGATGATACCGACCTGCCGCGCGATCAGCTGACTCAACGCTACCAAGCCGCCCGCCACATGGCAGGCGTGCTGCCGATCGGCCATTTGCCCGATAACCCCTTACCCCACGCCGCCGTGTTCTGGTCACTGCCGCGTGCCGCCCTCGATGATTGGCCCAGCCAAGACCTCAACCAATGGAAAGCCGAAGTCACCCAGCTTTGGCCGCAAATGGCCCCGTTCCTAACCACTCTGCACGTCACTGCCGACCTCACCCCCGCCCGCTACAGCCACGGCACCCTGCGCCGTCCGTATGCCGAAGCCCTCGCCTTCATCGGAGACGCAGCCCACCGTGCCAGCCCGCAACTCGGCCAAGGCGCCAATATGGCCCTGCTCGATGCCTTTGCCCTAGCCCAAGCCCTCAAACTCCCGCTGGCCGAAGCCCTGCCCCGCTACGCCCAAATGCGTCGCTGGCATGTCCGCGCCTATCAGGCGATGTCCGCCGCCTTCACCCCGATGTATCAATCCCACAGCGCCACCCTGCCGCGCTTACGCGATCACCTGCTCGCGCCAATGGCGACGCTCTGGCCGATCAACCGCCTGCTGACAACGCTGGTTTCCGGCACCATGCTGCCCCCCGTCGCCGGGATGAATTGGCCGCAAAGCGCTGGACAGACCACGCCCAAACGCTAGGCTACGCCAAAAGGAAACCCGATGCGTGATCCCTCCCTGAACGTCCTTGGCGACATATTAGAAAGCTGCTCGGCCAAACCCGTCACCGGGTTTTTCCGTGATGGCTGCTGCAACACCGGGCCGATGGACCAAGGCCTGCACACGGTTTGCGCGCTGATGACGGCGGAATTTCTGGCCTATTCCAAATACTTAGGCAATGACCTTTCTACCCCACGCCCGGAATACGGCTTTGCGGGGCTGAAACCCGGTGATCAATGGTGCCTCTGCGCGGGCCGTTTCCTGCAAGCACATGACGAAGGGGTCGCGCCTAAAATCCGTCTGAAATCCACCCACCAGCGCACGCTGGATGTGGTGGCCTTGCATATTTTGCAAACCTACGCGGCAGACTAGGCGGCCGTTTGCGGCACCGGCAGCCGCAGCGTACCATCCTCGTCCCGCATCAGATCCTCGATGAACACCGACAGCAGTTGCGAGCGCCCGCTGACCCCCGCCTTGCGATAAATCGCATTGGTCTGCGCCTTCACCGTGCCCTCGGATGTGCTGCGCAATGCCGCAATCTCACCAGTAGACATGCCCTTGATCGCGAACAAAGCCACGTCCTTTTCCGCAGGCGTCAGCCCCCATTCGGCAAAACGCTCGGCCAACAGCACCATGAACGCACCGGAAGCCCGCCGCAGCCGGGTTTCCGCCTCGCGCCGGTCCACAATCGCCCGGCGCAGCAAAACCGCGCCCAACACGACGCCGACCAGCAGCCCGAATGCCGCCCAAATCTCCATGATCTCGCGCAGCTGCCACGGCAGCGGCGTGGTGGTGATGCCGACAAAAGACGACAAAATATCCGACACGAAAAAAATCGCGCAAGCCGCCTGCAACAGAAAGATCGCAAAGACGAAAGCCGGATGTCTCACTTCTGCTCCAAAATCCTCAGACCGCTATATGATCGGCAAACGCCGTCAAAGCCGATCAATCCTCGCCTTCGCCGCCGCCGTTTCCATCGCCGTCATGGCCGTCGCCGTCTTTGCCGTCGCCATGCCCGCTTGAACCGCCGTCGTCATCCCCATCGTCGCCCGACCCATCGTCGCCCGACCCGCTGTTGTCCGACCCATCATCTTCAGAACTGCCTTTGCCCGAATTGTCTTGGCCCGCAATCTCCGGCATCACCTGACCATCCTCGGCCAGCACAATATCGCGCAAAATCTCGCCGGTGCGTGGGTTCAAAATGATCTCGCGCGTGCCGCCGCCTTTCGCGCCAACAATCCGCACCCGCCCCAGCATGGTGCGCTCGACATTGATCTCGCGGTAGCCTTGGCCGCGCAACTGCGCCACCACCGAGTGTTGAAAGCTTTCCGCAACCGCCGCGCTGGCCGTAACGACAGCGCCAAGCGCGCCGATAGCGCAACGCATCAAGAAAACTCTGCGCCCCAAGAAAGCTCTGCGGTTCATCCCGTTTCCCTTCGAGGCCGAAACCCGCCCCGGCTGCACCCACACTATCACCGATGCCAAGCCCCCCGGCAAGACCGAGGCGCTTGGCCGCGCGAAACCAGCCTCAATCGTCCGTGCTGCCCTCGCCACCATCATGGCCACTGTCGTCATGACCACTGTCATCATGACCGCTATCGTCGTGGCCGCTGCCGCCATTGTCGTCGCCTGCGTCATGATCCGGGCCGTCATCAGAGCCACTGTCATCCTTCGCACTGTTATCATCGCCACTGTCATCACCCGTAAAATCGTGATCGGTGCTCGACACTTCCAGACCCGTATTCGTCTCATCCGCGCCCAAAACTTCGGACTCGTGCTTGACCACATCGCCGGTCACTTTGTCATAGACCACCTCGACCTTCACGCCATCCTTGGCGGCCTCAACCTTGATCTGGTTCGGGCTTTCCTTGACCTCGATACCCGAATAGGCTTGGTCCTGATAGGTTTTCACCACATCCGCCACGGTGATCGCCTGCGCCATACCGGCCGAAAAGCCGAGCATGGCCGTGAAGATCAGAGGTTTCGCTGTCCGTATCATCCTGTGTTCCTAACTTTGCTAAACTGCCAAACGAAGCCGCATCCGGCGACAGGTTCAGCGATGACAGCCCACACAGCCGCTGCCTATTGACGCAGAGTTTACCCCGCCCAGATCGGCCGAGAGTTTGCGGATATAAACCGCAGTTTAGGCAAAACCCGGCGTAAGCGTGTGTTTTCGCGCAAGGCCGCGCTGGTTGCGCAAAGGAAAACCAGCCTCAGAAATCCAGAATAATAAGCCTATATCAAATGCTTAAGACATTGGTCTGAAACACTCGCGCCCGAACTCAGACCATGGTCTGACTGGGAAAATTGGTGATTCGGGCGCAGCCCAGCAAAAAGCCGCGCCAATATGCATTGGCGCGGCTTGATGTGGCGATGGCGTCCGCCTCAAATCTTCATATCAAAGCCAAGGTGCTTGGCGACGGTGAAAATATCCTTGTCGCCGCGCCCGCACATATTCATCACAATGATATGCTCCTTCGGCAGCGTCGGCGCGATCTTCATCACATGTGCCAAGGCATGAGAAGGTTCCAGCGCCGGAATAATCCCCTCCAGCTTGCAAGACAGCTGAAACGCCTCCAAAGCCTCGGCATCGGTGATGCTGACATATTGCGCCCGGCCCATGTCGTGCAGCCAGCTATGTTCCGGCCCAATCCCCGGATAATCCAGACCCGCCGAGATCGAGAAGCCCTCCAAAATCTGCCCGTCATTGTCCTGCAAGAGGTAAGTACGGTTGCCATGCAACACCCCCGGACGCCCGCCGGTCAGCGAAGCGCAATGCTGCATCCGATCATCGACGCCCTTACCACCCGCCTCAACCCCGATGATATTCACCGAAGGATCGTCCAAGAACGGGAAAAACAGCCCCATCGCGTTCGACCCACCACCAATCGCCGCCACCAAAGTGTCAGGCAAACGGCCTTCGCCTTCCTGTTCGGCCAACTGCCAGCGGACTTCCTTGCCGATGATGCTTTGGAAATCGCGCACCATCGCCGGATAGGGATGCGGCCCCGCCACCGTGCCGATACAATAGAAGGTGTCGCGCACATTGGTCACCCAATCGCGCAACGCATCGTTCATCGCATCCTTCAGCGTGCCACGCCCAGAGGTGACGGGGATCACTTCCGCGCCCAGCAACCGCATCCGAAACACGTTCGGTGCCTGCCGTTCCACATCATGCGCGCCCATATAAACGACGCATTGCAGCCCGAACTTCGCACATACCGTCGCCGTAGCTACACCATGCTGGCCCGCCCCGGTTTCCGCGATGATCCGGGTTTTCCCCATCCGCCGCGCCAGAATGATCTGCCCCAGCACGTTGTTGATCTTATGCGCGCCAGTGTGGTTCAACTCGTCGCGCTTCATATAGACCTTGGCACCGCCCAGATGCTCGGTCAGCCGGGGCGCAAAATACAGCGGCGAGGGCCGCCCGACATAATGCTTCCACAGATCATCCATCTCCGCCCAGAACGTCGGATCAGTCTTGGCGAATTCGTAGCGCTCTTCCAGATCAAGGATCAGCGGCATCAGCGTTTCCGACACGAACCGCCCGCCAAACTTGCCAAACCGCCCCGCCTCATCCGGCCCGGTCATAAAGCTGTTGATGCCGTCTTCCGCCATTTTATTCCCCTTTGAAGCCGAATTCTTTGCCCAGAACTCGATATAGTTGTAGCGCCGCATCCTCACCAAACTGGAGCGTTTGGCTCAGCTTTCCAGGGATGTCGCGCTCACTTGACCCATAGCTGTTAAGCTGGATCACCTTTTTCCCGTCATGCTGACCGATTAAGTATTTACAGATAAGTTGTGTGGGATGGGCACTTCGAATTTCTCTGTCGTCTTTTTCAACTGATCGAACGAACGCCATCGCTTCCCCCTTCGAACTATTCAATCTTGCGTTTATAACCTATGTGGCTAGCGGTAAACCCAAGCCGATCATAAAATCCATGCGCCCGCAGCCGGGTCTTGTCGGTGGTCAGTTGGATCACACTCGCCCCCGCCACCCGCGCGCGGGCCTCACACTCTGCCATCATCGCCTCACCAATCCGCTGCCCACGCAAATCAGCCACCACCCGCACGGCCTCGACCAAAGCCCGCTTCGCCCCCTGCCGAGACAGCCCCGCAAGGATCGTCACCTGACACGTCGCCACAATCCGCCCGTCCAATTCACCCACAATCAGCTGATGCATCGGATTGGCCGCGATCTCCTCAAACGCTGCGAGGTAAGGCGCCAAATCCGCAGCCTCTCGCGCCTGCCCCAGTGGATCATCCGCCAGCATGGCAACCAATGCCGCCACATCGTCACGGCGCGCGTCGCGAAAGCTTACAGCCATTCGGCGCGACCCTTGCCCACCGCATCGGCCACGTTCGCATAGCCCTCCCGCTCCAACAGCGCATCCAAGCCCCGCGCGATCTTTGCCGCCAAGGAAATCCCCTGATAGACCATCGCGGTATAAAACTGCACCGCCGAGGCCCCAACGAGGATCTTCACAAACGCCTCCTCGGCGCTGGCAATGCCGCCCACCCCGATCAACGGCAGTTTGCCTTCGGTCAAAGCCGACAGTTGCGCCAACACCCGTGTAGACTTTTCAAACAATGGTGCGCCCGAAAGCCCACCCATTTCACCTTTGGTTGAACTTATCAAATCTTCTCGCGATAAGGTTGTATTTGTCGCAATGATCCCCGCCACACCCGAAGCCAAAGCCACTTCGGCAATCTCGGCCAGTTCATCATCCGTCAAATCCGGCGCGATTTTCAGAAACACCGGGATCGGCTGCGCCAATTCCGCCCGCGTCTGCATCACCCCCGCCAGCAGCGCCGACAAAGCCGCCCGCCCCTGCAAATCGCGCAGTTTCTCGGTATTCGGCGAGCTCACATTCACCGTCGCAAAATCCACATGCGGCCCACACACCGCCAGCACGCGGGCAAAATCCAACGCCTTATCCGCGCTGTCCTTGTTCGCCCCAAGGTTCAGCCCCACCGGCACCGCCCCTCGCACCCGTGCCGAAAGCCGCGCCGCAATCGCCTCCGCGCCCTCATTGTTAAAGCCAAACCGATTGATCGCCGCCCGATCCTCGGTCAGCCGGAACAACCGCGGCTTCGCATTCCCCGGCTGCGGGCGCGGCGTCGCAGCCCCGACCTCAACAAAGCCAAACCCCGCACGGCTCAGCGGCCCCACCACCGTCGCATTCTTGTCAAACCCCGCCGCCAACCCCACCGGATTGGGCAATGCCAGCCCCGCGACCGTCGTGGCCAACCGATCCGAGGTAATCACCCCCGGCAACGGCACCAGCCCTGCCGACAGCGCCTTCAAAGACAACCCATGCGCCCGTTCCGGGTCAAACCGATGCAACACCGCCAGCCCCAAAGCCTCAATCACGCTCAAAACACCCCCTCCGGGAAGATATGCCCCGCCGCCCCCAAAGGCAGCGACTTATCCCACACCACATCCGCCAAAACCAAATCCCGATACAAATGCGGAAACAAAGCCCCACCGCGCGAGGCCTCCCACTTCAACGCCACGCCCAGCCGATCGGCATCGCAAGCCACCAGCACCAGATCGGACACATCCGCAAAATACTTCGCCGCCGTCTCCGCCAGCTGCGGAGCCGCCGAGAAATGCACAAAGCCATCGGTCAGATCAACGGGGGCCCCCGCCGTCTGACCCGCCTCGCGAAAAGCGTCCCATTCGACGCGCAGGAATATCTTGTAAATCAGCATGACCGCCTCATGCCCTGCCCTAGGCTTTCGGTCAAGCTTTCTACGTTCGGTCAGGTTTCCTGCTTTCATGCGAGCTTTCTCCTTTCCCGCAAGCCTGCGTCATCAGCGCGTCATCGCCAAACCGTAACCCCAGCTTTGACAGACTCACTGCTGCGCCCCACACTCGCACAACAACCCAGAGGAGATAGCCATGCCCCACCCGCGCGCCATTCCCCCGATTTTGCTTCTATGCGCAGCCCTGACACCACTCACCGCGCAAGCCGAAACCGTGAAACTCACCCTGCTCGGCGTCGGCGATGTCTATAACTTCACCGAGGAAGATGGCCGTGGCGGCTTTGCACGCCTGAACGCCGTGGCACGGGCCGAGCGCGCCACCAACCCCAACACGCTCTATCTGTTTGACGGCGATATGCTGTCGCCCTCCTTGCTGTCGGGCTTCGACAAAGGCCAGAACACCATTGATCTGACCAATATCGTCCCCTTCGATTTGGCCGTCCCCGGCAACCATGAATTTGACTTTGGCCCGGCCAATTTCCTCGAAAAGGTCAAGGCGTCGAAATACCCATGGGCCGCGATCAACATCACCAATGCTGATGGCAGCCCGATGAACGGCGTCGGCGGAGTCATGGTCAAGGAAATCGCTGGATTGAAAGTCGCGCTGATCCCGGTGGCACAAGACACCTCACCCTCGGTCGCAGCCACCGGCGATCTGAAATTCCAACCCACCGTCGCCACCGCGATCAAAGCCGCGAAAGCCGCCCGCGAGGATGGCGCCGATATCGTCGTCGGCGTGGTGCAGACCGATATGGACAACGATCGCAAACTGCTGAAATCGCACGCTTTCGATGTGATCCTTTCGGGCGATGACCACTCCTATGCCACAGCTTACGATGGCGTCACCGTCTATGTGGAAACCTCGCTGGATGGCCAATTTCTTTCCCCCGTCGATCTGACCGTGGATATCGGCGAAAAAGACGGCAAGCGCACCATCAAATGGACCCCGGCGTTCCGCTTCATCGACACCGCCACTGTGCAGCCCGATCCTGAAACCCAAGCCATGGTCGATAAACTCTCGGCTGACCTAGACAAAACCCTGAACGTCGAAATCGGCACCACCGAAACCCCGCTCGATAGCCGCCGCAATGTCGTCCGTGCAGAGGAATCCGCCATGGGCAACCTGATCGCCGACGCGATGCGCGCGGCCACCGGTGCAGATGCGGCGCTGATGAACGGCGGTGGCATCCGCGCCGATCGCACCTACGACGCGGGCAGCAAACTGACCCGGCGTGATATCCTCACTGAGTTACCCTTCGGCAATGTCACCGTGCTGACCGAACTGCCCGGCAGCCAGTTGCTCGGCGCTTTGGAGAATGCCGTGTCACAGGTTGAAAAAGGCGCTGGCCGATTTGCGCAGGTGTCCGGCGTCACCTTTGTTTATGACGCCAGTGCTGAACCCGGCGCGCGCGTGTCTGAAGTCATGATCAACGGCACCGCCCTGAACCCCGACGCGCTTTATAAAGTCGCGGTCAACAACTTCATGCTGGATGGCGGCGATGGCTATAGCAGCCTCGGCGGCGGTCGCCTGATCACCGACACCGGGGCGGGCAATCTCGTCGCCACCGATGTGATGCGCTATGTCGAGAAAGCAGGCACGGTGAGGCCCGCCGTTGAGGGGCGCATCAAGAAGCTAGGTCAGTAAATATCACGAAAGCGTGATCGCACCGGGGCGGCTGAAACTTCCAACCGCCTCGCCTCGTTTCCCTTACATACGGCCGGAATAAACCAGCCGATTGATAGGGAAGCTGCCATGAAAACCGTCGCGAAAATCTCTGGGAAAACCTCTGCTCTCGTCCTTGCCTTCGCTTTGATCTCTGGCCCGGCTTTGGCCGAAAACCCAATGGTCGGCGGTGCCGCCATGTATGAAACCAAAAACATCGTCGAGAACGCGGTGAATTCGAAAGACCACACCACCCTCGTCGCCGCTGTGAAAGCCGCAGGCCTCGTCGATGCTCTGCAAGGTGCAGGCCCGTTCACCGTGTTCGCCCCGGTCAATGAGGCTTTTGCTGCACTTCCCGCTGGCACGGTGGACACCCTGCTGAAGCCCGAAAACAAAGACATGCTGACCAAAATCCTGACCGCGCATGTGGTGGCTGGCCATTACACCACCGCGCAGATGGCGAAGAAAGCCAAAGCCTCGAAAGATGGCTATTTCAACATGACCACGCTGTCGGGCGATCATCTGTCGGCCAAAATGAAGGGCGGCAGCCTCTATATCTACGACGAATCCGGCACCGCTGGCAAAGTCACCATCTCGGATGTCGAACAGTCGAACGGCGTGATCCAAGTCGTGAACAAGGTTTTGCTGCCGAAGTAACCAGTGCCGTTGATTTTTTAACCAGTGCAGGGCCAGCGCCAGTATCCTCCAGTGCTCGCCCTGTGGCGCGGTCTGCTCCCAATGCAGATCGCGCCGTTTTTTATCGAAAGCCGCCTCTTGCGCCATATCCCGGCGGAGACAATCGGCGGCACGCCGCGCAGGCGACCTAAAGCAATGCAGCCCTTGCCGCGCAATTTCATAAGCGTTGGTAGCGGGATCAGCCCAGAAAGCGCAGGGTCAGAACGCTCAGGCCCGTTTCAGCCGGATCACCACATCCACCCGGCTCACCGCCATGCCCTCAGGCGCTTCCGGCAATCCAGCAATCACCAATTCCTCGGCAGGCGCATCGGTCAAAGCGTGACTGTCTTCCCAGTAGAAATGCGGATGGTCATCCAGCCGCGTGTCGAAATAGCTGCGCGCGCCGTCCACCACGACCTCATTCAGCAGCCCCGCCTCACAAAACGCCCTGAGCGTATTGTACACCGTCGCCAAGCTGACCTTCGCGCCCGAAGCCCCGACCGCCGCATACAGGCTTTCCGCCGTGACATGCCGGTTCATGCCATCGCCGACCAGCAACCCCGCCAAAGCCAACCGCTGCCGCGTCGGGCGCAATCCGCCGCGGGCAAGCCAAGTCGTGCTGCGCTGTTGTTCGCTGTAACTCATCGCCACTTTCCAAGGCAGGCCAAGCCCGCATTCATCCTAGCCCCCTATATAGAGTGTAAAACCCGTGCTTTTCAAACGAAAACCCCAAACTCCCCTGCCCAGCCCCACCGCCCCACACTTGTTCGCCTCTCCGCCGGGTGTTACATGGGGAAAACGGCCAACCACAAAGAACAGCCACTGGGGGATTTCGAGGGCATGAGCAGTTTTCCAACGTCGTTCAACAAAGACGATCTGCTGAAATGTGCGCGCGGCGAGCTGTTCGGCCCCGGCAACGCGCAACTGCCCGCGCCGCCGATGCTGATGATGGACCGCATCACCGAGGTCTCCGCCGATGGTGGCGAACATGGCAAGGGCCATATCATCGCCGAATTCGACGTGCACCCGGGTCTGTGGTTTTTCGATTGCCACTTCCCCGGCAACCCGATCATGCCCGGCTGTCTGGGCCTTGATGGTCTGTGGCAGCTGACCGGCTTCAACCTCGGCTGGCGTGGCTGGCAAGGTCGTGGCTATGCTTTGGGCGTCGGTGAGGTCAAACTGACAGGCATGGTCCGTCCCGACCGCAAGCTGTTGACCTACCGGATCAATTTCACCAAAGCCATCCAAACCCGCCGCCTGACCATGGGCGTCGCCGACGGTATCGTCGAGGCTGATGGCGAGGTGATCTACATCGTCAAAGATATGAAAGTTGCCCTGTCGGAAAGCTGAAGACACGCTAATGAAACGAGAAAATTGTGACACAAAAACCGACTGCAATTTCGTTTTTCTCAGGCGCAGGAGGTATGGATTCTGGGTTTCTGGCGGCTGGATTTGATGTGCGCCTTGCACTCGAAATTGACCCTTCATGTTGTGAAACACTTCGGCACAATCTCGCCCACACCAAAGTTATAAATGCCGATATCAACAAAGTTACCGCTGCTGAAATATGTGCATGGTCAAAACTGGAACCCGGCGAGATTGATTGCGTTTTTGGCGGACCGCCGTGCCAGTCCTTTAGCCTGGCAGGAAAGCGTGAAGGTCTAAACGATGAACGCGGCTTGCTGGTTTTTAGATTCATTGACCTTGTTAGAGAACTGCGTCCGAAAGCCTTCATTATGGAAAATGTGAAAGGCATGGTGAACTGGCAAGATGGCATAGTATTGAAGGAGATTGAACGTATGTTTGAGGCACCCCTGCCAACGGGTGAAACCTATAAAGTACAACATAGTGTTCTGAATGCAGCTGACTTCGGCGTGCCTCAGAATCGCGAGCGTGTTTTTATTGTTGGAACCAGACTGGCAGCAGCATATAATTTTCCAGTACCTAGTCACTCTTCAGACCCAGAAAAAAAATCATATTCTAGGAATCGTCATGTGACAGTTGGTGAAGCTCTTAATGATTTGCCTAAGCCATCTCGACCATCGGAAACCGCATTGCGTGTTTCAAGGACTATTAAAGGCAGGATCGAAAAGCATGGATATTAAGCCGCTTCCAAATCATGTGGCGACCGCACATGCTCCGAGTACGCTTGAAAAAATTCGTAAAGTCTCTGTCGGAAAAAAGTTATCAGATTCAAGTAAAACTTTCGGATCTACATATCGACGGCTATCACCTGATAAAGTGTCACCAACAGTCACACGTAGCGGATATCGAGATTTCATTCATCCTGAAGAAGATCGAATGCTCACGGTCAGAGAGCTAGCAACATTACAATCTTTCCCTAAAGATTGGCAGTTTTTTGGAGTTCGCCTCGATAGCTACAGCAGCAAACGAAAGACGACTATGACACAGTTTGGGCAAGTTGGAAATGCGGTACCCCCCTTGCTTGCAAAAGCAGTTGCTATGTCGATATTGGAGCTTTTAAATCATAATGCCTAAAGTGCCGAAATCCGTTATTTCTGAACAATACCAGTTGCGCGCAACTTTCTTCGCCAATAGCCTTGAAAAACGAGGCTTTGTTGGCCTATTCGAGTTTGTGGAAAATGGTTTGAATGCAATGGACCAAACTCTTGATTGGTCCAAAGCTAGCAGCTTTGGCGCAAACGACGTTGTAATTGAAACTCTTCGTGAGCAACGCTTGAGTCTCTCACAACACTTGTGTCACCCAAATGTGCTCATATCCAATTTTAGGTATTTAACGTACTACCGCTGCATCTCAGCTATATCACAAAAAGGTCTTGTCTCACTGTCAGGCGTTTCCCCAGTCGAGAAGATCGAAGCTGGAAAAGCTGAGTGCAGACCAGAATACGCATCAAAGCTTGCTCAAACTATCAATGAAAATTTGAACGCTATTTACTCTGTGTCCATTCCTGTTTCAGAAAAATTAAAAGGGATAATGTATGCAACTGCTGGAACAACCATAGACGGTAGCTGGAGAAATAAAATTGGCTCAGAAGGTGAGCGTATAATCCGAACACTATTTTTAAAATCGTTGTTGGAAAATGGTGAAATCTCAAAGGTAGTACAAAAGTCTGGCGCAGAAATAGGCGGGAACCTGCTGAGTGACAAATGGCTAGATGAGAATACCTCCGAATTGCAATCAGCGATGGCTACGAATGGATCTGTAATTCAATTTGGAAGCGAGCCTGACATTAAGCTGGTTGACTCAAATGGAAAGATCGTTGGGGGCGTGGAAATAAAGGCCGGCCTCGATCCAGCGGCGGCATTAGAACGACTTGGAGCGATGATGAAGTCATTCGAAAATATCCGATCTGAATCATCCAATGCCGAAACAATACTAGTTGCATCTTGCATCACCGATGAAGTCGAGGGACGCCTTCGCGGAATGAAGGGGATTCGGACTTTTATTATGACTGATGTAATTCAAAACAAAAAATCCCAAGGAACACGGCTGATGAATATTATGCGCGCCTGCCTTGGACTCACACAGTCGTTCCAGTGAAATTTATTGAAGATCGCAGCTTCTTGCTGCAAACTGCTTACTAGCCTAAAGAAGCAAAGTTACGCCCAAAAGGAGACACCCATGCGTCGCGTCGTCATCACCGGGATCGGCATCATTTCCTCGATCGGCAACAACGCCGCCGAGGTCGAGGCATCACTGCGCGCAGGCAAATCCGGCATCGTGTTCGCGCCAGACTATGCCGAGCATGGCTTCCGCAGCCAAGTGAAGGGCCAGCCCAACATCGTGCTGGAAGACAATATCGACAAGCGCGACCTGCGCTTCATGGGCGACGGTGCCGCCTATGCGTTCATTGCGATGCGCGACGCCATTGCCGATGCGGGGCTGGAACCGGGCGATGTGTCGAATGAGACGACAGGGCTGATCGTAGGCTCTGGCGGACCTTCGACGAAATCCTTCTACCGCGCCCATAATATCGTGCGCGAATCCGGCAGCCCCAAAAAGATCGGGCCGTTTGGCGTGACCAAAGGCATGTCCTCAACCACCTCGGCTTGCCTTGCCACACCGTTCAAAATCAAAGGGGTGAACTATTCGATCACCTCGGCCTGCTCGACCTCTGCGCATTGCATCGGCAACGGTGTTGAGCAAATTCAGATGGGCAAACAAGACATCGTCTTTGCCGGCGGCGGCGAAGAGTTGGATTGGACATTGTCCTGCCTGTTCGACGCGATGGGGGCAATGTCGTCGAAATACAATGACGCGCCCGCCACCGCCTCGCGCCCTTATGACGCCACCCGTGACGGCTTCGTCATCGCTGGCGGCGGCGGTATTGTCGTGCTGGAAGAATTGAACCACGCGCTGGCCCGTGGCGCAAAAATTTATGCCGAAGTCACCGGCTATGGTGCCACGTCAGACGGATCAGACATGGTTGCCCCTTCGGGCGAGGGCGGCGAGCGCGCAATGCGTATGGCGCTGAAAACCCTGCCCTCGGATCGGCACGTCGGCTACATCAACGCGCATGGCACGTCGACCACGGTGGGCGATCTGACCGAAGTACAGGCCATTCGCCGGGTCTTTGGCGCGGGCAATACGCCACCCGTCGCCTCTACCAAATCGCTGACTGGCCACAGCCAAGGCGCAACTGGCGTGCATGAGGCGATCTATTCGCTGATTATGCTGAACAAGGGCTTTATCGCCGCATCCGCCAATGTCACCACGCCAGACCCCGCACTGCTGCCGGACGAGATCGTCACCACCCTGCGCGAAAACGTCAAACTCGACACCGTCCTGTCGAACTCTTTCGGCTTCGGCGGCACCAACGCGACCCTGCTGATGAGCAAATATCTGGCCTAATCCGCCACTAAAACGGGAGTGCCAGTATGGCTGATCTGATGAAGGGCAAGCGCGGGCTTGTCATGGGCGTCGCCAATGAGCGTTCCATCGCCTGGGGCATCGCCAAAGCCTTGGCCGAAGAAGGCGCCGAGTTGGCATTTTCCTACCAAGGCGACGCCTTCGGCAAACGCCTTGCACCCTTGGCGGCCACCGTTGGCAGCGATGTGATGGTCGATGTCGACGTGACCAATGACGACAGCTTAGACGCCTGCTTTGCCACCCTGAAAGACACCTGGGGCAGCCTGGATTTCCTGATCCACGCCATCGCCTTCTCGGATAAAAACGAACTCACAGGCCGTTTCACCGCGACCTCGCGCGCCAATTTCTCCAACACCATGGCGATTTCCTGCTTTAGCTTCATCGACGTGGCCCGCCGCGCCTCCGAGCTGATGCCGAACGGCGGCAGCCTGATCACCCTGACCTATGGCGGCTCTAACCGCGTCACGCCGAATTACAACGTGATGGGCGTCGCCAAAGCCGCCCTCGAATCCGCCACCCGCTACCTTGCGAATGATCTTGGCCCGCAGCAAATCCGCGTCAACGCGATCAGCCCCGGCCCGATGAAAACCCTCGCAGGGGCAGCCATTGGCGGTGCGCGCGCCACCTTCCGCCATACCGAAGCCAACGCGCCGATGCGCACCAACGCCACGCTGGAAGCCATCGGCGGCACCGCAGTTTACCTCTGCTCAGACTACGGCGCTTGCACGAGTGGCGAGATCATCCATGTCGATAGCGGCTATCATGTGCTGGGGATGCCGCAGCAGGAAAACCTGTAAACTCAGGTGCTTGCCCTAGCCCTCTCCCTCGGCCTGATCGCCGCCACAGGCCTCTCCCTGCGCGGCGGCTTTGCAGGCGCAGGTTGGAATCGCGCGGGCTTTGATGTCAACGCACTCGGCCTTTCCGCCGTGGCCATCGCCGCCGCAATCTGGTTCTTCGGCTGGCAATATGGCCTCGCCTTCATCATCGCCATCATGGTCCACGAAATAGGTCATGTTGCCGCCTTCCGCGTCTGCGGCCACAAAGACGCGCAGTTTCGCCTGATCCCGCTGTTCGGCGGTGTCACGGTATCGCGCAGCCTGTCCGCAAGCCACGACCGCGATCTGTTCATCAGCCTGATGGGCCCGGCGATCTGCCTCGGCCCGATGGCCCTGTGCTTTGCCACCGCCAACTTGATCTTCCCGCAAGCCCCCGGCGTGGCAAGCTTCCTCTATATCCAAGGCCTCGTCCTCGGTGGCCTGAACCTTTTCAACCTGCTGCCGTTCTGGCCGTTGGACGGCGGCAAGATCATCCGCCTGCTGACCTACACCTTCTTCCCCAAAGCCACCCGCGCCGTGTCGATCCTGATGTCGGCAGCCGCCGCCGCCCTCTGTGTGGCCACCCATTCCTACATCCTGCTGTTCTTCGTGCTTCTCGGCTGGCAAGGCCTGATCCAATCCGAGCAACTGATCGAGATTCAACGCCCGATGCGCAAATCCACCGCATGGATCGCCCTCGCCGCCTACCTTACCACCGCAGGCGCGCTGTATTTGGGTGCCGCGCAATTCGTGCAAAGCCTTTTTTAGCTTCGGCGAAATCGGATTTTTGCAGAAAAAATCCGTGCAAATTTCTGCATCAGAAATTTAGCCTCACGGTGACGCTTGGCGCCCAATCGTTAAATTTCCCTTAACGACACACAGCCAACGCTCTGAAATCAAAAGAAATAAAAAGGTCCCGAGTTGGGACCTTCCGTTCTGAAACCAGATATTTGGAGCGGGCGGCGGGAATCGAACCCGCGTCTTTAGCTTGGAAGGCTAAGGTCTTACCATTACACAACGCCCGCGCTGCCCGCCTTCTAGCACCGCAGGAAGGCAGGCTCAACACCCCTCAATCAGATTTGGATCAGCCGCATTTAGAATGCCCACAATCATTACAGGTCATACAGCCCTCTTTCATCTGCAACGCATAGCTGCCGCAAGACGGGCAAGCCTTACCGCGCGGAGCCTCCCCCACCGCCATAACCTGCATCTGCGGGTCGGTTTTCAGCCCCATCCCCTCGCCTTCAATGAAACCGATGCTGACCAAATGCCGCTCAATCACCCCGCCAATGGCCGCGAGGATCGACGGAATATACCGCCCTTCCATCCAAGCCCCACCGCGCGGATCGAACACGGCTTTCAACTCCTCAACCACAAACGAGATATCCCCGCCGCGCCGGAACACTGCCGAGATCATCCGCGTCAGCGCCACGGTCCAGGCGAAATGCTCCATGTTTTTCGAGTTGATAAACACCTCAAACGGGCGGCGGTGGCCTGCGATCACGATGTCATTGATGGTGATATAAAGCGCATGTTCCGACCCCGGCCATTTCACCTTATAAGTCTGCCCTTCCAGTGCTGCAGGGCGGTCCAGCGGATCGGTCAGATAGACCACCTCACCGCCCGAAACCATCGCAGGCGCTTCGGCTGGAACCTTATCCGTGCTTTCCGAAACCGTCAGAACCGAGCCCGTCACCGCATTCGGCCGATAGGTGGTGCAGCCCTTACAGCCCTGATCCCAAGCGGCCATATAGACCTCTTTGAACGCCTCAAAGCTGATATCTTCCGGGCAGTTGATGGTCTTCGAGATGCTCGAATCAATCCACTTCTGCGCCGCCGCCTGCATCCGCACATGGTCCAGCGGCGGCAGGGTCTGCGCATTCACAAAGTAATCCGGCAGCGCCGCATCGCCCTTCAACTCGCGCCACAACCGCACCGCGTAATCGACGACTTCTTCCTCGGTCCGCGAGCCGTCCTTTTGCAAAACCTTGCGGGTGTAAGCATAAGCAAACACCGGCTCGATCCCACTCGACACGTTCCCCGCATACAAAGAAATCGTCCCGGTCGGCGCAATCGAGGTCAGCAGAGCATTGCGAATCCCATGCGTGCGGATCGCGTCGCGCACATCATCATCCATCTGCATCATGTTGCCCGAAGCCAAATACCCCTCGGCCTCAAACAACGGAAACGCACCCTTTTCCTTGGCCAAATCCACCGACGCCAGATAAGACGCCCGCGCAATCGCCTTCATCCAAGCCTCGGTCTGCGCCGCAGCCTCAACCGAGCCATAACGCAAGCCGACCATCAGCAACGCATCCGCGAGGCCAGTGACGCCCAGCCCAATCCGCCGTTTGGCCTTCGCCTCGGCCTGCTGTTCCGGCAACGGGAAGCGGCTTGCATCCACCACATTGTCCATCATCCGCACGGCCAGCCGCACCAGATCATCCAGTGCCACCAGATCCAGCTTCGCGCCCTTGGTAAACGCCCCCGCCACCAGCGTCGGCATATTGATGCTGCCCAGCAAACACGCACCATACGGCGGCAAAGGCTGCTCACCGCAGGGGTTGGTCGCGGCAATCGTCTCGCAATAGCCAAGGTTGTTGGCTTTGTTGATCCGGTCGATGAAAATCACCCCCGGTTCGGCAAAATCATAGGTGTTGCGCATGATCTTGTTCCACAGATCGCGCGCTTGCAATGTGCGGAACACCTTGCCCTGAAACACCAAATCCCAAGACCCATCCGCCTTGACCGCATCCATGAACGGATCGGTGATCAGCACCGACAGGTTGAACATCCGCAACCGGGCTGCATCCTTCTTGGCCTCGATAAACGCTTCCACATCCGGGTGATCACACCGCATGGTCGCCATCATCGCGCCGCGACGCGAGCCCGCCGACATGATGGTGCGGCACATCGCATCCCACACATCCATGAAGCTCAAAGGCCCCGAAGCATCCGCCGCCACACCCTTCACTTCCGCGCCACGCGGGCGAATGGTGCTGAAGTCATAACCAATGCCGCCGCCCTGCTGCATCGTCAGCGCGGCTTCCTTCAGCGCATCAAAAATCCCGCCCATGCTGTCGGGCACGGTGCCCATGACAAAGCAGTTGAACATGGTAACATTGCGCCCCGTCCCCGCCCCAGCGGTAATCCGCCCCGCAGGCAGGTACTTGAACCCTTCCAGCGCCGCGTAGAATCGCTCTTCCCACACCGCAGGCTCGGCTTCCACTTCCGCCAAAGCCCGCGCGATGCGCCGCCAGCTGTCCTCGACCGAACCATCAATCGGCGTGCCATCCTGCGCCTTCAGGCGGTATTTCATGTCCCAGATTTGCTCGGCGATAGGGGCGGCAAAGCGCGACATGAGGGCGGTCCTTCCTGTGGAGGCATCACGCAGGTCGCGATGAAAACATCGAATCTGGGGTGATGAGAGATTGATAAGGCGCGACTGATAACGGCAACAGAGTGTGCGGGCAAGCCTTGAACCTACCAGATTTCGGCATACCATGCACGGTCAATCATAGTGCTGTATTGCCCGCCAAGCGCCGAGTCGCGCAGGCGGCGGCGCGGCGCAAGCTTGGGAAATAACAACGCATGGCGCTCAACATCCTAAAACTCAGCGTCGGCACCGAGTCGGTCGATGACCTCATCCAATGGCACGACGCGCATCGCCACATCTGGGCCCCCGGCACCACCGAACACGTCACCCGCATGTGGCCGAAACGCGAGGATGAAATCCTCAACGGCGGCTCGCTCTATTGGGTGATCAAAGGCGTCATCCAAGCCCGCCAGCGCCTGCTTGGTCTGGCCGAACGCCGTGGCCAAGACGGCATCCTGCGCTGCGCCCTTGTGCTTGATGCCGAAGTCATCCGCACCGAAAACGCCCTGCGCCGCCCGTTCCAAGGCTGGCGCTATCTCGACCCCGCCGAATCGCCGCGTGACCTGCCCAAAACCCGCGCGCAGGACGATACCCTGCCCCCCGCCCTCGCCGCAGCCCTCGCAGAAATCGGCCTGCGCTAACCCATAAAACTTATCTAAAATTGTCATCCTCTGTGTGCAAATATCCCACGGGGGTTTGGGGGTGTGAAACCCCCAATTCCACCATCTCCACCCTTCCCTTCCGCCGAAATCCGCGCCACAACCCAAATATGATCAAACGTCCACTCTGGCTCGCCGCCGCCCCCATAATTTTCCTGCTGCTGTGGTCAGCAGGCTTTGGCATCGCCAAACTTGGCCTGCAACATGCCGAACCGCTCACCCTGTTGGCCTTACGCTACACCTGCGTCCTCGCGCTGCTGCTGCCACTCGCCCTGATCATCCGCCCACCGATGCCGAAAACCAAACGCGCTTGGGCCGACATCGCCATCACCGGCTTTCTGATCCAGGTCGTCTATTTCGGCCTCTGCTACATCGCCTTCAAAGCCGGAGTCTCAGCGGGCGGCGTCGCCATCATCGTCTGCCTGCAACCGATTCTGGTTGCCCTCGCAGCGCCCTATACCGTGGGCGAGGCCACCTCCCGCCTCGGCTGGATCGGCCTCAGCCTCGGCCTTGCCGGGGCCGCCATCGCCATCCTGTCGCGCTCTGGCCTGCAAGCCGAAAACCCGTGGGGCATCCTGCTGGCCTTCGGCGGGTTGTTGGGCATCACTGGCGGCACGCTTCATGAAAAACGCTTCGGCACCGATCAGCACCCGATCACCGCCAACCTGATCCAATACGCCACCGGGGCCGCCTTCACCCTGCCCGCCGCTTACCTCACCGAAGGCATGGCGGTGCAATGGTCGCCCGAATTCGTGGTTATCCTCGGCTATTTGGTGATTGGCAATTCCATCCTCGCCATCAGCCTCTTGCTGGCAATGATCCGCGTCGGCGAAGTCGCCCGCGTCTCCGCCCTGTTCTACCTCGTCCCCGCGCTGTCAGCCCTGTTCGCTTGGCCGCTGTTGGGCGAGGCAATGCCCCCCTTGGCTTGGGCAGGCATGGCGCTTGCGGGTCTGGGTGTAGCCTTGGTCAGCAAGACATCTGGGGGCAACAAAACGTCGACCCTTTCCAAGCCCGAATCCAGATCACCAGCCGCCCGGATTGCCCGGCTTGATCTTGCCATGGCCTTCTTCGCCCGCTTCGCTCATCCAGACCACCTGCGCGCCCGAAATCGCAACCGACCAGCACACTTCCGGGTCTTGGCCATAGGTGAAGCACATCTTATCACCCTTCACCGCCCAAGCCCCGGTGTAATCCGCCGCATGAAGGCTGCCATCAGGCGCGTAAAACTCGGCATAAGCCCCCGAGGCTGACATGCTGCCAGTCACGGTATTGCCGACCAAGGCCGCGCGAATCGCATCACCCGTCGCCAGATCGGCCGCCAGAGCGGGCGTGCCAAGCAGCATCAGCGGCAGAATATAGCGCACGGCGGGCCTCCTCAGGTTAGGGCCAGAGTTAACCCTTCGCCCACAGAGGTCAAGCCGCTTAAATCTGCGGCAGCGCCAGCCCCAGCTTGGCCGCAAGCCGATCTAACACGCCACGCGCCTGTGTCCAATCCGCGCCACGGCTGGCAAACAGCACCGCCTGACTTTGCAAAATCACTGAATCCGAAAGGATTTTCAAGTGGTTCGCCCGCAGCGTCTCACCCGATGAGGTAATATCGGCAATCGCCTCGGCGGTCAGGTTCTTCACCGTGCCCTCGGTCGCCCCTTGGCTGTCGACCAGTTGGTAATCCGCCACACCTTGTGCTGTCAGAAACTCGCGCACCAAGCGGTGATACTTGGTGGCAATCCGCAACCGAAAGCCATGCACCGCCCGAAACGCCGCCGCAGCCGCATCCAGATCATCCACCGTATCAACGTCAATCCAACAGCTTGGCACCGCGATGATCAGATCGGCATGGCCAAAGCCCAAGGGCGCAAGTTCCGCCACCTGCACATCCCAATCCGCCAGCTTATCCCGCACCAAATCACTGCCAGTGACACCCAAATGAATCCGACCCGCCGCCAGTTCGCGCGGAATTTCACCCGCCGACAGCATCACCAATTCAACGCCCTCAATACCTTCAACCGCGCCGGAATACTCCCGCTCCGCCCCGGTCTGCCGCATCACCACGCCGCGCGCGCCGAACCATTCAAAGGTCTTTTCCATCAACCGGCCCTTCGAGGGCACCCCGATCTTCAACATCAGATCGCCCCCTTCAATGCCGCGACCAAATGAGGCCGAATGATCCCCCCCACCGCCGGAATAGACCGCCCCGCCCCCAAGCGCGCCGTCAGCGCATCATAACGCCCGCCCGTCGCCACCGCAGGCATCCCCTCAGCATGAAACGAGAACACAAAGCCGTCGTAATACTCCATCGAGGTCCGCCCAAGGCTCGCCTCAAACGCCAGTGTCTCCACCGCCACACCCCGCGCCTTTAGCGCCTCCAACCGAGCCGCAAACCGATCCACCGCAGGCTCAATCGCCGGCAACAAAGGCGTGATCCCGCGCAAATGCCCCAAAGCCGCTTCTGCCGGAGCCTGCAACCCCAGCAGATCATAGAGCAACGCCGCTTCCGGCGCCTTGATCGGTGCCGCCTGCGCATCCTCGATCAAAGCCTGCGCCCGCGCCGCAATATCTTCCGGCGCGCGCAACCCGATAAACGCCCCCGCCGCTGCAATCAATTCCTCCGGCGCACCCGCAGCCAAGCGCTCCAACAACGCCACCCGCCCCGCAGGCACCGCCGCCCGCCCGGCAAACCGATCCAAGAGCGCCCGGAACCGCTTTGGCCGCCAGATATGCCGCAACAACGCCGCCCGCCGCCGCTCGGTCGTCTCCAGCCCGCGCACCGCCGCCATCAGGATGCCAATATCCCCAGTGACCGCCCGCAAACCCAGCCCGCTGACCAGCCCCGCGAACAGCGCGAACACCTCGGCATCCGCCGCCTCGGGCGAGGCACGGTCAAACACCTCAAACCCCACCTGCAAATACTCGCTGGCCCGGTTGCCCAAATGCTCCTGCTTGCGGAAAACCTCGCCCATGTAGCAATAGCGCGCCGGGTCCGCGCCATCCGCCATATGCGCCTGCACCACCGGCACGGTGAAGTCAGGCCGCAGCATCATCTCGCCACGCAACGGATCGGTCGTCACATAAGCCCGCGCCCGAATATCCTCGCCATACAAATCCAGCAGAGTCTCGGCCGGCAGCAGCAAATCCGCCTCAACCGGCACAGCCCCCGCCGCCTGAAACGCCGCGAACAGCCGTTCAGCCTCGGCGCGGATTGCGGCCTTTGTCGCAGGCTGCGTCATTGCCCCAGCATCTTCCGCACTTCTGCAACCAGATCGACCCGCTTCACTTTGACCTGAGCAGGCTGATCCTTCCATTCCTCCAAAGTCGCAGACTGCGCAATCTTGGCACCCAAAATCAGGTCTTTAAGGATAACCTCGTCGTTTGAAGCCTCATCCCCACCCTGAATAATCGCAATCGGAGACTGCCGTTTATCCGCATACTTCAACTGGTTGCCGAAGTTCTTCGGATTACCCAGATAAACCTCCGCCCGAATCTTACCTTTACTTGGATCATCGGGATCGAGATCAGCCTGACGCAACTCCCCCACGATTTTCATATAATCCGCCATCCGGTCGCGATCCATCACCGTCACCACGACAGGCCCCGCAGAGGGAGTTGCGACGACCCCGTCATTGTCGGCTTTCGCTTTGAGCGCGGCGAGGAGACGATCTACGCCAATTGATACACCTGTTGCGGGCACCATTTGGCCTGTGAAACGCTTGACCAAATCGTCGTAGCGTCCCCCGCCTGCGACCGAACCAAACTGTCGAGACCGCCCCGTCTTTTCGTCCTTGATAGCAAAAGTTAGTTCGGCTTCGTAAACCGGGCCGGTGTAGTAGCCGAGGCCACGGACGACGCCGGGGTCAATCACGATCCGGTCCGGGCCGTAACCTTGGGCATTCAACAATGCTGCAATACTTTCAAGTTCCTCAACGCCTTCCCGACCTACAGGAGACTCTCCAACAATCTCTCGAAGATATTGAGTAGCAACTATGTTCCAGAGGACGTTCACCGAAGCATCGCCGCCAAGAACCTCGCGCCCAACGGCTGAACCCTGAAAACTCGCCAGATAAGCTCTCACACCAGTTTTTGAGTCCATTGCGCCGGGAAGCTTCGCAATATCCTCAAGGCGGCGCTCAATGTGTTTTGAGGCGGTGACAAATTGCATCAAAATTGCGATCTGACTTTCGCTCAACCCCGCGCCCTTGGTGAAATCGCCGCTCTCATCCTTGCGTCCGGCACCCAACAGCGCCTGCACGCCCTCAACACCCAAACGGTCAATCTTATCAATCGCCCGCAGCACGATCCCGCGCTCGGCTTCCTTGTCATCCCCAGCCAAACCCGCGACTTCCATCACCCCGTTCAGCACCTTACGGTTATTCACCTTCACCACATAGTCGTTGCGAGGAATCCCGACGATCTCCAGCGCATCGGCCAACATCGCGCAAATCTCGGCATCGGCGGCCACACTCGCCGACCCCACCGTATCCGCATCGCATTGATAAAACTGCCGGAACCGCCCCGGCCCCGGTTTCTCATTCCGCCACACCGGACCCATCGCGAACCGCCGATAGGGCGAGGGCAAATCGTTGCGATACTGCGCCGCCACCCGCGCCAAAGGCGCTGTCAGGTCATAGCGCAAGGCCAGCCAATCGGCATCCTCATCCTGCCAGCCAAACACGCCTTCATTCGGCCGATCCACATCGGGCAAAAACTTGCCCAAAGCCTCAACCGTCTCCACGGCAGAAGTCTCCAGCGGATCAAAGCCATAGCGATGATAAACCTCGGCAATCTTGTCCAGCATCGCCTTGCGGGCGGTGACTTCCGCGCCAAAGTAATCGCGGAAGCCCTTGGGGGTTTCCGCGCGCGGGCGACGCGCCGCTTTCGGCGCGGTGGTTTTGTCATTTGCCATAGCTTACAGCCTTCGCTTTTTCTCGCGCTCCGTGTAACGGATGGGGGTGCGCACAGCAAGCGGGGCAAGGCAATGGACAACACGGCACTGGAAGAACGCATCGCCCATTTGACCCGCATGGTCGAAGACCTGTCCGATGTCGTCGCCCGTCAGTCAAAAGACCTCGACCGCCTGCTGCGCCTGACCCAACTTCTGGCCGAACGTGAGGCCGAACGCGAAGGCAACGCTGCAGCCCCCGAAGCCAACGTCCGCCCGCCACATTGGTGATTACATCGAAGCCAATCGGTAAACCGCCACGCCCAGCGCAAACAGCCCCACCGCAATCGTCAAGGGCCTGCGCGGCGCCATCTTCGCCAGATAACCGCCGAAAAACGCCGCAGGCAGACCGCCCAAAGCCAGACCAAACACCGTCATCCGCACTTGGCTCCAGTCGGTTTCTTCCCCCCACCAACCGAAATAATAGGCAATGCCCAAGGCCGTAAACACCACGAAACTGACGATAAACTCCGAGAAATTCGTCGAGCCAATCGCATAGCGCGACTCAACGCCAGACCCCAACAGCCCAGTATTCACAATCGGCCCCCACGATCCGCCGATGCCCTCAATCACCCCACCTGCAAAGCCAATGCCCTGAAAACGGCGGGTTTTCACCACTTTGACCGCGATGCCATAAAAGCCGCGATAGATGATATAGCTGCCCATCAGCACAAGATAAAAGTTCACCAGATACTGCAACGCATGGCCCTTCAGCCCAGACAGCAGCGTCGCCCCCAGTATCCCGCCGATGGAGCCAAACACCGCCAGCGCCCCAACAATCCGCCAATCAATGTTTTTGTGAAACAGGTTCGACAGCGCCGCCGTCCCCCCGGTTGGCAGTTTCGCCGCATTGACCGAGGCCGAAACCAGTGGCGGCGGCACGCCCTGCGCCAGCAGCACTGCGGACGAGATCACCCCAAAGCCCATGCCCAAAGACCCGTCGATCAGCTGTGCAATGAAGCCGATAAGCATGTAGTCCCAAATGCTGTCCATGCTGATTCCGCCCTCAATTACGACAATTCCCGTAGATATTTACTGATTAGGCCCAGCAAACAACTATTTTCTTCTCTTTTGCAGGAATTTGGCAGAGATTCGACCCTTCTGCGCATAAAAACGGCATCATCGGCGAGGTTCCGCACAACTTAGAGGGGACGCATCCCGCCCCGATCCGGCAGCGGTCACACTTCCTCGACCATCACCACGCCCTGCATCGCCTTGATCGCGCCCTTGATCTGCGCCGTCACCGGATAGCTTTGCGGCAGGGTCAGATCAATCTCGCGGCCCTGATCATCCGGCACGCACAGCGTGATTTGCGCCTTGTTACGCCCCTCCACCTTGGCCAAAAGCATCGCAATCGACACCGCCGCTTCGGCCCGGTTCAAATGGATGCGCAACGCCTGCGCCCCCGCCGCATCGGCCACCTGATCAATCGGCTGCACCGCATTGGCGAGCAGCTTCAGCGTCTCGCCCTCAAGCTCGGCCTTCACGGTCAGCACCACATTCATCCCCGGCTCCAGCAGATCGCGCGCGGCTTCCAGCGTGTCGGAAAACACCGTCACCTCGTAAAGCCCGGTCGGATCGGACAGCGAGACGAAAGCAAAGCGGTTGCCCTTGGCCGATTTGCGCTCCTGCTTGCTGGCCACCGAGCCCGCAATCTTGGCAATGCACATCCCCCGCTCGGCTTTCCGCACAACTTCCGTCAGCGTCAGCACATCGCGCCGTTTCAGCGCCGACATGTAATCATCCAGCGGATGCCCCGACAGATAAAACCCAATCGCCAGATGCTCTTGCGTCAACCGCTCCACCGGCAGCCAGTCATCCCGGAACGCCAGCCGGGGTTCAGGAATATCCGCCCCCGACTCACCAAACAGCGACACCTGATTAGACGCCTGCGCCTCATGGATCGCCGCCGAATAGGCCACCAGCGCATCCAACGCCTCAAACACCCGCGCGCGGTTGCCATCCAGCACATCAAACGCACCAGCGCGGGCCAGCATCTCCAACGGGCGTTTCCCCACCCGCTTCATATCCACCCGGCGCGCAAAATCGAACAAAGTCGCAAACGGCCTCAAACCGCGCGCCGTCACGATCAACCCCATCGCATCCGCGCCGACACCCTTCAACGCGCCCAAAGCATAGACCACCGCGCCATCGCGCACCGTAAACGTCGCCAAAGACGCATTGACACAAGGCGCCACCGTCTTGATCCCCAACTTGCCAACTTCGCGCTTATACACCGCCAGCTTGTCGGTCAGATGAATATCGCAGTTCATCACCCCGGCCATGAACTCCACCGGATGGTTCGCCTTCAGCCAAGCGGTCTGATAAGACACCACCGCATAGGCCGCCGCGTGCGATTTGTTAAACCCATAGTTGGCGAATTTCTCCAGAAGGTCGAACACCTCCCCAGCCTTCTTCACATCGACATTATGGGTCTTCTTCGCACCCTCAACGAACTTGGGCCGCTCTTTCGCCATCTCCTCGGCGATCTTTTTCCCCATCGCGCGGCGCAGCAAATCCGCGCCCCCCAAAGAATACCCCGCCATCACCTGAGCGATTTGCATAACCTGCTCTTGGTAAACGATAATCCCCTGAGTTTCCGCCAGAATATGATCAATCGTCGGGTGAATAGACTCCAAGTCTTTAAGCCCGTTCTTCACCTCACAATAGGTCGGAATATTCTCCATCGGCCCCGGTCGATACAAAGCCACCAGCGCCACAATATCCTCGATACACGTCGGCTTCATCCGCCGCAAAGCATCCATCATGCCGCTGGATTCCACCTGAAACACCGCGACCGTTTTCGCCGCCGCATACAGCTCATACGACGCCGCATCGTCCAGCGGGATCAGCCCGATGTCATTTTCCGCCCCCGGTTTCGCCTCATACAACAGCCGCCCATCAGCCGACTGATTAAGCGCACGCCCGCCATTGTTGATCTGATCAATCGCATTCTGAATAACCGTCAGGGTTTTCAACCCGAGAAAGTCGAACTTCACCAGCCCGGCTTGTTCAACCCATTTCATGTTGAACTGCGTCGCGGGCATGTCTGACTTGGGATCTTGATAGAGCGGCACCAATTCGTCCAAGGGCCGATCACCAATCACCACCCCGGCAGCATGGGTCGAGGCATTCCGATACAGCCCCTCAATCTGCGCACCGTAATCCAGCAGCCGCGCGACAACCTCCTCTTTCGCCGCTTCCCGCAGCCGAGGTTCATCCGCCAACGCCTTGGTAATGCTGACGGGTTTAACCCCCTCCACCGGGATCATCTTAGACAGCCGATCCACCTGCCCATAAGACATCTGCAACACCCGCCCCACATCGCGCACCGCCGCCTTCGACAGCAAAGCGCCGAAGGTGATGATCTGCCCGACCTTATCGCGGCCATACTTGCCCTGCACATAGCGGATCACCTCCTCGCGGCGATCCATGCAGAAGTCGATATCAAAGTCGGGCATCGACACCCGTTCAGGGTTCAAAAACCGCTCAAACAGCAAAGCATAGCGCAACGGATCAAGGTCAGTGATCGTCAGCGCATAGGCCACCAATGACCCAGCCCCCGACCCCCGACCCGGCCCGACCGGAATGTTTTGCCGCTTCGCCCAACCGATAAAATCCGCCACGATCAGGAAATAGCCGGGAAACCCCATCTTCTCGATGATGCCCAACTCAAAATCCAACCGCGCCTGATAGTCCTCCAGCGAAACCGCATGCGGGATAATCGCCAACCGAGCCTGCAACCCCGCATTGGCCTGCCGCCGCAACTCATTAACCTCATCATCAGCAAACTTCGGCAAGATCGGCGCCCGCTTGAACGCCGCAAACGCACAGCGCCGCGCGATCTCAACCGTATTCTCCACCGCCTCCGGCAGATCGGCGAACAAAGTCACCATCTCGGCCTCGGTCTTGAAATAATGCTGCGGCGTCAGCCTGCGCCGGGGCTGCTGCTGATCGACATAAGCCCCCTCAGCAATGCAAATCAGCGCGTCATGCGCCTCATACATCGTGGCGGCAGGGAAATAGACATCATTGGTCGCCACCAACGGCAAGTCCAACTCATAAGCCGTCTCAATAAACCACCGCTCGGTGGCAGCCTCCGCCTCGGTCAGCCGCCCCCCCTCACCCGGATGCCGCTGCAACTCCACATACAACCGCCCCGGATAAGCCAAAGCCAACCGCTCCAACAACACCCGCGCTTTCGGCAACTGCGCCGTCTGCACCAACCGCCCCAGCGGCCCATCCGCCCCGCCGGTCAAACAGATCAGCCCATCCGAATACCGCTCCAACTCCGCCAGCGTCACCTCCGGCAAAGCCCCACCCTTGTCGATATAAAGACAAGAGTTCAGCTTCATCAGGTTCATATACCCGGCTTCATTCTGCGCCAGCAGCACAACCGAGGCCGCAGCCTTCAGCTTCTCGCCCGCCGCTCCCGGATCATAGGCAACCGAGACTTGACACCCCACAATCGGCTGCACCCCGGCATCCTTGGCGTAAACCGAAAACTCCAATGCCGCGAACATGTTATTGCTGTCGGTGACCGCCACCGCAGGCATCTCATGCTTGGCGCACAGCTTCAAAAGCGCCTTCACAGGCACCGCTCCCTCCAGCAAAGAATGCTCGGTATGGGTGCGCAGATGGATGAATCGAGGTGCTGACATGGGGGTAGAGTAACCCGGCAAAGCGGCGGGGGAAAGGTGGATGGTCGGGCTGTAGGGCGGCGCGGGCTGCAATGACCGCAAGGCCTCCCCTCTCCCCGCCGCCCCGGCGCATGCCGGGGCCTCGTGGTTTCAAATCCGCCGCCTTTCCAAGCAAGCGGCGATCCTCGGCCCGCAGTTCAGATCAGATCGCCCCGCCCACAATGCCACCAGCCGAATCCCCAATCCTTAACAAACCCTTAAATCCACCGCCCCAACCCATTGTTTCAAAACACATAAAAATGGTCCCGAGTTGGGACCACCCCCTGCCCGCCTCCCAACCCCCAACTTTCCCACCAGAAATCCAGAAACTCCTTTCGCGAAACCCATCAATCTATCGCTTGCACAACTCCCCCGTCCAAGGCTTCATAGACCAAACGGCAGCACCCCCGCTTTACGCCGCATCGGGCGGGCGCGCGACAGACCCCTGAGACAGACCGCGGCAGGATGAACCATGACCGACACAGCGTTTCTCTTGAACGGAACGCCGGTGCGCATCGCAGGCGGCAGCCCGACGCGCACCCTGCTGGAATACCTGCGTGAAGACCAATCCCTCTGCGGCACCAAAGAGGGCTGCAACGAAGGCGATTGCGGTGCCTGCACCGTCATGGTGACAGATGCCAGCGGCCCCAAAGCCCTCAACGCCTGCATCCTGTTCCTACCCCAACTCCACGGAAAAGCCGTCCGCACGGTTGAGGGAATCTCTGGCCCCAACGGCGAACTCCACCCCGTCCAAACCGAGATGATCGCCCATCACGGCAGCCAATGCGGCTTTTGTACCCCCGGTTTCATCACCTCGATGGCGACCGCCCACACCCTAAACCGCACCGACCACGACACCACCCTCGCCGGGAACCTCTGCCGCTGCACCGGCTACGCCCCCATCATCCGCGCCGCCGTTGCGGCTGAGTCCGCGCCCATCCCCGCATGGATGCAAACCGATCAGCACAGCCTCCCCGACGCGGTGGGGACGGGGGAGGCGGATAGCCTCCCCGGCGCGTTCCGCCCAACCAACAGCGACGATCTCGCCGACTGGTATGTCAAAAACCCGCAAGCCACCCTGATCGCCGGGGCCACCGATGTCGGCCTTTGGGTCACCAAACAACTCAAAGACCTCGGCCAAATAGCCTTCCTCAACGCCGTCACCGACCTGCAACAGATCGAACACACCCCCGGACATCTCCACGTCGGCGCGGGCGTCACCATCACCCAACTGCGCGAGGCCCTGCTCCCTATCCACCCCTCCTTCGCCGAACTGCTGCGCCGCTATGCCTCCGAACAAGTCCGCAACGCCGCCACCATCGGCGGCAACATCGCCAACGGCTCACCTATCGGTGATGGCCCCCCCGCCCTGATCGCCCTCGGAGCCACCCTGCACCTGCGCAAAGGCGACGAACTCCGCACCATCCCGCTGGAGAATTTCTTCATCGAGTACCGCAAACAAGACCGCCAGCCCGGCGAATTCGTGGCAGGAATAACCATCCCCACCAATGCCCCCAATTTGCGCTGCTACAAGCTGACCAAACGTTTTGATCAAGACATCTCCGCCGTGCTCGGCTGCTTCAACCTCACCGTTGAAGCCAATCAAATCACCCAAGCCCGCATCGCCTTCGGCGGCATGGCAGGAATCCCCAAACGCGCCGCCGCCGTCGAAACTGCCCTGCTGAACCAACCCTTCACCCTGCAATCCCTGCAAGCCGCCCTGCCCGCCTTCGCGGCAGATTTCCAACCTCTCACCGATATGCGCGCCTCGTCCAGCTACCGCCTCACCACCGCGCAAAACCTGTTGATCCGCTACTTCCACGACCTGAACGGCACCGCCACAAACGTGTTGGAGGTCGCACCATGACCATGGGCAAACCCCTTCCACACGATAGCGCCCCCCTGCATGTCACAGGCCAAGCCCGCTATCTCGACGACATTCCGCTGCCCGCAGGCACCCTCCACGCGGCCTTCGGCCTGTCCACCTGCGCCCACGGCACCATCACGACCATCGACCTTTCCGCCGTCCGCGCAGCCCAAGGCGTGATCAAAGTCTACGCCAGCGCCGACTTCGCCGAGATGCCCGATTGCTCGCCCTCCACCCACGACGAACCCCTGCTCGCCACCGGAACCGTCCACTACGCGGGCCAGCCCGTCTTCCTTGTGATCGCCGACACCCACCTCAACGCCCGCAAAGCCGCCCGCCTCGGAGCCATCACCTACGCCGATCTCCCCGCCCTGCTGACCGTAGACGACGCCCTCGCCGCCAACTCCCGCTTTGAAGCTGGCCCGATCACCTGGACCAAAGGCGACGCCGCAACGGCCATCGCCACCGCCGCCCAAATCATCGAAGGAACGATGGAAGTCGGCGGCCAGGAACACTTCTACCTCGAAGGCCAAATCGCCGCCGCCATCCCGCAAGAAGACGGCGTCCACATCTATTCCTCCACCCAACACCCGACCGAGATTCAACACAAAGTCGCCCACGCCCTGCACCTTCCGATGTCTGCCGTAAGGGTCGAAACCCGCCGCATGGGCGGCGGTTTCGGTGGCAAGGAATCCCAAGGCAACGCCCTCGCCATCGCCTGCGCCATCGCCGCCCGCGACCTGAATCGCCCCTGCAAAATGCGCTACGACCGCGACGACGACATGATGATCACCGGCAAACGCCACGATCTGCGCATCACCTACCGCGCGGGCATCGACGCCGAGGGCCGCATCCTTGGGATCGACTTTACCCACCTCGTCCGCTGCGGCTGGGCGCAAGACCTGTCGCTCGCCGTCGCCGACCGCGCCATGCTGCACGCCGACAACTGCTACCATTTGCCCGACATCCGCATTGAATCGCACCGCTTGAAAACCAACACCCAATCCGCCACCGCCTATCGCGGTTTCGGCGGCCCGCAAGGCATCATCGGGATTGAACGGGTGATCGACCACATCGCTTTTGCGGTTAAGAAAGACCCCAACGAGATCCGTAAACTCAACTACTACCGCGCCGCCGAACCCACTGGCCCCGGCACCGGCCACCGTATTGGCTCCACCTATTCCCCCAAAAACCACATCCCGCAAACCACCCCCTACTTCATGGAGGTGGAAGATTTCATCGGCCAAGACATCCAAGACGCCTTGGAGAAATCGAGCAATTACCAAGCCCGCCGTACCGAGATCTCCGTATGGAACAGCACTAACCCGATCCTGAAACGCGGGCTAGCCTTCACCCCGGTCAAGTTCGGCATCTCGTTTACGCTCACATGGCTGAACCAAGCGGGTGCCTTGGTGCATGTCTACCAAGACGGCTCGATCCACCTCAACCACGGCGGCACCGAGATGGGCCAAGGCCTGAACCAAAAGGTCGCCCAAGTCGCGGCCTCGGTGTTCGGCGTCGACACCGCACAGGTGAAAATCACCGCCACTGATACTGCGAAAGTCCCCAACACCTCTGCCACCGCCGCCTCATCCGGGGCCGATATGAACGGTATGGCCGCGCAAAACGCCTGTCAGATCATCCGCCAACGCATGGCTGATTTCCTCGCCGATAAACTCGGCCTGCCCGCCGCGAAAATCCAATTCCAAAACGGCCAAGTCCGCGCCGGGGCCGAAGCCTACCCCTTCGCCCAAGTCGTCGCATGGGCCTACCAAGCCCGGATTTCCCTCAGCTCAACCGGCTTCTACGCCACCCCCAAAATCACCTGGGACCGCGTCAAAGGCCAAGGCCGCCCGTTCCTGTATTTCGCCTATGGGGCCGCCATCACCGAAGTCGTCATCGACACCCTCACCGGCGAAAACCGCATTCTGCGCACCGACATCCTGCACGACGCGGGCACCAGCCTGAACCCCGCTTTAGACATCGGCCAAGTCGAAGGCGCTTACGTCCAAGGCGCAGGCTGGCTGACCACCGAAGAACTGGTCTGGAACGCCAAAGGCGCTTTAACCACCCACGCCCCCAGCACCTACAAAATCCCCGCCTGCTCGGACCGCCCCCCCATTTTCAACGTCCAACTCTGGGACAAACCGAACCGAGAAGACACCGTCGGCAAATCGAAAGCCGTGGGCGAGCCGCCGTTCAACCTCGGCATCTCGGCCTTCCTCGCCCTATCCGACGCCATCGCGGCCTGCGGCGACGGCAGCCGCTACCCAAACCTCAATGCCCCCGCCACCCCCGAACGCATCCTGAACGCCGTGCAAGGCCAACGCCATGTTTGACCTCGCCACCCTCACCCAAACCGTCGCCCAACACGGCCCCACCGCCCGCGTGGTCATCGCCGCCCACCAAGGCTCCTCCCCCCGCGAAACCGGCACCGCTATGCTGGTCTGGGCCACAGGCCAATCGGGCACCATCGGCGGCGGAGCCCTAGAGCATCAAGCCACCGAACACGCCCGCGCCATGCTACAAACCCACGCAAAATCCCTCACCCACAATGCACTCGGCCCCAAACTCGGCCAATGCTGCGGCGGTGCCGTCACCCTGTTCACCGAGGTTTTCACGCAAGAAACCCTGCCCGAAGCCACCGCCCTGATCGCCCGCCGCACCACCGATCAGCCCATGCCCCTCGCCGTCAAACGCCTGCTGGCAACCGCCCGCAACCAAGGCACAATCCCCAGCCCGCACCTGCTGCAAGGCTGGATGATCGAACCGCTCGCCCACCCGCAACGCCAAATCTGGATCTGGGGCGCTGGCCACGTTGGCCGCGCCCTTGTCCACACGCTTGCGCCCCTCCCCGACCTCCAGATCACTTGGGTCGACACCGCCCCCAACCGCTTCCCCGACCATATCCCGGAAAACACCACCGCCCTCCCCGTCTCCGATCCCGCCAACGCCATTCGCCTTGCCCCGCAAAACGCCGAGCACCTCATCCTCACCTATTCCCACGCCCTCGACCTAGAGATCTGCCACCAGCTGCTGCTGCACGGCTTCAAATCTCTCGGCCTAATCGGCTCCCAAACCAAATGGGCACGCTTCCAGAGCCGCCTAAAATCCATCGGCCATACCCCGCAAACCATCGCCAAAATCACCTGCCCGATCGGCGAGCCCAGCCTTGGCAAACACCCAAACGCCATCGCCATCGGAGTAGCCGCCCACCTGCTGCGCCCCGCCACGTACGCCGCCCACAGCCTCACCACACCAAGCCTCACCGCTTGACGCCACAGCGAAAACCCCCAACCCTGCGCCAAACCTTCAAAGGGCCCCCATGTTCGATCTGATCGTGCGCCGCGCCAACCTCCCCGATGGCCGCAAAGGCCAAGACATCGCCATCAGCGGCAATAAAATCGCCGAAATTGCCCCGAATATCCAAGCCACCGCCCATACCGAAATCGACGCCACAGGCCGCCTCGCCAGCCCCCCCTTCGTCGACCCGCACTTCCACATGGATGCGACCCTCTCGCTCGGCCTGCCAAGAATGAACCGCTCCGGCACCCTGCTAGAGGGCATCGCCCTCTGGGGTGAACTCCGCCCCACCCTCACAATCGACGCCCTCGTCACCCGCGCCCTGCGCTACTGCGACCTCGCCGTCACCCAAGGCCTGCTGGCGATCCGCACCCATGTTGACACCTCTGACCCCAAACTCACCACCGTTGAGGCGATGCTAGAGGTCAAAGCCCGCGTCAAACCCTACATTGATCTGCAACTCGTGGCCTTCCCACAAGACGGCTACACCCGCACCGCCACCGGAGCCCAATCCCTCACCCGCGCCCTCGACATGGGCGTCGATATCGTCGGAGGCATCCCCCACTTCGAGCGCACCATGGCCGAGGGGCAAGCCTCTGTCGAAGCCCTCTGCCGCCTCGCCGCCGAGCGCGGCCTGCCCGTCGACATGCATTGTGACGAAACCGACGACCCCAATTCCCGCCACGTCGAAACCCTCGCTGCCGAAACGATCCGCCACGGCCTACAGGGTCGCGTGGCCGGATCGCACCTCACATCCATGCACTCAATGGACAATTACTACGTCTCCAAACTGATCCCGCTGATCGCCGAAGCCCAGATGAACGTGATCCCCAACCCGCTGATCAACATCATGCTGCAGGGCCGCCACGACAGCTATCCCAAACGCCGCGGCATGACCCGCGTGCCAGAACTGATGGCCGCTGGCATCAACGTCTCATTCGGCCATGATTGCGTGATGGACCCATGGTATGCGATGGGCTCCGGCGACATGCTTGAGGTCGGCCATATGGCGATCCACTCTGCCCAAATGGGCAGCCTTGGGGATAAAACAAAAATCTTCAACGCCCTGACGATCAACTCCGCCAAAACCATGGGCTTAGAGAACTACGGCCTCGAAAAAGGCCGCAACGCCGATCTGATCCTGCTGCAAGCCCGCGACCCCGCCGAGGCTCTGCGCCTGAAAGCCACCAGACTGCTGGTGATCAAAGCGGGTAAAATCATCGCCCGCACCGCCCCACGCATAGGCGCACTGTTCCTGGATGGTCGCC
This sequence comes from Pseudomonadota bacterium, assembly GCA_040387915.1. Lineage (GTDB taxonomy): Bacteria > Pseudomonadota > Alphaproteobacteria > Rhodobacterales > Rhodobacteraceae > Cypionkella. The sequence goes on from JAZKCV010000017.1 coordinate 78,129, forward strand.
CGAGCGAAATTGACCCCGCCTCAGGCTTCGCCCCAGACTACTGATCATTCACCTGTTGATAAATATCCTCAGGGGGTTAGACGCAGCCGAGGGGGCGGAAGCCCCCTGATTTATGCCCTTTATAAATCGCTACCCCCAAACCCCAACATGCACCAAGGCCGCCTCATCCTCCAGCATCGGCCCAATCACCTCGACCGCCCGCTGCCCGGCTTCAAACACCACCCGGCACGGCAGATCCAGCGTCGGATTCTCGGGGTGATTGCCAGTGATCTCTTTCAACTGATGCTCCGACATCCCATAGACAACGCGGCGTAACCCGGTCCAATAGATCGCCCCTGCGCACATCGCACAAGGTTCAGCCGAAGTGTAAATCGTGCATTCGCGCAGCAATTCCATCGGCAAAGTCGTCGAGGCCCGCGTCATCAAAACCCGCTCGGCATGGCCTGTCATATCGTGATCCGGCATGAAGGCGTTGTGCTGCACCATCAGCACGGTGCCATCCGGCCCCACCAAGATCGAGGCAAACGGATGCACCCCCGCCTGCTTAGCCTTTTCCGATTCCGCAATCGCCCGCCGCAGCAGCGCCACATGATCCAATTCCGCCATCACCTGCCCCTTTTCCGCGCAATCTGTTGACGACAGAGTCGCGCCTTCCCCTTCGCCAAGCAAGCCAAGTTTCACCGCTAAACTGCCCTAAAAATCCGCAACTGCTTCTAGCCCTGCCTGATAATCAAGCGACCCCGCGCACCCGCCCAGATTGACTTCCGCGCCAAACGCCTCACAGTTCATTGATATATATAAATTATATCCTACACCTCTGCCGTCACAATTCTCAACCAACCCCAGACGCGACGCTTGCGACCTTAAAGCCATCCGGTCTAACGTTGCCCAACCGATCTGCGCAAAAACCGGGCATCTGCTGCCGCCAAAAACCCGCTCCACCCGCCCGCTTTCAACAAAAACCACGGCCATTACCCACGAAAACCTTGAAAGTCTTTCAACCCCATTCCGCATAGCCACGCCGCCGCCCGACAGTGTCCACTACGCCACCACTCCCCAGCCCTAAGGACCAATCGCCCGATGCAAACGCCGCCCCGCCTTGATCTTTCGGGCATCACCAAACGGTTTCCCGGCGTGCTTGCCAATGATCAGGTCAGCTTTGCGGTGCAACCCGGCGAAATTCATGCGCTTTTGGGCGAGAATGGTGCCGGCAAATCGACACTGGTGAAGATGATCTACGGCATCATGCAGCCCGATGCGGGCGCGATCGCTTGGAACGGCCAGCGCGTCACCATCGCCAACCCGAAGGCCGCCCGCAAACTGGGCATCGGCATGGTTTTCCAACATTTCTCGCTGTTCGAGGCGATGACAGTGCTGGAAAACATCGCCCTCGGCATGGATGCGAAAATCCCCGCGCGGGATTTGGAAGCAAAGATTCTGTCGGTGATGCAGCAATACGGCCTGAAGTTAGAGCCGCACCGCATCGTCTCGACCCTCTCGGTGGGCGAGCGTCAACGCATCGAAATCGTCCGCGCCCTCTTGCTCAACCCCAACCTGCTGATCATGGACGAGCCCACTTCGGTGCTAACCCCGCAAGAGGTGGAACAGCTTTTCGTCGTGCTGCGGCAACTGGCATCCGAGGGTTGCTCGATCCTCTACATCAGCCACAAACTGCATGAAATCAAAGCCCTGTGCGACACAGCCACCATCCTGCGTGGCGGTAAACTGGTGGATACTTGCGATCCAGCGGTAGAAACCTCGCGTTCAATGGCCGAAAAGATGATCGGCGGCAGCCTGAAAGACATCACGCGCAGCGCAGGTCGCGCCTTGGGCACCGCGAAATTGGTGGTGCAGGGCCTGTCCGTCGCCAAAGACGGCCCGTTCGACGTGGCGCTGAAAGACATCAGCTTTTCGGTCAAAGCCGGGGAAATCTTTGGCATTGCAGGTGTTGCAGGCAACGGCCAGAACGCCCTGCTGCTGGCGCTGTCCGGCGAAACCCCCTCGACCAGCCCCAATGCCATTCAGATCGACAACCGCCCAATAGCCACCCTCACCGCCAAACAGCGTCGCCTTGCTGGCATGGCGAGCGTGCCCGAAGAACGCAACGGCCACGCCGCGGTGCCCGATTTCAGCCTGTCCGACAACGCCATCCTCACCGCGCGCGACCGCATGGGCATGGTGTCAGGCGGCATGGTCAACGCCCGATCCGCCAAAACCTACGCAGGCGAAGTCATCGCCGCCTTCTCGGTCAAAGCCACCGGCCCCGGCGCGATGGCCGACAGCCTGTCCGGCGGCAACCTGCAAAAGTTCATCATGGGCCGCGAGATCATGCAGAAACCACAGGTTCTGGTGGTCAGCCAGCCGACATGGGGCGTCGATGCGGGCGCTGCCGCCGCGATCCATCAGGCGCTGGTTGACCTTGCCGCAACAGGGTCCGCCATCGTGGTGATCAGCCAAGATCTCGACGAACTCCTCTCCCTTTGCGACACGCTTGCGGTGATCAACGAAGGCAAACTGTCAAAACCCATCCCGGTCCCCGGCGCTAATATCGAGGAAATCGGCCTTCTCATGGGCGGCATCCACGGCGAAAATCACAGCGAAACAGCGGAGCTTGCCCATGCGTCTTAAGCTGGAAAAACGCCCCGCCCCCAGCACCTTCATGCTGATCGCCACCCCCATCGCCTCGGTCCTGTTAACCATGTTGATCGGCGTCATCGTGTTCGACGCCATCGGCATTCAGGGCGAGCGCGCAGTGATCGACATCTTCCTCACCCCGATCCTTGCCAGCTACAAATGGCAAGACGTGGCGGTGAAAGCCGCGCCCCTGATCATCATTGCCCTTGGTCTGTCCATCGGCAACCGCGCGCAAATCTGGAACATCGGCGCAGAAGGCCAATACGTTCTGGGTGCTCTCGCCGCCGCAGGTGTCGGCATCGCCGCAGGCCCCGACGCCCCCAGCGCCACCCTCATCCTGATGATCCTCGCGGGCATCTTGGGCGGAGCCGCTTGGGCCGCCATCCCGGCCTTCTTGAAAACCCGCTGGGATGTCAACGAAATCCTGTCCTCCCTCATGCTCACCTACGTGTCCTTCCAAGTCCTCGGCTACCTTGTCGGCGGCCCGTGGCAAGACCCGAATGGCCGCAACTTCCCCGCCACAGCACCCCTCCCTGAACAGCTTACGCTGCCGATCCTGTTCCAAGGCACCACCGTCCACCTCGGCGTCGCCGTCGCCGTGATCCTGCCGTTTGTATTCTGGCTCCTGATGTCAAAATCGGTGTTCGGCTTTCAGATCCGCGTCGTAGGCTCGGCCCCGCACGCCGCCCGCCACGGCGGCTTTGACGCCAAGCAAACCATCTGGATGGCCCTGCTGATCGGCGGCGGCATGGCGGGCCTTGCTGGCGCACTCGAATTCACCGGGTCACTGAAAGCCGTCAACCTCGGCTTCCCCTCTGGCTACGGCTTCACCGCCATCATCGTCGCCTTCCTGGGTCGCCTGCACCCCATCGGCTGCCTGATCGCGGGCATCGTGCTGGCGATCACCTATGTCGGCGGCCAAGTCGCGCAAACCACAGTCCACATCCCGAACTCCACCGCAGGCATCTTCCAAGCCATGATGCTGTTCTTCATCCTCGCCTCGGATATCCTGATCCGCTACCGCCTGCGCATCGTCAGACCCGCAGGAGCCCGCGCATGAGCCCGGAATTCATCATCGCCGCCATCGTCACCGTGGTCGGCCTCGCCACCCCGATCTTGCTGGCGGGCTTGGGCGAGTTGATCACCGAGAAATCCGGCGTCCTGAACTTGGGCGTCGAGGGCATGATGCTGATGGGGGCAATCTGCGGCTTTGCCGCCACCGCCGCCACCTTCAATCCTTGGCTGGGTATCCTCTCCGCCGCCGCCGGAGGCGCTATCGCGTCTATGTTGTTCGCCGTCCTCGTGCTGCAACTGAACTCCAACCAAGTCGCCACAGGTCTGGCTTTGTCGATCTTCGGCACGGGCCTGTCGTCACTGATCGGCAACGCCTTCACCGGGCGCATCGTGCCGCAATTCGGCTCGATCTTCCCCGATGCCTTGGCAAAAGACCCGATCTGGAAACTGCTGTTCGGCTATTCGCCATTGGTCTATTTCGCCCTCGCCATGGTCCCCCTCACCGCTTGGTTCCTGAAATCCACCCGCGCCGGCCTGATCCTGCGCGCGGTCGGTGAAAACGACCATTCCGCGCATTCCATCGGCTATTCCGTCACCGGCGTCCGCTATGCCGCCATCGCCTTTGGCGGCGCTATGGCAGGCATCGGCGGCGCTTATTTCAGCATGGTGATCACCCCGATGTGGGCCGAGAAAATGACCGCAGGCCGGGGCTGGATCGCCGTCGCCCTCGTGGTCTTCGCCGGATGGCGCACCGGGCGACTGCTGGCGGGCGCGTATTTCTTCGGCTTCCTGATGTGGCTGGAGCTGTTCGCCAAAGCCAACGGGTTCGGCAACAGCCTGCCCTTCCTGCAAGACATCCCATCACAAGTCTGGGCCGCGATGCCCTATGTGATGACCATCGCCGCGCTGACCCTGATCTCATCACGCGGCAATGTCGGCGCATCCGCCCCCGCTTGCCTCGGTAAACCCTTTCTACCTTCTACCTAAAAACACCAACTGGGAGACTAAAATGACGACACTCAACCGTCGCAGCCTGATGAAAGCCGTGGGCGCTGCTGCCACGCTTTCCATGGTCGGCACTGCCGCCCGCGCCGAAGACAAAATCAAGATCGGCTTCATCTTCTTGGGGCCGATCGGCGACTATGGCTGGACCTGGGCGCATAACAAAGGCCGCGAAGCCATCGACGCAGCCCTAGGCGATAAGGTTGAGACGATCTATGTCGAAAACGTCGCCGAAGACGCCTCGGCCATTCCGCTGATCCGCGATCTGGCCAACCAAGGCTGCAAGCTGATCTTCACCTGTTCCTATGGCTATATGGAGCAGACCCTGACAGTCGCAGCCGAATTCCCCGATGTGAAGTTTGAACATTGCACCGGCTTCAAACGCGCTGACAACGTCGCGACCTATAACTCGAAATTCCACGAAGGCCGCGCCGTCCTCGGCACCATCGCGGGCAAAATGTCGAAATCCGGCACCTTGGGCTATCTCGGTTCCTACAAAGTCCCCGAAGTCGTCTTGGGCGTCAACGCCTTCGCCTTGGCTGCACAAAAGCAAAACCCCGCCGCGACCGTCAAACTGGTGCTGATCGACAGCTGGTTCGACCCACCGAAAGAAGCCGCAGCCACCGAGACCTTGATCAACCTCGGCTGCGATATCGTCACCACCCACACCGACAGCCCCGGCCCGCTGCAAATTCTTGAACAGAAAGGCCTGTTCGGCTTTGGCCAAGGCGCCGATATGTCCGCCTTCGCGCCCACAGCGCATCTGACAGCGATCGAAGACATCTGGGGGCCGTATTACGTTCAGCGCGCCCAAGCCCTCGTTGACGGCACCTGGACCTCGACCGACACCTGGGATGGCATGAAAGAGGGCACCGTGGTGATTGCCCCCTACAACGCCGCTGTGCCTGCCGATGTGGTGGCCCTCGCGGATGGCGTGCAGGCTGGCTACAAAGACGGCAGCTATGACATCTTCACCGGCCCGATTTTCGATCAGGACGGCGTCGAGAAGGTCAAAGCCGGTGAGGTGATGACGCTGGAGCAACTCGCCACCATCGACTGGTTCGTCAAAGGCGTCGAAAGCGCGTCGTAAGCTGGTCGATCTGAACCGTTAAGCCAATTCTTGCCACTAATTCAGGCCCGCGCAGCCAGCGCGGGCCTTTTGCTTGCCTTGGCTTCGATCCGATGAAAAACTACCTTGAATTCAATGCAAACTGGAAAGGCGATCCCGATGGCCAAAGCCGCAAAAAACACCATCTGCATCTGGTATGACAAAGACGCCGAAGCCGCCGCCAACTTCTACGCGGGCCTCTTCCCCGACTCATCCGTCAACGCCGTCTTCCACGCCCCCGGCGACTATCCCTCAGGCCAAAAGGGCGATGTGCTCACCGTCGATTTCACCGTCTGCGGCGTGCGCTGCATCGGCCTGAACGGCGGCCCTGCGTTCAAACACACCGAAGCCTTCTCGATGCAGATTGCCACCGATGACCAAGAAGAAACCGACCGCTACTGGAACGCCATTGTCGGCAATGGTGGCCAAACCAGTGAATGCGGCTGGTGCCGCGACAAATGGGGCATCAACTGGCAAATCACCCCGCGCACCCTGACCGAGGCCATGGCCGCAGGCGGAGCAGAGGCCGCACGCGCTTTCGCCGCGATGATGACGATGCAAAAGATCGACGTCGCCAAAATCGACGCCGCAAGACGCGGCTGATCCCGCGTCGACACCCTGAAAACTCTCTAAGTTTTATCAAAAATTTTTCATCTGTTCCTAAATATCCCACGGGGGTCCGGGGGTGTGAAACCCCCGGCATCAGCCCCAAACACACACCTTATGATCAAAAAATCACCCCTCCCCCCTTGCATTCCGCCCCCCAATACCAACCAATCGCGCAAAACCACGGGGGCAAAAATGCACACAGATTTCCTGATCATCGGCGGCGGCATCGCAGGCACCTCCGCCGCCGCCCGCCTGTCTCACCACGGCAAAGTCACCCTGCTGGAAGCCGAATCCAACCTCGCTCACCACGCCTCAGGCCGCTCCGCCGCCCTCTATGAACCCCGCTACGGTCTCGCCCCCGTCGTTGAACTTTCCATCGCCTCAGGTGACTTCTTCCGCGCGCAACCCAACGTGCTTTCCCCACGTGGCATCATGATTCTGGGTCGCCCCGGCGAAGACAAAACCTTCGAGCATGACATCGCCGACATGCAGCTGCCGGAAATTCCCTTCGAGCAAGCCCGCGCCATCGTCCCGATCCTCAACCCCGCAACCGTCAGTCGCGCCGCCTTGGCCAGCCACGCATGGGACATCGACACCGACCTCTTGCTGCAAAACTTCGCCCGCGAAGCCAAAGCCAACGGCGCCGAGTTCCACCTCAACGCCCGCGCCACCGCCATCACCAAAACCGCAACAGGCTGGCGCGTCACCACGGCGACCGGCGATTACGAAGGCAAAATCCTGATCAACGCCTCCGGCGCATGGGTCGACCAAACCGCCCAAATGGCAGGCATCAAACCCCTCGGCTTCCAACCCAACCGCCGCTCGATGGCCCGCATCCCCGCCCCCGGCGGCCATGATGTGACCCACTGGCCGATGATGTTTGGCTGTGGCGAGACTTGGTATGCCAAACCCGACGCAGGCGCGCTGATCGTCTCCCCCGCCGAAGAACACCCGATGGACCCGCACGACGCTTGGGCCGACGATATGGTGCTGGCCGAGGGCCTCGCCCGTTACGAAGAATTCGTCACCGAACCCGTGACCAAACTGCTGTCGAACTGGGCGGGCCTGCGCACCTTTTCCCCCGACCGCGTGCTGGTGATCGGCCCCGACGCAGCCGATCCCACATTCTTCTGGCTGGCAGGCCAAGGCGGCTACGGCTTCCAATCCAGCCCCGCCGCCAGCCAACTCGCAGCCGATCTGATCACCTCCACCCCGCCCAGCGCCAGTGCCAGCCTGATCGCAGCGCTGTCGCCCGCCCGCTTCGGCTGACACCAACACCACGCCGCCCCGGACCTGATCCGGGGCCTCGACACCATTGCACACCCCATGAGGCCCCGGCCTACGCCGGGGCGGCGTTGGTCTTGTTGCCCTCAAAACCGCCGGGGAATCCCGCCGACCGCCGAATTTCCCCCACTGACAAACCCCGCGCGCTCTGGCATTTTGCCCCAATGCGCCACGCCCTCACCCTCGCCCTGATCCTCACCCTCGCCGCCTGCGGGGGCCGCACACGCGAAACCCACGAATCCACCGCCTCGCACACCGCCACCCCGCAGCGCGCCAATTTCGGCGACGCCCATCCGCAAGATTTCGGCTCCGTCGCGCCACAAAGCCACCGCATCCACGGCATTGACGTGTCAAAGTTCCAAACTGCGGTGGATTGGCAAACCGCGCAAGCCAATGGCGTCAGCTTTGCCTTCATCAAGGCCACCGAAGGCGGCGACCAAGCCGACCCGCTGTTCGATCAACACTGGCGCGGCGCGGCCCGCGCAGGCGTCCCGCGCGGCGCCTATCATTTCTTCTACCACTGCCGCCCCGCTATCGAGCAGGCGCGCTGGTTCATCGCCCATGTCCCCCGCACCCCCGGCGCATTGCCCCCGGTACTGGATATGGAATGGACGCCAACCTCGCCAACCTGCCGCATCCGCAACAGCCCCGAACACATACGGTCCGAGGCTCAAATCTTCATCCGCGCCCTGCAATCGCATTACGGCCAACGCCCCATCGTCTACACCGCCATCGACTTTTTCGAAGACAACCAGATGTGGAAACTGCAAGGCGCGGATTTTTGGCTACGCTCGGTCGCAGCCCATCCCCGCGACCTTTACGCAGGCCAAAGCTGGACGTTCTGGCAATACAGCGGCACCGGCCAAGTCCCCGGCATCGCTGGCAAAGTCGATCTGAACGCCTTCGCAGGAAACGCCCGCGATTGGAGTGCATGGCTGGCCGCCAACCAACGCTAACACCCTACGGAATTCCATACCTGCCAATGACTCGCCTTAAAGGCGATTCCGCGCTACCCTGACCCTGCGCCGCATATTTCAAGCGCATCCCGTTTTTCAGGAGGCTCGTATGACCCGTTTTGTGGTTGATCTGGGCGATATTGCCCTGTCGAAAGAAACGCAGGCCGCCATCAGTGGCGACATGCAAAAGCTGGTGCTGGGCCATTTGGCTGGTATCCGCTACGACCAACCCTTCGTGACCAAATTCCCCCGCGATTGGTGGGGCCTCGTCGCCCGGCATGATTTTGACATGCTGTTTGACGCGGAAAAGCAACTCAACCGCGCCTTTGTCACCGCACGGGCCGCATCATGAGTGTCGCGGGCGGTGATCCCCCCACCGCCCGCGCCAGCTACGCCTGCCCCAGCGCTCCCGCCACACCGGGCGCTGGTCTGTTGGGTGTGCTGGGCCCGGACGGAAAAATCCACAATCTGCGCACCCCGATCACGGTGGATGCAGATTTCCTGAACGCTGCGAAAGCCGCAGGCCCGCCCGAAGCCCGGATGCGCTTTACAGGCACCTGCCAAACCTCTGGCTGTTCGCAGTGGACAGGCAGCCGCTGCGGCGTGATCGACCGCGCCCTGCAAGCCCTGCAAGCCCCAGTGCAACCAGAACTGCCGCCCTGCACCATCCGCGCCACTTGCCGCTGGTTCGCCCAAACCGGCCCGAAAGCCTGCGCCACCTGCGCACTGATCGTCACAGATACAAGGATCGCTGCCGAGTAATCCCGGTCTCAGTCGAAAAAGCACATCCACCACTGGACAAGCTGCCAAAGTCTTTCCACCGTGACGCCTTCTAATTCCGGGCAACACAGATGTGCAATCTCTACTCGCAGACCAAAAGCCAAGACGAGATACGTCATGCCTGCAACGAGATCCCCGAAGACGATGACGTGATCGCGGATATGACGGGCAACCTGCCCGCCATGCCCGGCATCTACCCGGACTACCCCGCGCCCATCCTGCGCCCCGCCCCCGCTGGCGGTTGGCAGCTGTCTATGGCCCGCTGGGGCTTGCCCACGCCGCCGCAGTTTCTACACGGCATCCGCACCGAGTGGACTTCAACGCGCAAGCTGAAAGAGGGCGAGGTCACGGTAGACGCCTTCGCTTTCCTCACCTGTGCGCCAAACCGCGAGGTCGCACGTATTCACCCCAAGGCAATGCCAGTCATCCTGCTGCGCCCCGAAGAATGTCGCCTGTGGCTCACCGCGCCCATCAAGCAAGCGCTGCACCTACAACGCGCCCTGCCCGATGGCGAGTTGGACATTGTGCTGGAGGGCGCGCGGGAAGACCCTGCCTAATAACTCGCTTCAAACTAAGTGCCACCCAAGCAGCACCCGCTCAAACCCCAACAGTTTGACTAAAATTTTCCCCGCCACCCCAAAGCACCACACCCCAATTTCACATTGGCCTAAATATCCCACGGGTGCGTAGAAGTTTGCTACGAAGTAGCGAAGAAACTTCGTAGCGGGGGTGTGAAACCCCGGCGACCAGCCCCAAAAACCAAGGGCGGCAGGATCACTCCCACCGCCCTCAAACCTTAAAAATTCGTAAACGAAAAAACCCAAGCCTTTGATCTACAAAGAATTAGTTAAACGTCCACGCGTGGACACTCAGCCATCCACCCGAATGCGCGCGTTGCTCGGATCAAACGGGCTATCCTCAACCACCACACAATCCCACAATTCCCGGTTCATCCGAACCTTCAGCTTGGTGCCCACTTCCGCCAGATCAGGCCGCACATAGCCCATCCCGATCTGCTTGCCAAACGCCACCGAATAACCGCCCGAGGTCAGACGGCCAATCTTCACGCCGTCCAGTAGCAACGCCTCTTTACCCCAAGGATCGGTATCGCTCGGCCCGTCGATCAGCAGCGTGCAGCATTTCGAGCGGATACCCACATCCAGCATCGCCTGCTTGCCCTGGAAATCCTTCTTCAGATCAACAAACCGATCCAAAGCCGCCTCCAACGGTGTCGCATCCCGGCCCAATTCATTGCCGAACGCACGATAGGATTTCTCTTGCCGCAGCCAGTTCTGCGCCCGCGCGCCGACCAGCTTCAGCCCGTGCTTTTCGCCCGCCTTCAGCAACAAATCCCAAAGGTAGCGCTGCATCTCGATCGGATGGTGCAATTCCCAACCGAGTTCTCCCGTATATGCCACCCGGATCGCATTCACCGGGCACATCCCCAATTCAATCCGCCGCGCCGACAACCACGGGAAGCGCTTGTTCGACAGCGCCGTTTCGGGGAATTCGTCCTTGATCACCTCGGCCAGAATTTTGCGCGCATTCGGCCCCGCAATCGCAAACACGCCCCACTGGGTGGTGACATCATGGATCTCGATATAACCAAACTCCGGCGCTTTATCCACGGCGCATTTGCGCAGGTAATCGGCATCGTAAGCCGTCCAAGCCCCCGCGCTCACCAAATAGTAATCATCCTCGCCATTGCGCACGATGGTGTATTCCGTCCGCGTGGTGCCCGCAGGCGTCAGCGCATAAGTCAGGTTGATCCGGCCCACTTTCGGCAAAGCATTGCAGGTGAACCAATCCAGAAACGCCGTCGCCCCCGGTCCTTTGACCACATGCTTGGTGAACGCCGTCGCATCAATCAGACCCGCAGTTTCGCGAATGGCCTTGGCCTCATCGACCGCATATTGCCACCAGCCGCCACGACGGAAAGAGCGCGATTTGTGATCGAAATCTTCCGGCGCGTTCAGCGGCCCATAATAGATCGGGCGTTCCCAGCCATTCACCTGACCAAACTGCGCACCCAAAGCCTTTTGGCGGTCATAGACCGGGGCCGTCCGCAGCGGACGCGCCGCTTCACGCTCCTCATCAGGGTGGTGCAAGATGAAGACGTGATCGTAGCATTCCTCATTCTTGCGCGCGGCATATTCTGTGGTGATCCAGCTGCCATAGCGGCGCGGATCCAGCGAGGCCATGTCGATCTCGGCCTCCCCATTCACCATCATCTGCGCGAGGTAATAGCCGGTGCCGCCCGCCGCCGTGATGCCAAACGAGAAGCCTTCGGCAATCCACATATTCCGCAAGCCCGGAACCGGGCCAACCAGCGGGTTGCCGTCGGGCGTGTAGCAGATCGGGCCGTTGAAATCGTCTTTCAGACCAACCACTTCCGACGACGGCAAGCGGTGGATCATCGCCATATATTCCGCCTCGATCCGCTCTAGGTCCAGCGGGAACAGATCGGCGCGGAAGCTGTCGGGCACCGAATATTCAAACCGCGCCGGGGCACCCTTTTCGTAAGGTCCAAGGATCCAGCCACCGCGTTCTTCCCGCACATACCATTTCGCATCGGCATCGCGCAGAACGGGATGCTCCGGGTTGTTCTTACGGTATTCGACCAGCATCGGATCGGGTTCAGTCACGATGAACTGATGCTCCACCGGAATCGCCGGGATCTTCACGCCGAGCAGCCGCGCGGTGCGCTGCGCGTGGTTGCCGGTGGCCGTCACCACATGTTCAGCCCGGATTTCAAACTTATCGTCCGAGGCGACCAAATTGCCGCCCTGCTCGACCATCCGCGTGCAGGACACGATCCACTCGCTGCCGGTCCACTTATAGCCATCGACCTGCACCTTGCGCTCGATCGTCACGCCATGCTGACGCGCGCCCTTGGCCATCGCTTGGGTCACATCTGCCGGGTTAATATAGCCGTCCTGCGGGTGATACAAAGCGCCGACCAGATCGTCGGTGCGCAGCAGTGGCCAACGCTCTTTCATCTGCGCCGGGGTCAGGAATTCATGGTAAACTCCCGCAGTTTCCGCCACCGATGAATAGAGCATATACTCATCCATCCGTTCCTGATGCTGCGCCATCCGAAGGTTGCCAACCACCGCGAACCCTGCGTTCAGCCCGGTTTCAGCCTCCAGCGACTTGTAGAAATCCACCGAATACTTGTGAATATGCGTGGTCGCATAACCCATGTTGAACAAAGGCAGCAGCCCCGCCGCGTGCCAGGTCGAGCCACTGGTCAGCTCGTCGCGCTCCACCAGCATGGTATCCCATCCGGCCTTGGCCAAATGATAGGCAATGCCATTACCAACCGCACCACCGCCAACAACCAGCGCTTTGACATGAGTCTTCATCGAGTCTCTCCGAATGGGATTTGCACCCATATGTGCCGCAAGCCTCCCCGCGCGGGCAAGGCCAGCCGACACATGACGGATAAAAACGACATAGGTGTCAAAAAACGGCATCGCCACCACCTTTGAAACCGCCTGATGGACCTTCCAGTGGAAGGTTCATCGGTTTCATTGCGCATAAGGCCAAGGCCGTTGCGCAAGCGGCGTCGTGCCGCAAACCAAGCTTGCCAATCTGCCCGCGCCTGACTGGGCTGGCGCGGAAACGCGCCTGCCGGGGGCAGGCAGACGCGGGCAGATTTGTCTACGCCAAATCTGCCAAACCCTTCACCCCCGCCGCATGCGCCCAAACACCGCCACCAGCGCGAAAATCACCGCCGCCGCCGAGACAATCGACGGCCCCGCAGGCGTATCTTGCCACAACGACAGCCGCAGCCCGATCAAGCAGGCCAGCGCGCCAAACCCCGCAGCATAAAGCGCCATGCTTTCCGGTGTCCGCGCCAAGCCCCGCGCCGCCGCCGCCGGAATGATCAGCATCGCCGCGATCAAAAGCGCCCCCACGATCTTCAGCGCCACCGCTACCACCAGCGCCAAAGCCAGCGTCAAAACCAACCGCTCGCGGTCCGGGTTCAGCCCCGAGGCATGGGCGAGATCCTCATTCAACGTCGCCGTCAACAGCGCCTGCCAACGCCAGACCAACAGCGCCACCACCAGCAAAGACCCAGCCCAAATGAACCCCAGATCGGCTTTTGAGACCGCCAGAATATCGCCGAACAGATAAGTCGACAAATCCGCCCGCACCCCCGGCACATAGGAAATCGCCACCAAACCAAACGCCAAAGCTGAATGCGCCAGCACCCCCAAAGTGGTATCCATCGCCCAACCCCGCGCCGCCAAGGTCGAAACCGTCCCCGCCATCGTCAGCGCCACGATCAGCGTGCCAACCCCAATCGGCAGATGCAAAGCCAGCGCCAAAGCCACGCCCAATATCGCCGCATGGCTGGTGGCATCGCCAAAATACGCCATCCGCCGCCAGACCACGAACGACCCTAAAGGCCCGGTCGCCAAGGCCAACCCGAGCCCCGCCAAAACCGCCCGCATCAGAAAATCGTCTAGCCCCAACAGGTTATCAAGCATGATTGTGTCCATGATGCGGGTCAGACGGCGCGCGGCCATGCGCGTCGACCAAATCCGGCTCGTGGCTGTGGTCGTGCTGATGCTGATAAAGCGCCAGCGCCCCCTGCGAGCCCAGCCCGAACAACGCCCGATATTCCGGCGCGTTTGACACCACCACAGGCGAGCCCTGACAGCAGATATGCCCGTTCAGACAAATCACCCGATCCGACGCCGCCATCACCACATGCAGATCGTGACTGACCATCAAGATCGCCGCCCCGGTTTCCCGCCGCACCTCCTCAATCAGCCGATAAAACCCGGCCTCACCGGGTTGATCCAAGCCTTGGGTCGGTTCGTCCAAAATCAGCAACTGCGGCGCCGACAACAACGCCCGCGCCAGCAAAACCCGCTGAAACTGCCCGCCCGACAGCCCCGCCATCTGCCGCGCCTCTAACCCCGGCAATCCCACCCGCGCCAGCGCAGCGGTAGCCTCAGCATCGCCCACCCGCACCGGCAGCGATAAAAACCGCCGCACCGTCATCGGCATTGAACGATCAATACTCAACTTCTGTGGCACATAGCCCAGCCGTAACCCCTCAGCACGGCTCACCGACCCCGCCGATAACGGCAAAATCCCCAACAAAGCCCGCAAAAGCGTCGATTTGCCCGAGCCATTCGGCCCCAGAATCGTCACGATCTCGCCCGGCTCAATCGCCAAAGACACATCCGACAGCACCGGTTCACCACCAAACCGCACCGTGACCCCATGCGCCGCAAGCAGGCTCATGCCGCCACCTGACAGCTTGGACACAGGCCAAGCGCCTCGATGGTGGAGCGTTCAATCACAAAGCCGCTTTGCCCTGCCGCCACCTGCAACGCCGCCATAACGGGCGCTGCGGGCGCTTCAGCCACCACATTGCAGCCGCGACAAATCAGGAAAGCAGGCGCATGTGCCTCACCCGGATGCATACAGGCGGTGAAGGCGTTCAGGCGGCGGATACGGTGGGCAAGCCCCTGTTCCTCAAGGAAATCCAATGCGCGGTACGCCACGGGCGGCTGATTGCCAAAGCCCTCGGCGGCCAGCCGGGTCAGCACATCATAGGCCCCCAGCGCGCGATGCTCCTCCAGCAAAATCTCCAACACCCTACGGCGCACCGGAGTCAAGCGCAGCCCCTTCTCCGCCACCAAAGCCTCGGCCCGGCTCAATGCATCCGCGCTGCAATGCGCATGGTCATGCGCCGCAAAGGCCAGATCCGGCACTTCGCAGCCGGGGCAAGAGTCAGAATGAGTATGCGCCATGCGACCCTCTTGACATGTTATACTATAACAATCATACCGCCCCTCGTCGCCAAACAAAAGGCCTTACCGATGCGTTATATCATATCCTTCGCCCTTGCCAGCCTGCCCTGCGCCGCCCTCGCCGAAGTCCCTAAAGTTGTCACCGACATCCCCCCTGTTCATGCCCTTGTCGCGCAAGTGATGGGTGACCTCGGCACCCCGGTCTTGCTGCTGGAAAAAGGCGCGGATGAGCATGATTTCCAACTCCGCCCCAGCCAGATGCAAAGCATCGCTGACGCCGATACGGTGATCTGGATCGGCCCAGAGCTGACGCCATGGCTTGACCGCGCGATGGTGGACAGCAAGGCGGTATCCTTGGCGCTGTTGGATGCGAAAGAAACCCAAACCCAAGCCTATCCCGCAGGTCAGGGCGAGGAGGAAGAAGATCATGCGGCCGAGGCGGATCATGCGGATCATGCCGCCGAGGCGGATCACGCCGAACACGCCCATGACGGCACCGACCCCCATGCTTGGATGAACCCCGCCAACGCCGCGATCTGGGCCGATCTGATCGCCGCCGACCTCAGCACGCTTGATCCCGAAAACGCCGCCACCTACGCCGCCAATGCCGCGGCCACCAAGACCCGCATTGCCGCCATGGATGCCGAGATCACCGCCCAGCTTGCCCCGATCAAAGACAAAAACTTCGTCACCTTCCACGCCGCCTACGGCTATTTCGCCGCCCACTATGGTCTTGCCCATCACGGCTCGCTCGCGCTGGGGGATGCCACCACCCCCGGTGCTGCCAAGCTGACCGAGCTGCAAGCCGAGCTGAAATCCGGGGCCTACACCTGCGCCTTCCCCGAGGTGCAGCACGACCCCGCGATGCTGACGCAACTGATGCAAGGCACCGCCACCAAACTTGGCGCAGCCCTCGATCCGGTCGGCTCCTCGCTGCCCTTCGGCCCCGATGCCTACGACAGCCTGATGCGCAGCATCGCCAATACCCTGACCGATTGCCTGAACGGCTAAAGCGCTCTAACGCCACCAAACCCGCTTGACCTCTCTGCGGCGATAAAGCTTCATCGCCGCAGCAAGCGGAGGCAACATGGCACATTTCGGCACGACAGCGACGGGCGAAGCGGTCGAGAAAATCACCCTCACCGCAGGCGATCTCAGCGTCGCAATCCTGACTTGGGGCGCTGTGATCCAATCCGTCCGCCTCAAAGGCATCCCCCATGATCTCACCCTAGGCTCCAACACCCTCGCCGATTACGAGGGGACCTTGCGCTACCACGGCTCGATCATCGCCCCCGTGGTCAACCGTCTGACCAATGCGCAAGCCCCCCTTCACGACGAAACCCTGCACTTCCAAGTCAATTTCAACGGCCAGCACACGCTGCATTCCGGCGATGTAGGCACGCATCTGAAGGTCTGGGACATCCTGCGCCAATCAGAAACCGAGTGCCTTCTCGCCCTGACCCTGCCGCACAACGAAGGCGGCTTCCCCGGCAATCGCCGCATCACCGCCCTGTTCCAAGCCTTCGCCCCCGCCACCCTGCGCCTGACCATCACCACAACGACCGATGCCGACACCATCCTGAACGCCACCAACCACAGCTATTGGAACCTCGACGGCACAACCGATTTCGCAGGCCACAGCCTGCAGATCAAGGCCGACCACTACCTGCCCGCCACGCCCGAATTCATCCCGACCGGAGAAATCCGCCCCGCCGCCGATATGTTCGATTTCCGCACTCTAAAGCCCATCTCCCCCCAATCCCCCGACCTCGATAATTGCTTTTGTCTCAGCCGATCCCAACAACCGCTGCGCGATGTACTCACCCTTACCGGCCGCTCTAACCTGCAAATGACCGTCGCCACCACCGAACCCGGCATCCAAATCTACGACTGCCGCCACGACCAGTACAAAGGCCTCGCCATCGAAGCGCAGGGCTGGCCCGATGCCCCCAACAAACCCGGCTTCCCCGCCATCACCTTGGCGCCGGGCGAAACCCTGACCCAAATCACCGAATGGCGCTTTACGGCCCCTTCCTAAAACAGCCGCAACAAAAGCCGCACCCGCCCCTTTCCCTTCCCGCCGCCAAACCCTAAGCCTGTCAGCGCTAACGGGAGGCCTCAGATGCAGCACACACAATCCGGACGCAGGCCAGTGGCAGCAATGTTCGCCACCAACGGTTTCGTCATGGGCGCATGGGCGCCGCAAATCCCGCTGCTTCTGACTCGCCACCACATCAGCGCCACCACCCTTGGCCTGCTGATCCTCGCGCTCGGCATTGGTGCTGTCGGGGCCATGCTGTTCACCGGTCGCCTGATCCAAAGCCATGGATCGCGCCGCATCGCCCGCGGCTTCGGTCTTGCCGCCGCCCCCACGCTGCCGTTGGTGGTGCTCGCGCCAAACCTCTGGCTGCTGACTCCGGCGATGGCGCTGATGGGCGCGGCGCTCGGCTCGATGGATGTGGCGATGAACGCCAATGCGGTCGAGGTCGAACGCCGAATCGGTCGCGCCATCATGTCCTCCAGCCATGGCTTCTGGAGCCTTGGCGGCTTTGTCGGCGGTCTTGGCGGCAGCTATGTCATCGCGCAGTGGGGTGCTGAAATCCAAGCCCTGACCGTCGCCAGCATCGCCCTGTTCACGGTGCTGCTGGCAGGCCCCAATCTGATCGCAGATGCGCCGCATCCCAGTGCCGGAAAACCCGTGCCGCACGTCCTGCTGCCGCGCGACGCGTCACTTTGGGTGTTGGGCTTCATGGCGTTGATCTGCATGGTTCCCGAAGGCGCGGTGCTGGATTGGGCCGCGATCTATCTGGGCCGCGAACTAGGCTCTGATCTGTTCCGCGCGGGCCTTGGCTTTGCCGGATTTGCAGGCGCCATGGCAGTGATGCGCTTTGCTGGCGACAAGTTGCGCAACCGCTTCGGCGCGGTCAAAACCTTGCAAATTTCGGGGCTTGTCTCGGCCGCTGGCCTGATGGGCGGGGCACTCGCGCCGAATGACATCACAGCCATCGCCAGCTTTACCTTCGCGGGGTTGGGCGTGGCCAATATGGTGCCGATCCTGTTTTCCGCCGCAGGCAATCACCCCGGCATGGCCGCAGGGGCGGCAATTTCCACCGTCACCATGGTCGGCTATGTCGGCATTCTGGTGGCCCCGTCCAGCATCGGCTTTGTCGCCGATCACATCGGCTTTCGCGCCACCTACGCAGCGCTTGCGGTGGTGGTGCTGATCGTCAGCGCCCTTGCCCGCCGCACCGCCGCCGCCGACGCGCTGAAACCGCGCTGACGGTTTCAGCGGTTGATCAGCTTGCCACTTGCGTCAAAATCTCATTCGCGCTTGCGATACGCGCGAACTCGCCATCCAGATTGGCCAAAGTCAGCGCCAGCACATCGCCCGCAGCCATCTCACGCCCATCGCGCAAAAGCTGACGAAAGTTGATCAAAGCATCGCCCACCACGGTCGCGGCATAGCCCAAATTGCCCGCCATCCGGGCGGTGCTTTCCACACAGTAATTCGCAGCACCCCCCACGATCACCAACCCGGTGATGCCTTCGGCGGTCAGATGATCGCCCAGCCCGGTGCCAATAAAACTGGATGATCCGTGCTTGATGAACACAGCCTCACCGGGCAGCGGAGCAGCCACCGGCTGCACCGCCGATCCCGGTTGATCCACATGAAAGCTATCGCCCGGATGCGGGTCGTTGTGATGCACATGGATCACCGGCAAACCCTTGGCGCGAAACGCTTTCAGCAAAGTGGCAATGCTGGTGCCCGCGCCCGGATTGCCCCAGACAAACCCCTTGGCCTGCCGTTCGACAAAGGCCATCTGCACGTCAATCACCAGCAAAGCCGTTGCCATTTATGCCCCCAGAAAATCGGTCTTGCCCACCTCAACACCATTGGCGCGCAGGATGTTATAGCAGGTCGACATGTGGAAGAAGAAATTCGGCACCGCATAGCCGTGATAATACTGCGCCGCCGGGAACGTCAACTCGCGCGGGCCAGCCTTGACCGCAATGGTGCGCGCCTCGGCCCCGTCAAACGCATCCGCTGGGATGGTGGCGATAAAAGCGATGGTTTTGGCGATGCGGTCTTTCAGCTCGGCCAGCGTGGTTTCGGTATCGGCAAAGCTGGGAACCTCAAGGCCGGCCAGCCGCGCCGAGGCGCCCTTGGCATGGTCACACGCAATCGTCACCTGCCGCCACAACGGCAACATATCGGCGATCAGCCGCAGTTGCGGGATCACTTCCGGCTTGATCTTGCGGGCTTCCGCAAAAGCCTCGGCCTTATCGAGGATCTTCGACAAAGCGGTCAGCGAATGGGTGAAGAACGGAACCGGATTTTGCATGGGAGCGGCCTTTCAGGCGATGTGTGCTGAGCCCCAGATGGCCGCACAAACTCCGAAGATGCAAGGGCGCAATCGCCCCGATCAAAACCAGCGCGGGTTAACAAACCCTTAATCCGCACTGGATAAGCCATTGATTTAAATAAAGTGCCGCCCGTGTCCACGCGTGGACACGAAAAGCCCTAAACCCCCAAACACCACCGCATCACAGCCTTTTGCGCGTGCAGCCGATTTTCCGCCTCATCAAAAATCACCGAATGCGGCCCATCCATCACCGCGCTGGTGGCCTCATCATTGCGGTGCGCAGGCAAGCAATGCATGAACAAAGCATCCGGCTTGGCCCGGCTCATCAACGCCTCATTGACCTGATACGGTCGCAACTGATTATGCCTGCGTTCCTTGGCCGACTCCGGGTCGTGCATCGACACCCAAGTGTCCGTCACCACCAAATCCGCCCCCGCCACCGCCTTCGCCGGATCCCGCTCAATCGTGACCCGGCTGCCCTTTTCGCGGGCGAAGCCGATGAACTTCCCCTCCGGCTCCAAGGTTTCAGGCCCGGTGAAAGTGAAATCAAAACCAAACTGCCCCGCCGCGTGCAGGAACGAGCCGCAGACGTTGTTGCCATCGCCGGCCCAGACCACCTTCTTCCCCGCAATCGGGCCGCGATGTTCTTCATAGGTCATCACATCCGCCATGATCTGACAGGGATGCGTGCGGTTGGTTAGCCCGTTGATCACCGGCACCGTCGCGTGTTCGGCCATCTCCAGCAGAGTCGCTTCCTCAAAGGTGCGGATCATAATGAGGTCAACATAGCGGCTGAGAACGCGGGCGGTATCCGCAATCGTCTCACCATGGCCCAGCTGCATCTCCTTGCCCGACAGCACCATAGTCTGCCCGCCGAGCTGCCGCACACCGACATCAAACGACACCCGCGTCCGCGTCGAGGGTTTCTCAAAAATCAGCGCCACCATCCGTCCCGCGAGGGGCTGGTCATCATCCGGCGTGCCCTTGGGGCGGTTGTTGCGCGCCAGCTTCATGGCCAGCGCCGAGTTGATCATCGCCCGCAGATCGCTGGCATCAGTTTTGTGGATATCAAGGAAGTGTTTCATATCGCGTCTCTTGTTGGCCGAAGATTGTGGGTTTTACACCCCCAAACCCCCGTAGGATATTTGAGCACAGAGGATGACCAAAGGGTCAGCCAAATACTCGTCGGGACGCACAATGGGCAGCTTCCGCGCTGGGGTGAGCCAGATACATCAGGCCGCCTCAACCCGGAGTGCCGTGCGGTCCAGCCGTGCAAGCGCTTCGGTGATATCGGCTTCCGCAATGTTCAACGCAGGCAGCAACCGCAGCACATTATCCGCCGCAGGCACGGTCAGCAGATGTTCCGCATAAGCCGCCTTAACCACATCAGAATTCAGCGCCTTGCACTTCAACCCCAGGATCAGCCCCTGCCCGCGCACGGCTTCAAACACCGTCGGATGCGAGTCCACCAAGCCTTCCAGCCCCTGCCGGAACTGCGCCGCTTTGCGCGACACATCGTCAAGAAATGCATCCTCCGCCACGATCTCCATCACCTTGGCACCCACCGCACACCCCAATGGATTGCCGCCATAGGTCGAGCCATGCGTCCCCGCCACCATGCCAGATGCGGCGTTTTCAGTGGCCAAAACCGCACCCAAAGGAAAGCCGCCGCCGATGCCCTTGGCGACCATCATAATGTCAGGCGTCACCCCGGCCCATTCATGCGCGAACAGCTTGCCGGTCCGACCCACGCCACATTGCACCTCGTCGAAAATCAGCAACGTGCCGGTTTCATCGCACAGATCGCGCAAGCTCTGCAGGAAAGCGTCCGAGGCCACCCGGATGCCGCCCTCACCCTGCACTGGCTCGATGATCACCGCACAGGTCCGCGTGGTGATTGCGGCGCGAACCGCATCTTCATCGCCCCATTTCAGCTGGCTGAACCCCGGCATCAGCGGACCAAAACCCTTGACCATCTTCTCGGATCCCGCCGCCGCAATCGCAGCCGTCGAGCGGCCATGGAACGCGCCTTCGAAAGCGATGATCTCAACCCGGTCGGCCATATCATTGTCATAGTGATATTTCCGCGCCATTTTCACCGCCAATTCGCAGGCTTCAGTGCCGGAATTGGTAAAGAACACCGTATCGGCGAAAGTCTTGTCGACCAGCAGCGCCGCCAGCTTTTCCTGCTGCGGGATGCGGTAGAGGTTCGAGACATGCCACAACTGCGCCGCCTGTTCGGTGAGTGTCGCCACCAGCGCCGGATTGGCATGACCCAGGGAATTCACCGCAATGCCTGCGCCCAAATCCAGATATCGGCTGCCATCCTCAGCCGTCAGCCAAGAGCCTTCGCCTTTGACAAAAGCCATCGGAGCGCGGTTATAGGTCGGCAAAACTGCGGTGATCATAGGCGGGGCCTTTCACGGGAAAGCCTAGGCGTAGCCAAGGACTGTGGGGTAAGTCAACGAGGGAAGGCCCATTTCGCCGGGCCAAAGCGGATCAATCGTCTGCGCTTTTCAGCGCAGGCGTCGGGGACGGGCAATAAGGGCGGTCCGAGTGATCATGCTGGGGTGGATAGCGGAACCACCCCGACCTGTAAACAGATTTCAGATCAAGCAGCGTTTTTCAGATCAACCGCCGCGCCAGCTGGTTCTGCCGCTCAATAACGCGGGGCAGATCAATCGTGGCCATCTGCCCATCCCGCACCACCGCGCGCCCCTCGACAAACAAATCGCGCACGCGGCTTGGCCCACAGAGAATCAAGCTCGCCACCGGATCCCAAGACCCCGCAGCCTCGATCCCCGACACATCCCAGATCGCAATATCCGCCCGCTTGCCAACCTCCAACGCCCCACAATCGCCCCGCCCCAGCACCTTTGCCCCGCCCAAAGTCGCAATCTCCAACGCCTCGCGCGCCGCCATCGCATCTGCGCCGCGCGATACCCGTTGCAACAACAACGCCTGCCGTGCCTCCAAGATCAAATTCCCCGCGTCGTTTGAGGCGGAGCCATCCACCCCCAGCCCCACCTTCACGCCCCGATCCCGCATTGCCCTTACCGGAGCAATCCCCGACCCCAGCCTGCAATTCGAACACGGGCAATGCGCCACCCCCGTCCCCGACCTTGCAAACAAATCAATCTCAGCCGCATCCAGCTTGACGCAATGCGCGTGCCAGACATCATCGCCAGTCCAACCCAGATCCTCGGCATATTGCCCCGGACGACAGCCAAACTTCGCCAGCGAATAGGCGATATCCTCATCATTCTCGGCCAGATGGGTATGCAACATCACGCCCTTATCTCGCGCCAAAACCGCAGCCTCGCGCATCAGATCGCGGCTGACGGAGAACGGCGAACACGGCGCAATCCCCACCCGCAGCATCGAACCCTCGCGAGAATCGTGAAAACGGTCGACCACCCGGATGCAATCCTCCAAGATCGCCGCCTCACGCTCCACCAATGCATCCGGCGGCAGCCCGCCATCAGAAACCCCAATAGACATCGCCCCGCGCGTCGGATGAAACCGCAAGCCAACCTCGCCCGCCGCCGCGATGGTATCATCCAACCGCGCGCCATTCGGGAACAAATAAAGATGATCCGAGGTCAAAGAACATCCCGACAAAGCCAGTTCCGCCAGCCCCACCTGCGCCGAGACAAACATCTCCTCCGGCCCAAACTTTGCCCAGATCGGATACAAAGTCTGCAACCAGCCGAACAACAACGCATCCTGCCCCCCCGGCACCGCCCGCGTCAGGGTCTGATAAAGATGATGATGGGTATTGACCAAGCCCGGCGTCACCACACAGCCGCGCGCCTCAACCACCACGCCCGTGGTCGCAAGCCCCTGCCCCACCGCCGCAATCACCCCGCCACGCAGCAACACGTCGCCGCCCGCAATCTCGCGGCGCGCGCCATCCATCGTCACCACGACATCGGCATTCTTGATCAGAATTTCAGACATTATTTCCCCTTAACACCACCCCCTTCGGTGGATCAGGGAATGCGCGACAGAAGGGGGAGTTAAGGACTCGCGCAAGCCAAACCTAGCAAGCGGCGCTCGCAACGCCAAGTGCTTTCACATTGGCGCGAATATCCTCGGGGGGGCACATTGGCAGTGCCAATGTGCCTTGGGGGCAGACAGCCCCCCGATTTTTCTCAAAAATCGCCTAACCGTTCAGCAAAGCCAAAGCCTCGGCATGAATTTCCGCATTCGCCGCCGCCAACACCCGTCCGCCCTCCAGACAAGGCCGCCCCGACCAATCGGTGACAATCCCACCCGCCGCTTCGATCACTGCGATCGGCGCCTGCACGTCATAGGCTTGCAAGCCCGCCTCGATCACCAGATCAATCTGCCCCGCCGCAATCAACCCGTACGCATAGCAATCCATGCCATAACGCACCAATTTCGCTTTCGGAGCCACCCGCCGGAACGCAGCCCCCTCGTCCGCCGTCCCGACTTCGGGAAAGGTCGAGAACAAAATCGCCTCCGACAACGGCCGCGCCGCCCGTGTCTTCAACATGCGCCGCCCCATCGGCCCATTGACCTCTGCGCGACCAAGCCCACCCTCAAACCGCTCACCAATATAAGGCTGGTCAATCAGCCCATAAATCACGCCCGCAGCATCGCGGACCGAGATCAGCACCCCCCAGGTCGGCGTCCCAGACAAATAGCCGCGGGTGCCGTCAATCGGGTCCAGCACCCAAGTCAGCCCCGAACTCCCCACAACAGGCGCAAATTCCTCGCCCAGAATGCCATCCAAGGGCCGCCACGCCGCCAGAATTTCCCGCATCCGCTGCTCTGACAAACGATCCGCCACCGTCACCGGATCAAACCGCGCCGCTTCCTTATTATCCGCCGTCAAGCCATCGCTGCGAAAATGTTGCAAGGTCGCCACCCGCGCCGCATCCGCCAAGGCTGCCGCCGTCGCGATGATATCCTGCGCTTCACTGTCTGAAAATGTCGTCATATCCCGCCCCATCACCGGGGCTTTAAACGCCCGTCGCCCGCAAAGTGTCTAGCCTTGGCTAAGCACTTGCGGGCGAGCGGTCAAGCTTCGTCAATCACGTAATTGGGGGCAATTCACGCAACAGATACGCAGCTTTACTCGTTAAACATACCAACTCACTCGTTACATGACTTCACTGGTTACACAGACCAAGTCACTCGTTACGCAACTTCACGCGTTACGCGGCTTCACTCAATACACGCGCCAAATCAAACAACCGCCGCCGCTGGGCTTCGGGGATCGCGTAATAAGACCGCACCAGTTCCAGGGCTTCCTTATCCGCCATCATATCGTGCCCGGCTGCTGCGGCTTGTGCGCCATCGGCCAGACCTTCAAAGAAGAATGCAATCGTCACCCCAAGCGCATCTGCAATATCCCACAGCCGCGAGGCAGAAACCCGGTTCATCCCGGTTTCGTACTTCTGGATCTGCTGAAACTTGATGCCAACCTTATCCGCAAGCTGTTGCTGCGTCATGCCGATCATCCACCGACGATGGCGGACGCGCTTGCCAACATGGGCGTCAACGGGGTGCTTCATAACAGTCTCCACTTTCAATGCTACCTTAACACCCTCATACCAAGCAATTTCCGTGCCAACTTTTCCAAAACTGATTTTCTCCTCAGATTCCCTGAAAGCTTTCTGAAAACCTATCTTTTTGGATATGTCCAATTATACAGGCGGACAAGAAACAGCCCCCGGATGTGGGCTACACCCCCATGCGTTTACGCTGATCAATCAACTCTTCTTAAGCGTGTACTCCATTTTGCATTGCATTTTGCAACAAAATTCTCTCATAAATTGCATATTGCAGTAATATGCCGGTGTGGCATCGTTTCCAGTTCGGATTAGATCGTTTCCATCTTGTGAATTTGTGGCATCTGCCACAATTTCTGCATTTTTCTTGGCGTTTGCCCGAAAAATCTGACACCACCTGCGCAACCCTGTGGAGACAGAAGATGCATGTTTGGCAGCTCACAGCTTTGGCCACCCCAGCGCATCGGGCAGAGCGCCCGCTGCCTACACCCGAGCCTGGGCAGGCGCGGGTGAAAATCGCCGCCGTCGGGTTGAATTTCGCCGATCTGTTGATGGCCGAGGGCAAGTATCAGGAACGCCCCCCACTGCCGTTCATTCCGGGGATGGAGTTTGCAGGCAGCATCGACGCGCTCCACCCCGACACGCCAACACCCCTCAAACCCGGCACTCGCGTTGCAGGCTTTGCCAGCCACGGCGCTTTGGCAGAATATCTCACCACCCCCGCCGCCCATCTGATCGCACTGCCCGACAGCATGAGCTTCCAGCAAGCCGCCGCCTTCCAGATCGCCTATGGCACCTCGCACCTTGCCCTTGCCCATAAAGCCCGCCTGCAACCCGGTGAGACTCTGCTGGTGTTCGGCGCAGCCGGAGGCGTCGGCCTCACCGCCGTGGAAATCGGCAAACGCATGGGGGCAAAGGTGATCGCCTGCGCCCGTGGCCCGGAAAAGCTGGCAATCGCCCGCGCAGCCGGAGCCGACATCCTCATCGACAGCGACACCCCCGATCTGAAAACCGCCTTGAAAGCCTTGGGAGGCGTTGATGTGGTCTATGACCCTGTCGGCGGCCCCGCCTTCAATGCCGCAATGTCCGCCTGCCGTCCCGAAGGCCGCCTGCTGACCATCGGTTTCGCCTCAGGTCAACTGCCCGGAATCCCTGCCAACCACCTCTTGGTGAAAAACCTCAGCGTGATCGGGCTCTACTGGGGCGGCTACCTCACCTTCGCGCCGCATATCCTGACCGACAGCCTGCGCACCCTGTTCGAATGGTTCGCAGAGGGCGGGTTGCGCCCACATATCAGCCACCAGCTGCCCTTCGCCGATTACCCCAAAGGTTTGGAGCTGCTCCGCAGCCGCCAAGCCACCGGCAAAGTCGTGATCACCCTCTAAAGGCCAGACGATCCCAACGCGAAGCCCCCTACACAAACTCCGCCAAACCAAAGCCGCTAAAACTTATCTGAAATTGTCATCCTCTGTGCTCAAATATCCCACAGGGGTGTGGGGGTGTGAAACCCCCACGCAGCTCAATGCAGCAGCCCAACGACGCAAGTTAAGCCCGCCGCCATTGCCTCAGGCCGCCGACCTAATCGCGCGTGACAAATACACCTGCCGGATCATCGCAGCCAAAGCTGACACCGCCTCAGAATGTACCGGGTCGGCGACATACATATTGACCTTGATCACCGACAGTTCCGGCAAAGCGCCACCATGCGCAATCCGCTCGACAAACGGCGGCTCGGATCCGGCCAACACCGCATGAACCGCAAGGTCCGCCGACACCGACGCTTCAATCCCGCGCGTGTCGTCACTTTCCACCGCCATCTCCCACGGCATACCGCTGGCATTCAGCGCCGCCTGCACGCCTTGCCGGAAGATGCAGTTATGCGCAAAGGCCAGCCGCAACGGCCGCCCCTTCCACGCCGCGCCATCGGGGGCCCCCACCCAAACCAATGGCAATTCCGCCAAAGTCTGCCCTGCAGGATCAACCGATTCCTCGGTGGTCAAAATCACATCGCACTCGCCACGCGCGAACTGCGCCTTCAGCACACGGGTAAAGGATGAGGTCAAAGACACCTTCATCCGCGGGTATTCCTTGGCAAACCGCCGCAGCACCTGCGGGATCGCCGGATAAACGATGTCATGCGGCACCCCCAGCACGATTTCGCCCTCGTGCTGATCCTGCGTCAACCGCCCAAACACCTCGTCATTCAGCGCCAACATCCGCCGCGCATAGCCCAGCAACTGCTCACCCGAGGCCGTTAACCCAACCTGCCGCGCCGAGCGATCCAACAGCTGGGTGTCCAGCATCTCCTCCAGCCGCTTGATCTGCATCGACACCGCCGATTGCGTCAGGTTCAAAAACCCCGCCGCGCGGGTGACGCCCCCCGCATCAGCAATCGCCACGAAAGAGCGCAGGGAGGTCAGGTCGAGATTCCGAGACACATAACAATCCTTGATGCGAGAAGTCAAAACCATTCATTTCCATAATGTCACCGATTCGGGCATAAGGATCAAGTGCTGTGATGAAACAAACGACTCACATCACCGATGCCGATGAACCCTGAAAGGATAGACCATGTTCGCCTCGCTCCACACCTCCACGCTGGCTGTAGCCCACGTGCAGTCGCGCGGCACTCTTGCTGATCTCGTCAAGCGCTTCCGCCTTGCGATGACCGCCCGCCGCCAGCGCGCCCAACTGGCCCGCCTTGACGATGCAATGCTGGCCGATATCGGAGTCTCGCCGCGCCAAGCCGCCACTGAAGCCGCCCGTCCGGCATGGGACGTACCCAGCAACTGGCTGCGCTGATCGGGCTGCTTTAAGCCCCAGTTAATGCGACATTTACACCTCAAGGATTTCCTGCAACGGAAATCCTTGAAATCACGCCCAACAGTCCCGATATTGACAGCATTAGGCAGCGCGGACATCCGCGCCCGCTTTCAGTCCATAATTCGGAGGCTTCCATGGCTGACTATCAGACGATCCGCCCCTCGGGCCAGACCGCCGGCGTTGGTGCGCGGAGCGCCGACATCGACGCGGGGCTGCGCGCCCATATGAACAAAGTCTACGGGCTGATGTCCGTGGCGATGCTGATCACCGCCCTTGCCGCTTGGGCGGTCGCGGGCCTTGCTGTCACAGATGTGCCGTCGCAAGCTGTAGCCCAGCTTGGTGATCACACCTATCTCACCAGCTTCGGCTCGGCGATTTATCTGTCGCCGCTGAAATGGGTGCTGATGTTCGCGCCGCTGGTGATGGTCTTCGCCTTCGGCGCGTTGATCCCGCGGCTGTCGGTCGCAGCCGCACAACTGTTCTTCTACGTCTTCGCGGCGGCGATGGGCATTTCGCTCAGCTCGATCCTGCTGGTGTTCACCGGCGCTTCGGTTGTAACGACGTTCCTCGTGACCGCAATCGCCTTCGCCTCGCTGTCGCTCTACGGCTACACCACCAAGAAAGACCTGTCGGCGATGGGCACCTTCCTGATGATGGGCCTGATCGGTTTGATCGTGGCCTCGGTTGTGAACATCTTCCTGGCCTCTTCGGCTTTGGCCTTCGCAATCTCGGTGATCGGCGTTTTGATCTTCGCTGGCCTGACCGCCTATGACACCCAGACGATCAAAAACACCTACCTGCAACATGCGCAGATGGGTGACAGCGAGTGGCTGGGCAAATCGGCAATCATGGGCGCGTTGAACCTGTATCTCGACTTCATCAACATGTTCATGTTCCTGCTGCAATTCCTGGGCGACCGCCGCTAAGCCGCAGCGCAGTCCAAATATACAAAGGGCCGGAGGAAACTCCGGTCCTTTTGCTTTGTGAGAACCTGCCAATACACGCCTGCGGTGTCAGAATGGCAAACGGGGGGTGCGGGGGGCGGATGCCCTCCGCTGCTAGCGACGATCCTCCCGGCAAGCCCACCCCAGACAACGAAAAACCGCGCCCCAAGGGCGCGGCACTTCCGCACAACGAAAGCCTAAGATCTTACTTGATCTTGCCTTCTTTGTATTCAACATGCTGACGCTTGACGGGGTCATACTTGTTGACCGTCATTTTCTCGGTCATGGTCCGGGCATTCTTTTTGGTCACGTAGAAGTGCCCGGTGCCAGCCGTCGAGTTCAGACGGATCTTGATCGTCGCCGGTTTGGCCATAGTCGTCTCTCCTGCATCACGGCAACACCGTTGCCCTGCGAAATCCTTGAAGCCTGCCTTTTACGGATGGGGGCGGCAGAGTCAACAGCCAAACGCCAAGTTCGCTGATCAATCTGATCTAATTGCGCGCGTGCCGCGCAAGTCGCTTTAGCGCTTACGCGCGGTGGGTGCCGGGGACCACAGTTCGGTGCGATTTCTGGCGCAGGACCTGCCGCAAACCTAAGAATTTGAGTATTTTCAAAAGAGCAAATCAAAGCTGTCGCAGACGATGGGCAGCGGTATGCCTTACCAGTGCCAAAGAGCATGGCGTTAAAACCTAAGGCCCAGATGAATTGCGCGGATGGCCTATAAGCCGGATTTTGTCCAAGGCGCGAACGCCTCTGGATGACCATTCCTCTGCCACCCGTGTTACCACGGGCAGTCAAGCTGCCAACCCGGACCTCTGGGCTGAAAGTTCCCTGTGGTGGTCTCCGCTATCGCCGCCGGCTTGCGCCAACGTCAGTCGCGGACCTTACCACGCGAGGCCCCTATTCGGCATTGCTCCGGGTGGGGCTTGCCATACCGTTCTTGTTACCAAGACCGTGGTGGGCTCTTACCCCACCGTTTCACCATCGCCGCAGATCCGTCCAGCTTGCGCCGAACACCACGGCAGTCTTTTCTCTGTGGCGCTTTCCCTGGGGTTACCCCCGCCGGGCGTTACCCGGCACCCTTCCTTCATGGAGTCCGGACTTTCCTCGGAACTTGCGCCCCGCGGTCATCCAGCCATCCGCGCGAGGGGCGGCTTACGCTGGCGTTTGTGTGGCGTCAACCGGGAAGCGCTGTGCCAAATCGCAAGCCAGCCCCGCATCCATGCTATCCAACGGCCCGCGCGCCCATGGTCTGAACCGCAGCCGGAACGCCGTCAGCAGATCGGCCGCTGCGGCCTCAGGATAGCCAAAGCGGCGCAGCGCGGGCAGGAAGTCTGCCACCGCCGCCGCGCCCGCCTCTGGCCACACCGACAGCCCCTGCAACGCCAACCTGCGCCAATCAAACTTTGCCCCGGGATCGCCCTTGCGTGACGGGGCCATATCCGAATGCGCAATCACGCGATGCGCAGGGATCGCCCAGCGCTGCATGATGCCTGCCAGCAAACCTTCCAGCGCCGCCATCTGCGGCTCTGCAAACGGCTGCCGCCCGGTATTCGCCAGTTCAATGCCGATGGAGGCCGAGTTTACATCCGTCACCCCAGCCCATTCCCCTGCCCCTGCGTGCCACGCCCGCGCGGCCTCTGGCACCAAGCCCTCAACCACCCCGGTTTCCGAAATCAACCAATGCGCCGAAACCTCAAACGCCGGGTCGCACAGGCGCGCCCGCGCCTCGGCACAAGACGCCATAGCGGTGTAATGGATCACGATAATGGATGGCAAAACGCCGCCTCGCCGGTCGCCATAGTTGGGCGAGGGCCAAGGCGGCGTATCTGCGGCACTGCTCAATTCTGAACGGCAGCCCGGAACGGCGTCGGGTCCCACGCACAGGCATAGCCGTCACCATCCGGGTCCAGCCCTTTACGGTCGCGATCCGGCCCGCCTGCCGCCAAGAACGCCTCTTGCGCAAGGTCAGGCGAGGCGAACTTACCGCAAGCCGCGTTGTAGCTGTTCAGCCGCAAGCCGCCGCGCTTATACATCTGCGTGCCTTTGGGATGGTTGGCCGAGATCGCATATTGCACGATATTCGGCGCATCGCTGCCAGAGCGCTGCGGCAGGGCGGTCGGCTGATCAACCTGATATTGCGCGCGGTTGCGCTCAATCCGGGCTTTGTCGCTTTGAATGGTTTCGCGCGCGCTGACAGCTTGGAAATCCTGCTCATCCGACACGCCCGCCGTGTTCGCAGCCGAGCCGGGAATATTCGCCATTTCCGACGTGGTTTCCAAAATCCCGGCCGGTGCATTGCCACGCGGGCGATCCGCGCCGCCAATCACCGCGCCCTGTGGTTGCCCGTAAGGCTGCGCGGTTGGCGCGGCATAGGGCGAGGCCTGCGCCTGCGTGCTCAAAGGCACATTGGTCGGCGTCAAGGCCGTGTCTGTGTTCTTGCCCTCGGCCTTGTCAATCGCAGCCAAAGCCCCGCCCGGCGTGAACCCAGCCGCAGGGGCCGCTGCCGCCGGAGCAGGCGCGTTATAAGCATCATAATCCTGAAACCCGACGCCTGCACCCGAATCGGGCACAGCGGTTCCACACCCAGCCAGCCCAAGGGCGGCCAAAATCATCACTGCGCTACGCATCGTCTCTGCCTCGGCGGTTTCTTCTGATCTTCGCGCCTTACCACCATTTTTCCGGCTTGGCCACAAAGCCCGCAGCGCGTTCCAAAACATAAGCGTGATTGAGCAATCCGGCCTCATCCCAAGGCCGCCCCAGCAGTTGCAGCCCCATCGGCAGCCCCTTGCTGTCAAGCCCCATGGGCACCGCGACACCGGGCAACCCAGCGAGGTTGGCCGTCACGGTGAACACATCATTCAGATAAACCTCGACCGGAGTCGCCTTATCCATCTCGCCCAACCCAAAGGCCGAAGTCGGCGTGGCGGGCGCGAGAATAGCCTCAATCCCCGCCGCAAACGCCTGCTCAAAATCGCGTTTGATCAGCGCCCGCACTTTCCGCGCCCGGTTGTAATAGGCGTCATAGAAGCCTGCCGACAGAACATAAGTGCCGACCATGATCCGGCGCTGAGTCTCTGGCCCAAAGCCCTCCGCCCGCGTCTTCTCGTACATCTCGGTGATGCCATCACCGGCAGCCAAAGCCGCCCGGTGGCCATAGCGCACCCCGTCATAGCGCGCGAGGTTCGATGATGCCTCAGCAGGCGCGATCACATAATACGCAGGCAGCGCATATTTGGCGTGCGGCAATGAAATATCGACAATCTCGGCCCCCGCATCACGCAGCATCTCGCGGCCCTGCGCCCACAAAGCGTCAATCTCTGCCGGAATGCCCTCAATGCGATACTCGCGCGGAATACCGATCTTCTTGCCGCGAATATCCCCGGTCAATGCCGCTTCAAAATCCGGCACCTCCATATTGGCCGAAGTCGAATCCTTCGCATCATGCCCCGCCATAGCGCCCAGCATGATCGCGAGGTCGCGCACCGATTTCCCCATCGGCCCCGCCTGATCCAGAGATGAAGCATAAGCCACAATCCCCCACCGGCTGACCCGGCCATAGGTCGGCTTGATCCCCGTCGTGCCCGTAAACGCCGCAGGCTGCCGGATCGAGCCACCCGTATCCGTCCCCGTCGCCCCCAAACACAAATCCGCCGCCACCGCCGCAGCCGACCCGCCCGAAGACCCGCCCGGAGTCCGCAACACATCGTCCACCTTCCAAGGGTTAACCGCAGGACCATAGCAACTGCTTTCAGTGGCCGAGCCCAT
The DNA here is from genome assembly GCA_040387915.1 of Pseudomonadota bacterium. Classification (GTDB taxonomy): domain Bacteria; phylum Pseudomonadota; class Alphaproteobacteria; order Rhodobacterales; family Rhodobacteraceae; genus Cypionkella. Next base: position 110,729 of record JAZKCV010000017.1, read on the forward strand.
GGCAAATTCGTCCATGTTCAGCTTGCCCAACATCACAGCACCAGCGCCAAACAACTTGGACGTTACTGTCGACTCGTATTCCGGCACAAACCCCTTCAGAATGTTGGAAGCCGCCTGCGACGGCACGCCCTTGGTGCAGAAGACATCCTTGATCCCCAGCGGAATCCCGCACAAATCCGGCGCATCGCCGCCCGCAATCCGCACATCCGCCGCCCGCGCCTGTTCCAACGCCATCTCCGGCGTCTTATGCACAAACGCATTCAACGCATCGCTGGCGTCAATCGCCGTGAGGCACGCCATCGTCAGATCAACCGCCGAGATGTCGCCCTTGCGCAACGCATCCCGCGCCGCCGCAATGGTCCAAGTGTTCGCGCGCCCTGTCATGCTCATTCCACCACCTTCGGCACTGCAAAAAACCCTTCCCGCGCATCCGGCGCATTCGCCAAGATCGCAGCCTGCTGATTGCCATCCGTCACCACATCAGCCCGCCGCGCCAGCCGCATCGGCGTCACCGACACCATCGGCTCGATGCCCGTCACATCGACCTCAGTCAGCTGCTCCATAAAGCCCAGAATGCCCGACAACTGTTCGGCGAGCTTTGGCAAAGCCGCTTCCTCCACCCGGATACGCGCCAGCTTAGCCACCTTGCGCGCGGTGTCGATGTCGATGGACATGGGGTCTCTCCGCAAATTACTTGCGCGACGTTTACCCGCCAAGCCCCGGTGCCGCAAGTAGGGTGGGTGCAACCCACCACGCACCCAAACGTAGGGTGCGCTTCAGCGCACCGCCCCGACGCAGTATTCCCAAACCAGCCCGAATACCGCTTGCCCACCCAGCACAATTCGCCCAGATTTCAGCACGATGATCCGTAAGCCCTATCACCCGTTGAAACTTGGTAAAAATGCTCGACGCCGATTATAGCGTAAAAGCTGCACGACGCGCCTTGCGGGTGTTTTTACCAGACGAAGACTTCGCACTGGCCTCGCTCAAAGACCCGACAAAACGCTACGACACATGGGTGTTTCGCTGCAAAGTCCGCGGCAAGCAATCCAGCTTCGTCTGCAAACTCGGCACACCAGACGCCACAGGCCGCGCGAAAATGCTGAACCAATATGAACGGCTGAAATCGACCAATGCCGCGATGCGAGACCCGCTGTTGACCACACCCCAAGCCCTCGCCTTTGTGGAAAAAGACTGCGCCCTGATCATGGAATATGTGAAAGGTGACTCGCTTCAAAACCTCCTGCCGCAGTTTTCCGATATCGCGGATGCCAGCACCCATCTGGAAAACGCGGGCCGCTGGATTGCCAGTTTCCAACAGCCAACGATGAAACCTGCCGCATTTGACACCAAGCCCCACATGAACTGGCTGCTGAAGAAGCTTAAACAGCACGACGAAAAGCTGATCGTGATCCCCGAATACGATGCGTTCATGGCGGATTTTCATCAGCTTGAACAATGCGCGTCCAAGGCCCAAGCACAATCCTCCACCCGCTGCGTGACGCACAAAGACTTTCATCTCGGCAACCTGCTGTTTGGCCGCAAAGGCACGGTCTATGGCATAGATTTTGAGAACAAAAAGGAAGATGACGCGCTGCGGGACGTGATCTCGTTCCTGTTCGATTTTGCGATAAAATCGCCTGCGAACGCCACCGCGTCTGACAGCTTTCAAACCGCCGCCGCTGCCTTTTTGGGCGGATACGCCGACCATGCCACGCCGCCTGCGGTGTTTGAGTTCTTTCAAAAGTTTTCAGCCTTGAATGCATGGTCAGGCTTGCAGGGCCGCAACCTGACAGATCAAAACAAGCGGTATAGGCTGGAGCGTTTGAAGCAACTGGCGAAAACACCTCTCCTTGGCCTTGCGCGCTAACCTATCACTCAATCGGCGCGTTCTGCTGCGGCATGACCATCCACGCCGCCAATTTGCTCTTTTGCAAATACTCCCGCGCGGAGCGCTTCCCCGGCTGGCCCTACAAGATCACCGATTTCGCCGCCAAATCCCCGCCGCGCCACAGATACAATGCTGCGAGTGGTTGATCCTGCGTACGCATCGCATGCGGCGTCCAGCTTGGATGATGTATCCCCTGTCCCCTCGGCACCTGAACAAACGCACCCGCGCCCTTTTGCCATTCCGCCACCCCAGCAATCGGCAGATAAACCTCCTCTGCCGCATGGGCATGCGACGAATAGCTGATCCCCGGTGCCAACAGCAACACGCCGCAAGCCAATCGCTCACTCGGCACTGGCCCGCGCAAGCCGATAAACTCGCTCCAGCCATAGCCGCGCAGAAACGCCTCGCCAAAATCGTTTGCGCCATAGGTCTGCTGCCACGCCAACCCCGCAGCCACCCGCTGCAATGCGGCGACCACCGCCCGAGTCTGCGCCACCGCCTGCAAACCGGCGATCCAGTCACAAACCGCAAGCGACGCAGGCTCCACCGCCCGCCGCGCCTCTGCCTCTGGCCAATCCGCCAAAAACGCCACCGCCTCCGGCACATCCGAAAACGCCCGCCTCACCTGCTCTAACAGCCGATCCATCCCGCCCTTGCCTCAATCACTTGCATCCACCACTCTGCCCGCGCAACTGCTTCAGCGAAAGCCCCACCGATGCCCCGCATAGCCACACTCTGCTTGATCGCCGCGCTTTGCCCGCTCGGCCTTCCAGCGCTCGCTAAGCCAAGTCTGATCTTCTCGCTGCCCAGACTTGCCCCAACCAACGCCGCGACCGCCCGTATCAACGCTGATCTGGAACAGCAGGATGCCAAGGCGATGGAAACCCTCCTGCGATGTGACGGCGGACGTGATGTCACGCTAAACTTCAGCAATGATGCGTTTCTCAGCCTCTCAACCAGCGCAGGCGGCTATTGCGAAGGGGCGGCGCATCCGTTCTATTTCGAAACCCATCTCACCTACGATCTGACAACCGGAGCACCGCTCGATTGGTTCACCCTGCTTCCTCCGGTTTTGCTGACAGACAACGCTTCAAAGCCGACCGAGCCGCGCGATGGCTTCAAGTCGCAGGCGCTCACCAAGCTTTACCTCGCCCACCGCAGATTGCCGGACGCAAATAATCTCACACGCGACGAAATAGAGTGTCGCGGCTATATCGGTGGCGAGCCGGGTGTTAGCTTTGATCTCTGGTTGGATCAACCGAACCATGCCCTCACGATTGCTCCCGCCGGAGTGGCCTATGTTTACACGGCCTGCATAGCACCCGCCTACATATCTATTGAAACCTTGCGTCGCCTTGATGCCGATCCCCGCTTGATTGAAGCCCTCCGCAGTAATATCGACTGACCCCAAATCTTCACCCCCCATTAACCATACCCCCCACCCCCTAAAATTCCCCCATAAAAACAATGGTCCCGAGTTGGGACCCTCCTGAAACACCCCCTTCCCCTCCCCGCAATCCCCGCCTAAACTCCCCCCGAAACCCAGCCAAAGGACCCCAAAATGCCCCCCATGATCGGCGTAATCGGCGGCTCCGGCGTCTATCAGATCGACGGGCTCGAAGGCGCGTCCTGGGTCAAAGTCGCCACCCCTTGGGGCAAACCCTCCGATGAAATCCTGATAGGTCGCCTGAACGGCACCCCGATGGCCTTCCTGCCCCGCCACGGTCGCGGCCATGTCCACAGCCCCACTTCTGTCCCCTACCGCGCCAACATAGACGCGCTGAAACGATTGGGCTGCACCGACATAATCGCCGTCTCCGCCGTAGGCTCCCTCCGCCCAGACTACGCGCCCGGCGATTTCGTGCTGGTTGATCAATACATCGATCGCACCTTTGCCCGCGAGAAATCCTTCTTCGGCCCCGGCTGCGTCGCCCATGTCTCGCTCGCCCACCCGACCTGCCCCCGCCTGGGCGCTGCCTGCCTAAAGGCCGCAAACCAAGCCGGCATCAAAACCCACCCGACCGCCACCTATATCGCCATGGAAGGCCCGCAATTCTCAACCCTCGCCGAGAGCCGCCTCTACCGCAGCTGGGGCGCTGATGTGATCGGCATGACCGGGATGCCCGAGGCCAAACTCGCCCGCGAAGCCGAGCTTTGCTACGCCTCCCTCGCCATGATCACCGATTTCGACTGCTGGCACGAGGATCACGGCGCGGTCGACGTGGCCGCCGTGATCCAAACCCTGACCGCCAACGCCAACGCTGCCCGCAATCTGGTCGCCAACCTGCCTGCCCTGCTGCCCGATCATCCCACCTGCCCGCACGGCTGCGACCACGCCCTGACCCATGCGCTGATGACCGCACCCGACAAACGCGACCCCGACCTGCTCGTCAAACTCGACGCCATCGCAGGCCGTGTCCTGCCATGCCCGAACTGAAAATGAAGCTGCTGCTGCTGGGGGCGGACGGTTTCATCGGCCGCCACATCGCTTTCCATCTGCGCGACCAAGGTATCCATGTGATCGCCCAAGCCCGCAACCCCGCCCGCCTGAAGCGCATGGGCTTTGCCACCCTGCAAGCCGATCTGACCGCCCGCGCCACCCATTCTCCCGCATTTTGGCAACCGCATCTGGATGCCCAAACCCATATCATCAACGCCGCAGGCCTGCTGACCGGAACCCCCGCCAGCTTCGAGGCCGTGCATGTCAAAGCCCCCGCCGCCGCCTATGCCGCCCGCCATCCTGGCACCCAAGCCCTGCTGATTTCCGCCGTGGGGATCGAGGCCGACACCCCCTTCGCGCATTGGCGCCGCCAAGGTGAAGCCGCCGCCCGCACTGCCGAGGCGATAACCCTACGCGCAGGCCTCGTCCTCGCTGACACCACTTACGGCGGCTCGTCCCTGATCCGCGCGCTTGCCACTTTGCCCTTCGTCACCCCGGTGATCGGCACAGGCGAGCAACCGTTCAACCCGATCCACGCCAGCGACCTCGCCGCCATCGCGCTTGAGTGCCTGCAAAGCCTCACCCCCGGCACATGGGACATCGGCGGCCCGCAAACCGTCAGCCAGATCGGCATCTTGCGCGCCACCCAAAGCTGGCTCGGCCTGCCGCAACCCCGGCTGTTGCACATACCGCTCCCACGCGCCCACCGCTTGGGTCAGATCGGCGATGCCCTGAACATCGGCCCGATCTCGGCCACCTCGGTCGCGCAACTGAACCAAGGCGTGCTGGCCGACCCCGCCCCCTTGCTGGCGCATCTTACCCACAAACCCCGCGCCTTCACCCAGTTCCTGCAAGCCCGCCCCGCTGGCACGCAAGACCTGTGGCAAGCCCGGCTTTACCTGCTCAAACCCTTGATCCGCCTGACATTGGCGACGCTCTGGCTCGCCTCGGCAGCCCTCGGCCTGCTCACCCCGCCCGAAACCTACCTGCCGCACATCGGCCTGCCCGCATCCCTCACCGTGATCCTCGCCAAAGTCACAGGCCTCGCCGACGCCGCCCTCGGCCTTGCCCTGCTGCGCAACTGGCGACCCAAAACCACCGCCATCCTGCAACTGGGTATGGTCGCAGGCTACACCCTCGGCCTGACCCTGATCGCCCCCGCGCTCTGGCTAGATCCGTTCGGAAGCCTGCTGAAAAATCTGCCCATCCTAGCCCTGATCCTCACCCATCTTGCGCTGACCGAGGAACGCTGATGGACCCGTATCTGACCGCCCGCTGGCTGCATATCCTGTCGTCCACCGTGCTGTTCGGCACCGGCATCGGCACCGCGTTTCAAATGGTCTGGGCGATGCGGGCCCAGCGCGTGGAAACCATCCACTCCGTAGCCTCTGGTGTGGTCATCGCGGACTGGATCTTCACCACCCCCGCAGGCGTAATCCAACCGCTGACGGGCCTCTGGCTGATCCACCTCGCGGGTTACACACTGACCGAGCCGTGGCTGCTGATCACCTACGCGCTCTACATCATCGCCTTCCTGTGCTGGGCGCCCGTCGTGATCCTGCAACTCAAAATCCGCGACCTTGCAGCCGTTGCCCTTGCCAGCAACACAGCCCTCCCCGCCCAAGCGCAACGCTATTTCCGCATCTGGTGCGCCTTGGGCGTCCCCGCCTTTACCGCTCTTGTCGCGGTATTCTGGCTGATGGTAAACAAACCCGACTTCTAAGGGGATACCGATGAAAACCGTCAAAGCCCAATCCGTCAAAGACTACATCCGCACCATCGTCGATTTCCCGCATGAAGGCATCCTGTTCCGCGATGTCACCACCCTGTTCGCCGATCCGCGCGGCTTTCGGATGTGCGTGGACCAACTGCTAGCCCCCTATGCCGGGATGCGGATTGACAAAGTTGTGGGGCTAGAGGCGCGCGGCTTTATCCTTGGCGGCGCAGTGGCGCATCAGTTGTCCACGGGCTTTGTGCCGATCCGCAAAAAGGGCAAACTGCCGGGGCAGACGATTTCCCAAGCCTATACGCTGGAATATGGCGAGGCGGTGGTCGAGGTCCACGACGACGCCATGCAACCCGGCGAGAAAATCCTGCTGGTCGATGATCTGCTGGCAACCGGAGGCACCGCCGAGGCAGGCATCAAGCTGATTGAACGCTTGGGCGCGCAAGTGATCGGCTGCGCTTTTGTGGTCGATTTGCCGGATTTGGGCGGGCGCAAAAAACTTGAGGCTTTGGGCATGGAAGTTCACGCTCTCTGCGCCTTTGAGGGGCTTTAATCCCATTTCTAAGCCGCCCCGGCCTTGAGCCGGGGCCTCACGGCTTGCACCGCGCAAACGCAGCGCAAATTCCGATCAACATTAACCGCCTGTTTACCGAATCATTCTACACCAAGCTTACTAAGGCTCACCCAGCCTTAGGGTGACGCTGCTTGCAACACGTGACCCACCCAACCCCAGCGCCCTGTCGGTTTTCCGGCAGGGCGTTTCTTGTTGGCAAATTCCTTGGATCAGAACGAAAGGATAATCACGAAGAACTTGCAAAACCCGCCCCAGCCCAGGGCTCACTTTGACTGTCCTCGCTTTGGCTGTCAAAGATCGGATCAAAGCCGCCCCAAACCATCCGCTGGCCGTCAAACGGCATCTCAGGCATGTCGTTCCAGCGCGTATCGGTCTGCATCTTAGCTGAAGCCGCCTCATAGGTCTGCTGATCCGGCCATTCGATCCATGCAAACACCACCGCCTCATCTGCCGTAGCCTGTACCGCGCGTTTGAAGTCGGTGACTTTGCCGTCGGCAATCGTCTCGCTCCACGTCTCAACCACCCGCAGCGCGCCGTATTCCTTGAAGATCGGCGCTGCCGCCCGCGCCGAATCGATATAGGCCTGCTTTTTCGCCTTCGGCACCGCGATCAGAAATCCTTGAATATAGCTCATGACTGGCCCTCCTGTTTCGGGATGATACCCAACAAACCGCGATATCTGCGATCCGTTCCCCGATCCGCCGACGGATGAACCAATTTCCGCCTAGTCGCGCAAAACTGCACCGGGGTTCATAATCCCCAACGGATCCAGCGCCGCCTTGATCGCCCGCATCGCCGCTAGTTTCCCCGGATCGCCGTAGCGCTCCAGATCATCGACCTTCAGTCGCCCCAAACCATGCTCGGCAGACATCGAGCCATCCAGTTCCGCCACCAGATCATGCACGCAAGTTTTCACCGCATCGCGCAAATGGTCGTAATCCTTGCGACTGCGCCCAAACGCCGGGAACACGTTGTAATGCAAATTGCCATCGCCCAGATGGCCAAAGCAATTCACCCGGAAATCGCCCATCGCCGCCAACCGAGGCCCCGCTTTGGCGATAAACTCCGCCACCAGCCCCAAGGGCACCGAGATATCATGGCTGCTGACCGCCCCGATCATCCGGTTGGCTTCCGGGATCGCCTCGCGTATCCGCCAAAGCCCCGCCCGCTGCGCTTCTGACGCGGCAATCACCCCGTCCGACACCAGACCCGCCGCAAGCCCCGCCTCAAACAGACCGCCCAAGTGATCCTCGGCAGACCCGAAACCGCTGGGAAGGCCGATCTCAATCAACACCATCCACTCCGGCATCCCGATCGGCGATTTCACTTCTGGGATACGCTCGGCCAGAAATTCCAACCCCATCCGCCCGATCAACTCGAACGCCGAGACCATCCCCGACAGCCGCTGTTGCGTCAGCGACAACAGTTTCAACGCCGCCGCCGGGTTTTCCACCGCCATCAGCGCCGTCCCCACCACCCCCGGCTGCGGATACAACCGCAGGCTGGCGGCGGTGATCACGCCCAAAGTTCCCTCGGCACCGATCAGCAGATGCCGCAGATCATAGCCGGTGTTATCCTTGCGCAACCGCTTCAAGCCATTGAAAACGCTGCCATCTGGCAGAACTGCCTCAATCCCCAAGCACAAATCCCGCGCATTGCCATAGCGCAGCACATTCAGGCCGCCGGCGTTGGTCGACAAATTCCCGCCAATCCGGCAGGTTCCCTCTGACGCCAAAGCCAGCGGAAACACCCGGCCCATATCCCCCGCATGGCGCTGCACATCGGCAAGGATCATCCCGGCCTCAACCACCAACACATTCTCATCAGGATAAGACCCGCGCAAAGCCGCCATCCGCTCCAGCGACAAAACCACCGGCGCAGGCCCTTCGGAGATCAACTGGCCGCCGACCAGCCCGGTGCCACCGCCCCAAGGCACCAGTCCAACACGGGCCTGCTCACACGCCCGCACCACCACCGACACCTCATCGACCGTCCGAGGCAAAGCCACCACCCCCGCCAAACCCTGCCAGCGCCCACGCGGTTCTTCCAGATAACGCGGCTCGGCTGGGTGCAAAGCGCCGTCAGGCAGCAGCCCGCGCAAATGGTCAACGAAGGCGGTATCGGCAGGGTTCAGCATCTTATCGTCTCACATCTTCAAACAGCAATCGTCCGCGCCAAGGCCGCAATCGCCGTCGCCGAGGTCTGGTTGCGCGCGGTCTTCACCATGCTCAAACCTGCCTCCAGCTTGGTCGCCAGCACAGACCGCCCGATTCCGTTCGGAGCTAACAGATAAACCGCCTTGTCAGTGAACAAGATCGACTCTCCATTCGCCGCATGGGCTGACAAAGCTTGCACCGCAGTCGCCGCCGCCGGGCTGGCGAGAAAATAAATATGCACCGAAGCGCCATCCGCAGCGCCCTGCTTTTTGAACGGGTTCGCCGCCAAAATCGCATCGTATTCCTTCAGCGTCATCACGAACATCGGCGGTGCAAAGCCGAAACGCTCTTTCATCGCCGTGGTGATTTTCGCCTCAACCTCGGCCACGCCCGGATCAAGATACACCGCATTGCCACTTTGCAGATGGGTGTGGATTTGCTGAAGCCCTTGTTCCAGCAGCATTTGCCGGAACTCCGGCATCGGCAGGCGATTGGCGCCCGACACGTTAACGCCGCGCAGCAGCAGGACTTTCACTTCACTCATGAGGCTCTCCAGACAAGACCCCACCCGCTCCGGCGTAGGGCTGCCAATCTGCGTTGCAAATCAAGCTTAACCCACGTCCGTGCGACCACGTCGGTCGTTCCGTAAGTTGGCGTATAACACATGGTTCCGCCAGCGCCCGTTGATTTGCAAATAAGATTGCGCCACGCCTTCATATTTAAAGCCGGATTTCTCCAAAACCCCGCGCGATGCGATATTTTCCGGCAAACACGCACTTTCAATCCGGGAAAGGTCTAGTTGCGCAAAGGAAAAATGCACCAAAGCCTGCACCGCTTCCTTCATAAACCCCCGCCGCGCGAAATCTGCACCAATCCAATAGCCCATCGTGCCCGCCTGCACCGGTCCGCGCCGGATATTGTCCAGCGTCACCGCCCCCAGCAACTGCTGATCGGTCCGCCGGAACATCAGCATCGGCAGCGCTGTGCCCGTGGCCTCTGCCCGCCCCGCCCAGTAAACCCGATTGGTAAACGCCTTGCGGCTCAGGTGATCATGCGCCCAAACCGGCTCCCACGGCCGCAGATGTTCGACCGACGCCTCGCGCAACCCGGCCCATGCTTTATAGTCGGAATGCGCAGGCAACCGCAGCGTCATCCGCTCGGTTTCAACCACGGGCCTACGGCGAAACGACAGCATTACGCAGCCAGTCGCTTGCGAATATCCTCTAGCGAGGGCGCCGCCTCGACCGGGCCATACAAAGCCAGCGCCGCATCGGCCTGCGCCAACTCGCCCGCATAACGCCGCACATCCGCCACCGTCACCGCATCAATCCGCGCGACAGCCTCATCCACCCCCGGCACGCGGTCATAAATCGCCAGCAGCCGCGCGATGCGTTCGGCACGGCTTGACGGGCTTTCCAGCCCCATCAGCATCCCGGCCTTGATCTGCGTGCGCGCCCGCGCCACTTCTGCTTCCGACATATCATCTGCCGCGCGCTTCAACTCATCCATGGTGATCTGGGTCAACTCGCCGATTTCCTCAGCGCTGGTCCCCGCATACAAAGTGATCTGCCCGGCATCCTCATAAGCGCCCGACTGCGCGAAGATCGAGTAGCACAGCCCGCGCTCTTCCCGCACCTTCTGGAACAGGCGAGACGACATCCCGCCACCCATCGTCATCGCATAAACCTGAGCCGTATACACATCCGGGTGCCGATAGCCCGGCGCATCAAACGCCATAGCGAAATGCACCTGCTCCAGATCCTTGACCTCACGCCGTTCGCTGCCTTTGAAGGTTGCGGCTTGGAAAGTGGTCGCAGGCTTGGCCTTCATGCTGCCAAACATCGCCTCGGCCTGTTTCACAATCGCGTCGTGATCCACAGCACCAGCCGCCGCCAAAATCATCTGCCCCGGCCCGTAATGCTCGGCGACAAAACCCTGCAAATCCTTGCGGCCAAACGAGGAAACCCGCTCCTCTGGCCCCAGAATCGTCCGCCCAAACGCCTGATCGGGATAAGACGCCTCTTGCAGCCAATCGAACACGATATCATCGGGCGTATCCAACGCCTGCCCGATCTCCTGCAGGATCACATGCCGCTCAACCTCAATCTCCTTCTTATCAAAGGCCGGGTTCAGCACGATATCGCCAATCACATCGAGTGCTAAGGCCACATCAGCCTGCAACACCCGCGCATAATAGGCGGTCATTTCCCGAGAAGTGTAAGCGTTGATATAACCGCCAACATCCTCAATTTCCTCGGCAATTTGCAGGCTGGTGCGCCGCTTGGTACCTTTGAACGCCATATGCTCAAGAAAATGCGCGATGCCGTTCTGCGCGGGTTTCTCATGCCGCCCCCCCGCCATCACCCAAATCCCGGCACTTGCGGACAAGAGCCCCGGCATGTGTTCGGTCACAATACGGAAGCCGTTCGGCAAAGTGGTCAGGCGCAGTCCGGCAGATGCAAGGCTCAACGGGCAATCCTTTCGCGGATCAGCGCCTGCAAAGCGCCCAGATCATTCGGCACACGCGTGACACGTTCCGGGCGGTCAAACAAGTCCGCCATGCGCGGCGGCAAGTTTGGCCGCACGCCCATCGCGGATTCCACCGCATCAGGGAACTTCGCCGGATGCGCGGTGGCAAGGGTAATCATCGGCGCGTCGCCGAGGTTTTCCTCGGCCACTTTCACACCAACGGCAGAATGCGGGCACAGCACTTCCCCGGTTTCCGCAAACGCCCGCTGAATGGTCGCAGTCGTTTCCACTTCCGAACACCGCCCCGAAGCAAACGTCTCGCGCAGCATCGCCATCGCACCTTGGCTGATATGGAACCCGCCCGCCTTCAACTCCTCCATCAAAGCCGAAATAGCATGGCCATCGCGCCCGTAAGCATCAAACAACGCCCGCTCAAAGTTCGACGACACCTGAATATCCATCGAAGGCGAAATCGAGGCCTTCACCCCGTTCTGCACATAATCCCCGGTCTTCATCGCCCGGTCGAGAATGTCATTCTGGTTGGTCGCGATCACCAACTGCTCAATCGGCAACCCCATCTTGCGCGCGATATAGCCTGCGAAAATGTCGCCAAAGTTGCCTGTCGGCACGGTGAAGCTAACAGAACGCTCCGGTGCCCCCAACGCCACGGCAGCATAGAAATAATACACCACCTGCGCCAGCACCCGCGCCCAGTTGATCGAGTTCACCCCGGCCAAGCGCACGCCATCGCGGAAGGTAAAATCGTTGAACATATCCTTCACGCGGGCCTGGCAATCGTCAAAATCGCCGTCCATCGCCAAGGCGTAAACATTGGCCTCCGAAGGCGTGGTCATCTGGCAACGCTGCACATCACTGACGCGCCCATGCGGATAGAGGATAAACAGATCGACGTTCGCGAGCCCCCGAAACGCCTCCATCGCCGCCGAGCCAGTATCGCCCGAAGTCGCGCCAACAATGGTGATCCGCTCGCCGGTCTTGGCCAGTGCCGCCTGCATCATCTGACCGATCAACTGCATGGCAAAGTCTTTGAATGCCAAGGTCGGCCCGTGAAACAGCTCCAACAAGAAATGGTTCGGCCCCAGTTGCACCAAAGGCGCCCGCGCCGCATGGCCAAACCCGGCGTAAGCCTTGGCGATCAACCCCTTGAACTCGGCATCGCTAAACGTCGACCCCAAATAAGGCCGCATCACCCGAAACGCGATTTCCTCATAGCTTAGCCCAGCCAACCCGGCGATATCGGCCTTCGACAAAGCAGGCACAACTTCCGGCACATACAGCCCACCGTCGCGCGCCAGCCCCGTCATCATCGCTTCGCTGAAATTCAAAACCGGAGCCTGCCCCCGCGTCGAGATATACCGCATCCGTTCCCCCTAGATTTGCCGCCTGATACGCCAGACCAGCCCTGCTGTCATCACCGCCCAAACAAAGGCCAACGAAAACCAAGTGATCGCATAGCCCCAATGGTCATTCGGAATAGACGAAGTATCGACTGGCATCGCCTCAATGCCGTCACCCGTTGGTGCACGCGCGACAATAAATGTCGGCTCTGTGTGCAACACTTGCGCCATCGCCTCGGCATCGCGCGCAAACCACATGCCCGTCTTGGCATCGGGGGGCGGCGTATATTGATTGCTATCACGCGGCCACATCAGGTTCCCCTGCACCGTCAGATCGGTGACATGCAAAACCTTGTGCTTTTCATCATCCGGCAGAAACCCGCGATCAACCAGCAAGCGCCGCCCATCCGCCATCTGCAAAACCGAGATCACCTGCACCCCAGCCCCGATCATCGGCTGGCCAGACAGCACATACAAAGTCTCTCCGGTAAACCGCCCCGCCGCAATCACCGGGCGGTAGCGGTCGCGCTCCGGGTCCAGCACCGCAGGCACCGCCACCGCAGGCTCGGAAATCCCCGCCGTCATCTCATCCAGTTGCGCGCGCTTTTCATACATGCGCGACACTTGCCAGATGCCAAGGCTGCACAGAAATCCCACGCCAGCCAAACCCAGCAGCAGCGCAGACATCAGACGGAATTTCATCGACAAACCCTGAAAAAGTTGCGCGGGCCACCGGGGCCCGCGCAAGTCTTAGATCGTTATGCGCTGCCCCAGATGTAGACAGCGGCGAACAGGAACAACCAGACCACGTCGACGAAGTGCCAGTACCAAGCCGCAGCCTCAAACCCGACATGCTGTTCCGGCGTGAAGTGACCCTTATAGGTACGGATCAGGCAGATCAGCAGGAAGATCGTACCGATCAGCACGTGGAAACCGTGAAACCCGGTCGCCATGAAGAATGAAGCGCCATAGATGTTGCCCGCGAAACCAAACGCCGCGTGGCTGTATTCATAGGCTTGGAAGAAGGTGAACAGCATCCCCAGCACGACCGCCAAGATCAAACCTTGCTTCATCGCCGAACGGTTGTTGTTCTCATGCACCAAAGCATGGTGCGCCCAAGTCGCGGCACAGCCCGAGCACAGCAAAATCAGCGTGTTGATCAGCGGCAGATGCCACGGGTCGAACAACACGATGCCTTCCGGCGGCCAAACCCCATCTTTGAGCGGCGAAAGCGGCCCCATCGGATACATTGCATGTTTGAAGAAGGTCCAGAACCATGCCGAGAAGAACATCACTTCCGACATGATGAACAGGATAAAGCCATAACGCAGGCCGATCCGCACCACCGGGGTGTGATCGCCGGTCTGGCCCTCATGCACCACTTCCGACCACCACGCGTACATGGTGTACAGCACACCCGCGAGGCCGATCAGCCCGACGAACGGCTGCGAGCCGTGCATCCACAGCACGAAGCCGAACAGCATGACAAATGCACTGGCAGCCCCGAAAAACGGCCAGATCGACGGTGGAAGAATGTGGTAATCGTGGTTCTTGGCGTGGGCCATGGTCGGGTTCCCTCGGTTTTCTTGGTCTTATTCTATAAGCTTGGCGGGCGTCTCGGCAAGAGCAGGCACCGCAGTATTCGCGGCTTGCTTTTCAGGAATATCCGCGACGTGGAAGGTGTAAGACAGCGTGATTTCTTTGATCAGGCTGGCTTCAGGGTCTTTCACAATCGACGGATCGACATAAAAGCTGACCGGCATCTGCACACGCTCATGTGGTTGCAAAATCTGCTCGGTGAAGCAGAAACATTCGATCTTGGTGAAATAGCCGCCCGATTGATCTGGCGTGACATTATAGCTGGCCTGCCCGCCCACTGCTTTGTCGGTCGGATTATAGGCCTCAAAGAACGCAAGCCCCGTCTCGCCGATGCGCAGCTCCATCGAGGGCTGCACCGCGCGAAACTCCCACGGCATCCCGGCTTCCAGCGAGGCGTCAAAGCGGATTTTAATCGTTTGATCCAGAATTTCATCCGCGCCCTGCTCGGCCACCGAGGTGGTCCCCGCATAACCCGTCACCCGGCAGAACCAGTTGTAAAACGGCACTGCAGCGAAGCTGAGTGACAGCATCACAGCCGCAACCCCCGTCAACATGGCAGCAGTTTTCTTTTGCGCGTTCACCGATTTTGTCATGGGTTCACCGCCGAGGTCGCAGGTGCGGGCGCAGGTTCTTCCGGCGCAATAGGCACCGTCGATCCCAACATCCCCGGCGCATCATTGGCATGGCCCAAATCGCCTTCGGTCACTTTCACCACGGTCAGCGCGAACACCAAAGCGACAAAGCAGGTCAAAGCCAGCCCGACGCCCAGATTGCGCGAAAACCGCCTGCGGTGAATCTCATGTTCGGGTGCCCGAAACGCCATCACCAGCCCCCCATGCCTTGGCCGTGCAACACAGCCTCGATGAGCAGCGCGGTAAAATGCAGGAAAAGATACAGCAGCGAGAAGCGGAATACCGCTTTCTCAACCTTATAGCTGTCGGCCTCTGCCATCACTTCATCCCGCGTCCAGATCCGATACGCCCCGCGCAGGAATTCCGCGTTCAACAGCACCGAAATCGCCAGATAGACCGGCCCGCCGATAGAGGTAAAGCCAAGCCCAATCGCAAACGGGATCAACGCCAGCGTGTAACCCAACACATGATTGCGGGTCACTTTCTTGCCATGCGTCACCGTCAGCATCGGCACGCCCGCCTTGGAATAATCTTCGTTCATGAACAAAGCCAAAGCCCAGAAATGCGGCGGCGTCCACATGAAGATCAGCATGAACATCAGCCCGGCCTCAACCGAGATCGACCCCGTCGCCGCCACCCAACCGATCATCGGAGGGAAAGCCCCAGCCGCCCCGCCAATCACGATATTCTGCGGCGTCGAACGTTTCAGCCACATCGAATAGACCACGGCATAAAAGAAAATCGTGAACGCCAGCAGCAGCCCCGCCAGCAAATTCGTCGCCAGCGCCAACATAACCACCGAGATACCCGACAACGCCAGCCCAATCGCCAAAGCTTCCCCCGGCTGCACCAGACCCGACGGCACCGGACGCCCCTTGGTGCGCCGCATCACCGCGTCAATATCGGCGTCCCACCACATATTCAGCGCGCCCGAAGCCCCAGCCCCCAACGCAATGAACAAAATAGCAGTAAAGCCCACCACCGGATGCAGATGCACCGGCGCCACCAGCAACCCCACAAACGCGGTAAACACCACCAGCGACATCACGCGCGGCTTCAACAGCTGCACGAAATCGCCAAATCCCGCTTCTTTCGGGGCCTCAAAAGACCGGATATCGGTCATAACGTCCTGGCTTTCTGGTAAAATGAAGGCCCCAACTGGCAGGGGCCTTCTATCCCGTAGCTTGGGCCTCAGTTCGACGCGAGCCGCAGATTGCCCGTCGTGGTGGCCTGAGCGATCCACGCATCATAAGCGGCTTGGCTGACAACCTTAACGGTGATCGGCATATAGGCATGGTCCTTACCGCACAAAGTGGTGCACTGGCCAAAGTAAACGCCCTCACGATCCGCCTTGAACCACAACTGGCCCAAACGACCGGGCACCGCCGACTGCATCACGCCAAACGCAGGCATCGCCCAAGCGTGGATCACATCCGCGCCCGTCACCTGCATCACCACGGTCTTACCGACCGGGATCACGACGGCATTGTCGGTGGCCAGAAGGAAATCTTCCTTCTTATAGCCGTAATACGCCAGCTTCTTCACCGCGACATCGCTCATCACTTCAGCCGTCGACATCGGCTGATCATCGGCCCAGCCCGCAGCCGGATCGTCAATCTTCATCGCGCCATCAATGCGGAAAGCGTCAAACTTCAGCGTATCGGCCTCACCGACCTTCACATCCGGGTATTCATACGACCAATACCACTGGTTGCCCGTCGCCTTGATGGTGATATCGGCGACCGGAATTTCCTGCTGGGTGAACAAAGCGGGCAAGGAGAACGAACCGATGAACACCAGAATCAGGATCGGGATGATCGTCCACGCCACTTCCAACGGCGAGTTATGCGTGAAGGTCGCAGGCACCGGGTTCCGTTTCCGGTTAAACCGCACGATGATATACAGCAGCAGCAAGGTCACAAACGCCACGATCACCGTGATGATGATCAGGATCATGTGATCCAGCCATTGCAGATCGCGGGCGATGTTGGTCGCCGCCGGCTGATGCTCGGTGCCATAAGGCACCGGAGCCCCCACGGTTTCCAAAGCCTGCGCCAGAGCGAAGCTAGGCTGCATAAGCAGACCAAGGCTGGCAGCCGCAACAGCGTTGAAAGTCGACTTAAGACGCATGTTCATTTCCCGTATCCAAGGGCAGCTTTCATGCCGCCTTTTTGACCATGCCCAAACAGGGGGCAGAATCCCGTTATCTCTGGCCTGTGAAACCATATTAGCCGCTTCCCGACAAGAGTAAGCTGCGGCAAAACCGCGCCAGTTGACCAAGATCAAAGCAAAAATCCCACGGCGTGGCGCTGGCCCTCCGCACGCGCCGCGCTATGAAAACCCCAAACCCCGCCTTGCGATGCCCCGACCAGCCGCTTAAGTTCGCGATAACCGGGCCAGATCGCGCCCTGAAAGGCCCTGTCCTGATGTCCACCGCATCCACCGACGCTCCCTTCCGTCCGTTTGAAACCCATCTCGATGAGGCCACAGCCCTCGCCACCCTGCGCGCCGCCACCGCAGGCGCTGATGATGGCGAGCTGTTCTTCGAACGCCGCCGCTCCGAAGCCATCGTGCTCGACGATGGCCGCATCAAAACCGCCAGCTATGACGCCTCCGAAGGCTTCGGCCTGCGCGCCGTGCGCGGCGAAGTCGCAGGCTATGCCCATTCGACGGAAATTTCCGAACATGCGCTGAAACGCGCGTCCGAAACCGCCCGCTTGGCCGTAGGTGATGGCGGCGGCACCCTCGCCGATGCACCCAAACGCACCAATGTCAAACTCTATAGCGATGCCGATCCGATGGCCGACGCCGTCTTCGCCGTCAAAATCGACCTGCTGAAAGAGATCGACGCCTACGCCCGCGCCCTAGACCCCCGCGTGGTGCAAGTCTCCGCCACCATCGCCGCTGGCCTGCAAGAGGTCGAAATCCTCCGGCCCGAAGGCCTGCGTTATACAGACGTGCGCCCGATGGCCCGGATGAATGTCTCGGTGATCATCGAATCCAACGGCAAGCGCGAACAAGGCGGCACGGGCGGCGGTGGCCGCTATGGTCTGGCAGGCTTGATGCAGCCAAGCCATTGGCAACCGCTACTGAAAGAGGCGCTGCGCATCGCCCTTGTAAACCTCGATGCCGTCCCCGCCCCGGCTGGCATGATGGACGTGGTTTTAGGCCCTGGCTGGCCCGGTATCCTGTTGCACGAAGCCATCGGCCACGGCCTTGAGGGCGACTTCAACCGCAAGAAAACCAGCGCGTTTGCGGGCCTGATGGGCCAGATGATCGCCGCCCCCGGTGTGACGGTGCTGGATGATGGCACCATCCCCAACCGTCGCGGCTCAATCTCCGTCGATGACGAAGGCACCCCGTCGCAGAAAAATACCCTGATTGAAGACGGCCGCTTGGTGGGCTATATGCAAGATCGCCAGAACGCCCGCTTGATGGGGGTTGCCGCCACAGGAAACGGTCGCCGTGAAAGCTACGCCCATATCCCGATGCCCCGGATGACCAACACCTATATGCTATCAGGCAAAGACGATCCCGCAGGTATCGTCGCCTCGCTGAAAGACGGCATCTATGCGGTCGGCTTCGGCGGCGGTCAGGTCGACATCACCAACGGCAAATTCGTGTTCAGCTGTACCGAAGCCTACCTCGTTAGAAACGGCGTCATCGGCGAAGCGGTAAAGGGAGCCACCTTGATCGGCGACGGCGCCACCGCGCTCAAACAAATCCGCGCCATCGGCAACGATCTGGCGCTCGACCCCGGCATCGGCAACTGCGGCAAGGCAGGCCAATGGGTGCCCGTCGGCGTCGGTCAACCCACCCTGCTGATCGGCGGCCTGACAGTCGGCGGCTCGCAAACCTGAGGCGGCCTCCAAGACGATTTTCAACACGAAAATCGTAGCCCTCGCCCAACTGTTCTGCCCAAAGACAGGCCGCAGCACCCGGCCTGTCCACTTCAGCACAAACCCCGGATTTGCTCTTTTCGAAATACTCCCGTGCGGAGCACTCCCGCGACAGCAACCGAGAACGACAGCCCAAAACCCGCAGACCCGCGCGTCCAGACCACGATTTTCGGCCTTCCCGAAAATCGCCTCCCCAGCGGTATCAATCCTTACCAATGGATTAACGCCCTACCTCTAACCCACTGATAAGTAACAATCCGAAATCCTGTCCACACGTGGACACTTACAAAACCGCGTCCACCCCGCGCCGCAACCGCGCCACCGTGGCCGCCACATCCGCCAGCTTATCCAAGCCAAACAACCCCAGCCGGAAAGTGCGAAACTCCGCCCCCTCGCCGACCTGCAACGGCACCCCAGCAGCAATCTGCATCCCCAAAGCGCGGAACTTCGCGCCATTCTGCACGCCCGGATCCTCGGTGAAACTCACCACCACCCCCGGCGCCTGAAACCCCGCCGCCGCCACCGAAGCGACGCCCTTTTCGGCCAGCAAAGCCCGCACTGCCGTCCCCAATTCCCATTGCGCCGCCTTGGCGACATCAAACCCCATCGCCTTCGTCTCCAGCATCGCGTCCCTGAACCCCACGATCGCATCTGTCGGCATCGTGGCATGATAGGCGTGCCCCCCCGCCTCATACGCCGCCATAATGCTGCGCCATTTCTTCAAATCCAGCGCAAAACTGTTCGAGGTCGTCTCAGCCAGCCGTGTCTCCGCAAGCGCACTCATCACCACAATCCCCACTGCGGGCGAGGCCGACCACCCCTTCTGCGGGGCGGAAATCAGCACATCCACCCCCACAGCCGCCATATCCACCCAAACGCAGCCGCTCGCGATGCAATCGAGCACCATCAGCGCCCCAACCTCATGCGCCGCCGCAGCGACCTGAGCTATATAATCGGCCGGCAGAATAATCCCCGAAGACGTCTCCACATGCGGCGCAAACACCGCATCCGGGCGCGTCTCGCGAATTTTCGCACAAACCTCCTCGACCGGAGGCGGCGCAAAAGCCGCCTGCGCCCCGTTGCCCGAAGCCCGCGCCATCACCACGGTCGGCTCGGCAAAGCCCCCAGCCTCAAAAATCTGGCTCCAGCGATAGGAAAACCAACCATTCCGCACGATCAACGCAGACCCCTGCCCAAACTGCCGCGCCACCGACTCCATCGCATAGGTGCCGCCTCCCGGCACCAAAGCCACGGCAGCACCGTTATAAACCTCGCGCAACAGCCCCGAGACTTCGCGCATCACGCCCTGAAACTTCGCCGACATGTGGTTCAGGGATCGGTCGGTGAACACCACCGAGAATTCTTCCAAACCATCCGGGTCAACATGAGCATGTGGCAGTTTCATCGCAGCACTCCTTGCAAAGCTTTGCCCGCAATCTAGCGTCAATTTCCGCCAATGCCGTGTGAAAACCGACAATACCTTCATGCTTTTCGCAGAAGACTGCTTTCGGCAAATCTTGAAAACCCGCTACCCCAACGGCCCCGGCCGCCGCTCCTCGGTCAAAAGCACATTCGCCTCCACCTGCCCCACCCCCGGCAAGGTCATGATCCTGCGCCGCAACACCCGCTCAAAATCGGCAATGTCGCGCGCCACTACCCGAAGGCGATAATCGAACAACCCAAGCACATGCTGCACCACCTGCACTTCCGGGATCGCCATCACCGCGCGCTCAAAATCCTCCAACGACACCCGCCCCTTGGTGGCCAATTTCACCCCCAGAAACACCGTCACGCCAAAGCCCAAAGCTGCGCGATCCGCATCGACCCGCGCGCCCGCGATCACCCCAGCATCCTCCAGCCGCTTCACCCGCCGCCATGCCGCAGGCTGCGAAAGTCCCAAACGCCGCCCCAATTCCCCAGCTGAGACCGCCGCATCCAACGACAGGTTGCGCAAAATCGCGCGGTCCAGATCATCCAGGTCGATCACAGCGGCAACCCTTCCGAATCCTTGATCGTCGCAATCAGCATCAGCGCATCGACCTCGGCGATATGCGGCAAAGCCAGAATCCGCTGCCGATACACCGCCTGATACTGCGCCATATCGCGCGCTATGACGTTCAGCCGCACATCGACCCGGCCCAGAAACGTCTCAATCGCCACCACCTCCGGCACCTCCCGCGCGGCGGCAATAAACTCGTCAAACGCCCGTGGATTGGTCTTATCCAGCGTAAACCGCAGCGAAACCTCCACCTCATAACCCAGCTTGCGCCAATCAATCCGCGCCTGCGCGACACCAATCACCCCCGCCAAAGCCAACCGCTCCAACCGCCGCGACAAGGTGGCCTGCGTCACCCCCGCCCGATCCGCTAAAGCACTGCGCGACAGCGCAGGCTCGCTCAGATGATGACGCAAAATCCTACGGTCGGCCTCATCAAGCTGCATGATTTCATCACCAATTCAAAATTCAACGCATGATCCATCCACCAAACTGCAAAATTAGTCAAACAATGCACGCGAAACACCGTGAAAATCCCTATGCTGCGCCCATCAACCAAGAAGGAGCGCCCAAATGCGCGTTTATTACGACCGTGACTGCGATGTGAACATCATCAAAGACAAGAAAGTCGCCATTCTGGGCTACGGCTCCCAAGGCCACGCCCATGCGCTGAACCTGCGCGATTCGGGCGCGAAGAACCTTGTGGTGGCTCTCCGCGAAGGCTCGCCTTCCGCCAAGAAAGCCGAAGGCGAAGGCCTGAAAGTGATGGGCATTGCCGAAGCCGCCGCTTGGGCTGACCTGATCATGTTCACCATGCCGGATGAGCTGCAGGCTGAAACCTACAAGAAATACGTCCACGACAACATCCGTGAAGGCGCTGCGATTGCTTTCGCGCACGGGTTGAACATCCATTTCGGCCTGATCGAGCCGAAAAAGGGCGTCGACATCATCATGATGGCCCCCAAAGGCCCCGGCCACACCGTGCGCGGCGAATACACCAAAGGCGGCGGCGTGCCTTGCTTGGTGGCAGTTCACACCGATGCGACCGGCAAAGCCATGGAAATCGGCCTGTCGTATTGCTCAGGGATAGGCGGCGGTCGCTCCGGCATCATCGAAACCAACTTCCGCCAAGAATGTGAAACCGACCTGTTCGGCGAACAAGCCGTGCTCTGCGGCGGTCTGGTCGAACTGATCCGTATGGGCTTTGAGACGCTGGTGGAAGCTGGCTACGAGCCGGAAATGGCCTATTTCGAATGCCTGCACGAAGTGAAGCTGATCGTTGACCTGATCTATGAAGGCGGCATCGCCAACATGGATTACTCGATCAGCAACACCGCCGAATATGGCCAATACGTCTCGGGTCCGCGCATCCTGCCGTATGACGAGACGAAAGCCCGCATGAAAGCCGTGCTGTCCGACATCCAATCCGGCAAATTCGTCCGCGATTTCATGCTGGAAAACGCTGTGGGTCAGCCGACAATCAAAGCCTCGCGTCGTTCCAACGACGAGCACCAGATCGAACTGGTCGGCAAAAAGCTGCGCGACATGATGCCTTGGATTTCCAAGGGCAAAATGGTCGACCGTTCGCGGAACTAATCATGATGCGCTGACGCGCACCCTACGATAGTGGCAAAGGCCGGGGCATTGCTTCGGCCTTTTGCTTTTGCGCCATGATGCTATGCTCAATCTGAAACAAGGGGCCAAGGCCATGGGTTTTCTAAGCAGAACAACAGGTTATATCGTCACAGAGCGCAGAGTATTCATCGCTTTGAACGCTGCAGCGGCGATAGGTGCCGTGCTTCTTACGCTCTTCTGGGCTTCCCTTGCCAAGCCTGTTGAACTGATGATCGCATACTTCTTTGCCCATTTGATTTGGTTTTTCGCAATCGCCTGTCTCGGCGGGCCGATATGGATGGCGATGCACCAATTTGGCTTGCGCCATTGGGTCCACGCAGGCCTCGCAGGCGGGGTTGTGTTGGGTCTTGCCTGCATGGCGCTGATGACTGGCTTTTTCACCGGTTACTCCAACTTTCACCAGTCCGAGACGAGGGCCGCAGGCCAATGGATTTGGGTAGATGGCAAAATAACCGCCGAGGGTTGGTCAGACGCCCTTAAGAGTTCGCTTTGGATCAGCCTGCTTGGCATCATCCTCGGCTTGGTCATCTGGCGTATCGCCTACAGACGCATAGCGGTTTGATCCCAAGCCCCGGCGATGTGTTCGGCGTCGCCCCTGCGCCTCTACAGATTTGCTCTTTTGGAAATACTCTGGGGGTCCGGGTGTAAGCCCCCGGCGCTTGCCAAAAGGCCCGTGTTCAAAAGATTAAACACCCCTTAACGCCAAAAACCAACCCATTGATATTAAATCAATTCCAAACCTGTCCACGCGTGGACACGCCCTCAAACCGCAGCCTGCACCGCCCCCACGATCTCATCCACCACATCCCGCAGCATCGCCTCATCCTCACATTCCGCCATCACCCGGATCAGCGGTTCGGTGCCGGATTTGCGGATCAAAATCCGCCCCTTGCCCTTGATCGCCGCTTCCTTCGCCGCGATCACCGCCTTCACAGCGGGCGCTTTCAAAGGCTCCAACCCCGGCGCGTAGCGGACGTTTTTCAACATCTGCGGCACGGTTTCAAACTGCCGCACCAGCGCGCTGGCCGCCAACCCCGACCGCGCCATCTCGGCCAGAAACTGCAAGCCCGCGATCAAGCCATCGCCCGTCGTCGCATAATCGGTCATCACGATATGCCCCGACTGCTCCCCGCCGAGATTGAACCCACCCCGCCGCATCGCCTCGACCACGTAGCGGTCCCCCACCGAGGTCCGCTCCAACCGCAGGCCCCGGCCCGTCATGAACCGCTCCAGCCCCAGATTGGACATCACGGTGGCAACCAGAGTGCCGCCCTGCAACCGCCCCTCGTCGGCCCAACGCCCCGCCAGCAGCGCCATGATCTGATCGCCGTCAGCGACGCGCCCGGTTTCATCCAGGATCATCACCCGGTCGGCATCGCCGTCCAAGCTGATGCCAACATGCGCGCCATGCGCCACCACGGCCTCGGCGGCGGTCTGAGTATAGGTCGAGCCACAGCGCTGGTTGATATTCTTGCCGTTCGGGCTGACGCCGACCGGGATCACTTCGGCCCCCAGCTCCCACAGCACTTCCGGTGCGGCTTTGTAGGCGGCCCCATTGGCGCAGTCGATCACCACCTTCAGCCCGTCCAGCCGCAGCCCACCCGGAAAGGTGGTCTTGACAAATTCCTGATAGCGCCCCACCGCATCGTCGATCCGTTTGGCGCGGCCAATATTTTCCGGCGGGGCGAGGTTGGGATCGGCCTCGACCATTGCCTCGATTTCGGCCTCGGCGGCGTCGGACAGCTTAAACCCATCCGGGCCGAAGAACTTGATGCCATTGTCGTGGTGCGGGTTGTGGCTGGCCGAGATCATCACCCCCAGATCGGCGCGCATGGAACGGGTCAGAAACCCCACCGCAGGCGTCGGCACCGGGCCGAGCAGCAGCACGCTCATCCCCGTAGAGGTCAGCCCCGCCGTCAGCGCGTTTTCCAGCATATAGCCCGACAGCCGGGTGTCCTTGCCGATCACCACCCGATGCTCGGTCGCGCCGTCACGACGAAAGAACTCGCCTGCTGCCGCGCCAAGCTTCAACGCCATCTCGGCGGTCATCGGATAGGTGTTGGCGGTGCCGCGCACGCCATCGGTGCCGAAAAGTTTGCGGGTCATGCCTCGCCTCCTGTTGTTGCCGCCTGCCACAAGGACAAGGCCTGCCGAGTCTCGGCCACATCATGCACGCGGATCATCTGCATCCCCTGCCCCACACCGGCGAGAGCCACGGCGAGGCTGCCGGGCAGGCGCTTCTGCGCATCAGATTCCGCGCTGATCGTGCCGATGAACCGCTTGCGCGAGGCCCCCAGCAGCACGGGAACGCCCAAATTGTGAAACAGCGACAGCCGCGACAACAGGGTCAGGTTGTGCTGAAGGGTTTTGCCAAAGCCGATGCCGGGATCAACCGCTAGCTTGGCGCGCGGGATGCCTGCGGCCTCGGCCTCGGCCAGACGGGCGGCGAGGGTGTCATAGACATCCAGCAAAACATCATCGTAGTGCGGGTCGTTCTGCATGGTTTGCGGCGTGGCGATGGAATGCATCAGGATCACCGGACGGCCTGAGGTTGCCGCGACCGCCGCCATCGCGGGATCAAACTGCAGGGCCGTCACGTCGTTTAGAATGGTGGCCCCTGCGGCAAAAGCAGCCCCTGCCACCGTGGCCTTGCGGGTGTCGATTGAGATTGGCACATCCAGCCCACCTGCGCGCAGGGCCTCAATCACAGGCGCTGTGCGGGAGGTTTCTTCATCGGCCTCTACCTCAACCGCGCCGGGACGGGTGCTTTCGCCGCCGATGTCCAGAATGTCGGCCCCCGCCGCCATCTTGCGCGCCTGCATCAGGGCGGCTTCGGGGCGCAGGAACAGACCACCATCGGAAAAGCTGTCGGGGGTAACGTTCAGAATGCCCATGATGCGCGGGCGGTCCATCGAGAGGCCGCCAAAATCCGGGCGCTTGGCGGAAAGCCGCAGTCGCGTCGCCGCGTCCAGATCGCCAACCGCCACCAGTTGCGGCGGCGCGTCGCGGTCGATCACTTCGACATGCGAAAACCAGCACCAACCGCCTGCCAGTGGCAAAGCACCCGCGGGGCGGGCGGGGTCTGTCATAGGGATTGGGCGGATATAGATCATGGCACTGTCGTAAAACTCTAACCCTTGTGTCGCAAGGGGGAAGCTTTACGCTTGCTCGACCCGCACGCGGCTTCCCGCCGGAAGTGCAACATCGCCGTGAACCACCAAACGGTCGGCGGCCATCAGTTCGGCCAGCCACAAAGCCAGCGCCACCGGCTCGCGGCTGTGCGGGCCATCGACGGCATCCAGCACCAATTTCGACGGTGCCCAGACCACCATTTGCCCACGCTTGATCGCCCAATCAATCTCGGTGCGGGTTGCCATAACTACACAGCGCGGATCGCGCGCCGCCAGCACCCAGGCGTTTTGCTCGATGGCCAGCAGGTCTACCCGGCGCTGGGTGGGTTTATGCCCGGTTTGCGGACGGATCATATCGGGCAGACCCACGGTCAGGATCACCGGGCGGCCCTGCGCCTGCCAATGATCCAAGCGCGCGGCCAGATCGGCGGCGATGATCGCGGCATTGTCGAGGAAGACCACCAGCGGATGCACGGCGGCTTCCTCGCCATCCTGTCCCATCACCTTGACGGCGGTTTCAGCGCGGCTGCGCACGATTTCGACGCCGAGTTTATATGGGCCAACATCCAGCTTTTCGATCCGCACGAACACCCGCATTGCTTGCGGCTCGGCGAGGATACGTTCGGCCAGACGTTCGGCGAGGGTTTCCAGCAGATTCAGCCGTTCGGCGGCGAGCTCCGCCGCAATCGCTTCGGTCAGCGTGTCATAAGACAAGATCAGATCAACGTCATCGTTCAAGGGTTGAGCGGCGGGGCGCACCTCGACCACGATGTTGAACAGCACGCGCTGGGTGTGGCCACGTTCTTTCTGGAACGCGCCGATATCGACTTCGACGATATGATCGCGCAGGCTAATGCGGTCGCGTGGATCAGCGGTGGCCGAGGCGATGGAACGCTCTTCCGGGTGGGCGAAGGCTTGGTCAATGTCGCTGGTCATGGGGCCCCCGAAATGCGAAACGCATTCAGGGCAAGCTATAGCCTGCCCCGCACAGCGCCTAGTCCGAACCCGACAGGAAGCGCAAGGGGCGCGACTTATGGATCGGTGAAGTTCGGCTTACGGTTGGCGATAAAACAGATGCGAGCCGATGGCGGCGGTGCGGGCAAATTGGTGCGACCACGATGGACTGACGGCGCGGGTGTGGAAATAGGTGGCGCCAGCGGTCAGCTGACGCGGCGCGCCATCCAGCATAACGCGGGCGATGCGGCCCGCCACATCGGCGGGACCGGGTTCGGTCATCACGTCTTTGTTGCCGTCACAGGAATAGGAAAACGCACAAGACCCGCTGCCGCGCTGCTGCACGACGCCGCAGATGGTTTTGGGATAGCGCGGGCTGTCAACGCGGTTCAAAACCACCTCGGCCACCGCGAACTGACCTTGCAGGGTTTCGCCCCGGCTTTCAAAGTAGATCGCGGTTTTCAAGCATTGCCACTGCGCATCACCGGTAGGCGCGGGTTGCGCCATCAGCCAATCGGCGGTGTAGCTGATCAAAACCGGGTTCTGCAGGTCGGCTTTCTTCTCCGCCTTCGCAACCTTGGCCGGCTGCGCTGCGGGGATCTCGGCTTTCGGTCCCACCGCCATCGCCGTCAATTTGCCCTCTGGCAGCGCGTCGAACGCCTTATGCTCGGCCCCAAACAAGGACGCCATTTGCGAGCCCATCAGCAAAGTGGGGTCGTTGGAATGGCTTACCGTCACATCGGCAAAGGCCGCCCCGCTGAGGACGCAAAGCGCCGCAGCGGCACTCGTCCAGGCTTGGTGGAAGCGCATATATGGTATCCCGGTCTGTTTCAGCAACGCCGGATGAGAGCAGCCTCACGCGACGAGGGACTGGCCTAGAGAAGGAATTTCCATCGGTCTACCCGCGTGGCAAAATTACCACGCGATTTTCGTACATTTGAGCGGATTTCCGCGCAGAATCTTAAAGCGATAGATGAACTTCACGGTGCAAATTCATGATATTGTGGTGGTTTTCCGAATATCCACACGATCAGCCAATGCCAGATGTGCGGCCGCGAGACGTGCCAAAGGCACGCGGTAGGGGCTGCAAGACACATAATCGAAGCCCGCCTTGCGGCAAAAGCCAATCGATTCGGGGTTGCCGCCGTGTTCACCACAAATTGAAACCGTCAGGTCAGGCCGGGTCGCGCGACCACGTTCGCAGCCGATCAACAGCAGTTCCCCGACGCCATCAACGTCCAAAGTGTGAAACGGATCTTCCGGAAAAACCCCTTGCTGGACATAGGTGTTCATGAAGCGGCCCGCATCATCGCGCGACAGGCCGTAGGTCATCTGCGTGAGGTCATTGGTGCCGAAAGACAGGAAGTCGGCGTGCTGGGCGATCTCTCCGGCGCGCAGTGCAGCACGCGGAGTTTCCACCATAACACCCAGTTTGAACTGAAATGCCACGCCGGATTTCACCCGCACCGAGGCCGCAACCGCGTCGATATGGGTCTTGACCAATTCCACCTCGCGCCGGGCCGAGACCAGCGGGATCATGATTTCCGGCACCACCGGCGCGCCTTTGCGGGCGACCTCAACCGTGGCCTCAAAGATCGCCTGCGCCTGCATGGCGTAGATTTCCGGCAACACCACACCCAGACGCACGCCGCGCATCCCCAGCATCGGGTTGAACTCGGCGAGGGCTTCGGCGCGGCGCACCACGTCAGACAAAGGTTTGTCCAGCGCCTCGGCCAACTCACGCAGACCTTCGCGAGAGTGTGGCAGGAATTCGTGCAGCGGTGGATCGAACAGGCGGATGCAGACGGGAAGACCCGCCATGATCTCGAACAGTTGTACAAAATCGGCGCGCTGCATCGGCAACAGGCGGGCCAGTGCTGCGGCACGATCTTTTGAAGTGTCGGCAAAGATCATTTCGCGCATCACCACAAGGCGGTCTTCGTCGAAGAACATATGCTCGGTCCGGCAGAGGCCAATGCCTTGCGCTTCGAACTGGCGGGCGGTGGCGGCATCGGCAGGCGTGTCAGCATTGGCGCGGATACCAATGTCGCGGAAGCTGTCAGCCCAGCCGAGCAATTTGCGGAAGGCATCGTCCAGAGCCGGCGCGAGCATCTCGGCCGCCCCCGCCAGCACATCGCCGGTGGTGCCATCTACGGTGATCACATCGCCTTCGCTGAAGATCCGGCCATCGGCGGCGACAAGGCGTTTTTCTTTTGTATCCAAGCGCATCCCCGATGCGCCCACCACGCAGGGCACACCAAGCCCGCGCGCGATCACGGCAGCATGAGAGGTCACACCGCCGCGTTCGGTGACAACTCCGACCGCCGCGTGCATCCCGCGAATATCCTCAGGGGCGGTTTCGCGGCGCACCATGATGCAGGGCTCACCACGGGCGGCGCTCGCCTGCGCGGCTTGCGAGGAAAACACGATGCGGCCCACCGCAGCCCCCGGAGAGGCCGCGATGCCCTTGGCGAACACGTCCCTTGCGGCGCGCATATCGACTTGCGGGTGCAACAGTTCAGACAGCGCGCGGGGCTCCACCCGGAGGACGGCTTCCTCGCGGCTGATCACGCCATCATCGGCCAAAGCCACAGCGATTTTCAGGCCCGCACGGGCAGAGCGTTGTACCTTGATCGCATCGAGCACCGAGAGTTTGCCGTCCTCGATGGTGAATTCGATCTGCATTTCTTCGCGCAGTTTTTGCCGACATACCGCGCCATGGCGGATCAGATCGGCGAAGATTTCCGGCGCGATATCCTCTAGCGAGGGCCCGCGTTTGTCACGGGTGAGGTAGATCGCTTCGGTCTTTTTCAACGCATCGCGGCCTTGGGATTGGCCCAAGTAGCGGCCCTTGATCAGGGGTAGACCCGTCACCGGATCAATGAATTGCATGACGCCCGAGCCGGAAATCCCCTGCCCAATGCCCTGCGCCATTTCCTGCACCACCAACCCCAAAGCCGCCTCGACCGGCGCGCCCTTGGCTTGGCGCAACAGGCGGGCAGAGGTGCCTTCCCATGCGCGGGCCATCGAGCGCAGCACTTCAGAGAGTTGCTGGGCCGGGTCTTCCGGAAAAGGTTCTTCCATTTCCCGTTCATAATGCCGCAAAGCGTCGCGCAGGCTTTCGGCGTTGGGCTTGCCGGAATCGAACATATCGGGGTCAAGTCGGGCGACGTGTGTGGCGTAGCCTTGCACAAACCGCAGGTAGAGCGCATCGGCCGCCTCTCGCCCATTGGTTTCAACAAGGCGGTCATGCTGGGCGGCGTTCATGCCGATGTTGAGCACGGTGCCGGGGCCGCCCCAATCGGGGTTTCCCGGTGAAGGCCGCACCGAAATCAGGGGCATCGCGCCAAAATGCGTCAGGATGGCTTTGACATCGACAGGATGGCCAGCGGCGATAGCGCGCACGGTTTGGGCGGGCAGCGCCACGGTTTCCGGCACTGGCAGGTCTAGCCGCACCAACCGTTGCAGGCATTTCGCCCGCCAGCCGTGGGCATCGCGGCGGATGTCGGCGCTGGGGGTGATCTCGGCGAATTCGGCGATTTTCTGCACTGCGGCACCTTTACTTTGCGGGCGCAGGATACACTTGGTGCGGCGTGGTGCAAGCTTTGTCGGGACGGAGTGGGGGCTAGCCCCCACACCCCCAGAATATTTAGGCCAGTATGAAAGCCCTAGCCGTCGATTTTGGTCAGGTCAGCCACACCCGAACAGATCGCGCGGATGCGGTGCAGCAGGTTCAGGCGGTTGCGGCGGATGATCGGGTTGTCGGAGTTGACCTGAACGGCGGTGAAGAAGGCGTCGATGGGCGCGCGAAGGTTTGCCATCGCGGCCATGGCGGCGGCGAAATCTTCGCTGCGCATGGCGGGGGTGATCTGGGCTTCGGCGGTGTCGAGGGCGGCAAACAGGGCGCGTTCTTCGTCGGTTTCGGCGAATTTCGGATCGGCACCGTAGGAGTATTCCACGCCGTCTTTGGCCTCGGCTTGCGACAGGATCGTGTTGGCGCGTTTGAAGCCTTGCAGCAGGTTGGGGCCGTCTTCCGTTTTCAGGAAGGCGGCCAGCGCCTCGGCGCGTTTGACCAGCAGGGTGAGGTCGTCGCTGCCCGGCATCGCAAGGCAAGCGTCTATCACGTCATGGCGGATGCCTTGGTCTTTCAGGAAGACTTTCAGGCGGTCGTGGAAGAAGGCGAGGAGGTCGGAGGCAAGTCGAATGGAATTTTCGGCCCCCGCCTCGGATGTAGCAACAATTTCAGCCTTCGCATCCACCTCAAGTTTTCTAAAGGCAGCATCACGATCCAAGTCTTCGACATTTCTTTCCAATGCCTCTAAATCACGCGAGGAATGAATTGCGAGTTGCTTCCCAAATTCACCGATACTTGAGAGAAATGTGTTTCGAGCAACGCCCCAGCTAGCAATCTCGCGCAGTCCCAGACGAACCCCGTTCCCCATCACCAACCGAATAACGCCCAGCGCCGCCCGA
Organism: Pseudomonadota bacterium; assembly: GCA_040387915.1. Classification (GTDB taxonomy): domain Bacteria; phylum Pseudomonadota; class Alphaproteobacteria; order Rhodobacterales; family Rhodobacteraceae; genus Cypionkella. The sequence goes on from JAZKCV010000017.1 coordinate 141,662, forward strand.
CGCAGCGCAAAGGGGTCCTTGCTCCCCGTGGGTTTTTCGTCGATGGCCCAGAAGCCTGTCAGGGTGTCGATCTTATCGGCCAGCGCCACGGCGACGGAAACTGGGTCGCTCGGCACGGTGTCGGTGGGGCCGAGGGGGGAGTAGTGGTCGCGGGCGGCGAGGGCCACCGCTTCGGGCAGGCCAGCGGCGCGGGCGTAATACATGCCCATCAGGCCTTGCAGTTCGGGGAATTCGCCGACCATGGCGGAGCGCAGGTCGGCTTTTGCCAGTTTCGCGGCTTGTTCGGCAAGGTCGGGGTCCGCGCCGACCAAGGGCGCAATTTCGCGCGCTAGGGCTGCGATGCGGGCGATGCGGTCGGCTTGGCTGCCGAGTTTGTTGTGGAAGGTGACGGATTTCAAACCGTCGAGCCATTCCTGCATCCCGGCTTTGGCGACGCGAAGGTCGTTTTCCCAGAAGAATTTCGCATCCGACAGGCGGGCGGACAGCACCTTTTGGTTGCCCTTCAGGATCGTCTCGCCGTGGTCGGCGGTTTCGGTATTGGCGACGGTGATGAAGCCCTCAATCCGGCCCGTCTTGGGGTTGCGCACCGAGAAGAACTTCTGGTGTTCCTTCATAGAGGTCTGCAGAACCTCGGGCGGCAGGGCGAGGAAGGTGTCGGCGATGCGGCCCATCAGCGGGACAGGCCATTCGACAAGGCCCGCGACTTCGGTCAGAAGGCCTTTGTCTTCAACCACTTCCATGCCTGCGGCAAAGGCGAGGTTTTGCGCGCCTTGCCAGATGGCGGCTTCGCGCTCGGACGAGTCCAGCACGACATGGGCGCGTTTCAGTTTTACCGCGTAGTCGTCCAAGCTGGTGACGGGGAAGCGGGCGGGCGACAGGAAGCGGTGGCCTGCGGTGGTGTTGCCGGATTGAATGCCGTCGATGTTCAGGGGGACGACCTCGGCCCCGCCTTCTTCGGACAGCAGGCAGAGGATGGAGTGCAGCGGGCGGACCCAGCGCAGGTTGCCGGACCCCCAGCGCATGGATTTGGGCCATGGGAAGCTGCGGATGGTGGATTCCAGCACTTCGGCGATGATCACGCTTGCGGCGCGACCGGGCTTTTCGATCACGGCGTAAAGGGTTTCGCCCTTTTTGTCGGCGCGGCGTTCCAACTGATCCAGCGTGAGGCCAGTGGAGCGCAGGAAGCCCTCAATGGCGGCTTGCGGTGCCGTGGCGCTGGGGCCTTTGCGTTCTTCGCGCACGGGTTTGCTTTCAGACGACAGGCCTTCGATCGACAGCACCAGACGGCGGGGGGTGGAGAACGCGCCTGCCGAGGCATAGGTCAGGCCAGCATCCACCAAGCCATTGGTAATCATGGATTTCAAATCATCACGGGCGCGGGCTTGCATCCGGGCGGGGATTTCCTCGGAGAAGAGTTCGATCAGCAGGTCGGACATTTATTGCTCCGCTTCAGGAGAAAGCTGGTGCCACGCATAGGCGCGGCCATCGGGGAAAACCGCGACAACACGGTCGATTTCGGGGGCGATATTGGCTTGGGACAGGAAGGCGATGGCCTCGCCCTTTTCCAAGGCTTCGCCGATTTTGGTGGCATCAAAGCAGCCAAACCATGTGGGCGCGATCAGCGGCACAGGCTTGTCGTAGACCTTGTAAGTCTCGGTCAGCATGGCTTGCGACAGCGGCGTGTGGAAGCAGGCGCGGAAGCGGAGGGGGGAACTGTCTGCGGTAATGCCTTCGATGCCATCGACCAAGATCGGTTCAGGTTGGCCGGATTCGATCAGTGTGAGTTCGATCTCGGCGCCTTTTTGGAAGGTCGCCGGGGTGTAATAGGCGTATTCTTGCAGCCAATACATGGCGATGCCTGCGATGGCCGCGACGATCACGATGAAACCTGCGACGTATTTGCCATTCACTGTGCAACCTCTGCGTCTTGACCGGCGGGGGTCAGCCGGAAAGCGTCGGCGCATTTCTTCGCCAGCGCGCGGACACGGCCGATATAGGCTTGGCGTTCGGTGACAGAGATTACCCCGCGTGCATCAAGCAGGTTGAACAGGTGGCTGGCCTTGATGGTTTGGTCATAGGCCGGGTGGGCCATGATGATGGTCTTGCCGGATTTCGGGTCCAAAGGTGGGAAATCCAGCAGGCGCTGACATTCGGCCTCGGCATCCTCGAAATGGCGCAGCAGTTGCGCGGTATCGGCACCGTCGAAGTTGTGGCGGGAGTATTCTTCCTCGGTCTGCCGGAAAATGTCGCCATAGGTCAGGGGGATCGGCGATTGCGGATCGTTGAACGGCATATCCATGACATGATCTACGCCGAGGACATACATCGCAAGGCGTTCAAGACCATAGGTCAACTCGCCCGAAACCGGGCGGCAATCATGGCCGCCGACTTGCTGGAAATAGGTGAACTGCGACACTTCCATGCCGTCGCACCAAATCTCCCACCCCAGACCCCACGCGCCGAGGGTTGGGCTTTCCCAATCATCCTCGACAAAGCGGATGTCGTGCAGAGAAGCGTCAATGCCGATGGCTTTCAGCGAGCCAAGGTAGAGGTCTTGCAGATCGGGCGGCGAGGGTTTGATGATCACCTGATATTGATAATAGTGCTGTAGACGGTTGGGGTTTTCGCCATAGCGGCCATCGGTGGGGCGGCGCGAGGGCTGCACATAGGCGGCGGCCCACGGCTTTGATCCCAACGAACGCAGGGTGGTAGCCGGGTGGAAGGTGCCCGCGCCGACCTCCATATCATAGGGCTGCAACACCGCGCAGCCTTGTGCGGCCCAGTAATTCTGCAAGCGCAGGATGATTTCCTGAAAGCTGCGGGGGGCTTTGGGGGCATCAGCCATGACGGACCTCTTGAAATGTTGCCACTCCATAGGCAAGAGGCAGCCAAGGGTCAATGCAGGGCTTCTATTTGGGGCGGAAAGCGCGTGCATCCGGCGGATGCTCTGCTAGGTTCGCCCAGATGCGGCGTTTTGCAAAAACGAGATTGGACGGTTCTATGAGACTTCGGATGGTTTTGCTGGCGCTGCTGGCGGTGCTTGGGTTCGCCCCTGTGGCTTTGGCGCAGGAGGCTTGGGTGCAGGTTGAAGCGCAACCCAGTTTGACCGAGGCCGAGGGCCGTGCGCGCGACTACGCTGCAGAATTTCCGAATGTGTCCGGGTATCAACTTTCATCCGGCTGGTACGCGATCGTGCTGGGACCGTATTCGCCAGAAGCCGCGGCTGGCGCGCTGGCTGATCTGCGCAGCGACGGCGCGATCCCGCGCGACAGCTTTGTGACGGATGGCGGCGCGCATCGCCAACAATTCTGGCCCGTGGGCGCGATTGCTGGCCAGCCGCAGGTTGATCCGGTGGTTGATCCGGCGATGGAACCTGTGGCTCCGGTCATCGAAGTGATGCCCGCCGAAGAATCCGTGCGGGAGGCGAAGGCCTCAGAGGCGGAATTGGATGCCGATGGCCGCAAGGCGCTGCAAACGGCGATGGCGTGGTATGGCTTTTATGACGGCGGCATTGACGGCGCCTTTGGTCCCGGCACCCGCAATTCGATGGCCGCATGGCAAGAGGCGAACGGGTTTGAAGCGACTGGAGTGCTGACCACCAAGCAGCGGGCAACGTTGGTTGGGAATTATCAGGCGGATCAGGCAGAGTTTGGGTTTGTCTCGGCGTCCGAACCCGAGGCCGGGATTGAGATCACCCTGCCACTGGCCCTGGTGCAGTTCGATCATTACGAGCCGCCGTTCGTGCATTTCAATGAGAAGGCGGGCTCGGGGTTGAAGGTGATCCTGATTTCCGAACCGGGCAATCAGGACAGCCTGTCGGGGCTGTATGATGTTCTGCAAACCTTGGAGGTGGTGCCAGCCGAGGGGGAGCGCAGCAAGTCCGAGAAAAGCTTCACCATCAATGCGGCCTCTGACACCGTGCAAAGCTATGCCTATGCGGAAGTGAAAGATGGCATGGTGAAGGGCTATCTGGTGGTGTGGAACCCGGCGGATGCGGAACGGATGAGCCGGATCTTGCCTGCGCTGAAATCCAGTTTCCGGGGCGTGGGCGATAAGGCCTTGGACCCCGGCTTGGTGCCAATGGAAGCTGCGACCCGCTCGGGTCTGCTGGCGGGGATGGAAGTGAAGCTGCCGAAACTGTCGCGCTCTGGGTTCTTTGTCGATGCGGCCGGGACGGTGGTAACGACGGTTGAGGCCGTGGCGCAATGTGGGCGGGTGACGATTGATCACGCGACTGACGCAACCGTGGTGGCGCAGGATGCCGAGACTGGCGTGGCGATCCTGCAGCCGATCACGCCGCTGGCCCCGCAGGCTTTCGCGCGGTTTTCCGGCGGCGCGGTGCGGTTGGGGTCGGAGATCGCGGTGGCGGGGTATTCTTATGAGGATAAACTACCCGCCCCGGTGCTGACCTTCGGTACGCTGGAGGAGGAGAAGGGGCTGAACGGCGAGGCCGGGCTGTCGCGGCTGGCCGCGCCTGTGCTGCCCGGTGATGCGGGCGGGCCGGTTTTGGACGGCACCGGGGCGGTGCTGGGGATGCTGTTGCCGCCTGCGGTGAAGGGGGCGAAACTGCTGCCGGATGGGGTGGCTTTTGCCGCGCAAGCCGGGGTGATCGGGCAGGCCTTGACTTCGGCTGGGGTGGTTGTCAGCCCGGCCACCTCGACCGATTTGGCGACGCCTGACGCTTTGAATGCGGCGGGGTTGGGGATGACGGTTTTGGTGTCTTGCTGGGAATGATTTGCCTGTGTCCACGCGTGGACAGAGGATCTGCACGTGGTTTTTCAAGGGGTTACGGGGTGGGCGTTAGGGAATTTTTAACTTTTGCGCCCGCGGTTATGTTGATCTGTCGGATGCCTCCGGCGGGGATATTTGAGCAGAGAGGATGATCCAGAGCGACGGTTCTGGATTTGCTCTTTTGAAAATACTCAGCCTTGAAAACGTCAATGCCGCAAACCGGGCTTTCCAGTTTGCGGCATTGGTTTTTGTCATCGTAGGGTGCGCTTCAGCGCACCTCTGCTATCCGACATGATACAGACTTGCGAACAGCTTCGGGTCCAGACTATCCGCCGCAAAGGTCGCCCCTTCGGTCAGCACGGACACCGCATCATGGCTGTGCAGGCTTTCCTGATGGCTCGCCACAATACGGAAATCGCCGATGCGACCATCTTGCTGCAACGCCAGACAGAAGCTGCGCGCGGCGTCTTCGACAAAGATCGGGTTGGCGGCGTTCAACTCGGCAAAGGCCTGCTCGTCTTCGCGCTTGACCATCACTTGCGTCTCGGTCGGCACGGCTTTGCGGGCTAGGTCAATCAGATCTTCAAACCACAGGCATTTGTCGCCGGTCAGTTCTACCGAGATGCGGGCGACCGAGCGTTGCGAGTGCGGCGTCGCCAGTTGCCCGCGGGTTTGGCGGGCGTGTTCCGACAGCTCCAACGAGCACGGGCAGGTCGAGGAATAGACGAAATCGAGGTGCATCAGACGTTTTCGCACGCCGGCTTTATCGACCAATTCCAGAGCGATATCATAGTATTGCCAGCCGGACAGGCCAGAGCGCAACGACTCCACCTTCACCGGGAAGGAAAACCGCATCTGGATGCGGGCGTCAAAGCTGCCCAGGTCTTTCAGGTAATCTTCCAGCGCGTGCTCGATCACCTGATAGGAGAACTCGCGCTCGGAATGGGCATAGAACGAGCGCATGATGCGGCTCATGTTGATGCCTTTTTTCTCGGCCTCAAGGCTCACCGTGCCCGTCACCGAGGTTTCCAGCGTCAGATTGCCGTTGTGGCGGGTGCGGTAGCGGATCGGCAGGCGGAAATTGGAAATCCCGACATGCTGGATCACCTGTTTCGCGCCGACAATCAGGCTGGCGGGACCGTTTTGCAGATCGGGCATCGAGTCTTTATAGGCATCCGTCACCACGAAATCGGCGGGGTAATCGCGCGACAGAACCGGATAGGTTTGCCCCACCAGCGCGCCTGCACCGGGGGCCAAATCTGCGATCTCGGCCTCTGTCGCGCGCTGCGCCCATGCGCGCAATGTCGCCAAAGCGGCCTCGGCCTCGGCGCGTCCGGGTTTGTTATCAAGATCCGGTTGATGAATGTTCATAGCAGCGCTCCCCACATTGGTCGCAAGATCAAGATATAGCGGGATTGCCGCGATTTCCAAAGCCTGACCGAAGAAATACGCGTCAAAGGCGACATTGGATTGACAAACAGGGCCATTTTCGCGGCTTGGGGGGATCGGGGGGCACGATTGTGCCCCCCGAATGGGTCAGATCGCGGCCAGGGCGTTTTGCAGATCGCTGATCAGATCATCCACGTCTTCCAGCCCCACCGAGAGCCGGATCAGGCCGGGGGTGATGCCCAAAGCGTCTTTTTGCGGTTGTGGCAGGCGCTGGTGGGTGGTGGTGGCAGGATGGGTGGCGATGGATTTGGCATCGCCCAAGTTGTTGGAAATCTTGATGATTTCCAGCGCATTGCAAAATTTGAACGCAGCTTCTTTGCCGCCTTTGATGTCAAACGTCACCAAAGTGCCGCCGGAACCCATCTGCGCCATCGCCAATGCGTGTTGCGGGTGCGAGGTCAGCGCCGGGAAGATCACTTTCGAGATGCGGTCATCGCTGGACAGCACTTCGGCGATTTTCAGCGCAGACTCGGCCATCGCGCGGCAGCGCAAATCCAACGTCGCCATGCCGTTGAGCATGATCCATGCGGTGAAGGGGCTCATCGCCGCGCCCGTGTGCTTGAGGTAAGGCTCGGCGACTTTGCGGATAAAGTCTTTGGTACCGCAGATCACCCCGCCCAAAGCCCGGCCTTGGCCGTCGATATGTTTGGTGGTGGAATAGACGATCACGTCTGCGCCTTGCTCGACCGCGCGGCTGAATACCGGGGTGGCGAATACGTTGTCGACGATCACCAAGGCCCCTACGGCATGGGCGATTTTGGAGACTTCGGTGATGTCTACCAGCTCCAATGTGGGGTTCGACATAGACTCGAAGAACACCGCTTTGGTGGCGGGGGTGCAAGCGGCGCGCCATTGATCAAGGTCTGCGCCATCGACGAAGCTGACGTTGACGCCGTAGCGGGTGAGGACTTCCTCAAGGATATACAGGCACGAGCCAAACAGCGCTTTGGAGGAGACGACATGGTCGCCTGCGCGCAGCAGGGCGGTCAAAGCACCATTCACTGCGGCCATGCCCGACGCGGTGGCGAAGGCGTCTTCGGTGCCCTCTAGGGCCGCGATGCGTTCTTCGAACATCCGGGTGGTCGGGTTGCCGTAGCGGGCGTAGATGAATTCGTCCTCACCCGCCTTGATAAAGCGTTCCTCGGCGGATTCGGCGGTGGGGTAGACAAAGCCTTGGGTGAGGTAGATCGCCTCGGCCATCTCGCCATATTGCGAACGGCGCGAGCCTTCATGCACCAGTTTCGTCCGTGTTTTCCAGTCATTGGTCATAGCGCAAGCCCCTCGGGCAATAGAAAACCCCGAAACCAAAGGGCTTCGGGGTTGCTGACCCTGACCCTCTTTAGCGGAATGTTTAACGTGGCCCGCAATTCGGAATAAAGCACCACGCGAGGGGGATAGCGCGGCGGCGCGCTGAGGTCAACGGTGGGCGGCAGAATTTGCGCCTTTGGGGGCGAAAATCGGGTAGGGTTGCCAGATTGACGCAACATTTTGAACAGGTGATTCCGATGTCTGGATATGGCTATCAGCCTAAGCCGCTGAATTTAATGACGGGCAAGCTGACGCTGTCGCCCGAAACCCAAGCGATGATCGCCGAGATCGAGGCGAAGATGGCCGCTAAGGCTTGGATGGAGGCGATGTTGGCGCCGAAATGGATCGATCTTATGCCAACGCTGCAACTGACGACGCTGCGCCCGGTGGTGGTTGGCCCTGTGGCGGGAGCTCCTGCGGCATGGCTGGTGCCGCTGCCTGCTGGGGCAGGACCGACTGCGCCGAATCCGGGGCCTGCAACCCCGCACGCGGGCGAGGCAAAGGATGTGCTGGACGCGGTGTACAAGCTGGAAATCGTGCAAAAGCAGGTCGGCATCGTGCAGGACGAGGCCAAGCGGCAATGGGGGATTTTCAAGGGCGAGTGGAAGGCGGCTCCGACCGGGGACAAAGCGCTGATTGTCACCAGCTCGGTCATCGTGGCAGGGTCGTTTATTGCGCCGATCTTGGCGGTGCGCGACACGCGGTTGTTTGCGTTCGGGTTGATCAAGGACAAATGGCTGCCGGTGCCGGGGTTGGATGGCTACAAGATCAAGCTGCTGGATGAGGGCGCGGGGGTGACGGTGCCTTTGCCGGTGCCGGGGCTGACGGTTGAGGCGGAATCGCAGTTTTTGCAGAGTGGCACCAAGCCGACCACGATCATGTTCCAGTTTGATCTGATGGAGTTCTGGAAGAAAAAGTAGCCGTTACGCTGCTGTAACCCCGCGTTCACGGCTTTGTTGCAGCCTTGTGGCAGCCTTTTGGCGTCATGAGGGGGCTTTGCCATGCCGGATCAGGCGGTGTTCCGAGTTGATGTGGGCCGCAAAGGGCTGCGGGTGGATGCTGTGGCTTTGGCGCAGGCGCTGGCGGCTTTGCCTGTCGGCGCACCTGTGGTGGTGATGATCCACGGTTATCGCTTTGCGCCCGGTGCGCGCGGTGGGAATTGCCCGCATGGGCATATCTTCTCGATGCAGCCGCCCGTGCAGGACTGGACGGCGATCTCATGGCCTCGGCACTTGGGGTTGAGCGGCGGGCGGGCGCTGGCGATTGGCTTTGGCTGGCCTGCGCGCGGGCGGTTTCGCGGCGCTTGTGTGCGGGCACGCCGCGCGGGGCGGGCTTTGGCGGAACTGGCGGCTTTGGTGCAGAGCCTTGATCCGGGGCGGGCATTTGATGTGATTGGCCATAGTTTGGGGGCAAGGGTGGCTTTGGCCGCCCTGCCCTATGCCGAGGCTGGCGATCTGCGGCGGCTGATTTTGCTGGCGGCGGCAGAGACTAGGCGGCCTGCGATGCGGGCGATGGCGTCAGCGGCGGGGCGCGCGGTGCAGGTGGTCAATGTCACCACGCGCGAGAATGATTTGTTTGATTTTCTGGTCGAATGGTTGGGCAGCGCGGGTCTAGATACCGCGATTGGGCAAGGTTTGCGCGAAACTCCGGCGAACTGGCTGGATGTGCAGCTGGATCAAGCGGCGAGTTTGGCGGCTTTGGCACGGTTGGGGCATGATTTGCCCGCAGCGCCTGCGCGGATCAGTCATTGGTCGCCTTACCTGCGACCGGGGGCCTTGGGGCTGTATCGGGCGATATTGGACGGTTCATTGCCGCTGGGCGTGTTGCGTTCGGCACTGCCTGAGCGACGCGATCCGCGTTGGTCGCGCTTGCTGGCGGGATGGCGTTGGCCGTTGCTGGGGCGGATGCAGCGGGTATAGGGATTGGATATGTGCGCCTGAACCGAAAGAAAACTCTGCGGGGCAGAGTTTTCCGGTTCGTTGCTCAAAAGGCGGAAAGCCGTTGAGCAAGGGGTGTTGTGCCACAAACCGAACGCTAGATAATCTGGCCGCGCCTGTCTGGTAGGTGCGTGAAACGCGCCTGCCGGGGCAGGCAGGCGCGGCCAGATTTGTTTTCGAACAAATCTGGCAAGAGAAGAAAGTGTTTCCCTAAGCCCCTGCCCCGTAGCCTTCCTGAACGGTGCGGACCAAGGCGGTGCGGATCAGGTTCGACACCAAGGGCAGCAGGCCGAAGTAGAGCAGCCAAGTGGTTTGCGAGGCGTGCTGGATCAGTGCCTCATTTGCCAAGACCATGCCAAGATTGTAGATCACCATCACCCGGGTCAGCACGGCATCCGTGCCGCGCATTTCCGGTTGTGGCCAGCGGAAACGGTTGATCGCATAAGATCCATCCACCACGTCGATGATGTAAAGTGCTGCGGCAAAGACGAAATACAGGCTGAGGAAGCGTTGGCACAGTAGCGGTTCTGCGGACCAGATCAGCAGCGCCAAGGCACCGGGGCCTGCGAGCAGGATCAGCGCGACGGTGACGGGCGCGGAGACATGCGCGCGGGTGCGGGTGATCATCAGCCGGGATTTCATCGCCAAGCGCAGGCCCATGCCCAACACGAAGGCGACCATGAAGGTGGTGCTGGCGTCGTCGAGCCAGATCCGCAGCAAGGGCCATGCGAACAGGATCAACAGGCCGGGCAGCAGGATTTCAACCGGAAACGGAGTGGTGCGGCGAAAGCTGCGGAAAAATTGCGCGACGCTGTCCAATGTTGCTTCAAACATTCCGCATCCCCCGGTTGACTGAACCTTTTCTCAAGGAGCAATCGGGCCGGGGTGGGGCTGGATTGTGGAGAAGTTGCGGCAGTTAACCAAGGGGCGGAGGCAGAACGGTCAGGTGTTGTCGGTCGGCGCGTCAGGCTCAATCGCATAGCGGCTGAGCACGCCGCTTTGGCTGATGAAGAACAGGAACAAAGCTGCGGTCAGGCCGAAGGTTTTGAAATTCACCCAAGCGTCGGTCGACAGTGTGCGCCAGACGACTTCGTTGGCGAGGGCGAGGCCGAAGAAGAAGGCGCACATGCGGCGGGTCAGGATCATCCAGCCTTCAGGGTGCAGCGGTAGGGCTTCTTCCATCACCAGCTTCAGATAGGATTCGCCGCGCAAAAGACCGATGCCGAGGGTGATGCCGAAAGCAAGATACAGCAGCGTCGGCTTCATCTTGATGAAACGCTCATCCTTCAGCCAGACAGAAAGGCCGCCCATGACGATGACGAGGATCAGCGTCATCAGCTGCATCTTTGACAGCGTGCCAGTGAGCCTCCACAGGATCGCGGTGGTGGCGATGATCAGCAGCACGAACACGGCGGTCATCAGGATGAAGCCGGAATAATCGGTGCCAAGGATGTGGTAGGTTTTGTCTTTGACAAAGCGGAAGCCCGCGAAGAACAAGACGATCGGGCCGAGTTCTAGGCCCAGTTTGACCAGCGGGTTTAGTTTCGTCGGTTTTGTCGTCGTCGTGGCCATTGGTTTACCCTGCCCATTCCATCACGACTGCTCCTAACGCAATCAGTGCCATCAGGCCAGTGCGGACAAGCCCAACCTTCTCGCCCAGCACAAGCCAGCCGATCAATGCGGCGAAGACGGTGGAGGTTTCACGCAACACCGCCGCTTCGCCGACGCGGTCAAGCCTTGTGGCGATCATGATGGAGCCGAACGAGAAATAGGCGACGAAGGCTCCGATCAGGCCGCGTTTGAAGAGGGGGATGGCTTGGGTTTTGGTGAGGCTTGCAATGCGCTTGGCCATCAGGGCGGGGATGAAGATGCCGTCGAGCATGAAGAACCATGCGAGGAAGGTGAACGGATCAGCGGTGGCGCGGATGCCCCATGCGTCATAGGTGGTGTAGATGGCAACGAAGGCTCCGGTGGCGGCGGCGAAGCTGAGGGCTGCAACGAGGGTGTCGCGCTCGGCTTTAAGGTGGCGCAGGTTGTAGACTGCAAGGCCAAGGATACCCGCGACCAGCAGGCAGACGCCGAACCATTGCAGGGGGTGGTAGTGTTCGCCGAAGACGAGGCCTGCACCGATGACGGTGAATAAGGGGCCAGTGCCGCGGACCACCGGGTAGACCACGGTATAAGCGCCGCGATCATAGGTCATCGCTTGCAGCAGTTTGTAGATGGCGTGGATGACGAAAGCGCCCGCGAAGATCGGCCACATATGCGGCTCGGGCCACGGCACTAAGAACAGAGCGAAGGGCGCGGCGATGGCACCATAGGTCAGGTCAATGACGGCGCGCGACAGCCATGGGTCGTGCTTGCCCTTTTGCAGCGCGCCGAACAGCGCGTGCAGGACGGCGGCTAGCAGAGCCAACGCGAGGGCGAGATGCTGACCTGTGGGGGTGCCTGCGATGGAGACGAGCCAGTTTGACATTATTTATTTACGCTGCGCTTGGGGCGGGCCGCCGGGGCGCTGCCCCGGACCCCGGGATATTTGAGCAGAGAGGATGACCTAGTCCGGTTGGCCGACGAGGGCGCGGGCGAAATCGTCGGGGTCGAACGGGGCAAGGTCGTCGATTTGCTCGCCTATGCCGATGGCGTGGATGGGGAGGCCGAATTTATCGGCAAGGGCGACGAGGACGCCACCTTTGGCGGTGCCGTCAAGTTTGGTCATCACCAACCCTGAGACATCGGCGATCTTGCGGAAGATTTCGACTTGGTTGATGGCGTTTTGCCCGGTGGTGGCGTCGAGCACGAGGATGGTGTTATGCGGTGCGGTCGGGTCTTTTTTGCGGATAACGCGGACGATTTTCGACAGTTCCTCCATCAGATCCTGACGGTTTTGCAGGCGGCCAGCGGTGTCGATCAGCAGAAGGTCAGCGCCATCGGCTTGGGCTTTGGTCAGCGCGTCGAAGGCGAGGGAGGCGGGGTCGGAGCCTTCGGGGGCGGTCAGCACCGGGACGCCCGCGCGGGTGCCCCAGACCTGCAACTGCTCGACCGCCGCCGCGCGAAAAGTGTCGCCTGCGGCGATCACCACGGATTTACCGGCGGCTTTGAATTGCGAGGCCAGCTTGCCGATGGTTGTGGTTTTGCCGGAGCCATTGACGCCGACCACCAACACGACTTGCGGTTTTTGCGGGTAGAGTGGCAGCGGCCGCGCGACCGGGGCCATGATGCGGGCGATCTCAGACGCGAGGGCGCCGCGAAGTTCGCTGGTGGAGATGCGCTTGCCGAAGCGGCCCTCGGCGATATTGGCGGTGACGCGGGTGGCGGTGTCGACGCCCATGTCGGCGGTGATCAGCAACTCTTCAAGGCTTTCCAGCATGGCATCGTCAAGCAAGCGGCGGGGCTCGTCGCTGCGGCCGATCAGGCGCGAGATCAGGCCGGGTTTGGCCTCGGATGTGTCCGCTTTGGTCTGAGAAACAGGGGCAAGAGAGGCAGCCGCCGAGGCTTCGGGCTCTGCCACCAAAGCCTCCAGCCCCTCACCGATCTTGTCGGAGGAGCGGAACATCCGGTCTTTCAGCTTTTTGAAGAAGGACATGGGGCCTCTGGCTATGGCGGGAAAGGGGCGGTGGGCTTTCCCCTCACCTAGTCAATTTGGGCAGGCTTTGGAAGGGCCGCGCGGGGAATTGGCAGATGTGGCTCTGGCTCTTGCGATTTCTGCTGCTAGATTGCGGCGATGCAAGCTGGAACCTCCCCCCCAATGGCACTGTTCGCGCTGGCCTCGCTGCTGCCTTTGGCGCTGTTTGGCGCGGGTGTGGTGTGGGGCGATTGGTGGGGGGTGGCGGGGCTGGTCTACATGACCGGGCTCGCCGGGTGCTTGGATCAGATCAGCGGGCTTTTCTTGGGTGATGCGCCGGAGGAGGCGGAGTTTCCGGCGGCAGATGCGCTGCTGGTTGTGCTGGCAGTGGGTGCGCTGGGGCTGATGCCTGCGGCGGTTTGGGCGGTGGCGGGCGACTCTGGGCTTTCAGGCGGTGCGCGGCTGGCGGTGTTCATTGGCGCGGGTCTGTGGTTGGGCCAAGTGGCGAATCCGGCGGCGCATGAGTTGATCCACAGGCCAGGGCGCGGGTTGTTCCGGCTGGGCGCGCTGGTCTACTGCTGGATGCTGTTCGGCCATCACACCTCGGCGCACCGTTTGGTGCACCACCGTCATGCGGCAAGCGCGCAGGATCCGAACACAGCGCGCTCGGGTGAGGGGTATTATGCGTTTCTGATCCGCGCATGGGGGGGCAGCTTTCGGCGCGGCTGGGCGGCGGAGGATGCTTTGCGTGCGCGGGGTAAGGCGGGACTGCATCCCTATGCGATTTATATCGGGATCGCGGTGCTGTGTCTGGCGTTGGGCTATGCGATTGCTGGGATATGGGGCGTGCTGGCTTGGGCGGGGTTGGCAGCCCATGCGCAAAGCCAGTTGATGCTGTCGGATTATGTGCAGCATTATGGGCTGGTGCGGGCGGCGCAGGCGGATGGGAGGCTGGAACCCGTTTCGGCCCGCCACAGCTGGAACGCGCCGCATTGGTTCTCGGCAGCCTTCATGCTGAACGCACCCCGGCATTCCGATCACCATGCCCATCCCGCCCGCCCCTACCCTGCCCTGCGCCTGCCGGGGGCGGAGGACGCTCCACATCTGCCTTGGCCGCTGCCGCTGGCCTGTATGATCGCGCTGTGCCCACCGCTATGGAGGCGCGCGATCCGCCCGCATCTGAAGCGCTGGCAGTAGCGGACACGAAGCTGTCACTGGCGTTTCCGGCGGCTTGGAGGCAGGATCGGGGCAACGGAGATCACCCATGCGCCTTAGCCTCGCCCTCACCTTTCTTGCGTTTGCCGCCCCGGTCTTGGCTGAAACGCCGCCGCCCCCCAGCCCTGTTTCACCCAACACGCCGATGACGGCGGCGGCGTTTGAGGCCTATGTCACCGGCAAAACGCTGACCTATGCGCTGGACGGCACGGTTTACGGCACCGAGCAGTATAAGGCGGATCGCAAGGTGGTCTGGGCCTTCACCGAGGATGAATGCCGCGAAGGCTATTGGTATGACAAAGGACCGCAGATTTGCTTTGTCTATGAAGACCCGAACGATCCGCAATGCTGGTTGTTTTTCATGGGCGGCGCGGGGATGAAGGCGGAATTTGTCGGCGATGGCGTGGGGTCTGATCTGTCTGAGGTGGCGCAAACTGCCGGGCCGATGGGCTGTATGGGGCCGCAGGTCGGGGTTTGACCTTGTTTTGACTTGCAACGGGTGCCGCCTCGGAGGCCATCGAGGCCTCGCTCGGCGGCGCTGCCGGGGAGTGACTTCTAGCCATATTCTACGTGCAGCCGTGGATGCCTGCGGCGCGAGTATTTCAAAAAGAGCAAGCCTGAAGCAGTTGCTCTTTCTGAACTACTCCCCCCGGAGGATCCGGCCTTACCGCCCAACCTGCCATATCAAACCATCACAGGCCGTACAGCTTGCGCGAATTTCGTGTTGAAATTCGGTTTGGTGGTGCAGGTTTAGAACAGGCTGCCTTGCTCCGGTCCGCCGGATTTGGGCTTTTTCACCGCGCGCGGGCCGAGGTTCAGCCGGGCATCTGCGAATTCGATCTCCAGCACTTGGGCTTTTTCAGCGGCGGATTTCGTTGTCACCACATGGCCGTCGCCGCGCACCACAGCGTAGCCGCGTTTCAGGGTTTCGCGGTAGCCTAAGGTGGTGCGGGTGCGGTCCAGCGCGTCGAGGCGTTGGCTGAGGGTTGCCAAGCGCAGCGCGGGGGCGGTTTGCAGGCGGGCGTCGAGTTGCGCCAGTTTAGCGCGGCCTTCGCTGGTTTTGCGGGTGGCGTCGCTGATCAGGCGGGTCAGCGACGGGGCAAGGCGCGAGGCCCATTTGTCAAAGCTCGCGTGTTTGCGTTCCTGCGCGCGGGCGGTGCGGTCAGCCAAGCGCAGGTTCGCGGCAGATAGCGCTTCGCGGCGGCGGGCGATCAGCGCCAGCAGCGCTTCGGGGCGCAGACGTGAGGCGATGTTGGCATAGGTGCCGCGCTTTTTCGCAGCCGCCATGCCCAGCGCACCGCCGAGGCGTTGTGCTGCCGTATCAAGCCGTTGGCGCGGCGTGGCGAGCAGGATTTCCAAGCGCGGCAGGGCGCGGGTCAGATCGCGCAGGCGTTGGTCGCGGCGTTGCAGGGTTTGCGCAATACCCCGCGATTGGCGGGCGGTGAGGTCGGCCAGAGTCGCCATCAGATCAAGCCGCACCGGGACGGCGAGTTCGGCGGCGGCGGTGGGAGTGGGCGCGCGCAGATCGGAGGCATAATCGATCAGGGTGGTGTCGGTTTCGTGCCCGACGGCCGAGATCAGCGGGATTTCTGATGCGGCGGCGGCGCGGACGACGATTTCTTCATTGAAGCCCCAGAGGTCTTCGAGTGACCCGCCGCCACGCGCGACGATGATCAGGTCGGGGCGCGGGATCGGGCCGCCGGGTTGCAAGGCGTTGAAGCCTTTGATGGCGGCGGCGACTTCCGACGCACAGTTCTGGCCCTGCACGGCGACGGGCCAGATCAGCACATGGCGCGGGAAGCGGTCACGCAGGCGGTGCAGGATGTCGCGGATCACCGCGCCAGAGGGCGAGGTGACGACGCCGATTACTTGCGGCAGGTAGGGGATCGGCTTTTTGCGGGCGGGGTCGAACAGGCCCTCGGCGCTGAGGGCGGCTTTGCGTTTCTCCAGCATCGCCATCAAAGCGCCGGCCCCTGCGGGGGCGACATCATCGACGATCAGTTGATATTTCGACTGGCCGGGGAAGGTGGTCATCCGCCCGGTGGCGATCACCTCCATGCCCTCCTCAGGGCGGACCTGCATCTTGGCGACTTGGCCTTTCCACGACACGGCGTCGAGGGAGGCGCGATCATCTTTCAGCGCGAAATACAGATGGCCCGAGGCGGGGCGGCTGACGCGGCCGACCTCGCCGCGCACCCGGACAAAGCCAAATTCGCCCTCAATGACCTTCTTCACCGCGCCGGAAAGCTCCGAGACGGTGAATTCGGGGGAGTTGGAGGGCGCGGGGGTGTCGTCAAACATATCGGTCATTCAGTCGCCCCCACATCCGCCGCCATCCCCGCCGCATCCGCCATCTGTATCGGAGGAGGTGCTACCGCCGCAACCCGAACCGCCATCTCTTGGTGCGCCAAAGGCCCATGATGGATGGCTCATCGACCATAGCCCCAAAACCACTGCACCGATGAAAAGGATTATCGCCACCAGCGGCACCCTCAGCAGACAAAAACCGATAGCCGCAAAGATCAGATAGCGCGTCCAAGCGCGCGCCGTCGTCGCCTGACGCATCGTCTGAGGGGTGGGCCAGATGGTTTGAGGGGCAGCTTGGCCAAACTCGGTCTGATATTGCGCCAATGTTTCGACATACGCGCTGTCGTCGCGGGCAGCCGGGCGTCCGGGGATGTGGTGCAACGTCTTTCCAAGGATTTCTGGGCAGAATGCATCGAAGTAGGCTTTGGTATCCATAAGATGCTGGTGCCAAACCCGATCAATCAGTGGAGAGGGCGCGAGGATGCGATTTAACGTGGCCACCAGATAGAGGAACTTGCGATATTCGGCGACGGCAACAACCGCGCGGTCTGCATCCAGTACTGTTTCGGCGGCGATCTGTGCGCTAAGGCTGCGGCCATCGCTCATCGGGAAAGCGTAGGCCTGAAACCGCGCCCACAAGGTTTCGTCACGCATCCTTGCCTCCTGTTGGTGCAGACCTTATGACGAACCTATCCAATAACCAAGCTAGGGGCGCGCATGAACATCCTTATTCTCGGTTCCGGCGGGCGGGAACATGCTTTGGCTTGGGCGGTGAAGCAGAACCCGAAGACGGATCGGCTGATCGTGGCTCCGGGCAATGCGGGCATTGCGATGCTGGCGGAATGTGCGGATTTTGACATTCTCGATGGCGCCGAAGTGGTGGCGTTCTGCGAGGGCAATGCGATTGATTTTGTGATCGTGGGGCCAGAGGCTCCGCTGGCCGCCGGGGTGGCGGACGCTGTGCGGGCGGCGGGGTTTTTGACCTTTGGGCCGAGTGCCGAGGCGGCGAAACTGGAGGCCTCGAAGGGGTTTACCAAGGAAATTTGCGATGCTTGCGGCGCGCCGACGGCGGCTTATGCGCGGTTTACTGAGGCGGGTCCAGCGAGGGAATATATCCGGGCGCAGGGGGCTCCGATTGTGGTCAAGGCCGATGGCTTGGCTGCGGGCAAAGGCGTGATTGTGGCGATGACTGAGGCGGAGGCCCTCGCCGCGATTGACGACATGTTCGGCGGCGAGTTTGGCGCTGCTGGCGCGGAAGTGGTGATTGAGGAGTTTATGACCGGCGAGGAAGCCTCGTTCTTCGTGCTGACCGATGGCGTTCATGCGCTGCCGATTGGCACGGCGCAGGATCACAAGCGGGTGGGCGATGGCGATACTGGGCCGAACACTGGCGGGATGGGGGCCTATTCGCCTGCTCCGGTGCTGACCGACGCTATAGCCCAGCGCGCGATGAACGAAATCGTGTTGCCAACGATTGCCGAGATGGCGCGGCGTGGTACGCCCTATCAGGGCGTGCTTTATGCGGGCCTGATGATCAAGGGCGGTCAGGGGCGGCTGGTGGAGTATAACGCGCGGTTCGGCGACCCGGAGACACAGGTGTTGATGATGCGTCTCGGCGCGCAGGCGTTGGATTTGCTGCTGGCTTGTGCCGAGGGGCGGTTGGACAAAGCGCAGGTCAACTGGGCGGATGACCATGCGATCACCGTGGTGATGGCGGCGAAGGGCTATCCGGGGGCTTACCTCAAAGGCTCGGGGATCGAAGGGTTGGAGCGGATGCCGGAAGACAGCCGCCATATGGCGTTTCATGCCGGAACCGCGCTGAAAGATGGCCAGATTGTCGCCAATGGCGGGCGGGTGCTGAACATCACCGCGCGCGGCGACACATTGGAAGATGCCCGCAACCGCGCCTACGCGATGATTGATCTGCTGCATTGGCCGGAAGGCTTCTGCCGCTCTGACATCGGCTGGCGCGCGCTGTAGGCGAATTCCGACACGGAATTCGGACCGGAATTCGCGCGAATTCCGCCGCAGCTTGCGGTTGTGGCGCCAAATGCGGTCGATTCGATGCAAATTGCACTGAAATCAGTTCTCTGCCATAGTTCCCCTGTTCCGTTGCAGGGCGCTTGCCTTGCGTGTCGCTGACATTGTTGCTCGTTTGGGTTGCAATTAACCAAAGGTGGCTGATTTGACCGAACCAGGCCTGACCCGTGCCGCGACAGGAACGCTTGGCGACGACCTGTTGACGGTGCAGCAGGCGTTCAAGGCGGGCGAGAGGATCGCCAGCGGTGCAGTGCGCAGCTACGTCACCACCCTGACCGGATATGCGGGCGATGATACGCTGACAGGCTGGCAAGGCCCGGCGAATTGGCCTGCTTTTGCCACCGCCGGACGGTTGCCGGACGAGAGTTTGACCCTGCGCAGCGTGCTGTTGGGCGGCAATGGGCAGGATATGCTGATCTCAGCCAAGCGCTTTGGCGGGCTGACGGCGGCGCAAGAGGCGGCCTATAGCCTAGCCGAAACCCTATCGGGCGGCTTTGGCAATGATAGCTACGAATTGAACCACACCGATGTGACTTTTATCGAGGTGGCGAATGGCGGCAGCGATCAAGTCCTTGTCACCCCTGCCTATTTGCTGCGCGCGGCGGCTTTGGGGCGCAGTGGCATCGACATGGCGTTGATGCAGAATATCGAAAATCTGACCTTGCAGGGTGGCCGGGATTTTAACGTTGATGGCTCGGATCTGGCCAATAAGATTTATGGCAATCTGGGCGGTAATCGCCTGCTGGGGGGGATGGGCAGGGACTCGCTCTATGGTGGCGGTGGCGCGGATCAGCTGTGGGGCGACAGCGCGGTGTTGGCGGGCCCCGGTGGCGATGATCGGCTGTTTGGCGGCACCGGCGCGGATACTCTGTGGGGTGAGGTTGGCAACGACTATCTCGATTCCGGTTATGACAATGATTGTCTCTATGGTGGCGACGGTGCTGACACCCAAAACGGCAATGTTGGCGATGACAGCCTGTTTGGTGGCGCGGGGCATGATTCTCTGATCGGGCTGAATGGCTTGGATTGGCTGAGCGGCGAGGCGGGCAATGATCAGCTGTTCGGCGGTCGCGAGGACGATCTGCTGTCGGGCGGCGATGGCGATGATGCGCTGCATGGTGGCTCTGAGGATGACACGCTGGAGGGCGACACCGGCAATGATCTGTTGTTCGGTGATGCTGGCATAGATGTGATGCTGGGCGGGTTGGGTGACGATATCTATGTGATGGATCGTGCGGCGGATCAGGTGGTTGAGGCGGTCGGTGAGGGCTACGATATCGTGCGCTCCTCAGTGATCGCGCTGAGTGGCGGTGATTTTGAGAACATCGAGACGTTGCAGTTGCAGGGCGCGCAGAACCTCGATCTGTCGGGTGGCGGTCAGGTGATACTGATGATCGGCAATGCGGGCCGCAACACGCTGACCACTGGCGGGATAGATGGCGAAAGCCTGTATGGCGGCGCGGGAGATGACGTGCTGCTGGCGCTGACCACGGTCAATCGGGTGGAGTTATACGGCGGCAGCGGCGATGATCGCTACTTTCTGTATGACCCAGCGCTGGATCATGTGCATGAGGCGGCGGGTCAGGGTTTTGACGTGGTGGAGACGGAAAGCGCCTCGCTGGATGCGAGTTCGGGTGCGGATTTTGGCCAGAATATCGAAGTGCTGCGGCTGCTGGGCACGGCGCTGCTGGATCTGACCGGCGGCGGTTCGGTGCAGAGATTGGAGGGCAATGCCGGGGCGAACCATCTGACGGGGGTGGGCAGCGCTGAATATCTTGGCGGCGGCGCGGGCAATGATACGATTGATGGCGGGGCGGGCAATGACACGCTGAGCGGTGGCGCGGATATAGATGAGTTGCATGGTGGGGCGGGCAGTGACCGCTTTGTGTTCGATCTGATCGGCAGCGGCGGCGTCGATTATCTTGATGATTTCGAGGTCGGGGATGTGTTGGACCTACATGATGCGGCGGCGGCCGTTGGAGCGGGCTTGCCGCTGATCGGCGCGGGTGTTGGCATCTACAATTCGATGGCCGTGTTGCTGTATGAATTTGATTTCAACGGCGATGCCACGGTCGATCTGGCCTTCTATTCGCGCAACGTGATCGGGCTTTCGGATTTGCTGGCCGGGTTTGGGTAAATCCCTTGCACGGCAGGGGCTCACGTGGAAGGGTTGCGGCAATGACAGCTAGATTGAGTGGATGTGATGGGTACGCCGACCGTTGAAGGCCCGATTGTCGATATCCTGCCGGGGGTGACGCAGTATGACACATATTTCAAAACCTTGCCGAATGGCCGGTCGGTGTTCGGCTATGAGGATCAATTCTACAGCATCCCAGATGACCCTGCGCATGTCTACATCGTTCTGATTGACAATGAGGATGGTTCTGTCCTGCAAACTGTACAGCTTTCGCAGGCCGGTGGAGAAGAGCAAATTACCGTTTCAACCTTGGCGGATAATCGATTTTTGGTCGGCTGGTGGTCTGTCGTCGATACCGAGCTTGTAATCAAAGGCCGAATATTTAACGCTGATGGAAGCGCAGCAGGCTCGGATTTTGTAATTTCCGGCCCTCAGAACGGAGGTGGTCGCACGAATTTCGTAACCTTGGCAGATGGTCGCATTCTTCTGACGTGGGAAAATGGCGGTGATAGCTCTGGCAGCGCTGGACAATATATTAACGGGCAACTTCTATCTGCCAACGGCCAGCTATTGGGTGAAAATTTTACCATCTTCGCAAATCACGCGGATTATATGCCTAATCCACAGCCCGCCGCCTTGGCAGAAGGTGGTGTGGTGTTTGCGTGGACTTTGGATAGCTATGCAGAACTTAGCATCCACTTGCAGATTACCAATGATGAAGGCAAGACGATTGTCCCTGCCTTCACACTGAATTCAAAAACAATTTCCGCTAGTTTGCCGGCAGATCCTTTGAGAGACGTCACCGTGGTGGGCCTTGCAGACGGCACGTTTTTAGTCGCTTGGACAGAAGTCAGTGTCTCTGGTCTCGACTTGGATTCGACTTCGATCCAAGGTCAAATCGTTGGAAGTGACGGCAAGTTAATTGGCGATCAGTTTCTGATTAATACCACTACAGTCGGCTTGCAAAGCAATGTCTCGATCCTTGCGCTAGACAACGGTGGTTTTGTTGCAATTTGGCACGATGGTATCAGAGAGACAAATTCGGTAGCGCGTGGGCAGTATTTTCTCGAAGGCGGCGCGAAATCTGGCGCCGAATTTCTTGTGGTTGCTGCTGGTGAAATGGCTGAGGTTTACAGCTTTGATGGATTCAAGCTGGCGCAAATTGACAACAGTCATATTCTTGTGGAATGGCGCGAGGGCTTAGCTTCCTATCTTGATCATTTTCAAATCATAGATCTTCATTTTTCGCTGACTCAGATCGGAACCGATGCCAGTGACACTTTGCTCGGCACCCGGCTGAATGATACTATATTTGGTGGTCTGCGTGACGACAGCATAATCGGTAATTTCGGGTTAGATTCTCTTGCTGGTGATGCGGGCAATGATGTTCTGCAGGGGGATGATGGCGACGATCTTTTGTTCGGCGGCGTCGGCAACGATCAGTTGTTCGGCGGCACGGGCATTGATCGACTGACGGGGGGAGTCGGTGACGATATTTATGAGATTGATACACTTACGGATCAGGTGATCGAGAGGCTAAATGAAGGTACTGACAAGATCATCGCCTCTGGTGTTAACATCGACCTCAACAGCTACGCCAACATCGAAAAAGCTCAGCTCGAAGGTGATCAGAAACTGAACCTGACAGGCTCTGCAGTTGGCAACGAATTGATCGGCAACGGCGTTGCGAATTACATTGATGCTGGCGCTGGCGGTGATTTGGTGTTCGGCGGCGCGGGCAATGATGTACTGAGTGGTGGTGTTGGAATCGACCGGATCACCGGCGGCGCGGGGGCGGATTTCTTTGTGTTCCGTTCGGCGGATGAGGCGGGCTTAGGGGCGGCAGCGGATCAGATCACCGATTTCACCCATGGCGTTGATCAGTTGGTGGTCACGGCCTTTGCCTATGGTTCGGCTTTCATCGGGGCGGCGGCGTTCAGTGGGGCGCGGCAGGTGCGTTATGATATCGGCAGCGGCGTGATCTCGGGCGACAATGATGGCAACGGCGTGGCGGATTGGCAGATTGTGCTGCTGAACAAACCGGTGCTGACGGCGATTGATCTGATCCTGTAAGCCTTGCCCTTGCGGGTGCTTCTGTTATGAAGCCCGCGATTTGGATGGCAGGAAAAGGCGTACCATGCCGCTTCTGGTGATGAAATTTGGCGGCACCTCGGTGGCCGACCTCGCGCGGATCGAAAATGCCGCGAAAAAGGTGCAGGCCGAGGTCGAGCGCGGCTATGACGTGATCGTCATTGTCTCGGCGATGTCGGGCGAGACCAACAAGATGGTGGGTTTTGTCGAGGGCACCTCGAAACTGTATGATGCGCGCGAATATGACGCCGTGGTGTCGAGCGGTGAGAATGTGACGGCGGGGCTGATGGCGCTGCGTTTGCAGGAAATGGATATCGCGGCGCGGTCGTGGCAGGGTTGGCAGGTGCCGATCAACACCACCTCAGCCCATTCCTCGGCCCGTTTTATCAGCATCCCGCGCGACAATATCGACGCGAAGTTTGCCGAGGGCTTCAAGGTCGCCGTGGTGGCAGGCTTTCAAGGCGTGTCGGCAGAGGGGCGGATCACAACGCTTGGCCGGGGCGGTTCGGACACCACCGCCGTGGCTTTCGCAGCAGCCTTCGGGGCCGAGCGTTGCGACATTTATACCGATGTCGACGGGGTCTATACGACCGACCCGCGCATCACCAACAAGGCCCGCAAGCTGGACAAGATCGCGTTTGAGGAGATGCTGGAACTGGCATCCTTGGGTGCCAAGGTGCTGCAAACCCGCTCGGTTGAATTGGCGATGCGCTATAAAGTGCGGCTGCGGGTTTTGTCCTCGTTTGAGGATACCGATGAGAACTCTGGAACGCTGGTCTGCGACGAGGATGAGATTATGGAATCGAAAGTTGTGTCGGGCGTGGCTTATAGCCGGGATGAAGCCAAGGTGACGCTGGTGCGGGTTGAGGATCGGCCGGGCATTGCTGCCGCGATCTTTGGGCCACTGGCGGAAGCGGGCGTCAACGTTGATATGATCGTGCAGAATATATCCGAGGTTGAGGTTGGCAGCAGCAAGGGAGCTACCACCGATATGACGTTCTCGTGCCCGACCAATCAGGTGGCCCGCGCTCAGAAGGCGATGGAGGATGCTGTCGCTGCCGGGACGATCACTTATGATGGCATCGTGGTGGACAGTGATGTTGCGAAGATTTCCGTGGTGGGGATCGGGATGCGGTCTCATGCCGGGGTGGCGGCGACCATGTTCAAGGCGTTGTCGAAAGAGAACGTCAATATCAAGGTGATCGCGACTTCGGAGATTAAAATCTCGGTGCTGATCGACCGGAAATATATGGAGCTGGCGGTGCAGGCTTTGCACGATGCTTTTGAGCTTGAAAAGGCCTGAGACGTAATTTTCGGCTGACGAATTGACGCCGGGTGGCTTGGCTGCTCGGCGTTTTTCTATGCGGTCCCAACTCGGCGGTCCCAACTCGGGACCAAATCACGCCCTTTGTTTTCAATCGCTTAGCCTGTTCGATTTAAGGCATTGTTAACTTTTGCCGCCCAAATGCCATCGCCCCGGCCCAGCGCTGGCTAAGATCAGCAATCCCCCGGCAATCGACCAGTTTTTCACCATGATCGTCACCTGCCATGGGTCGGCGCGCAGCTGGTAGTGAAAGTAGCTGGTGAAGATGCAATAGGCGGCGAGGATCAGCGCCCAAGCGCGGACGTTGGGGCCGAAGATCAGGCCAAGGGCGGCGATCAGGTTGAAGGCGGCCACGGGCCAGACCAACCATACGGGCAGGCCGATGGAGGCGATCATCCCGCTGACCGGGGTGGGGTCGACGAGTTTCTGGGCCGCTCCGCCGAAAAACAGCAGCGCGATCAGGAGGCGACCGATAAGGTTGAGGGCGTCGTTCATCCGGGCAGCGTGGCAGAGTGCGGCGTTTCGGGCAAGCCACCCTGCCCTGCTCGCGCGTCAAAGCGGCGCGGCGGAGCAGAATACCGCCCAAGCCTTGACAAAATCTGCATTGCGATGGTTTCGCCGACAGCTATGCCCCATGGCTTGGGCGAGATAGCGATCAATCACCTTTTTATTGAAAAATTATGAAAAACTCAACCTATAAGCGTTTATTTTCACATGACTCACAGTAACCATTTGGTAACACATATGAAAATATGTGTTAATTTTCCAATCTAATAGAGAAATTTTCACCACTTAATCTGTTTTTAATTTTTTACCGCCTCTATCATCTGCGAGGAGAAACTGCGCTGATCGGCGCTGACGCTATTAAAACGGTAGGAAGCAAGATGGTAATGTTGAATACGACTCAGATCACTTTGGATGGCAATGACAGCGCCAATGATGTGCTACGCGGCACGCGGCCGGTGACGAATGGCAGCTACCAGCGCTATGAGTTCACCCTGAACGGCCTTGGCGGCAAAGATGATCTCTATGGCAGCATCGGCCCGTTGAACTGGGCACCGTATTCTTTGGCGCATCCGACGGAGCAGATTGAAATCGTTAACTATCTGAATGGTGGTGCGGGCAATGATCGGCTGTTCTCGACGATTGGCTTGCAGATCCTGCACCCCTCGGTTGCGGCGAATTACTCTGTCAGCGATGTGCTGAGCGGCGGCGATGGTGATGATACCTATATGTTGCGCAGCACAACCGCGACGATTTTCGAAGACGGCGGCACCTCGGGCGGGATTGATACCATTGTGCTGACCGCAGCGGCCTTCCCTTCCAGCGGCGACCACTTCTCGTTGGCGGATTATGACAGCGTTGAAAACCTGCGGGTGCAGCCGGGGATTTCGTATAGCGCGGTTCAACTGTTCGGCAGCACGGCGGATAACACGATTTGGGACAATGCCTCGAACGGTGATATTTCGGGCGGTGATGGCGCTGATACGCTGTATGGTCTGGCGGGCGATGACACCCTGTACGGCGAGGTGGGTGATGATCTGCTGGTTGGCGGCATCGGCCTTGACTCGCTTTCGGGGGGCGATGGCGACGATACGCTGGTGGGGGATGCGGGCAATGACACACTTTACGGCGATGCTGGTAACGATCTGCTGCAAGGCGGCGCGGGCGCGGATGTGCTGGACGGCGGCACTGGCAATGACACTTTGGCCGGCGGCTTTGGTGACGACAGCATGACGGGCGGCGACGGCGATGATGTGTACGGCGTCGATACTTTGGCTGACGCGGTGTTCGAATTTGTCAGCGGCGGGCAGGATACGGTGGCGTCGGGCTTTATCAGCCTAGATGCGGTCAATTATGCCAATGTCGAAGTGCTGCAACTGATCGGCGCGCTGGATCTTGATCTGCACGGCGATGCGGTCGGGATGAGCTTGATCGGAAATGACGGGGCAAACCATATCTATGGCGGCGCGGGCAATGATGTGATCGACGGCGGTGCGGGCAATGACAGCATCTATGCTGTCAAAGGCGATGATGTGCTGACGGGCGGCGACGGCAGCGATAACTTTGTGTTTGACGCTGCGGCGCTTGTGGGCGGAGGAGCGCTGACGGCTTACACCACGACAATCACCGACTTCGTCAGCGGCGTGGATAAGATTGATCTGAGTTCGGGAAGTTGGCTCGTTATGGCCCCCAACGTCTATTTTGATTTTGTCCATCTTAAGCAGCTTATCATAGGCTCCACGAGCTTTAGTCTGCAGAGCTTGGGTGGTCCTGCGGAGACCCTGACGGTCAATGTGACGGACCCTTTGACGATCGGCGATTTCACTTTGACCGCACCGATCTGAACCGGGTCGTCCCCGCTGACACATCTGACCAAACGCCGGGGCGCGCTGCCCCGGCGTTTGGCTTTGCGGCAGCGCGATGCGCCGAGGCGGAGGGGTTCAATACACCAGATCAAACGGCGCTTGGCCGAGCGAGGCCAGCACCACAACTTTGCAGCCGTCCTGCACCCGGTCGTGTAGGTCGATCACGTCTTGATCGAGCATTCGGATGCAGCCCGAGGACACCGATTTTCCCAGATATTTTGGCTCGCAAGCGCCGTGGATGCGGTAGAGGGTGTCTTGACCGTTCTGGAACAGATACAGCGCGCGGGCGCCCAAAGGGTTGCCGGGGCCGCCGGGCATCCCGCCGTTGGCCACCGAATAGGGCGCGAATTCGGGGCGGCGGGCGATCATTGAATCCGGGGCTTTCCAGACCGGCCATTTGCGGCGGAACTGCATGCGCGCAGTGCCATTCCAGCCATACCCCGCCGCACCGACGCTGACTCCGTAGCGCAAAGCACGGGTTGGGCTGGTGACGAGGTGCAGGTAGGCGGCGTCGGGATCGACGATGAGGGTGCCGACGGGTTCGGAGGGGAACGGGTTGTCGACCTCTTGCATCCAGAGTTTTTCATCGACCACGCCAGCGGGTACGGCGGGAACTGGATGCAGCTCGGTATAGATCGCGCCATAGCGGGCAGGCATCGGCGGTGGCGGCGGGGCCGCTTCGGGTGGCTTTGGAGCGCAAGCGGTGAGCGATGCGGCAGAGACCGCAGCCATGAAGGCGCGTCGGGTGAGCATGGGGGATATCCTTGTCGGCTGAATGGGTAGGCTGAACCGGGCCGCTTTCAGCGGCGATGGCGTTCAGACCAGCCTTGGTGGGCCGAGGGGCAGTACGGGTTTGAGCCCGATCCTTGGCGGCCATGCGGTGGGGTGAACCGTGGTCGCTGGCGCGCTGAAGGCGAGTGACACCTCGGTGGGCCAGACCGCCAACGCCGGGTTGCAGGGCGAGCCGGGCAAAGCCGGGCCTTTGCAGCGACTTTGCGCCGAGGCGAAGGTTTTCTCGCGCGCTGTGGCTGCAACGGCTGCCTCATCAAGCTGGGCCGAGATCACTGCCACGTGGCGCGGGCCAGTGCCGAATTTGGCCGCAAAACTGCCCAAGGGCAGCAGCGCCAACACGGTCAGCAGCAGGAAAAGACGGGACAGCATCAACATGGGGTTTACCTGCCATGCGGGGGTTGGGGTGTCGAGGGTCCGGGGTGGCGATCAAGCGCCGAGGTTGATCACCAGTTGTCACATGGCCGTGACTACGCACTGGTTGCGCACTGGTTGCGCGCAATTCTGCCGCGGTTGCTATGGCTTCGGGCGGTTTTTGCGCAAGGATTGATAAACTCCGGCAGCGCAGCGGTTTGCCCCCTGCCTTTTGCCCTATAACTCGCCTATAGAGAACAGATTGGATTTGATCGGATTACGCCCATGCCCGCAGAGCGCAGTGACAGTGACAGCCGAAAACTCCTCCGCCGCCTGCGCGATGTGCTGGGCACCAAGGCGAAGGGGCAGGACAGGCTTGACCAGATCACCCATCTGATCGCGGATTCGATTGGGACAGAGGTGTGCTCAATCTATCTGTTCCGCGACCCCGAAACGCTGGAATTGTGTGCAACGGAAGGGCTGCGCAAGGCGGCGGTGCATAAAACCCGGATGAAGCTGGGCGAGGGTCTGGTGGGCCGGGTAGCGCGGATTGGTCTGCCGGTGAACACCGCCAATGCGCCGTCTGAAAAAGGTTTTCGGTTTATGCCGGAAACTGGCGAAGAGCTGTATTCGGCTTTCCTTGGCGTGCCGATTCAGCGGGTGGGCGAGAAGCTGGGCGTGCTGGTGGTGCAATCGAAACAGGCGCGGGCCTATTCCGAGGATGAGGTCTACGCGCTGGAAGTCGTCGCTATGGTGCTGGCCGAGATGACCGAGCTCGGCGCGTTTTCCGGCGAGGGTGGCGGCGGCATGGGGGCGTTGCACAAACAACCGGTGCTGTTCCGGGGGGCCAGCGGGCAAGAGGGTGCGTCCGAGGGCCGGGTTTGGCTGCACGAGCCCCGCGTGGTTGTCACCAACCCGGTCGCGGATGATCCGCTGACCGAGATTGACCGCATCCGCGAGGCTGTGGGGGTGCTGCGGGTCTCGGTGGATGATCTGCTGGCGGCGGAAAGCTTGGACAAAGATCAGAAGGCGGTGCTGGAGGCGTATCGGATGTTTGCGCATTCGCGCGGCTGGTTGCGGCGGATGGAGGAGGATATTTCCTCGGGCCTGTCTGCCGAAGCGGCGGTGGAGAAAGAGCAATCGGCGGCGCGCGCACGGCTTAGCCAAGTGCCGGATGCCTATTTGCGCGAACGCTTGCAGGATCTGGATGACCTCTCAAACCGTTTGCTGCGGATTTTGACCGGGCAAGGCCGCGATACCGGGGCCGAGATGCCCGACAATCCGGTGCTGGTGGCGCGCAACATTGGGCCGGCGGAGTTGCTGGAATATGGACGCAAGCTCAAAGGGCTGGTGCTGGAAGAAGGCTCGGTTGGCAGCCACGCGGCGATTGTGGCGCGGGCTTTGGCGATCCCGATGGTCATCCATGCTGAACGGATCACCAATGAGGCGCTGAACGGCGATGCGATCTTGGTCGATGGCGATCAGGGCATCGTGCATTTGCGGCCCGAAGAAACCGTGGCGCGGTCGTTCCGGGGCACGATGGCGATGCAGGCCAAGGCGCAGGAGCGCTATGCGTCTTTGCGCGATCTGCCTGCGACCACGAAAGATGGCGTGACGATTGGGCTGCAGATGAACGCAGGCCTGATGGCGGATTTGCCGTCTTTGGTGGGGTCTGGGGCCGAAGGCGTCGGGCTGTTCCGCACCGAATTGCAGTTTCTGGTGCGCAATTACATGCCACGCCGCGATGAGTTGGCGGCGCTTTACGCGCGGGTTCTAGAGGCGGCCAAGGGGCTGCCGGTGGTGTTTCGCACGCTGGACATCGGCTCGGACAAGGTGCTGCCCTATATGAAGCCGCAGGATGAACCCAATCCGGCGATGGGCTGGCGGGCGATCCGGGTCGGTTTGGACAAGCCTGGCGTTTTGCGGATGCAGTTGCAGGCGCTGATCCGGGCGACAGCGGGGCGGCCCTTGGCGGTGATGTTCCCGTTCGTGTCGGAACATGCCGAGTTCGTCGAGGCCCGCGCGCATGTGCTGCGCGAGTTGCACCGTGAGAAATCTTTGGGCCATGCGGTGCCTGTGGCGCTGGAAATCGGCGCGATGCTGGAGACGCCAAGTCTGGCCTATGCGCCGGATGCATTCTTTGAGATGGCGGATTTTGTCTCGATCGGCGGCAATGATCTGAAACAGTTTTTCTTCGCGGCGGATCGCGAGAATGAGCGGGTGCGCAAACGCTATGACTCGCTGAATGCCTCGTTCCTGACGTTCCTGGAAGTGGTAATCGCGCGCTGTGCGAAGGCGGGAACCAAGCTATCGTTCTGCGGCGAGGATGCGGGGCGGCCCGTTGAGGCAGTGGCGTTTGCGGCGATCGGGCTTCGGAATTTGTCAATGCGGCCCGCGTCGATTGGCCCGGTGAAGGCATTGCTGCGGCGGGTGGATTTGAGCGAGGCGCGGAAGGTCATTGATAGGGCGCGGAGTGAGGGGGCGGAGACGATTAGGCCCGCGCTGATGGCGTATTTGGAGAGTGTGGGGGAGTGAGGGAGGGCTTGGAGTTCACTCAATCACACATGATGACTACAACGAAAGGTCAAGGGTTCAAAGGCCATGCTTGACTGGAGAGAGAGTATACTCGCGCGCTTGGAGAAGTATTCTGGTTATGAAGTGAAGCAGAGTGGGACTGAACTTAGGGTCTTGTGCAAAAATCCTAGTAGTTTTGAAGTGTCAATCCGCGAGCTAGATAGCCGCTTTCTGGTGTGTTTTGACGGATGGCATGAGGAATTCGACATTCAAAAAACAGCCCTCGATTGCTTTGCGTTCGGCCTCACCGATCATTGTCGGCTTAAAGTGGTGATGCGTGGAAGCATGGAATGCGCTTGGACGGTGCAATCTCGTGGCACGAATGGATGGGATGATGACTCAACGACGGGGCTACTTTTGATTCCATTCTGGCGACCAAGGAGAGTCATATTTCGGCAGAACTCCCTAAAACTGCGGTCATAGCTTTAGCTTCACCGCAACGGTTACTCTACCCCACGCACCACACAGGGCAGCGCCTGACCGCCGGGCGGGCGAGCAACAGCGGTTCTAGGCGGTTCATGCCTCAACCAATCCCCCAGATGTTCTAAGCGAGACAGCGCAGAAGCGCCCGCCCGTGGGGGCGGTCGGGCGCTGCCCGGCGGCGTGTTCGCGCCTTGATTCCGGGCGGGTTGTTTGCCTGAAAGGGTGCGGCTTAGTCTTCGCGGCGGCCTGTGCTGGGCCGATCCCTTTCGTACCCCTTCAGCGGAAACTCTGGCAGCCAGGCTTCGCGGCGGATGGTCCAGAGTTCGTAGGTGGGCGTCAGTTGGTTGGCGGCGTCGAGGCAGCCGAGGTTCACCTCAACCTCATCACCGCTCAGCGCGAACACCGACGAGCCGCAGGTTGGGCAGAAGCTGCGACCAGCATAGGTGCGGGATTCTCCGGTGATGGTGACGGCGGCTTCGGGGAACATCGCCGAGGCGTGGAACAGGCTGCCGTGGTATTTGCGGCAGTCAAGGCAGTGGCAGAGGCCGACGCGGTAGGGCTGGCCTGTGGCTGTGATGCGCAACTGGCCGCAGAGGCAGCCGCCGGGGAATGTGGTCATGTCAGCCTCCATGGTGTCAGGCTTTGGTGATTTTGGGCGGCTCGATGGCTTTGGCGAACGCCGCAACCACGGCTTCGCCGCCTTGCACTTCCGCCAGACGCATCAGCGCAAAGCGGATGCGGGCCATTTCGCGGTAATAGCTGAGGAAGGCGGCGTTGAGGGCGGCACCGGAGACGGCTCCCAGCACGGGGACGGCTTGGGCGGCGAGTTTTTGGCCCATGGTGGCGGCGAGGCGCGGGGCGACGGTGGCGATCAGTTTCTGGATCGCGGGGCCGGTCAGGGTCATCCGGGCGGACAGGAAGGCGGCGTTGACGCCGTCGTCACCTTGCAACGGGGTGCCTGCGGCGAACACCTCAAGACAGGCGGCGCGGATGCCGGGCTCGGTGGGGTCAAACCCGGCGCGGATCGCCTCGGTGCGGATCGTGTGCAGCATCAGTGTGATGGTGACGGGGAGTTCGGCAATCGAGGTCAGCAGACCGCCTGCCCCGCCTGCGGCTCCGGTCGCCATCGCGGCGAAGGTGGAGGCCTTGCCGCCCATTTTGGGGCCCTGATCGGCGAGACCCGCGAGGCCGTGGGCGGCGGTCAGCGCGCGGATCACAACCTGTTCGATCTGGCTGCGCAAAGCCTCAGGGATCAGGGCTGTCTGTTTTTCCAAACCACCGCCGATTTTATTCACCAGCGTCATCAGCGGGCCATTGGCGCGCTTATAGGCACGCGCAAGCTCGGCGATTTCGGGCAGGACGGCGGGCGGGCGCAGGGCGGGAAGTTGGGTCATAGCGGTAATGTGGGGGGTTTGGGGGCTTTGGGCAAGTGCGCTGATCAAGAGGGGATCAGGCTTGCGGCAAGGTTGCGCCACTGGCTTTGATGACATGGCCCTTGATGCCATTCCAAGCGCCCTTTTTCAACTCTAGCCCCAGCACGCGGTCGGGGTTGGTGGGCGGCGGCATCACCACGCCTTCGAGCTTTTTGAACCCGAAGCGTGAGTAATAGGGGGCGTCGCCGACCAGCAGCACCCGTTCCCACCCCAAGCGGCGGGCCTCTGACAGGCTTTCGTTGATCAGAAGGCCACCGAGGCCCTCGCCTTGGCGGGTGGGGTGGACGGCAATGGGGCCAAGCAGCAAAACGTCTTCACCGTCTTCGCCATCACCCTCGTCAATCTCGGCAGGCCAATAGCGGATCGCTGCGGCCAAAGTGCCATCCTCATCGCGCAGGATCAGGCATAGCGCTGCGACGGTGGGCACACCATCGCGCAGCCGGTAAGAAGACAAAGCGGTGCGGCCGGGAGAGAAACACAAATCATAAAGCGCCTCGACTTCCCACCAATCCTCCTCGATTTCTTCTTCCAGCTGATACACGCGACGGCCCTTCCAGAATCATCTGGAAACGCGGGTAACATGCGTTTGAAGCAGGATCAAACCTGAAGGGGAGACGCGATGTTTTATGATCCGAAAGATGGCCATGGCCTGCCGCACAACCCGTTCAAGGCGATTGTGGCGCCGCGCCCGATTGGCTGGATTTCGACGCGCGGGCCTTTGGGCGATAACCTTGCACCCTATTCGTTTTTCAATGCGGTGAACGATGCGCCGATGCAGGTGATGTTTGCGGGCGGGATGAAGGATTCGATTGCGAACCTGCGCGACTCTGGGGTGTTTGCGGTGAATGTCGTGGCGGAAAGCATGATCTCCGCGATGAACGCCAGTTCGGAACGTGTGGCGCGCGGGGTGGATGAGTTTGCGCTGGCCGGGGTGGAAAAGGCGGAATGCCTGGCGATTGATTGCCCTCGGGTGGCGCTGGCCCCCGCGACGCTGGAATGTCGTTTGGTGCATCTGCTGGAATTGGCGGGCGAGAATTGGATGGCGGTGGGCGAGGTTGTCGGCGTGCATATCCGCGAGGAATATCTGCGGGATGGGCGGTTTGATCTGGCGCTGGTGCGGCCTGTGGCGCGGTTGGGTTATAAGGATTACGCGGTGGTGGGCGATCCGTTTGAACTGGCGCGCCCCGATGAATTGGGGCGCGCCGAGGATTAGCGCTGCGGCTTAGCGCGGCAGCGACGGACGCGGCGGCGGCAGATCGGACAGGCCGATGTCGCGCCTCAGGTGGTTCGACAGCAGTGCCGCTGGTGGCGGTTTGGCTGGCCGTTGCCGCAGGGCTTTCAGCAGCGCAAGCAGCGTTGGCCAAGAGCCATGTTCGGCGATCAGGTCTTCTACAGCAGGCAGCAGGGCGGCCCGTCCGATGTTCGGTGCGGCATTCATTTCGGCACATCACCAGCCGTCTACACGGTCTGGTCCTATGTTTGAGGTCAGATTTGAAGCCCAAACGCACGGCATCGAGAAGCCGGGTTGGATTGGGCCGTGTCAGGGTGGGGTTGGTCAGGCCAAGGCCTGAGGCGCGCGGGAGCAAACTTTATCGGGGCTTAGCCGCGATAGGTTGATCCGCAAGCGCGTCGCCAAGCGGCAGCCGAAGCGGCGGCGGTGCTGGTGAAATTCAACATGTGACGCCTCCTTTTGCTGTGCGTGGCTTGCTGTCTATGGCACGGGATTATGAGATTACAAAATGCGATGATCACGCGGGCGTTATATAAGGGAGCGGCTGTGGCCATGGCGTCACAGGGCGTGAGTTTGGCTCCGCGCCGGGGGTTTCACACCCCCGCTACGAAGTTTCTTCGCTACTTCGTAGCAAACTTCTACGCACCCCGTGGGATATTTGAGCACAGAGGATGACAATTTTGGCGATATTATACTTGACGTACCCACCACATTATTTGGGTTGAACCCTG
>JAZKCV010000018.1:0-42011 GCA_040387915.1 Pseudomonadota bacterium
GTTCGGTGGCTTCGTCCCGGTTCGCCGCTTCCCGAAGGCTCGTTGACCCGTCGATTCGGCGCTGATCGGACCAATGTGGCGAACGCCCGTGAAGACAGCGGGCATGCAGACCTCATCGACTGGTTTGATTGCCCAAAGTCACACGTCGTAACAGAGGGCGTCATTGGCCTGGGCACATACGGCAAGACCCTTACCGTTCTATATTCAGCGCGGCTGACGGCGGAAGCCGAAGGGCTGGATGAAGAGGATCAAGACGAAAAGCTTGAAGAAAGCTGGAGTCTGCGTTTTCGGCGCTAGGCTCCTTTTAAATCAAATCACCCTCGTGCATAAAGTTTGGCCCGACAGCGCTCCCGTGAACCCGTCGTGCGAGCGAGCCTGACACTTTGGCGCACCGAGCACAAAGCTTTAAGCCAGCCGAAGTGCCACAGAAAAAGGTTCGTTGGTCTGGGCGCAGAACTTGCTTATTGAGAGCCCGCTACCCGTTCCGGCATGCCAAGGCCTCACCAGGGAATGGGCGCACGAATGCTCGCAGGTGCTTCAACACGTCCCTAGCGTTGCTTGCCACGATCTGAAGCTCTCGATCCTTGGTCAGGATCTCATTGAAGAAGGTAGAGGTCGCGGCGACCTGATTATCAACCACGTCGTTTACCCGGAGGTCTAGGCTCTTCGCCTGCCGACCGAGAGCGACCCACCTTGTGAAAGCAATTACCACGCAGAGCGCATAGCGATAGGCGAACATCCCGTGCACTTCGCTCCGTTTCAGTGGCGCTGTGCGTCCTGGCTCTTGGTTCGCCCTCACGAACTCGACTGTCACTTCGTCCACAAGGTTGAAGATCTTCTCCCGCAGGGCACCACTTATTCCTTGAGCAGTTCGGATTTGTTTCAGCTCCTCAGCGCGGAACTCCTTGAGCAGGTTCTGATGGGACGCTTCCAGCGTTTGCACCTGGCCTCTCAACTGCCGCATGTACTCCGAGGCCTCGATCTCTCGCGCCTTCATTCGGTCGGCGAAGCTGTGGATCGCTTCGTCTGATTTGTAGTCGCGACTTAGTTGGCGCAGGTCATCACTGCGGTCCAGGTCGACCAATTGCTGCAGGTCGGCCTCACTGTGCACCTTGGCATCCAGCCAGAGATGGGTCGGCTTCAGTACGAAGATCTGATCTGGGAAATCGGCCAAGATCTTCAGGCTGGCCCGTGCCGTCCCCAGTGCGTTCTTCTTGAACATCTCGATTAGGGTCAGGTCGGCGAGGACAAGCCGGTGCTGGGCGTGTGACGATAGATACGTCTTCAGTCGCTCATCTCTCAGATAGTTGCCATCGGCCATAACCATGAGATGCGGAACCATACTGAGCCTCTCGCCGTTCGCCATTCATCGGGCCCCAGCACCATCTCCGAAACAGTGTATGGGAACGTTTAGCAATATTCGCGCATTTTACAGCGCGCAATGACCGGTTCGTCCGCAGGCCGCACGGCCTGTGTCTCGGAGTTTGCCGCTGTACGCACGGCTGGCCGCTTTCGCGAGTTCTGTTCAGCAGAAAGCTGGACAGGTGATCGTCCGGTAAGGGCCGTTAAGGTCTCCGCTCAATTTAAGTCTTGGGCAATACGATGGCTTCAAGGGTCGAAACTGGCTCAACGCCGATTGCACGGCAAAGATGAACAAACTCAATGACGTCTAGCCTTCGTTCGCAACCTTCAACCTTTGCGACGTAGGACTGGGGACGGCGAAGTCTTTCGGCAATTTCCTGTTGGGTCAGCCCTGCGCTGATGCGCGCCTTGCGGAGCACATTTATGAGCCGCCGATACTCATCGTCGTAAATGCTCTTCGGCAACTGCACATTCCGTTTGACCGCTTGTGCCGTAACCGCTAATCCCGAAATAGAATTATCCCAAAACAGGATGTAGATCTGATGTTTGGCCGCTTCTCGACATTCGACCCGAAAAATCATGTCGTCGCAGCACGGGCAAAGGCGGATGTTTTCGCTTGTGCTCTGGGCTTAGGTAAAATCGAGCTGCGGACTCTGATCGTCCCATGCATTAATGCAGGGAAGCATTTCGGTCTGGCAGCCTTCGCCATCGCATTGTGCAGCTCGGTGTCCTCTGTCGGACAAGCCGAGGTACGGGCGGAGTTGCGTGACTACGGCGGTTCAACTCAGATGTTTGTAGCGGCGATGCAGGGCGAGATAACAAAGGGTGATCTTACTGCGCTTGGTGCAGCGATGGATTCTGCGCCGTCTGCCTCAATGAAAATCCTCGTAATCGACTCGCAGGGTGGCGACCTTGCGACAGCGATGCAAATTGGTCATTTGGTTCGAAACCTGAAAGTTGATGTGGTTATTCCGAAGAGGGGCGTGTGTTACAGCGCCTGCGTGTTTATTCTGGCAGCGGGGATCAACAAGAAGGTCAAGGGCGAAGTCGGCATCCACCGCCCCTACTTTGGTACGGGTGCGGACCCGAACTCCACCGCTGCGGCGATCAAAGCCATCAAATCCGAGGTCGATCTCTATCTGGAGGAAATGAACCTCCCCCCACAGCTTGCGGAAGACATGTTCAGCGTGAAACCTGCGGATTTGCGCCTGCTGTCGGATGACGACCTTCGAGACTATCGTCTGAACTCAATGGATTACGTCGAAAGCGAGGCGCAGTCTGTTGCTTCTGCCGAGAAACATGGGCTGTCAAGGCAGGCGTACGAAACCTTCCAAGCCGACCTGAATGCCAGTTGCCAATTCGTCGTGGCCGACGCTTCCGCTTTCAAGGCTTGTGCTGCCGAAGTTGCGGGCAGAAACGGCGTGGCGCTTCCTGCTGGGTGGCTGGAATGAACAAATGGGCGATGACCTTTGCTGCCGCGGTCGCAGCCTGCCAGCCGACATTTGCGTTTGCAGAGCGCTGGGCTCCGCTGGGTGGCAGTGGAAACAGCGAACTCGACCTCGACTCTGTCGACAATAGCGTTCCGCCTTCTGCTTGGATCAGGACATCTGGACAGACTGTGCAGGGGGTTCTCACGACCTACTTCAATATCGTCGCCTATTGTGAAGAGGATTATCTGTACATTCAGGATGGGGAAATTGCGACGAGTTGGTCCTCAATGGTCGCCCCCATGCCAGATATGCCCGATGCTGATCGCGTGGTAGCAATACCCGTGCCGAATGCCGCTTTGAACAATGCGTTCTATTTCCTATGCAAGAGGCGGTAGGGCCCCCGGGGGAGGAACGTGTCAAACACCGCCACCGCATCTTCAATCGCTCAAGAGGCAGGTCTTTGGCTGACGCAGAGTTGGTATGAAATCTTCACCGTTTCGGGCTGCCGCGACTAATTTTGCGTAGCGCCTTTGATTTCCGACATTCAGTTAAATCGGGAAAAGCATTGAGCGAATGTTCCGGCCTCCAAGCGACGAGGACATGCCGGACTGGGTCGCAGGCGGCAATAGCATGGCGATAATTAATGCGCCGCCAAGCTCCGTTGCCAGCGTTGCAGTCCTTTCGGATAGCCTGCTGAAAACTTTGGCCTATTGTCTGACCGATCTATCTTTCTCGACGAGGCACCCAAATGTGCGGCAAGTTTACCCAGATGGCATCTTGGCGTGAGGTGCATGAATTCTCGAACCTGTTTGCAGCACGGGTCGATGATGAGGTTCGCACTTTCACCCCGATGCGCGCGGTGCCGGTGGTGCATCTGGATCGCAACGGTGAACGCTTCATCACGCCGATGAACTGGGGCTTTACGGATCGGCGCGGTGATGGGCGTCGGACCCCCAAGCACATGCATGCGCGCGGCGAGACGGTGCATCAGCTGCGGACGTTCACAGATGCGTTTCACCTTCGGCGAGGCATCACCTTTGCCAAGACTTTTAACGAAGGTCGCGAGGTGCCGCTGGCCTATGAGGATGGCGAGCGGACCGGAAAGTTGTGGACGCAGCAATGGACCATTCGACACAAGGAAGGCCGTCCTGCCGTCCTGCCGTCATCGGCGTGATCAACGATCAATTCGATGTCGGTCGCGGCCCGGAGTGCGAGTTTGTCCAGGTGACCGTCCCTGCCAACCAGCTGATCTCCGCGATCACCGACCGGATGCCGCTGCTGCTTGAAGGCGATGACGACATTGCACTTTGGCTCGGTGAAGGACGCGCGCCGATTGAAGAGATTATGGCGCTCATCCGCACGCGGGAGTTCAGCAGTGACTGGGAGATGGACGTCGAAGATCCATCAAAAAAACCACCGCGACCGAAGAAACGATAGGCTTCTCGAATCCTTAAAGATTCACTATACGATCTCATTTGCTGCCCCGACGATATGGGACGCAGCGCTGGGATCACCTGAACGCCATGGTCAACAGAGATGTCCAACACCTATTCACAGACACTGCCTCAGCACATCATTCAGCAGGAAGTCACCGAGGTGGGCGAGGGCATTGGTGCAGAATGCAAAATTGTGCTGGAGGGTTTGCGTGAAGGCGCATTTTGACGCTCCACAGGACGATCCTCTGGCGCTTGTCCCTGCGCGGGTTCACGAGGCGCAGGGCAGAGCACGTCGCGCGTTTGCCCTGTTTCAGGCGGCGCGCACTACCGGCGTGCTGGTGTGGATAGTGCCTGCGCATATCCCGGAACTACCGTTCCTGGGTGCCTTGCCAAGTGGGGTGAATGAACGCCTGCACCTGTTCCGGCCAACAGGCGAGACCGATCTGTTGTGGGCCGTGGAAGAGGCACTTCGGGCACCGGCAGTCGGTCTGGTCATCGCAGAGCCGCAGCAATCGCTCTCCCTGACAGCCGGACGCAGGCTGCAGCTTGCCGCTGAGGCGGGCCAGACCCGAGGCTTGATGCTGATCCGCAACGAGGCTGGCAGCAATGCCGCCGAGACGCGCTGGGTTTGCGAATCCACTCCAAGCAATGGGCAGGACTCGACTCTGCACCGGTGGAGTCTTACTAAGAACAAAAAGGGAACAATAGGAAGCTGGGTCTTGAACTGGAATGGCACGTCGTCTGCTTTCAATTTGGTTTCCGAAGCTCGCGAACGACACGAGCAGGCGTCGTCGCCCGGTTGACGGGGCTTTCGCGCTGGTTTTGCGGGCAGGCAATGCTGAACACCTGCATTGTCTGAACAAAGAGGCCGAGACCAGAGGCTTGCGCCAAGGCATGTCGCTGGCTGACGCTCGTGCGATCTGTCCTGATCTGCAGACTCGACCCGCCGATCTGCCAAGCGAGAAGGCAGCGCTGGAATCGCTGCGACGCTGGGCGTCACGCTATTCACCGATGATCGCCACCGAAGGTGTCGATGGCCTGGTGGCGGATATTTCCGGGGTCGCGCATTTGTTTGGCGGCGAAGAAGAACTGCGCGCGGATCTTGATGCGCGATTGGCGCGTGCGGATGTGACCGCCGTCACAGCGGTCGCAGGCACACGGGGCGCAGCTCAGGCCCTTGTGCGCCATGGCGGCGGTATCGTGCCAGAGGGCAAGCTCGCAGAAGGCATCGGACACCTGCCCGTCTCGGCACTGCGGATTGACCATGCCACTGCGGATGGCTTGGCGCGGGTAGGCCTGCCGCTCATCGCCAACTTGATCGACCTGCCGCGTGCGCCGCTGTCGCGCCGGTTTGGACCCGGCTTGGTGCTCAGGCTTGATCAGGCGTTGGGCGTGCAGCCGGAATCCGTCTCAGCAGAACCGGAACCGCCGCATTTTGGCGTGCGGATGACATTGCCAGAGCCAATCGGGCTGCAAAGCGATGTGATGGCTGGGCTGGCGCGGCTGCTGGACCGTTTGTGCAGCAAGCTGGCCCTGCACCATATCCAAAGCTGCCTTGTCGGGAGCACGAAAGCCGTGGCGGGTGCTTTTGACATAACCGCAGGTTTGGGCCATGTCGGTCATGGCTTCCAGATACTTCATGCCAATGGCCGAGGAATCCACTACCGGCACGCCAGTTCCCGGCACTTCAAGATAACCGCTGCTGCGCAGAAGCGAGCCATAGTGCCTCCGAAGGCGTGTTAGAGATGCGCCCAAATGGCTCGGTCTATGTACCGGAGCTGACCAAGATACGTATTTCATTGGAAAGTTTGGCCTCACGCGAAGCGGTGCGGCGGATAACCGATGCCGAAATCCGTGCGATTGTGGCGCTGAATGATGCCAACACTGACCGCAACGACAAACGCGATCATCCGGCCCATACCCGCCGGTCGATCGAACACCCCATTTACGAGATGGCTTCCCCAGATCGGGCGTTGGTGTTCGCTGCAGCGAGATCAATCGGGCAAAGTCCGTTGCGCGGGTCACGTCGGACGTTCATCTTGAACTGGCTGCTTCGCGCGCCGTAGGGTTGGAAGCCAAAGAAAAGGAATAAGCGTGGTGCAGCATCTCACCGTTCACGGTAAGCAGGAAATAGATGCGCATTTGGGCGCAATTTACTCCTCTTCTGAACGGACATACCACTGGATCAAACGGCATTCAGGCAGCCCGATGGAGTTGTTTCGAGCGGTTAAGTTCGACCCCATGGGAATTCATCCATTAGCAGGCCGTGCGCTCAACGTAATCGAACAGGTCATTCAGACAGCGACTTACCTGGTGGCCATTGAAGCCGCGCGATTGCTGTTTGATCTCCATCCAAGAGATCCAAGATACGTGATTGCACGGGGAGCATACATGTCGCACCCTCCCGACATCATGAGCATCACCGAGGGAAACGTCGGCGCTGAAACCTTCGCCGCAGTCGATCCGCGCAACAATAATAAACTTAAGAAAGATTTGATGAAGTTCGCGACCCGAGCGGAGCGCAGTCGTACGCCTTCTTTTCGTCGCCGCGCTATCCAGAAACGAAGCGCAGAATTGAGCTTGAGGCGAAAGGGATCCTAATATGGTCCGTCTCAACAAGCTTGGCGGCACGATGACACAAGCCAGCAATCCCGGCCCATTCTGGACGCTTAAACCACCCAAAGCGCAATCGCGCAGATTCAGATGAACATTAATTGATGGTTCACGCAGCGAACTTAGGATGGTCAGCGAACGCGTCGAGTAAATGTCAGCACGTGCCGCCGCAGCGTAACGGCGTAAAAGCCCGCAGGAACCGAAACAAATTGAAGGATCACAAGTTGGGCGCCGCGCTATATTCTGTTTGCTCCTCGAAAACGTCCTGATGGGGGACTGACGTCGTTCCACATGCATTGACATGGCGAGAGAACAGGATTGAAACCTTAGCGACGGTCCAGATATTGCCGCATCATCACCGCGCCCAGAATGATCGCGCCCTTGACGACATATTGTTCGTATTCCGAGACGTTCATCAGCGTCATGCCATTGGAAATGCAACCCAAAAGCAGCACGCCGATGAAAGTGCCCCAAATGGTGCCCTTGCCGCCGTAAAGGCTGGCACCGCCGATGATAACCGCCGCGATCACATCAAGCTCCATCCCCACAGCAATCGTGCCATTGCCCGAGCCGATTTGAGAGGCCAGCAGCACGCCGCTGAGGGCGGCCAAAACGCCTGTAATCACCAGGGGGCCGGTTTTTGCCAAATTTACGCTGATCCCAGACAGTCGCGCCGCCTCGACATTGCCGCCAGCTGCATAGATCGCGCGGCCAAAGGTGGTGTAGTTCATCAACAGATGCATGGCAGCAAATACGATCAGGTAAACAAACACCGGAACCGGAATGCCAAGAATGTTGCCTGCGCCAAAAAACTGAAACCAAGCCGGCAGATCGGTGATCGGATAGCCGCCGGTGATCATGTTGGCGATGCCGCGCAGGGCGGTCAGCAGCGCCAGAGTGGTGATGAACGTCGGCACGTTAAGCCATTGCTTCACCTTGCCAGTGAACAGACCGGAAAGCCCGCCCGCAACCAAAGCGCTGGCAATCCCGATGATCACACCAAGCGGCGCGCCAAGGCTGGGCGCAAGCGCCGCTGTCAGGCTTGTGGTGATGCAGGCCCCCAGTGCCGCACCCGAGCCGACCGACAGATCAATCTCACCCGAGATCACCACGGCTGTCATTCCAAAGGCCACGATCCCCAGCATCGAAATGGTGCGCAGAACATTCAGCAGATTGTTTACGCTGGCAAAACCGGGCGCTGCGAAGATCAGGAAGACGACAAGCGCTGTCAGGATCAACTCCATCGCCAGCACCTGAACGCTGAAATGCTTGCGGGATGACGCGGCGACCGTCGCAAGGGGCGGGCTGGATAGGTTGGATTTGAGGGCTGCCATGTTCTTATTCTCCCAAGCAAATGTCATATAGGTCTTGCAGGCTGACATCCTGCGTCTGGGCCTCGGCCACTATGCGACCGTGGCGCAGCATGATCACGCGGTCGGTCACTTCGAGGATCTCCTCCAACTCACTTGACACGAAAATGATTGAAAGCCCGGCCTCGGCTTTCTGCCATATGATGTCGAAAAGCTGGCGTTTGGCTTGCAGGTCGATGCCACGGGTTGGCTCGTCCAGCAGCAAAACTTTTGGTCCATAGCTGAGCCATTTGCCGACGACGATCTTTTGCTGATTGCCACCCGATAGCGTCGACACCGGGCTGTCAGGATCGCCGGTTTTGATGGCAAGATCGCGGATTTGCTGATCAACCGCAGGGCGCTCCATCTCGCGGGTGATGATGGCGCGCGAGGCCAGTTTGCGCAGGCTCGCCATGCACAGGTTGCTGTGAGACGATTGTGCCTGCACGAGGCCGACCTCTTTGCGGTTTTCCGGGGTCAGGCCAAAACCCAAAGCTTTCATCTGCAAGGGCGACTTTGGCCGGACGGTGGTGCCATCGATGGTCACAGTGCCCGCATCGGTGGGGTCGGCGCCAAAGATGCCGCGCAGGATTTCGGTGCGGCCTGAGCCAAGAATACCAGCGATACCCAGGATTTCACCACGGCGGACGCTGAACGACACGTCCTCGAATTGCGGGCTGCGGCTCAGGCCTTTGACGCTCAAAACAGCAGGCGCTTCAGTCAGGTTTGGTCGCGCGGGTTTGCGGGCGATCTCGGCATCACCAAACATCTGATCCACGATCATGCGATGCGACAGCGCGCTCATCCGGCCTTCCGACACGAAACGCCCGTCGCGCAAGACGGTACAAGTGTCCGCGATTTCAAAAATTTCGCTCATCCGGTGCGTGACATAAAGCATGGTCACGCCGCGCGCCTTCAGATCGCGCATCAACTTGAAAACCTGCTCGACCTCGCGGTTTGCCAAGGCAGAGGTGGCTTCGTCAAATATCAGGATCGACGGATCTGACCGCATGGCTTTGGCAATTTCCAGGATCTGCTGCTGGCCGACGCTAAGACGTGAGACTTCGCAGCGCGGGTCCAGATCAACGCCGATGCGGTACAAATGGTCTTGCGCCAAACGGTTGACGCGGCCCCAGTCAATTAAACCAGCTTTGCCGCGCACCGCCCCCAGATCGCCCAGAAACAGATTTTCGGCAACCGTAAGCCCCGGCACCATCGACAGTTCCTGATAAACGGTGGCAATGCCTGCGGCCTGCGCGTCTTTGGGGTTGGCGAAATGCACCGGGTTTCCCCCGACATGCACTTCGCCGGAACTGGGTTGCAGCACGCCACCCAATATCTTGATGGCGGTGGATTTTCCCGATCCGTTGCGCCCCATCAGGGCATGAATTTCTCCGGCTGCGAAAGCATGGCTGAAATCGACCAAGGCGTTCACCGGACCGAAGTTTTTGCTGAGATTGCGAAACTCTACTGAAGTCGCGGTCATGCTGACGTTGCTCCCTTCCTACGCAGCCGGAGTGTGGTCACTTGTAGGCCGCGATGGCGGCAAGATAGGCATCAAGCCCAGCAGGATCGCTGATCGACAGCGGCAGCACCGGCACAGCGACAACCTTTTCAACCGGCTCGCCAGCGATGGCTTTGCGGGCGGCTTCATAAGCTGCCTTGCCGATCTCGACGGGCTGTTGTGCTGTGGTGGCCAGCAGCACCGGGTTTTCTTCCTTGATGAAGTTGACCAGTTGTTCCGAGCCATCGGTGCCGAAGACAAACACCTTGCCTTGCAGGCCCGCTTGTTTGACGGCCTGAACCGCGCCAACGGTGCCGCCTTCATTGGCTGCATAGATGATGTTGATGTCGGGGTTAGCGGTCAGGATATCCGATGCCACGGCCACAGCCTTTTCCGGTGTCCAGCCGTCTTGCTGGGCGACGATCTTGATGTCACCAGCAGCCTGAACCGGGGCAAGGAAGCCATTGGTGCGGCCATCGCTTTGTTCAGGCAACAGCGATTTGAAACCCAGCAGGGCCACGTTTGCCTTGCCGCCCAGCTTTTCAGTGATGAACTTGGCCGCCTCTTTGCCCGTGGATTCGCCAATGTCCTTGTCAGAGGACACAATAGAGGCGACCGGGAAATCAGCTGCCAGAGGGCTGTTGTAAAGCACCACTTTGATGCCGGCATCAGCGGCGCGCTGCAAAGCCGCAACCGAGCCTTTATCGCTGACCGGAGAAATCACAATCGCGCCGACGCCACTGGAAATATATGTGTCGATCAACGAGGCTTCTTTCTCGGGTTTGGCGTCCGAGTTGCCCATCAAGACCGCGCCAC
The DNA here is from genome assembly GCA_040387915.1 of Pseudomonadota bacterium. GTDB lineage: Bacteria > Pseudomonadota > Alphaproteobacteria > Rhodobacterales > Rhodobacteraceae > Cypionkella. The sequence goes on from JAZKCV010000018.1 coordinate 10,511, forward strand.
TCGCCGCAGTGGCCGCGGATTCCATGCCGGTCTGGAAGGCACGGAAATACTCAAGCTGGCTGAACACGATGCCAGCTACAGTTTTCTCATCGGCATGCGCCGTCACGGCGGTAAGCGCGATCAGCGCCCCCGCTAGGGTTCCTGCAAATTTCACCTGGTTTCCTCCCTAAGGTGTTGTGGTGGGTTGCTGCGGTGATCCGCAGCCTGTCAGATTGCCAAAGCCCTTTCGTAGGCTTCACCCATAACAATCTGGATCAGTCTCGAAGACACACAGTCTCCGATCCGTTCAATATGCCGCCCCGCGAACCGAGGATCGTCGAGCAGCGAAAGATATAGATCCTCACGCGAGCGGCGGCCGATCACCGGGACAACCGCTGCCAGCCCTTCCATCCAGACCCCATCGGCGGGCAGCAGGACATATTTGCCCCAGCCTTCGCCATCGGTGCTGGAAAACAACGGCGCGATCAGGGCGCGACCGGGTTCCAAGGCCTGAACGGTTTGAGTGGTGTGGAACTTGATTCCCTTGAGCGCAGCACGGCGCAGCGCAAGCAGGCGGTTGCCGCCCTCGATATCGCCAAGCACATGATAGCCCGCCGTGACGACATGCACTTCACAGCCTTGGTCGGCAAGATATTCGGCGGTGCCTGCGGCCTCCCAATGGCCATTGCCGTCGATCACCAAGACCTTGCCAGACAGCACTTTGCGCCCCGACAGGATGTCATCAACCGACGCCACAAAGGGCAGATCAAGGCCCGGCAGCTCCGGCAAGGTCTGCCGCCCCAAGCCGCGCGACAGCTGCCAGGCGTCGTCATTGCCGGGCAAATGTGGCTCTGATCCGGTGGCCACGATCACCGCATCGGGGGCCAATTCGGCGAGCAGATCGGGATTGGCGGAAGTTTTGCGGCGAATATCGACGCCAAGATCGGTCAGTGCGGCTTCCAGATATGACGCAACCTCGCCCACAGTGCCATGTTCGGGTTGAACGGCTGCCAAAGCCACCTGACCACCCAGCAGCTTTTCCCGCTCTAGCAGGGTGACAGAATGACCCCGGCGTGCGGCGATTTCGGCGTATTTCATCCCCGCAGGACCGGCCCCGACCACGACAATCCTTTTGGGCGCGGCTGCGGCGGGTAGGTTGAATTCATCCACCTTGCGCTCTCGCCCGGCGGCGGGGTTTTGCACGCAGCGGATGTCCTTTTCCTGCCCCATCTGGAACAGGCAGGCGTCATTGCACGACAGGCAATAGCGGATCAGATGGCCGCGTCCCGCTCCCATTTTATTGGGTGTTTCGGGATCGGAAATCAGTTGCCGCGCCAGTCCGACTAAATCGGCCTCGCCTGCGGCAACCATCTGCGCGGCATTGCCGATATTGATACGCCCGAAGGCGATGACTGGCAGCTTGACCGCCTTTTTCAGCACCACGTTGATGCGGTGCAAATCGGCGGGATCAACGGCAGCGGGCGGAATTTCCATCCACATGCTGGAATATGACCCAGCGTCCGAGTTGAAATAGTCGATGACGCCGCGATCCTGCAAATGGCGCGCCATCTGCAGGCCGTAGTCTTCGTCATAGCCAAAAGCGGTGAATTCGCTGACGCACAGCCGCACGCCGATCGGGATATCATCGCCGATTTCCTTACGGATCGCGTCGATCACCTCATCCGAGAGGCGCATGTTATTTTTCAGATTGCCACCATAGCCATCAGTGCGCCGATTGAAGAAAGGCGAGGCGAAAGAGCGCAGCAGGCCATCATGGCCGATCTTCACCTCAATCCCGTCAAAGCCAGCCTCGACGCAGTTGCGGGCGCTGATGGCAAAGCCTTGAATGACCTCGGCAATATCAGACAGATCCATCGCTTTGGTGGTGAAATTGCTGGAAGGTTCCGGCATCTGCGTCGGCGCCCACATGATCGGCGGCGGGCTTTCGACGGATGAGTTTCCGGCGTGGTTCAGCTGGCAAAATATCTTGCCGCCGTGCTGATGCACCCCATTCGTTACCTTACGAAAACCGGGAATGCATTGCGCATCCCAGGCGTCAACCTGCCTGCGTGAGGCTTTGCCGGTCGGATGGATGGCGACACTTTCAAAGATGTTTAGCCCAGCCCCACCCTTGGCGCGAGCCTCTTGATAGGCGGCGTGGGCGTCGGATGGCATGCCATCCCAGGTGCCGAGCGCAGTGAAATGCGGCTGAAACACCCAGCGGTTTTTGATCTCCACCTTGCCGATCATCTTCGGCGTGAACAGGATCGGGCGTGCAGCTGGTGCGCCAGAAATGGGGCCAGTCTGCCCTTGGGTAACAACGTCTTGCATCTTCCTCCCTTCCTGCCGTTCTTGGGAGGTGTGATGATACACGATTCCCTTGATCTAAACTGGTATAGCCACTTTGGATAACCATTCGATGCTTGTCAAGTAAACTTGGCGATTATATCTGCCAAATCCCCTTATTTCATTGCGAATTCCGCGCGATTTGATGGGCCATGCGTCATCGCAGGCACGGCCGTTCGGCCACTGCCTAAGGGTGAACTTGCGCCGACTGATACGGTGTCAGACCACTTTGAAATGCTGCTCGACCCGCCCGATATGGGCAGCAAGCAGGGCCTCGGCCTTCTCGGAGTCGCGCGCCCGGATAGCCGCCACCATCGCTTCGTGTTGGCGATGCGAGGTCATCCGGCGTGCGCGGTCTGAAAAGAACACCTGACGGCGGTTGCCCGACATCAGGTAGAACGGATTGACCACGCGCACGAGGATACCATTCTGCGTCGCCTTCAGAATCGCCAGATGGAACGCGTAGTCATACCCCGACGCATCTTCCGCAAAGTCATCATCATCGCGAAACGAGGCGATGATCTGGTCAAGCGCTGCCAAGTCCGCCTCGGTTCGGCGCTGGCAGGCGACTTTGATCGCTTGCACTTCGATGATGCGACGCACCTCGATGCATTGTTCGTTGACTGTGGGATCAACCGGCAAGCCCATTTGCGCGAACAGAACCAGCGCGTCCAGCGAAGTGGCATCGGTTTCCTTGCACAAAAACACGCCCGAGCCGCGCCGCCGTTCCAGATAGCGCATCGACTCCAGCATGGTCATGGCCTCGCGCACCTGCGCCCGGTTCACCCCCATGCGTTCCGCAAACTCGCGTTCTGATGGCACGCGGTCGCCGGGGCCGTAACCGCGCTGCCGGATCAGTGTAACGATCGCGTTTACGGTCTTTGACCCGCTGTCCTGCACGTCGACATCTGGCATTGGCGCATCTTCCCATTTCATGTTCGTGTGCTCTCCCGGCGTTTGGCGATCAGATCCTACTGCGGTATGCAGCCTGATGCGTTCGCCGGGAAAGTCAAATTCATCCTGCCAAAGAACAATATCGCCGGTCGAAATGCAGCAAAGGCATCCGTTTTTCGCCGATCAGCACGCCTTCTACCTGGCCCATAAAGATTGTATGAGTTTCTAGCCTGACGGCGCGCGCCACTTTGCAATCCACCGCGACAAGGGCATGGGCCAGAACCGGCACCCCTGTTTGCAATTCGGTCCAGTCGGCTGCGGTGAATTTCTCGGCCCCGCGCAGCGATTGTCGCCCCGCGAACAAATCAGAGATTGGCTTGTCTTCTTCGGCAAGGATGTTCACGCAAAAGCTGCCCTCGGCTTCAATTGCCGCATGCGCCTCGCCCGAGCAGTTGACGCAGACAAGGATCATCGGCGGCGACATGGTCAGGCTACAAACGGCGGTGGCGGTCAGCCCGCGGCGATTGTCGCCGCGACCCGAAGTGATGATGGTGACGCCGCTGGCAAGCAGGCTCATCGCGGAGCGAAAATCTTCCACCACCTGCGCTTGTTGGGCGTCTTCCTGCGGCAGGGCGGTTGCCATCATGCCACCTTCAGCTTTGACGCCTTGCTCAGCATCGGGCGCACGTCTTCGGCAAGCATGGTCATGCTGCGCTTTTCGGCGTCAAAGTTGTGGCGCCAGTCTTGCAGGCCAAGGATCAGCGTGCCGAACGGCCCGGTGATATCCTCTTGATAAGAGATCAGCTTTTCGGCCACCGTTTTCGGGCTGCCGATCACACAAAGATCTTCCACCAGACGCTCGATGGTCATCTCAGAATCCGGCACCGTCGGATCGGTCTTCAATGCCGAGGTAAAGCCTGCAAGCCCAAGCGCTTTCCATAGGTAATTGTAGGTATAAATCAGGCCGCCTTTGGGATCCAAAGCGATCTCGCGGGCCTCTTCGTCGGTGCGAGCCACAAGGATATTCCGCGCCACCCGCCATACACTTGGATCGGCCTTGCGCCCTGCGGCGTCGCAACCCTCGACATATTTTGTCCAGTGGGTGGCCACGCTTTTGATTGGCACAAAGTTGGCCGACACCGGCAGCCAGCCATTTTCGCCCGCAATCTTGCCAAGGCCGGGGTTCGGGCTCATCAGCGACGAGGCAATCGGCGGATGCGGCAAGGTGTAGGGCTTTTGCATAAAGCCTGTCCCCAGTTCCTTAACGATATTCTTGTCGACCTTGATCGAATAGAACTCGCCTTCAAGATTGTAGGGCGGGTCTTGCGCCCAGATTTTCTTGATGAAGTCGATGGATTCCATCGCTTTGCGCAGACGCGGCCAGCCGTCTTCGTTTTCAAACAGCTGGAAATCGGTGGCAAGCGAGCCCGGTCCGATACCGAAAATCATCCGCCCGCGCGACATATGGTCGAACTGCGCGATTTCTGCGGCAACGGTTGCCGGGTGGTGGCAAGGCAGATTGATCACGCCGGGGCAGAGTTTGATCGTCTTGGTCTGCGGCAAGGCCGCCGCCATGAAGATCAGCGGCGAGGCAATCGGTTCGGTCGAGGCGGTATAGTGCTGGCCGACCCAGGCTTCGGCAAAGCCAAGGCGGTCAGCCAGAATGATCTTGTCCATATCCTCCTGATAGGTATCGACGACCGGGCGGTCATCGGGATGCAGGGGCATCATAAATATGCCAAGTTCCATGGGTCTCTCTCCCTCAAGTTCCGAATGGATTGGATGGTGTGTTTACTGGTGAACGATCAGCTTTTTGACCGTGTAGGCCTCTAGCCCTTCGATGCCGCCCTCATGGCCTTCGCCGCTGGCCTTGACGCCGCCAAACGGCGCTTGCGGCAGCGAAACGGTGGTCGAGTTGATTGCAACCATTCCGGCATCCAAGCGGTCAGACACGATACGCGCGGTTTTTTCCGAGCCGGTGTAGACATAGCTGGCAAGGCCCATCGGCAGACCATTCGCGCGGGCAATCGCTTCGTCCATGGTTGAGAATCGCGCAATCGGGGCGATGGGGCCGAAGGTTTCTTCGGACATGATCTGCGCGGCATCCGTCACCTCGGCCAATACTGTAGGCTCAAAGTAAAAGCCGTGGTTGCCGATTCGATTGCCACCGGTGCGGATCACAGCACCATTGGCAACCGCATCAGCCGTCAGGCGCTGCATCGCCTCAAGTCGCCGCACATTGGCGAGCGGTCCCATGGTTGCGGCGGGGTCCGAGCAGGGGCCGACCACCAGCTTTTGCGCAAAGGCGACCATTTTGGCCACGAAGGGTTCGTAAACGTCATCATGCACATAGAAGCGGCTGGGGGTGACGCAAACCTGACCGGCGTTGCGGAATTTGGCTGCAGCCACCAAGGCAACCGTTTGGTCAATATCTGCATCTGGGAACACCAGCACGGGGGCATGACCGCCAAGTTCCATCGTGAAGCGTTTCATCGAGCGGGCCGCGACCGAGGCAAGATGCGCGCCGACAGCGGTAGACCCGGTGAAGGAAATCTTGCGGATTTCCGACGATGCGAGCAGATATTCGGACACGTCCGAAGGCACCCCGAACACCAGTTGCAACACTCCCGGCGGCACGCCAGCGTCATGGAACGCCCGCACGATTTCCACAGCAGTGCCGGGCGTTTCCTCTGCCGCTTTCAAGATCAACGAACAGCCTGCCCCCAGCGCGCCACTGATTTTGCGCAAAGTGGTCAATGCGGGAAAGTTCCACGGCGTGAAGGCCGCAACCGGTCCCACGGGTTCTTGCACCGTGATCACCCGAGCGTGCGGCGCATGGCCCGGAATGACACGGCCATAGGACCGCCGCCCTTCATCCGCCATCCAATCCAGAGTCTCAACAGAAAGCCCAAGCTCTTGCAGCGATTCAGTGACCGGCTTGCCTTGCTCAAGGCTTTGAATAAGTGCGATCTTCTGCTGACGCTCGCGGATGATGTCCGCCGCACGCCGCAGAATCTTGGCACGCTCTACCGCCAGTTTGGACCGCCAGACGTCAAACCCACGCGCCGAGGCTTTCAGCGCCGCATCAAGATCGGCTTTCGTGGCATGTGGCAACTTGCCCAAGACTTCTTCGGTTGCGGGGTTGATGACATCTTCGGTGATCCGGCCATCGCCCGACAGTTCCTTGCCATCAATGATCAGTTTCAGCTCGGTATACATATTGTTCCTCAGTGTTCGGTTCAGACGAAGTTCTTGCCGTCGATGAAGGGATGCGCCAGCAAAAATGCCTCGTCGGCATCAATTCCGATACCGGGCGCATCCAGCGAGCGCACTGTGCCATCCGCTGCGACCTGATAGGGCGCTTGTCCCATCTTTTCGCGGAATGCGTTGCCGATCGACACGTCAGCCTCAAAATACCCCGCGTTGTCGATGGCCGACAACAGATGGATGGTGGCCGCCATGTTGATGGCCGTGATGCAGGAATGCGGGCAGATCGAAAGCCGCCAAGCCGAACCAAGCGCTGCAATCCGCATCACCTCAGACGGGCCTCCGACCTTTGACAGGTCGGGTTGCAGGATTGTGACGGCGCGGTCTTCGACAAGACGCGCAAATTCATAACGGGTGTAGTGGTTTTCCCCTGCCGCCAATGGCACTTTGCCCAAATGGGTCGCGGCCTGATAGGATCGGTAATCATTCGCGGCAAAGGGTTCTTCCAGCCAACGCACGCCCATTTCCTCATAGGCCGGCATCGCGTTGCGCACATCCTCAAGGCTGTATCCGGTGTTTGCGTCGACCATGATCACCATATCATCGCCGTAGGCTTTGCGCACGGCAGCAACGCGCTCGATGTCCAAAGCCACCTGGTCGCCCACGCGCAGCTTGACTGCCTTGTAGCCCAATGCAGCATGCGGGGCGATCTCATCCACCAGCGCCGATGGCTCTTGCCAGCCCAAGGCAACGCCGCCCGCATAGGCTTTTATCGGGCGAGAGACCCCGCCCAGCAGCTGGCACAGCGGCAGGCCCGCCAGCTTGGCCTTGATGTCCCAAAGCGCCATGTCCAGCCCGCTCATCGCCATGACGACGGCTGCACCCAGACCGTGGCTGCGAAGTTGCCATTCGTAAATCTTGGCCCAGATGCCGCTGATATCGGCAGCCGAGCACGGCAGGATCAGATCGCGCAGCGTGGTGTTGACGATGTTGGCGACGATATTAGCCGATCGGGCATGATGCGATTCGCCAAAGCCTACGATGCCCGATGCTGTCGTTACCCGCACCACAACCGCGTCCCGCTTGACCGCGCGACCAATGGCAAGTTGCGCGCCATTTTCAACTGCGACCGAAACCGGAAATGCACGCAATTCGACGATTTCCATTCCGTCGCCGACGTGCTGACCTATGGTGGGCTGACCTATTTTCCGGTTCACAACGACTCTCCCCCCTCGCATAACTGGTATAGCCACTTTGGCTGTCCAATCTGGACAAGTCAAGAAAAGAAATGTAAACTGACTGCACGACTCGTAGGCGACAGAGGGAAGACTGCGATGCTCCAAAGGTTTCATCTGCGCGACGGGCTTGCAGCTTTCCCAAGCGCTTTGCGCGGGGCTGCGGTGGCGATTGGCAACTTTGACGGGCTGCATCGCGGGCATCAACACGTCTTTGCCCAGCTGAAACGTCTTGCGGCGACCCAGAATGGGCCCGCCATCGCTCTGACATTTGAACCACACCCAAGGGCGTTCTTTGCCAAATCAGCCCCGCCATTGCGGCTTAGCGATGTGGCTGCCAAAGCGAGGGTCGCCAAGGCAATCGGCCTTGATGGCATGGTGGTGCTGCACTTCGATCAGGCGCTGAGTGAGATTGAACCGGCTGATTTTGTGCAGCGCATCCTGATCGAAGCCATTGGCTGTAGCGCCGTTGTCGTCGGCGAAAACTTCCGCTTTGGCCGCAAGCGCGCGGGCGATGTCGCCTATCTGGCGCAGCAGGGGCGGCAGTTTGGCTTCTCGGTCGCGGCGGCAGAGCTTCTGACCGAAGCCGGGGCAGCAATTTCCTCAACCCGGATCCGCGAGGCGCTTTGTGAAGGTAATCTTGCCGAGGCAAACCGCCTGCTTGGCTACAGCTGGTTCACTTCAGTGACGATTGTTGGCGCCCAGTCCGCAGCACAGGATCGGTTGTGCCTGCACACCAACGGCATCGCGCGGTTGCTCGAAGGACATTTCGCCGTGCGCGGCAGTCTGGGCGGCTGGCCGATTGAAGGTTTGGTCGAAACGCACCCGGATTGCCCCGGCAATTTGCAGATCACTTGGGCGGATCAGCTGCCAACTGGCAAGGATGTCAGCGCAACTTTGGCATTTCTGGCGCGGATCGAGGATCAACCCGCGAAGTCAAACCATTGGTCGGCCAAACCGGCATTGTTGGACCATGCGATTGGTTTTGCTTGAACGCCGCAGCCGCGCCGCTCAAGCAAGCCCCAAGCTGTGGCGGCTTTTCGTAAGTGCATCACCGTCAGGCGCGCGAAAGCTGTGACGGGTGCTTTTGACGTAGCCGCAGGTTTGGGCGATGTCGGTCATCGCTTCCAGATACTTCATGCCAATGGCTGATGAATCCAGCACGGGCACGCCGGTGCCGGGCACCTCAACATAACCACTGCTGCGCAGAAGCGGGCCGTAATAGCCGCAGCCAACAAGGATCACCTCGGCCCCATCCGCTATGCAGCCGCGGGCGGCAGCTTCAAAGCGCGGGATGAAAGCGGCGAAAGGGTCGGTTATGGATTGGCTCAGCAACGCGGCGTCCGATTGCGGTTCAATGGCACGCACAGGCCGGGTTATTGCGCGGTCGCGCAAGCCGTAGGCGAACAGATCCATCTCGATTGAGACAGCAGTTTTCTCAGAAACAGTGACGATGGCGAAACGCCGTCCCATCGTCAGCGCCGCCAGCATGGACTGCTCGCTGACCGAGGCCACGGGGACTGACAGCACCTCGCGCGCTTCCCAATGGGCGTCGTTCCAGCAGCCAAGGAAGATGCCGTCAAAGTCATCTGCCTCGGCCTGCAACGCCGCTTCGATCATATGAACCGAGTTCAGGTGCTCGGCGTAAAGAGAGCGGGTGAAGTTGCCGCTTTTTGGCAAAAACCGAAATTCCAGCGTGGTGTCGGTGCGCAAAATTGGCCGGATGCTGGCCTCCAGCGTGGCCCAAAGCGGTTCTAGGCTTTCGGTTCGGATGGTGGGATGGATCCAGCACAGGCGCATTTGCAAAGCCTTTCAGGTAGGAGTTTCCGGGTGCAAAGTGACCCCTGCACCCAGACGAATGGCGGTTCAGGCGCCGCAGCCGATCACCGCAACGGCGGCGATTTCGACTTTCACGTTCGGCACCGGGAACTGCACGACCAAGGCGGCATTGGTGGGCAGAATGTCGCCAAAAATCTCGCCCAACACCGGGCCAATGGTCTGAAACACCTCTGCCGACGTGACATAGGTTTGTATCTGCACCACATCGCGCAAGGACGCGCCAGCACGGACTAAGGCGGGTTCAATATTCTTGATCACTTGCCGCAGTTGCGCCACCGGATCGGGGTCGCAGGTGCCAGTGCTATAGTCGATGCCAACGGTGCCCGAGACATAGACCGTGCCCCCGACCTTGACGGCGCGGCTGTAGCCGAAGGCTTTTTCAAAGCTGGAACCGGAGGAGAAGTTTTCGCGTTCTGTCATGATAGCCTCTTGCTTTCAAAGGATAAGATCGGTGCGGCCAAGGCTGCGCTTGGTCAACTCATTGGCCGGAAACCACGGGATATGGGCATCGACCCAGTTCGACATCCGGCTGCAGTAAAGGATCACTTCGGCGAGCAAGTCTTGCAGCGGCACTTGGGTGGCATTAACTACGGCAATGGCGTCCAGCAGGAACGCCTCGCTTTGTGACAGGTGGCAATAGTGGCCGATGCGGCTGATGCCCAACTGCATGGAATTTAGCGCAATCGCGCGGCGGGCGGCGTCGCCATAGGCGTCGGGCTTGGCCCAGATTTGCCACAGGCTTTCCTGCACAAAGCGGAAATAGCCGTCGGCGGTGGCCATAGGGCCGAAGGGGATGTTGTGGCCGCTATTGGCCAGCAGCGTGGCAATCTCGGCAGGTTCGGCCTGCCATGCCAAGCGGCGGGCGCGCTGGATGCGATGCCAAGCGGTGTCGGGTTCGGGCAAAGCAGGTTGCGGGGCAGGTGGCACCTCTTTCATCCGCAAGCTGGCAGTGAAGGGTTTTGAGCCCGCCTCACGCCGCTGACGGCTGGCATAGTCGCGCAGCCAAGCCACATCACCCATCAACTGCCCCAGATGGGTGACGGCAGCGGTTTCGGCCTGCAATTCATCATAGATGATTTCCAGATACTGCCGATCCGGATAATACAGAAACGACCCCGGCGGCAGGCGGTGAATGTCCGTCGCCTCCTCCAGATCCGCCAAGATCGGACTGGGCCAATAGATATGACAACCCGCGATCTTGGCACAGTGGATGGTGGTGGTGGCGGGCAGCCAAGCGGCCAGTTGCGCCAAGGTGGGTGAGGCCGGACGGTCGATCAACGCAATCTCGTGGTCCTGACCCTCACAGTTAAAAATCAGCGTCGTCATCCGTCTTTCCTTTTCAGCACAAAGGCATTGGCCGACCAGCCGCCATCGACGGGCAGGATCACACCGCTGATCATACGGGCGGCAGGGGTGCAGAGGAAAGCGCAAGCCTCAGCAATGTCTTGTGGATCAGCCAACTGACCCAAGGGCGTGCGGCCCTCAACTCCGGCAAGGTCGTAAAGCCCGCGCTCGATCAGGTCTTGCACCATCGGCGTGCGGGTGCCGGTGGGGGCGACAACATTGACGCGAATACCCAGCGGCCCCCATTCCACCGCCAAAGACTGCGCCAAGTTGTGAACAGCGCCCTTTGACGCACAGTAAGCCGTGCGTTGCGGCGCCCCGCCAATGCCATAGACCGATCCGATCATAACAATGCTGCCAGCCCTTGCTGCTTGCATCATCCGCGCTGCGGCGCGGGCGGGCAGAAAGCTGCCGGTGACGTTGACCGACAGCACGCGCTCAAATTCAGTTGCATCGCAAGTCAAAGCTGGGGCGACAGCGACAATGCCAGCCGAAGTAACCAACGCATCGACGCGGCCAAAACGGGCTGCGATCTGGGCGAAGGCTTTATCAACTTCGGTCTCGACGGTCACATTGCAATCGATGCCGACTGCGCTGTGGCCCAAGCCAGCGGCCGCAGCAACGCTGCCTTTCAGATCGAGAATAACCACCTGATAGCCACTTGCCACCATCGTTTCTGCGGTGGCAAGGCCAATGCCTTGTGCGCCACCAGTGATGACGGCCACCGCTGTTTCGGAGCGAAGTTCTTGTGTCATTTAGCCCTCCTGGCCCAGTTCAATCCCGCGATCGCGCGCGGCTGTTGCGGCCCGCGCGACGAGGTGTTTCAGTGCGTGATCTTGCATAAACACCGCCAGTGCTGCGGCTGTGGTGCCGTTCGGGCTGGTCACTTGTTCGCGCAAGGTGGTGGGCGAGGCATCGGCGAGCAGCGCCATCCGCCCCGCCCCGGCGACGGTTTGTTGCGCCAGAACGGCGGCAATTTCGGCGGGCAGACCTAAGGCTATTCCGGCCTCGGTCAGCGCCTCGATAAAGTGGAAAACATAGGCAGGGCCAGAACCGGAAATCGCGGTGACTGCATCCATCAGCGCCTCGTCGTCGATCCAGGCCACGACACCAGAGGTTGCCATCAAGGTTTCGGTCAACTTCCGCGCGGCATCTGGCACACCCACGTCAGCGCAAAGCACCATCATGCCCTCACCAATCGCGGCGGGAGTGTTGGGCATACAGCGGATGATCGGGGTGGCTGGCGGCAAGGCTTTGCGCATCGCGGCAAGGGTGATCCCTGCGGCGACCGACAGGAATGTGGTCTTGGCGCTTGCAAGCGGGGCGCAGCCGCCAAGAATCGGGGCCACCATCTGCGGCTTGACCGCCAGCACCACCAGATCGGCCTGCATCCCTGCGGGTAGATCGCTTAAAGCAGCGACCGAATGTGCGCCCAAAGCAGTGGCGCGGTCGCGGAAGGTGGCGAAGGGTTCGACCACATGCACTGTAAGTGTGGGGTCTTGTCGCAACCAGCCTGCCAGCATCGCATAGCCCATATTGCCCGCACCGATCAGAATAATGCGCTTGGTCATGAGCTTACCCCCTCGCGCAACTGGGCCCGCAGGATCGCCAGAACCTCATCCGTGCGCTCCAGTTGCGGGACATGGCCCGTCGCCTCAAGCAGATGCAGGCCAATGCGTCCCGGTGCTGCCAATGCTTGTTGCCACGGCAAAACCGCATCGGCACGGCCCCAAATGATGCGAGTCGGACAGTGCAGCCGCGCAAGGGCGGCGCGCAGATCGAAGCCTTGCGTCGCGTCGGGAAACAGATCGCGGGCCATTTGTTGCTGTGCTGCGCGTAGGGTGGGATCAGCGCGTGAGGCCATCGCAGCGACCACGAAATCATCGCCAATGATCTTCGGATCGGCCACCATCAGCCGCAGCCACGGCCCAAGGCTTTCGGGGCGCGAGGCGCGGGCAAGCCCATCAACGAAGCCGCCGTTGATCGCAGCGCCCAAACCACCGGGGGCCAGCAGGGTTAGCGAGGCGATCTGACGCGGGCGTATATCTGCCAGCGACAGCGCGCAGGCACCCCCCAGCGAATGGCCAATGATATGCGCGTCATCTACATGCAGCGCGTCAAAGGCGGCAGTGATGTCGCGGGCAAGGTTGGCAAAACTGCCAACTCGGCGTTTCGGCGATTGACCGTGGTTTGGCAATTCAATGCGGATCACAGGCGTGCTACGGGCCAAATCCCGCTCAAGCGGGAACCACGATTGCGCATCCGCGCCGAAACCGTGGATCATCACCAGCGGCGTGCCAGTCTTCGGACCCGAGCGATAGATTTTCAGCGGGCCATGATCATCGGGCGGCAGGGTGCTGAGAGCCGGGGCCTGCAGGCCATACGTTTGCGACGCAGGCACCTGCACCAAATCGCGCAGCTTGATCCGGCCCGTAGGGCTAGACGCGCGCACTCCGCGCAAATCGACGCCTTGATGCACTGCCTGACGCCGTGCGGCGGGGCTGGCGATCAGGCGGTTGTTGGCGGCAGACCCCTGTGGCGAGACTGCTGCGGATACAGGTGATTCAGCCGTGGCGCCTGGGGTCAGCGGGGCAGGGGCGACAGGCGCCACTGCTCCCTCAAACGCCTTATCCTCCACCGTCACCCCGATCAGACCCAACACCGCCGACAGCGGCACCTCGGTGCCGGTTTCGGCGAAAATCGCTGTCAGATAGCCGTCGCAAGGCACCTCAATCTCGGTCGCGGCTTTGGCGGTTTCGACCGTCACCAGCAGATCGCCCGCCTTGACCGCATCCCCGATCTTGGCCGTCCATTCCAGAACGACCACGCTTTCCATATATTCGCCACCGGCGGAGTCGACCCGAATTGGATTGGCCATGCTATCCCCCTATGCCAAAGCCCGACGGGCGGCGGCGGCGATTTTGGCGGCGTTCGGGATCACCGCCAGTTCCAGCGGCTCCGAATAGGGGATCGGCATATCGGGCATCGCCACCCGCATCACCGGGGCATCCAGATCGTCGAAGCAGTGGTCCATGATCGTGGCCGACAGCTCTGCCGCATAGCCGCAGAAGGTCCAACCTTCGTTCACCACCACCGCATGATGGGTCTTGGCGATTGAGGCTTTGATCGACGCCAAATCCAACGGCCGCAACGTGCGCAGGTCAATCACCTCGGCATCAATGCCGTCTTTCGCCAGCAGTTTCGCCGCAGCCTCGGCCTCGATCACCATCTTTGAGGTAGCGAAGATCGAGACATCTTTACCGCTTTGCACGATCCGCGCTTTGCCGATGGGAACGATATGATCGTCACCCTCGGGCACCTCGCCACGCAGGTTGTAGAGCAGTTTGTGTTCGAGAAAGATCACCGGCTGCGGATCGCGGATCGCGGCTTTCAGCAGGCCCTTCGCATCTGCAGGAGTCACCGGGGCAACCACCTTGATACCTGGGATATGGGCGAGGAAGCTGTCCAGACTCTTTGCATGCTGCGCCCCGGTGCCAACCCCGCCGCCACCTTGAGTGCGCAACACGAAGGGCATGTTCACCTGCCCCTCCCACAAATAACCGAACACTGAAGCCTGATTGACCAAAGCATCCATGCACAAGGGAATGAAATCGGCATACATGATCTCAAGGATCGGTCGCGTGCCAGTCATCGCGGCAGTCACCGCCATCGCCGTCATCGCCTGTTCAGAAATTGGCGTATCGCGGATGCGCGACTCGCCGAATTCGTCCATCAGGCCCTTTGAAACCTTGAACACCCCGCCATAGCGGCCAATGTCTTCGCCAAACATGAAGACCGACGGGTCGCGGGTCATTTCTTCGCGCAGGGCGGCGTTCAGCGCCTCGGCATATCGCATCATGGCCATGATTATTCCTCTGCGTAAGCGCCGCTTGGGGTATGGAATTCGTAAACGGGGAAGGGATCGGCAAGCGCATGGGTGAAGGCCGCCTGAATTTCTTCCTCGGCCTCGGCTGCGATTTGCGCCACGGCGTCCGCCCCGATCAGGGCGGTCAGCGTGTCTGCCGAGATGCGGATCGGATCACGGTCGCGCCACGGTGCCATTTCAGCCTCGGATTGATACCCGCCCATGTCAGAGGTGGAAAACCCCTGCATCCGATAGGTTTTCGCCTCGATCAGCGTCGCACCTTCGCCCCGGCGGGCGCGGGCGGCGGCTTCGGCAACCACTTGATACATCGCCACCGGATCGTTGCCGTCCACCTTCAGCCCCGGCATGCCGTAACCTGCGGCGCGGATGAACAGATCCTCAATCGGCGACTGCACTTCTTGCCGCACCGTCAGGCCGTATTGGTTATTCTCCAGCAGGAAAATCACCGGCAGCTTCCACAGGCCCGCCATATTCATCGACTCATGCGCGATGCCAGTTTGTGCAGCGCCGTCGCCAAACACGGCCATCGCCACCCGATCCTGCTTCAACACCTGAATAGACAGCGCCATACCCGTCGCCGCCGGAAGCCCTGCGCCGACGATGGCATTGCCGCCGATCATCCCGATTGAGGCATCGCCCAGCAGCATATGCCCGCCGCGTCCTTTACAATACCCCGTCTCGCGGCCCATGATTTCGGCCACGATACGCCGCGCATCCATGCCCTTGCCGACATAGACGTGATGGCCGCGATGGGTGGTGCAGACGTAATCATCCACCCGCAGCGCCATGCAGGCGGCAACGCCAACGGCTTCCTGCCCATCGCAACGGTGCAGGGGGCCGCGGGTTTTGCCCTCCTTGGCCATGACCCCGAGAATCTCTTCGAGTCGGCGTGTCAGGATCATCCGGCGATGGATTTCCCTTTGTTCTTCGATAGATGGCGCGTTTTGCATCGCGGGGCTCCGCTGGTGTATTTGATATAACATGTATCGTAAAATCGAATCGCGCAAGTGTTTTCTGCATCGCCACAAAGCGGTATTCTGTCGCGATGTGAAAGATAATTTCCCTTATAAACAAGGCCATGCTGCGAAATTCCCAAGCTGAAACGAAATGAGAAAAATTTTGCTGGACAGAAGGTGATATTCCGTTTGTTATATCAAACATCACGAATGCAATCGTGAAGCATTTCGCACCAAAAACACCACAACAGGAGAGAGCAAATGAAGATTATGCGACCAGCAGCACTCGCAGCAGCCATGGCATTGGCCGCCACGGCGGCACATGCAGAGTTTGGCGACACGCTGAAAGGCGTGAAGGAACGCGGCGCGCTGTCGTGTTCGGGGCATAACGGATCTTATCCCGGCATGATGGAAGTCGATGACAAGGGCAACTGGAAGGGCTTTGACATCGACATGTGCCGCGCCGTTGCCACCGCGATTTTCGGCACCGCCGAGGGCCATCTGAACATCCTTCCGACCAGCTGGGAGCAGCGTTGGCCTTCGCTTCAGGCAGGCGAGCTGGATATCGTGATCAAATCCAGCGGCTGGACAATGAGCCGCGACACCGACACCGCCCTGCAATTCTCGCGCCCCTATATGATGGCCGCGATCAGCTACGCGACCCATGCCGAAAATGGCGCGCAAACCGTCAAAGATCTGGATGGCGGCACCGTCTGCGTGCAGGCTGGCACGACGCTGGAACGCTATGCTGCTGATCACGCTGCCGCCAATGGCTACAAGCTGGAAGCTGTGCCGTTCGAGTCGACTGAGGCCGCCAAAGCCGCCTTCCTGTCGGGCCGTTGCGATGCCTATGTCGAATGGGATCTGCAACTGGCAGTGATGCGCGCAACCGAGGTGAAAGACCCCGCCAGCATCGTGATTTTACCCGACGTTCTGGCCGCTGAACCCTTGGGCATGATCATGCGTCAGGGTGATGATCAATGGGTCGATGTCGCCAACTGGGTGCAATCCATTCTGATCCAGGCCGATGAGTCCGGTGTGACCAGCGCCAATGTTGATGAGATGAAGGCCAATCCGCCGACACCCGCGATTGCCACCATGCTGGGCGTGACGCCGGGCGTTGGCAAACGCTTGGGGCTGAACGACGACTGGGCCTATCAGGTGATCAAGCAGGTCGGCAACTATGACGAGATCTGGGAGCGTGATCTGGGCAAAGGCTCGGCTTACGGGCTGTCTCGCGGTGTCAACGGCTTGATCCGCAACGGCGGCATCCTGTTCTCGCTGACTATGGACTGAGCTTTCTCAAACCTCTGGGCGGCCGCCAATCCGGGCGGCCGCCTGCTTCCGCCATAGAAAGGGCAGGCCGATGCTTTCCATATTTGCAAGCCGCAAGGCCCGGCGTTTCGTGGCGCAAGCCGCCTTTCTGGCGGTGATCGTGCTGGTGATCGGCGGTGCTGTCTATCAGGCTCGGCAGAATATCGCGGCGCAAGGCATGACCTCGGGCTTCGAGTTTCTGACCCGCGCCACCGGGTTTGATATCGGCTTCAAGCTGATCGACTACACCCCCTACAGCAGCTACGGGCGGCTGATTGTGGTCGGCCTTTTGAACACGCTGTTTCTGGGCATTTTGGGCATCATTCTGGCCAATGTGGTCGGGCTGATCATCGCCATCCTGCGCACCGCCCGCAATGAGACACTGAACATCCTTGGAACGGTTTATATTGAGATTTTCCGTAATATCCCGATGATTTTGCAGGCGGTTTTCTGGTATGCGCTGCTGACGCAACTGCCGCCACCCAAGCAGGCTTTGCAGGGATTCGGGCTGTTTTTGTCGTCGCGGGGCCTCTATCTGCCGGGATTGAACGTGACAGGCGGCAGTGCCGCGGTGTTCTTCCTTTGCCTGTTCGTCGCACTGATCGCGCTTACAATTTTCGCAACATCGCGGCGCTTTTCGCGCGTGCCAGCTGCGCGCCGCGGCCTTATCCGCTGGGCTATCGCCGCCATCGGCTGCGGTCTGGGCGCCGTGGCACTTTATCTGGGGCGCATCCCCGATACCTCGCTTTTGTCGCTGCCAGAACTGCGCGGCTTTAACATCCGCGATGGCATCCGCGTGTCTCCTGAATTCGTGGCGCTGTTGGTGGCGATGGCAATTTACGGCGGTGCCTATATTGCCGAGATCATCCGGGCAGGGTTTCTGTCGGTGGGCAAAGGTCAGGTCGAGGCCGCGCAATCCTTGGGCCTTACCCCGTGGCAAGTGTTTTCCCGTGTCCGCTTGCCGCTGGCGTTTCGCGCCGTGCTGCCGACATTGATCAACCAATATGTCTGGCTTTTCAAAGCCACCACCCTGGGGATTGCTGTCGGCTACACCGATTTCTTCGCGGTGATTTCAGTGTCGATCAACCAGGCGGGCCAAACGCTAGAGCTGATCGGCATCCTGATGCTGGGGTTCCTGGTGATCAACAATTCCATCGCCTTTGTGCTGAACCGCGTGAACAAAGCCATTGCCCTTAAGGGCAATCAGCTTCGGTCGTAAGGAGCCGCCATGACCAGCCTTTCCACCCCGCTGCCGTTTGATCCAAGCCGCAAACCTTCGTTACGCAAGCGTTTTTTCTCGCGTCCGATGGATACGGTGATTTCGCTGATTGGTCTTAGCATCGCTGCTTGGGTGCTGTGGCATCTGCTGACTTGGGCGGTTTTGAATGCGGTTTGGACCAGCCCAGACGGCACCTCTGACGTGTGCCGTGATATCAAGGGCGCTTGTTGGGCGGTGATCAACACGCGCTGGCGGCTGATCCTGTTCGGGCTGTTCCCGTATGAGGAGCAGTGGCGCTCGACGCTTGCGTGCCTTGCCATCGTGATCGTGGCGATCCTGTCTTGCGTGCCAAAATTCTGGACAGCGCCGCGCCTGGGCTTGCTGTGGATCGCAGGCTTTGCCACGTTTTACACGCTGATGGCGGGCGGGGTGTTTGGCCTGAAAGCCACGGCACCGTCCGATTGGGGCGGGCTGACGCTGACCGTGTTCATTTATGCTGCAGGCATGTTGATCGGGATGCCGACGGCGATTGCGCTGGCGCTGATGCGGCGCTCTGATCTGCCACTGATTGCCAAGACCACCGGGTTGTTCATCGACACCATCCGCTCGCTGCCCTTGATCACCATCCTGTTCACCGCCGCTTTGGTGTTCCCGCTGGCGCTGCCGCAGATGTTGATCGGCGATAAAATCTGGCGGGTGATCATCGGCTTTGCGCTGTTTTTCGCGGCATATGAGGCCGAAAACATCCGCTCTGGCATCCAAGCGCTGCCTGCAGGTCAGGAAGAAGCCGCCCGCGCCTTGGGACTGACCTATTGGCAACGCACAACCCGCGTGATCCTGCCGCAAGCCTTCCGCAACGCGCTGCCGCCGACGATTAACCAGTTCGTGATTAGCTTCAAGGAAACCTCACTGATCGTGATCATCGGTTTCTTTGAGGTGATGGCCTCGGGCAAGGCAGCTTACGGATCGGGCGACTGGGCCTTCGCGTGGGTCGAGGTCTACGTCTTTGTCGCCATGATCTATTTTGTCTTTGTTTTCAGCCTGTCGCGCTACGGCGCTTACCTTGAACGCCGTCTGCGCGTTGGCAAACACTAACCCTCGGAGAATATCATGCGCGACATTGCCATCAAGATCACCGACATGAACAAATTCTACGGCAAATTTCATGTCCTGAAAGGTATCAACCTGACCGTCAGCAAAGGCGAGCGCATCGTGATCTGTGGTCCGTCGGGGTCCGGCAAATCCACCCTGATCCGCTGCATCAATCGGCTGGAAGAACACCAGCAAGGCTCGATCAACGTTCTTGGCACCGAACTTGACGACAACGTTGGCCATATCGACGCGATCCGGCGCGAGGTGGGCATGGTATTTCAGCACTTCAACCTGTTCCCGCACCTGACCGTGCTGGAAAACTTGACGCTGGCCCCAATGCTGGCGCGCAAAATCTCGCAGGCCGAGGCGGAAAAGACCGCGATGAAATATCTCGACCGGGTGCGCATCCCCGAACAAGCGGCGAAGTTCCCCGGCGAGTTGTCAGGGGGCCAACAGCAGCGCGTCGCCATCGCGCGCGCCCTGTGCATGGCCCCGGAAATCCTGCTGTTTGACGAGCCAACCTCGGCGCTCGATCCCGAAATGATCAGCGAAGTGCTTGATGTCATGGTGTCTTTGGCCAAAGATGGCATGACGATGGTGTGTGTGACGCATGAGATGGGCTTTGCCCGTCAGGTCGCTGATCGGGTGATCTTCATGGATCAGGGTGAGATTGTCGAGCAGGGTCCGCCTGCTGATTTCTTCGGTGCCCCCCAAAACCCGCGCACGCAGAAATTCCTCAATCAGATCCTGTCGCACTAGCCATGGCTTTTGTTATATCGCAAACTGCACCAAAGCGGCTTTAGAGAGTTCAAAATGTCCACGATGATTGACGCGCTGGAAAGTATGACGCCGATTGGCCGCTCAGACACTTTGGCCCAAAAGGTGAAGACCCAGTTGAAAGAGGCGGTGATGGCGGGCCGCTTTGATCCCGGTGAAAAGCTGACCATCCGCAGCATCGCCGGCGCGTTGGAAGTCAGTCTGACGCCCGCGCGTGAGGCGCTGTATAACCTCGCCTCCGAAGGCGTGTTAGAGATGCGCCCCAACGGCTCGGTCTATGTGCCAGAGCTGACGGTAGATCGGATCGAGGAGCTGACCAAGATACGGGTTTCATTGGAAAGTCTGGCCTCGCGCGAAGCGGTGCGGCGGATCACAGATGCAGAAATCCGTGCGATTGTGGCGCTGAATGATGCCATCACCGACCGCAACGACAAGCGCGATTATGCGGCATTGATCGCGCTGAACTGGCAATTCCACTTCGCTTTGTATCGTGCCAGCCAGATGGATCAACTGGTGCGGATGATCGAAAGTTGTTGGGTGATGACGGGATCTTATCTGAACCTGATCTATCCGAAATTCGGCGAGATGAGCGAAGGTATCGCCAACCATCAGCAGATCGTGCGCGCGTTGGAACGTCGCGATGCTGACCGCGTGGCCGCCGCGATCACCACCGATATCAATTTGGCGGCAGATGCTTTGATCAGCGCGATTGAGCATCAGCAAAAGGCGGGTTAACGGGCAAAACCCGCCATAGGCGGGCCTGTCTGATAAAATGATGTATCATGCAACAAATGGGCGATCTCGCCCAACACTGCGGAAAGACAGCGGAAAATGGCAAAGATCAATCGGGATATGAGCGGCGTTCATTGGGCTGCCACCAGCAAAGAGGCGGCTTTTGTCGAGGATCGCGGGTTGCGCAAGGCCGACTATGACATCGCTGTGGTCGGTGGCGGCTATTGTGGCCTGTCGATCGCCCTTCACGCTGCCAGTGCAGGGCAATCGGTGGTATTGCTGGAAGCGGGCAGCGTCGGCTGTGGTGCCTCTGGCCGCAACGGCGGATTGGTGGTGCCGCATTTTCCGGGCGGAATGACCGCCGATGATGCGGGCGCCGTGTTGGGCAAAGCCAAGGGCGAACGGCTGGCGCAACTTGTGGCGGATGGGCCGCAAATCGTGTTCGACCAGATCCGCGCGCTTGGCATCCAATGCGACGCCGAACAAAACGGCTGGATTCAGCCCGCGCATTCCGAAAAGGCGCTGAAAAAGGTGCAGCGGGTCTATCAATCGTGGACTGCGCGTGGGGTCGAAGCTGAATGGCTGGACGCAGGTGCTGTGGCAGATCGCACGGGTGCTGCGGGCTATCTCGGCGGCTGGTATCGCAAAACCGGCGGCACGATAAACCCCTTTGCTTTGGCGCTGGGTCTGGCCCGTGCAGCGCAAACGCGCGGCGCGGACATCCGCCAACAGACGCAGGTTACGGGCATCCGCAGCGATGTCACCGCGAAAATCCTGCACACCAGCACGGGCGACATTCGCGCTCGCAAGGTCGTAATCGCCACCAACGCTTACACACCCGCGCTCTATCCCGGCCTTGCGCAATCGGTGATCCCGGTGCTGCTCTATCACGGCTTCACCCGCCCGCTGACAGCGGACGAGCAACAGAAAACCCTGCCCACACGGGTCTGCTTTACCGATCTGCGCAAATCGGGCGGCTTTTCGCGTTATTCCGCCGACAACCGCCTGATCATCGGCGGCGCGATCTTCCGTCCGACAAATCACCGCGCCTATAGCTTCGCGCACAGCCGCCGCCGCTTGGCCGAACTGTTCCCGCATCTGAACGGCATCCAAATGGATAGCTATTGGGAAGGTTATTGCGCACTGACCGACGCCTACCTGCCCGCCATTCAACGGCTGGAGCAAAACGTCTATTCCGTCATCGGGTTTTCCACCCGTGGCGTCGCTTTGGCGCAGACCTTGGGCCGCGAAGTCGCGGCGTTCTTGTCGGAAACCAAGACCGAGGCCGACATGCCGGTGCGAGTCGGGGACATCCAACCGATCGCAATGCAGGGCCTGAAAACCTTCCTCGGCGGCCTCGCCTTCCCTGCCTATCAGCTGCGCGATGCGCTGCGGCTGACCTGAAACAAAGGAGCACGAGAATGAGCACGACATTTCAAGGCAAACTGGCCGTGGTTCTGGGCGGCAGCGGCGGCATCGGCAGCGCCTTGGTGCGCCAACTGACCAAAGTGGGCTGCAAGGTTCTGGCAGCCTCGG
This sequence comes from Pseudomonadota bacterium, assembly GCA_040387915.1. GTDB lineage: Bacteria > Pseudomonadota > Alphaproteobacteria > Rhodobacterales > Rhodobacteraceae > Cypionkella. Next base: position 32,867 of record JAZKCV010000018.1, read on the forward strand.
TCGATGCCGAGGAAAAGCTGGCGGCCCTTGCGGCGGAAACCGGGGCCGAGTGTATCCATCTTGACGTGCGCGACCGCGCGGCGGTGGTGGCCCGCCTGCAACCGCTAGCGCCCGATTTCCTGATCCTCGCGCATGGCGCTTTGGGCCGCACAGGCACGCTGTTCGATCAACCCGAGGAAAGCACCCAACGGCTTGTCGATGTGAATATCCTTGGCATCCAGAACTGCCTGCAAGCCTGCGTGCCTGCGATGATTGCGCGCAATGATGGCCATGTGGTGATGATTGGCTCGGTTGCGATCTATCCCAGCCTTGGCCAGCCGATCTATTCCGCCACCAAAGCCGCGGTGCATTCGATGGCGAAAAACCTGCGGATGGAGCTGTTCCCGCACCGCGTCCGCGTCACCGAAATCCGCCCCGGTCGGGTCCGCTCGGGGATGCACGCCGAGATGTTTGACGGCGATCTCGCCGAAGCCACCCGCCGCGTCTACGACCCGGTGCATTGCCTGACCGCAGATGAAATCGCCGAGGGCATTTTCTGGGCGCTCAACAAACCCGCGCATCTGTGCGTGGCCGAGTTGGAAATGGTGGCCACCGAACATGTCATCGGCGGCGTGCGCTACAACGGCATGTAATCGACGAAATTAAAGCCGAAAGATTAACGCGCGTCCTGCCATCCCATGGCAGGACTATGAAGGCCTGCATCAAAAATCGCCCTAATGGGGACGGTCCACAAGGAAAACCGCTGATGAAACAAACCCCGAAATGCACCCTGATCACCGGTGCTGCGAGTGGCATTGGTTTGGCTACTGCCAAGCGCTTTGCCGCTGAAGGTCATGCTTTGGTTTTAGTCGATCAGAACGCCGAAAGCCTTGCGGCGGCTGCGTCCGCAATGCCGGAAGGCACGCAAGTTCTGATCTGTGCCGCCAAAGTCACCGAGCCGGACGCGGTGAATGATTGCCTCAAGCAGGCGGTTGCGCGGTTTGGCGGTATTGACGGGTTGGTCACCTCTGCCGGGATCGTCAAAGCCTGCAACTCGCTGGAGGTCAGCCCTGAGGACTTCCGCTCACAGATGGATGTGAACGTGACCGGCTCGTGGCTTTTTGCACAAGGCGTTGCAAAAGATATGGTGCGCTGCGGGGTGAGTGGTTCGATCGTGATGATCGGCTCGGTCTATGGAGCCTCGGGTGCGCCGATGCGCGCGGCTTATTGTGCCTCAAAGGGCGCGATCCACAACTTGACTGAGTCGCTTGCCGTGGAATGGGGCCCGCTCGGTATCCGAGTGAACACAGTCGCGCCGACCGGCGTGCGCACGCCGATGGTGCAGGCGATGATGGATGCAGGCACTTACGACACCAAAGGCGTCAAGGCGCGCACGCCGCTGGGACGTTTGGCGGAACCGGATGAGGTCGCCAACGCCTGCTGGTTCCTCGCCTCGGATCAAGCCACGATGATCACCGGAACCGTGCTGCGGGTAGACGGCGGCTGGCTGGCGAATGGCTACACCTTCACCTAACCCTACTCGGATCAGAAAGGAAAACGCATGACTGTCAGTTATCGCGGCATAAATTATCAAGAAATCGCATTGGATGACTGCCTGTCTCTGGCCCAATGCTTGACGAAAGACGGCAAGCACTGGCACAGCCACGTCTTATCGCCCGACTGCATCCAAAATCCTTTCGCAGGTGTTTACGCGCTGGTGATCGAGGATGATCACGCGCAGATCCCATATATCGCAAACTCTGGCACGGCTTTTCCCGAGGTGGACAAAGATTTGGTCAAGATGCTGCATGGCGCGGATATTCTGGATGCCAGCAAGGTCGCCTCATCCTCGGGCACTCTGCATCCGTCACGTCTGCTAACCCATCTCCTAGCGCTACAAGCGGATTCTGTTGCTTGGCATCATCACATGCACTTCCCAAGCTGCGCCTTCAACCCGCATCCGGGTAAGTGGTCAATCTCCATCGAAAGCCCCGAGATGCTTGTCGCCGAGGCGTTCGGCGCAGAGCCGGTCGATCTTCTGCGCCAGATTGAAGTGCTCTACTTCGACAATCTCAATCAAGTAAACACAGCGGGCACATCGCCATGCCCAAACGTTTCACCCATTTGACAATATGCGGCAGCACCCGAGGTATCCCCACCAAACTGCCGCAATCGTAAACCGACAGGCTTCGTGCTGCGGCATCCGGCCCTGTCCGGACTTCCCGCTGACTTGAAGCTGCGCTTCGCGCAAACGACCGCTCTCGCTAGGTTTACGGGTGTGACGCTGTGGTCGCGTCTGGCCGCTTTCCGCCGAGTCTGGGCGAAAACACAGTTTTCGCCCAGACGAAGAGAGCTCTTTCCTGTCCCGTCAGCCTCTGGCTGCTGATATCGGAACGTCATCTTGGCAAGCGAGCAACTGGTGCATAAATCCGGCGCTGATGCCCCACGGGCGAGTTTTCAGACAGCCTCCGCCCTTCTTCATAACGGTTTGAGCGAGAACCGTTCAAGACGTGGGAAACCTCCCAGATTCCATGGTATGTTTGTGTGGTGATGGTCCCTAGTGTTGATTAAGCGGCGAGCGATTTTGGGTCCGTCCAATCGCTTTCATACAATGACAAGAGTTTCTGGAACTCTGCCCCATAAACAAAATATTTATGTAATAACAAATACTTATATGTTGCGTATTTCGCTTGTGTGTAGCCCTTGCGTTTTACCTCAACGCCACATCAACGTTTGAAGAGTCCCCCCGAAAAGTGGGGGATTTTTGCATTTCTGTGTGTAGATCAGAGCACGGAACGGTGCTCGGACAGCAGATTGGCGGTCTGGCCAAGCTGTTCAATCCGCAAGAGCATAGCGGGGTGCTTTTTTATAGGGACCGATATTCAGTTGGTCGAGGCGCTGCAGGTGCTATCAACAATCTCCATAAGTGACTGTATCATGAGCAAAATTCATGATACTTCTGATCCATGACGCCGGATCATCGACACATCCGAACTGATCTCTCCCTGAATCAGATTGATCTCAATCTGCTTCGGGTCTTCGATGTGCTCATGCACGAGCGCAGTGTCACCCGCACGGCCGAGCGTATAGGACGCACTCAGTCAGCCGTCAGCCACTCTGTGGCGAGGCTACGCAGCATCTTCAACGACGAGCTTTTCGTGCGAGAAGGATCTGCGATGATACCGACGCCAAAAGCGCTCGGACTGGCGGCCGTCATCTCCATGGCATTGGCCGATATCGGGACGGTTCTTGACCAGAACGCACACTTCGATCCTCGGAACTCGACCCGGAATTTCCGCATCGGTCTTACGGACTATGCTGCTGTCACCTTCCTGCCCCGACTCATCGAGCGTTTTTCACGTGAGGCTCCAAATGCCACACTGAACATTCTGCACGCGAGGGAATCGGAGGTGACTGAACAACTGAGAAGCAAGGAGGTCGAGTGTCTGGTCCTTGGAAATCCCTCCAAGGTTGACGCGCACCTCAGCAAAGTGGTCATTTCGACCGACAAGATGGTTTGTGCGGGCTGGCGCGGGAATCCGCAAATGGCCGGGTTGACGGTGGAGCAATACCTCGCGGCGGACCATCTTCAGATTTCCTCTGATGGCGTCGCAGAAGGGCTCGTCGACATCGAACTGCGCAAAATGAACTTGTCCAGAAAAGTGGTCGCGACCATCCCTCATTATCTGGTGGCGCCTTGGGTTATTAAGGGCACGTCGCTCATTACCGTTTTTGGTGCCAGCGTCCTTCTTGCCCTAACGGACGCGAGCGAGACAGTCATTCTTGAACCACCGATTCCTCTGCCTGATCTGGTGTTGACGATGGTCCATGAGCGATATCGCGAAGCCGATCTCGGCCATGCTTGGTTGCGTAAGCTGCTTCGGGACATTGCTGAAGAGCAGCGGATGGACAAGGCGCGCCTTTATCGTGATTTCAGTTAGGGAGAGGCTGCGCCGTGCCGTTTTGGCAAGTCCGCCTCAATGGAATTCAATAATCGCTTCGACCTCGACTGTCGCCTGAAGGGGGAGCGAAGAAACACCAATGGTGCTACGCGCATGGCGACCTGCTGCGCCGAAGACTTCGACCATCAGGTCAGAGGCACCATTCATGATCCGTGCATGATCGGCAAAATCGACAGGTGCGGCAATGAACCCGCCGAGCCGATGCACGCGCGTGACGCGATCAAGACTACCAAGCGCGGCGCGTGTCTGTGCCAACACATTGATGGCGGCAGCGCGGGCGGCGGCCACAGCCTGATCCATGCCCACCTCGGTGCCAGCCTGCCCCTTCGCGACGAGCTTGCCAGTGCTGTCGATGCAAAGCTGGCCCGACACAATCAGCAGATTGCCGAAACTGCTGGTCGCCACGTAATTCGCCACCGATTTCGGCGGGTCAGGCAGGAGAAGCCCGAGCGTAGCAAGCCGGGCATCGAATGACATCGTCATGGTGTTTCTTTCCTGTGGTAATATGAGTCAGGCCGCTTTCTGGCGGCGGCAGGCGGCGGCGATCTGCCGCAGTCCTTGATGCAGAGTGACGCGTGAAGTGGCGAGATTGAGCCGAACATGGCTCGTGCCGCCTTGGCCGAGCGAGCTGCCCGGCGCGATTACGACATGGGCCTCATCCTCCAGAAGCATGCGCAACCGTTCATCCGGCAAGCCGAGGCGGCTGAAGTCGAGCCAAGCGAAATAAGTTGCCTCCGGCTCGGTCAAGCCCACCTCTGGCAGATTTTCTCGAAGAAAGCTGCGGAGATGATCGAGATTGCCCTGAATGTAGTCGACCAGCGCGGCCGACCAGTCATCGCAATCGCGAAAGGCAGTCTCCGTCGCCGCCTGACCGAAGATGCAGCCACCAAAATGCAGGTTGCTGCGTTTCAGGCCGTCAAAGTAGGCTTCCCGCAGCCTCGGATTCTCGGCGATCACCAGCGAGTGTTTGAGCCCAGTGAGATTGAATGACTTGCTGGCCGAAACCAGAGTGATGGAATTCATCGAAGCTTCGGGCGAAACTGCGGCGAAGGGGGTGAAGATAACCCCCGGAAAGATGATGCCGCAGTAAACCTCATCAGAGACGACAAGGATGTTATGCGCTGCGCAGATATCATGCAGGCGGGTCAACTCGGCGCGGCTCCAAACCCGACCGACCGGATTGTGGGGGCTGCACAACAGCAGAATTTTGGTCCGCGAAGTGATCTTCGACGCAAGATCATCGAAATCCATTTCGTAGCGCCCGCCCACCTGCCGCAGCGGGTTTGCGACCGCAACGCGATTTGCCGATGCAATCACTTCCGGGAAGATCTGATGCACGGGGGGTTGATAGATGATTTCGTCACCCGACCGTGAAAATTCTTCGATGATCGGCTGCATTGAGGGGTAGATGCCGACGTTGCTGGCAATCCAGGATTCCTCGATCCGCCAGCTAAAGCGTCTCTGGAAGAAACCAGTTATCGCTTCGAAATAGGAATGTCGCTTCAAAGGATAGCCAAAATGCCCGGAATCCGCGACGCGGCGGATCGCTTCCAGTATGGGCGGGGCGGATCGAAAATCCATTTCGGCTGTGCCGAAACAAAGTAACGACGAGTCGTTCTTGCGGGCAATCTCAGCCTCCCATTTCATGGTGCTGAGCTTGCTGCGATCGATCGGCACATCAAAGTCGTAACATTTCGCCGGAAGATCCTGGTGATCGGATTTATTAGACATGACTCTACTCTCGCGGACTGGCTCACGATTAAGCTCTACCGCCATGAACGTGTTTAGATTGATCAGAGAACGCGCGCCAAAAACTCGCGTGTGCGCGGGTTCTGCGGATTTGCGATGATCTCGCGCGGGTCGCCACTTTCGACGACTACTCCGCCATCCATAAAGATCAGCTGATCGGCCACTTCGCGTGCAAAGCCGATTTCATGGGTGACCACGATCATGGTGATGCCGTCGCGGGCAAGATCTTTCATCACCTCCAGCACCTCACCCACAAGCTCGGGATCAAGGGCTGATGTCGGCTCGTCAAACAGGATCACCTTCGGGTTCATCGCCAATGCCCGCGCAATGGCCACGCGCTGCTGTTGCCCGCCGGACAGATGACGCGGATAGACATTGTGCTTCGCGGCAAGACCCACCCGGCCCAGAATCTCGACGGCCCTAGCCTTTGCCTGCGCGACGGGCTCGCCCCGCACGCGAACGGGTGCCTCGATAATGTTTTCCAGCACGGTCATATGGGGGAAAAGATTGAACTGTTGAAAGACCATGCCGATCTCTGCCCGCCGCTTGCAGATTGCGGACGGCGGCAGTTCGTAGAGCTTGTCGCCCGCCAGACGGTAGCCAACAAAATCCCCATCGACCAGAAGGAGGCCGCCGTTGATCTCTTCGAGGTGGTTGATACAGCGCAGGAAGGTGCTTTTGCCCGATCCAGATGGACCGATGATGCAGGCCACTGTTCCTGCCGCCACGCTGATGCTGACGCCTTTAAGAACATCGAGCGCCCCGAATGATTTGCGAACCTCGCTGGCATAAACCATGGTCTCTGGCGGGATGCCGAACCTGTGGTGTCCTTTTGCGGTTATGTTCATGCCCGGGTCTCCTTGGTGCGCAGGCTGAAAAGGTTTCCGAAGACCCTCGTTAGAGGGCCAATGGCCACGTGCGTCTCATCCCGTGAGAAATTCCGCTCAAGGTAATATTGCCCGACCGACATGACCGACACGACGGCGAGATACCAGATTGTCACCACGATCAGCAGCGGAATGGTTTCAAAGGTGCGGGCGTAGATCGACTGGGCGGAGTAAAGAAGGTCGCTGACGGCAATGATGCTTACTAGGGACGTCGTCTTGAGCAGATTGATCGTTTCGTTGCCGGTCGGCGGGATGATCATGCGCATCGCCTGCGGCAGCACGATGCGGCGCAAGAGGAGGCTTGGTTTCATTCCAAGCGAGGCAGCAGCCTCGGTCTGGCCATTGCTCACTGATTTCAAACCGCCGCGCACGATTTCAGCCATGTAGCCCGCCTCATGCAGCGAAAGCGCAATAATCGCTGCGGTCATCGGTGTCATCAGGCTGTTCGTGTCGATGGAGAAGACTGTGCCGACTCCCGGAATCCACAGCGTAATCGAGCGGAAGACCAGTGACAGATTATACCAGAGCATCAACTGCACCAGCGCGGGTGAGCCACGGAACAGCCAGACAAACAGCGCTGCAGGCAATGACAGCAGCTTGCTGTCCGAGATCATCATCAACGCAGCGATTGTCCCGATGATCGTGGCGAGAATCATGACCACTACGGTCAGGATGATCGTCATCGTCAGACCGTTCAAGATCCTTTCATGGAACAGGTAGCTGGCGACCACGGGCCATTGGAATTGCGGGTTGGTAACGACCGAAGCGGTCAATCCCGCGAGGCCCAGCAAGACAATTCCGACGGCCACCCATCGCCAAGGATGCCGCAGCGGAACGACCGTGAGTGTTTTGGCGGCGACTGGCTCCAAGCGCGCGCCGCTGGCATTTGCGTTCAAGTGATGATCCTCCACAGGTGTGTTCGAAAATACCCCAGCCACGGGTCAGTCAGGTCACGCCCAACCAATTGGGCGCGACCCGGCCATTGGTTCACTGAGCCACTTGCGAAGGATTTGTGTAGACTTCGACTTCGGTCAGCGCCGAGGTCGTCATGTTGTATTTCTCGAGCACAGCGGTGTAGCTGCCGTCGGCCATTAGCTTTTCCAGCGCCGCTTTCATCATTGTGGCGGTGGCCGTGTCGCCCTTAGGAATGGCAACACCGAGGGGCGTCGGGAAGAAGGCGGTGCCGGACACTACCAGCTTGCCGTCGCTGGTCGTTTCGTAATAACCTGCCGAGGTCGAGTCATCGAGATAGGCCTCGACGCGGCCCGATAGCGCGGCCTGGATTACGTCTTTCTGCTCGGGATAGATTGACTTGCTGATTGCAGACGCACCACTTGCGGTGCATTCCCCACTCAACTTATCGGCTGCAAAATCTGCCGCGGTTCCGGCCTGGACTGCGATGGACACCCCACAAAGCGCGGCCCTGTCGGCAAACCGGCCTTTCTGCTCCGGTGTGGTCATGACCACAGTGCCAGCCTGCATGAAAGTCACAAAATCGACCTGGACGAGGCGTTCGGCCGTGACAGAAAAGGACGACCAGGCCACTTTAAACCGTCCAGCGGCCAGACCAGGAATCTGATTGGAAAAGGGGACGGTTTCGATCTGGAGCTCTGCACCAAGAAGACTCGCGACCGCCTGAGCCAGTTCGATGTCGAGGCCCGCCGGATTGCCCTGTTCGTCGACATATTCAAACGGCGCGTAACCGAGAGAGCTGGCGATTGTGAGTTTTCCGCTGTCGGTGACCTCGGGGGTAATCGGGATGTCCTGTGCGAAGGCCCCGAAGCCAGCAGAGGCAGTAAACAAGGTGGACAGTGTGAGATTGCGAAGAGTGGTTGTCATTTGGCGCTTCCCTGTTGCTATTTTCAGAGAGGATATTGAAGGCCTGACCGTGAATGAAATGAGTAGTTGACATATAATAATGAACAGGGTGCATGCTTGTCGCGTGTCAGCTAGCCATCGAGTGAATTTCTGCCAAATCAACAGACATAGGTCTGGAATCATAACGCCGAACCAGCGCCCGCCAGACTGTTGCTGCAGTCAGGCGGGGTCCATACCCGAACATCAACCTTTGGCCGTGTGGAAGCATAGCGGAATCAGAGGGGAGGTTCGCGGCGGTATCTTGGGAAATCCGACGTTGGGGTTGCCGGGCGAGAGGGCTACAGGTCGCAGAAAACGCGAAGGATAACGCGGTTCTGAGGGCTTGTTCATGGTTCACTCGTCAAGACTCATAACCTGAAGGCTGCAGGCTAAGCTTTGCACCGCAATTCTGGTAGGTTACGGCGGTTGCGCGTCCCCGCAACCACTTTTACCGAACCAGCAACAGCACGAACGTCCAGTCCGCTTTCCAGCGGGCTTTTTGCATTTTGAGCCAAGCCAATCATGGCGGTCAACGCGCCTTCGAGATCCAGCGTCAGGCCTTCCGGGCCGTCGAAAACCGTCACCCGGGTGATCAGGCTGCGGATTATCTCCAAGGCGGCAGAGCGGATATCCGGGTCGGCCAGCGTGACGGCCAGTGAGCTACTCCCCAACTCTTGGACAGTTTTCGGGCTGAGTTAAGCTACTGCCTGC
>JAZKCV010000019.1:0-11043 GCA_040387915.1 Pseudomonadota bacterium
CGCATCATGCTGCGTGATCTCGCCTCGTTCGGCCAGATCCCCGGCATGGTCAAGTCGAGCTGGTAAGGAGGTCGCCAAATGATGATGAACGATCCTATCGGCGACATGCTTACCCGTATCCGTAACGCGCAAATGCGTGGCAAATCGACCGTGTCGACCCCTGCCTCGAAACTGCGCGCTTGGGTTCTGGACGTGCTCGTAAGCGAAGGTTACATCCGCGGTTTCGAGCGCGCCAAGACCGATAACGGTCAGGGCGAGCTGGTGATCAGTCTGAAATACTTCGAAGGCGTGCCTGTGATCCGCGAAGTCAAACGCGTGTCCAAGCCCGGCCGTCGGGTATATATGTCCGTCAAGGAAATTCCGACCGTGCGTAACGGTCTCGGTATCTCCATCGTATCCACGCCGAAAGGCGTGATGTCAGATGCAAATGCGCGCGCAGCCAATGTTGGCGGCGAAGTGCTTTGCACCGTGTTCTGAGGAGGGTGGCATGTCTCGTATCGGCAAAAAACCCGTAGAACTGATCAAGGGCGTCTCGGCGTCCGTGTCAGGTCAAACCATCGAAGTGAAAGGTCCGAAAGGCACACGCAGCTTCACCGCAACCGACGACGTGACGCTCACGATCGACGAAGGCAGCATCAAAGTGACCCCGCGTGGCACTTCGAAGCGTGCACGTCAGCAGTGGGGCATGGCGCGGTCAATGGTTGAAAACCTCGTCACTGGCGTCACCGCTGGTTTCAAGAAAGAGCTGGAAATTCAAGGCGTGGGTTACCGCGCTGCAATGGCTGGCAATGTTTTGAAACTGTCGCTCGGCTACAGCCATGAAGTCAACTTCGCCGTTCCAGCCGGGGTCACCGTGACCTCGCCGAAGAACACTGAAATCATTGTGGAAGGCATTGACCAACAACTCGTTGGTCAGGTCGCTGCGAACATCCGCGAATGGCGCAAGCCCGAGCCCTACAAGGGCAAAGGCATCCGCTATAAGGGCGAGTTCGTGTTCCGCAAAGAAGGCAAGAAGAAGTAAGGGACACAATCATGGCAAACACCAAGAGAGACCTGTTCCTCAAGCGCCGTCAGCGCGTTCGGAACAAAATCAAAGCGACTTCGCATGGGCGCCTGCGCCTGTCCGTTCACCGCTCGAACAAAAACATCAGCGTGCAGCTGATCGACGATGTGAAGGGCGTCACCATCGCCTCCGCCTCCACCTTGGAGAAGGAGTTCGGTGTGGTCGGCAAGAACAACGTCGAAGCAGCGACGAAAATCGGTTCGGCAATCGCCGAGCGGGCCAAAAAGGCCGGTGTTGAAGTGTGCTACTTCGACCGCGGCGGTTTCCTCTTTCACGGTAAGATCAAGGCTTTGGCCGAGGCTGCCCGTGAAGGTGGATTGCAGTTCTGAGGAGTTGAAAAATGGCAGAACGTGAAAACCGTCGGGACAATCGTGGTGGCAATGATCGCCGCGATAACCGGCCGGAAGAAACCCCGGAATTCGCTGACCGCTTGGTCGCGATCAACCGGGTGTCGAAAACCGTTAAGGGCGGCAAACGCTTTGGCTTTGCAGCACTGGTAGTGGTTGGCGATCAAAAAGGCCGTGTCGGCTTCGGCAAGGGCAAGGCTAAGGAAGTTCCGGAAGCGATCCGCAAGGCGACCGAGCAGGCCAAGCGCCAGCTTATTCGCGTGCCGCTCAAAGACGCCCGCACCTTGCACCACGACATGGAAGGCCGTCATGGCGCCGGTAAAGTGGTGATGCGGACGGCTGTTGCCGGTACCGGGATCATCGCCGGTGGTCCGATGCGCGCTGTGTTTGAGATGTTGGGCCTGCAAGATGTGGTGGCAAAGTCCATCGGCTCGCAGAACCCCTACAACATGATCCGCGCCACCATCGACGGGCTGAAGTCGGAAACCTCTCCTCGTCAAGTCGCGGCACGCCGTGGCAAGAAAGTGGCAGAGATCCTGAACAAGCCCGCCGCTGAAGTTGTGGAGGCTTGAACATGACCGACACCGTGAAGAAAACCATCGTGGTGAAGCAGGTGGCTTCGGCTGCCCGCCGCCCGGCAAAACAGACCGCGACCCTGAAAGGTCTTGGCCTGAACAAAATGAACCGCACCCGTGAGCTGGAAGATACGCCTTCCGTGCGCGGCATGGTCAACAAGATCTCGCATCTTGTCACGATCATCGAAGAGCGCGGCTGATAGCTGCACCTTCGGGTTAAACAAAAACGCCCCGCCGAAAGGTGGGGCGTTTTGCTATTTGTAAGGATCGGCATTCTTCTCTTGCCCGATTTGGCCGCAGACAAATCGGGCCGCGCCTGCCTGCCCCCGTCAGGCGCGAAATGCGCCCGCCCAGTCAGGCGCGCCCCGATTATCAAACGCTAAGACCTGCACAACGCCCCTTGCTCAACAGCCTTCGGCCTTATGAGCAACTCACCGAAAAACGCTGCCCCGCAGTATTTTCGTTCAGTTCGGGCGCGGATGGATAGGTTATTCCTTCAGCGGCGATGGAGTGTCTCCGCACAGCCAATCTCTACTGTGTAAACCGAAACGCCTCACAAAACCGCACCAGCCGAGCATTTCCCTTATCCTGCAAGGCCCAACCCCAAGCCTCATCCAGCACCGCCTGCGCCGCCTCAATCCGCTCACCATCCCGCTCGCCATGGACCTTTGCATCGCCGTGGAACAAACTGCCCCGCACGTCTTGCACCACCGCAAACACATCGACGACCGAATTCACCGCCCGCGCCTTCTTCCAAGACACCGCCCGATCCATATCGACCTTCAACAACCGAGGCGGCGCGTTGAACAGCACTTGAACCTCTGGCAACGCCCGGCAATGCGCGAGAAACCCATCTCCCAAATCGCCCGCAAACCCGGCCCAACCCGCCTCAGCCGAGGTGCCGGGCTTTTCATACTTCAAATACCCCGCCAGCTTCAGCGCATATTCAAACCGCGCAAAAGTCGCGACCAAGCTGCCCCATTCATTCTTGAACTGCAGCTTAATCCCCGCCCGATAATTGGTATCCACCGCCATGACAGCCCCCGTGCAAAACAGCCCGCAGATACGCAGGATTTGGGAACTATGTCGAGCCTATCACAAATAACGATGCGATAGGCGGCACATATCCTTGACACGCGCCGCGGACATCGTAAGCATAAGGTAATGAAGTTATGGAGTTACGAGTGATGCGCGACCTGAAATTGGCTTTGACGCTTGCGACCTGCTTTATCCTTGCTGGCTGTGTCAGCAGTCCTGCGGGGAACAAGCTGAGCATTGACAATGATGGCGGAGGCAAGTTCAGCGGCCACGCGGGCATGGACTGGACGCAGGATGAGCTTAAAAAGATGGTTGGTACTCAGGTCTGTGGCGGTTCGGTTCCGCGCAACTTTGACTTGAAAGTTATGAGCGGGTTTTGGTTGTTCCATGGAACGTGCTGACCGGAACGCTTGGACACTGTAGCTTGATAGTCGCTACCAAGTCCGCACTTGATCCCCACCCCCATCCCCTCTATACGCCCGCAATGCCCCACCTATCGGCATAAGAATCACAAACAGCCGCGTTGCTTTTGCCCGTCGCAGGTAAGGGCTTTCCGGCATAGGAGTATGCGACATGAAATTGAATGAACTGCACGACAATCCGGGTGCAACCAAAAAGCAAAAGCGCGTGGCGCGTGGTCCGGGTTCGGGCTCGGGTAAAACCGCTGGCCGTGGTATCAAGGGTCAGAAATCGCGTTCGGGCGTCGCTATTGGCGGCTACGAAGGCGGCCAGATGCCTCTGTATCGCCGTCTGCCGAAGCGCGGCTTCAACAAGCCGAACCAAGATCGCTTTGCGGTGATCAACCTCGGCTTGATCGAGAAATTCATCGGTCTGGGCAAACTCGACGCGAAAGTTGAGATCACCGAGGATATGCTGGTTGACGCGGGCCTGACCGGTCACAAGCGCGACGGTATCCGCATCCTGAACAAAGGTTCGATCACCACTGCGGTCAAACTGAACGTGACGGGCGCGTCTGCGGCGGCTGTTGAAGCCGTTGCAGCCGCTGGCGGCACCCTGACCGTGGCACCTGTCTTGGCTGCTTTCACCAAAGCGGTCCGCAAAGCATAACTAACGCCTTGTGAGCGGTTGCGAGACCGCTTACATCGGCTTATGTTTCCCGCGCCGCCGACCGGAAACGGTTTGGCGGCGCTTCCCATATCGGGCTTACGCAGAAAGAACTGGGCATGGCTTCAGCTGCCGAACAGATGGCCGCGAACCTCAGCTGGGGTACGCTAGGCAAGGCGACGGATCTCCGTAGCCGGATTTTCTTCACCATTGGCCTGCTCATGGTCTACCGCCTTGGCACCTATGTGCCGGTTCCGGGCATTGACGGCACCGCGCTGCGCAATTTCATGGATAACGCGGGGCAGGGCATCGGCGGTATGCTGTCGATGTTCACCGGCGGTGCCATCAAGCGGATGGGCATCTTTGCCTTGGGGATCATGCCCTACATTTCGGCCTCGATCATCATTCAGCTTCTGGCCTCGATGATCCCGGCGCTGGAGCAGATGAAGAAAGAAGGCGACGCGGGCCGCAAGAAGATGAACCAGTGGACGCGCTACGGCACCGTCGGGCTGGCCATCCTGCAAGGCTTCGGCATCGCTAAATCCATCGAAGCGGGCGGCCTTGCGCATACGCCGGGGATGTATTTCGTCGTCTCCTGCGTGATCACCCTCGTTGCTGGCACGATGTTCCTAATGTGGCTGGGTGAGCAGATCACCGCGCGCGGCATCGGTAACGGCACTTCGCTGATCATCTTCACCGGTATTGTCGCAGAAATTCCGCACGCTTTGGCGCAGTTCTTCAGCCAAGGCCGCGCCGGCGTGATCTCAACCCCGGTGATCCTTGGGGTTCTGGTGATGGTCGTCGGCGTGATCGCCTTTGTGGTGTTCATGGAACGCGCTTTGCGCAAGATCCACATCCAATACCCCCGCCGCCAAGTCGGCATGAAGGTCTATGACGGTGGTTCCAGCCATTTGCCGATCAAAGTGAACCCGGCGGGCGTGATCCCGGCGATCTTCGCCTCGTCCTTGCTGCTGCTGCCGACCACGATTGCGACCTTTTCGGGGGCCAACACAGGCCCGATCATGTCGACGATCCTCGCCTATTTCGGCCATGGTCAGCCGCTGTATCTGGCGTTCTTCATCGCCATGATCGTGTTCTTTGCGTATTTCTACACCGCCAACGTGGCGTTCAAAACCGATGAAGTGGCCGACAACCTGAAGAACCAGAACGGCTTCATTCCCGGCATCCGCCCCGGCAAAAAGACTGAGGAATACCTGGATTACGTCGTCAACCGCATCTTGGTGTTGGGCGCGGCTTACCTGGCCCTCGTCTGCCTGCTGCCGGAGATTCTGATCAGCCAGCTCTCAATTCCGTTCTACTTCGGCGGCACCTCGGTGCTGATCGTGGTCTCGGTGACGATGGATACCATCAACCAGATCCAATCGCATCTGCTGGCGCATCAATACGAAGGCTTGATTGAGAAATCGCAACTGCGTGGCAAAAAGCGCAGCACGGCCAACCGTCCGCCCGCGCGGCGGTGATCGGGCTATGACTTTAGGCCCGGCGTGACCCGCCGGGCCTTTTCTTTGACAGAAAGGCGACCCATGGCAAATATCATCCTCCTCGGGCCACCCGGTGCTGGTAAAGGCACCCAAGCCAAACGCTTGGTGGATGAACGCGCCATGGTGCAGCTGTCCACCGGGGATATGCTGCGCGAGGCCAAGACCTCTGGCACCGAAATGGGCCGTCTGGTCGCCGAGGTGATGGACAAAGGCCACCTTGTCACCGATGATATCGTGATCGGCTTGATTGAGGAAAAGCTGCAAGGCCACGCGGCTGGCGGCTATATCTTTGACGGCTTCCCGCGCACGCTGAAACAAGCCGACGCTTTGGGTGAATTAATGGCCCGCGTGGGTGAGACGCTGGACGCGGTGATCGAGATTAAGGTCGATGATGAGGCGCTGAAGGCCCGTATCGTCGGTCGCTACACCTGTGGCAACTGCGGGGCGGTCTACCACGACACCAACCACCCGACCAAGCTGGCTGGCACCTGCGATGTCTGCGGTAGCCACGATATGAAGCGCCGCGCCGATGACACCGAGGACGCCCTGCGCACCCGGATGCTGGCCTATTACCGCGATACCTCGCCGTTGATCGGCTATTATTACGCCAAGGGCCAGCTCTCGGCGGTGGATGGCTTGGCGGAAATGGGCGCTGTCGCGGGCGCTATCGCCAAAGTTCTTGACAAAACTTAATTAGGTCGTCCGCTGCCCTTGACGATATGGTCAAAAGCCCATAAAGCACGGCGTCCCGCAGCGGAATCGCTTGCGGGATTCCTTATTTGTTAAGGATTCGAATCGCCCTCGGCTTTGGCCAAAGGCGGTGTTGTGAAAAAAGGTTCTGGCGTTACGGAACCGCAACCATGAAGGAATACACGTTTGGCACGTATTGCTGGCGTTAACATCCCGACCGCGAAACGGGTTCCGATCGCGCTCACCTATATCACCGGCGTTGGCCCGCATATCGCAGAGCAAATCTGCGAAAGCGTTGGCATCGACCGCGCCCGTCGCGTCAACCAGCTTTCGGATGCCGAAGTGCTGCAAATTCGCGAATTCATCGACGCAAACGTCACAGTTGAAGGCGATCTGCGCCGCGAAACCTCGATGAACATCAAGCGTTTGATGGACCTTGGCTGCTATCGTGGCCTGCGTCATCGTAAGGGCCTTCCGGTCCGCGGTCAGCGCACCCACACCAACGCTCGCACCCGCAAAGGCCCCGCTAAGGCCATTGCTGGCAAGAAGAAATAAGAGGGGCGTTTAGATATGGCACGCGATACCAAAGCATCCCGCACGAAGAAAAAAGAACGCAAGAACATCGCCGCTGGCGTGGTTCATGTGAACTCTTCGTTCAACAACACCAAAATCCTGATCTCCGACGTTCAGGGCAACGCGATTTCCTGGTCGTCCTCGGGCACCATGGGCTTCAAGGGCTCGCGGAAATCTACGCCTTACGCGGCGCAAATGGCAGCAGAAGATGCAGGCCGTAAAGCGCAAGAGCATGGCATGAAGACAGTAGAAGTCGAAGTGCAAGGTCCGGGTTCGGGCCGCGAGTCCGCACTGCGCGCTCTGGCAGCAGTTGGCCTGAACGTAACGTCCATCCGCGACGTGACGCCGCTGGCCCACAACGGCTGCCGTCCGCCGAAGCGCCGTCGCGTCTAAAGCATCACTACAGGTCGGGTCGTGCGATGTCTGCACGGCCCGATTTCTGCATTTCTGAACCTCGGGCGTCCTCTGCTTAGGACATGAGCAGAAGACAAGTATGGAGGCGGTCACATGATCCACAAAAATTGGCTTGAACTGATTAAACCGACGCAGCTGGTCGTGAAGCCGGGGGCAGATGCACAACGCACCGCCACCGTGTTCGCTGAACCGCTGGAGCGTGGCTTTGGCCTGACCCTTGGCAACGCGCTGCGCCGCGTGCTGATGTCGTCGCTGCAGGGCGGCGCTATCACCAGCGTTCAAATCGACAACGTTCTGCACGAGTTCTCCTCTGTCGCAGGCGTGCGCGAAGATGTCACCGACATCATCCTGAACCTGAAAGGCGTTTCGCTGAAGATGGAAGTCGAAGGCCCGAAGCGGCTGTCGATCTCTGCCAAAGGTCCGGGCGTTGTCACCGCTGGCGACATCTCGGAAACCAACGGCATCGAAGTGTTGAACAAAGACCACGTCATCTGCCACCTCGATGACGGCGCTGACGTGTTCATGGAACTGACTGTGAACACCGGCAAAGGCTATGTTGCCGCTGATAAAAACCGCCCGGAAGATGCGCCGATTGGCTTGATTCCGATCGACGCGATCTATTCGCCGGTGAAAAAAGTGTCCTATGAAGTCACCCCGACCCGCGAAGGTCAGGTGCTGGACTATGACAAGCTGACGATGAAAATCGAAACCGATGGCTCGCTGACCCCGGAAGATGCTGTGGCTTACGCTGCGCGCATTCTGCAAGATCAGCTCGCCGTGTTCGTCAACTTCGACGAGCCGGAAGCCGCGGGCAAAGGCGTCGAAGATGCTGGCCTTGAATTCAACCCGCTGCTGCTGAAGAAGGTAGACGAGTTGGAACTGTCGGTGCGTTCGGCAAACTGCCTGAAGAACGACAACATCGTCTATATCGGCGATCTGATCCAGAAAACCGAAGCAGAAATGCTGCGCACCCCGAACTTCGGCCGCAAGTCCTTGAACGAAATCAAGGAAGTGCTGTCGGGCATGGGTCTGCATCTGGGCATGGAAGTCGAAGACTGGCCGCCGGAAAACATCGAAGATCTGGCCAAGCGTTTCGAAGACCAGTTCTAAGAATAACGGGGGGTGGCAACGCCCCCCGAAATGCCCGCATTGGCGGGGAAAACATGGGCATAAGCCCCAAGGTGAGCGGGACCAATCGTAGGCCCTGCCGGACAAAGTAAAACACGCGAATAGGAGATTCCCATGCGTCACGCCTCAGGTTACCGCAAACTAAACCGCACCCACGAACACCGCAAAGCGATGTTCGCCAACATGGCCGGGTCTTTGATCGAGCACGAGCAGATCAAAACCACCCTGCCGAAAGCCAAAGAACTGCGCCCGATCATCGAAAAGCTGATCACCCTTGCCAAGCGCGGCGATCTGCACGCCCGCCGTCAAGCG
Organism: Pseudomonadota bacterium; assembly: GCA_040387915.1. Lineage (GTDB taxonomy): Bacteria > Pseudomonadota > Alphaproteobacteria > Rhodobacterales > Rhodobacteraceae > Cypionkella. The sequence continues at coordinate 8,708 of JAZKCV010000019.1, forward strand.
CACTCGCAACTGAAGCAAGACATCCACACCGCGCGCCTGTTCGAAATCCTCGGCCCCCGCTATCAGGACCGTCAGGGCGGTTACGTCCGCGTGCTGAAAGCCGGTTTCCGTTATGGCGACATGGCGCCGATGGCGATCATCGAATTCGTTGATCGTGACCCGAACGCGAAAGGTGCAGCAGACCACGCTCGCACCGCCGCCGAGGAAGCGTTCGAGGCGTAAGCCGAACCGCAAATCCCCCGAAAAACCCGCCCGAAACGGCGGGTTTTTTCATATCTGCAAGCTGCCGTGTAACCAGTTGACGTTGGGTTAACCCCAACGATTAAGACCAATTTCCAAACACCGCTTCCCTTCGCGCCCATTCTGCTGATTGATGGTGAATTGGAAATAGCATGTTGCTGATCCGAGTATAGTAGCCACCCTCCGAACTGCCTAAAGTTGTAAATGAATCGAGAGATCGAAGAAACATGTCAGTAAAGCTAGGTATAGATGTCGAGTTACACCAATTATCGCTTATGGCCCCGTCGGGTTACTTCGTCGGGCTCCATATCCGTTTCACAGCGCCCCTGTTCACCTTCCAGACCTATGACCAGCGCTGGCTCGACTACTACACCGAAAAAGGCTACGTCCTGCGCGATCCAATGGTAGCCTGGGGCTTCAGTGCCACCGGCACCATCCGTTGGAGCGATAGTGCCCTGCCAGACCCGTTTGGCCTGTTCGCCGAGGCCGCAAGATACGGTCTGAACTATGGTGCCACAGTTGCCTGTGGCCCGGTCAAATCACGATCCATTGCCTCATTCGCCCGGTCTGACCGGGAATTTGAGGATCATGAAATTGCAGCCATCGCCACCATCGTGCACCGGCTGCATGACGTGACAGAGCCCCCCGAAGAGCTGACCAAGGCTCAGATCGAGGCTCTGCGCTGTATCGCTGGGGGGGACCGGTTTACTGCCGCTGCGGCGAAACTGGGTATTTCAGAAAGTGCGCTCAAAGCGCGCGTCACATCGGCGCGCGTGCGCCTGATGGCGCGCACCACAGCCGAAGCCATTCAACGCGCAAAGGATTATCGGCTGATCTGACAACCCCCTCCGCGATGTTCCGACTGCCATCTGAACATAACCGGAGACCACCATGCTCACCACCACACTGTCTTTTGCCAACCTCCACAACCATGGAGAGCTGTTCGCGAATATGCTTCGCGCGCGGCGTGAGTTATTCATCGTCCATAACAAATGGGATCTGCCCGAGGCTTTGGGGATGGAATACGACCAGTACGACACCCCGGCCAGCCGCTGGGTTGTCGTGCATGACGATCAGGGCCGGGTTCTGGCGGGCAACCGCTTGACCCCAACCACCGCGAAATGCGGCATCTACAGCTACATGATCCGCGACGCACAGCGCGGTCTGCTGGATACGATTCCGGCCAACCTGCTGACCGATGAGGCCCCCGTCGGCGATCACATCTGGGAATCGAGCCGCCTGTTCGTCGCCCATGACGTGCCGTCCTCGATCCGCCGCCGCGTCCACGCCCAGCTGATCGCCCAACTCGGCGACACCGTGCGCAGCCTCGGTGCCACGCATTGCCTGACCCTGCTCGCCGCGACTTGGCCACGTTGGGCGGATCGTGTCGGCGTCAAAATGAAGGCGATGGGCCCGGTGATGGAAATCGACGCCATCGACAACCAAGTGGTCGAGATGGATTTCAGCCTGACCAAGCACTGACCGATCCTGCGGCGGCCCATGGGGAGCAGGGCCGCCCGCAGACTTGCGATGCCAAGCTGGATAGGTGGAAGCGGCGACGGAGCCGACCCGATGGGGCGGGTAGGTCAGCGATGCGGACGAAGCGGACCAAAGCGATAGGGCAATCCCCCGAAAGTAAGGGGCTGCGGAAGTAGAGTTTTCTCGGCAAGATGCATGAGGCGATTCAGATGAAGATGACGAGATATACAGAACCCGAGATCCTTGCGATCCTGCGCCAAGCTGAAGGCGGTGTGCCGGTGGCTGCGCTTTGCCGCGAGCATGGGATGAGCAACGCGTCGTTTTATAAGTGGCGGGCAAAGTAGGGCGGTATGGATGCGTCCATGATCAGCCAGATGAAGGCCATGGAAGATGAGAGCCGTCGGCTAAAGCGGATGTATGCGGACCTGAGCATGCAGGCGGATTTGCTGAACTGCGAAGGTGAACGCCATTGGTCCGAGAGAACCTGAGCAGGCCCTTGGAAAAAAGTGACGGGGCCGTCCGTTGCCCGGAAGGCAAATGCGTGCATTTGCCGTGGGTCAACGTGAATAGCCCCTGGTTTGCTAGACACCATGCAGTTTCAGTATCTGCTGCTGTTC
>JAZKCV010000020.1:0-16595 GCA_040387915.1 Pseudomonadota bacterium
CTCCCTGCTTCCAAAATTACCAAGCAACGCGTCTACAAATCTAGGGGCTATTCAGCTACAACTTCGCGCGAAGGCTCAAGACCCTGAATGGTCTCACGCCCTACGAGTATCTCTGCAAAATCTGGACACCAGAGTCGGATCGATTCATCTTCGCCCCGATCCGCCAGATGCCGGGACTGAACAATGAGGACTATCTAGTTTCGGCGGCGCCAAACTTCGCCTGGATCTTCGCCAAATGTTCTCGCAGCGTATCCTTGGCTCCACGGATATGCGCGACCGTCAGATCGGCGGCTCCATCGGCATCGCCGCGCGCGCAGGCTTCGAGGATCTCAAGATGCTCGGCATTGGCGCGGGCATGACCATCGGTCAGCAACAGTTGGGCGCGGACATAGCGGTCAAGACGGTCCATCGCATTGCTGAGCGAGGCCAAGTGAAACGGCAGATCGCTGGCCTGATACAGCTTCAGATGAAAGCTGCGGTTCAGATCACCCCAGTGCAACGGATCGCTGGCGCTGGCAAAGGCGGTGCAGATCGCGCGGGCCTCAGCGATCAGCGCGGGCGTCATATGTGGCACAGCGGCGCGGATCACATGGGCATCAATGATACAGCGAAAATCGAAAATCTCACTGGCCTCGGCGACCGACAGGCCGACCACAACCGCGCCTTTGTAGCGCTGGTTCTTCACAAGGCCTTGCTGTTCCAGCATGGTGATCGCCTCGCGCACCGGAATCCGGCTGGTGTTGAACAGCCGCGCGATTTCGTCTTGCCGCAACGGATCGCCGTCCTTCAACTCGCCCTCAATGATGGCACGGCGCAGCGCCTCAAACACCAAGCCGCCCGCCGAGACGGTCTTGGATACGTCCACACCCTTCAGAACCATGCCCGCCCCCCGTTTTGTCACTCGCTTTACGCAGTGTTCATCTGATCGGAAAGAAGTTTCATATTGTATATCGGATCCAATCTGGTCTAGTTGAAAAAGCGTCGGAGGGGGAGCCTGACGTGCGAGTGATCTGCGCTGCGGTCGCTTGCCGAAGTCTGCCCCAATGGCGGCGCACTCAAAAAGTGTCACATACAGACGATGGAGCGTTGATGACCGACTTTGCGACCGCCCTTGCCAGCTTTCGCCCTGTTGTTGCCCAGCCGATTGCGTTGGCAGAGTTGCAAGCGCGGATTGCCGGATTGCAGGCGCGGATGTTGCGGGACGGCGTTAAAGCGGTCTGGCTGGATGCGTCTACCTCGCTGACCTATTACACCGGGCTGCGACTGGGGTTGTCCGAGCGGATCCATGGCGCGCTGGTGCCTGCGGTTGGCGGGTTGGTCTATGTCTCACCGCAGTTTGAGGTGCCGAAACTGCGCAGTCTGTTGCAGGTCGATGGCCAAGTTGCGGCTTGGGAAGAGCATGAGGATCCCTATGCGCTGATAGCTGGGCAAGTGGCTGCGCTGGCGGCACCGGGGGTGGGGTTGGCGCTGGACCCGGCGACGCCGTTTGTGTTTGCATCGACGCTGATGGCGCAGGTTGCAGGCGGGGTGATCAGCGCGCAGGCGATGATTGAGGCGCAGCGGCAGTGTAAATCGTCTGCCGAGATTGCGCTGATCCAGACCGCTATGGATGCCAGTTTTGCGGTGCAAAAGGCAGTTCATGCGGGCTTGCGCATGGGGATTTCCACCACCGAGGTGACTGATTTCATCCTCGCCGCGCATCTGGCTTTGGGCCTGAAACCGCTGTTCGCCGCCGCACAATTTGGCGAGGCCACCGCCTATCCGCATGGCGTGCCAGAGCCGCAGATTTTGCAAGCGGGTGATATGGTGCTGTTCGATATGGGCGGCACGCTGCACGGCTATGCGTCGGATATTACCCGCACTTATGTCTATGGCACCCCCACCGCCCGACAGCGACAGTTGTGGGAGTTGGAACGTCAGGCGCAAACTGCCGCCTTCGCCGCAGCGCAAATCGGTGTGGCTTGTGGCGCGGTTGATGCGGCAGCGCGCGGCGTATTCACAGCAGCCGGGTTTGGGCCAGGTTATAAGGTGCCGGGCTTGCCGCACCGCACCGGGCACGGCCTTGGGCTGGACATTCACGAGGCGCCTTATATCGTGGCGGGCAATGACATGGCCCTGTCCGAAGGCATGTGTTTTTCCATCGAGCCTATGCTGTGCGTATACGGCGAATGCGGCGTGCGGCTGGAAGATATCGTTTACATGACACAATCCGGCCCGCGCTGGTTTGTGCCCCCTGCGGAGCGGTTGGATGATCCGTTCGCAACCCCCACGACCTGAGGCGCAATCGCAACTGCGCCCATGAAGAAAACCGGCCCGCCTGAATGGACCGGAACAGAGCTTAACAGAGAGTGAAAGGACCAAGACATGAAAATGCTATCCCGCATCCTGATTGCGGCCTCCGCATTGGCGATGACCACCGCCATGCCTGCCCTTGCCAAGACCTTCGTCTACTGCTCGGAAGCCTCACCCGAGGGCTTTGATCCGGCCCCTTACACCGCTGGCGGCACCTTTGATGCCTCGGCCCACCCGATCTACAACCGTCTGGTTGAGTTCAAAAAAGGCACCACCGAAGTTGAGCCTGCACTGGCTGAATCGTGGGAAGTCTCAGCCGATGGGCTGGAATATACCTTCAAGCTGCGTCAGGGCGTGAAGTGGCATTCGAACGAAAAGTTCACCCCGTCGCGCGACTTCAACGCCGATGACGTGATCTTCAGCTATCAGCGCCAAGCGTCGGCTGATCACCCGTGGAACCAATACATCGCGGGCATCACATATGAGTATTACAACTCGATGGAAATGCCCTCGCTGATCAAAGAGATCGTCAAGGTTGACGACTACACCGTCAAATTTGTGCTGACCCGTCCCGAAGCGCCGTTCCTCGCAAACATCGCGATGCCCTTCGCCTCGATCGTCTCGGCAGAATACGCGTCGGTTCTGGAAGCCGCTGGCACCAAGGAAGATCTGAACAACGCGCCCATCGGCACCGGTCCGTTCAAATTCGTGGCCTACCAGAAAGACGCGGTGATCCGCTACGCCAAGAACCCGGATTACTGGGGTCCGGCCCCGAAAATCGACGACCTGGTGTTCGCGATCACCCCGGATGCCGCCGTGCGCCTGCAAAAGCTGAAAGCGGGCGAATGCCAGTTGATGCCTTACCCGGCCCCGGCTGATCTGGCGGCGATCAAGGAAGATCCGAACCTGAAAGTCGATGAGCAAGCTGGCCTGAACGTCGGCTACCTCGCCTACAACACCACCCAAGCGCCGTTCGACAATCCGAAAGTGCGCAAAGCGCTGAACATGGCGATCAACAAGCAAGCCATCATTGACGCTGTGTTCCAAGGCGCTGGCCAAGTTGCTAAAAACCCGATCCCGCCAACGATGTGGTCGTATAACGATGCCATCGTCGATGACGTTTATGATCCGGTTGCAGCCAAGGCCGCGCTGGAAGCCGAAGGCGTCAAGGATCTGTCGATGAAGATCTGGGCGATGCCGGTGCAGCGCCCTTACATGCCGAACGCAAAGCGCGCGGCGGAACTGATGCAGGAAGATTTCGCCAAAGTCGGCGTCAAGGTCGAGATCGTCTCCTACGAATGGGGCGAATATCTTGATAAGTCGATGGAGCCGGGCCGCGATGGTGCGGTGATCCTGGGCTGGACCGGCGACAATGGTGATCCGGATAACTTCATGGGCGTGCTGCTGTCTTGCGCATCGGCACAGCCGGGTGGTGCAAACCGCGCATTCTGGTGCAACGAAGAGTTCTCGGCGCTGCTGGCAAAAGCCAAACAGACCGCAGACGTGGCAGAGCGCACCAAGCTTTATGAAGAAGCACAGGTGATCTTCAAGGATCAAGCGCCTTGGGCGACGCTGGACCATTCGACGCAATATGTGCCGATGGCGAAAAACGTCACTGGCTTCGTGATGAGCCCGCTGGGCGACTTCACTTTCGACACCGTCGATCTGGCCGAATAAGCCGTCATGCAACCGGATGCGCGGGGGACACCCTGCGCATCCGACATTTGGCCGATACTGTGGCCTAAGGATCCCCACATGATCAGATTTTTTCTCAGCAAGTTGCTGTATCTGGTGCCAACGTTTCTGGGCATCACCCTTATCGCCTTCAGTTTTGTGCGCATTCTGCCCGGCGACCCGGTGCTGCTGATGGCGGGCGAGCGCGGCATCTCGCCTGAACGCCACGCCGAGCTTTCAGCGCAGCTTGGCTTTGACCGTCCGCTCTGGATCCAATATTTCGACTTTCTGGGACGGCTGTTCCACGGCGATCTCGGCAACTCGCTGGTGACGAAAAAGCCAGTGATGGCAGAGTTTTTGACCCTGTTTCCGGCAACGGTTGAACTCGGTCTGGTCGCTATCCTGATCGCGACGCTGATTGGTGTGCCGGTGGGCGTGCTGGCGGCGATCAAGCGCGGATCGTGGTTTGATCAGGTGTCGATGACGGCGGCCTTGGTCGGGTTTTCGATGCCGATCTTCTGGTGGGGCCTGCTGCTGATCATCTTCTTTTCCGGCATTCTGGGCTGGACCCCGGTGTCTGGCCGGATCAGCCTGATGTATTTCTTCCCCGATGTGACCGGATTCATGCTGATCGACAGCCTGATCTCGGGACAAAAGGGCGCGTTCACCTCGGCAATATCGCATCTGATCCTGCCCTCGGTGGTGCTGGCGACGATCCCGCTCGCGGTGATCGCGCGGCAAACCCGATCCGCGATGCTGGAAGTGATGGGCGAGGATTATGTCCGCACCGCCCGCGCCAAGGGCATGTCGCCTGCCCGTGTGATCGGTGTTCATGCGCTGCGCAATGCGATGATCCCGGTGATCACCACCATCGGCTTGCAGATCGGCGTGCTGATGGCGGGGGCGATTCTGACCGAGACGATCTTCTCATGGCCGGGGATCGGCAAATGGATGATCGATTCGATTTCGCGCCGCGACTATCCGGTGGTGCAAAGTGGATTGCTGCTGATTGCGGGCCTTGTGATGGTCGTCAATCTGCTGGTCGATCTGACCTATGGCCTCATCAATCCGAGGATTCGCCACAAATGAGCGATACAACCATCAAACTGAGCGATGCCGCGATCCGGCGTCAGATGCTGGCCGATTTCTGGTTCTACTTCCGGCAAAACCGTGGTGCGGTGGTCGGCATGTGGGTATTTCTGGGCCTTGTGGTGCTGGCGCTGTTTGCGCAATTCATCGCGCCGCATGACCCAACACAACAATACCGCGACGCGCTGCTGGTGCCACCCGCGTGGCAGGAAGGCGGGCGGATCGACTTTCTGCTTGGCACAGATGCGGTAGGGCGCGATATGCTGTCGAGGTTGATTTACGGCGCGCAATACTCGCTGTTTATTGGCGTGGTGGTAGTTGCCATCGCCCTGATCGGCGGGATTTTCGTCGGCCTGCTGGCAGGGTTCTTCGGCGGTTGGGTCGATACCGTGATCATGCGGGTGATGGATGTGATTTTGGCCTTCCCGTCGCTGCTGCTGGCTTTGGTGCTGGTGGCTGTGCTGGGGCCGGGGCTGACCAATGCTATGATCGCCATCGCCATCGTCTATCAACCACATTTCGCCCGCCTAACCCGCGCCGCCGTGATGGGCGAGAAGCAACGTGAATATGTCACCGCCGCGCGCGTCGCCGGGGCAGGGACCATGCGGCTGATGTTCAAGACCATCCTGCCAAACTGTCTTGCCCCCCTGATCGTGCAAGCCACGCTGTCGTTCTCGTCCGCCGTGCTCGATTCCGCCGCCTTGGGCTTCCTCGGCATGGGCGCGCAACCGCCATCGTCGGAATGGGGCACCATGCTCGCCGAAGCGCGCGAGTTCATCCTGCGCGCGTGGTGGGTCGTCACCTTGCCCGGCCTTGCCATCCTGATTTCGGTGCTGGCGATCAATCTGATGGGCGACGGCTTGCGCGATGCCCTTGACCCCAAGCTGAAGCGGAGCTGAGCCATGGAGAAGAAAACCGGGGCCCTTTTGACCATCAAAAACCTGACCGTGCGCTTTGCCACCTCAACCGGAGCGTTCACCGCCGTTGATGGCGTGGATGTCTCCGTCAGCCCGCGCGAAGTGCTGGCGATTGTCGGCGAAAGTGGCTCTGGAAAATCGGTGTCGATGCTGGCGGTGATGGGGCTGCTGCCTGACACTGCCACCGTGACGGCGGATGAGATGAGCTATAACGGGCGTGATCTGTTGAAGATGAGCGCGGCAGAGCGCCGCAAGCTGATCGGGCGCGAGATCACGATGATCTTTCAGGAACCGGTGGCATCGCTGAACCCGTCGTTCACGGTGGGATTCCAGATTGAGGAAGTGTTGCGATTCAATCTGGGGATGGACCGCAAAGCCGCACGCGCGCGGGCTGTGGAATTGTTCAACGCCGTCGGCATCCCCGAGCCGGAAACCAAGCTGAACGCCTATCCGCATCAGATGTCGGGCGGCCAATGTCAGCGCGTGATGATCGCGATAGCGATTGCGAGCAACCCGCGCCTGCTGATCGCGGACGAGCCAACCACGGCGCTGGATGTAACGATCCAGAAGCAAATCCTCGATCTGTTGATGGATTTGCAGGAAAAGCACGGCATGGCGCTGATCCTGATCACGCATGACATGGGCGTGGTGGCTGAAACTGCCGACCGGGTGATCGTGCAATACAAGGGCCGCAAGATGGAAGAGGCCGATGTACTAAGCCTGTTTGAAAACCCGCAAAATTCCTACACCCGCGCGCTTTTGTCGGCTCTGCCGGAAAATGCGAAGGGTGATCGTTTGCCCACCGTGGCCGATTTCATGGCAGCGGAGGCGTTGAAATGACCGTGGTTGTTGAGGGCAAGGCCCTGACGCAGGATTACCATGTCAGCGGCGGCATGTTTGGCAGTGCCAAAGCCGTGCGAGCGGTCAAAGGCGTGGATTTCGCGGTTGAGAAGGGTAAAACGCTGGCCATCGTTGGCGAAAGCGGCTCGGGTAAATCGACGCTGGCGCGGATCATCGCGCTGATTGATCCGCCATCCGGTGGTGTGCTGAAGGTTGATGGTCAAGCAGTGGATATCAGCCGCAAACGCCTGACGCCCGCGATGCGCTCCAAAGTGCAGATGGTGTTTCAAAACCCCTACGGCAGCCTCAATCCGCGCCAAAAAGTCGGCGATGTGTTGATGGAGCCGTTGCTGATTAACACCAATATGCCCGCGACGGAGCGCCGCGAAAAGGCCGAAGCGATGCTAGCCAAGGTTGGTCTGCAACCTGAACACTTCAACCGCTACCCGCATATGTTCTCAGGCGGCCAGCGCCAACGCATTGCCATTGCGCGGGCGCTGATGCTGAACCCAGCGCTCTTGGTGCTTGATGAGCCCGTCTCTGCGCTGGACTTGTCGGTGCAGGCACAAGTGCTGAACCTACTGGCCGATCTTCAGGACGAATTCAACCTGACCTATGTGTTCGTCAGCCATGATCTGTCAGTGGTGCGCTACATTGCCGACGACGTGCTGGTGCTGAGCAAAGGTGTTGCGGTCGAGCAGGGCAGCCGAGAGGCTTTGTTTGCCAATCCACAGCACCCCTACACGCAGCAACTGTTCGCCGCGACGCCAATCACTGATGTGGCGGCGATCCGAGCACGGGTAGAGCGGCGACGGTTGGCGCGGGCAGAGGCCTGATGCAGCTCAGACCAAGCCCCCCCCGACAGAATGGAAGGCGCTTAATTTCCGAGCATTTAAAACTTGGCCCGTTGTCGAGATCCCGGGTGCGTGTTTTCCTTGCCTTATTCTGCCATTCGCATGACCAGAAGGATCGCTTGCTTGACTAGGCTCAGGACTCATTGATTATATGCAGAAGATGACGATGGCAGCTATGGCGATTGCTGACATGAATGTGTGGGCGCAGCGGTCGTAGCGCGTGTGGATGCGCCGCCAGTCCTTGAGCTTGCCGAACATGTTCTCGATCTTGTGCCGCTTTCGGTAGAGCACACGGTCATGCGGTATTTGGATTTTCCTGTTGGATTTCGATGGGATGCAGGCTTCGATCTTCCGGTTTGCAAGGGCGTCGCGCAGCCAGTCGGCGTCATAGCCCTTGTCGGCCAGGAGCGCGTTCGTCGGGGGCAGGCTTGCCAGCAAGGCCGCCGCCCCGGTGTAGTCACTGACTTGACCTGCGGTCAGAAACAGGCTGCGCGGACGGCCTTCGCTGTCGCAGACAGCGTGCAGTTTCGAGTTCAACCCGCCCTTGGTGCGTCCGATATATCGGGGAAGAGCCCCTTTTTAAGCAGGCTGGCCGCAGTCCGGTGCGCTTTCAGGTGGGTGGCGTCGATCATCAACTCGGTGGTCTCGCCGCCGCCTTTTTGCCAGCTCCAGGAAGATGCGTCCGAACACGCCCAACTCGCTCCAGCGGATGAAACGGTTGTAGATTGTCTTGTGTGGCACGGAGCTTGGCGGAACGTCGCGCCACCGCAGGCCGTTGCGGATGACAAAGATAATCCCGCTGATCACCCTCCGGTCATCCACCCGGGGGATGCCGTGCGACAAGGGAAAGAACGGCGATATCCGCGCCATCTGGGCTTCGGAAAGCAGGATCATCTCGGTCATGACGGCATCCCCTTGGTGCCATCAGTGAATCAATGACTTGCCGCTCCCGCATGCAATTTAACGGGTCCAGAGCCTAGAACAGACTGCTGCGATTGACGCAGCGCCGAGGCTATACCGTCGCGGTGCACGTAGGGCAAACGCAAGGGAATCGGTATGCTAGTCCGAATGGTTACAATGCGTCGAGCGCGTCGCTCTGGTCGTGCCTTACGCCAAGTGCGGAATACCGTCATTTGCTTGCGCGGCTTTGCCTATGCAGTAGTTTTGACAGAGCTGCCGTTCGGCTAAGCGGACTACCCGGCCCAAGACCGGGCCAAATATCACAGCACGAATTCGCAGGAATGATTGGCACTCACGACCAGAAACGGCTTATGTACAAGTCGTTATCCGCAAGCGATCTAGCGACTGACGGCAAGGCCGCGCGTCGAGGTCAGCTGGTTGATACCTATTCCCCGGAGCAGAGCCAGTGCTTGGGCGCGACGAGCCCGACGGGCAAAATGGTTGCCGCATCACCACAGGTCAGATCCAGCTGTGTCTGCTCAAGGCCTGTGACCCCGGACAAATCCACTTTCTCAAAATGCGTTCGAAGCAAAAAGGCGCCCGCCAGATTTGCTCCCTTCATCGTTGCCCCAGTGAACACCGCGCGTGGCATGATTGCGTCGTGCAGATCAGCGCCGGTCATCTGCGTATCGGTGAAATCGTTGCGAAGGAAATCGCCGCCGCTGAGGTCGGCATCGGTCAGGTCGGCTCCTACAAAGCTGACCCGCAGAAACTCGGCCTTGACGAGCCGCGCGCCGCGTAGGATGGCCCCGCTAAAATCCGACCGGCTGGCCAGCGACTTTTCGAGGTTCGCCCCGGTCAGATCTGCCCCGATGAACGAACTGCGCACCAGTTCGCTTCGCTGCAGGTTCGCCCCGGCCATCATGGCCCCTTTAAACCCAGTGCCCGACAGAAAGGCGTTCTCAAAGATGCCCGCCGTCATATCCATGCCATTCAGCATCAAACGTTCTTTCGAGCAACCCGTCCAATCCATCGCCGCTGCGGGCCCGTCGCTGCAGCCCGCTTGCACGGGCTGCGGGATAGCAAACAGACTCAGTACTGCGGTGATTGCCAGCCAAAGCTTTGTGGGCAACCTGTATGCGACGTTATTCATGGCGTGACCTTTGCGTGATTGCCGCAACCTAGCACTGCGTGCGGGCAAAGGGCCAGCCTTGTGCTGTTTCGCTGCGTCAAACCGCCGCGAACGGGCGAGTTCTCGCAGGGTGTCGAGCCTGCGCGTGCAGGAAGTTATACATATGGAACGCGCGCGCTGAGCAAAGTAAGGCTATAATCTTAAACAGCATTCCACTTGCGACCAGTGGGGCTCGGCTCAGGATCACCTGATTCATTTCGCCAATCGGTTGCTCCTGCGTTTTGGGATCTGCCTTAAACAAGCGATTGAACGAAAATAGATGGATCGGGTCACGTAAGTTTTCTATGCGCTTTTGAGTACGGAGGTTTTATGGTGAACAGCTCCCTCATGGAATTACCAACGGACCGGGATTGCCAACCATATCAATAAGCTTGGCATGAAACGTAGGGCGGCAAGCGGGTCAACACACCTAAGGTAGAGCACTTGCAGCATCGGGCCAATGCGGCCACTCGCCCAAGCCGATGCTTCCGTCACCAGCGCGCGGCGCGGCCAACGGCGAGCGCTCACGCGGCGAAGCCTTCGACAGACCAACGGCCTTGACCAGTCTCGCAGGCGGATTGTCATCAAAGCAAATGTCGCCAATGCGACACATAACCATCGCAAAGCCGTTACCCGCGCCGCTTTAGGTTCCGCGCAAATCTCCCGATAGGAACCATGATGAAAAAGTCGCTCTCCGTCATCGCAGCGCTTGCGCTGACCACCAATGCGGCCTTTGCCGCTCCGGTCCAGATCACCTGGTGGCATGGTATGGGTGGCGCGAACGAGCAGGTGATCAATCAGGTTGCCGAGAAGTTCAACGCCGCCCAAGCCGCCTGCGCGATCACCCCGGTTTCCAAAGGCACTTATGAAGAAGCACTGGCGTCTGGCATCGCGGCGTTCCGTTCGGGCGAGCAGCCCAATATCCTGCAAGTGTTTGACGCCGGTGCCGCCACCATCATCAGCGCCAAGGGTGCGACGATCCCCGCCGAAGACCTGCTGGCCCAGAACGGCCACAAGCTGGACCGCGATGCGTTCATCGACGGCATCCGCAATTTCTACGCTGATGCGGATGGAAAATTCATCGGTATGCCGTTCAACTCGTCGGCACCGATCATGTATATCAACACCGATGCCTTCACCAAGGCCGGTGTGACGCCGCCGAAAACCTGGGAAGAATTTGAGGCCGTGGCGCCCAAGCTGAAAGAAGCGGGCTATGTGCCGCTGGCGGCCAGCCAGTTGACTTGGATGCTGTTTGAGAACTTCTTCTCACGCAATAACATCCAGATGGCATCGAACAACAACGGCTATGACAGCATCGAAGGCACCACGCTGAACGCCACAGCACCCGAGATGATCGCGTTCTGGAACAAGCTGAAAGAATGGCACACTGCTGGGCTGTTTGGCTTCTATGGCGCTGGCTGGGCTGACAACCAAAAGCCGTTTGAAGAGGGCAAGGTTGCGCTGTGGATCGGGTCTTCAGGCTCGTTCGGCGGGCTGAGCAAGACCGCGACCATGCCGTTCTCGGCTGATTTCATCCCTTATGTTGCAGCCATCGGCGAAGGCAACAAATCGTCCTTCATCGGCGGCGCTGCTTTGTTCGCGATGTCGGGCAAGCCCGAGGCTGAGAATAAATGCTCGGCCGATTTCTTCAACTTCCTGACCACGACCGAGATTCAGACCTTCTACCATCAGGCGACGGGCTATGTTGCCATCACCAAGGCAGCATACGAAGCGTCGAAAGCTGAAGGCTGGTATACTTCGCACCCGGTTGCTGAAGTCGGTATCAAGCAACTGCTGCTGCCGCAGGGCGAATGGTCGAAAGGCTACCGTCTTGGCTTCTACCCGCAGATCCGCGCTGTCGAAGAGCGTGAATTCAACAAAATCTTCTCGGGCGAAACCACCGTCGAAGACGCGTTCAAAGCCATCGAGACTGAAGGCAATGAGCTGCTGGCGAAATTCGCGAAGACCGCAGGCTGAACTTTAAGCGCGATATGCCGGGCCTGCCGTCGTGCAGGCCCGGCTTTCGTTTTGCCCCCTGATCTTGTGACGTGAAAATCCCGATGACCGATGTGACCCAAACTGCCCCCGGCTTGATCCGCCGCTGGATCGCCCGCGCCACTGCTCGGCCAGAGCCCGCCAAGCGCGTGCAGTTCGACCGTCCGCTGTTGCCGTGGCTGTTTTTGGCCCCGCAACTGGCCGTAATCTTCGTGTTCTTCTACTGGCCCTCGGCGCAGGCGATTTCATCGTCATTTTACATCGAAGACCCCTTCGGTTTTGGGTCAACCTTTGTGGGCTTTGACAATTACACCGACGCTCTGGGTTCTGCCGAATACCGCCACATCGCGGGTTTCACCGCAATTTTCACCGTTTTAGTGACCGCGTTCTCGCTCGGTCTTGGCCTGCTGCTGGCGGTCAAGGCCGATCAGGTGATCCGCGCGCGCTCGACCTATCGCACGGCACTGATCTCGGTCTACGCCATCGCCCCCCCGGTGGCCGGGCTGATCGGGATGATGCTGTTCGACCAACACATAGGCCCCTTCGTCAAACTCGCCGCGTGTTTTGGTTGGGAGTTGAAGGTGGGGTTGAACTACTTCGACACGGCGTTCGCGATGATCCTTGTGTCAGTCTGGAAGCAGGTGCCCTACAACTTCATTTTCATTCTGTCGGGCCTACAGGGCATCCCGCAAAGCGTGCGCGAGGCGGCGTTGATTGATTGCAAGAACGGCGCGCGCCGCTTCTTCACCGCGATCTTGCCGCTGCTGGCCCCGACGGCGTTTTTCCTGCTGATCATCAACATCACCTACGCGCTGTTCGACACTTTCGCGGTGATCGACGTGATGGTGAAGGACAAGGCCGCCAACAACCCGATTACGCTTGTTTACAAGGTCTATCTGGATGGTTTCCGTGGCAATGACATCGGCGGATCATCGGCGCAATCGGTGATCCTGATGCTGGTGGTGCTGGTGCTGACACTGGTGCAATTCCGCTGGCTGGAACGCCGCGTTCACTACGGATAAGATGATGAATCGGATACGCCCCCTAGACCATTTGATCCTGATCCTTGGCACGCTGTTCATGGTGATGCCGGTGGTCGTCGCGATCATGACCTCGACCCATACGGCGGTGGAAATCCACACCGGCGGGCTGCAACTGCTGCCCGGAAATGATGGCTATGACACCTATCACACCGTGCTGACCCGGCAGGGCGGCTTTACCGGGCAAGTGACAGGCGCGCGGATGGTGATGAACTCGCTGATCCTTGGCATCGGCTTTGCAGTGGGCAAGATCGTGCTGTCGATGGCAGCGGCCTATGCGCTGGTCTATTTCCGCTTTCGTTTTGCCACGCTGATGTTCTGGGTGATCTTCACCACCCTGCTGCTGCCGTTGGAAGTGCGGATCATGCCGTCTTATCATGTGATGTCGCAGCTTGGTCTGTTGAACAGCTACACGGGATTGATCGTCCCACTACTGGCCTCGGCCACTGGCACGTTCTATTTCCGGCAGTTCTTCAAATCCATCCCGGATGAGCTGCTGGAGGCCGCCCGCATCGACGGCGCGGGTCCGGTGAAATTCTTCATCGACGTGATCTTGCCGCTGTCGAAAACCATGATGGCGGCGATCTTCATCATCATGTTCGTCTATGGCTGGAACCAGTATCTCTGGCCGATGCTGATGACCACGGATGAGCGGTTCTTCACCCTGATGCGCGGCATCAAGCAGATCCTGCAAGTCTGGGTCGGCAGCCAGATCCCCGATTACAATGAAGCCTTTGCCCTTGCGGTGCTGGCGCTGCTGCCGCCGGTGCTGGTGGTGGTGGTGTTCCAGCGCTGGTTCATCAAGGGTCTGACGGAAAGCGATAAATAATGGCCTCGATCACTATTTCTGACGTGTCAAAGACCTATCCGGGGGCAGCGGCACCCTCGATCACTGACATCAACCTGACCATTCAGGACGGCGAATTCATCGTGCTGGTCGGCCCTTCGGGCTGCGGCAAATCCACCTTGCTGCGGATGGTGGCGGGGTTGGAGGAGATCACCGCAGGCGAGGTTAAAATCGGCGACCGCGTGGTCAACAAGGTCGATCCCGCCGACCGCGACATCGCCATGGTATTCCAGAACTACGCGCTTTATCCGCATATGACGGTGCGCGAAAACATGGCTTACGGCTTGAAGAACCGCAAAACCCCTAAGGCCGAGATTGAGGCCCGCGTGGCCGAAGCCGCCCGGATGCTGGAACTTGGCCCCTATCTTGATCGCAAGCCCCGTGCTTTGTCGGGGGGGCAACGTCAACGTGTCGCCATGGGTCGCGCCGTAGTGCGCCAGCCCGCGGCCTTTCTGTTCGATGAGCCGTTGTCGAACCTTGACGCCAAACTGCGGGTGTCGATGCGCGGTGAAATCCGCCGTTTGCAAAAGCGACTTGCCACCACATCGCTGTATGTGACGCATGACCAGCTGGAAGCGATGACGCTGGCCGACCGTCTGGTGGTGCTGAACGCGGGCCGCATTGAACAGGTCGGCGCACCTTTGGAGATCTACCACCGCCCCGCCACCACGTTTGTCGCCAGCTTCATCGGCTCGCCCGCGATGAACCTGTTGGATGCCGAGATTGACGGCAGAAGTCTGCGCATCGGTGCCCATGTGATCGACGCGGGCCGCAACATGGCCGGACAGGGCGCGATCACGTTGGGCATCCGCGCCGAAGATTTGCACCCCTCGGCCACTGGCCTGCCGTTCAAGGTGGATTTCGTCGAAGAACTCGGGGCGCAGCGGCTGGTGCATGGCCTGATTGATGGCCAAGCGCTGGTGCTGACGCTGGACCCACAGCTGCCGCTGCAAGATGAAATGCGGCTTTCGGTCAACTCGGATAAACTGCATCTGTTCGACACGATCAGCGGCAAGCGTTTGGAACACCCCAAAACCGTCGCAAGCGGCATCCCGGTGCCGGCATGATCTTTGCGACGACAAAGCAACTGACCGCGCTGTCCCAAGCCGAGCGTGACGCAATCGCAGCCCTGCCGCGCGATGTGGCGGCGCATGATGCCCATCTGGCCGCGCTGCCCTGCATGACTACGGTTGAAATCGGCGGTACCGCCGCCAGCGCGCCGCTGACTTTCCCGTTCACCGTCGCCGCATGGAATCTGGAGCGTTGCCTGTTTCCCGCCGCCAGCGCGGCCAAGATTGCCGCGACCACCGCACAAGTGGTGCTGCTGTCAGAGATGGACAGTGGCATGGCCCGCACCGCGCAGGCGCACACCACCGCCGAAGTCGGGGCAGCACTTGGCATGTCTTATGCCTATGGCGTCGAATTCATCGAACTTGGCCTCGGCTCGGAAACCGAGCTTGAATTCTGCACCGATACCCACAACCGCGCAGGCTTTCACGGCAACGCTATTCTAGCCGCGACGCCGCTGATCCGCCCGTTCCTACTGCGTCTGCCGGGCCAACGGTTCTGGTTTCTGTCCGGCGGCGATCAGCCGCGCTTGGGCGAGCGGATGGCGATTGGCGCACAGATCCAGACCGAGGCGGGGCCTATCGCGATGGTTTCCACGCATTTGGAAAGCAATGCTGATGCCAGCCAGCGCGCGGTGCAGATGCGCGAACTGATCGACGCACTGGACGCCAATTTCCCCGCTCTGCCGTTGCTGATCGGCGGCGATCTGAACACCGGCAACCATATTGGCGGCGACTGGCGGGATGAGTCGTTGTTCGATCACGCCAGTGGTCGCGGATTTACTATCTACGGCGGCCCGGAAACTGCGATGACCACCCGGCCAAGCTTGATTACCCGCTGGCCTGACCGCGCGATGAAGCTGGATTGGTTTCTGACGCGGGGGGTTAAGGTGACACAGTCTCATATTGTTGCCTCGCTTGATTTTGCAGGCAGGCCGTTGTCGGACCATGACATGATCGTGTTGAAAATCGCGGGTCTCGCACCGATGGATTGAAGTTCTGCTAAGGGTCGACAGTCTTCTTCAGCTACCACGCACGTGCGCGCAGATCGATACAATGCCCTGCGTCGCTTCGATCCAAAAGGGATCGACGCAAAGCGGGGCACTACCAGATCACTTTTCCCGCAAGTATGATGAAGACACATATCCCTTCAGTGCGCGTGCCTGCTCTAACACGACCTTGCACCAGCGTGTGCCGCCAATGAGCTGGCAACTTTCGACGCGCACCACGGCTCCGTTTGGCAAGCCTACGATGACGATGTAGCCAGTTCCGGGGCCCGTACGCATCTTCAGCATGTCATCGCCCTTGACGCCATAAACCTCGAAGCGTTCACGCCAGCCCGCCACCGCAGGTTCAGCGCTCAGTCCTGCAGATAGAGCGCCCGCCACAAGCCAAACGAGGACCGTTCTGCGCATCCCTATCTCCTTTTCCCGAATTTCCGTAGTTTAGCCTGTTAGTTTGCCGAAAGGAACGGCCTGCGTATTCCAATAGTTGCTGCGCAGAGTGCCCGCGCCAATGAGTGCTCTGCCCAGAGTTGGCGTCTTCGGGTGGGATGGGGCGTCGAACGGCTGATTTTAGAAAGTGTCGACGCGTTACGGGAAGGGTGAGAAATGGCAGGTTAGGACCGAAAATATTCAGCGACCTCGCTCTGGAAGCCTGTATCCGATGGCAGCCAACCGGATTGCTGATGCATCGACGAACGTTGCAGTCGCACCAATGGTCCCGGCGGAGCCATTGATCATGCCGTCGCACCGCAACACTCAAAATGCCGCAGGCACAAAGGCATAGCCTGCCTGTCCGATGGTAACGATCGGGGGCACCATGCGGGCGGCCTCGGCTGGTGCGAATCTGCCCTGCCGCTGGTCTTTCATCCAGCCACGACCGGAGCCCGGTGGTTATTTACGCCTAT
>JAZKCV010000021.1:0-15799 GCA_040387915.1 Pseudomonadota bacterium
CCCCTTCCGCGCCGCCTTCGGTCGCCGCGACAATCTTCGCACCGATGGCCTGATGGGCGGGATGAACGAGATAAGCATCGCGGGCGGAGGCATCGCGGAAATCAAACCAGAACACATCGTCAAACCCGCGCGATAAGGGCTCTACCGTGACATTGACCGAGAATTGGAAATCCAAAATGCCATCAATATCGGCCGATAACCCAGCCAATTCGGTGTAAAGCGCGGCCTTGGTATGTTCAGTGGTGCTGTCTTTGAACCGAAGTGCTACGATATGGCGGATCATGCTAT
Source organism: Pseudomonadota bacterium (assembly GCA_040387915.1). GTDB lineage: Bacteria > Pseudomonadota > Alphaproteobacteria > Rhodobacterales > Rhodobacteraceae > Cypionkella. Next base: position 289 of record JAZKCV010000021.1, read on the forward strand.
TCCCTTTCGCCAAAATGGGGTTGACGTTTTTCCCGGTAAGCGGACAGGCCCTCGGCCAGATCATCAGACCCTGCGACAAGCGCGCCTGCAAGCATTTCCAGTGTGCGCTCGCGATCCTCGCCTTCGGCTGCGTTGATCAGTTGCTTGGCGATTCCGGTCGCGCGCGGGCTGCGGGCCGCCACGCGCTGTGCCACAGCCAAGGCCGCATCCATGCCTTGGCCGCTTGGCACCACCTGATCCACCAAACCTAACGATAGCGCCTGATCAGCGGTGAAAACCTCACCCATCAGGGCCATGCGCCGCACCAGTTGCGCGCCAAAACGGCGGCTGGCGCGTTGGGTGCCAGACCAGCCGGGGATAATGCCCAAACCCGTTTCAGGGAGGGCCAGTTTCACATGGACTTCAGCGATGCGCAGATCGGCGCAGGCGGCAAGCTCCAGCCCGCCGCCGAGGCAAGCGCCGTTCAGCACCGCGATTAGCGGCTGGCGCAGACGAGCCAAAGCGTCAAAAGCCTGATGGCCATCGCGCAACCAGCGGTGCCCGAAACCGTCGGGGGATAGGCTGCTCCACGCCGCGATATCGCCCCCGGCACAAAAGGCTTTGCCCTCGCCAGTCAGGATTACGATGCGGGCATCGGAGCGATCAATTTGACGACAGATCACCAGCAAAGCCTCGATCATATCCGCGTCCAAAGCGTTCAGCTTTTCGCCGCGACACAGCCGCAGGTGCGCGACGGGACCATCGAATGACAGTGACAACCGCGCATCGGTCATAGCGCGAGCCCGAACGGCGGCTCATAAAACAACGCGCTGTCCATAACCTTCAAGTCAGGCGCAACATGCAGCGGCGTGCTGGCCTGATCCAAGATGTCGCGTTGCAAATCTAGCCCCGGCGCGATCTCGGTCAACAGCAGACCCTGCGGCGTCAGGCGGATCACGCAACGCTCGGTGACATAGGTGATATCCTGACCTTGGGCGACCGCGCGACGGCCCGAAAACGACACCTGATCAACCTTTGGCACGATCTTGGCGACCTTGCCTTCTTTGTCGATCACCAGCTTGCCATCCGCCAAATGCATCCTCGCCCCGGCGTTGAAGTTGCCGGAAAACACGATTTTGCGCGCGCGCGCGGTGATGTCGACAAACCCCCCGGCCCCAGCGGTGCGATGCGGCGTCGCCGAGAGGCGCGATACATTGACCGACCCCTCGGCGTCGATTTCCAGAAACGAGAGGAGAGAGCAATGAAATCCCCCGGCCTGAAAATAGCTGAATTGATGCGGCGAGGCGACGAAAGCCTCGGCATTGCTGGCGCAGCCGAATTTGAAATCCAACAGCGGGATGCCGCCCACCGCGCCCTGCTCGATCACCCAAGTGACCTTGCCGTGGTGACCTTCCTCCAGCAGCACGCGCGGCACGTTGGCCGAGATGCCAAAGCCGATATTCACCGCCCATCCCGCCTGCAATTCCTGCGCCACACGGCGGGCGATCACCTTGGCGGGGTTAAACTCGGCGCGGCGGAAGGTGTTCAGCGGGCGGAACAATTCGCCCGAAATCGCCGGATCATAGGCGGTGGCGGTGGTCTGCAACTGATCGGGCGCTTCAACGATCACATCGACCAGAATCCCCGGCACGCGCACATCATGCGGCCGCAGCGAGCCGTTTTGCGCGATGCGGCGGACTTGGGCGATCACTAGGCCGCCCGAGTTGCGGGCGGCCAAGGCCATCTCCATCGCACCCAAGGTGGCACCTTCCTGCTCAAAAGTCAGATTGCCGTTTTCGTCTGAGGTTGAGGCGCGAATGATCGCCACATCAGGTTGCAGCGGCGGGAAATGTAGCCAGTCTTCACCTGCGAAATCAATATGTTTGACAATGGGTTGCGCACGCGCCGTGGCGTTCATCGCGCAGCCTTCCTGCAACGGGTCCACGAACGTATCCAGCCCGATTTTGGTCAACACACCGGGACGTTTGGCGGCCCCTTCACGCAGCATATCGAACACGATGCCCGATGGCACGTTATAAGCCGCGAGTTGCTCGGCCAAGATCATCTGCCAGACCAAGGGTGGCTCGGCGTTTGAGGGGCCAGAGGGGTAAGAGCCGCCGATGATTTTGCTCAGCATCCCCGGTTTGGCGATGTGATCCACGCCCTTCGAGCCAAACATATCGCCCGCCGCAATCGGGTGGATTGAGGTCAGATTACGCGGGTGGCCTTCCGCATCAAAGCGTTCGCCCAAGGCTTTCAGCACCGCATCTGGGCAGCACAGACCCGAAGACGCATTCACCGCGACCATCGCATTATCGCCAATCAACTGCACCGCCTCGGCAGCCGTTTTGATTTTTGACATGGCGATTCTCCTATATGGCAGTTGCATCAAGTAACTAACTGGTTATAAGAATAATCACGCCCTGCCAAGCCCATCAAGGGAAATATTGCAGGGATTGCCATCAGCTTGGAGACGCAGATGAACATCAGTTTTCAGAACACCCATCAGCGCGCCTTTGGCACGTTTCCGTTGAAGGGTGAGGTTTTGGCGCAAGCGATTGCGGCAGCGGTCGCGGTGGGCTACCGGGCGTTTGACACCGCGCAGATGTATGGCAATGAGGCCGATACCGGGGCGGCGCTGATGGCCACAGGCATCGCGCGGGATCAGTTGTGCATCACGACCAAAGTGCAGCCAGAGAATTATGGCACCGAGAAATTCCTGCCTTCGGTCGAGCAAAGTCTGAAGCATTTGCAGATTGATCAAGCGGATATGCTGTTGCTGCACTGGCCTGCGCCAGACGGCGATATCGCACCCTCGCTGCGACTGTTGCAGCAGGCCCAGCAGCGTGCCTTGACCCGCCACATCGGTATTTCCAACTTTACCGCCGCGATGATGCGGCAGGCGCGCGCGGTGGTGGATGTGCCGCTGGTGACCAATCAGGTGGAATTTCAGCCGCTGCTCAATCAGGATATTTTGCTGGCCGCTGCCGCCGAGACCGGGATTCCGCTGTCGTCCTATTGCTCGGTCGCGCGGGGCGAAGTGTTCAAGTATCCTTTGTTTGCCGAGATCGGTGCGGGCTATGGAAAATCCGCGGCGCAGGTGGTGCTGCGCTGGATTTTGCAGAAGGGGGTGGCGATCAATACCATGTCGACCAAGCCTGCGAACATTGCCGAGAATTTTCAGGTGATGGATTTCACATTATCCTCGGTCGATATGGCACGGATCGAAGCGATGAAATCGGTGGGCTACCGCGTGGTGACGAAAGAATTAGTGCCGATTGCGCCTGAGTGGGATTGAAAGTTACGGGGCGGCCAGTGGCGGCCGCCCCGTACTTATTCAGGCATTGCCCCGGATCAAATCAGCCGCCTTCTCGCCGATCATAATCGTCGGTGCGTTGGTGTTTGATCCGATCAGGCTGGGCATCACCGAGCTGTCGCAAATCCGCAACCCATCGATGCCCCGCACCCGCAAAGCCGGGTCCACCACGGCCATCTCATCTTGCCCCATCCGGCAGGTCGACACCGGGTGATACGAGGTGCGGCCATATTGGCGGGCGTAGGATTCGTAATCGGCTTGGCTGCGCACGCTGTCATCGGGAAAGCGCAGGCTGCGGATGTATTTCTGTAGCGAGGGCTGGCTGAATATTTCCCGGCTGATCCGCACGCCTTCGGCTGCGATGCGCAGGTCGTCTGGCTCGGCCAGGAAATTTGGATCGATGAGCGGCAACGCGCGCGGATCAGCCGAGCGCAACGTCACTGCACCACGCGATTTCGGGCGCAGGGTGTAGCTATTCAGGGTGATGCCGGACTCACCTTTTGAAACCGAGGGCACACCCGCCTCAGCCCCTGCACCAGCAAGGAAGTGAAATTGCAGGTCGGGGCAGGGCGCATCCTGATCAGCATACCAGAACGCGCCGCCCTCAACCACGTTTGACGTAACGGGACCAGATTTGAACAGGGTGTATTCGATGCCCGCCCACAAGGCCCAGTGCGGTTTGTTGTATTTATCAAGGCTGTCGTGGCCCTTAAGCTCGGCCACAATATCGACGCCGAAATGGTCGGTCAGGTTCTGACCGACGCCGGGCAAATCCCGCACCACTTTGATACCGTGCCGGGCAAGTTCCGCCGCCGGGCCAACACCGGACAACATCATCAGCTTCGGCGTACCAATCGCGCCAGAGGTCACGATGACTTCGCTTTCGGCCCGCGCGATTTGGGGTGCGTTGCCGACCGCATATTCCACGCCCACCGCCCGATTGCCTTCAAAGACCACGCGCAGAACCAAGGCTCCGGTGATCACGGTCAGATTGGGGCGCGACAAGGCGGGGCGCAGGTAGCCGACGGCGGCAGAGCAACGGCGGTAGTTTTTGGTCGTGGTCTGATAGAACCCTGCCCCCTCCTGCAACGCGCCATTGAAATCAGGGTTATAGGGGATGCCAAGTTCTTGGCAGCTTTGCACAAAAGCCCGCGTGACGGGTTGCGGATCGGGGATGTTTGACACGCCCAGCGGTCCATCGGTGCCGTGTAAAGCACCCGACATGATAGTATTTCCTTCTGATCGCAGGAAATATTTCTGCACCTCGGCAGCGCCCCAACCCACCGCGCCTTCAGTCACCCAACGGTCATAATCACGGGGGTGACCACGGGTGAAAATCTCGGCGTTGATCGACGAGCCGCCGCCCAGCACACGCGCCTGCGCATAGGGGATTTCGCGGTTGTTGGCGTGGCGCTGTGGCGTGGTCATCAGACCCCAGGTCAGCGGGCCGGTGGTCATTTTGGCAAAGCCGACTGGCATATGGATCAACGGGTTGGTGTCGCGGCCACCCGCTTCAATCATGCAAACGCGGGCAGACGGATTTTCGGAAAGCCGCGCTGCCAGCACACAACCCGCCGAACCGCCACCGACGATCACATAGTCAAAGCCCAGTTCAGATTTTCGGGCCATCATGCGATCCAGTGGTTGCGTTTTCCGGTTTCAATATGCACGGATTTGATCTGCGTGTATTCCTCAACCCCGTAAGTTCCAGCCTCGCGCCCCCAGCCGGATTGTTTGAAGCCACCCAAGGGCATTTCTGGCCCGCCCGCCATGATGCAGTTGACCCAGAACCGCCCCGCGCGGACGCGGCGGGTGACGGTCAGGGCCTTGTCGATGTTTTTCGTCCACAGGCTCGCAGCGAGGCCATAGACAGTATCGTTGGCCAGTTGGATGGCCTCCTCAACGGTATCAAAAGCCATCGAGCACAGCACCGGGCCGAAGATTTCGTCCTTAGCAATCGCCATGTCAGGTGTGACGCCCGAGAACAGCGTCGGTTGAATATACTGACCGTGGCCAAGGTCTTTGACACAGCCACCGATGACAAGGGTTGCGCCCTCGGCTTGGCCTTTGGCAATATAGCCCAGGATCACATCGTTCTGCGCGGTGGTGGTGATCGCGCCGACCTGTGTATCGGGGTCAAGCGGATCACCCACGCGGATTTTCGCCATTTTGGCAGCAACCAAGGCTTCGAACTTTGCCGCAATCGAGCGTTCAACGATCAGACGGCTGGACGAGACGCAGCATTGCCCGGTGTTAAAGCTGATCCCGAAGGCTGCGGCGTCGGCGGCGTCGTCAAGATCAGCATCGGCAAACACGATGATCGGGTTTTTGCCGCCAAGCTCCAGCCCGAGTTTCTTGAAATTGCTGTCCGCCGCCGCATGCACGCAGGAACGCCCCACCGCAGTTGATCCGGTGAACGACAGCATATCAACGTCAGGATGTTCGGTCAGGGCTTGGCCAATCACGCGGCCCGATCCGGTCACGACGTTGTAAACGCCCGCAGGCAGCCCCGCTTCCTCCAGCACTTCGGCCAGCAGCAGAGTGGTGGCCGAAGTCACCTCCGACGGTTTCACCACCAATGTACAGCCCGACGCGAGGATGAACGGCACCCGTTCGCACAGGATTAGGAATGGGAAGTTCCATGGTGTGATCAGCCCGACGACGCCGATGGGTTCACGGAGCACCATGCCGAACAGATTGTCGCCCAGACTGTTATAGCTGTCGCCGTGCAGCATCCGCGCAGCGCCTGCGCCGATCTCAAAACAGGCGATTGAATGGTCGATCTCGCCCATAGCCTGCGTGATCGGCTTGCCGTTTTCCAAAGTCTCCCAATAGGCGATCTCGGAACGGCGGCGCTTGAGGATTTCGGCGGCGCGCAGCAGCACGCTCGCACGCGCCGCACCAGAAAGCCCAGCCCAGCGGCGGTCTTCAAAGGCGGTCCGAGCTGCGGTGACTGCGGCGTTCAGATCATCGGTGGTGCATTTGGGGATGCGGGTGACAGGCACGCCGTGTCCGGGTGAGGCGCGTTCGAACAGTGGGCGCCCGCCTTGCCACTGACCGTCGATGTAAAAGCCAAACTCGCGCGGGGTGGCGGGCAAAGTCGGGAACGGGCGCAGGGTGTCCATGGGAACCTCGGGTCTAAAGCAGGATTTGGGTTTTCAGATCGGCGGGGCGGGACGACAGCGTGTCAAACGCGGTTTGAATGTCATCCAGCGGGTAGCTCGCAGCGGTGAAGGCATCGATTTTGAAGCGGCCATGGGCCAGCAGGGTCAGCGCGTCGTGCATATCCTCGCCCATGCCCGCGACCGAACCTTTCAGGCTGTTTTCCTCAAGGATCGTGCGCAGGATATCGACGGGTAAGGTTTGATCGGGGCCAGTCAGGCCGAAGAAGGCGATATGGCCGCCCTTGCGGATCAGGGTTTGCGCGGTGGCGTAAAGCCGAGGTGAGCCGACGCTTTCGATCACCATATCGGCACCCCGGCCTTGGGTGCGGGCCATCACCTCGGCGCGCAACGCCGCAGGATCGCTGATCGCCGCGTCCGCGCCTGCGGCAAGTGCCATCTGGCAGCGTTCCGGCGAAAGATCGGCGACGATGATCGGCGCGGCCCCCACCAGCCGCATCATCTGCACATGCAGGTTTCCCACCGGCCCTGCGCCAAGCACCATGACAGATTGGCCAAAGCTGACCTGAGCCTTGCGCGCCGCGCGCACCACGCAAGCCACGGGTTCAGTCAGCGCCAGCACGGCATCAGCAACGCCTTCGGGCGCGGGGATCACCAGCCGCGCAGGCAGGGCGACATATTCGGCAAACGCCCCATCGCGGCCAATGCCAACTTGCGTCATCACCGGGCAGTTCAGGATTTCATTGCGGCGACACCAATAGCAGGTGCCGCAGCCGATGTTGATATCGGCCACCACGCGCTGACCTTCGGTCAGGTGCTTTACGTTGGCACCATAGGCCGCAACCGTGCCACAAAACTCGTGACCGGGGATCAGCGGCAAGCGGTCAGCGGCGTAGTGGCCGTTGAAGATATGCACATCAGTGCCGCAAATCCCGGTGCGGCTGACGCGGATCAGCGCATCCTCGGGGCCGATCTGCGGCATCGGCACATCGCGCAGATCAAAGCGCTGCGGGGCAATCAGGACGGCGGCTTTCATCTGCGGCCCCTATTTCACGGTGCGCAGCTTGGCGCGGTCAATGGTCAGCGCAATGGCCCCGATCAGCACCACGCCAAACACCATCTGTTGCTGCGTCGCCTGAATGTCGAAATACAGCATCGAGGCCCGGATGACTGCGACGATCAGCGTCCCGATAGCGGTGTTCAGCACCCCGCCCACCCCGCCCGTCAAAGGCGTGCCACCCACCAGCACAGCCACGATGGCGGGCAGTAGAAAGCCATTGGCAATCGTCGGCGCACCCCCCGACAGCTTGACCGAGAACAGCAGGCCCGCGATGGCAGCCAATGCGCCCGAAATCGCAAAGGCCAAGATTTTGTAGCGCGCGACGTTCAGGCCAGAGGCTGCCGCCGCAGGCTCACCCGCGCCCACTGCTTTCAAGGCGCGGCCCAACGTGGTGCGACGCTCGATGAACAGCGTCAGTGCCAGCAGGGCGACCGCAATGAACAACTCATGCGGGATCGGCCCGGTCTTGCCAATCATCCAGCCAAACACCGCGTCGCGCTGTGCGGCTTCCATATTCAGCGCCTTTTGCCCGGACAAATATTGCGCCAGCGAAAACGCCACGCCCCCCACGGCCAAAGTCGAGATGAACGACGGCACCATCAGCTTTGTGGTGACATATCCCGAGATCGAGCCAAAGCCAAAGCCGACCAGAATGCACAACAGTGCCACCCAGCCGCCAAACTGAGCCAGATAGACCGAGGCGACAACCGTGATCAGATTGGCCATCGACTGTGCCGACAGGTCAATACCCCCGATATAGATCGCGAAGGTCAGACCCAGCGCCATGATGAACAGCGGCACGATGTCACCCGCCAAAGACAGCAGGTTTGCCGGGCGCAGGAAGGTGTCGTCGACGATGCCGACGGCGGCCACCAGAACCAGCAAAGTGATCCAAGGCAGATGCGGTTTAAGACGCTGCAAATCCATATGTGCCTCAGATCATGTAATGGAGAAGGTCAAAGAGCGAAGGCTTCGCTCCAGGCGTGCAGTCAAAGCGCTTTTGGATCGCGCCGTCTTTGATCACGATGATCGAATGTGACAGACCAATCGCTTCTTCCAGCGTATCGGCCACCAGCACGATGCCGACGCCCGCCTCCGACATATCGCGGATCATGTCGTAGACGTCTTCCTTGGCACCGATATCGAGGCCCCGCGTTGGGTGATCCAGCAGCATGATGTCGGACCCGCCCGAGCGCCATTTCGCCAGCACCACCTTTTGCTGGTTGCCGCCGGAAAGGTTGCCGCAATCAGCCAGTTCGGAACTCGCCTTAATCGACAGCTTGCTGATCCAATCCCGCGCCAGTGCCCGCTCTCCGGCGATGCGTAAAACGCCTGCGCTCGAATGGCGGCCCATCTGCGACAGGGTCATGTTTTCATAGACATTCATGCCGGCCACGATGCCTTCAACCTTGCGCTCACGCGGGACATAGCCCACGCCCTGCGCCACCGCGTTGCGCGGGGTGAACTGCGTGATCTGCTGTCCTTTGATCGTCACTTTACCCGCCAAAGGCGTGCGCATCCCATAAATCGTGCGCAAGATCGCCTCGCGGCCCGACCCCTCGGTGCCCACCAGACACAACACCTCGCCCCGGTGGAGGGTCAGACTGATGTCATTGATCCGACCAGGCAACGAGACGCTTTCCAGCTTGACCACTTCCTTCGACGCATCGAACGGCTGCTGCCGGTGCTCGCGGTAATATTCCTTATCGACGTTGCGCCCGACCATCTTGTGCTGGATCTGTTCGACCGACTTTTCGCCGCGCGTGACCACATCAACGACAGCGCCGTCTTTCATCACATAAATGCGGTCAGAAAGCTCCATCACCTCGTCCATCCGGTGCGAGACGAAGATGAACGAGGCGCGCGAGGTCAGTTCCCGCACCAGTTTGAACAGAAGATTCACCTCATCTTCGGCCAGAACCGAGGTCGGCTCATCCAGCAAGATCACCAGATTGCCTGGCACGCGTTCTTCCAGCGTCAGCACTTTGGCGAGTTCCACCAGTTGGCGCTGCGCAAAAGATAGTGCCGAGGTGACAGTGGCCGGATCAATCGTCAGCTTCACTTTGGCCAGTTGCGCCGAGGCAGCGGCAGCCATGGCCTTCCAGTTGATCACGCCAAAGCGGACAAACTGTTGCTCGTAGCCCAGAAAGATATTCTCCATCACGGTCAGGTTGGCTATCAACGATTGTTCCTGAAACACCATGCCGATGCCCTGCTCCATCGCAGCGCGGGGATTGGCGAAGCGGACTGATCTGCCATCCAACGTGATCTGGCCGCCATCGGGCTGATAGGCGCCATACAGCACTTTCATCAGCGTAGATTTGCCAGCACCATTCTCGCCAACCAGCCCGACAATCTCGCCGCGACCAATCTGAAAATCCACCGCCTTCAACGCATGAACGCCGGGAAACTTCTTGTCGACCTTTGCAAGTTGATACATGCACGCCCCCTATTTGACGACAGTGACGGCGCGGCGGTCGGTCGACAGCACCACGGCGATAATGACAAGCAGGCCCAACATGCCGTCTTGGACGTAGTCGGGCAGACCGATCACCACCATGCCGTTGTTGATGACGTTGACGATCAACACCCCCACCAGCGCGTTCCAGACACCGCCAACACCGCCCCACAGCGCGACCCCACCGACCACCACCGAGGTGATCGAGATGAACATGAAATTTGCGCCCGTGACGGATTCCGCCTGACCAAGCTTGGCCACCTGCAAGATTGCCGCCACAGCGTAGAACACCCCGGCCAGCGTAAAGCCCGCGACCCGCACCCGTTTGACGTTCAGACCTGAGGCATGCGCCAATTCCTCGCCGCCGCCCACCGCATAGAAGTTCCGACCAAGCGTGGTGCGCGTTTGGATGAACGCGGCGACAAGCAGACAAAAACCCGCAACATAAACCATCAGCGGAAAGCCCAGCAAGCGGTGGGTCAGCAAGCCGCGAAACACATCGTCGTCGATCTTGACGATACCGCCGCCAGTCAACAGCACGGTGGCCCCGGTGGCCACGAACCCCATCGCAAGGCTGGCCATGAAGGACGGGATGCGCAGCTTGACATGGATCAGGCCGTTGAGCATACCGACCGCCGCACCCACCAGCAATATCAGCGGGATGGCCACCCAGCCGCCTGCCGCCAAAGTGCCGCCGAACTTGACGAAAGCATAGCAAAACAGCACCGCCGTAAACGACAGCGCGCCTTCCATCGACAAATCAATAGAGCCCATCAGGATGATGAAAGTCACCCCCACCGCCACCATCAACGCCGGGGCGGCAGCAACGGCGATGCGGGCAAAGTTGCGCAGCGCAAAGAAATTGGGGTTGATGGCGGTGAACAAAATCACCAACGCAATCAGCACCATCAGCGGTGCCCAGCGAATTGCGTCTTCGCGCGTGAAACGCCCTGTCAAATCCGTTCTCCCCCTCAGTCCGTCTTAAGTATTGTGGTCAGATCGGGGGCCGCCTCCTGACGGCCCCCAGCCTGTTTACTTGTAAACGATGCCGCCGTTGGACGGGCCCCAGAAGTCGTTCCAGTCATAGACCGGGATCGAGTCCATGTACTTGGCTTTGAACGCAGCCGCGTCATCTTTGGTCACCATCACAGTCGGGCCATAAAATTCGCGGTGCTCATTGGGCTCTTCCGAGGGTTTGAACGTGCCAATCGCTGCATGATAGGCCAAGGCCAAGGAAACACCGCCACCCCAATACGGATTGGTGAAAACGGTGCAGAGCAGTTTGCCATCCATAACCATTTGCACGGCTTCCGGGTTGCCGTCATAGGCCACAATCGGCATGCCTTCGATGCCTTCAGCCTTCAAAGCCTCCAGCACGCCATAAGCGATGTTGTCGTTGGCACAATGCACACCAGTGATTTTGTCGCCATAGCGCGTGATGAATGAGGCCATCAGTTCCGCGGCCTTGGTGGTGTCCCAATCGGCAGGCTGCGCGTCCAGCAGCTCAATCTCCGGGAAGTCTTTCAGTGCGTTGTGCAAGCCGTTCAGGCGCTCCACCGCCGGGTTGTTGGCAGGAATGCCGCCCAGATGCACCACGCCGCCTTTGCCGCCCATCGCGGCAAACAGAAGGCGCGCGGTATCCTCGGCCGGTTTTTCATCCGACCAAGTCATATGGCTGACATAGTTGTCGCCGATATCCCACGGGTGCAGATCGTCGGTCTTGTTCCAGATCGTCGAGATATAGCCGCCCGCTGCCTTCACCGCTTCAACCACCGGCCGCGCGTTCGGGCTGTCATTGGCGTCACAAGCAATGGCGCAGTTGCCCGAGTTCTTGGCCAGGAACGCCTTGATATCGGCCAAGGATTTTTCCGACGAGCCTTCGTTGATCAGGCTGGTCATATCGGCCTTGGTCTTGCCAAGACTTTCGACGAAATTCTCGCCGCCCGAAACAACGGCGTTCCAGTAGGCACTGGCGCGGTCACGATAGCTCCAAGCCAGCGCCGGGTTTTCCGCCGCAAACGCAGCGCCTTTGCCAAACGCCATCGGCAGCGCCATCGACCCCATGCCGGCAGCACTGGCCAGCAAGAAATTGCGGCGGCTTACGGTTTCCCGCTCGATAAAATCCTTGATGAAAGTAGACATAGGTTCCTCCCCTTTTCCACATTTTGCCACCGCTGAGTGGCCGGTTTCGCGATAGTTGCAGCGGATATGCTTTGGCATGCCCACCGAGCACGGTTTGATTTCGCGCTTCATTAACGCACTATCTAGTTACTTTCTTAGATCGGCGCGAGTCAAGCGTTTTCGCAACAGAAATTCGGTGCTTTGCAAGGAAGAACTTTGACGCAGGCCAGCGGCTGTGTGTAAGACTGGCAGCCACTACCCCATGTGTCGGAGAACCAAACCTTGACGACGGATATCGAGCCTACGGCCCCGGCAGCCAAGCCCCGCATCCGCGACGCCGAGGCGACCAAAGCCAGAATTCTGGACGCCGCGAAGAAAGAGTTCGCCAAGAACGGTTTAGGCGGTGGCCGGGTTGATGACATTGCCGAGAAGGCCAAAGCCAACAAGCGCATGATTTACCACTATTTTGGCAGCAAAGAGGGGCTGTTCCAGACTGTGTTAGAAAACGCCTATGTCGATATCCGTACCGCCGAGCAAAAGCTGAAACTGGACCATGTCGAGCCGAAACAGGCGCTGGAAAAACTGGTGCGATTCACCTTCGACTACTACCTGAAAAACCCTGAATTCATCACGTTGGTGAACAGCGAAAACCTGCACCGTGCCAAGCATCTGAGGAAATCAGAGGTGGTGAAGGTCTACAGCCGCAAGTTCGTCTCGATGGTGGAAAACATTCTGGAGCGTGGTGTGGCAACAGGGGTGTTTCGCGCCGGCATTGACCCAGTACAGCTCAACATCACCATCGCGGCGATTGGATACTACTACATGACCAACCGCTTCACCGGCTCGATTGTGTTCGAGCGCGATCTGATGGCGAAAGACGCGCTGGAAGAACGCCTGCGCTTCAACATCGACACCATCCTGCGGCTGGTCGCGCCTTAGGGAACTAGGGTTGCGTCGCAAGGCCAACAGCAACCAAAGCCGCCTGACCACAAGCGATATCCTCAAAATCCTGCGCACCAGACACACCGATGCCGCCCACCACGATGCCATCGTGCAAAATTGGCAGACCGCCGCCCCAGACCAAAACTCGGTCACGATTGGCTAAACCAAGACGCAAGCTTGGCGAGCGATCCATGCGTTCAAAATACGCCGCTGTGCTGCGCCGCATCGTGGCCGCTGTATACGCCTTATCCAAGGCATAATCAGAAATCGGTGGCGTCACCGCATCCATTCGGCATGTCGCTAGCGCTACGCCCAAAGGGTCGACAATCGCAACCGCGATCTTCCATCCTTGCGCTTCGGCATGGGCAATCGCCGCCTGCAGCATTTGCATCGCCGTGGCAGAGGCCAGAACCGGAATCATATGGATCATTGGTGTCGCTTTCTTTCAGGTCTGATCAACTCCGGCCCAATCCAGAACGATAAATGGCTCAGCAATCTCGCGTCGGGCGATGCTTTCGTAAAGTGCCGCCGGGTCGTTCGGCAGGGCGGTATGAAACATCCCGTCCAGCGCAAAACGATTCTCCGCCAACCAATCCAGCGCTTGGGCGAAGCCGCCCATGATACTGTGGGGCGCATTGTTATAGCCTTCGAGCAGTTCTTCCCAAACAAAGCCCTTCGACTGGATTGGCAACTGCCATTCCCAGCCCGAACGCAGAGTAACAAGGTTGAAGAACACCGCATTCATCACGTCATGCGCCGTGGTATCTGTCAGCTTGCGCCATGGGACACCGACCAGAACCACCTCGCCCATGCGCCGCGCAATCTTGCAGCCGTCCAGCACCGCCCCTTCGTGGCCCGAGCAATCCACCACCAAGGCCACTTTGCGCGCCAAGTCAGCATCTTCCAACGGCATCACTGCGCGACAATCGGCAATGCCGCTTGCCACCACCTGCGCCCGACGCACTGGGTCGGGATCAATCACCGTCACGCGATAGCCGAAAGCGTGGAAAAGCTGCGCTGCAAGGAAGCCCACCGGCCCAGCCCCTGTGATCACAACCAGATCTCCTGGCCGCGCCCGTGTGGTCATCAGTGTCGATATCGTCACGCCAAGCAAGCGGGCGACCACCGCAATCTCGAGGGCCAGACCCTTGGGCACTGGCAGTGTCTGCCATGCCGGGTGTGTCTGGGTCGAGCGATGGCAGCCCATCGCAAAACGTAGATCACCTTGTTTTACATCGGTCACGTCCGGAGCAACTTCCTGCACCTTAAAAACCGCCGCATAGCCGGGGCGAATGGGAAAGCTGTCGCCATTGGCCCAACCCAATTCGGTGCCTTGGCTGACAAGGCTATAAAGCGTGCGTCCGCGAATTTCACCGGGCTGGAGGACGGCGTCTTGATAGGGCTCAAGGCAAAAGCTTTGCTTGGCGGTAATGACGATTTCCTGTGCCATGCTGCCACTATGCCCCAGAAATCGGCGACCATTGCAAAGGACCGCCCGCCAGCTCAGCCCCGAGTGGGCCATCCATGCTGACAATTTCCAGAAACTGTCCCCAAGGTGCTTTGAAATAGCACCAAGTCAGACCCTGCATAACGCCGCTCTCAACATAGTTCGGGCCGTCCAAAACCTCTATGCCTGCGGCGCGCAGACGGTCGGCGGCAGCGGCACAGTCATCCACTTGAAATGCGACGTGATACCCCCCGGACTGACTGTTGCGTTTCAGGGGTTCATCATTGCTCGGCTCGCCGGAATACTGAAACAACTCCAAATTGGCCCCGTTGCCCACCCGCAAAACCTTGATGTCTTCGATCCGGCGATCGCCGGGAACACCCAGGCGCCGCGCCATATAGACGTCATCAACGTCAAGCCTCCCCGTCGACAGACAGACCACACCACCAAAATAGGTTTCAAAGAAGGTAACTGCCTGTGCCATGTCTGGCACCGTGAAACCAATATGCTGGACGCCGTATACCTTCATGATTTCTCCATATGTCTACGGCCCTCCCGTCATATAATATGTTGGAGGAGCGGGCCAAGCCTGTCGTATGTAACTATGTAGTTACCAAATACGTCCGTGTTTTATGACTGTCAAGATTTACCTGAACCTACGATCTGGAAGATCGCTGGCGCCTCCCCAATGAGACACTCGTTTCAGAGACGCGATGAGTTCGTATTGGGGTGTTGCGTTTCCGAAGGGAGCGTCTTGACAATTCAGGCTCCTCGAAAAATCTATAGGACTCACACGCAGGCAAGATGGATGCAGTTTTCCGTTCATTTGGTCGGCATGCCTGCATCGAATGGAAATCCCTGCCAGAGAAGCGTGCTATAAGTTCGTTGCCAATCGGCGCTCCAAAGTCATCTATTTCGCACCTGTCGCATCATGCTTGCCATACGTTCTTCCCGCGGCTGACCAAAGGGCAATTTCGGATGGAAGACGACCCGCGTGGCTCCTTGGGGAACTGACCTGCGACGGGATTTTTCTCCATCTGCGATTAGAGACCGCCCCAAGGAAGGG
>JAZKCV010000022.1:0-75462 GCA_040387915.1 Pseudomonadota bacterium
CCTCCCTGCTTCCAAAATTACCAAGCAACGCGTCTACAAATCTAGGGGCTATTCAAGGCTCCTACCACAGCGGCGTAATCGTCGTTGTTTTCAGCGAGAACATCGCCGATTTGAGTGAGGTCCGCGATTTTGAGCGCGTGACGGCAAGTGAATTCAAACGCATGGGCGTTTTGATCAGCGAAGACATCATGCGGGAAAGGCGCAGGGGCGAGATAGTGGGTGCCGGAAAATGTCGGATCGACAATTTCGGTTTGCCAGATAAGCAGAGCGGTTTTCAGTCCAACCAGCACCGGGGGTAGCTTGGAAGAAATCACCGCCAAGACGGGTGAAATCCCGCTGCCATTTGTTGTTCATAGGCTCATAGCCATAGAGCGTATTGGGCGAGGTGTGCTTGGCATCGACACGGCGATTGAGAACCAGATCCACAGGTTCGGTGCGTTGCACATCGCGCAGAGCGTTGGGCAGTTCAGATTCCGCGGTCATATAGAGCCACTCATCCGACATGCGTTCATCAATGCGTTCCGGCAGAAGCTCGATGGTAAAGATCACGACGCCATCAACATCAGTTTGAGGAACGTTGATGGCAAGAGTGGCGCGGGCACCGCCCAGCGAAACGCTGTCATCAAGGTTAGCAGCGTCAGTAGCGAACCGTTCGGCAAAGCCGACTGGTACGCGGGCAGAATCAAGCAGCCAAGGCCGTTTGAAGTCATCTGGTTGAACCCGGATACCCTGCATCAGCAGGGCGACGATGGTGTCGTCATTGTCAAAGCCAGTGCTGTCATTGCCAGCATATGCCGTACGCAGCTTGGCGAAGGCTTGAGTAGTGCGGGCCTTATCAATATCGGCCAGCGTCGTGCTGATAGACTGGCCAGCCATTTCGGCCCAAACGTCAGGAAAACCAGTTGTGCCCTGCTTGATGAACATATCAGCATGACCAGCACCTGTCCCGTTGCTGGCCCAACCCGTCCGCGTGGTTGAAACGGTATCGCCCGTCTGTTTGCCAGCAATCGCAGCGGCAGCACCTTGCGCCGCCGTGACGACGCCAACACCCGATACAGGAAGCCGACCAGCGGCCACATCAAGATCGAGAGAGCCGACAATAAGAGCGCGTTCATAATCAGGAACGACGCTAGAGAAGCGGGAGGACGGCCAAAAAGCCGGGGGCAGGGCGGTGGCAACCGCCATAGCTTCGGTGGCGTAGTTGCGTTTTGCAAGGCGCGAAGAATGCGCCGCCAGACGGAAGTTGTAGACGAGCACAAAGGCGTCGATCAGTTCGGCATTAACGTCTTTGCCAGACGCGACGTGCAAGCCGAGGGTTTTTGCAAAATCCGAGGCGACGAACGTCGTTTTCGCACCGCCCGTGATAGTGTCGAAATAGGTCGGAGGGGACCGATCAGCAGCACCGAGCGTCTTGATAGCCGCCCCGGTGCGGGCGTGGTTGAGTTCATCACGCCCCGCGAATTTGGGGTGTGCGGACTTCGGCACAAACCAAGCTTGGATATTGGCCGTCACCGCATTGCGGAGAGGTTTCGGCATTTCCTTGAGCATAATGTCGATACCGACAGAGCCAGAGACGCTATCGCCAGCGAGAAGCGGGACATAACCAGCGGGGACAACAACGCCCGCACGGGCCGAGGACATGGTAACAGCCGTATCCTTGCGGATAGTCTGATTGAACATAACGGGAGACGTAGATTGACGAGCCATGAATGGCTTCCTTTCAGTTATATCGCGATACCTGCGAGGTTGAGGATTTTGACGATTGGGAAGACCGCTTACGGAACGGCTTCACAGGATCAGGTTGCTGACTAAAATACTGACCGCCCAGCGAAAACACAGGACGCCCCTGCATTTTAAGCAAAGCAACTTCCGCTTCTGTTTGCAAATTGCCGATATTATATCCGACATCAGCGGACATCTTAAGGCCAGCGTAAGGCCATGAAAGCGGCGTTTCGCCGTATTCATTTTCAAAGGCCTGTCCAGAGGACCAGCCCGGTGCAGGCTTTAGATGAAAGCCCGCAGCAAAAAGCCCAGTACCCCTATCAAGATAAGGAGCAGGGGGAGGCACATCGCCAGCAGTAAGTAATACAGAACGTCTTGCATCTTCACCATCCAACCCCCCAGAAAAGGCAACATTACGAGGTGTTACCACAGGAGAAGCCTGAAGGCCAAGCGGCGATGGCCCAATTCCGACAGCGGCCACGCCGGATCGCATTTGATCCAGCTTGATCTGGCCGAGGTCGAGTTCCATTTGGTTGGCCGCACGGCGTTGCGCGGTTTCACCCGTGGTCAGGTCGGTCACGTCCTGTAGCGCGCCCATAAGCAATTCATTGGACGCGAGAGGGGGCGAAGCCCCTTGGGCGGAACCGCCCGTTTGGCCATATTGAAGCAGCGTCAGGGGATTAAACCCATAACGCCGAGAAGCTTCCATCGCCCCCTTAACTTGGGAGATGATATTTTGGCCGGGGGACCGGGTTTTCCCTTTACCAAGGATACCCGCGACGCCCTTGATAATTGCGCCGCCGATTATCGGGTCCATGTGCGCCCCCCAAAGGGACGGCGCGGAGGTGCAGGCATGACCATGCGGTCAAGTTCCTTGCACCGACGACGCAGAGCCATCCGAAGAGAAACTTCGGTGGCCCAAAACATATCCGCCACAAGCTGTGCTTCGGGCGGGAGTTGAGGAGCGTCGAGTTTTGTGGCCCAATCGTCAGCCCACAAGCGCACAAGCCACATGAGGGCTTGTTCGTAAGTGCTGACAGGGCCACGGTTTTCAGCGAGGGGCATTAATGCACCCCGCAGAAAGCCAGAAAGCCGTCGTTCCAAAGAACGGCCATGACAGTGCCAAAGGCAGTCAGAGCCGCAGGAAGAACGGTTTTGATGATCACAGGAAGAATCAGGCTACGGTCCATGAGAAACTCCGTTAGTTGTGGTAAAGCCCACAAGCCCCGGTAACATAATTCCTATAATCAATATTATGTAATATAGATACCATCTAGGACTGGACCAAACCTACTGAAACGCCTATGTGAACCCGAAACTTACCCCAGATGGAACCTGCCATGACCTTCAGCCGCCAGATCAAGATTGCGCCCTCTATCCTTGCGGCCGACTTTGCCAATTTTGGCGCGGAGTGTCGTGCGATTGAGGATCAGGGTGCGGATTGGGTGCATGTTGATGTGATGGATGGGCATTTTGTGCCGAACATCACATTTGGGCCCGCGACCTGTGCGGCGATCCGGCCACATATCAAGGGCTTTATGGATGTGCATCTGATGATCGCTCCGGTGGACAGCTATATTGAGGCGTTTGCTGAGGCTGGCGCCGATCTGATTTCGGCGCATCTGGAGGCTGGGTCGCATATACACCGCACCTTGCAAGCCATTCGCGCGACGGGGAAAAAGGCAGGTCTCGCGATCAATCCGGGCACTGGGATTGATGGCGTCGCACATCTGCTGGATCTGGTGGATATGGTTTGCGTGATGACAGTGAACCCGGGCTTTGGCGGGCAGAAGTTTATTCATTCGCAGCTGGATAAGGTGCGGTCCTTGCGCAAGATGATTGGCGATCGCCCGATTCATATCGAGATTGACGGCGGCGTGACGGTAGAGACGGCTCCACTGGTAGTTGCGGCGGGCGCGGATGTTCTGGTGGCGGGCTCGGCCGTGTTCAAGGGCGGCTCGGTGGGTAATCCGGCACCCTACGGCGTCAATATTGCGGCGATCCGGGCGGCGGCCACAGCCTAGGGCACAACCCTACCCTGCATTCTGCTCGACTTGCGGCGGATTCGCGCCTATGGATCAGTGCGGGGATACAGCCGGACAGGACAAAACGTGACAGCAGGTTATGCGCTGTTGGTGAATATTGCGCAAAGCACCAGTGCCGACGACGTCTGGCGGCTGGCGACGCGGTATTTTGCCTCGCTGGGCTTTGGGTTGGTGAACTATGGTTTCACCCGGTTTCGCTCCAGCCGCACCATTGGCGACCCGGATGACGCGCTGTTTCTGACCACGGGGTCTGATGCCTATGCCAAGGGCTATTTCCGCAACGGGTTTTACGCCAAAACCCCGGCGTTTCGCTGGGCGCAGAACAATGAAGGCGCTTGCACCTGGACTTGGGTGCATGAGGCGATGCTGGCGGGTAAGCTGACGGCTGAGGAAGCTGAGACGGTCAAGCACAACCTAGCTATGGGTATCACGGCGGGCATTTCGATCAGTTTCCCGGAAACCTCGACGCGGGCTAAGGGCGCTATGGGGTTGATCGCGGACAAAGGCATCAGCGCCGAGGCCGTAGATGCGCTGTTTGCCGAGAAGCGTGATGAGCTGCTCGCCGTCGCTAATATGCTGCATCTGCGGCTGATCCAACTGCCGTTTTCCAACCGCCGCCGGGCTTTGACCACCCGCCAGCGTGAGGCTTTGGAATGGGTCGCCGATGGTAAGACCAGTCAGGATGTGGCGCTGCTGATGGGGGTTTCGGCGGCGATGATTGAGAAGCATCTGCGACTGGCACGCGAGACTTTGTCGGTCGACACCACGGCGCAGGCGGTGGCGAAAGCGGCGCTTATGAACCTGATTTTTCAGCGCAATCCTGTTGATGCGGGCCCGGTTCCGGTCGCTGCAAGGTAAGGATTCCCCGACTAGGCTGACGTTGCGTAAGCTGACATTCTAGCCTTGTTCCGTGAGTGGAGGCTTCGGCCTTTGGGACAGCAGGCGGTGTCGGTTTGCATTTTCAGACAGGACATCCCTGCACAAATTGGGGGCGCTCCCCCTGCCCCAGACTGGCGTTGCGGCTTATTGAGCCCGTGATGCCACCAGATGCGCTGATCCTCATCCCCGTGGTGCGGCGCAGGACGGCACGGCCCCCGGAGCTGTGCCGTCTTTTTAATTTTACTCGAATGCGAAAGCCTCAGCCGCAGCGTTCAAATTCTTCCCCGCTGGGAGTGACTTGTGCTGTTGGTGCCGTTTCGGGGTATTTTCCACAACATATAGTGGTCAAAAGCAAAGGGGCCAAAGGGGCCGATGTTGCCACCAGCCCCCTGCCCTAAAACCCGTCGAAAAGATTAGGCCGAAACCATTTTCGCAACTTCTGCCGCGAAATCTTCTTCTTTCTTCTCGATGCCTTCGCCGACGCCCATACGGACGAAACCGAGGATCTCAACGCCTGCATCTTTCGCGGCCTGCGCCACGGTGATGTCGGGGTTCATCACGAACATCTGGCCCATCAGGGTGTTCTCGGCGAGGAATTTCTTCATCCGTCCGGGAATGATGTTGTTCTGGATCACCGCATCGGGCTTCGGCTTGGCGGAAGCTGCGTTTTCTTCCAATGCTTTGGAGGTTTGCACCGCCAATTCACGCTCGACCACAACCGGGTCAAGATCGGCTTCGGACAAAGCGAGGGGGTTGGTTGCTGCAACGTGCATGGCAACTTGCTTGGCGAAGGTGTGCTCGCTGCCTTTGATCGCAACCAGAACGCCGATGCGGCCAAGACCGTCAGCGACCGAGTTGTGAACATAAGCTGCGACGTGATCGCCTTCGATCGACGCCATGCGACGCAGGTTCATGTTCTCGCCGATGGTGGCAACAGCTTCCGAGATCACGATGTGAACCGGCTGGCCTGCGAGGTCAGCGTTTTTCAGCTCTTCGACGTTGTGCGCGCGGAAAGCGGTTTTGGTGACGTTATGCACCATCGCCTGGAAGTCAGCGTTCTTACCGACAAAGTCGGTTTCCGAGTTGATCTCGACAGCCACGCCACGACCGCCCGAAACGGCGACGCCAACCAGACCTTCAGCGGCCACACGGTCGGCTTTCTTGGCGGCTTTCGCCAGACCCTTGGTGCGCAGCCAATCGACGGCGGCTTCCATGTTGCCTTCGGTTTCCACCAAGGCTTTTTTCGCGTCCATCATGCCTGCGCCGGTGCTGTCGCGCAGTTCTTTAACCATTTGAGCGGTTACGGTCATGTTCAGTCTCCTGAAAATCTAGAAATGAGTTCGGCGGGGGCAGGTAAACCCCTATCCCCGCCGTGTATCAGTCGCGTAACTGCCCGTATCAGGCGTCAGCGATAGCTTCTTCTTCCGGTGCGGTTTCCAAAGCGCCAAGGTCGATACCAGCGGCGCCCATTTGTGCCGACATACCGTCCAAAGCTGCTTTGGCGATCAGTTCGCAATAGAGTTGGATCGCGCGGGCGGCGTCGTCGTTGCCGGGGATCACGTGAGTGACGCCTTTGGGCGAGTTGTTGGTGTCGACGATGCCGACGACCGGGATGCCCAGTTTTTGCGCTTCAAGAATCGCGAGATCTTCTTTGCCAACATCAATCACAACGATCAGATCCGGGGTGCCACCCATTTCGCGGATGCCGCCGAGCGAGGCTTGCAGCTTGGACTGGTCGCGTTCCATCATCAAACGCTCTTTCTTGGTCAGGCCTTCGCCGCCTGCGCCCAAGAGCTCATCAATGGTTTTCAGGCGTGCGATCGACTGGGAAACGGTTTTCCAGTTGGTCAGGGTGCCACCGAGCCAGCGGTGGTTCATGTAGAATTGTGCGCAACGCTCGGCAGCTTCGGCCACCGGCTTTTGTGCTTGGCGCTTGGTGCCAACGAACAGGATACGGCCGCCCTTGGCGACGGTATCGCGCACGACTTTCAGCGCCTGATCCAGCAAGGGAACGGTCTGCGTCAGGTCGAGAATGTGGATGCCATTGCGGTCGCCGTAGATATACGGGCCCATTTTGGGGTTCCAGCGTGCGGTCTGGTGGCCGTAGTGAACGCCTGCTTCAAGCAGCTGACGCATGGAGAACTCGGGAAGAGCCATGTCTTATCCTTTTCCGGTTTAATCCTCGGCGAAACTGTCTTAGACCTTGCGGTCCAACCGGCGGAGTTTACGGGATTTCTCCCCGCAAAGCCCAAGCCTCACCTGTGAAGTGGGGGGCGTATAGGGCAGGGTTTGGCGGGATGCAAGCAGATAGTGTCTGCGCCCTGCCCTATTCGGTCAGTGCTGATGGTGCAAACAACTGCGCCCGATTGCCGCGACATGGCGCAGGTCGGTGCCGCAGCAACCGCCCAGCACATGCAACCCCGGCAGCATATGCAAAAGCTGGTGATAATCCTGTGCCAGCTCGGCTATGTCGCCATCATCCAACTCGGTCGACTCGTCAAGCTCGGCATGACTGCGGCGCGAGGCATTGGCGCGCACCGACCCGATCCGGTTAACCCAATCGCCGCGCAGAATATCGCGGAAGTGATCGGGATGGGCGCAGTTGATGCCATACCAGAGCGGTGCCGCATCGGTGGCATCGTCGGTACGGTGAATCGCATCGGCGAGGCTCATGCCAGAGATGAGGCGGCCATCGGTTTCCACGGTGAACGACAATGTCACCGGCTGATCCACCTCGGTTGCGGCTTTGGCAATGCCGATGGCTTCGCCAAGCGAGGAAATCGTCACCGCACTGATCAGATCAACGCCAGCGGCGGCCAGAACATTGACCTGACGGCGGTGATATTCTTGCGCGGTCTCAGCCGACAGTACATGATCAGGCGCATAGGCATCACCATGTGGGCCGATCACGCCGTTGATCAGGATTGCTTGCCGTGGCCGTTCCGCCCGCAGACCCTGCACCAGCGCCACGGCTTCGCGGTTGATCGCGTCAATCCGCGCAGGTTCAAGCCCCATCACCTGCCCCCAGCCCGAACTGGCCCTCCAAGTTGCGGTATCAAGCACGAACCCTGCGCGTTGGGTTGCGGCCTCATCCAAAAACGCGGTGTAGTACTTGGTCAGCGCCGCGCGGCCTTCCGCACTGTCCAGCAGAGTGAATGAGGCGAATTGCGGCAGATCAATCCCCTCGTGAAACACCATCACGGTTTCCATACCGCCGTCGGTCAGAAATATCTGATCGCCAATATCGCTCCGCAGATGACGCGCCTTGCTGTGCATGTCAGCCCCCTTGGTTTTCGATTGAGTGCTGGGATTTTATCATGAATGCGTCATCTCTGTCGCATAAAGAAAACCGTGGAAAACCAGCAATCTTGTGGCACCGCGCTTGCGCAGTACCGGGAAAGTCGGTTTGCTTGCCCAAAGCCCAAGGGAGTGCAGATGGATCAGGTGGATATGTTGGTGATCGGCTCGGGGCCTGCGGGGCGCAGGGCTGCGGTGCAATCGGCCAAGCTGGGCAAATCGGTTCTGGTGGTGGATAAGGGGCGGCGGTTGGGCGGGGTGTCGGTGCATACCGGAACGATCCCGTCAAAGACCCTGCGTGAGACGGTGTTGAACCTGTCGGGCTGGCGCGAGCGCGGGTTTTATGGCCGGGGTTACCGGGTGAAGCAGGATATTCAGGCCTCTGATCTGGTGCAGCGCTTGCACAAGACCCTCGATCACGAGGTTGAGGTGTTGCAGCACCAGTTCATGCGCAACATGGTGCAAAGCATCTTTGCCACAGCGCGGTTTGTTGGGCCAAATCAGGTGGAACTGACCACCGAGGCGGGCGAGGTCAGCCAAGTTGGCTTCAAACATGCGCTGATCGCCGTCGGCACCCGGCCACATCGGCCTGACAATGTGCCGTTTGACAAGACCCGCGTGTTTGACAGCGATGAATTTCTGGAATTGGAAAAGCTGCCGCGCACCCTGACGGTGATCGGCGGCGGTGTGATCGGGGTGGAATATGCCACGATCTTCTCAGCCTTGGATGTGCCAGTGACGCTGATTGAGTCGCGCGATACCATCCTTGATTTCATCGACCGTGAGATTTGCGATGATTTCATCCATCAGATGCGCGAACGCGGGATGAGCATCCGACTTGGCGCGGGCATCAAAGAGATCACCTCGGGTGCTTCTGGCGTCGACGTGACGCTGGCCGATGGCCGCCGGGTGCATTCCGAAATGCTGCTTTATGCGGCGGGGCGGACGGGGAATGTCGGTTCACTGAACCTTGAGGCGGTGGGGATTGAGGTGGACAGCCGGGGGCGGTTGAAGGTGGATCCAAACACGTTTCAGACCTCTGCCCCGAATATCTATGCGGCGGGTGATGTGATCGGGTTTCCGAGCCTCGCCTCGACCTCGATGGAGCAAGGCCGGGTTGCCGCCTGCCATGCCTTTGGCATCACCCTGCCGCCACCGCCGGAAACCTTCCCCTATGGCATCTATGCAGTGCCCGAGATTTCCACCGTTGGTCTGTCGGAAGAACAAGTGCGCGCGCAGGGCATCGCCTATGAATGTGGCATCGCGCGGTTTAGGGAAACCTCGCGTGGGCATATCATGGGGGTGGCGGCTGGGTTCCTCAAACTGATTTTCGACGTGAACACCCGTCGCTTGCTCGGCGCGCATATCGTCGGCGAAGGGGCGACCGAGTTGATCCATATCGGCCAAGCGGTGATCAACCTGCATGGCACGGTGGATTTCTTCGTCGAGAACACCTTCAACTATCCGACCTTGGCCGAGGCCTATAAGGTGGCAGGTCTGGATGCCTGGAACCGGATGGGACAAGCCTAATGTAACCGGATCGGGCAAGCCTAGGCGCGGCTTGAGTTTCCGCGCCAACTTTGCGATGACGGCACCATGACACCAGACATCCTCTGCATCGGGTCCGTTTTATGGGACATCATTGGCCGCTCGTCGATTGCGATGCGGCTTGGCTCTGACGTGCCGGGGCGGATCGCCCGTCTGCCCGGTGGGGTGGCGATGAATATCGCGATGACGCTCAGCCGGTTTGGTCTGACCCCTGCCCTGCTGTCTGCCGTGGGCCAAGACGAGGAAGGCCAAGAGTTGATCGCCGCCTGTCAGCGCATGGGCATGGTGACAGATCACCTTTACCGATCAGAAGACCTGCCGACCGACATCTATATGGCGATTGAGGGCGCGAATGGCCTGATCGCTGCAATCGCTGACGCGCATTCACTGGAGGCGGCTGGCGATAAGATATTGCGGCCCCTCGCCAATGGTCGGCTGGGCTCGGCGGCAAATCCGTGGTCCGGCATGGTGGCTTTGGATGGCAATCTGACTGTTGCACTGTTGTCCGAGATCGCCCATTCACCGCTGTTCGCCCGCGCTGATCTGCGTGTGGCCCCGGCCAGCCCCGGCAAGGCTGAACGTTTGCTGCCACTGCTGAACCATCCGCGCGCCACGCTGTATGTCAACCTTGAAGAAGCGAGTCTGATCGGCCATGCCCGCTATGACACCGCCGCTGAGGCCGCCGAAGGCCTGCTTTCGCATGGCGCGTCGCATGTGCTGGTGACAAACGGCGGCAAAGCCTGTGCCGAGGGGCGTCGCGGTGCAGGTGTGATCACCGCAGCACCGCCGCCGGTGATGGTCACACGCATTACCGGTGCGGGCGATACCTTTATGGCGGCGCATATCGTCGCCGAACGTCAAGGATGCGCGCGAGAGGTGGCGCTCGCCGCCGCCTTGGCCGCCGCCGCCACCTATGTTTCAGGAGAACAACCGTCATGACCCTCGATCTGCTCAGCTTCTCGCCCGAAGTAGCCAGCGCCCGTGCCGCTGGCACCGCCATCGTGGCACTGGAATCCACCATCATCACCCACGGGATGCCGTTTCCGCAGAACGTCGAAGCCGCCCGCGCGGTAGAGGCCGAAGTGCGCGCCCATGGTGCAACGCCGGCGACGATTGCGGTGATGAATGGGCGGATTATGATCGGGCTGACCGATCAACAGCTGGGTGCTTTGGGCCAAGCGCAAGAGGTGATGAAAATCTCGCGTGCCGACATTGCGGCTTGTATCGCCAAAGGCGCAGTTGGCGCGACGACGGTGGCCGCGACGATGATCTGTGCGCGTCTGGCCGGGATTGACGTGTTCGCCACCGGAGGCATTGGCGGCGTGCATCGCGGCGCGGAAACCTCGTTTGATATCTCTGCCGATCTGCCGGAACTGGGCGAAACGGCAGTGACCGTGATCGCAGCGGGGGCAAAGGCCATCCTCGATCTGCCAAAAACGCTGGAATATCTGGAAACCAAGGGGGTGCCAGTGATTGCCTTCGGTCAGGATGCGTTTCCGGCGTTCTGGTCGCGGGATTCGGGGCTGAAAGCGCCGTTGCGGATGGATACGGCGGCCGAAATTGCGGCGGCGCAGATGATGCGAACGCGGTTGGGGCTGCCCGGCGGGCAGTTGGTGGCCAATCCGATCCCACTCGCCGATGAAATCCCGCGTGATGAGATCAATCCGGCGATTGAGCAGGCGCTGGTTGAGGCCGAGGCGCAGGGTATCGCCGCGAAAGAAGTCACGCCGTTTCTGTTGCAGCGGATATTTGAGCTGACCGAGGGCCGATCACTTGCCTCCAACATCGCCCTTGTTTTGAACAACGCGCGACTGGGGGCGGCGATTGCGCGCGAAATTGTGGCGCAGCGCGGCTAAGGCCATTGTGATGGCGCGGGCGGCTGCTTAGGTTGCCGTCAAACCTAGGAGACTTCATGGCTGACCCTGCCCCGCGCCGCTCAATGTTTGCTGGTTTTCGTGCCTCGTTTCTGACCGGGCTGGTGGTGGTGCTGCCGGTGGGCCTGACGATCTATGTCGTCTGGGGGGTGATTGGCTATATCGACGGCTGGATATTGCCGCTTATCCCGCACAACTATCAGCCTGAAGCGTTGCTGCATCGCTGGTTTGGCCCGGATGTGAACTTTCCAGTGCGCGGCGTCGGCGTGCTGGTGTTTTTGGTGTTCACGGCGCTGGTGGGCTGGCTGGCGCGGGGCTTGATCGGGCGCACCGTGATGCGGCAGGCTGAGACGGTGGTGGACCGCGTGCCGTTGGTGCGCTCGGTGTATTCCGGGCTGAAACAGATCACCGAGACGTTCTTTGCGAAGTCTGAGAAAAGTTTCGATCGGACCTGTCTGGTTGAATTCCCCCGTGAAGGTTACTGGGCGGTGGGGATGGTGGCGACGACCCCGAAGGGCGAGATTGCCGCGAAATTGCCGGGGGGCACGCCGATGGTGGCGGTGTTTGTGGGCCTCACCCCGATGACCTCAGGGATGCTGTTGTTCGTGCCGGAAAAGGACGTGATTTTTCTGGATATGAAGGCGGATGAGGCGGTTAAGATGATCGTCTCGGCGGGGTTGGTCTATCCGCAGACGAAAGAAGCCTTGGCGGCGATTGCGGCCAGATAGCCGCTGTCCACGCGTGGACAGGGTTGCTGATTACATGATTTCAATGGCTTAGATGGGCGGCGTTCATCTTATGTTAACCTTTGGGCGGTGCGTGCAAGCACGCACCCTACCGTTCACAATGCCGTCCAGCCGCCATCGACCGAGATTGTCGTGCCTGTCACCTGATCTGCGACAGGCGAGCAGAGATAGACCGTGGTGCCGCCGATTTGTTCAACGGTGGCGAATTGGCGGGACGGTTGACGCAAAAGCATCACCTCGCGGATCACCGTCTCGCGGTCCATACCGTGGACTTTCATCTGGCCCGGAATTTGCGCCTCAACCAGTGGCGTCAGCACATAGCCGGGGCAGATGGCGTTGCAGGTGATGCCCTGCCCTGCGGTTTCCAAAGCGACGGTTTTCGACAGGCCGACCACACCATGCTTGGCGGCGATATAGGCGGATTTGAACGGGCTGGCAGTCAACCCGTGTGCCGAGGCGATGTTGACGATGCGTCCCCAACCTTTTGCGCGCATCCCCGGCAAAGCGGCGGCAGAGGTGTGGAAGGCCGAGGTCAGGTTGATCGCGAGGATCTGATCCCATTTCTCGGGTGGGAATTCGTCAATCGGGGCGACGAATTGGATGCCTGCGTTGTTCACCAGAATATCGCAGCCGCCGACTTTCTCGATTAGAGCGCGGCAATCCGCCCCCTTCGACATATCGGCGGCGATATAGCTGGCCGCAACACCATGCCGTTTGCCCAGATCAGCCGCCAAGGCATGATCTTCCGCGCGATCGGTGAAACTGTTCAGCACCACATCTGCGCCTGCGCGGGCCAGTTCCTCGGCCACACCCAGACCGATGCCAGAGTTTGACCCGGTGATGATGGCGCGTTTTCCGTTGAGCATGACAGCCTCCTGATTTGTGGCAAGGCTATATGCTGCATCTGCGAAGGGAAGCCCAAAGCCCAAAAAAAAACGCCCGCACGAAGCGGGCGTTAAGTTATTGAGGCAGGTTTCATACAGGCAAGAAACCTATCGAGCAGTAGGTATCTTATAGCCCTGTTGCGGGCGCACTCCAAGTTAAAAGTTTGAAAAGGTTGGATTGCCCGCATAGGTTGGGGCTCAATAAATGCAGGCGTTGGGGGATTGTTGCCAGAATGAACCGGGATTTTTTCGCACTTTTGCGCAGCTTTGGGCTTGGTCTGGCACTGGTTTCCGTTGTGGGATTCGGGGGGGGATTCGCACAGGCTGAACCCACGCACGGCATAGCTATGTATGGCGAGCCTGCGCTGCCACCGGATTTTGTGTCGCTGCCCTATGCCAACCCGGATGCCCCGAAGGGCGGGCGCATCGTGATGGGCGAGAACGGCAGTTACGATTCGATGAACCCGTTCATCCTGAAAGGCCGCGCGCCAACGGGGATCTCGTTGTTCACCACCGAGACGCTTTTGGGGCGATCCTTTGACGAGCCGTTCTCGCTGTATGGGATTCTGGCCGAATCGGTCGAGACGGATGCAGCGCGCAGCTACGTTGAATTTACTTTGCGTGAGGGGGCGAAGTTCTCGGATGGCAGCCCGGTGACGGTGGAAGATGTGCTGTGGTCGTTTGAGACTTTGGGAACATTGGGCAATCCGCGCTATGCGCCGGCGTATAAGGCGGTCGCGAAGGCCGAGAAAACTGGTGACAGATCGGTGAAGTTCACCTTTGGGGCAGAGAACCGGGAACTGCCTTTGCTGCTGGGGATGCGGCCTATTTTGCAGAAAGCGCAGTGGGCGGGCAAGGATTTCAGTGCCACCACGATGGAGCCGCCGATTGGGTCGGGGCCTTACGTGGTCGATAAGTTCGAGGCCGGGCGCTTTGTCAGCTATAAGAAGAACCCGGATTGGTGGGCGCGCGATCTGCCCTTCTACAAAGGCATGCATAATTTCGATGAGATCAGGGTGGAGTATTTCGGCAACCCGGACGTGCATTTTGAAGCGTTCAAGTCGGGTGATCTGAGCAGTTATCGCGAAACCAATCCGATGAAATGGCAACAGAACTATGGCTTCCCTGCGGTGGTGGCGGGCGATGTGGTGAAATCGGAAATCCCGCATCAGCGACCTTCGGGGATTGACGGCTTTGTGTTCAACACCCGTAAGCCAATTTTTGCCGATTGGCGGGTGCGCGAGGCGCTGCTGGATGTGTTCAACTTCGAGCTGATCAACCAGACCATCAATGGCGGGGCAGTGCCGCGAATCACCAGCTATTTCAGCAACTCGGAACTGGCGGGTGATGTGGCGAACCCGGCGCAGGGCAAGGTTCTGGCTTTGCTGGAGAGCTATAAGGCCGATCTGTTGCCGGGGGCGATGGAGGGCTATGCCCTGCCCGTCTCGGACGGTAAACCCGCCAACCGGGCGAATTTGCGCAAGGCGAATGCGCTGTTAGAAGCGGCGGGATGGACGGTGCAGGATGGGGTGTTGAAGGATGCCAAGGGGGTGCCATTCACGTTTGAAATCCTGCTGACCAATGGTGCGGATGATTATATCGCCGCCGCCAATATCTATATTCAGGCATTGGCGCAGGTGGGCATACAGGCCAAGCTGACCACGGTGGATGCGGCGCAATATACCGAGCGGACGAACCTGTATGATTTCGACATGACGCAGCAGCTGATTGCGCTGTCGCTGTCGCCGGGGACCGAGCAGTTGCTCTATTGGGATGGGGCCACAGGGCAGGCACCGGGGTCGCGCAACAGGGCGGGGGTCAATTCGAAGGCGGTGGATGGGCTGGTGCAGACCATGTTGTCGTCAACGGATCGGACGGATTTTGTCGCGGCGGTGCAGGCGCTGGACCGGGTTTTGACCACGGGGCGTTATTTCCTGCCGGTGTGGTATCAAAATATTGGCCGCATCGCCCATGCCAAGCAGTTGCATTTCCCTGCAAAATTGCCAATTTACGGCGACTGGCCGGGGTTTCAGCCCGAGGTCTGGTGGTATCAGGAGTAGACCGATGCGCAAGCTGATGATGATTGTGGTGCTGGGCGCACTGGCGGGCTGTGCGACCGTGGACGGCGTCGGGCGCGATGTCTCGGCGGGCGCGCAACGGGTGGGCGGTTGGTTTAACTAGGCTTCCGGTTGCTGATCGCGCAACCGGATCACCGTGACCGAACAGGCGGCTTCGGCCACCACTTTCGCCGACACGGAACCGAGGAAGCGCCGCGTGCTGGAATGGCCGCGCGCGCCCATCAGGATGTGATCGGCGCGGTTGGCCTCGGCATGGTCGATGATCGCTGTTGCCGGATCGGTGTTTTCCAGAATGGTATAGGTCAAACGATCATCGGTCAGATCAATGCCCTCGGCCCAGGTTTTCAGACCGACCAGCCGCGCGACGTGCAGGTTGGTGCCTGCGGCGTCGGTGGTCGGATCAATCCCTAGCCGTGCAGTCTTGATCACGTTGACACAGGCCACGCGGGCATCGGGGCGGTTGACCAGCATCCGTTTGATTTGCAGATAGATCGCTTGCGCCAGCGGTTCGGCTTCGGGGGCAAGATCGACGGCGACCAGCAGGATCGGTGCGCGCTCGATTTGGGCGGCAACCGAGGGCGGGGCTGCGAAGGCCTTCAGGTTGCGCATCTGCCGCCAGCGTTTGAAGACAGTCAGCGCGGGGTCGCGTTGGGTTTTATGGCCGCGTGCAGTCAGGCGGATTTGCATCGGATGCGCCAGATCAAAGATCATTTGGGCTGCGGACTGGTAGCGGTTGGCGGGATCAACCTCTAACGCGCGCAAGATGATTTCTTGCAGCCATTCGGGAATATCGGCGCGGATGGCGCGGGGGGGCACCGGGTCGCGCCACAGCCGTTGTTTGACCTGAGACAGCTTTTCCGGTTGGCCAAACGGCATCTTGCCCGTCGCCAGTTCGTAGATCATCGCGCCCAAGGCGTAGAGGTCGGAGCGCAGATCGCCCCTTTGGCGCAGGAATTGTTCCGGCGCGATATAGGGGAAGGTGCCCATCGGGATGGTGAATTCTTCGGCGAGTAGATCGGGCAACTGGTCGTGGCGCGACAGGCCGTAGTCGATCAGCACCATCTCACCGCTGGGGCGCTGCAGGAAATTGTCGGGTTTGAGGTCCAGATGGATCACATGCTGGCGGTGGATGTCATGCACGGCTTCGGCCATGCGGGCAGCCAGTTCGATCACCTCGGCCACCGGGCGCGGCGCGCGTTTGAAATACTGGAACATCGAGTTGCCGGGGATGCGTTCGGTGACGATATAGGGCATCACCGCGAAATCACCCTGCCCCATCACGCGCGGCACATGAATGCCCGACAGGCGCGGCATGATCATCTGTTCGACCTCAAACCCCACGATGGTCGGGCCGTCGTAGCCATCCAGAATGGTGGGGACTTTCATCACCATTGGGGTGCGATACAAGGCATGAGTCACATCCCAGATCGTGGCAAAACCGCCTTTGTGCAACTGCTCGCCCAAAGTGAAGCCGTTGATTTCCAAGCCCGGATGTGGTCGCACCGACATTCAAATCCCCTTCATCAGACGCTGCGCCAGCGCCTCTGGCAGACCCGCCTCGCGCGATTTGCGCGCGGTGGTGGTGGCATCATAGCCGACGCGGCGGAAGGTCAATTCGTTGTGGGTGCGGTCGAGGATGGCGTAGCTTGCCAAGGTGCTGCCATCGCGCGGCTGACCGACAGAACCGATCACGCCCAGCCAGCGGCGCGATTGCAAGAGCGGCATCGGGTTGCCGGGGGCGATCTCAAGATGGGTGACGCGGCCGACAAGATCGCAGCTATACAGTGCCGCACGGTGAACATGGCCGCAAAAGATCAGCCGCGCATCGCAGACCAGAAAGCTGGGGCGGGCGTTGGCAGCACTGGTGACATAGATCCAATCGGCGGGGTCATTCGCCGAGGCATGGGTGAACAAAGTATCGCCATCTTCGACCGTCAGCGGCAGCTCGGACAGAAACAGTTTTTGTCGCGCGTTCAGGCGGTTGACTGTCCAGTCGATCACCCGGCGGGCATTGCTGTTCAGGATATTGTCGGCGGTGCCTACGGCGCGGTCATGGTTGCCGCGCAGGGCTATCGCGCCTTTGGCGACCTGTGATTCCACCTGATCAATGCACCAGCCGGGATCGGGGCCGTAACCCACAATATCGCCGAGGAACACCAAGCGGTCTATTTGGCGCTGTGCGAGGTCTGCCAAGACAGCCTCAAACGCCTCGCGATTGGCGTGGATATCGGTCAGCAAAGCCAGTCGCATCAACTTCTCCCCTGCGCCACAGTGATATGGTTCAAACGGCAGGGTCAAGGGAGCAGGCGGGTTTGTCTTGCCAGATTTGGCCGCAGACAAATCTGGCCGCGCCTGCCTGCCCTCGGCAGGCGCGAAATGCGCCAGCCCAGTCAGGCGCGGCCAGATTGCAAACGATGGTTTGTTGGATGACGCCCCTTGTGCGAAGGCCTTCGGCCTTACGCCCAACAAAGCGGAAAACTCTGCCCCGCAGAGTTTTTAACCGCTTTGGCCTTACGCCAGCGAGGTGACCCAAAGAATGGTCGCATCATCTTCCGACAGGCTGATCACATTATGCCCCATTGAGGCATCGTAATAGGCGCTGTCGCCGCGGCGCAGATCGACGGGTTCGTAAAACTCGGTGTACAGCCGGATCACCCCGGTGAGCACGTAGAGAAATTCCTCACCCTCATGCCGCACCCAGCCGTCAAAATCCTCCATCGCGCGGGCGCGGATGGTGGCGCGGTAGGGCAACATCTGCTTTTTGGTGAGGCTACCTGCCAGCAGTTCATGCTCGTAAGTGGTGGTGGCATGGGCCTGCCCCTCACCGGATTTCGTCACCACGATGCGGCCCGACACTTGTGGGGCTTGCGCAGGCGTGAACAGCTGCGGCACCGAGATCGCCATGCCTTGGGCGAGTTTTTTCAGTGCATCGTAAGTCGGCGACATCTGGCCGTTTTCGATCTTCGACAGGGTGGAGCGCGCGAGGCCGGCTTGGACCGAGGCTTGCTCCAGCGTCCAGCCCTTGGCTTTGCGCAACTCACGCACCCGGATGCCCAAATCCAGCGGCTCCGGCACGGTTTGGCCGGACTCTTTGGCGATACGGATCATGCGTTTTGGGTCGCTGGACATGGCTTTCCCATACGGCATAGCCGCCTTGCGTGCAACCAATGCAACAGGGCTGTGCGTGGATGGCGGATTGCGATTGTGGGCGGATGGCGGTATCGAACTGAACCATTCGGTTTGAATGGCACTTTGCTTTCGGAGCCTTTGCGATGATCCGCCTTGATATTTTCTCTGATCCGGTTTGCCCGTGGTGCCTGATCGGCAAAGCCCATCTGGACCGCGCTTTGGAGGCGCACCCCGATCATCCGTTCATTATCGCCTGGCATCCGTTTCAGCTGAACCCGGATATGCCTGCGGAAGGCGTTGAAAAGCGCCCCTATCTGGCGAAGCGTCTGGGTGGGGAGGCTAAGGTCGATGCGATCCATGACCGTCTGCGCCAGATTGCGAAAGAGGCGGGCGTGGCGATGGACCCGGATAAGCCGGAAATGCTGCCCAATACGATGAACGCGCATCGGATGATCCATTGGGCGGGGATTGAGGGCAAGCAGACGGCGATGGTCTCGGCTTTGTTCCGGGCCTATTGGCGCGATGGCCGCGATATTGGCGATAGCGAGGAGCTTTGCGATATTGCCGAGGAAGTGGGGATGGACCCGGTGGCTGTGGCGCGTCTGCTTGCCACCGATGCAGATCTGGATGATCTGCGCGCTCGGGACGTGGATGCGCGCAAAAAAGGTGTGACAGCGGTGCCAACCTTCCTGATCGCCCAACAATATGTCGTCTCTGGCGCGCAGCCTCCTGAGGTTTGGGCACAAGTGATTGAAGAATTGGTGGCGAAGGCCGCCGCAGAAAGTAAGTGAAATGACCCCGACAAAACGAATATCGCAGGGCGAGTTCATCGCCCTGACCGCCGCTTTGTTTGCCATGGTGGCGATCTCGATTGACGCCATGCTGCCCGCTTTGCCGCAGATTGCCGAAGCCCTCTCGCCCGATGCGCCGAACCGCGCGCAACTGGTGATCACCTCTTTCGTGTTTGGCATGGGGCTTGGCACGTTGTTCGTTGGCCCGTTGTCGGATGCCTATGGCCGCAAGCCGGTGATCTATGCCGGTGCGGGCCTGTACGTTTGTACGGCTTTGGCGTGCTACTTCGCCAACTCGCTGGAAACGCTGCTGATTGCCCGTGTGCTGCAAGGCATGTCGGTGGCCGCCGCCCGTGTGGTGTCGATGGCGATCATGCGTGATCTGTTCAAGGGCCGCGAGATGGCCAAGATCATGTCTTTCGTGATGATGGTGTTCATCATGGTGCCAGCGGTGGCGCCACTGATGGGGCAAGGCATCATCGCTTTGGCGGGCTGGCAGAGCATTTTTCTGGTCTATATCCTGATTGTCGCGGTGATCATGCTGTGGTTCGGCTTCCGGCAACATGAGACTTTGGCAGTCGAACACCGCCGTCCACTGGATATGGCGGCACTTTGGGCCTCGACGCGCGAGCTGTTCACCCACCGCATTGTGCGTGTCTCTATTGCAGCGCAGACCCTGACGATGGCGGCGTTGTTTGGCAGCCTGTCGTCGATGCAGGGGATTTTTGAGCAACGCTTTGATCGGGCGGAAAGCTTTCCGTTGTGGTTTGCGTTCATCGCTTTGGGCTCGGCTTCGGGCAGTATCATCAATTCGCGCGTGGTGATGCGGATCGGGATGCGTCCGGTGATCATGATGGCCTATGCATCGGTGTTGGCGCTGACCTTGCTGCTTTTGGCGTTGAATCTGCTGGGAATTATGCCCGAAATGCTTGCGTTTCCGGCGCATATCGTCTGGAGCATTGGCCTGTTTTCGATGATGTCGATGACGATGGGCAATCTGAACGCGCTGGCGATGGAGCCTGTGGGCCATATCGCTGGCTTGGCGGCTTCGGTGATGACATCGGTGGCGACGGTGGCCTCGGTGATCTTGGCGGTGCCGGTTGGGTTGATGTTTGACGGCACGGCTTTGCCGCTGATGGCAGGGGTCGCGGTGTTTGTGGCCTGCGCGTTGGCGCTGATGCAGTTGATCAAGCGCTGATAGGAAGGTTCGATCTGTGAAAGCGCGTCCTTCTGCGGGGCGCGTTTTTTTCATGGCCGCTTCAACCCTTGGGCTTGACGATCTTTTCCGCCAGATCCCGTGCGATGTTGAACGCGCCCTTGATGCGGTCAGAGTCCGATTTCATCTCGCCCATCAGCACAATCTTGTTGCCGCTGATTTTGGCCGCTGGGCCTTGCGCCTTGATGAATTCGACAAGCCCCGCCGGATTGGCGAATTTGTCGTTGTGGAATTGCACGGTCGCGCCTTTGGTGCCCGCATCAATACGGCTGATCCCAGCCCGCTTGCACATCGACTTGATGCGCACGATCAGCATCAGGGTGCTGACCTCTTTCGGGATCGGGCCGAAGCGGTCGATGAGTTCAGCCGCAAAACCTTCGAGTTCGACCTTGGTGGCAAGGCTGGACAGGCGGCGATAGAGGCCTAAACGGATATCCAGATCAGGGATATAGGATTCCGGGATCATCACCGGCACGCCAAGATTGATCTGCGGCGACCATTGATCATCGACGGCGCTTAGGCCTTGGAGTTCGCCGGATTTGATCTTGGCAATCGTTTCTTCCAGCATCGCCTGATACAGCTCGTAGCCGACTTCCTTGATATGGCCGGACTGTTCCTCGCCCAGCAAATTGCCCGCGCCGCGCAGATCGAGATCATGCGAGGCAAGGTTGAACCCCGCGCCAAGGCTATCCAGCGAGCCCATCAAGCGCAGGCGTTTGTTGGCTTGCGGGGTGAGGGGTGCGCGGGGTTTTGTGGTGAGATAACAATAGGCTCTGGTCTTGGAGCGTCCCACCCTGCCCCTGATCTGGTACAGTTGTGCAAGACCAAACATATCGGCGCGATGCACGATCATCGTGTTAGCGGTCGGGATATCTAGACCGGATTCGACAATACTGGTGGCGATCAGCACATCATATTTGCCGTCATAGAATTCGTTCATCCTCTCGTCCAGATCCCCCGCCGCAAGCTGGCCGTGGGCCACCACATAGCTGACCTCTGGCACATGGGTTTTCAGGAAATCTTCGATCTCATGCAGGTCGGAAATCCGCGGGACGACATAGAAGCTTTGACCACCGCGGAAGCGCTCGCGCAGCAGGGCTTCGCGGATGGTGATGGTGTCGAATTCAGAGATATAGGTGCGGATCGCCAGACGGTCGACTGGCGGGGTGGCGATGATCGACAGGTCGCGGACGCCGGTGAGGCTGAGTTGCAGCGTGCGCGGAATTGGCGTGGCGGTCAGGGTCAGGACGTGAACCTCGGAGCGCATTTCCTTCAGGCGTTCTTTGTGGGTGACGCCGAAATGCTGTTCCTCGTCGATCACCAGCAGGCCGAGGTTTTTGAAGCGGATGGATTTGGCCAGTAGCGCATGGGTGCCGATGACGATATCGACGCGACCTTCGGCCATCTCGGTGCGGGTGATGTTGGCGTCTTTGGTGCTGACGAACCGGGAGAGAGGTTTGATGTTGATCGGAAAGCCCCGGAAGCGTTCAACAAAGCTGCGGTAGTGCTGGCGGGCGAGCAGGGTTGTGGGGCAGATCACCGCGACCTGCATCCCCGATAGGGCCGCGACAAAGGCCGCGCGCATCGCCACCTCGGTCTTGCCGAAGCCGACATCGCCAACGATCAGGCGATCCATGGGTGAGCCTTTTTCAAGGTCGGCCACCACATCACCGATGGCAGATAGCTGGTCATCGGTTTCAGTATAGGGGAAACGGGCGGCAAAAGCCTCCCATATCGAATGCGGCGCTTCCAGAATCGGGGCGTGGCGCAGCGCACGTTCTGCCGCGATGCGCATCAGCTTGTCGGCAATCTCGCGGATGCGCTGCTTGAGTTTGGCCTTCTTCGCCTGCCATGCCCCACCACCCAAGCGATCGAGCAGACCTTCTTCATGGCCGTAGCGGCTGAGCAGTTCGATATTCTCAACCGGCAGATAAAGCTTAGCGTTTTCAGCATATTCCAAGGCGACGCAGGCATGTGGGGCACCAAGCGCGGTGATGGTTTCCAAGCCCAGATAGCGCCCGACGCCGTGTTCGACATGCACCACCAGATCGCCGACGGACAGCGTATCGACCTCGCGCAGGAAGTTGTCGGCCTTGCGCTTTTTGCGCGGTTTGGCAACCAGACGGTCGCCCAACACGTCTTGTTCTGAGATCACTGCAAGGCCGGGGGCGGTAAAGCCAGCCTCAAGCGCCCAGATCATCAGGTAGAGGCCGCCCTTGCCTTCGGGAAGATCACGGAAATCCTTGATTTCGCGCGCGCCATGCAGGCCCTGATCGTCCAGCAGTCCCTTCAGCCGTTCGCGTGCGCCATCAGACCACGAGGCGATCACCACCTGCGCATCTTTAGACAATGCTTTAACATGGTCCGACAATGCACTGAATAGACTGATATTTTCTTGTTGACGTTCTGGCGCAAAACTACGGCCAATCCGGCCTTGCGCATCCAGCACACCCGGCCCTGGCGCTTGCGGCAAGGGGGAAAGCTGCACCACGCGGTGATCGGCTATCGCGGCTTCCCACGCGGTGTCGTCGAGATACAACAGACCGGGTGCCGAGGGTTTGTAGACCGAATCCATCCGGCCCTTGGCATGCATAGCCTCGGCCCGCGCGTCGTATTGGTCAGCGATGCCCTCCCAGCGCGACAGACGAACGGCGGTGACTTGATCATCCAACAACACGGAAGCCTTTGGCAGATAATCAAAAATCGTCTCTAGGCCTGCGTGGAAGAACGGCAGCCAATGCTCCATGCCCTGATGCTTGCGGCCAGCGGAAACCGCCTCATAGAGAGGATCATCCGAGCCGCCCGCGCCAAACTCGACGCGGTAATTCTGGCGGAAACGCGAAATCGCGGCATCGTCCAAGATCACCTCGGACATCGGCGCGAATTCCACCGCTTTCAGCTTTTCGGTGGTGCGTTGCGTCACCGGATCAAAGCGGCGGGCACCATCGAGCACATCGCCGAAGAAATCCAAGCGCACCGGGCCGCCTTCGCCGGGCGGGAAAATATCAACGATACCGCCACGAATTGCGAAATCACCCGGTTCGGCGACGGTGGAAACCGGGGAAAACCCCATCCGCGCCAGAAATCCTTTGAGTTGCCGCTCGTCCACCCGGTCGCCAACCCGCGCCACAAAAGACGCTGTTTGCATCACGCTTTGCGCGGGCAAGCGCTGCATGGCGGCGTTCAGCGTGGTGAGCAGCACGAACGGGCCGGAAAACCCCGAGGCCAAAGCGGCCAAAGTCGACATCCGGCGGGCGAGAATTTCGGGGTTGGGCGAGATTCGGTCGTAGGGCAGGCAATCCCATGCGGGCAGATCTAGCACCACGGTTTCCGGGGCCATCACCGACAAAGCGGCGCGCATCGCCTCAAGGCGTTTGTCATCGCGGGCCACATGAATGACGGGCGCTCCGCGCGCAAGTTCACGTGCCAGCAGTTTGGCGTCATAGCCTTCGGGCGCGCCGCCGAGGATAATGCGGTCGGCCATGGCCCTACCCCAACACGCCAATGTACAGGTTGGCATACATCCCGAACATCGAGGTCACAAAAATCGACACCATCCCAAGCGCTTGCGTGGTGATACGGTGACGGACCAAGCGGCGGTGCAAAGCGTCGCCTGCGTTTTCGCCGGCTTCAATCAGCCCCGCCGTGCGCAGGGACAACATCGATAGAATGCTCATCGGCACCAGTAGGAACAGCACGGCCTGAGCGAATTCGATTTTGTAATAGATTGCCAGAACCAGCAGCGCGGTGAGCAAAAAGCACAAAAACGCCACCAGCCAGACCCCGGCAGTTTGCGCGATATACAGCATCCGTCCGGTGTTGATCCGCACCAGAAGCTCCAGATCATCCTGCAACGCACCACCCTGACGGCGGGCGCGCGAAATCAGATCAAACGGCACGCCCAGCACCCAATGGCTGGCCGAAGACCACATCACCGCCAGCATGATCCAATACCACAGGTTGGAAAATGAGCGCATGTCGATCAGCTCGAACAGGACTTGATATAGGTTCAACGAAAGCCCTCACTGCCTTAGGTCTTATCGGCCTGCGCCCGAATGTCTGCTTGAGACGCGGCTCTTTCCATGGCAGGCAGAGCAGGCAACCGCAAGCCTTTTTGCCACCTTCAGGATAGACCAATGCGCCCGATCTCTGCCGCGACCCCGCAGTCTCGTTTCCGCCGCTTGCGCGCAAGCCCCGCGCTGCGGGCTTTGGTGCAGGAAAATACGCTGACGGTGGGCGATCTGATCTGGCCGGTGTTCGTGCGGGATGGCGTGGGCGTGACGGAGCCTGTGGCCTCGATGCCCGGCGTTAACCGTTTGTCAGTGGATCTGGTGGTAAAAGCAGCGCAGGAGGCGGCAGATTTGGGGATACCCGCGATATGTTTGTTTCCCTATACCGATACTGCGCTGAAAACCACGGGCTGTGAGGAGGCTTGGAACCCGGACAATCTGACCAACCGCGCTATTCGGGCGATCAAGAAAGCGGTGCCGCAGATTGCGGTGATGACGGATGTGGCATTGGACCCCTATAACGCCGATGGCCATGACGGGCTGGTCAAGGATGGCATCATTTTGAACGACGAATCCGTTCAGGCCTTGGTGCGGCAAGCCTTGGTGCAGGCCGAGGCTGGTGCGGATATCTTGGGGCCGTCGGATATGATGGATGGCCGCATTGGCGCGATCCGGGCGGCGTTAGAGGCGGCGGGGCATACGAATGTCGCGATCATGTCCTATGCGGCGAAATATGCGAGCGCGTTTTATGGGCCGTTCCGCGATGCGGTGGGGGCTTCAGGGGCGCTGAAGGGCGATAAGAAAACCTACCAGATGAACCCGGCGAATGGTGATGAGGCGCTACGGCTAATCGAGCGCGACCTGCGCGAGGGTGCAGATATGGTGATGGTCAAGCCGGGGATGCCGTATTTGGACATCTGCCGCCGCGCCAAGGATATGTTCGGCGCGCCGACCTTTGCCTATCAGGTATCGGGCGAATACGCGATGATACAGGCGGCGGCGCAGAACGGCTGGATTGATGGCGACAAGGCGATGGTTGAAAGCCTGATGGCGTTCAAACGCGCCGGTTGTGACGGGATTTTGACCTACTTTGCGCCACGGGTCGCGAAACTGCTCGGCGGAGGCGCGCTTGCCTAAGCAGTGATGGATGACAAGGCGCTTAAACCGCGCTATTCTTGGCGCAACGGGGTCATGAGAGCCCCTGTGAGGCATGAGGGCGGATATGATAGATTTTTCCAGACGCGGCTTTCTGGCGCTTGGCGGCGTAGGCTTGGTTGCGGCCTGCCAAAATACGGTGATCGGCAATGGCGTTGGCTCGAACGGCGGCGCGCAGATTGATGCGCGGGTGCGGGAAACGCAGCAATACCTGTTCGGAAAATTTCCGGGTACGCAACAGCTGGCCAACCGCTCCAGCGGTATTCTGACGATGCCTTTGGTGACGGAGGCGGGCTTTGGCTTTGGCGGCGCTTACGGCCGTGGCGTGCTGGAGGTGAAGGGCGCGAAGGTGGATTACTATTCGGCCACCAAAGCCTCGATCGGCTTCCAGATTGGCGCGCAGCAATACGCGCATATGTTGTTTTTCACCACCGATCAGGCCTTGCAGGACTTCCGACGCTCGCCCGGATGGGCCGCCAGCGCCGACATTCGCTATGCAACGCCGGCTGAGGGCGGCTCGATTGGCAAAGAGACCACTGAGCTTGATCCAGTAATCGCTTTCGTGTTCGGCCAGCAAGGGCTGATGGCGGGGGCGACTTTAGCTGGCGTCAAGTACACTCGGATCATCGTGTAAGCTGCCACGCGCGGACAGACTGCCCGCGCGTTTCAGATCAAAGGGTTAGCGGATGCAGGTCAGGTTTCGTTAACCCTATTTGAGACGGCGGATCAGGCTGGAAGTGTCGTTACGGTTGCCGCCCATCCGCTGCACGTCTTTGTAAAACTGATCGACCAAAGCGGTCACGGGCAGCGATGCTCCGATCTGATCGGCGGCTTCCAGACAGATTTTCAGATCCTTGC
Organism: Pseudomonadota bacterium; assembly: GCA_040387915.1. Lineage (GTDB taxonomy): Bacteria > Pseudomonadota > Alphaproteobacteria > Rhodobacterales > Rhodobacteraceae > Cypionkella. The sequence goes on from JAZKCV010000022.1 coordinate 26,233, forward strand.
GCATCCAATCCACCGCGAAACCGTGATCGAATTTACCCGTCAGCATGGTTTTGTGGCGATTGGCCATTTGCCATGATCCAGCAGCGCCTTGGCTGATCACCTCGACCACCGCTTCACCATCCAAGCCTGCTTTCTCGCCAAAGGCCAAAGCCTCGGCCAGACCCTGCACCAGACCCGCGATAGCGATTTGGTTCATCATCTTGGCCAACTGCCCTGCCCCACTTTCCCCCAAACGACGGCAAATCCGGGCATAGGCAGCGATCACTGGCTCGGCTTTGTCATAGTCGCTTTGGCTGCCACCGCACATCACCGAGAGCACGCCATTCTCGGCTCCGGCCTGCCCGCCCGACACCGGAGCGTCCACGAATCCAAGGCCTTGGGCTGTGGCAATCGCCGACAATTCGCGCGTCGCCGACGCCGAAACCGTAGTGTGATCAACGAAAATCGCGTCTTTCATGCCTGCGAAAGCACCGTCCTCGCCCATACAAATGCTGCGCAGATCGTCATCATTGCCAACGCAGGCCATCACAAATGCGGCACCCAAGGCCGCCTCGCGCGGGCTAGCCGCCGCAGCACCACCATGCTGCGCCACCCAAGCTGCCGATTTCGCCGGATTGCGGTTGTAAACAACCACTTGATAACCTTTGGCCGCCAAATGCCCTGCCATCGGGTAGCCCATCACCCCAAGGCCCAAAAACGCCAGTTTCGCCATGATCGCCCGCCTTGCATTGCCCCTATTCTGGCTTTGGACTAGGAAGGCAATCATCTGTTGCCGTCAAGGACTCCGCCCATGTTGACCGCCTTTCGCTGGCTTTTGCGCATCTTCACCGGGCTGATTGCTTTGGGCCTGCTTGCGGGGGGACTGGTCTATTATGTGTTGACGCGCAGCCTGCCGGATTACAACGAGGATTTCACCCTGAAGGGCATCACTGCCCCGGTGGAGATCGTGCGCAACAACAATGATGTGCCGCATATTTTCGGCAAAACCGAGCAGGATGTCTATTTTGCGCTGGGGTTCGCCCATGCGCAGGATCGGCTGTGGCAGATGACGATGCTGCGGCGCACGGCGCAGGGGCGGCTGTCAGAGATTTTCGGCGCGCGGACGGTGAAGATTGATGAATTGGTGCGGCGGTTGGACATTTATGGTCTGGCGCAAGCTTCGGTGAAGGCGCAGGACGAACGTACGACTCTGGCACTGCAGGCCTATGCGGCAGGCGTTAACGCATGGATTTCGCAGGTTAATCTTGGCGCACGCGGCCGGGGCGCGCCAGAGTTTTTCTTCTTTTCCAATGAGATCGCGGCGTGGTCGCCTGCGGATTCACTGGCGATCCTGAAGCTGATGGCGCTGCAACTGTCCTCGCATCTGGAGGATGAGGTTTTGCGCGCGCAGATGTCTTTGGTGCTGCCAGCGGCGCGGTTGGCGGATATTCTGCCCGATGATCCGGGCCAAGGTGTCGCCGCCCTGCCCGACTACGCGAGCCTGATGCCGGGGGCTTTGCCGGGGGCTGTGACGAAGACCGCCTATCTCGACACACCTTTGTCGCCGTTCCATTCCCGCGATTTTGCCGGGGCCTCAAACGCATGGGCCGCGATGCCGGGTAAGGCGGCTGCGGGTGGGTCTCTTCTGGCGAATGACCCGCATCTGGGGCTGACCGCACCGTCGATCTGGTATCTGGCGCGGTTGCAACTGCCGACTGGCGGGGTGATTGGCGGCACGATTCCGGGGATGCCCTTGGTGCTGGTGGGCAGGTCTGAGCGTTTGGGCTGGGGGCTGACCTCCAGCTATCTCGACGATCAGGATGTGGTGATTGAAAAGATCAATCCAGCCAATCCACAGGAGTACCTCACGCCGGAGGGGCCGAAGAAATTCACCTCGCGCCAGACGATTTTGAACATCAAGGGCGAAGATCCGGTGACGCTGACCCTGCGCTGGTCGGAAGCTGGGCCCATTCTGCCGGGGACGCATTACGATCTGGCATCGGTGACGCCTGCGGGCTCGGTCGCGGCGCTGGAATGGACGGCATTGTCGGACAAGGATACCTCGATGACGGCGGCGATGAAGCTGATGTCGGCAGGTTCGGTTGATGCGGCGATTGAGGCGGGCAAGGGATTTATCGCGCCGTCGCAGAACCTGATGCTGGCAGATGCGAACGGCATTGCGTTGCAAACCATCGGCGCAATGCCCGCGCGCGATCCGTCCAATGCCACGCAAGGCCGGATGCCCAGCCCCGGTTGGCAGGGCAAGAACCGCTGGACCGGGATGCTGCCGTATGAGGACAATCCGCGATTTGTGAACCCTTCCAGCGGCTTGCTGGGCAATACCAACAACAAGACGGTGGACCGCCCCTTCCCGTTGCATGTGTCGTTTGATTGGGGCGACACCCAGCGGATTCAACGCTGGCTGGCGCTGATGAAAACCCGCGAGGTGCATACGCGGGATAGTTTCATCGAGGCACAACTGGATACTGTCAGCCCCACCGCGCGCAATTTGCTGCCGCTGATCGGCGCCGATCTGTGGTTCACTGGAGAGCCTGCGGCTGAGGGCACGCCCGAACGTCTGCGGCAGAAGGCGTTGGATTTGATGGCAAAATGGAACGGCGAGATGAACGAACATCTGCCAGAGCCGCTGATTGCCGAGGCTTGGCTGCGTGCCTTACAAGACCGTCTGACCCGCGATGAGATCGGCCCCTTGGCGGATCAGTTCACCCATCCTGAACCGGTGTTCATCGAGCGGGTTTACCGCAATATCGGCGGCGCGTCAGTCTGGTGCGATGTGGTGCAATCGGCAGCGGTCGAGACTTGCACCGACATTGCGCGGATTGCGCTGGATCAGGCTTTACTAGAATTATCAGAGACTTACGGCCCGAATATCGAAAGCTGGCGCTGGGGGGATGCGCATCAGGCCACGCATGATCACCCGGTTCTGGGTGATGTGCCTGGCTTGCGCTATTTCGTCAACATCCGGCAATCGACCTCTGGCGGTGACACCACTCTGCTGCGTGGCCGCACCAAGGGCACCGGGCCAAACCCGTATCTGAATGTCCATGCGGGTGGCTATCGCGGCGTCTATGACTTCGCCGACCCGGATTCGTCGGTGTTCATTCAGGCGACGGGCCAATCCGGGCATCCGCTGTCCCGCTTCTACGATGATCTGTCAGAGTTGTGGCGGCGGGGTGAGTATATCCCGATGTCACTGGACCCGGAATTGGCGCGCGCGGGGGCTGTGGGAGATATGATCCTGACGCCAGAAGTACCGCAATAACAACGTCCTGTGCGTTATCGTTAAGCTGTCACTTGAACTCGCGATAGCGGCCTTGCTGCTTTGTTGTCCACAGCACTTTGATCTGCCAACCAGATTCGTCCTGTGTTTCCTCTTGGACGATGCCTGCATCGTGCAACCATGACCGCCGCTTGCCTTCAGCAAAGCTCAGCGTGAGGATGTCTTGGGTTTTTTCTTGCTCAAACGCCGTTGAAACCGCATCAAGAAGCGCCGCAACACCCTCTCCGGTCAGCGCCGACACCGGAAACACACCAACGCGGTTGGCGGCCTGCACCGTCAAAGCCTCGTGTTGGCTGGGATCAACGAGGTCAAGTTTGTTCCAGACCTCAAACATCGGCACGGCTTTGTTGACGCCGAGTGAGGTCAGAATATCGCCAACATCGGCGGCTTGTTCGGCAGATTCCGGGTGGCTGATATCGCGCACATGCAGGATCAGATCAGCCTCCAGCACCTCTTCCAAAGTGGCGCGGAAGGCGGCGACCAGCTGCGTCGGCAGTTCGGAAATGAAACCGACGGTGTCCGAGGCGATCACTTTGCGGCCAGACGGCAGCACCACGCCGCGCATCGTCGGGTCCAACGTGGCAAACAACATGTCCTTGGCCAGAACCTCGGCCCCGGTCATATGGTTAAACAGGGTCGACTTTCCGGCGTTGGTATAGCCCACCAAAGCCACCAGCGGAAACGGCACTTTGCGGCGCGAGGCGCGGTGCAGCTCGCGGGTCTTGGCAACCCGGTCCAACTGCCGCTTCAGCCGGATGACCTGATCGTCAATCGCCCTGCGGTCAGATTCGATCTGGGTCTCCCCCGGCCCACCGACAAAGCCAAAGCCGCCACGCTGACGCTCTAGGTGAGTCCAGGCCCGCACCAGTCTTGTACGTTGGTACGACAAGGCGGCGAGTTCCACCTGCAACACGCCTTCGCGCGTACGGGCGCGATCCGCGAAGATCTCAAGGATCAGACCGGTGCGGTCTAACAGCTTGACGCCCCATTCTTTTTCCAAGTTGCGTTGCTGCACCGGGGTGACGGGGCCATCGACCAAAACAAGGCCAATCTCCAGCCCGTTCATCACGGCCTTCAGTTCCTCAACCTTGCCCGAGCCGAACAACGTCCCCGGTTGCAGCCGTGGCAGGCGGACCACTTCGGCGCCCAGCACTTCTAATCCCGGCAAAGCGGCAGCCAAACTGACGGCCTCGGCCAGCCCATGTTCCGCCAAACGGCGCGATTTGACCGACTTCAGATCGGGATGCAACACATAGGCACGGGTGAGCAGCGCCGCCGTGGAATGGGCGTCGATCTGACCGTTTTCAAACGGCCAATCGTCATCTTCTGGCAGATCAGGGATCAGTCTTCACCTTCATAAAGGTTAACCGGGCCGCCCGGCATGATGGTTGAAATCGCATGTTTATAGACCAGTTGCGATTGACCATCGCGGCGTAAAAGCACGCAGAAGTTATCAAACCAAGTGATCACACCCTGCAATTTCACCCCGTTGATCAGGAAAATCGTGACCGGAACCTTGGATTTCCGGACATGGTTGAGAAACGCGTCTTGCAAATTTTGTTTGTCTGCGGCCATTTTTTCTTATCCTTATCGCCAGTCGCACCGAAAAGCGCGCCCTATCGCGCCCCGATATTTAACTATGTCGCGCAAACTTGCCAGATTCCAGCGCAAAACGTCAGAATTGCTGCCGATGTTCCTGATTTGGATTCTTTCTGCAACAGTCTGCTTAGTCCTCGTCCTCGTCATCGCCACGACCACCGGATTTGCCGGTGGTGACCACGCCCAACGACTTCAGCTTGCGATGCAGGGCAGAGCGTTCCATGCCCACAAAGCCCGCAGTGCGGCTGATATTGCCGCCAAATCGGTTAATTTGGGTCAGCAGATACTCGCGTTCAAACACTTCCCGCGCCTCGCGCAGCGGTAGGGTCGCCATAGCCCCCCCTAACACCATCCGCCCGCCGGTATCGGTTGGGGTGTCCTGCCCCGGCAATTCGCGGGCCTCAATCGGCCCAGAACCATCGCCCAAAATCAGCACCCGCTCAATGACATTGCGCAACTGGCGGATGTTGCCTGGCCATTGCATGGTTTGCAGCATAGCTTCGGCTTCCTCTGTCAGCTTGCGCTGCGGCAGGCCTTGGGTACGGTGGAACATCTCGACGAAAGTCGCTGTTAACTCAGGAATATCCTCGCGGCGCTCTGCCAAGGACGGCACGGCGATTGGCACCACATTCAGGCGATCATACAACTCTTGCCGGAACCGCCCGGCTGAAATTTCGGCCCGCAAATCGCGGCTGGTCGAAGAAATCACCCGCAGATCAACGCGGACTTTATCGCTGCCGCCCTGCCGCATGAACTGCTGATCGGTCAGCACGCGCAGGATTTTCGATTGCGTACCCAGCGGCATCTCGGCCACTTCATCAAAGTAAACAACGCCGCCATGGCCTTGTTCCAACAGGCCTTTTTCGACACCACGGTCAGGGGTTTCGCGGCCGAACAGCACTTCCTCCATCCGATCCGCATCGATTGTCGCGGAAGACACCGAAATAAACGGCGCGCTCGCCCGGTTGGAATTGGAGTGAATAAAGCGCGCAGCCATTTCTTTGCCCGCCCCCGCAGGCCCGGCCAGCATCACCCGACCGTTCGACTTGGTGACCTTTTCCAGCTGTGATTTCAAGGTTCTAAACGACGTACTTGATCCAATCATCTCGGACGACGTGACATCGCGCCGCCTGAGGTCAGCATTTTCGCGACGCAGGCGTGAGGTTTCCATCGCGCGGCTGACGACAACCATCAACTGGTCAATATTAAACGGCTTTTCGATGAAATCATAGGCACCCTGCTTGATCGCGGCGACAGCGATTTCGATGTTGCCGTGGCCCGAAATGATCACAATCGGAATATCCGGGTTGTCGCGCTTGACGGTTTTCAGAATGTCGATGCCGTCCATCCGACTGTCTTTCAGCCAGATGTCGAGGATCATCAGGCTGGGCGCTTCGGCGTTGATCTCGGACATGCAATCGTCAGAATTTGCAGCAAGACGAATGGTATAGCCCTCGTCCTTCAGAATATCGCCGATCAGTTCGCGGATGTCTTTTTCGTCGTCAACGATCAGAATATTGCTCATTTTTCCCCCTGGCCCGTTTGGCCCGTGTTGCGATGCCCCCGTTTGCGCGGGGCACGTGGCAGGTGGATCACCGCCATCGCTCCGCCGTGGGCGTTGTTTTCAAAGACGGGCGCATCCTCAAGTGTCAGCGTACCGCCGTGTTCTTCAATGATTTTCTTCACGATCGGCAGACCTAAGCCGGTGCCTTTCTCGCGGGTGGTGACATAGGGTTCAAACAGTCGCGCGCGGTCGGGCGGAAGACCAATGCCATTATCCATGATGCGGATCACGGCTTCTGCTTCGTCTACAGTCAGGTTGACGCGGATTTCAGGTTTATGGTCTGCTGGGTTTGTCTTTTCATGCAAGGTTTCAATGGCTTCCCCGGCGTTCTTAATCAAGTTTGTTAGGGCCTGCCCGATCATCGTGCCGTCGAGTTCCATCAACAGCGGGCCCTCGACAAGCGTGCGGCGGAAGATGACGGTGGGCTGGCCGTTTTCTTGCAGCATGATCGCAGCGCGCAGCAAGGCGACCAGATCGGTTTCGCGCCGATCTGGTTCCGGCATCCGGGCGAATTTGGAAAACTCATCCACAATGCGGCGCAAGTCATTGGTTTGACGGACAATAACCTCGGTATACTGATCAAGGTCTTCGGGGTCTTGCACCTGCGATCTGAACTTGCGTTTGATGCGTTCGGCGGAAAGCTGGATCGGGGTCAGCGGGTTTTTGATCTCATGCGCGATGCGGCGAGCAACGTCGCCCCAAGCGGCCATGCGCTGCGCCGATACCAGTTCGGTCACATCGTCAAAGGCCACGACATAGCCTTCCAGCCGCCCGGAATCGCTGCGACGGACCGACATGCGGACCAGCAGGCTTTCCAGCTTGCCCTTGCGAGTCAGCCGGATTTCTTCTTGCACCGCAGAGCCACCGACATCGCGAAGACGGTCAAACAAAGCGGCGAATTCTGGCACGGCGGCGGCGATGGGCACCTCTGCGGCGCCATCCGCCAATTCTAACAGACGTTCGGCGGCGCGGTTGGCAAAATCAATATCGCCCTCGGCATCCAGACCAATCACGCCGGCGGTGACGTTGGAGAGCACGGAATCGAACAGGCGGCGGCGTTGTTCGGTTTGGCGGTGGCCATCCAGCAGCGCTTCACGTTGTCCTTTAAGTTGATGCGTCATCTGGTTGAAAACCCGTGACAATGTGGCTATTTCGTCGTCGCCTTCTTCCTCGATCACCTGCACATCCAGATCGCCTTGGCTGACGCGTCCCACCGCATAGGCCAAGCGGCCGACCGGGCGGCTGAGACGTTCGGCGAACCACAGGCCCAGCCAGACAGCGGCCAGAACGAGGATCAACGCGAAACCGATATAAAGCAGACCGAAGTTGAACAGCATGGTGCCGCGATCAGACTCAAGCTGTTGATAAAGCCTGACATTTTCTTTGGTCTCATCCAGCAGCGATAAAATCCCGCCATCGACCTTGCGCGAAACATACAGATAGCGGTCGGCAAAGGCATCAAGATGCACGAGGGCGCGGAATTCGTCATTGTTCCAATCTTGGATAACCACCACTTCGCCCAGCTTGGCGCGGGCAAGTTCTGCGGCGCTTGGCGTTTCAAAATCAAACAGATACGACCGTTCACCACGGGTTTTCAGGGTGCCGGCACCGTCGATCAGGAATACCTCTTTCATACCACGCTGAATGGCGGCTTGACCTTGGGTCAAAATCGGGCGCACTTGATCGTCTTTTAAAAAGAAAGTCTTTTGTTTGGCTAGGTTAAGGAAGGCAGCTAAGGCAAGTGAGTCGTCTTTCAGCGCCTTGGTCTGTTCATCCTCGTAGGCTTGGGCGGCGGTGAGAGAAGCCGAGACGACGTTGCGCACGCGCTCGGAAAACCAACCCTCCAGCCCTAGATTAACCGTCAGAACCGCAAAAACTGCGACAAGAATCGTCGGCACGAGCGCTACAAAGGTGAACACTCCAGTCAGGCGCAAATGCAGCGCCGAGCCTGCGGATTGTGACCGGCGGTCAGCGATCATCCGCATCACGCGTGCGAGCACCAGACTGGCGACCAGCAGAATATAGATCAAATCGGTGAGCAGAATTAGCCGAAGTATCGGCGATGAGGCTTCGAGACTAAGCGGTCGCAGCGCCAGAAATGTCGCCACTGCCAGCATCGGGCCAAGGAAAACCAGCCCAAAGGTCAGGCCGTTTTGCACGCGCCGCATCCGGCGCAGGCGCGCCAGTTTTGCCCATGTCAGACTGCGGTAAGCGCCTTGCACGTAACCCCCTTTGCGCGGGGAGTGTCGCCCCCGCCACAGGGCTTGTGCTTTTTGCGTCACGTGACGCGCGAAGCACTGCCCTGTGGCGGTTTTACATCAGCTTACGCCGCCGTGTCACGCGGATATCGAGGTCGGTGATCTTCTTACGCAAGGTATTGCGGTTGATGCCCAGCAGATCGGCACATTTGGCTTGATTGCCGCCAGTCGCATCGAGGGCGATTTCGATCAAAGGGATCTCCATCTCGCGCAAAATGCGGTCGTAGACGCCTGCAGGCGGCAGCTGACCACCGTGCAGATCGAAATAGCGCTGTAAATGTCGCGCCACCGAGGCTGACAATTTTTCGCCATCCATGCCGCCTGCCCGGCTGATTTGCACCGGCTGAGTCGCCCCCAAGGCCTGCTCGATTTCAGTTTTGGAGATTTCCGGTTCGGTCGCTGTCACAAGCAGGCGTTTCAGCAGGTTTTCCAACTGGCGCACGTTGCCCGGCCAGGGATAGGCGCGCACGATGGCCATGGCTTCGGGCGAAAGGCGGCGTTGCAGGCCCATGTCACGCTCGCCACGGGCGAGGAAGTGTTCGGCCAAGAGGGGAATATCTTCGACCCGTTCACGCAAAGGCGGCACTTGCAGGGTGACGCCGCCGAGGCGGTAGAACAGGTCTTTTCGGAACACCCCAGCCTCCATCTTTTGGCCGAGATCGGCTTGGCTGGTCGCCATGATGCGCGGGGCATGGTCGCCCATCACGTCGAGCATCCGCACCAGACGCGCTTGGGCGTCTTCGTCGAAATCCGAGACTTCATCCAGCACGAGGCTGCCGCCTTTGGCGCGGGCCAAAAGCGTGGCGATGCCGTCAACGCCTGCCAGATCGGTGGCTTGGGCTGTGACGAAGGGCTGACTGCGGCGGTCGGAGAAATCATGCACGGCGCGGGCAATCAGAGATTTTCCGGTGCCGGATTCGCCGGAGATCAGCACCGGCAAGTCGGCATTCATCACGCGGGCAACCAGCCGATACAGCGCCTGCATCGACGGCGTACGACCCACCAAAGGCAGATCGTCGCCCATTTCGCGCGGAGTCATGCTGGGTTTCGGCGCGTGACGCTTCAAATCCAAAGCGCGGGCCGAGCGTTTCATCAGATCGGGCAGATCGAAGGGCTTCGGCAGATAGTCAAACGCCTCGGCCTCGGCGGCTTGAATCGCCGTCATGATGGTGTTTTGCGCTGAAATCACGATCACCGGCAGGCCGGGGCGCAGTTGCGCAATGCGTGGCAGGGCCTCAAGCCCGTTGCCATCGGGCATGATCACGTCTGAAATCACCAGATCGCCTTTGCCCTCTTCCACCCAGCGCATCAGGGTCATCAGGCTGGAGGTCGCGTGCACTTTACACCCGGCGCGGGTCAGCGCTTGGGTCAAAACGGTGCGGATGGTGCGGTCGTCATCGGCGACAAGAATGGTGCCATCCATTAGTGGGACTCCTCGGGTAACTCGCGGGGCGCGAGCGGTAGGGAAATGCGGAAAACGGTGCGACCGGGGGCGGAATCAACGGAAATCCAGCCTTCGTGGTCGGAGATGATTTTGGACACCAAGGCGAGGCCGAGGCCTGTGCCGTTCTCGCGGCCTGACACGAAAGGCTCGAAGATATCGGTGGCGATACCGGGAGGGATGCCGGGGCCGTCGTCGATGATCTCGACTTGGAGTGGTAGAGTGGAGCCGGAGCCGTCTTTACGACGGCGGCGCAGGGAATGGTCGTAGAAGGTGTGCAGCCGGATGGTTCCGCCTTTAGAACCAGCGGCTTCCGAGGCGTTCTTCAACAAGTTTAGGAAGACCTGCATCAGTTGATCATTGTCGGCGAAGGTGGCCGGCAGCGACGGGTCGTAGTCTTCGACAATGCTCATATGCGCGCCGAACCCAACGAGGGCTGATCTGCGGGCGCGGTCCAGTGCGTCATGGATGTTGACGGCGCGACGGGCGGGCGGGCGCAGGTTGCCGAATTGCTCAACCTGTTCCAGCAGTTTGACGATGCGGCGGGTTTCCTCGACGATCAGGTCGGTGAGTTCCATGTCCTCGGGGCTTAAGCCCATCGCCAGCAGTTGCGCGGCCCCTGAAATCCCAGCCAGCGGGTTTTTGATCTCATGCGCCAGCATTTCGGCCATGCCGATGGCGGATTTGGCGGCTGATGTCACCTGCATTGAGCGGCCAAGCCGTTCGGCGATTTCGCGCGGCGAAATCAGCAGCAGCACGCAGCCGTTGCTGTCTTGCAGCGGGGCCATTTGCAGGGCGCATTGCACCGGGGCACGCTCGCCTGTGGTCACGTCAGCCTCGGCGATGAACAAAGGCGATTCGTGGGCGTGGACGCGGGCAAGGGCGTCTTCCATCGGGGCGTCGATCGACAGGCGGTCCAGCAGGGGCTGGCCGACGAGGCTTTTCGACGAGGCGTTCAGGAAGGTTTCCGCCGGAGGGTTCACATCTAGGATCAGGCCGGTTGGGCCGATCAGAAGCGCCGGGAGCGGGAGGGAGGCCCAGAGGGCGGGGCCGTTGAACTGGGTCATGCGGCTTCCTTCACGGCGGAGAAGCTGTCGCGGATCAGGGCGCGGACGGTGGCGGCGGTGGTGGTGGTCAGGATGGCGTCGCGGTTTTGGCTGATCTGGGCGGCTTCGAGATACCAGCCGAGATGTTTGCGGGCGACGCGCAGGCCCAATTCGGGGCCGTAGAAGTCGAGCATGTGATCGTAGTGCTCGATCACCAGATCGGCCAAAGCCTCACCCGTGGGGATTTGTGGCGCGGGTGCGCCGTAAAGCGCATGGGCGATCTCGGCCAAGCGCCACGGGGCACCCTGCGCGCCGCGACCGACCATGACTCCATCGGCTTGCGAGAGGGTCAGCGCCTGCCGTGCCGTCGCGATGTCGATGATATCGCCGTTGGCGATCACCGGCACCGTTACCGCCGATTTCACCGCTGCAATCGCCGCCCAATCAGCGCGGCCTTTGTAGAACTGGCAACGGGTGCGGCCGTGGATGGTGATCATCTGCACCCCTGCCCCTTCGGCGGATTTGGCGATTTGCGGCGCGTTGAGGCTTTGATCATCCCAACCGAGACGGGTTTTCAGCGTCACCGGGACCGTCACCGCATTGATCACCGATTCGATCAGCGCAAGCGCCAGTTCGGGCTCTTTCATCAGCGCCGAGCCGCATGCGCCATTGCCGCCCGCAGCCGTCACCCGTTTCGCCGGGCAGCCCATGTTGATGTCGATCACCTGCGCGCCTTGGGCTTCGACGTAACGGGCGGCTTCGGACATCCAGTAGGGATCACGGCCCGCCAGTTGCACAGAGGTCGCGGCCTCGGAAAAACCCAGTTCGGCGCGGGCGCGGGCCAGAGGCTGCGCCTTCATCACTTCTTCAGACGCGATCATCTCGGACACCACAAGGCCCGCGCCAAAGCGCGCCACCATCCGCCGAAACGGCAGATCGGTGATCCCCGCCATCGGTGCCAGAATCACCGGGGGGTGCAGAGAGAGTGCGCCTAAACACAGGGACATTGCGGCTCCTTTGGCTGAAACATGCGCTTGGGTTGGGGGTTCGCCAAGGGCTGGCCTTCCACTTTATGCCCTATTTCTATGCAATGCACAAATTATAGGCGTATGTGCTGCATTTCGCGACCAGTTGGGCATTGGCTTGGGCAGATTGTCAGGATTGCCCCGCTGGCTTAGATAGGGCGAAAAGGAAACAGCATGACAACAGCTGCGATCATCACCGCTGCCGGGCGCGGCTTACGCGCCGGGGGCGGTCAGCCGAAGCAATGGCAGCTTTTGGGCGGGCTTATGGTGGCGGCGCGGGCAGTGGCGGCGTTTGACGGCATGTTGCGGGTGTTGGTGGTGCATCCCGAGGATCGCAGCTTGGCCGAAGGCTTGGGACTGGATGTGCTGATCGTCGAAGGTGGGGCCTCGCGCGCGTCGTCGGTGCGCAATGCGTTGGAGGCTTTGGCGGGGCGCGGGATTTCGCGGGTGCTGATCCATGACGGCGCGCGGCCTTTGGTGTCTGGGGCGGTTATTGCCCGCGTGATCGCGGCACTCGATCACGCCGATGGCGCGGCGCCTGCGCTGGCGATAACCGATGCGCTCTGGCGCGGCGCTGCGGGGCTGGTGGTCGGCACCGTGCCGCGCGACGGGCTGTATCGGGCGCAGACGCCGCAGGGCTTCCGGTTTGAGGCGATTCTCGCGGCGCATCGCGCGCATCCGGGCGAGGCTGCCGATGATGTGGCGGTGGCGCGCAGCTATGGACTGGATGTGGTGATCGTCGCGGGCTGCGAGGACAATCTGAAACTGACCTTTCCGGGCGATTTTGCGCGGGCAGAGGCGATCTTAAAGGGGCGGCAGATGGATCTGCGGGTGGGCAATGGCTTTGATGTGCATGGGTTTTGTGATGGCGATGGCGTGTGGCTGTGCGGGGTGAAAGTGCCACATGGCCGCGCGCTGCTCGGCCATTCCGATGCGGACGTTGGAATGCACGCTTTGACCGATGCGATCTATGGCGCTTTGGCCGAGGGCGATATTGGCCGGCATTTTCCGCCTTCTGATCCGCAGTGGAAGGGAGCGGAGAGCAAGATTTTCCTCGCCCATGCGATGCGGTTGGCGCGGGCGAAGGGGTTTGCTTTGGCAAATTGCGATGTGACTTTGATCTGCGAGAAGCCGAAGGTGGGGCCACACGCCGAAGCGATGCGCAGCGCTTTGGCGGGCATTATGGAGGTGGCGGTGGAGCGGATTTCTGTCAAGGCGACGACCTCCGAACGCTTGGGGTTCACGGGCCGTGAGGAAGGCATTGCCGCGATGGCGACTTGCGCTTTGGTGCGAGTATGAGGCTGACGCGGGTTCTGGCAATCTGGTTTGGCGCGGGGCTGTTGCGGCCTGCGCCGGGCACTTGGGGATCACTGGTGGCGGTGATCATGGCGCTGCTGATCGACCGCTATCTGGGGTTTCCGGTGCTGTTGGTGGCGACAGCTGCGGTAACGACTTTGGGGTTTTGGGCGGTTGGCGTCGAGTTGCGCGATACCCCCGCGGCGGACCCATCCGAGTTTGTGATTGATGAAGTGGCAGGCCAGTGGATTGCGCTGCTGTTTTCCTCGGCGGCATTTTGGTGGCGGGGACACGAGGGGTTTTTGCCTTGGCCTGCCCCGCTCGCCGCCTTTCTGTTCTTCCGGCTGTTCGACATCTGGAAGCCGTGGCTGGTCGGCCGCGCGGATCGGCGGCATGATCCGGCGGGCGTGATGCTTGACGATCTGTGGGCGGGGTTGTTTGCTGGGGGGGCGACGATTGTGGCGGCTGCGGCCTATCACATCCCGATGATCTTGATGAGGTGAACGATGTCTGAGCTGCTGCGGTTGGCGCGCTATTGGGGCTATCGGATTTCCACTGCGGAAAGCTGCACCGGCGGCATGGTGGCGGCGGCTTTGACCGATGCGGCGGGATCATCCGATATGTTTGAGCGTGGATTCGTGACCTATTCCAATCAGGCGAAAATCGACATGCTGGGGGTTTCGCCACAGCTTTTGGCAGAGTTCGGCGCAGTGTCGGAATCTGTTGCGGCGGCGATGGCCGAGGGGGCGTTGGCGCATTCATTGGCGGATATCGCCGTGTCCACTACCGGAATTGCCGGGCCGGGTGGATCGGCGTTTAAGACCGAAGGCCGGGTATGTTTCGGGCTGGCTGTGCGCGGTCAGGCGGTGGTCGTCGAGACGGTTGAGTTTGGGGCTTTGGGGCGGGACAAGGTGCGGATAGCGGCGCGGGATCATGCGTTGGGGCTATTGCTGCGAGCGATGGCTTGAGGGCTGCTGTCGGAGTGGGGCCAGCCCCACACCCCGGAATATTTAAGCCAGTATGAAAGCAAATTTTAGATAAATTTTAGAGGGTTGTGGGGGGGTACAGTTTTGCCGCCCGCGCCTCAAACGCGCGCACCACGCGGGTCATCGCTTCGTTGAACACCAAACCGATGAGGCCGGCGAGGATAGGGTTGCGGAATTCGAAATCGACCTCGAAGCTGACATCGCAGCCTGCGGGGGTGTCGCGGAAGGTCCAGACAGATTTCAGATGTTTGAATGGGCCGTCGATGTATTCGGTGAGGATTTTGGATTCGGTGGGCAGCAGGGTGACGCGGCTGCCAAACTTCTCGCGAAACACTTTGAAGCTGATCACCAGATCGGCCTCCATCACCTCGCCACCGCCTGCGATCGGGGAACGGCTTCTGATCCGGGCGGCGGCGGTCCAGGGCAGGAATTCGGGGTAGCGCGCGACATCACCGACAAGGTCGTACATTTGTACGGCTTTGTAGGGCAGCGATTTCGTCTCGGCGTGATGCGGCATAGGGAACCTATCGCGTGACTTGTGCCCCGGTATTGGGTAGAAATCTGGCGGAAATCAAGAGGCTCCCATGTCGCAGCGTGCTTATGTTATCGACCAGATGATCTCGGCTAAGGCGATTGCGGCGCGGGTGGAGGCTTTGGCGCGCGAGATCACTGTGCATTATGCTGGCTGCGACAAGCTGATCGTGGTCGGGCTGTTGCGCGGCTCTTTCGTGTTCATTGCGGACCTTGTGCGTGAGATTGATCTGCCGGTGCAAGTGGATTTTCTGGAGGCGTCTTCCTACGGCGATGCGATGCATTCCAGCCGCGAGGTGCGGATTTTGAAGGATCTGCGCGGCGAGATTGCTGGCCAAGATGTGTTGGTGGTCGAGGATATCGTTGATACCGGCTTTACCCTGCATCATGTGAAAAACCTGTTGATGTCGCGGCAACCGCATCGCCTGGAGGTCTGTGCTTTGCTGGACAAACCAACCCGGCGCGAGGTGGATATCAAGGCGACATGGACCGGGTTTGAGATCCCCGATGAGTTTGTCGTGGGTTACGGTATTGATTTTGCGCAGCGAAATCGCAACCTGCCTTACATCGGCAAAGTGCGGTTTACTGAGTGATGAATCCGATCTGGCTGATCCGTATGGCACGCTGGGCGCGCAATCCACCCTCACCTGGGCGGGTGAAACTGGTGCTGGGTGTCGGGGTTTTATGCCTTATTCTGTTTGGGATTGAGCATTTTTGGGGCTGGCCGGATTGGCTGACGGTGAATGGCAAGACCCGGTTGCGCTAGAATTTGCCCGGAGAAAGCCGGGGCTGAAATCGTCCTTCCCAAACAGGCATACTGGTGTAACCTGCGGCATAATTGGTCAGACCAGATGGCCAGCTCCGCTCGAAGGTCATTGCCATGTCGCGTCTGCTTTCTGCCATTGTGGCTGCCGGGTTGCTGGGGTTTGGCGGGTTTTTGCTGCTGTCTGCGCCGCATCCGGTCGATGTCGGGCTCTATGACGGGCTGAACGGCGATGGGGCGAAGGGCGAGTTGGTGTTTTGGGCGGCGGGCTGTGCATCCTGCCATGCGGCGGCGGATGCCAAGGGCGCGGAGGAATTGGTGCTGACGGGCGGGCAGGAATTTCCCTCGGCGTTTGGCACCTTTGTGGCCCCCAATATCTCACCCGATCCTGCACAGGGCATTGGCGGTTGGACGCTGGTGGAATTTGCCAACGCGGTGACGCAGGGTGTGGGGCGGCAGGGCGAGCATCTTTACCCTGCCCTGCCCTATAATGCCTATAACAAGATGGCGCCGCAGGATGTCGCGGATTTGAAGGCGTTTATGGATGGGTTGCCTGCCTCGGCGGAACCGTCAAAACCGCATCAGGTCAGCTTTCCGTTCAACATCCGCCGCTCTTTGGGGATCTGGAAGCTGCTGTTTGAACGCACGGATTGGGTGATCGCGGGCGATCTGACGCCTGAGCAGACCCGTGGCCGCTATATCGCCGAGGCTTTGGCGCATTGCGGCGAATGCCACACCCCGCGCAACGCTTTAGGGGGCTTGCAGCGTAGCGCTTGGCTGTCGGGCGCGCCCAATCCCAGTGGCAAGGGTCGCATCCCGAATATCACGCCAGGCAAGCTGACATGGAGCGAGGCCGATGTGGTGGAATATCTGACCTCGGGCTTCACGCCGGAGTTCGACTCGGTCGGTGGCCATATGGCGCATGTGGTCGAGAACATGGCAAAGTTGCCGGAGTCTGATCGCCGCGCCGTCGCGGCCTATCTGCAACTTGTACCTGCGGTGAACTGAATGATCCTGATCGGCCAATATGACAGCCCGTTCGTGCGACGCGTTGGCGTGGCACTGACTTTGTATGGTATGAAATTTGAGCATCAGCCGTGGTCGTCATTTGGCGATGCCGACCTTTTGCGCGCGTTTAACCCGCTGACACGGGTGCCGACGCTGGTGCTCGATGATGGTTTTGTGCTAGTCGACAGCCATATAATCTTGGATTATCTGGATGGGCTGGTGGACGCGCCGCTGTTTCCGCGCGCCGAACCGGATCGGCACCGGGTGCTGAAAATCGCGGCGCTGGCTTGTGGGCTGGCGGATAAGGCGGTCAGTCTGTTTTACGAACGCGCCATGCACACCACGATCTCGCCCAGCTTTGACGCCCGTTGCCGCAGCCAAATCGGCGCGGTTCTGGTGGCACTGGAGCAGGATCTGGCTGGGCGTGCTGGCCCCTATTGGTTCGGGCCGCTCAGCCATGCCGATATCGCGGTGGGCTGCGCTTGGCGCTTTGTGACCGAGGCGCATCCGGGGTTGATTGACCCGGCCAGCTTGCCAAATCTGCACCGCTTGAGCGCGGCGCTAGAGGCGATTCCGGCGTTTCAAAGCAATTATCAAGCCTTCCTGCCGCCGACCTGAAGCCCCCGATCACAGCCCCAATCTAAGCCATTCGTATAAGCCCGGATTGGCCGTAAACTCTTTGTGTATTTCAAGCCTTTAGCCCATAAGCGGCACCCTCTGCCCCTTGTGCAAACCCCGCGTCTGCGCAAGCCTGCCCATATCCGGCAGCGCCCTGCTCCGGCCAGCCCGCGCCTCAATCGGCGCTTTGCAAGCGGAGCAGCATATGAAGAAACGTCTTATTGCCTTTACCACCATGGCGGCGCTGACGGCGTTTGGTGTCTATGCGCAGGATGCCGAAGACCCGTTCGCCGATGCTGTCGAAACCCGGCATGGCTTGATGCTGCAAATGGCGTCCGATCTGGGCACTTTGGGCGGCATGGCCAAGGGCGAGGTGGCTTATGACAAGGCTGCGGCCAGCAAAGCGGCGGCGAATGTGGTGGCGATTGCCTCGGTGATCTCGATGGCGCAGTTCCCGGCGGGGTCCGAGACTGGCAAATCCGCCGACAGTTACGCTTTGGCCGATATCTGGGCCAAGCAGGATGATTTTCTGACCAAGATCGCCGATCTGAACAACGCCGCTGCGATGATGCAGACGGCGGCGGCGACGGACGGCGATGCGATCAAAGCCAGCATGGCGCAACTGGGCGGTGCCTGTTCGACCTGCCACAAGGCCTATCGTCAGCCGGAAAGCTGATCTTTTTTTGGGGGGGCGGGTTAGCCCCCCTTAACTTCTAGGCGCGGCCCAGTTTCTGCAGCCTTGCTTCCCGCAACCGGGCGAAATCGTCGCCGGCGTGGTAGCTGGAGCGGGTCAGCGGTGTAGCCGACACCATCAGGAATCCCTTGCCGAACGCGGTCTGCTCATAGCTTTTGAACTCATCTGGCGTCACGAACCGGTCCACCCGGTGATGTTTCGGCGTCGGTTGCAGGTATTGGCCGATGGTCAGAAAGTCGATGTCGGCGGCGCGCATGTCGTCCATCACCTGATGCACGCCTTGGCGGTCTTCACCGAGGCCCACCATGATGCCGGATTTGGTGAACAAAGTCGCATCGAGTTCTTTGACCTTCTGCAACAGCCGCAAACTGTGGAAATAGCGCGCGCCGGGGCGGACGGTGGGGTAAAGGCCGGGGACGGTTTCAAGGTTGTGGTTGAACACATCCGGGCGGGCCTCGACCACTTTTTCCAGCGCGGACGGCGGGCATTTCAGGAAATCAGGCGTCAGGATTTCGATGGTGGTGTTCGGGGCGCGGTGGCGGATCGCGCGGATGGTCTGGGCAAAATGCTCGGCACCGCCATCGGCGAGATCGTCGCGGTCAACGCTGGTGATCACCACATGGTTCAGGCCCAACTCGGCCACAGCATGGGCGACACGACCCGGCTCGAACGCATCCAGATTGTTCGGCTTGCCAGTGGCGATGTTGCAGAAAGAGCAGCCACGCGTGCAGATATCGCCCATGATCATCATGGTGGCGTGGCCCTGAGACCAGCACTCGCCGACATTCGGGCAGCCCGCTTCTTCGCAGACGGTGACCAGCTTTTTCTCACGCAGAATATCGCGGGTTTTCTTGTAGCCTTCCGAGGTCGGCGCGCGCACGCGGATCCAATCGGGCTTTTTCGGCTGCGCATTGTCAGGCTTATGGGCCTTTTCGGGGTGACGTTGATCCGGCAGCTTGAGATCGCGCAACGGTTTTTCCCCCTGAAACTGTGCTTGTCTTCAAATAGTCTGTGCAGCGGGGCTTGGCAACGGCGTTCGCGGCATGGGCCTATGCAAGTGTAACAAGGGTAAGGGTTGAAAATGACGAAAAAACTTATCGCCGAGGCATTGGGAACTGCGATTCTGGTGCTGTTTGGCTGTGGGGCGGCTGTGATTGGTGGTGATACCATCGGCTTTACCGGCATCGCGCTGGCGTTTGGACTGGCGATTGTCGCGGCAGCTTATGGGATTGGTGCGATTTCGGGGGCGCATCTGAACCCGGCAGTCAGCATGGGCATGGTGACGGCGGGGCGGATGAGCCTGTCCGAATTCGCGGGCTATGCGGCGGCGCAAGTCACTGGCGCGATTGTCGGGGCGTTTGCGCTATATCTGATCGCGACCGGCAAAACCGGGTTTGTGATGGGCGCATGGGCGCTAGGATCGAACGGTTACGGTGCGGGCTATTTGGGCGAATACAATGTCAGCGCCGCGCTGGTGTTTGAATTTGTGATGACCTTTATCTTTGTCACGGTGATTCTGGGTGCCACCGGAGCGGGCTCCACATCCGGTTTCGCGGGCCTCGCCATTGGCCTGACCTTGGCCGCAATCCATTTGGTCGGCATCAATGTGACCGGGGTTTCGGTCAATCCGGCGCGCTCACTTGGGCCTGCGTTGTTTGCGGGCGGTGCGGCGCTGTCGCAGTTGTGGCTGTTTATCGTGGCACCGTTGGCAGGCGGTGCGCTGGCTGGTTTGGTCTATAAGGCGGGGCTGACCCGCGCCTGATCGGCTTTTGCGATAAAGAAACGGGCGATGCGAAACCAGCGCCCGTTTTGCTACTCAAACATTGGGTTCAGCCAATCAGCGGCCCTGAGCGGCCATATGTCTCATCAAAATGCCGCCGCAAACGCTGGAGCGCGATGCGCAGCACCACCTTGCCAGAGCGCGCCGCCCAGCCCAAACGCTGCTCGGCGGTCTCGATACCCTCCAGAAAGCAGCACACCCGCAGCGCGACATCGCCCAAGCCCGGCCCCAGATCGCGCAGCGCCGCCGCCACCCGATCCCGCGCTGCCCGTGGCCCCTCGGCACTACCAGCCTCGGCGCGAAAGCTGCCGCGATCGGCCCCGGTCAAAAACCGCTCCCAATTCTGCGCCACGCGGGGGCCCATCTGTGCCAGTTCAAAATCCTCGCGCAAGCGTTCGGCTGCGACCACCAGATCGGGCTCCAGATACAACTTGCCGTCCTTGTCGCGCCTGCGCCCCAGCACCGCCACCGGGCTTTCCGCCAGATTGTAGCGGATGCGACGCGGGCCGCTCTCTTCGGCAACCGTACGGCTGTCCCACTCGCGATGCTGACCGCCAAACGCGGTTTGCGCCTCGGCAAAGCCACCGGCGCGAGCATCGTCATCGACCATCCGCTTCAATGCCGCCCGACCGACCGAAGAAATCTCATAGGTCGCCACCCGCCCCGGCTTGCGGCAGGAAATCCAATCTTTCAGCGCGAAAGCCTGCGCGATCACCCTTTCCACCACCGCCGTGCGCGCACTATGACCATCGGGAAACTCGCGCATCACCACGGCTTTCTCCATATCCGGCGCGAAGGCCAACACCGCACCGGGTTCAACCAGACGGCGTAGAATACGCCTGCCCTCGGCGAGGATTGTCGCCTCATCGGCAACAATGTTCTGGGGGCGCACAGGGGCTGTCATGGCGGCGTCATCCTTATTGATAGGGGGAAAAGCCAACTCGGCAGCACTGGTTAAGGCAGATAACGCTTCATCCAGCAACGGATCATCGCGCCGGGTTTCATAACGGCGCACCGCCCGCATCACGGTCGAGGCATGTCGGCCCTCGCGTCGCGCAAGCGCCCGATAAGATTGACCATCTTCGGTGTGATCGAGATATAGCCGCACCGCGTCGGGCAGCCAGCCCGGCAGGGTTTGGAGGGCAGAGAGATTGCTTTGCATCGTGTGTTGCCGCGCCGCAGCGCCTTCCTGATCAAATCTTGCCGAAACGTTAACAAGCGTGGAAGGCATTGATTACCCAATCGTTAATTTCTGAGCCTTCGTCGATAATTGTTTATAAATCTTAAACAATCTCGGAAGCTTCCGCGCGCTGTAACTCGGCTTTGCGCAACGCCCAGTTGTGGCGTGCTATGCAGGCTCCACCACTCATGGAGACTTGCCAAATGACCGATTTTCGCGCCCTGCTTGAAACCCTGCGTCGCCCCCGCATGTTGATCCGCGCCGCCCGTTGTGGCGTGCTGGATTACCGCCGCGACCGCGATCTGAAGCGTTTGGTGGACAGCACCCCCACCC
Organism: Pseudomonadota bacterium; assembly: GCA_040387915.1. GTDB lineage: Bacteria > Pseudomonadota > Alphaproteobacteria > Rhodobacterales > Rhodobacteraceae > Cypionkella. Next base: position 47,635 of record JAZKCV010000022.1, read on the forward strand.
CCGAACGCGCGGTGACGCGGTTGTTGGCCGAGGAAGAACGGCTGGAGGATATCCGGGTCAGTGGTGAGGCCAGCTATTCGGTCGCCCGCCATATTGAGGTGCTGATCGCTTTGATCGCCGAGGTGCGGCTGCTGCCGCGCAGCCCAACAGCGATCTGAAAGCAAAAGGCCCGCATCGCTGCGGGCCTGTCACCACTCATACCAGAGCACTCGTTAAACTGATTTTTGCCTGATCACATGAATGCGTCGGGCATCGAGGCTTTCTTCTGCGCCACATATGCGTCGATGCTCTCGCGTACGCCCTCGTCAATCGCGGGCGCCACATAATCGCCGAGCATCTTCTTCACCCGTTCCGCCGCCAGGGTCTGCGTATCGCGCGCACCCTCTTCGGCCCAAGTCTCGAACGGCTTGTAATCCAGCAGGTCGGAACGCCAGAACGCGGTTTTGAAGTTGGCTTGGGTGTGTTCGCAGCCCAGATAATGTCCGCCGGGGCCAACTTCGCGGATCGCATCCATCGCCTGCCCGTTGGTATCCATCATCACGCCCTGCGCCAGATGGTGCAAGGTGCCCAGTTGATCGGCGTCCATCACGAATTTCTCGAACGACGACACCAGACCGCCTTCAAGCCAACCGCAGGCATGCAGCATGAAGTTGACCCCCGCCAAAAGCCCCATGTTCAGGCTGTTCGCGGTTTCATAGGCTGCCTGTGCATCGGGCAGTTTCGAGCCGCAGAACGACCCCGCCGAGCGATACGGCAGACCCAGACGCCGCACCAGTTGTCCGGTGCCGTAAGTGATATGGGCGGCTTCCGGGGTGCCAAAGGTCGGAGCACCCGAGTTCATGTCAATCGAGGTCACAAACGCGCCTGCAATCACCGGCGAGCCGGGGCGTACCAGCTGGGAATAGGACACCCCCGCCAGAATTTCTGCCAGCACCTGCGTCAACGTGCCTGCCACCGTCACCGGGGCCATCGCGCCGCCCACGATGAAAGGCGAGACGATGCTGGCTTGGTTGTTCTTTGCGTAAACCTCCAGCGCGCCCATCATGATGCCGTCAAACGTCATCGGCGAGTTGATGTTGATCAGGCTGGTCATCACCGTGTTCTGGTCAACAAAATCCGCGCCGAACAACAGCTTAGACATCTCCACCGAGTCCGCCGCCCGCGAAGGCTCTGTCACCGAGCCCATATAAGGCTTGTCCGACAGCACCATATGCGCGCGCAGCATGTCCAAATGGCGCTTGTTCACCGGCACATCGGTCGGCTCGCAAACAGTGCCGCCGGAGTGGTGCAGCCATTTTGACATATAGCCCAGTTTCACGAATTTCTCAAAATCCGCGATGGTGGCATAGCGCCGCCCACCTTCCATATCGCGCACAAAGGGCGGGCCATAAACCGGCGCCAACACCAGATTGCGACCGCCAACCTCAACACTGCGCTCCGGGTTGCGGGCGTATTGGGTGAAGGTTTTGGGCGCAGTCGAACACAGCTTGCGCGCAAGCCCACGCGGAATATGCACCCGCTCGCCACGCACATCGGCTCCGGCTTCGCGCCACCGCACCAGCGCCGCTTCGTTTTCCACAAAGTTAACGCCGATCTCTTCCAGCACGGTTTCCGCGTTGTATTCGATAATCTGCAGCGCTTCTTCGTTCAGAATCTCAAAGTTCGGAATGTTGCGCTGGATGAATTTTGCCGTCTCAAACGACACCGCCGTGCGCTCTGCCCGACGGGTTGCCCCACCACCGCCCCGCGCCCGCCGACCACCCGCTTCTGCAACATCGCTCATCGCAATCTCCATCCTCAGCCGCTCTGCGGCACTGTTTTGCTGCTCTTATGCCGTGAACCTTGCGCGCCCCGCCCCCTGAATACGCCGCATAAGCGACGAAACCGACATGTTCCCATCCTGCCAGCGACTTAAGCCCATCCTCTGTGCGCAAATATCCTCAAGGGGGTTCAAGGGAGGCTGAAAGGCCCCCTTTCCACGGTATCCACGCAAAAATCCCAGCCTGCGATCTTGCGATTCCCCGCGCATCCGGCTACGCGAGGCCATGACACAGCATCAACGCCTTCTCATCATCGACTTCGGCTCTCAGGTCACGCAACTGATTGCGCGCCGCCTGCGCGAGCTGAATGTTTATTGCGAAATCCACCCCTATAATAAGGTCGATGACGCTTTCCTGCAAAGCTTCGCGCCGAAAGCGGTGATCCTGTCGGGTGGCCCGGATTCGGTGACGCGTGAGGGAAGCCCCCGTGCGCCCGAAGCCTTGTGGTCGTTCGGCGTCCCCGTTTTGGGCATCTGCTACGGCCAACAAACCATGATGCAACAACTCGGCGGTTTGGTCGAACACGGCCACGGCACCGCCGAATTTGGCCGTGCTTTCGTGACGCCCACGGCGGATAACCTGTCGATCCTTGACGGCTGGTTCGCGGATGGAAAAGAACAAGTCTGGATGAGCCACGGCGACCACGTCTCCAAGATCGCCCCCGGCTTCCAAGTCTACGGCACCTCGCCCAACGCACCCTTCGCCGTCACCGCCGACCCCGCCCGCCACTTCTACGCCGTGCAGTTCCACCCAGAGGTGCATCACACCCCGAAAGGTGCGAAACTTTACGAGAATTTCGTGAAACTGGCAGGCTTTACCGGCGATTGGACGATGGGGCTTTACCGTGAGCAAGCCATCGCTACGATCCGGGCGCAAGTCGGCGACAAAAAGGTGATCTGCGCTTTGTCGGGCGGCGTGGATAGTTCCGTCACCGCGATTCTGATCCACGAAGCCATCGGCGATCAACTGACCTGCGTGTTCGTCGATCACGGCCTGCTGCGTCTGGGCGAGGCCGAACAGGTCGTCGCGATGTTCCGCGACAACTACAACCTGAACCTGATCCATGCCGACGAATCCGAATTGTTCCTCGGCAAACTCGAAGGCGTCTCTGACCCCGAGCGCAAGCGCAAGATCATCGGCGGTCTGTTCATCGACGTTTTCCAGAAATACGCCAACGGCATCGAAGGCGCAGAATTCCTCGCCCAAGGCACGCTCTACCCCGATGTGATCGAATCTGTCAGCTTCTCCGGCGGCCCTTCGGTGACGATCAAAAGCCACCACAACGTCGGCGGTTTGCCGGAAAAGATGGGCCTGAAACTGGTCGAACCGCTGCGCGAGTTGTTCAAGGATGAAGTCCGCGCCTTGGGCCGCGAGTTGGGCCTGCCCGCTTCCTTCATCGGCCGCCACCCCTTCCCCGGCCCCGGCCTTGCCATCCGCTGCCCCGGCGAGATTACAGTCGAGAAACTCGATATCCTGCGCCAAGCCGATGCGGTCTATATCGACCAGATCCGCAAACACGGGCTTTATGATGACATCTGGCAAGCCTTCGCCGCCATCCTGCCGATGAAAACCGTCGGCGTGATGGGCGACGGGCGCACCTATGATTACGCCGTAGGCCTGCGCGCGGTGACAAGCGTGGATGGCATGACCGCCGACACCTATCCGTTCACCCACGATTTCCTCGGCGAAACCATGACCCGCATCATCAACGAGGTGAAAGGCGTCAACCGCGTGTTCTACGACATCACCTCGAAGCCGCCCGGCACGATTGAACTCGAATGATCCGGCTGCGCCATGATTAGATTGCGCGGCCATTTGGTCTGTGTGACCGCGGAAGAAGCCGCAGCGGTGCAGGCGCATGTCGCGCTGCACACCCAGCTTTCGCGCGCCGAGCCGGGCTGTTTGTCGTTTGAAGTCACCCCAACCGATGATCCGCTGGTCTGGGAGGTTATGGAAACTTTCCGCACCCAAGACGATTTCAACGCGCATCAGGCGCGCACGCGGGCGTCGCAATGGTTTGAAGCCACGCGCGGGATTTTGCGAGATTTCCGGGTGGAAGATTTACGCGACTGAACTTCATCTATCGCATGAATAAGGGGCGCTAACTGCGCCCCTTGTTTTATTATTCCGATATGACCTTAGACGAATTTGCCATGGGCCGCGATTTTGTCCAATGCGAAGCGAGGGCTCGGCACTTCGCGGGCTTGCAAGACTTCAGGCAGGTTTTCGATATTGCCATGCTCGCCCACTGCCACCACGGCATGAAGCTGATAGCCCTCCGGCAAATCCAAATTGGCGGCGAGAAGCGTCGGATCAAACCCGGCCATGGCATGAGCGATCAACCCGGCGTGATGCGCTTGCAGCGCGAGATAGCCCCAAGCCGCCCCCGCGTCAAAAGCATGAGTCGGAACCGGCACCTGCGCGCCGTCTTTCTCAATGGTGGATTTCGAGGCGACCACCACCAAAGCTGCAGCTTTCTCGGCCCACGAACGGTTGAACGGCACTAAAGCCTCGGCGATCTTGGCAAAAGCCGCATCGCCGCGCAGGCCGTAGGCAAAGCGCCACGGTTGGTTGTTGCTGGCCGAAGGTGCCCAACGTGCGGCCTCCAGCAGCGGCAGCAACTCGGCCTCGGTCAGGGTTTTTTCGGTAAAGCCACGCGGCGAGAAGCGCTCGGTGAATTGCGCGTGGATCGGATGATCCGCAATGCGGGGGCTTTTGATAGCGGCGTGAGCGGTCATGACGATTCCATTTTGATCTAAGCTGAGCTTAGACATAACGTCGCAGGCGCTTGCAGCAAGGGCGCTGCGTGCATAGCTGATGCGCAAAAATGCACGGAGCTCTGGCACTGGCCAAGCGCCGCTGATCGCGCTAAGCCTTGCCGCATGGCTGCGTTGTCCCAAAACTTTCTGTTCCGTCACCGCGATTTCGGCCTGTTCTGGGCTGGTATGGCACTGGTCAATATCGCCGCCCAGATTGAGGCTGTCACGATTGGCTGGCAGATATATTCTTTAGGTCGCGCGACACTTTCGATTGAGGAAAGCGCGTTTCTGGTTGGCATGGTGGGGCTGTGCCAATTCCTGCCGCTGTTCGCGCTGACGCTGTGGGCGGGGTCGCTGGCGGATCGCTATTCGCGCCGTAAGATCGTGATGCTGGCACTTTTGGCCGAAACCGTTGGCGTTTTGGGCCTTGTGGCCTTGGCGATCCACCCCGAGCCGGGCTTTGCCGCGATCTTCGCCATCGCGGCGTTGTTTGGGGCTGCGCGGGCGTTTTTGTCGCCTGCGGCCACGGCCTTGGTGCCAATGCTGGTGCCGAAAGCCGACATGCCACAGGCGATCTCGCTGAAATCGCTCAGCTGGCAGGGGGCCGTGATCATCGGGCCGTGGCTGGGTGGGATGCTCTGCGCGATCTCGACAGCCACTGCCTATGCCACCACGGCGGCGCTTTACGTCGCAGGCGTAGCGATCCTGCTGCGGATGCGCGCCAACACAACGCCCGAACGCCAACCGGGCGGGCAATGGGAGCAGATCAAAGAGGGCCTCGCCTATACATTCCACAACAAGATCGTGTTCGGCGCGATCTCGCTCGATCTGTTCGCGGTGCTGTTGGGCGGAGCGACGGCGCTGCTGCCCGCCTTTGCCAGTGATATCTTGCATGTTGGGCCAGAAGGTTTTGGCATCCTGCGCTCTGGTCCTGCGATTGGGGCGGTGGTAATGGCGCTTGCTCTCGCCCGTTGGCCACTGAAGCGCCGCGCCGGGGTGCGGATGTTCTGGGCTGTTGGGGCGTTTGGGCTTGCGACGGTGGTGTTCGGGCTGTCGCAGAATATGTATCTTTCGGTGGCTGCTCTGGCAGTGCTTGGAGCTGCGGATATGATCTCGGTCTATGTCCGCCAGACCCTTGTGCAGATTGTCACCCCCGATCACATGCGCGGGCGGGTATCGTCGGTATCCGGCCTGTTCATCTCGGGCTCAAACGAGCTGGGAGAATTCGAATCCGGCGTGGTGTCGCGCTTCCTCGGCCCGGTCGGTGCTGCGGTGTTCGGCGGCATTGGCACGATGATTGTGACGGGGACTTGGGCGTGGATGTTCCCTGCCCTGCGCAAAGCCGACCGTTTGGATGGGGTGGAGCCGGATTCAGAAGTGTTGCAACCGCATTCGATGACCTCTCAGGTCAGCCAATGAGTTCGCACAAAGCGCCGAACTCCCCAGCGATCCGCGCGGCTTTGTGGATGATCGGCTCGATTCTGGCGTTCTCGGCGATGGCGATTGCCGCCAAACAAATCGGCGCGCGTCACGACAGCTTTGAGATCATGACGGTGCGCTCTGCCGTGGGGTTCGTGCTGGTGCTGGCATTGGCCGCAGCCACGGGCCGGCTGCATGAGATCACCGCGCGTAACCTCGGCGGCCATGCCCTGCGCAATATCATCCATTTCACCGGGCAGAATCTATGGTTCTGGGCGCTGACGATGATTCCCTTGGCGCAACTGTTCGCCATCGAGTTCACCTCGCCTTTGTGGGTGGTGCTGCTGGCCGCCCTGCTGCTGGGCGAGCGGCTGACCAAGATCCGGCTGTTTGCCGCCGCTTTGGGCTTTGTCGGCGTGCTGATCGTCGCTCATCCCGATCTGGCGCATCTGAACCTTGGCGTGCTGGCCGCAGCAGGTGCTGCCTTCTGCTTTGCCACCACCAATGTGGTGACGAAAAAGCTGACTGTCGGCATCTCGATCCTGTGCATCCTGTTCTGGTTGACGCTGATGCAGTTCTGCTTCGGCCTTGCCACCGCTTTGGCCGACGGCGTGTTCCATCTGCCCACCGCCGCCACAATGCCTTGGCTCTGCGTGATCGGCCTTGCAGGTGTATCCGCGCATTACTGCATCACGGCGGCGCTGAAACTCGCCCCGGCCTCTTACGTGATGCCGCTGGATTTCCTGCGCCTGCCGCTGATCGCGGTGGTTGGCGCAGCGGTCTATGCCGAGCCGCTGGATCCCTATGTTATCCTCGGCGCTGCGGTGATCTTCATAGGCATCTGGTTGAATATCCGCACCGAGATTAAACCTAAAGGCAACACCCCGTTAATCACAGCCCCGTGACGCCGCGTCATTGATTGACCGATCCGCAAGCTTCCGCTTAGCGTGACAAATCACCGCATTGAACGCATTAACCCTCGGAAAAGCAGGGACATGCCAAGATGCCGCATCGGTTACGGGGAGTAGACCATGAAGCATATGATCACAGCACTTGGCGCATTGGCAATGACCACGACGCTGGCACAGGCGGGCGGCGTTGATCGCTCCGGTCAAAGCATCGCCTCGATCTTTGAGGACGGCGATTATGTCGAACTCAGCTTCGGCCGCGTCTCGCCGGATGTCTCCGGCTCGGCTGTGGCGGGTTTGGGCGGGTTTTCCTCCGGTGATATGGCGGGCGACTACAATCAGATCGGCATGGCGGTGAAAACCAAGCTGAACGATCATTGGGATCTGGGCGTGATTTTCGACCAGCCGTTCGGCGCCAAAGTCAGCTACCCGGCCGGGACGAATTACTTCGCCCAAGGCTCGACCGCCGAGCTGAATTCGACGGCGCTGACCACGGTGCTGAAATATAAAACCGACAACAACATCAGCATCTTCGGCGGTCTGCGCTATGAGTTGATGGATGCCAAGGCCTCGGTGCCCTTCGTGGCAAGCTATAAGGTCGATTCGGATCAGTCGAGCGGACTGGGCTATCTGGTGGGCGTGGCTTACGAAAAACCCGAGATCGCTTTGCGGGTATCGCTGACCTATAACTCGAAAATCACCCTTGATTTCAAAACCGTAGAATCCAGTCTGCTGACGGGCGGCGCGGATGTGGCGGGCTCAACTTCGGTGGATTCGCCGCAAAGCGTTAACCTTGAATTCCAGTCTGGCGTCGCCAAGGATACGCTGGTGTTCGGCTCGGTGCGTTGGGTGGATTGGTCATCCTTCGTGATTGATCCCACGAACTACCCCGCAGGCGATCCGCTGGTGTCCTATGACTCCGATACCGTCACCTATACCTTGGGCGTTGGTCGCCGGTTTAACGAAAACTGGTCCGGCTCGGTGTCGATTGGCTTTGAGGATCAGACCGGCGGCTTCGCGTCGAACCTCGGCCCGCATGATGGCAAGACCAGCATCACCATTGGTGCTGCCTATACCACTGCGAACAAGCTGAAAATCTCCGGCGGCGTGTCTTATATCCGCATCGGCGATGCGAAAACCTCGTTGAACGATGTCACCGCCGCGTCGGATTTCTCGGGCAATGCGGCGATTGGGGTGGGGATGCGGATTTCCTACGCATTCTGATCTGCGGCATTTGTGAACACGGCCCCGCAGCAGTTGCGGGGCCGTTTCTCATTTGCACCGCCCTGCACCTGCCTGTAACAAAGTCCTGCCAAGCAAGCCGGAGCACGCGATGATCTATACTTCAGGGCAAGACTTTCGCGACGCCGCCCAAAAGCGCGTACTGCTGTTTGGCATGTCTGGTTTGGGCAAAACTTATCTCTCGAACATGCTGCGGGATGCGGGCCAAGCGGGGGCTGGCGGCTGGTTTCACTACTCGGTCGATTACCGCATCGGCACCCGCTATATGAACGAATTCATCGCCGACAACTTCAAGCGCGAAGCGATGAAAGTGCCGCTTTTGCGCGAATTGTTGATGACAGATTCAGTCTATATCGCCTCGAACATCACCTTCAATAACCTCGCACCCCTCTCGACCTATCTCGGCAAGCCGGGTGATCCCGCGCGTGGCGGCATTGCGTTTGAGGAATATCAGCGCCGTCAGGCCGAACATGCACAGGCTGAGATTTCGGCGATGCTGGACGTGCCGCGCTTTGTCGAGCGGGCTGAGAATATCTATGGCTATCAGAACTTTATCTGCGATACCTCAGGTTCGATCTGCGAAGTGGTGGATGCCGAAAACCCGGCCGATCCGGTGATGCGGGCTTTGGCGGACAATCAGCTTCTGGTCTGGATCAAAGGCTCGGATGCGCACAAAGCCGAACTCGCCCGCCGCTTTGATCGCAGCCCCAAGCCGATGTATTACCGCCCGGATTTCTTGATGAAGTTATGGGCGGAATACCTTGATCAACAAGGAAAGTCCGCGGATCAGGTCGATCCAGATACCTTCCTGCGCTTCGGCTATGCCCGCCTGCTTGATCACCGCCAGCCCCGCTACGCCGCGATGGCGCGCTGGGGCGTGACTGTAACCGCCGAGGACGTAGCGCAGGTGAAAACCCCCGCCGATTTCGATGACATGATCGCGACGGCCCTTGATTGCGTGAAGAACCGCGCCTAACTACCAGCTTTATCAGGATAAACCCATGCCGATCACCCTGCCCGCCTCCCTGCCCGCCTTTGACGTTCTGCGGAACGAAGGCGTCATGGTGATGTCGCCAGAGCGGGCGCAGGCGCAGGAAATCCGGCCTTTGCGCATTGGCCTCTTGAACCTGATGCCAAAGAAAATCCAGACCGAGAACCAATTCGCCCGCCTGATCGGTGCCACCCCGTTGCAGATTGATCTGCAGCTGATCCGCATGTCCGAACATCAGGCGAAGAACACCGCCGCCGAGCACATGGAAACCTTCTATCGCCCGTTCCAAGAGGTGAAGGATGAGAAATTTGACGGCTTGATCATCACCGGCGCGCCGATTGAACACCTCGCCTTCGAGGAAGTCACCTATTGGGATGAACTTTGCGAGGTGATGGATTGGACCCAGACCAACGTGCATTCCACCTTCGGCGTCTGCTGGGGCGGCATGGCGATGATCAACCATTTCCACGGCGTCAAAAAGCATATGCTCGATCACAAGGCTTTCGGCTGCTTCCGGCATATGAATTTAGCCCCAACCTCGCCCTTCCTGCGCGGCTTTTCCGATGAATTTGTGATTCCCGTCAGCCGCTGGACCGAGATGAAACAGCCCGAAATTGACGCAGCCCCCGGCCTGCGCACGCTGCTGGGCAGCGATCAGGTTGGCGCTTGTCTGGTCGAAGATCCGGCGCATCGGGCTTTGTATATCTTCAACCATTTTGAATATGATAGCGACACGCTGAAGCAGGAATATGACCGCGACGTGGCCGCTGGCACCCCCATAAACGTGCCGGATAACTACTACCCGAACGACAATCCCGCCCTACCTCCGCTGAACCGCTGGCGCAGCCACGCGCATTTGCTTTACGGCAACTGGATCAACGAGATTTATCAGGGCACGCCTTATGACATGGCAGAAATTGGCCGCTAAGCTGTTGATAAGCGCCGCCCTTCTGGGCGGTGTCGCAGGCGTCACCCTGTGGCGCGCACAGTCGCGTGAGGCCGCAATCATGGCTGAATTCCCGGCTGAGGGCCAGTTCCTGACAGTGAACGGGCTGCGGGTGCATGTCTATGTCACAGGCCAAGGCCCCGATCTGATCCTGATCCACGGCGCATCCGGCAATGCCCGCGATATGACCGTGGCCTTGGCGGCTGACCTTGAAAAATCCTACCGCGTGATCGCCTTTGACCGCCCCGGCCTCGGCTGGTCAGACCCGATCCCCGACCAATCCCTGCGCGGCCAAGCCCTGCATCTGGCCGCCGCCGCCGCGCAGCTTGCCGTCAAAGACCCGATCATCGTCGGCCAAAGCTACGGTGGCTCTGTCACCCTCGCCTGGGCGCTGTTCGCCCCGATCAAACCCCGCGCTTTGGTGCTGATCTCGGCCCCGTCCTTGCCCTGGCCCGGAGCGCTCGACATCTTCTACCGCCTCAGCGACAGCACAATCGGCTCCGCCCTGATCCCACCGCTGGCCTCGGCCTATACCCCCGACAGCTATCTTGACACCACCATCGCCGCGATCTTCGCGCCCGATCCGGTGCCGCCCGGCTACGCAAACGCCATCGCCGCGAAACTGACGATGCGCCGCACCGCTTTGCGCGCCAATTTCGCGCAAGTGAACGATTTGCGGGCTGAAATCGTCGCGCAAGAACCGCTTTACCCACAACTCACCCTGCCGATTGAGATGATCCATGGCACCGCCGATACCATCGTGCCGATCAATATCCACTCTGAGCCCTTTGCCGCCCGCCTGCCCAACGCGCATCTGACGGTGATTCCGGGTGCTGGCCACATGCCACATTACAGCCACCGCGCCGAGACGTTTGTGGCGATTGCGCGCGCCGCCGAACGCTCTGGATTGCGCGCAAGCCTACAATCGCCATAGTGGGGATAAGCCAACCGGAGGATACTATGGACCTGCCTTTTGACGGCGCGATCAGCCGCTATTTCAAAGAAACAGCACCCAAAGAGGTGCGTAAGACCATTGAAAAGGCCAGCAAAGATGAAATCCTGTGGAAGGATTATCCCTACCGGACCGAGTTGAAGAAAAAGGACTATGAGGCGCAGATGGATGCGCTGCAGGTCCAGCTGGTGCGGATGGCGGCGGATGTCAAAGCCACCGGCAAACGCATGGTGGTGGTGTTTGAGGGCCGCGATGCCGCGGGTAAAGGCGGCGCAATTTCTGCCGCGCATATGAACCTCAACCCACGCGTCGCAGGCATCGTGGCGCTGCCAAAACCGACCGATCGCGAGGCCGCGCAATGGTATTTCCAGCGCTACGTCGATTGGCTGCCTGCGGCGGGTGAGATCGCGTTCTTTGATCGCTCTTGGTACAATCGCGGCATTGTCGAGCATGTTTTCGGCTTTTGCACCCCCGAACAACGCGCGAAGTTCTTCCGGCAACTGCCGGAATTTGAACGGATGCTGGTGGATGAAGGCATCATTCTGGTCAAGCTCTGGCTGGAAGTCGGCCAAGCCGAGCAGTTGCAACGTTTCTTGGATCGTGAGCAAGACCCGTTGAAGCAATGGAAGCTTTCCCAGATCGACATTGATGGCTTGGCGAAATGGCAGGAATACTGCACGGCGATTGATGAAACCTTCGCGCAAAGCCATTTCAAATACGCACCGTGGACGGTGATCTTGTCGGACGACAAGCTGCGCACCCGGATTTGTGCCATCCAAAACATCCTGCTGGCGGTGGATTACAAAGGCAAAGACCTGGATGTGATCGGCAAGATTGATGAGAAAATCTGCGGCGGGCCGAAGAAAAGGCAAAACGGGTGAAACGTGGCTACCATCACGGCAATTTGCGGCAGGCTTTGGTTGAGGCAGCACTAGAATTGATTGCCGATCAAGGCCCGACTGGCTTTACTTTGTCCGAAGCCGCGAAAACCGCCGATGTCACCCCCGCCGCCGTCTATCGCCACTTCGCAGGCCGCGATGATCTGATCGCCGAAGTTGCGCGCCAAGGCTATGATATTTTCGCGGCATTGATGGAGTTCGCCTATAACAACGGCCAACCCACGGCGCTCGCAGCGTTTGAGGCCACGGGCCGCGCCTACCTCGCGTTTGCGCGCAAATATCCCGGCCATTACAAGGCGATGTTTGAATCCGGCCTCAGCCTGCAAGCGCATCCCGATCTGGCCATCGTCGCGCAAAAAGCCCGCGCGGTGCTGGAGCAGGCGGCTGACAAGCTGTCGCAGCATCTACCCGTTGGCAAACGCCCGCCTTCGTCGATGTTCTCGGCGCATATCTGGGCGATGAGTCATGGCGTCGTTGAACTTTACATGCGCGGCGCACCGGGCGCCAAAAGCCCGTTTTCGCCGGAAGATTTGCTAGAGGCGGGCATCGGCATCTATCTGCGCGGGCTGGGGCTTCTGCGCCCCGATAGCTAAAAGAACCCTGCTCCGGCAAGATCGCCCAAAGCATAGCCGCGCTGATGCAGGCGGGCCAGCAGGCGCGGCAGATCTTCGGCCCGATCCTCAAGGCAAAACTGCTGCAAATACCAGTGCAAAAACGCGGCGTGGGGCCAATCCCGCGCCATTGCTGCCGCAAGCGCCTCGGCCATCTTCGCCGGATCGGTCAGCGTAATCCCGTTCTGCCAGAAATCGGTCTGCCCACCCAAAACCACAGGCTTGCGGTGCAAGAACGCCTCAAACCCCACCGCAGAACTTAAGGTCAGCGCGCAATCGCAGGCACCAAGCAGATCATGGATCGAGGCCGTCACCACATGCACGCCCCGCGCCGGAGCATGGTAGCGGCTGAGAACCTCTAACTCGTCAAAATTCTGGTTCGGATGCGGCTTTATATAAAGCGCCCGCCCACCCTTGGCGGCAATCGCTGCGTCAATCATTTGCGGTGCCGTCAAATAATGCGCATGGTGGCTGGGCGGTTTGAAGCCTTGCGTGAAGAACGCCAGACAGCCGGGTTCAATCGCTTCGGACCCACGCGGCGCTTGTTCAAACTTGCTACGGTTGCCCTCGGTGAATTGCGGCGCAAGCCCGGCCAGAAAGCGCTCGGCCTTGCGACGCGGCACAGATGAGGCATCAAACGGGGCCAAGCGTTGCAGCGAATTGTTACGGGTGCCGATCTGATCAAAGAACCAATAGCCGCGCAAATAGCTGGGAACACAGTGGAAAATATTGCGGGCATAGAATCCACGATCTTCCATGAACACATGCAGATGCTGTGGGAAGGCCGCTGCCACCTCGTGCTGCCCCGCTATGCCGTCCAGAATTTCAACCCGCCAGCCCTGAGCGCGGGCGTGATCGGCAAAGGCGGTCAGCAGTTTGAAATGCCGCTTTTCCAGCGCCTGAGCCAGTTTGGCGCGGGCGTGGAAAAACAGGGTCGGCGGCAGATCGGCCAGCCGTTCAGCTGAAAGCATCAGCGGAACAGCACCAGCGCGCCCGGAGCCCAAGCCACCCGCGTCTGCGTGCCGATGTCCAGCACGGGGCGCCCGAACACGTTGCGCATCGACAGCCGCATCGGCTCAGTCGTGCCTTCCAGCACGATGTCGTAATAGGTCATATCGCCGTAATAGACGACCTCGACCACCTCCGCCTTACTTTCACGATCCGTCGCGGTTTGGCCGTCAAACAGGATGGTCAGGGTTTCAGGACGGAAACCAACCGAGGCGCTGGAGCTGCCCGGTGCGACCGAAACCTGTTCCGCATCCAAAGTCAGACGGCCAAAACCCTTGGCCTCTACCTCGACCTTGCCGTCCATCTCGGACAGGATTTCAGCGGGCAGGAAGTTCATTGTGCCAATGAAATCAGCCACCTTCCGGCTGTTCGGACGCCTGTACAACGTCTCAGGGTCGGCGAGTTGCGCGATCTCCCCCTCAAACATCACCGCGATGCGGTCCGACATCACCAAGGCTTCTTCCTGATCATGCGTCACCAGAATAAAGGTGATGCCAACCTGACGTTGCAGCTTCATCAGTTCCATCTGCATCTGCTCGCGCATCTTTTTATCCAAGGCGCTCAGCGGTTCATCCAGCAAAAGCACTTTCGGCTTCAGGATCAGCGCCCGCGCCAAAGCCACCCGCTGCCTTTGCCCGCCAGACAACGCATGCGCCGCCCGCGCACCGTAGCCCTTAAGCCCGACCATTTCCAAAGCCTCGGCCACCGCCACCGCCTTTTCCGCCGCCGAGCGCGGGTCTTTGCGCAGACCAAAGCCGACGTTCTGCTCCACCGTCAGATGCGGGAAGATCGCGTAGGATTGGAACACCATATTGGTCGGCCGCACGTTGGCGGGCACATTGGCCATATCCTTGCCGTCGATCATCACCACGCCCGAGGAAATCCCCTCAAACCCGGCAATGGTGCGCAACAGCGTGGTCTTGCCACAGCCCGACGGCCCCAGCAGGCTGAAAAACTCGCCCGCTTTGATCGTCGCGGTGATGCCGCGCAGGGCATGATAATCGCCATAATATTTATGAACGTCCTTGAACTCGATCATATCCGTTTTTTCAGACGTCACAGGAAGCCTCCAGTATCCTTACCACCGGTTTTGGCGATGCCACGGCGGCGGAAATATTCTGCGGTTGCGAGAAGCGCGATGGACAGACAGACCAAGATCGTCCCCAAAGCCAAAATGACCGGCACGTTCTGCGGAAAGCGGAACTGGCCAAAGATATAGACCGGCAGGGTGTTTTCATTGCCCGCCAGAAAGAACGCCATGATGAATTCATCAAGGCTGATGGTGAAGGTGATCAACAGCGATGAGATGATCCCCGGCAGCACCAGCGGCAGGATCACCAAGCGGAACGCCGACACCGGGGTCTCGCCCAGATCATAGGCGGCTTCCTCCAGCGATTGATCCAAAGATTGAAACGCCGCCGACAGGATCGCGATGGAAAACGGCGTGCAGACCAGCACATGGCCCAAAATCACCGTAAACAGGCTCAGCGGCATCCCGATCCCCAACAGAACCGTCAGCAAAGCCACTGCCAGAATGATATCTGGCATCACCAAGGGCAGCATGATCAGCCCCATCAGCGGGGTTTTGAACGGGAACGCATAGCGCGACGAGGCGCGCGAGGCGAAAATCCCCAGCAAAGTCGAAATCACCGCCGCACTGCACCCGATGATCAAAGAGTTTTTCAGCGCCTTATGCAGCGCGGGGTCTTCCCACAGCTTGCCAAACCACGTGGTGGTAAAGCCATTCAGCGGAAACGCAATCGTGGTGGCGTTGTTGAACGCAAAGATCGGCAGCAGCACGATCGGCGCATAGAGGAAGATCAGATAGGCTATGGTATAGCCGCGAAACCAGCCGCCCTTCATCGCTTGTTCCCCCGCAAGAATCTTCGGTTCATGAACAAAAACAACAGACTGACTGCCATCACCAGCGCCATCGACGACACCGCAAGCGCCGATCCCAGCGGATAATTATCCAACTTTTTGTAATTAAGCTCGACAAGATTGGCGACCATCTTACCCTCTGGCCCGCCGACCAAACTCGGCGTTACATAATCGCCAATCGTCGGGATGAATACGATCAGCACTGACGAGATCACCCCCGGCATCGCCAAAGGCAAAGTCACCCGCCAGAACGTCATGAA
Organism: Pseudomonadota bacterium; assembly: GCA_040387915.1. Classification (GTDB taxonomy): domain Bacteria; phylum Pseudomonadota; class Alphaproteobacteria; order Rhodobacterales; family Rhodobacteraceae; genus Cypionkella. The sequence continues at coordinate 63,331 of JAZKCV010000022.1, forward strand.
CGGGCTTTCGCCCAGATCACGTCCGGCCTCCAGGAAGGAGCGGTCGATCTTCTCAAGCGAGACGAAAATCGGCAGGATCGCGAAGGGTGCGTAGGCATGCGCAAGGGTGATCACCACCGAATTGACGTTGTAGAGCAGCCAAGTGATCGGCTCTTGGATCAGCCCCAGTTCCAGCAGCCCGAAGTTGATCGGCCCGCCGGTGCCCAAAATCACCTTCCACAAAAACACCCGGATCAGGTAGCTGGTCCAGAACGGAATGGTGATCAAAAACAGCCACAGCGATTTTTTCGAAGGCGCCACGTAAAAGCTGACAAAATAGGCCACAGGAAACGCCAGCAGCACCGTCACTGCTGTCACCACCATCGAAATCATCAGCGACCGCAGCATCAGCGATTTCGCCCGCGGGTCCGACCACACGCCAAGATAATCCTGCGTCGCGGTCATCACGCCGTTGACATCCTTGTAGGAATGACACTCGCCGACATAGTTACACAGTTGAAAATGCGGGATAATCTTTAGATAGCCATCGGTCATAAAGCTATAGGCCAAGATCATCGCCAAGGGCGCTGCCAGCAGCAGTATCGCGTAAATCGCGGTGGGGCTGATCATCAACAGCCCGTTGGCGGCCTCAGATCCCCTGAAGCGCACCTTTGGTTTCGATTGCATCCCGGTCCCCCTGTTGCGCCTTGGTTGGCACTTTTGGCGTATTTTGATCAAATTAAACCGAACGCACGAAATCGCGCAAGCTTTAAGTGATCATCACCGCCAAGGGGGCGTCGTGCAAGGAAAACAGGACGAATTCAGATGCGTTCGATCTGAATTGCCCGTTTTTTCAGCTCCTCATACAGGCTGGCAAGCACACGTTGCGCGCCGACAGCCGCTTGGAGCGCATCCGAGATCACCTGATCACCACAGTTGTCCGACACCCGCCAGACCAGCCGTTGCTTTGCGCCATCATCATAGACAATCTCGGTGGAACCCGCGCGCGACTTGCGCATCCCAAGGAAATCCGCGCCTGCTCCGGGCGCGTGAAACGTGGTTTGAAGTCCCATTTTCGGGCCTTTCTTTTATGTGTCTGGCTAACCTGCTCGAAGCTTAAACTTGCGCGCCTATGGCCCTATCGGTCAATTCCTGTGGTTTAGATTGTACGCCACCGAGTCCAGAAAGCCACACAATCAAACCGCCATATCGTTCGGCGGTCGCGGCAGCATATAGCCCATTGCCGCCAAGCCAGCGTCCAACTGCTGGCGCGGAATCCCCCCCGCAATCGCCAGACGCACCGCATTCGGCGCACGGCCGTTGCTCATCGCATATTGATCGGCGGCGCGCAAAAGCACGCCCTGTTCCTCGGCCATACGGGTGAACGTATAGGCCCGCCAGCCCTGCGGCAGCCGCAGCCAAGCAAACGGAATGCCCTTTTGCCAAGACAGATCAAACGCGCCGAGGCGGTTCACAACCATCTGCAAACGATCAGAAAACTCCGCCTCGACCCTCGTGCGGATATCAGCCGCAGCGCCTGAATTGAACAGTTCCAGCGTAAATTCCGCCAAGGGCTTTGACAGCGCAAAAAACGCATGTTGTGCCGCCAGCCGCCCGGTTGGCCCCATCCCGGTCGGGCAAATCACATAGCCAAAGCGCAAAGCCGCCGAGATGGATTTTGACAGACTGCCCGCATACCAAACCCGTTCCGGCGCCAAAGCCCGCAACGCAGGGTCCGGGGCACCAGAGTAAAAATAGCATTCATCCTCGATGATTTGCAGATCGTAGCGCCGTGCGATGGATACAATTTGCGATTGTCTCTCTGGGCTCATCCGCGCTGTGGTCGGGTTTTGTGCGCTGGGAGTCAGACACAAGACTTGCGCACCATAGCGCTTGCAGGCAGCTTCCAACGCGTCCGGGCGGATGCCTTCATCGTCGAGCTCAATGCCGATCACCTCGGCCCGCGCCGCACGGGCCGCATAGCGAAAGCCGGGATAGGCCAGATCCTCAATCAAAACCACCGGACGGTCGCCGCGCAAACAGCAATCCAGCACCAGCCCGATGCCGCTTTGGCCGCCATGCGTCAGCATCACATCATCTTCGCCAATCGGCCCCAGCACCCGGTTGGCCAGCCAATCGACCACTGCCGCGCGCAGCGGACGCTCGCCACTTTGATGCGTGTAATCAAGCCATTCCACGCCAACATTCTGCGAGGTTTTCCGCAGAATATCGCCGAAAATTGCCACCTGCCCAACATCCGGCAGTTGCGGCGAGCGCAGATCAACCCGACCCTCATCTACCCCCGGATCGCGGTCGGTGAACAAGGGCTGCGTCGGCCCCAACCGAGGTTTACGCGCCGCGACAAAGGTGCCGCGCCCGACCGTCGCCTCCAGCAGCCCCTCTTGCGTGGCGATCTGATAGGCCCGGCTGACCGTGCCGGGTGTCACCGACAAACGGTAAGCCAGATCGCGCACGGTGGGGAGTTGTGTGCCTTGTGGCAAAGTCGCGGTGCGGATCGCCTCGCGCAACGCCCGTGCCAGCGACAAATACTTCGGCCCTTCATCGCCCGACAGATCGGGAACCCAGATTGTATGCATAACAATGTTCCTCTGGCGATTCGTTGCCGCACATTGTATCAATCATAGCAGGCAACTGCATCTTGTATCAATACAATCGGATGAAGCACATGTCGTATAACCAAGCCCTCGCTCTGAACGCCCAACCCTTGCCGCCGATTTCGCGCGTGCTGGTATCGCTGGCGCTGACCGTCGCGGCATGGGAGCTGCGCTATCGCACCCGAAAGCAGTTGGCACAGATGCCGCAGCATATGCTGCGCGACATTGGCCTGTCTGAAAGCCATGCCGAACAAGAGGCTGAAAAGCCGTTCTGGCGGGCCTGACCCCTTTCCTGACGTTCCCCAACCTCGGGCCGGTGCTTTCCGGCCCGTTTTTTTATCCGCCGTTCCAGCGGCAAAACAAAAGGCCCGCGACCGGATGGTCGCAAAACAAAAGGCCCGTGGAACACCACGGGCCTTTTGCTGAAGTCCAGAAGATAAAGCTTAACGCTTCGAGAACTGGAACGACTTACGGGCTTTCGCCTTGCCGTATTTCTTACGCTCAACCACACGGCTGTCGCGGGTCAGGAAGCCAGCGGCTTTCAAAGCGCTGCGCAGAGCGGGTTCATAAAGCTGCAAAGCTTTGGAAACGCCATGTTTCACAGCACCAGCTTGGCCGGAAAGACCGCCGCCAGCAACCGTTGCCATCACGTCGAACTGGCCTTCAACGCCAGCAACAGTGAACGGCTGACGCAGAATCATTTGCAGCACCGGACGCGCGAAATAAACCGCCATCTCTTTGCCGTTGACCACAACTTTGCCCGAACCCGGTTTGATCCAGACGCGTGCAACCGCGTTTTTACGCTTGCCGGTCGCATAAGCACGGCCCAGCTTGTCACGCACAGGAACCCGCACGATAGCAGCCGGAGCCGCAGGAGCGGCCGCGCCAACTGCCGATTTCAGATCGTCGAGAGATTTGATTTCGGACATGGTTATGCGCTCCGGGTGTTCTTCGGGTTCAGGGCCGCAAGGTCCAGAACGGTGGGCTGCTGTGCCTCATGCGGATGCTCAGCCGACGCGTAAACGCGCAGGTTGGTCATCTGAACGCGGCCCAGACGGTTGCGGGTGATCATACGCTCAACAGCTTTGATCACGACGCGCTCGGGGTGCGCACCTTCCAAGACTTGCTTGGCCGTGCGCTGCTTGATGCCGCCCGGATGGCCGGTGTGCCAGTAGTAGATCTTGTCGTTGCGCTTGTTACCGGTCATCTGGATTTTGTCCGCGTTGATGACGATAACATTATCACCCATGTCCATGTGGGGGGTGAAGGTCGGCTTGTTTTTGCCGCGCAGAATGTTTGCCACGATCGTTGCAAGACGGCCCAGAACGATGCCTTCGGCGTCGATCAGGATCCATTTCTTGTCAATGTCCGCAGGCGTAGCGGAGAAGGTTTTCATCTTGAACCCATAAGAGAGAGGGCGAGAGTTACCTCTCGCATTTCGGATGGCGGCTTATCGCTGAACAAGCGCGCAGCGTCAAGCGCAGGAATGAATATAATATCAAACATTTTCAATGCGTTGAAATATACGGTATTATAATACCCCAAATCTACTCCAAGCAATTTGACTAAAATTGTCATCCTCTGTGCTCAAATATCCCACAGGGGTCTGGGGGTGTGAAACCCCCAGCCTTCACCGCAAACGCGGCGGCTTCCCATCCATCCCCGGTGCCGCGCGCTCTGCCTGCGCCTCCATCACCAATTCCGGCACCTCGAACACCACCGCCACTCGCGCCAGCTCCACCACCGCCGCATCACTGGAGGCCAAAAACGCCACATCCAACTCGCCCGCTTCCAGCCCGGAAAACACCAAAGCCTCGGCCAACGCCCGCGCCAAAGCCTCCTCGGCGCCCGGAACCGCGTCAATCACCGCCAACATATGCCCCAACCGCCCGTCATTGTAGCGCACCCCGGCCAGCAATGCCGCACGCGCCAGACCCGCCGCGCCACCAAGGGTAAACGTCAACGCATCGCTCAACGCATCGGGCAGTCCCTTTGGCGCGAAGAATTGCGCAGGTGTGGCCTCGACCTCGACCGGAGCCGCCTCCAGCATTTCACACAGCCAGCGCAAAGCCTCGGGTGGCAACAATGCCTCCGAAGCCGCTCCGGTGCCGAAATTCAAACCCAACGACAGCCCCTGCCCCAGCATCTGCTGCGCGATCAACCGCCCCGGCAAAGCCGCATATGGCAAACCCGCCCCAGGCGCGCCATCCCCCATCACCGCCAGCCTTTCCTCGGAATCATAAGCCAGCAGCACCGGCCCATCCGGCAGATCGAACACCCGTGGATCGACACGTTCGCCCACAGCCTCGCGCTCCAGCAGCAAGAACAGCGTCGCATCCGCCAGCAGCCGATAGAACCGCAAACCTGCCACTTCATCCCCAGCCTGCATCGCGGCGTAAGCCTGATCCAAATTGCCCATCATATCCTCCGTTTCCCCATCGCTACCCGCCCGAACGCCGCACCGCAACAGCGCAGCAACACATCCAGACTTCCGCCAAATCCCGATTGTGACGCCGCTGCCCCCCAGATATTGAGGGAGAAACCCCGCATCGCCCCGGAATCCCGCTATGTATCGTGTCTCGCCCTTCGTGCGCCATTTCGCCCTCGCCCTGTGCCTTGGCATCCTTGCCGCCACGCTTTGGCTGAATATGGATGCCGCAAGCTACTATGATTTCGTTGAGTGGCGCATTGCCGATCTGCACGCTCCTGCCTTTATCACCGATCAACTGCCGGCTTGGCTGACGCAATGGACGCTGCAAAGCCCCGCCCTCACCCCCGCCTCACTGACCTCACACGGGCTGATGGCCCTGTTCATGTTCTTCGTCGGCAAGGAATTGTGGGAGGCCCTGATCCTCGAACGAGGGGCTCTCTCCGGCCCGCAGAGCTTGGTCCCCCTCGGCGGAGTGATCGGTGCGGCATTCGGTGCGGCCCTGATCTGGATCCTGATCGGCAGCCTGATTGAAACCGCGCAGGAATCCGCTTTCGCCATCGGCTGGCAAGTGCCGCTCGGATCAGACGTGGTGCTCGGCTATGTCTTAGGCCGCCGGGTGTTCGGCCCAAACCATCCGGCGCTGCATGTACTGCTGCTTGTCACCATCGCCTGCGATTTTGTCGGCCTGCTGGTCCTGGGCCTGTCCTACCCCAGCGGCGGTCTGTTCCGCTTGGGCTGGCTCGCGCTGCCACTGCTCGCGAGCCTCGGTGTCTGGGCGCTCTATGGCCGCCGCCAACGCCTGAACGCCTCTGAAGCCGCCCGCCGCCGTGGCCTGATGCTCTGGCCCTACATCCTCGCCGGAGCGATTTCCTTCATCGGCGTCGCCGCCGCAGGCCTGCCCCCGGCGCTTGGCCTGTTGCCAGTGATCCCCGCCATCCCGCACGCCGACCGCTCGTTCGGCTTCTTTGCCGAGGCCGAGAATTTCCTACACGACCCACTCAACCGCCTCGCCCATCTGCTGGTGCGCCCGCTCGCATTGGTGCTGTTCCTGTTCGGCCTCACCCGTGGCGGCATTGATCTGTCAGCTTTCGCGCCCACCACACTCACCACGCTTGCGGCATTCTGGATCGGCAAACCCTTGGGCTTCCTGCTCGGCTGCTGGCTTGCCGCCAAAATCACCCGCCGCACCCTGCCCGCAGGCATCGCTCTGCGCGAACTGCTGCTGATCGCGATGCTGCTGGGCTTAGGCTTCACCGTCCCGGTCCTCGCCCTAGACACCGCCCTGCCCGGCGGCGGCATGGCCGAAGCCGCCCGGCTTGGCTTGGCACTTTCGCTGCTGGCAGGAGCCTGCGCACTGCTGCTCTCCCGCGCCACCAGACGCTAGAAACAGGGCGCTAATCCGCTCAATTCTACCAAAATCTATCTAAAATTATCATCCTCTGTGCGCAAATATCCCACAGGGGTGTGGGGGTGTGAAACCCCCACCGTTGTCAGCCAAAGCCCAAGCTTACCGATCACAATAGGCACTTGCACATTTGTACCAATACGGCGTCGCCCGCGCGGCGGCGCTCAATGGGAAGCGGTCGTGCAGCAAGCGAAACGCCGCCTTGCCCGCAAACACTCCACCCACATCGCCGCGCGTCCGGTAGCGGTTCAACTGCACAATCTGGCGCAACGCCTGCGGCATCGCTCCATTCTGCTGCAAGATCAGTTCTGGCAGAGTATCCGACCCGGCCTCCACCCAAGCAATCACCACCTCACTCAAGCGCTGCGAAAGCCCGGTATCCGGCCCGAGCCGCCCCAGTTCATCCAAAGCCACCAACCGCCCAAACGGCACGCCGGGGTCATTCGGGCCCTGCGGCGGGAACCCAACAAAGCGCGGCTCTGGCAAAGCAATCTCCATCCGCCGATCATGCAGCCGCCACATCCCCGATTGGGTGTAACCCTTCTGCGCAAACCAGAACTGACCCACCTGAAGCCAACGCTCGACATCCACCTGCAACCCGCCGCCCGTGCGCAACCAATCCGGCAGATCGGCGCTGAAAATCTCGTTCCTATTGAAATAGGCGGTAAAGTTTGGATAATCAGGGCCAAACCCACGGCTATACACGGAAACACGCACCGAAAGCTCTGGCATCGTCAATGCCGCCAAGGCCAGTTTCACCTCTGGCTCCACCGCTTTTGCCATGGCAGATTCTACAGCAAAACGCACTGTCGGACGCAGCACCAGATAATCTTGCAACGCACTTTCCGCTTCGGGGATGCGGCCCAATGCGAATAACCGCAGAAAGGCCACGCGTGCGAGATCGCTTCTTTTGTCCAAGGGCAATCGCTGATCAGCGGCCAACACCCGAAGGTTTGCCGCTGAAAGCAGATCAATCAGACGCGAGTTCTGAATGTTCAAATTCAGCGCGATCAAATTCGCAACGTCTTCGACGGTTTCTACGAAAAGCAAGCGGATGGAACTCAATAAGTAGTTCCCCCAACGCTCCCCGCGCTGCACCTGCGCCAAAGCCGCCAAATCCTGACGCACCGCGTCATCCGTGCGCCATCCGCTCGGCCATGATTGGTCAGCCGTCTGTCGCGCCAGAATGCCGCGTGCTGCGCGCGCAATCATCGCATTGCGCATCCGTTCCGGAAAAAGCTTTATCAAATCAACGGGCTCTGGCGCATTCTTCGCCCAAACGTTCCGCGCGCTGCGATCATAATGCACCGTTGCAAAGGCCGCATATTCTGCAGGGCTGGCCGAGCAGTCGCGCACGCCATCTGTCCAATGCGCGAACAGCTTGTCCGCCGCAACATTCTGCTCGGTTGTCAACGGGAACAGCATGGCCAGCACGGCCCATTCCATCCGCCCACTGGCAAGATATTTCGCCCAATAGCGCTGACCAAAGCCGTCAAACCGCAGCATGCTTTGCCAGCCAAACTCGTTAGGTTGCCGACGCCAACGCTGGTCCTGTATCTGATCCGCGGCAAAAATCGGATAGGCCGATTGCACAGTCGTCCCCAGCAGCCAATCCACCAGATCAGACCGCTGCGCGTGCCAGGCGACCACCACCTCGGTATCGCTCAACTCCGCCGCACGGTCCGGGTTGAACCACCAATCCGGGCTTGGCCCCGGCACCGTCAGCACATCCAGCGTGCTCGCCACCCAATCGCGCGGCCCTGCCGAAAGGTACGTTTCATTCGGGGCCAGCGCATAGGGCAGCGCGTGGTTCAGCGCAAAATCCGCCCATTCCGGCCCGAAACCGGGCTCATAACGATGGCTGTAGTAGTGACCTACAAACGGCCCACCCGGCGGCTGATGTTTCATCCAGGCGGGCTTGTACAAATCCGCGCCGTCGCGAAAGCCATAATCCGGCAGGCCATGCCACAGCCGATACAGGTCCAGCGTCGCGCCCACGTCCCGCCCGATGCCGCTGGCATAATCACCCGAATAAAGCGTGCCAAACCACCCGACGGACAAATCCACCATCTCCGCCGCCGCCGTATATTTGCCCTCACACAGCGCCGGCCCCGGCCGCGCCTCGGCACCTGCCCCCATCACCGCCAACAACATCGCCCACACACACCGCATCACCGCACGATCTCACCTTCCAGGATTCTCGCCCCACCCTATCCGCCCCCGCCGCGCTGCGCATCACATCCCCGTGTTCCCACACAATTTCCCCGCCCAATCCCGCCCCACCTTGCGCCATTGTCCATGGATGCGACATAATGATGCCTCAAACCCGGATTAGACCCGAATTAGGCTCTTGTGGACCAACAGGAACCAAGCGTTAACACTTCTTCGGTAGGGCTGGGATCACCGGCCCCTCCCGATTGCACAGGCAGGAGGCAGACCCGTCAGGGCAGCCATGATCGCGTTCGAGAATGTCAGTAAGTCCTTTTGGACAGGTAAGTCGCGCAAGGTGATCCTTGACCGCGCGTCGTTTAGTGTTGAGGTCGGCAATTCTTTGGGCATTTTGGCCAAGAATGGCACCGGCAAGACTACCATCATCAACATGATGGCCGGATTGGAAAAACCGGATGAGGGCAAGATCACCCGCACCTCGCGAATCTCTTTCCCGCTGGGATTCATGGGCGGGATCCTCTCGAAACACACCGCCACCGAAAACGCCCGCTACATCGCGCGGCTTTACGGGCTGGACCCGGATTATATCGAAAGCTTCTGCCGCTGGCTGGCCAATATCGACGAATATTTCGACCAACCGGTTGGCAAATATTCCTCCGGCATGCGCTCGCGATTTTCCTTTGCTTTGATGCTGGCGCTGGAGTTTGACATCTACCTGATCGATGAAGGGATGCCGTCCTCCACCGATGTTGAATTCAACCGCAAAGCGGGCCAAGTGCTGCGGCAGCGCTTGAAAAATGCCACCGTGGTGGTGGTGTCGCACCAGCCCTCGACGCTGGAAAAGTTCTGCCGCTCGGCTGCGGTGTTGCGTAATGGCCAGTTGTATATGTTTGAAACTTTAGAAGAGGCGAAGCGGCTTTATGACTACCAAACTTAGTGTTCAGCGCTTCCGCACCCGCCGCCCCGATCCGGTAGAGGCCCCCGCACCTCTGCCGCTGACCACGGCTGCCGCCAAAGCCAGCCCTGCCCCAACACCCGCCGCCAAATCCACTACCCCGGCGCAACCCCGCGTTGGCGATCGCGCCTTTTTTCCCACCGAGGAAGAAGATGGCTTCGCCGGCATGACCTTCCCCGGCGCCGAAAAACCTGCGCCCAAAAGCGCGCCCGAAGACATCGACACCATCCGCCAAGAAGGCCTGACGGGTCGGCAGCTCCGTATGGCCCGCCGTTTGGCGCAAAAACACGGCCTGCCTGCGACCTCAGATTTTGACGCCGTGCGCCTGCTGCGCAACGCAGGCATTGATCCGTTCCAAGCCAATTCGGTGCTTGAACTGGTGTCGTCCAGCGACGGCCCGCCGCTGCCGCCCTCAGGCTCGCGCGCGCTGACCGTCACACCCGGCGGCGATGGCATCCAGCTGCCGCAAACCATCAAACCGATCCAACTGCCCTCGACCGAAGAACAGATGGAGCGGGCGCATTTCGCCGAGGTTGGCAAAATCCAGCGCGATATCGTCGCCCGCCGTCGCAAGAAATCCTTGCTGCTGGCCGCACGCTTGTTCGTGTTTGTCGGCCTGCCCACCATCCTTGCGGCGATCTATTACTACAGCATCGCCACGCCGCTCTACTCCAGCCGTACCGAATTTGTCATCCAGCAGAACGATGCCGCGCCCTCAGGCCTCAGCTCGATGCTGAAAGGCTCGGCGATGGCGACCTCGCAGGATTCGATCACCGTGCAGGGCTATCTGCAAAGCCAGGACGCGATGGAACGGCTGGACCATGACCTTGGCTTTCGCGCGCATTTCTCAGCACCCTATATGGACCCGCTGCAACGCCTTGCCCCTGATGCCACTCAAGGGGCGGCTTATAAGCTTTACCATAAATTCGTGAAAATCTCTTACGACCCCACCGAAGGCGTGGTGAAGATGGAGGTGATTGCGGCTGATCCGCAAACGGCGGTGAAATTCTCGCAAGCGCTGCTGGGCTATGCCGAAGAACGCGTTGATATGATGACCGCGCGGGTGCGCGATGATCAGATGAAGGGCGCGCGCGAAAGCTATGACGATGCCGAGGTCAAGTTGACGGAAGCCAATGAACGGGTGGTCAGCTTGCAAGAAAAGACCAAGGTTTTGTCGTCTGAGGTCGAAATCTCGCTGATCACCGCGCAGATCGGTCAGCTCGACACCCAAGTCACCACCGAAAAGCTGTCTCTGGCGCAGATGGAGGCGAATGCCAACCCCAACCAAGCCCGGATGGAGCCTGTCAAGCGCCGTATCGCCACGCTGGAAGATCAGATCGCGCAGTTGCGCGCCAAGCTGACCGAGAATGACATCAACGGCCAATCCTTGGCCCGCGTGCAATCCGAATTGCTGGTGGCGCAAGCCGAGGTCACAACCCGGCAGCTGATGCTGGCGCAATCGCTGCAAGCCACTGAACTGGCGCGCAATGAGGCCAATCGACAGACCCGTTATCTGTCGGTCTCGGTCAACCCTGTTGCCGCCGATGAGGCCGCCTATCCGCGCGCCTTTGAGAGCACTTTGGTGGTGATGCTGATCCTGATCGGGATATATCTGATGATCACCATGACGATTGCGATCCTGTATGAACAGGTCACGTCGGGATGATGTTGGGCGGGATGAAGCAAGTAGCCATCGGCGGCTTGCGCGTTGGCAATGATCAACCCCTGCTGGTGATCGCGGGCCCCTGTCAGCTGGAAAGTCTGGACCATGCCCAGATGATTGCCGGGGTGATGCGCGATGCTTGCGCGGCTGCGGGTGCGCAATATGTCTTCAAAGCCAGCTACGACAAAGCCAACCGCACCTCGCTGTCGGGCCGTCGTGGCATGGGGATGGCCGCTGGGCTAAAGGTGCTGGAAGCTATACGCGGCTCTGGCATCCCAGTGCTGACAGACATTCACGACATAGCACAAGCGCGCGAAGCGGCTACTGTAGTTGATGTGATCCAGATTCCCGCGTTTTTGTGCCGTCAAACCGATCTGTTGCTGGCCGCAGGCGAAACCGGGGCGGTGGTGAACATCAAAAAGGGCCAGTTCCTCGCCCCTTGGGATATGGCCAATGTCGCCGAAAAACTCGCCTCGACCGGCAATGAACGCATCCTGCTGACCGAGCGCGGCGCGAGCTTTGGCTACAACACCCTTGTCACCGATATGCGCAGCCTGCCGATCATGGCGCGCACCGGCTATCCGGTGATCATGGACGCCACCCATTCGGTGCAACAACCCGGCGGCCTTGGCGGATCAAGCGGCGGCCAACGCGAATTTGCCCCCGTCATGGCCCGCGCGGCGGTGTCTTTGGGCATTGCTGGGGTATTTATTGAGACGCACGAGGCCCCGGATACCGCGCCGTCCGATGGCCCCAACATGATCCCACTGGATAAAATGGCCGCCTTGGTCGCCAGCCTGAGGGCGTTTGACCGCCTGGCCAAGGCCGATCCGCTGCACGTTTGAGTGGTGCGGGTTGATGCATCAGGAGCGGGGGCCAGCCCCCGCACCCCCGGGATATTTGAGCACAGAGGAT
>JAZKCV010000023.1:0-31137 GCA_040387915.1 Pseudomonadota bacterium
ATAGGCGTAAATAACCACCGGGCTCCGGTCGTGGCTGGATGAAAGACCAGCGGCACAGCCACATGGAACTCGTTCCGGATATGCAAATCGACAGGGCGCTCTCGGTGAACCTCGGGCAGGTCATCGCCTCGTCCGTGGGTGTGCAGTTTTCCGACAAGAAGCCGACGGTGTCGGGGAAGATCACTTGGGGAGCTATGGCGATCCGGGCGCAGGTTGTGGCGCCACCCATCGTCGAAAGTGGAATGGTGATCACCCTGCGGCCTTTCAAAGTTGCGGCCGATACGCCAATCAAGCCGGCTCTTCTTCATGGATCGCTGATCTATCTGGATCATCGGAAACGCGAGTTGGGAAAGGAAGTCCTGGCACCGGCTGAAGCTGGTGATGTTGAGGCTGCGATGCGGCTTTGCGTCCGCAAGCGGCTGAATGTGCTGATTTCTGGGGTACTTCGACAGGCAAGACGACCTTTGCGCGGTCGCTTCTGGCGATGGTCGACACTGCCGAGCGGCTAGTGACCATCGAGGATGCGTATGAACTGTTTCCGAAGCAGGCTAACATTGTGGCGCTGAAGGCGGACCGGAACAGCCAAGGCGAGCGGACGCCAGCTCGTTTGCTGGAGGCGTCGCTGCGGATGCGGCCTGACCGGATCATCCTGGGGGAGTTGCGCGGGGAGGAAAGCCGGACCTTTCTGGAGGCGATCAATACCGGGCATGGTGGGTCATTCACGACGATCCACGCCGATACTGCGCGGAAAGCCATTGATCGGTTGGCGATCATGGTGATGGCCGCCGGGCTCGGGATGGGGTTTGAGGAGGTGAAGCGATCCTGCGTGGGGTCGGTTGATTTGGTTGTGCAACTCGAAAGGCGGGGTGGCGTAAGAGGGGTGGCCGAGGCTTGGCTACCTTTTTCTTCTTAGGTTTGAGCGTCTTGTGGCGCGTTCTTCCTCTTCAGAATTGGAATTGGATCCTTCGGCCAAGAGGCGAAAGCCGTGGGCCGAGCACGTTGATCATATTTGGAACGTCACAAGGGGCGGAAAGGCGCCATACAGGCGGCGCAGCAGGGCAAACGCAGCATCTGTCAAGAGCAGTCATTCGATGGAGTGCAACTAGGTGGCCAAGCGCAATAGGTATATGGTGCAAAGGGCGGTGTTACCTGTTTCGTATCGCCCAACTCCAGCGGAGTTGGGCCACCCGCCGGACTTGTCTCAGACAGTCCCCCCCAGCGAGGATTCCAGCGTTGCGAGTTCCTGCCCGCCCGCCATCAGATCCTGCAATGCCCCTGCATCAACCTCGCCTCGTTCTGCCGTGCCAAGGGTTTGGCCGCGGTTCAGCACGGTAAAGCGGTCGCCAACGGCAAGCGCATGGCGAACGTTGTGGGTGATGAACACCACGCCGATGCCTTGCTTGCGGACGCGGTCGACAGTGGACAGCACATTGGCAGTTTGCCGCACGCCAAGGGCCGAGGTCGGCTCATCTAGGATCAAAACCTTCGCGCCGAAATAGACGGCGCGGGCAATGGCGACGGTTTGACGCTCGCCGCCTGAAAGCGTGCCAACAGCTTGGTCGGGTCCTCTCAAGTTGATGCCCATTTTGCGCATTTCGGCCACGGTGATGTCATCGGCGAATTTCGAGTTCATAGTACGGAATGGCCACACACCCTTTTCCGGCTCGCGGCCCATCCAGAAGTTGCGGCTGACGCTCATCAGCGGGATCATCGCAAGGTCTTGGTAAACCGTCGCAATCCCGGCTGCCATAGCATCACGCGGGCTGTCAAAGCTTACCAGCGTGCCATCGACCAACATTTCGCCCTTGGTTGGGCGATAGACGCCGGACATGGTCTTGATGAAGGTTGATTTCCCCGCTCCATTGTCGCCGAGCAGGCAATGACATTCGCCCGCGCGCACATCGAAGGAAACGCCGTTCAGTGCAATCACCGGGCCGAAATGCTTGGTGATGTTCTTCATTTCTACGATAACAGCGGCCATCAGCGTTCTCCGGTAATGATGCGGCGGATGTAGGTGTTCATGATGACGGCGATCAGCAGGATCATGCCAAGGAACACCCGGAACAGCGAGCTTTCGGCGTTGGCGAAGAACAGGCCCTGCTGCACGACGCCGAAGATGATGGCACCGAGGGCAGCGCCGATCACCGAGCCGTAACCGCCAGTCAGCAGCGCGCCCCCGATGACGACGCAGATGATCGCCTCAAATTCTTTCAACAAGCCACGGTCGGCGGCGGCAGAGCCGAATTCCATCACCTGACAGCTGGCGAATATGCAGGCACAGAAAGCCGAGAACATGAACATCAGGATTTTCACCCGGTTGACCGGAACGCCGACATAGCGCGCGGCTTGGGCGTCTCCACCTGCGGCGTAAATCCAGTTGCCGAATTTGGTCCGGGTCAGCAACCAATGGCCAAAGATCGCAAGCCCGATCGCCCAAACCACCAGCATCGGCACCCCGTCAATGACAGGTTGGCCCGCGCGATTGCCCTTTGTGAAGGTGGCGATCCACCCGGCCTCGCCCATCCAAGTGAACAGGCCGCCAAGGATTTTGCCGCCAAACAGTGCCGCCAGCCAATCGCCTTGGGCTTTCTCGGCCACGCCGCCGATGATGGTTTGGCGGGTGAAATAGACCGAGCCCCAAATCGTAAGGCCGCGCAAGATATACAGGAAAGCTAGGGTGACAATGAACGACGGCAGACCGGTGCGGATCACCAGCCAGCCATTGACCGCGCCCAAGGCGATACAAAAGGCGAAGGTGGCGGTGATGGCGGCCCACATCGGCCAGCCCATCTGCACCGACAAAATGGCCATCATCACGCCAGCAAAACCAATCATCGAGCCTACGGAAAGATCGAACTCTCCGGCGATCATCAAAAGGCAGGCACCCACAGCGATGATCATGAATTGCGCGGAAACCACCGTCCAGTTCAACACCCCTTCGGCGGCGAACATGCCGCTGTCGCCCGCAATCGCGCCGAACAGCATGAACACCAGAATGGTGCCGCAGATGCCGCCCAACTCGGGTCGGATCAGGGCGCGTCGCCATGGCGACACTTGCTTCATGCGCTCATCCCGGCGCGGTTCGGTTGTGGTCTCGCTCATCAATTCTCTCCCCTTGGTGGCGACGTGGGCGGTGATCGGGGATACCGACCGCCGCCCTTAGCGCAGTGTCGGCTTAGCGGTATTCGCCGGCCAGTTTCTCAACAAGTTCGATATTGTCCTTGGTCACAAAGCCGGGACCAGTGAGGATCGAGTTGGTCGGTGCCACGCCGTAGCGGACGTAGTTGGTCAGCACTTGGATCGGGATCGAGCCTTGCAGGAAGGGTTGTTGGTCGATCGCGAAGGCCACCGTGCCGTCTTTGATCGCGGCAGAGATTTCGGCGGAAAGATCGAAGGTGCCGAAGTAGATCTGGCCATCCAGCCCCATATCCTTGACCGCACGGATCGACGGTTCAGCCGAGTTCGGGCCAAGCGTCAGGATGCCGTTGGTTTCGGGGTTGGCGGTCAGGTAGGCTTTGACCTTGTTCTGCACTTCCGACGGATCCATGCCGGAATCGATCATCTGGTTGCCAAGTTCCACACCGATGCCGTCGGCATAGCCACGGCAACGTTCCACCGATTGCGGATTGGTGATGTAGTGATTGACACAGACGAACGAGGTCACGCCTGCCTCTTTGGCACGTTTGCCCGCACCCAGACCTGCCTCATATTCCGGCTGGCCAACATGCATCATTGCGCCCAGCTTCTGGCTTTCTTCGATGGT
Source organism: Pseudomonadota bacterium (assembly GCA_040387915.1). Classification (GTDB taxonomy): domain Bacteria; phylum Pseudomonadota; class Alphaproteobacteria; order Rhodobacterales; family Rhodobacteraceae; genus Cypionkella. The sequence continues at coordinate 3,764 of JAZKCV010000023.1, forward strand.
GCCAGAGTTTACGGTGATCACCGGAATGCCCTTGGCAATGGCGTCTTTGATCGGGCCTTCCAGCACGTTGTAATCAGCGATGGTGACGATGATGCCGTCAACGCCTGCAGCCGAGGCCTGTTGCACCAAGCGTGCCATATCGGCGAGATCACCCGTCGGCGGGTTGCGGTATTCGGTAGTGACACCCATCTGCTCGCTGGTGATTTTGATCGCATTCTTGATCACGTTGAACCAGCTGTCGCTGTCAGGACCGTGGCTGATCCAGACGAATTGCTCGCCTTCGGCATGGGCTGCCCCGGTGATTGCCGAGGTGGCCAGAAATACGCCAAGCAGGGCGCGTTTCACGAAATTTTTCATTGATATCATCCTCCCAGAAGTGGCTTCCCGTTGCTGTCCCGCCGGAAGCCTTTGCGGTAAGTGTCAGGCGCGGCGCTTGTTGGTCTGAGTCTCCAGCGCCGCATCAAGCGTTGCCTGATCCCAACCAGCTTCCACCGCCCGCGCCACAAGGGCTTGCTGGGTTTCAGGCGCAAGGCCCCCCAGCGGTGGGTCGGTGTCAAGGTTGGTGGGGAATGGGTAGCCGTCTGCGGTGGCTGCGATGACGGCGGCGCGTTCGGCAGCGGTCAGGGCGGCAAGGTGCGGATAGACCGCGCGCACCATGGCTTTGCGGTCGATTTCCTCCATATGCCGCGCAAAGGCCGAGGCGGTCTGGATCAGGTTGACCATGCGCACAACGTCGGTGGTCTTGTTCTCGCCGCCCGCATGGAACAAGGCCGGGCTGAAGAAAATCGCATCGCCTTTGGCGAGGGGCAGCTGCACATGGTTCGCCTCAAAATACGCGGCGAACTCAGCTTGCGTGGCGGCGATATAGCCGGGTTTGTAGCGTTGCGAATGCGGCAACAGTTTGGTGGTGCCGCTGGCCTCGGTCATATCGACATGCGCAACGCCGCCTTGCAGGATAAGGGTGGGGCCGGTGACATGGATGTGGTCCGGGTATTCGCCCATCTGATCGGCAGACATAAAGCCCAAATGGTAGTCGCGGTGCGGCGCTTGCGCCTTGCCGCCGGGGCGGACCTGATTAACCTGTGTGGCGATCTGATAGCCCGGCCCAAGCCAAGCGCGGCAGGCCAGATCAATCACCGGGTTCGCCATATAGCGGGCATAGACATCTGGGGCGCGCAGGCACAGCTTTTGCAGGCTGTTCCAGATCCGGTCATTCGCGCCCGCCTTTGCAAAGTGATCGCCCGCCGCCACACCTGCTGCGCGTTCTTCGGCGATGATAGCGCGAAACACCTCGGACGCCGCATCAATCGCGCTGGTATCTGCGAACGCGGCTTTGACGACGAAAACCCCGGGGCCTTCACCGATTATGCGCGCCCATTCGGGTGCGATAGCTGGGGTGACAGTGCGGGCATCATAGATCGGGATGCCCTTATCGATTTTCATTGCGCCGGGGTAATCTGAAAGCAGGGTTTCACGCTCTACTTCGGCGCGGAAGTCTTCAAGGCTTATGGTGTCGGCAAGGCGGGACATGCAGTTCTCTCCAGACTTGGGCGGTTGATTTCAAGGTGGGACCGAATTGCCATCACTGCAGGCGTGCGGCGCTGGTCACATAGTCCAGACTTGCGCGCAGGCGTTCGGCGATTTTGGGATCTTGCTGGACCTCAGTGCTGAACGGTTCCATCGAGACAAAGCTCTGATAGCCAGCCTCAACCATGGCGCGCAGGCGCGCGATGTTGCCGACGCGGTCGCCCAGAAACACAAAGCCACGATCCGGTTCGGTCAGTTCTGACGGGCCAAGATCGGGGCGGGCGATGCCGGAAATATGCACAAGGCCGATGTGTTGGGGGAAGAGCGCGTCATCGCTGGCGCGGTAGTGTTGGAAGGTATCATAGCAAATCTGGAAATTGGCCCAAGCCTCGATGGCGTCCACCGCAGCCACAGCTTGCGCCTGACGGTTCATCGAGGAATGCCGCATCCCCAGGGGTTCCACATAGCCTGTGATTCCGGCATCGGCGAACATCGGTTGCAAGGCGCGCAGGCCGTCGCACAGCCGGGCGTGGGCATCGGGATGTTGGTCATCGCCGGGCAGATGTGCGGGGCATAGAACCACGCCGGGCGCGCCCAAGGCCGCGGCATATTGGATCAGCGCCCGCGCCTCGTCCGCCCGTGCCGAGGTCCAATCATTGAAGCGTTGTAGCGCGTTAACCGAGGCAAGTTTCAACCCGGCATCGTCCAGACGTGCCTTTAGTTCGGCAGCGGGCATGCCATTGGCAAATTCATGGCCTTCAATGTCATTGCGGATTTCAACGGCACCAACACCGACCGTTTGGGCCAAGGTGATGAAGTCAGCCAATGGCAAATGCGGGGCGCAGGTGCGATTCAGGGCGAAAGTGATGGGCATGGCATCCAATATCCGCGTTACAGCAAAAGCCGGTGGGTGGTGGTGGGGATCAGACGCGCCATATCGGGCGTCGGATGGCGAGGCCGGGGCGGTAGCGTGATCGGCTGCGGCTGCCCGGTTTTGGCGGCGGCCTCGATGGCCAGCAGGATGTGCATATCGGCGAGCCCTTCGGCGCCATCCGCTTCGGGCGGCGTGGCTTGGGCGATGCAATCGGAAAAATACGTCAGTTGCGCGCCGAAATGGTCGATCTGGGGGAAGGTGGTTTCTGTCGTCACCCCATCCCGGCGCAGGCGTAGTTTCATCGCCACTTCGAACTTGAAACCGGGGTCGAGTTCCAGATCGCCCTGCGATCCGACGACGCGGTAATTGTCCACTGCGCCTGCACCGAACGAGCCTACGAATTGCGCAAGACCGCCGGAAGGAAAGCGCAGGGTGGCGGCGATGGTGGCCTCAACCTCGGAAAAACGTGTGTCGTCTTTGGGTTGGTTCAGGCTGGCCGTGGCCTCAATCGGCTCTTCGCCAAAGATATGACGGGCGGCGTTGATGCAGTAGACGCCGACATCCTGCAGCGGGCCGCCCCAATGTGCCGCTGCAAGCCGATGGTTGCCGGGGGCCATCTGAAAGCTGAAAATCGACTGGAAAATCAGCGGCGTGCCGATGTGGCCTTTGGCGATATGGTCCAACACCGCCAAAGTGCCGGGTTCATTGTGCAGACGGTAGGCGGTCATCAGGAACACGCCGGCGGCATCGGCGGCGGCGATCATCGCCTCGGCTTCGGCGACCGAGACGGCCAGCGGCTTTTCGACCATAATGTGCTTGCCCGCCTTTGCGGCGCGGATGGCGTAATCTGCGTGCATCGAGTTCGGCAGCGCGATGTAGACCGCGTCAATCGTATCCGAGGCCAAAAGCGCGTCGTAATCGGCATAGGCCACCACCTGCGGGATGCCATGAAACGCCGCCAGTTTGGCGCCCTTTGCCAGATCACCCGTCACAAGAGCTGCGACGGTGGAATTGCCGCTTTGGCCTGCACCCGGCAAAAAGGCCTCTTGGCTGATCCAGCCCGCGCCAACGACGGCATATCTGATCATATTCTGCTCCATCTTCAGACGTAAAGCGCCGGGCGCGCGGGAAATGTCAGGTCAATCCGGGTGCCTGCCGCCATGCCATCGACGATTTGTTCGGCAATCGAGGTGGTGACATAGCCGTCCCAAGCGCTGGCCCCGACATGGGTTTCTTTCGCTACGGCATCGACCCACGCCTGCATTTGCAAACGGTAGGCTTCGGTAAAACGTGGCACCCAGTTTGGCGGGAAGCCAAAGCTCTGCGCAGCCGCTAGGTTGGTCAGTGTCCGGGTGGGGGCGGCCATTTCCACGCTGCCCAGACGCCCCACCAGCTGCGCATGAACGTGATAGCCATAGGTCGCATTCATGAACACTTCGGTTGACACGATCTCGCCCTTGTCGGTCTGCATCGTCACCAGCATCGGATCACCACCGGGGGCGGGGGTGACTTGCGCCGTCACCATCTCGGACCCCAACAGCCAGCGCGAGATGTCGATTTCATGCACCAGCGAATTGGTCACCGCCATCGCGCCGGTGAACCACGCGGGGGCTGCGGCGTTACGGTGGATGTTGTGTAGCAGTACGGGCGCGCCGATCTGGCCTGCGATGCGCGCCGCCTGCATCTCGGTGTAGGCCGGATCAAAGCGGCGCATGAAGCCGACCGTCACCAGACGCCGCCCCAGTCCTGTTTCGGCTTGAACGATGGCCAAACCCTCGGCTGCGGTGGCCGCGATTGGTTTTTCGCACAACACAGGTTTGCCCGCCGCAACACAGGCCAGCGCATATTGCGCATGGGTGGCATCGGGTGAGGCGATAACCACCGCCTGCACCTTATCCGATGCGATCAGCGCCATGCCATCGGTGAACACAGCACCACCTGCGGCGGCGGCGGCTGCGCGGGCCTCGTCGGCATCGCACACAGCGGCCAGATGCGCGCCGCTGGTGGCTTCACGCAACAATCGCGCGTGTTCGGCACCCATGACGCCTGTGCCTATGACGCCAACCGCGAGGCTCATTTCACATCCATCCAAGCCTGAGATTTCGACGAGTGTTGAATGGTTTCCACCAGCGTCTGGATGCGTAGACCTGCGCGGAAGTTGAAGGGTTCCGGGGCTTTGCCTGCGATGGCGTTGATATAGCCTGCGACCTCGATGGCTTTCAGATCGTTAAAGCCGATCTGGTGGCCTGCGGCGACGCAGAACAGGCCATAGGGTGCGTGGTCTGGGCTGGCTTCAATGCGACGGAAGCCTTGGCGGCCTTTGGCGTCAGAGGTGGAGAAGAAGTTGATGACGTTGAAATGTTCTTGGCTGAAGGCCAGTGCGCCCTTGGTGCCGTAAACTTCAAAGTCATGCTGCATCTTGCGGCCGGTGGCGATCCAGTTGCCCTCAATCGACCCGGTGGCACCATTTTCAAAGCGCAAAAAGGCGCGGCCCACATCGTCCACAGTGACGGCCTTGCGACCACCGCGCCCGTCGGGGCGTTCAGCGATCATGGTGATGCAATCGCCCATGACGCGGGTGATCGGACCACAGAGGAATTCAGCCGTGGCAAGGGCATGGCTGCCGATGTCAGCCAAAGCGCCGCCGCCGGCGGGGTCATGACGGAAGGTGTAGTTGCCGGAAGGATCGGCCATGTAGTCTTCGCAGTGGATGCCACGATAACCGCAGATCTCACCAAGTTCTCCGGCGGCGATCATATCCCGCGCCAAAGCTAGCATCGGGTTGCAGAGGTAGTTGAAGCCAACTTGGGTTTTCACGCCACTGGCCTCGGCAGCAAGCGTCATCTCCAATGCATCGGCGGCCATCGGAGCGAGGGGTTTTTCGCAATAGACATGCTTTCCGGCAGCAATCGCAGCCAGCGACATTTCCTTGTGCAGCGCATTTGGGGCGGTGATCGACACAAGGTCGATCTCGGGGTTCAACATGATCGTGCGCCAATCAGTGGTCGCATGGGCAAAACCAAGCGTTTGCCGCGCGCGCTCGGCGGCCTCGGGGGTGATGTCGGCGACGGTGTGCAGTTCAAGATCAAACGGCAGCTCGAACACGCGCGGGGCTGACGTAAAGCCGAACACATGCGCCTTGCCCATGAAGCCGGTGCCGATCAGGCCGATGCGGAGTTTTGGTTTGCTCATTTTAGGGCGTCCTTGTTGACGATCAGCGCCGGGTCCAGATGCCCGGCAAAATGGTCCAGCACGTTCTGCACGGAGGCTATGGCCATCCGCTCGGCGGCTTCACGCGTCAGGCCAGCGGTGTGCGGGGTCAGGATAACCTGGTCAAAGGCCAACAGCGGATGCTCGGATGGCGGCGGCTCGGTATCGAACACGTCCAGACCCGCCGCCGCAATTTGGCCAGAGCGCAGGGCGCTGGCGAGCGCCGCCTCATCGACGATGCCACCGCGCGCGGTGTTGACGATGATCGCGCCGCGCTTCATCCCAGCAATCTCGGCTGCGCCAAGGATCGGGCCATCGGCTTTCGGGATATGCACCGAGACGAAATCGGCTTGCGCCAAGCCTGCGGCCAGATCGGCCACAGAGGTCACATTGCCCGCAGGCCAGCCGTTCTTGGCAAGATAGGGATCATAGGCGGCAATCTGCATGCCAAAGCCAGACGCCATTTCCGCCAGATGCCGCCCGATACGCCCATAGCCGATGATCAGCAGGCGTTTGCCCGAGACCTCGCCTTGCTCCAGCTTGTTGCGCCAGCCCCAAGGGCCCGTGCGCACAGCGGCATCAGAACGGACAACTTGTTTGGCGCAGGCCAAAATCATCATCATTGAATGCTCAGCCACTGAGACCGAGTTCACATCCCCCACGATGCACAGCGGGATTTTGCGGGCGTTCAGCGCCGCCAGATCCACCGCATCATAGCCCACGCCATGGCGCGAGACGATTTGCAGCTTGGCGGCTTTGGCGACAGAAGCCGCCCCCATCGGCTGGGTGCGGATCACCAGCGCATCGGCTTGCGCCAAATAGGGCTGATACGAGGCTTCGGAAATCTCCTCGACATGGGTGAAGCTGACGCTTTGGGCCGCCTCAAGCAGGGCAAGGCCAGCCGGGTGAAGTTTGCCCGCAATCAGGATATGCGGCATCAATAGGCCCCCTTTTCGCCCTTGGCCCCTGCTGTTTCGGTCAGCCTGCGAAAGCCTGCGACAGCAGCGCCAGCGGCGGCGGCCAGAAAACGGCTGTCACCGCCGACCGTGGTCATGTTGAAACCCCAAGCAATCGCACGCGCGGCATATTCGGGCGTGCCGCAATGCAGGGCGGCACGGATGTTGTTCTTTTTACAGGCGGCAAGGATCGTTTGCAGCGCTTCGATCATCTCGGGCTCTTCGCGGTCAAAACCGGGGGCGAGGCGGCCTTGGGTCAGGCTAAGCGTCAGATCGGCGGGACCGACATAGATGCCATCAAGGCCGGGGGTGGCGGCGATGGCGTCAAGGTTCGCCATGCCTTCGGCGGTTTCGATCATTGCAAAGGCCAGCATGTTGTCATTCGCCTCGGTGGCGTAATTGGCGCCCGCCGCAAAAGACACGCGGGTCGGGCCAAAGCTGCGCTGACCCAAGGGCGGATAGCGCAGATAGCTGACAAAGCGCGCGGCTTCTTCCGCCGAGTTCACCATCGGGCAGATAATGCCATACGCACCTGCATCGAGTGCTTTCATGATAATGCCCGGCTCATTCCACGGCACGCGGGCCATTAAGGTGGCACCCGACGCGCGCATCGCCTGAAACATCGGCAGCAGGTTGGAATAATCCAAAGCACCGTGCTGCATGTCGATGGTCACAGAATCAAAGCCCTGCGCGGCCATGATTTCGGCGGTGAACGGATTGCCGATGCTGCACCAGCCGTTGATCGAAGGCTTGCCCGTAGCCCAGAGGCCTTTGAGTTTGTTCGCAATCATGCCCACACCATCTGGCTGGATTTCACGTCAAGGTAATCGCGGATCGCCTCGGTGCCGCCTTCGCGGCCCATGCCGGAATGGTTGGTGCCGCCAAAGGGCGCTTCGCTGGCTGCCATGGCAAAGGAATTGATCCCGACCATTCCCGCCTTCAAAGCTGACACCGTGCGACGCGCGCGGGCAGGGTTTTGCGTGAAGGCATAGGCGGAAAGCCCCATGTCAGAGGCATTGGCGCGGGCCAGCACCTCATCTTCACTGGCAAAGCGGGCGATCGCAGCGATAGGGCCGAAGTTTTCCTCGGCCATCACAGCCATCTCATCGCTGCAATCTGTGATCACGGTGGGCTCAAAAAAATGCCCTGCGTTGAAGCCCGCCGCTCGCGCACCGCCAAGCGCCAAGGTGGCACCGTCTTTCACAGCGCCTGCGACGATTTTTTCCATTTCCGTCAGACGGCCCGCGTTGATCAGCGGACCCATCGTGACCGAAGGGTCCATGCCATCGCCCAATTTGATTGCCTTGGTGCGGTCTATAAAGCCCGCGACGAAGGCATCATGCAGCGACTCGTGGATGTAGAACCGATCCGCCGTGACGCAAACCTGACCCGCGTTGGCGAATTTGGTTGGCACGGCTGCGTTCAGCGCCGCCTCAAGATCGGCGTCGTCATAGATGATCAAGGGGGCGTTGCCGCCCAGTTCCATCGACACTTTCTTCAACGTGGCAGCGGCATCGCGGATCATCTGCTGACCCACACGGGTGGAGCCGGTCAAGCTGACCTTGCGCACCGCATTCGAGGCCATGATCGGCGCATAGGTTGCGTCGGTTGGCCCAATTACCAGGTTGACTGCGCCAGCCGGTAGGGTTCCGGCACGGCAGCAGTCAACCATCACCATCGCCACGCCCGGTGTCTGAGACGAGGGGCGGACGATCGTGGAACAGCCCGCTGCAAGGGCGGGAGCGACCTTGCGTGCGATCAGGGCTGCGGGAAAATTCCAGGCGGTAAAGGCGGCAGCGATGCCGACAGGTTGATGGTGAACCTCAAACCGACCACCCGGCACACGCGATTCGACGATGCGGCCATAGATGCGGCGGGCTTCTTCGGCGAACCAGCGGAACTGATCAATCGACAGTGCCCATTCACGGCCCGCTTGGGCAATGGGTTTGCCGGTTTCCATGCTGATCATGGTCGCGGCCTCATCCGTGCGGCGCTTCATCTCATCCGCAATCGCGTGCAATGCATCGGCGCGCTCAAAGGCGGATTTTGATTTCCAAGCCAAAAAGCCAGCAGCGGCCGAGGCAATCGCGGCTTCGGTATCGGCGACGCTAGCCACCGGAACTTGCCCCAAGGCGCGCTCTGATACCGGGCTGAACACCGGGGCAGTTTTGCCATCAGTTGCCGCAGTCCAGCGCCCGTCGATGAAAAGCCCAAACTTATCATACATATCAGGCAACCTCGCTGGTGCGGACAATGCGACCTTCGGCCACCGATTTCATCGCGGCTTCGGCGAGAACCAGGGCGAGGCGGCCATCTTCAAAGCCGACCTCGGGGGCTATTCCCTGTTCAATCGCATCAACAAAGGCGTCGATCTCGGCATCAAAAGCCTCGCGGTAGCGTTCGATGAAGAAGTTCAGCAGGGGTTCAGCCCGTTCCGTGAAGTCCTGCGCATGCAAGGTCATGCCATGCGGACGGCGGTTCTCTGAGATCGCCATGCCTTTGCTGCCCAAAACCTCGACCCGCTGGTCATAGCCATAGGTGGCGCGGCGCGAGTTGGTTATGATCGCCTGCTTACCGCTGGCGGTTTTCATCGTGACGACCAAAGTGTCATAGTCCCCCAACCGCTCCATCAATGTGGGGTCAACAAGGCGCGAGGCGGTGGCGGAAACTTCGACCGGCTCTTCGCCAAGGATAAAGCGGGCCATGTCGAAATCATGGATCGTCATATCGCGGAAAATCCCGCCCGAGACTTCCAGATAGCCTTCCGGCGCAAGGCCCGGATCGCGCGAGGTGATGGTGACCTGATGCACTTCGCCCAGATCGCCGGCCTCAATGGCACGGCGCACGGCGCGGTGGCCGGGATCAAAGCGACGGACAAAACCAAGCTGGATCGGCACTGAGCTGCCCGCGATTTTTGCGGCGCAGGCGTTGACGCGCGCAAGGCTCAGGTCAATCGGCTTTTCGCAGAGCACGGGTTTTCCGGCGGCAACGCAGGCTTCCAGAATATCGGCATGGGTATCGGTGGCGGTGGCGATCAGCACGGCATCCACGGACGGATCGGCCAGAACAGCGGCCACCGAGCCCAACACTTTGGCGCCGGTCTTGGCTGCAACGTCGGTTGCTGCCACCGCGTTGATGTCAAAGACGGCCGCCAACGTTGCACGTGGATGCGTGGCAATATTGTAGGCGTGCATAGCGCCAATGCGCCCGCAACCGAGCACAGCAATCCGTATCATCCAGAATCCTCCCGAAACCGTCGTCTGCAAAGTATGTGACAACTATCATTGCAGAAGAATACTATTGTCAATAAGCAATGTTATCGTTTATTGTTGATCAGAGTTTTAGGGAGGAGATCACATGGGCCATGCTCATACAGGCCAGTCGACGATTCGGCTGACAATGGCGCAGGCATTGGTGCGCTATCTGTGCAGCCAATTCACTGAAATCGACGGGGTGCGCGTGCCGTTGTTTGCCGGTGTGTTTGGCATATTTGGCCATGGCAACGTGACCTGCCTGTCCGAAGCTTTGGAGGCCGTGCAGGACCGCCTGCCAACATGGCGCGGCCAGAATGAGCAGTCCATGGCACTGGCGGCGATTGCCTTTGCCAAGGCGAAACGCCGCCGCCAGATCATGATTGCCACCTCGTCCATCGGGCCGGGAGCATTGAACATGGTGACGGCGGCGGGCACCGCCCATGCCAACCGCCTGCCGGTGCTGCTGATCGCGGGCGATACCTTCAACAATCGCCTGCCCGATCCAGTGCTGCAACAGGTTGAACACTTCAACAACCCGACCACGACAGTGAACGATGCGTTCAAATCGGTAACCCGCTATTGGGATCGCATCACCCATCCGGCGCAGATCATCCAGTCCCTGCCGCAAGCGATTGCTGCCATGCTCGACCCCGCCGATTGCGGCCCGGCCTTTATCGGCCTGCCGCAAGACACGCAGGAAATCGCTTTTGACTACCCGGAAGTGTTCTTTGAACAGCGCGTCTGGGCCATCCCGCGCCCGCGTGCCGACCGTGACGCTTTGGCCAAGGCCGTTGCGGCGCTGAAAACCGCGAAGAAACCGCTGATCATCGCAGGCGGCGGTGTGCGCTATTCTGGCGCGGAAAACGCTGTTGCTGATTTTGCAGCCTCGCGCGGGATTCCGGTGGTGGAAACCATCGCGGGCAAAGGCGGTTTGACGCATTTCCATCCCGTGCATTGCGGCCCGATTGGCATCGTTGGGTCGACCAGCGCCAATGCGTTGGCCGCCGAGGCTGATGTGATTTTGGCCATCGGCACGCGGTTGCAGGATTTCACTACCGGATCATGGACCGCCTTCTCGCCCGACGCGCAGTTCATCTCGATCAACGCGGCGCGGTTTGACGCGGTCAAGCACCGCGCGATTGCGGTCGTCGGGGATGCGTTGGAAACCGTGACAGAGTTGGACGCAGGCCTTGCCGAATGGCGCGCGCCTGCCGCGCATCTGCCGCACGGCAAGGCGCTGTTCGCCGAGTGGAACGCGCTTCTCGACAGCCATCAGTTGGTGACCAACGCGCCGATCCCGTCCTATGCCCAAGTCATCGGCATCATGAACAAAACCGCACGGCCCAATGATACGTTGATTGGTGCGGCTGGCGGCACTCCGGGAGAAATCACCAAGGGCTGGCGGGTGAAAGACCCCAATACCTTTGATTGCGAATTCGGTTTTTCCTGTATGGGCTACGAGATCGCCGCGGGCTGGGGTCATGCGATGGCCAAAGGCGGGGAAGGCACCCCCATCGTCATGCTGGGCGACGGCACCTATATGATGATGAACTCGGACATCTATTCGACGGTGTTGACCGGGCACAAGATGATCGTCGTGGTTTGCGATAACGGCGGCTATGCGGTGATTTCGCGCCTGCAGCAGTTCAAAGGTGTTCCGGGGTTCAACAACCTGCTGAAAGATTGCCATATTCAGAATCCGGGCAACCCGCTGCATGTCGATTTCGTCAAGCACGCGGAATCGATGGGCGCGCTGGCCCGCCATTGCGAAAGTCTTGCCGATCTGGAAGATGCAATGATCTGGGCGCAAACCACTGATCGCACCACCGTGATCAGCATCACCTCGGACGCCTATGCCTGGGTGCCGGGCGATGCCGATTGGGATGTGGGCGTGCCCGAAGTATCCACCCGCGACAGCGTCAATGCTGCCCGGGAAAGCCAAATTGCAATTCGCGCCAAGCAGCGTGTAGGAGTCTGATATGAAAGCGAAACTGGGTATTGCGCCGATTGCGTGGTGGAATGATGATCTGGCAGAATTGTCGGATGATGTCAGCCTAGAGGAATGTTTGCGTCAGGCGTCTGTGGCGGGCTTTACCGGCATGGAAACCGGGCGGCGGTTTCCGATGGACATGGCTGAGCTTGGGCCGATCCTGAAGAAATACGGCATTTCGGTCTGTGGCGGCTGGTTCTCGGGCTTGCTGCTGGATGGTGATATCGAGGTCGAGAAAGACCGCGTTGCGGCTCAGCATGCGTTCTTCAAGGCCGCCGGTGCGCCTTGCATCGTTTACGGTGAAACCGCGCGCTCGGTGCAGGGGATCAAATCGGCCCCGCTGTCCACCAAGCCGAAACTGACCGAGGCCGAAATGGCCGCCTATGGCCGCAAGGTCAGCGACTTTGCCGATTGGTGCGCGACGGGCGGCATGCCGATTTCCTACCATCACCACATGGCGGCGGCGGTGGAAACCGAAGCCGAGCTTGACCTGTTCATGAAACACTCCACCGTGCCGCTGTTGTTCGATGCGGGCCATATGGCCTTTGCGGGCGGCGATGTGCTGCGGGTGTTGGACAACCATCACAAGCGCATCACCCATGTTCATACCAAGGACATCCGCCGCGCCGTGGTGGATGCTTTGGATCGCACGAAAGAATCCTTCCTTGATGCCGTTGTAAAAGGCGCGTTTACCGTGCCCGGCGATGGGTCTTTGGATTTTGAAGCCATCGTCAAAGCCTGCGCCCACTACGGCTATGAGGGCTGGTTTGTGGTCGAGGCCGAGCAGGACCCCAAAATCTCGCCCCCCTTGGCAATGGCTCAGAAAGGCCACAAGGAACTGCTGCGCGTCATGGCGGCTGCGGGGTATGAGGTCGTGCAATGACCGCGTTTTCGGGCAACCGGATGGATGGCAAGGTCTGCGTCGTCACTGGCGCAACCCAAGGTTTGGGGGCGGCTATCGCCCGCAGGCTGGCCGATGCCGGGGCTGCGGGCGTTGTCATCATGGGACGCAATGCGGCCAAGGGGCAGGCGGTGGCGGGCCGCTTGCCGTGTCCGGCGATCTTTGTGCAGGCTGATTTTGGCAATGTGGACGACTGCCAGCGCGTGATCTCTGAGGCGGATGCCCGCTTTGGCCGCGTCGATGTGCTGGTCAACGCAGGCGCGTCCACCGCGCGCGGCACGATCATCGACACCACGCCCGAAACCTTTGACGCGTTGTTTGCGACCAATGTGCGCGGGCCATATTTCCTGATGCAGGCAGCAATCAAGTCTATGATTGGAAAGGGAGTTGAGGGAGCGATCTGCAACATCGGTTCGATCTCGGCGCTGGCGGGGCAGCCCTTTATCAACGCCTATTGCGCCAGCAAGGGGGCACTCACCACCCTCACCGCCAATACCGCGTTTTCGGTGATGGCCAACCGGATCCGCGTCAATCAGCTGAACGTCGGCTGGATGGCGTCAGACAACGAGCGCGCGCTGCAAGAGGCGGAGGGCGGGGCCGATTGGGAGGCAAAGGCTACCGCGAACTTGCCCTTTGGACGGCTGGTTGACCCGGATGAGGCGGCGCGGGCGGTGAATTTTCTGGTGTCTGACGATGCGGGATTGATGACCGGGGCCATCGTGAACTTTGACCAGTCGGTCTGGGGCGCGGTTGCGGGCGGCATGCCGGTGCCGGACGGTCCGCTGCGGTTGGGATAAGTGCGGCTGGCCCTAAAGGCTGGTCACCACCGGAATCCGCGGGCTTTCCCGGTCCTTCTGCAGGCGTGCGGCCAGGGCCACTGTCAGCGCCTGCGCCAGACACATCGGGGCGGCCAGACTGCGTGAGAAGGTGTATTCATGCTCGGGGATGGCAAACAAGACCTTGGCCGACTTAGCCAAGGGCGAAAGCGTGCTGTCGGAAATCGCTACCACTGGAACCCCACGTCCCGCCACGTCTTCGACAATATTCACCACCTCAGTCGCATAGAAGCGAAACGAGATCGCCAACAGCATGTCGCGCGGCTGGATCACGCGTGCCATATGGGTCGCCAAGCCGCCGCTGGCATCCAGCAAAACGGTGCGCTTGCCCAGCATCGTCAGCATATAGCGCAGCAGTTCTGCCACGGGGGCCGAGCGCAACTGGCCAAGAAGATAGATCGTATCTGCCGCCTCCATCACATCGGCCGCGGCAGATATTTGCTCGGCAGAGATATTGGCCAGCAAGTCCTGCAACGAACTGAGATCCCGCACTACCAGATTGCGCAGAAACCCCAGATCGCTGCGATCCTCTTTGGTTCCCAGTTCATCCTCCAGAGCCTTGATCCGTGCATCAAACCCCGGCGCCGCCGTGGTTAGCCGCCGCTGGAAAACCGCCTGCAGTTCCTTGAACCCACGAAAGCCCAAAGACTGCGCATATCGCACATAGCTTGAGGCATGAATCCCGGTCTTCTCGCCAATCGCGTTCACCGACATCACCGCCACATCATTCGGATTCTGCGTCAGATAAACTGCGATCCTTTGATACGTCTTACTCATCTCATCATAGCGATCATGGATCACTCGGATCAGATCTTCATAGCTTCGTGGAGGAAAGGCGTCGGGCATTTTCAGTTCCGTCTGGTGGTTTTGCAAACCTTGATGCTACCGCCCTTAAGCCGCAATCGCAATCATTGCTGCGGTCACAAAAAAATCGCACGGAATGATGATGTGTTCCCGCAATGAATCGTTGACAATAAGCGTTGCAATAATGAATGTATTGCAATGGCAAACAGCCAGACGGTCCGAGAGGGCCGGATAATCCGTGGGAGGATAATGAATGAACAAGTCACTTTTGCTGGCCAGCACAATTCTGGCCTGTGCAACCTCTATGGCGCAAGCCGCCGATATGAAGGTCTGCGTCAGCTGGTCGAACTTCCGTGAGGAACGCTGGAAGACCGATGAGGCCGCGATCAAGGGCGCTTTGGATGCAGCTGGCGCCACCTATCTTTCGGCGGATGCGCAGACATCGGCCACCAAACAGCTTGCAGACATCGAAGGTCTGATCACCCAAGGCTGCAACGCGCTGATCATTCTGGCGCAAGACTCCGCCTCCATCGGCCCGGCTTTGGACGCCGCTGCGGATGCTGGCGTGCCGGTGGTTGGCTACGACCGTATGATCGACGACCCACGTGCGTTCTACCTGACTTTTGACAACGTCGAAGTGGGGCGCATGCAGGCCCGCGCCGTGTTGGAAGCGATGCCAAAGGGCCGCTATGTCATGATCAAAGGCTCGCCGGTTGATCCGAACGCAGATTTCCTGCGCGGTGGCCAACAAGAAGTGTTGCAGGCTGCGATTGACGCGGGCGATGTGAAGATTGTCGCTGAAGCCTACACCGAAGATTGGCAGCCCGCTAATGCGCAGAAGAACATGGAGCAAATCCTGACCGAAGCCGACAACGGCGTTGATGCGGTTGTGGCGTCGAATGACGGCACGGCTGGCGGCGTTGTGGCGGCACTTGCGGCGCAGGGCATGTCTGGCATTCCGGTTTCGGGCCAAGACGGCGATATGGCCGCGCTGAACCGCGTGGCTTTGGGCACGCAGACCGTTTCGGTGTGGAAAGACAGCCGTGCGCTTGGCAAAGCTGCGGGCGAAATTGCTGTGGCGCTGGCTGGCGGTACTGCAA
Source organism: Pseudomonadota bacterium (assembly GCA_040387915.1). Taxonomy (GTDB): domain Bacteria; phylum Pseudomonadota; class Alphaproteobacteria; order Rhodobacterales; family Rhodobacteraceae; genus Cypionkella. Next base: position 19,216 of record JAZKCV010000023.1, read on the forward strand.
TGGCCGACGTGCCCGGTGCTGCGACGTTCAAATCGCCGGGTGGCAAAGAGCTAACCTCGATCCTGCTCAAGCCGCAGCCAATCACCAAAGACAACCTCAATCTGGTTCTGGATGCGGGCTGGATCACCAAAGACCTGCTCTGCCAGGGCGGACCCGCTGTTGAGGTCTGCAAGTAACGCAACCTGATCAGTGACCGGATGCCCCGGAGCTTAACGCCGGGGCATCTGCATATCCATGGGAGGACGAAAGATGAGTGATGCTGGCCCTGCAAGCCAAACCGCCGCGCCGCGCCGCGGCTTGGCCGATACGCTTGAACTCGACAAACGCCTGTTCGGCATGATCTTGGCTTTTGCCGTGCTCTGCGTAGTGTTCCAGTTTATGACCGACGGCAAGTTCTTGTCCGCGCGCAATATTTTCAATATCTCAGTGCAAACCGTATCGGTCGGTATCATGGCCACCGGCATGGTGTTTGTCATTGTGGCGCGCCACATTGACCTTTCGGTGGGGTCGCTGCTGGCAATCTGCTCGGCACTGATGGCGCAAAGCCAGATTGAATGGCTGCCGCAGGTGTTTGGTCTGGGCAATCCAGTCATCCTGGTCGCCACAATCGTTTTCGGCTTGTCTGTAGGTGCGATAATTGGCGCTGTCACCGGCTGGCTGGTGGGCTATCAGAATATCCCATCGTTCATCGTCACCTTGGGCGGTTTGCTGATCTGGCGCAATCTGGCGTGGTATACAACAAACGGCCAATCTGTTGCGCTGACCGACCCGAATATCCTGATGTTTGGCGGCACCGAGGGCGTGCTTTACCCCACTGTCAGCTGGATTCTGGGCGGCATTGGTGCCCTTCTGGCGATTTTCGGTGTCTTGGCCTCGCGCCGCAGCAAACAGCGGCACGGCTTTATCGTCAAACCCGTTTGGGCTGAAGTCACCCTGATCGGCATGATCGTTGGTCTGATCCTGGGGTTTGTGGCGATCTTGAATGCGTATCCTATCCCCGATGCCAAGCTGAAACGCATCTATGAAGCGAAAGGTTTGACTGTTCCCGAGGGCTTCGTGCAATACCACGGCCTGCCGATCTCGGTGCTGATCCTGATTTTGGTCGTCGTTGCCATGACCACAATCGGGCGCAAAACCCGCTTTGGCCGCTATATCTATGCCATCGGCGGCAACCCGGATGCAGCAGAACTGTCAGGCATCAATACCCGGCTGATGACGGTGAAGATCTTTGCGCTGCTGGGGTTCCTTTGCGGTCTTGCCGCATTGGTGGCGCAAGCCCGCCTGCAAAGCCACGGCAATGACATCGGCACGTTGGACGAGTTGAAAGTGATCGCGGCCACGGTTATCGGCGGCACAGCTCTTGCCGGGGGCATCGGCACGATCTACGGCGCGATCCTTGGCGCGTTGATTATGCAATCCTTGCAATCGGGTATGGCGATGATCGGAGTTGATACGCCGTTCCAAAACATCGTGGTTGGCGGCGTCCTGATCATCGCGGTCTGGATTGACATCATCTACCGCAAGCGGACCGGAGCTTTGAAATGAATCAGATCAACCGAACCCCGCTGTGCGAGATGCGCGACATCTCGATTTCGTTCGGCGGCATCAAGGCCGTCGATCATGTGACCATTGACCTGCATCCGGGCGAAGTTGTGGGCCTTCTGGGCCATAATGGTGCTGGAAAATCTACCCTGATCAAATGCTTGTCGGGGGCTTATCAGGCCGATCATGGCGATATCTATATCAATGGTGAAAAGGCCAACATCTCTAACACACGCGACGCCCGCGCGCTGAATATCGAGACGATCTACCAAACCCTTGCCTTGGCAGACAATCTCGATGCGGCCTCGAATCTGTTCTTGGGCCGTGAGCTGGTAACGCCTTTTGGCTTTGTCGATGACAGCAAGATGGAGTCTGAAACCCGCCGCATCATGGCCCGCCTGAACCCGAACTTCCGCAAGTTCAACGTGCCAGTGTCGGCTCTGTCAGGGGGGCAACGCCAATCGGTTGCCATTGCGCGGGCGGTGTATTTCAACGCCAAAATCCTGATCATGGACGAACCCACCGCAGCGCTTGGCCCGCATGAAACCCAGATGGTGGCCGAACTTATCCAAGAGTTGAAAGCGCAGGGTCTGGGGATTTTCCTGATCGAGCATGATATCCATAACGTGATGAAACTGTGCGACCGTGCCGTCGTGATGAAAAACGGCCACCGTGTCGGCACGGTGAATGTCAACGAAGTCACCGACGACGACATTCTGGGCATGATCATCATGGGCAAGAAACCCGCCAGCGCGGTTTGATTGGTACGAAATTGCCAACTGCTGAAAGGGGCCGGCATGCAGCCGGCCCCGTTTCTATTCGGCTTTAACCCGCCACATAAACCCGCTCTGCCTCTGGGTCGATCGCGGAGTAGTCCAGCGCCCGCAGCGCCGCCCAAGCCTCAGCTGGGAGGCTGGCATTTGCCCAGTCCAAAGTTTGCGCCACCCGCTCGGGCTTGGATACGCCCACCACAGTCGAGGTGATGCGCGGATCGTGCAATGAAAACTGTATTGCGGCCGCACCGGGGGCGACGCCATATTCGGCACAAATAGCCTCGATCCGCCGCACCGGTTCCAGCTTGGCTGCGTCAATATCCTGATAGGTGATCTTCTTGACCTGCGCGCTGCCCTTGGCCAAAATCCCGCCAGCATAGGGGGCGGCATTGACCACGACGATGCCATTGGCAAAAGCGTAGTCGAACAGCTCATTGGCGGAGCGGTTCAGCAGGGTGAAGCGGTTGTGGCTAAGCAGCACATCAAACGCCCAGCCTTTGGCCAAAGGCAGCATCAGATCCAACCGTCCCATCGCAAGGCCAACAGCGTTTGCCAAGCCTTCCTCTTTCAACTTCATCAGCGTATCCAACGCGCCGCCTGAACGTGTGATTTCGGTCAGATCGACAGCATGTTCGGGGTCATGCAGGTGCAGCATTGGGATATGATCCAGCCCCAGCGCCTGCAAACTTTCCTCCAGCGAGCGGCGCGCGCGGTCGCCGTCAAATCGCCCGGTCTCCATATCGCGGTCCAACTTGGTGGACAGCACAAACCCCGCAGGTAATCCCCCTCGCGCGCGGATCACCGCACCGATACGGTCTTCACTGCGGCCAAAGCCATAGTTGCGCGAGCTGTCCATGAAGTTCACGGGACCATCAAAGATCGCATTGATCGTGGCATAGGCGGTCGCCTCGTCCACTCCGTAGCCGTAGGTGTCGGGCATATCGCCAAGTGGGGCGGTGCCAAAGCCGACTTTGGTGATCTCCAGACCCGTCGTGCCGACAGGGCGTTTTTGCATCGGATTTTCCTCGTTCAAACCATGGGATTGTATTCAAGTTTTCGACCGCCCTCCAATCAAGGAAAGCGGCCGAAATACTGCATCGCCCAAAATCAAGTGCGGGTTTTCACACCGCTTGATCTCCGGCTGGCAATGGTCGTCAGCACAGCGGCGACGATGATCACCGCCCCGGTCGAGGCCTGCACATAAAACGACGGCACCTGCGCTAGCGTCAGCAGGTTGTTGATCACGCCAATCAGCAGCACGCCGCTGACCAGCCCAACCACCGTGCCGCGCCCGCCACCAAGGCTGACGCCGCCGATCACTGCCGCAGCGAAGGCGGAAAAGATGATGCCTTGGCCTTGGGTCGTTACCGCCGAGTCCAGTCGCCCGGTCATCAAGATGCCCGCCAGTCCCGCCAGCAAAGCAGCGAACACAAAGGCCGACCAGATCACCCGATCCACATTGATCCCCGCTGCCCGCGCCGCATCCTCATTGCCACCGATGGCATACAGCGCGCGGCCATAGCGGTGGTATTTGAAGATCAGACCCACCACCACCGCCACCAAAATAAACACCAACACCGAGACCGGCAGCCCAAACAGCTTGGCCGAACCCAGATAGGTCAGTGCCAATCCAGGCGAATAGATCGAGCGCCCGTTCGAGATGATCAATACTCCACCGCGCAGCAAAACCAGCAAGCCAAGCGTCGAGATGAACGGGTTCAATCCCACCCTTACTACCATAAAACCATTGAAAAACCCGATCAGCCCTGCGGTGCCCAAGGCGATGAGCAGCCCCGTCCATGCCGGCAGTTCGATGCCAAAGCCGCCAGCCGCAGCAGGCACCAGACAAACGGCGGCGAACATCGGCGCAAAGCCGACGATGCCCTCCAATGACAGATCCAGCCGCCCGATCAGCACCACAAAGGTCAAGCCGATGGTGGTCAGGCCCAGCACAGAAACCTGCTCGAGAATGTTGATCAGATTTGTCGAGGTGGCAAAATTCGGGGCGATGATTGCGCCGACCAGAACCAGAGCGGCAAGCACCGGATACATCGTATATCCGCCCGCAACAAAGGCACTGCCAAAGGCCTGCAACCGCGATGGGCCAGACGCCAGATTTGCTGGCTTGCTCATAGTCATATCACGCCCTCCATGCGCAGAATTAAGTCTTTCATCGTGTAGTCCCCATGCAATTCGTAGACGATCTTGCCCTCGAACACGATGACAACGCGGTTTGCCAGTTGCGCGATTTCGTCCTCCTCATCCGAGACGACAATCACACCCAGGCCTTTGCTGGCCAGATCGCGCAGCAAGGCGTAAAGCTGTTCCTTGGCCCCGACATCGACGCCCCGCGTCGGGCTGAGTGCGATGATTACTTGCGGATTCTGGCAAAGCGCGCGGGCGAAAACCACCTTTTGCTGATTTCCGCCCGAAAGTTGGCTGACCGCCTGTTCCAGCGACGAGGCAATCACATTGGTTTGCTTCGCCAGCCCGCCGACGTGGCGCGCTTCCTTGGCGCGGTCGATAAAACCCAGCTTGCCCGACAACAGACCAAGCCCGCCAATCGCCACGTTTTCGCGCACCCCCAGCATCCCGACATAGCCGCTGGCATGGCGATCTGTCGGCACTAGGCCAATCGTCGGCAGGCTGGCCCCCGCACCTGTAATCGAGCCAGTGGTTGGCGAAAGCTGCCCGGCCAGCATCATCGCCAAGGCTTCCTTGCCGCCTCCAACCGGTCCGGCAAAGGCTACGATTTCACCGGGTTTGATCGCAAAGTCGATGTCATGCTCAAACTTCGGCGGCACCCGGATGTTCTTGGCTTGCAGTAGGGCAGGGGCATCCTGCCGCGTGTGATCCTCGCGCACCGAGCGCGCGGTTTTCTCGCCCATCATCAGATCGGCTATGGTTTCCACATCCAGATTGCTGACCTGCTCGCGCTCTTTCACCACCAAGCCGTCGCGTAGGATGGTCACGGTATCGGCGACCTCAAACACCTCATCCAGGTGGTGCGAGATATAGATAAACGAAATCCCCAAGGCTTTCAGCGCCTTGACCTGTTCAAACAAAATCCGCTTTTCGGCGTTGGACAAAGCCGCCGTCGGCTCGTCCAGAATGATCACCGGAACGCCACGGCTAAGCGCCTTGATGATCTCTAAAAGCTGCCGCATCCCGGCGCTTAACTCGCCAACCAAAGCTTCGGCGCGAATGTCCATGTTCCATTTGGCAAGCAACGCACGCGCCTTTTCAGTCATCCGGCCATGACTGACAAAGCCGAACTTCTTACGCACCAAGGGGTTTTCCAGAAACAAATTCTCGGCCACCGTCAACATGTTGAACAGTTGCGGCGTCTGTTGCACATGGGCGATGTCGTCGCGGATTTTGGCAGCATAGGGTTGCCCGCTGGCCACCACTTCGGTCTGTGCAATGCGGATGGTGCCGGTATCCGAGGCCACCAGCCCGCTCATTGTCGACACGAGGGTGCTTTTCCCCGCGCCGTTGCGGCCCAGAAGCGCGTGAACCTCACCGTGCATCACGGTGAAATCCACGCCCTTCAAGGCACGCGTGGAGCCATAGGTCTTGGAGATATTACGCATCTCGACGATGGGTCGCTGTTGTTCCATGATCTTTGGGTCCACGCTTTTCCTTCACACTGGCTTATTTGGCGAGCTGGTTTGCCCACAGATCAGCCGAGTCAACGTTGTCAGAGGTGACCAACGTGGCGTTTAGCTGGTATTGCGGGCCGACTGCGGTGTCGATGACCTTGCCATCTTCGCGAGGGCCAGCTTCGATCTTGCCGCCTCCGGCAACCAGTTCGATCAGCTCTGCGGTTTTGGTCGCATAGGCGCTCAGCGGTTGCGAAACCGTGGCATCCAGAGCCTTGTCGCGGATCAGTTGCAGGCCTTGCGGCGTGCCGTCGATGGCAATACGGATCACGCTGTCAGCTTCGCCAACGGCCGCTCCTTTGCCCGCAGCGGTCAGCTGAGCGTTTACTGCCGAGGCCATCAGTTCCGACGCCATGAAGATGCCGGACAGGTTCGGATTTTGCGTAAGGACATTCTGCGCCGCGTCCGCTGCCATGTCCGCAGTCCATTCGGTCGGGCGCTGGATGATCTGCACTTTCGGCGCCAGCTCAGCCAAGGTTTTGGCGAAACCATCCGAGCGATCCAACCCGTTCGGAGTGGTCAAGGCGCCCTGAAGTTCCAGTACGATGCAGCTGTCGTCTTTCCAGCAAGCTTTGTCTGCCAAACGCTTTGCCATCTCCTTGGCACCCTGCGCGCCTGCGTCAACGTTGTCAGCGCGCACGGTCGCTGTGACCATGCCACCAGCTGGGGCGTCGTCGATAGAGAATACCATCACATTGTTTTCGTTGGCTTTCTTCACAGCTGGAACGATGCCTGCGGAATCTAGTGGCGCGAATACGATCACGTTGGCGCCATTGGCCATAAGGTTGTTCAGCGCATCTACCTGTGCGGCAATATCACCGTTCGGATCAGGTGCGCCCACAAGGGTAAAGCCCTTGGCATCAAATGCCTTCTTCGACAGATCCAGCATCAGGGTCTGGAAGTCGTCTTTCAGGAACTTCGGAGTAAAGCCGATTTTGATGTCGGCATTGCCCTCGGCAAAGCTGATACCTGCGCTGAACGCGAAGGCCAGCGTGCTTGCAGCAAGGGCTTTGATGGTGTGACGGCGGTTCAAATTCATAGTGTCCTCCACTGGGTTTGTTGCGATCCTGCTGCGCTGATGTTCGCGCGCGGATCACTTTTGCCTCTTTGTGCGCGCCACAAAGAGGGTCGCTTTGCGGCTTGAAACGCGTCTCCACTGCTTCGTTTCAGGCAACATCTTACTGTCAGAGCCCCGTGACGGGCCCTGAAGCAGCAATTCCGGGAACTGGGTATGCGGCCTACCGATTGCGACAGGCGCGCAGAGATCAGGCTTTGACTTCGGAAACCTGCACCAGACGGCGCTCTTTCATCGAAAGGTAGGCGGCTTCGGCCAGGATCAGCGCGCGGCGACCATCTTCAAAGCTGGCGAGCGGTGTCGCGCCCTTTTCGACGCAATCCACAAATCCGTCGATTTCGGCCATGAAGGCTTCGTTGTACCGCTCAAGGAAGAAGAACTGATACGGCTCGCTGGATTCTACCGATTTGGCACCAAAGCGACGCATTTCGTGCGGTTTGCGGTTGTCCGAAATGATCATGCCATTGCTGCCCATCAGCTCAACCCGCTGGTCATAGCCGTAAACCGCAGTGCGCGAGTTATTGATATGGCACTGCTTGCCGCTGGCGGTGCGCAGAATGAACATGGCGCTGTCAACCTCGTTCAGCGCTGCTCCCAACGCGGGGTCGATCAGCGCGCCACCGATGGCGAAAACCTCGGTCGGTTCCTCGCCCAGCATGAAACGCGCAAGGTCAAAGTCGTGGATGGTCATATCGCGGAACAGGCCGCCTGCTGCCTCAAGATAGGCCCGCGGCGGGATGCCCGGATCGCGGGAGGTGATGATGACCTGATGCAGGTCGCCAATTTCGCCCGCCAACATGGCATTGCGTGCCGCTGAATGACCGGGGTCGTAGCGGCGGTTAAAGCCCAGTTGAATCGGAATGCTGGTATTGCCGATTTTCGCGGCACAGGCATTGACCCGCGCCAAGTTCAGATCAATCGGCTTTTCGCACAGCACAGCTTTGCCCGCAGCGATCGCCATTTCGATATAATCGGCATGGGTCGGCGTCGCGGTGGCAACCAGCACGGCATCAACGTTTGCATCGGCAAACACCTCGGCGGCAGAGCCTGCGGCCTTAACGCCAAGCGCCTGCGCCACCGTGCCCGCAGCCTGTGCGTTCACATCATAGACGGCAACCAAAGTGGCACGCGGGTGTCGCGCTACATTGGCTGCATGCATCTGGCCAATTCGGCCACAGCCCAAGACGGCAATTCGTAACATTCTCATTCCTCCCAGACCTTCCGCGCAATCATGCAATAAAAACTGCGCAATCACGCCCTCCTCGCAAAATGTGTTGCATAGCGGCGTCCGAGTCAATACAAATTTCCGAATGATCTATTGCGCAATACGCATTGCTGAACTGGGAGGGTCAGATGAACCGAATTGATGGCAAAATCGCCGTAGTCACCGGGGGAACGCAGGGGCTTGGTGCCGCGATTGCCCTGCAATTCGCCCTATCGGGCGCGGCGGGTGTGGTTACTTGCGGGCGCAACCGTGAAAAAGGCGAAGCGGTGGCTGCGGCGATTCGCGCGAAAACAGGTTGCCCTGTGCATTTCAAGCAGGCCGATCTAGAAGCGGTCGCCGATTGCCGTGCAGTTTTCGACACGCTCGACAGCGCCTTTGGCCGCGTCGATATCCTCGCCAATGCAGCGGGCATTACCGACCGCGGCGACATCCTGACGACGGATGAAGCGCTGTTCGACCGCATGTTCGCGGTGAACACCCGCGCGCCGTTCTTTCTGATGCAAGAGGCGGTGCGCCGTATGGTGCGCGATGGCGCGGCGGGCGCGATTATCAACATCGGCTCGACGTCGGAACTCACCGGCCAGCCGTTCATCTCGCCCTATTGCGCGTCCAAAGCGGCACTTGCGACCTTTACGCGCAATACCGCTTTTGCGGCGATGCGCAACCGCATCCGCGTCAACCAGTTGAACATCGGGTGGATGGCGTCGGACGGCGAGGACCGTACCCAACGCGAATATCATGGCGCTGATGAAAACTGGCTGGAAAAGGTGGCCGCAGAACAACCCTTTGGTCGGCTTTTGGCCCCTGAAGAAGTCGCCTGCGCCGTGACATATCTTGCTTCTGACGATTCCGGCATGATGACCGGCTCGGTGATCAATTTTGATCAATCTGTCTGGGGTGGCTATCAATTTGCGCCACCCACGCCACACAGCAAATTGGCGCTTTGAACTCAGAATGTGGCGCAGTTAAAGCGCGTGAAAACCTGACTTTGCGTGATACGGTTGACAGGTGACATCCCCTGCTGCGCCATCTGGATACATTCGACCGCAAGCGCAATCTCGCGGTCGAAATCATGACCGATGGTCACATCCATAACACCTCGCTCCAGCAACGACCTTGAATTCACGTTCAATTCGTGGCCAAGGAACAGTGTTGAACCGCTTATCCCATGATCTTCCAAAGCTTGGCCAACCCCTAGATTGGCCCCCGATACGTTGTAAATCGAAACCGGCGGGCCATTCTTTGCAATATATCGGCAGATCGCTTCATAAATCACTTCAAAGCTTTCGTCCGAGCTGACCCTTTCGTCAATCGCAAGCCCTGGAAACTCGGTCCGCAGCACATGCCGGAAGCCCTGTTCGCGGTCTTGATGGCATCGAAACGGCACCGAATATACGAACAAGACCTGTCCCGCCGCAGCAGGTGGCAACATTCGCCCGCAAAGCCAGCCGGCCGTCGCGCCCGACACATATTGATCGGATCCGACATAAGCCGTGCGCCCAGAAGTAGGCAGGTCGGTCGTCAGGCAAATGACCGGCGTTCCCGCAGCGGTTGCGCGCCTGACCGCATCGTTGATCGCAGGATGTTCGCGCGCAACAAGGATAATTCCTTCAGAATCCGCTGCAGCCGCCTCAATACGGGCAGCAAATGCATCGGGGTCAACTCTATAGGAAATGTTCAGTTCCGCCCGCACTTCGATGGCGGGGTTCAGGGCACAAAAGGCTTTTGCCGCGGCCTCGGCCGCATCGTTGAACGATTTCCCGGAATCACACAGCAGGTGCAGCCGCGACGGTCGGGCCATTCGCCCTAAAGGGGGGGGCGCTGGCGTTGAGGATCCGGCTTGCGACATTTTATCGGTCAACTGATGTTGCAGGACAGATTGGAACTCTCGAAACCCTACAAAGCCCAGATGCTGCGCAAAACGCACAACAGTCGAGGCATTGACCTCACAGCGCTGCGCGAGTTCGGCTGCAGTCAACATCGCGCACATGCCAAGATTGTCGCCAATAAACCGTGCCAAGCGCTGCCCACCTGGGCCTGTATCGCCATGTGCCGAACCGAGCAGCAAAAGAAGTTCGCTCGCCGTTAGTGATTTCCTTGTAAGGTCTTGCATAGGGATCCTCCGCTAAAAACCATAGAGAAGCATAGAGGATATGCAATAAATATTGCGTGATTTCTGGTGTTATACGCACGAAAACCGCGCGACCGGCGCGACGGAATGATCTACTGGGCCTATCGCGACGAGGCCTATGGCCGGGTATTTCAGGAGATCATCAATGAGCCGGACGCACTGGCGGGCCTTTGAGCGCCTTTGATGGCGCGCATGCGGAAGTGGCGACAGCTCATAGTCCGAGCATGACCAAGCCCATGACTCGATCTATCCGATTGCCACAGCTATGCTGAATACTCGCGGTGTATAGCATCCATTTGAAGCGCGGCGGCGCGGCTTAACAAGTAGCGCAAACGTGCGGGCAAGCCAATAATTCCAGCGCGTAACGACATCGACCCTCAGGGATATCGCACGTAGTTACGCCAATCCAATCTCGCATTTGCGGCGGACGCATGAGCGTGTTCGGGCCGTACTGCCGTTGAGGTCGCGGCGGCGACGCCGGAAATAGCTGCCATTTGCCGGTGCAGTACTGGAACCGGCTGCGTTGCGACACGTCCGATCTATTTGGCTGGCAGCAAAGTGCACTAATAACAGCAAGGGCAGTGTCGACCGCCTGCAAAGGGCCGATAACGTCGCCGACACTCGCCCTTTGGCGCAGATTTTGCTGCTTGCGAGGGCGTGGCGAAGGCTGCGGTCGCTTTCCCTAAGGAGTCGCCGAGATCACCCTTTGGGATGAGTCTTCTCATCATTGCCACACCTGGTGTGCCCGCTGTCGGCGCTAGGAAGTTCCGATCATGCGACGCCACGCCTTTCCTTGCCCGATCAATCGGCCCAAAATGACTGTCCTCGAAGTAACGCACATGCCGAGCCCGGATCGGGTACTGCCCTTCTGGCAGCACCAATACTTCATCCAACGGAAACCGCAGCAGCTTGTTCGCCGAAATCAGCGGCCGCTCTTCGGACCGCCGACTGACATTGGCACTGTCTTACAACGCCCGTATGCGTGACTGGCTCTCGGTCACCACCGTGACTGTCGACCGTCCGAGGGCACTAGAAAGCACGTCAGCCGTCCGGTCATCCTGCGGCGTCATGTAGATTTGTACCCCTGCACCACCCTGCAGCGACCGCCGCCCGATCTCACCATAGATGGCGTCTAGTCCCGGAATGGTCTGCGAGATGATGAAGAAGCGCCCGCCGAAGCTGCGGATCGTCTTGATCGAGGACAGCACAAGTGGCTGCCGTCCGTGTTGGTCGAACTCGTCCTTCAGGAACGTCACAGCATGCGGTTCGCCCGGACCAGGCTCTTTGCGCTGCAGAGGGGCGATGGCATCCGAGAAGAGGAGGCGCACCAGCGGAGCCAGGGTTTTCAGATGCTCTGGCTAGACGACAATGAAGAGGCTCTGCGGCTTGGCCCTGAAGGTCGAGAAATCGAAATCGCTGGCGGATGTCACTCTGTCGACAGCCGGGTCGTTCCAAAGCTTGAATAGCCCCTGGTTTGCTAGACACCATGCAGTTTCAGTATCTGCTGCTGTTCG
>JAZKCV010000024.1:0-6486 GCA_040387915.1 Pseudomonadota bacterium
CTTTTGAGGCTTTGGGGGATCTGTTCGCGCCGGGGCCGACCGGGACCAATGTGAACGATTTCAGAGCAATTTTGATCAGGTAGCAGGTCTTGTCCACGCGTGGACAGGGTTAGCTGGAATGAGTTTTCAATAGGTTAGAGGGGTCACATTTAGACGTTGTTAACCTTTATCCGCGCTTGGCGCTTTGATTTGCGGCGGAGGATGGACCCGCGCTGCGCGCGCCCTTCGGGTAGACAGGTCCACCCATGGCGGCCATCCTAGCCAGCGGGGACCCCTAACCGCCAGCGCAGGCGACAAGCGCCTGCTTTGCGCTCCGCGATGCTGAGAGCAAAAAGCGGCGGGCTGCAGATGCATGGGGTTTCAGCTTGCCAAGTTGGCTCAGGCTGGCACTGGCGCATCCTCGCGCAATAAGCCTTGTGCTTTCAGATCGACCCAGAAATCGGTTGGAATCGGGTGGCTGAACCATGCGAGGTTCTGTTGCAACTGCTGCACGTTGCGGGTGCCTGCGATGAAGGACGGGATCGCGGGATGCGCCACCACGAACTGTAGGGCTGCGGCGGCGAGCGGGACGTTATGGGCCGCGCAGACGGCCTCAATCTTGGCGACTTTATCCATGATTGCGGCGGGGGCGGGGGCGTAGTTATATTTCGCGCCGGGTTTGGCGCCGGTGGCGAGGATGCCGGAGTTAAAGCCTCCGCCGACCAGAACGGCCACGCCGCGCGCTTCGCACAGCGGCAGGAATGCATCCAGCGAGTCTTGCTCTAGCAATGTGTAGCGACCTGCCAGCAGGAACGCGTCAAAGTCGCGTTGCTCTAGGGCCGCGTGGCAGACTTCCCATTCGTTCACCCCGATACCTATGGCTTTCAGCGCGCCCTGATCGCGCAATGAAGCGAGGGCGCGATAGCAGCCGTCCATCGCTTGCTTGAACACCTCGGGCTGCTCAGAACCACGGGTAAACACGTCAATGTCGTGGATGAACATGATGTCGATATGTTCAAGTGCCAAGCGTTGCAGGCTGTCTTCAAACGCCCGCATGGTGCCGTCGTAGGAATAGTCGAATTGCAGCGTGAAGGGGGCGGCATTGACCCAAGGCGCGAAGTCGATCTGATCGCGCCGCGCAGGCTTCAGCAGGCGACCGACCTTCGACGCCAGCACGAAATCATCGCGGTTCTTCCAGCGCAGGGCCTGGCCCGTGCGGGCCTCTGACAGGCCGTGACCATACATTGGGGCGGTGTCGAACATGCGAATCCCTGCATCCCAAGCGGTGTCAAACATTGCGGTGGCGGTGGCTTCATCCATCGCATTCAGGAAATTGCCCAACGGGGCGGTGCCGAATCCGAAGGCGGTGACGTTCAGATCGGTGCGGCCAAATTTGCGCTTTTGGGTTGGGAGCATGGTTTGGGTTCCTATCTAGTAACCGTTTGGTTATGTATACGGGTGATTTTTTGGGCTGCAAGCCTGTTTGCGGGCTTTTGGTGATTTTTCGGTCTTGACCGGGGCGGGGTTGGCTCAATAATGTAACTAGATAGTTACTAATGGGAGGGCAGGATGTATCTGACCGAGACACACCTTCAGGTGCGCGACATGGCGCGGGAGTTTGCCGATCAGGTGATCCGCCCGGTGGCCGAGGAACTCGATCGCGAGGAGCGGTTTCCGGCGGCGCTGTATGATGAGATGGCCAAGTTGGGGCTGTTTGGCATTGGCGTGCCGGAAGCGCTCGGCGGGCCAGGGTTTGACACGCTGACCTATGCTTTGGTGATGGAGGAATTGTCGCGCGGCTATGCTTCGGTGGCGGATCAATGCGGGCTGTTGGAACTGATCTCGACGCTGTTGGTGCGGCATGGCACCCCAGCGCAGCAGGCTTTGCTGGGCGATATTCTGGCGATGAAAACCAAGGTTGCCTATTGCATCACCGAGCCTGAGGCCGGGACCGATGTGTCGGGTATTCGCACCACGGCGGTGGCGGATGGCGATGGTTGGGTGCTGAACGGCGGCAAAATCTGGATCCATAACGCGCCGGTGGCCGATCTGGGCTTTGTGCTGGCGCGCACCGATAAGGATGCAGGCAACCGGGGCATGTCGATTTTCATCGTCGATCTGCACGCGGCGGGGGTCACGCGGGGGCCGAAGGAGCACAAGATGGGGCAGCGGGCCTCGCAGGTTGGCGGCTTGGATTTCAAGGATGTGCGGCTGGGGGCCGGGGCGCTGTTGGGCGAGGCCGGGCGCGGTTTTCACATGATGATGTCGGTGTTGGACAAGGGCCGGGTGGGGATAGCCTCACTGGCCGTGGGGATCGGGCAGGCCGGGCTGGAAGCGGCGGTGGATTATGCCGGGCAGCGGCGGCAATTCGGGAAAACCATTTCCGAGTTTCAGGGCGTGCAGTGGCTGCTGGCGGATATGGCCAAGGATATTGAGGCGGCGCGGTTGCTGGTGCAATCGGCGGCGGTGAAGATTGACCGGGGCGAGGATGCCACAAAAGCGTGCTCGATGGCGAAGTGCTTTGCGGGCGATATGGCAGTGGCACGCACGGCGGACGCGGTGCAGGTGTTCGGCGGATCAGGTTATATTCGCGGCTTTGAGGTGGAGCGGTTGTATCGCGATGCCAAAATTACCCAGATTTATGAGGGCACGAACCAGATCCAGCGGATGATTATCGCGCGCGAACTCTTGAAGAAAGGGGCGCGGGGATGAGGGTTGCTTTGGTGACAGGGTCATCGCGCGGGATCGGCTTGGCTGCGGCAAAGGCGCTTGCGGCAGAGGGCTTTGCGGTGGCGGTGAACGGGCCAGCCGATGACGCGGAACTGCGCGCGGCGGTGGCGGCGGTTTCGAAGCTTGGCCCCTGTGTGGCGGCGGCGTTTGATGTGACCGATATTGCCGGGCATGACGCGGCTTTGGCGGCGGTTGAGGCGGCTTTGGGCCCGCTGACGACGCTGGTGAGCAATGCGGGCGTGGGGGTGTTGAGCCGGGGCGATCTGCTGGAGGTGTCCGAGGCCAGTTGGGACCGATGCATGGGCGTGAATGCCAAGGCGGCGTTCTTTCTGGCGCAGGCGTTTGCCAAGCGGGTGCTGGGGCGCAGTCGAGATGAAAAGGTTTTTCATTCTGTCATCAACGTCACCTCATCCAACGCGGTGGCGGTGGCGGTGCAGCGGTCGGAATATTGCGCCAGCAAGGCGGCGGCGGCGATGGTGTCTAAGGCGCTGGCGGTGCGGCTTGGGCCGGAGAATATCGCGGTCTATGATGTGCAGCCGGGGTTGATTGCCACCGAGATGACTGCTCCTGTGATCGAGGCCTATCGCAAACGCGCAGAGGACGGGCTGACGCTGTTTCCGCGTGTCGGCACGCCTGAGGATATCGGCGCGATTATCGCTTCGCTTGCCAGTGGCAAGCTTCCCTATACCACCGGACAGGTGATCTCGGCTGATGCCGGGATGCTTGTTCCTCGATTTTGAGGTGCGGCTATGAAGATTTCCCTCCCTGATCTGACGGGCCGTCCGGTGGCGTATTATTTGCGCGGCACGCCGATTGCCAGCGCAACACTTGGCGCCAATCCGGCGCGGGTGGTCTATTCGGCGGCGCATGTGGTGGCGGATCCGTTTACCGGCAATGATCCGTCGGGGCGGGCTGCGGTCGATTGGGATAAGACCATGGAGTTTCGCCGCTATCTCGCAGGGATGGGGCTGGGCATTGCCGAGGCGATGGATACGGCGCAGCGCGGCATGGGGTTGGATTGGCCGGGGGCGCTGGAGTTGATCCGGCGCACGAAGGCGGAGTTGCCGGATGCTTTGGTCGCCAATGGCTGCGGCACCGATCATTTGCCGCCGGGAGACTACACGCTGGATCAGGTGCGGGCGGCTTATCTGGAACAGGTGGAAGCAATTCAAGTGCTGGACGGGCGGATCATTCTGATGGCCTCGCGCGCTTTGGTGAAGGCCGCGCGGGGGCCGGAGGACTATATCAGCGTCTATTCCGATGTGCTGGCAGCTTGCGATCATCCGGTGGTTTTGCACTGGTTAGGGGAGATGTTTGACCCAAGCTTGGCGGGCTATTGGGGTGCTGCGACGTTTGAGCAGGCGATGGAAACCGCGCTGGCGGTGATCAACGGCAATATTGCCAAGGTCGATGGCATCAAGATTTCACTGTTGGATAAGGACAAAGAAATCCAGATGCGCCGCCGCCTGCCTGCGGGCGTCAAGATGTATACCGGCGATGATTTCAACTATCCTGAACTGATCGAGGGCGATGCGCAGGGCTATTCGCACGCTTTGCTGGGCATCTTTGACCCGCTGGCCCCCGCTGCGGCTTTTGCGGTGCATAAACTCGGCGAAGGCGATGCGAAAACCTTCCGGGCCACGCTGGACCCGACAGTGCCTTTGGCACGGTTGATCTTTCGCGCGCCGACGCAGTTTTACAAAACCGGCGTGGTGTTTCTGGCTTGGCTGAATGGCTTTCAGGACCATTTCATCATGCTGAACGGTGCGCAGGCGATGCGCCCGCTGCCCTATTTCACCGAAGTATTCCGGCTTGCGGATGGCTGCGGCCTGCTGCGCGATCCGGATCTTGCGGTAGAGCGGATGAAGAAACTTCTCGGCGTTTATGGCGCATGATGAGGGACTTCACGAATGACCACTCGGCCCTTGCGCTGAATACTGCAAGCTTGGGCCACAACCTTGAAGGCAAGGGGGCCGGGTGGTCGCCAGAGAAAGTGATTGACGCCTGTGCTGCGCGCGGCTTTGGCGGCATCGTATTCTGGCGACGCGAGATTGGCGGGCGTGCGATTGAAATTGGCAATCGGGCTCGGGCGGTGGGATTAGAGATCGTTGGCCTCTGCCGAACGCCGTTTCTGGTCGGGCCAATGGCGCCAAATGGCCGGGCAGCGGTGATGGATGATTTCTTTGCGTCCATCGACATGGCGGCAGCCTTACAGGCGAAGGTTTTGACGATTGTGGTCGGCGGGGTAGAGCCCGGCACGAAAGGCGTTGGCGAAAGTCTGAAGCTGGTCACGGATCGCGTGGCCGAAGCAGCCCCCTATGCCGCCGTTCGCGGGGTGAAACTGGCGCTGGAACCGTTGAACCCGGTCTATGCTGGCAATCGGTCCTGCCTGACCACCACCCGCGATGCGTTGGATATCTGCGATGCGATTGCTGCCCCGAATGTCGGCGTGGCGATTGATGTCTATCATGTCTGGTGGGATACCGATTTGCCGCGCCAACTATCCCGCGCGGGTGATCGGATTTACGGCTATCACCTGTGCGATTGGCTGGCCGACACCCAAGACGTTTTGCTGGATCGCGGTATGATGGGCGATGGTGTCGCCGATATACGCGCGATCCGCAGGCAGGTTGAAGCGGCGGGCTATGTCGGTGCCTGTGAAGTTGAGGTGTTCAGCGCCAACAACTGGTGGCAGCGTCGCCCGGATGACGTGCTGGATGTTATGGTAGAACGGTTCCGGGCGGTTTGTTGATTGAACAATGATCTGACGTGGTAGACCGCCATGAGAGGAACGACATGCACGAAACCCTGCTCATGCTCCCGCAGCCCAGGATCTTCGTCCGCCCCGGCAGACTGTTGGGTTTGTATCCGTGAATAGCCCCTAGTTTGCTAGACGCTTTGCAGTTTCAGTTTCTGCTGCTGTTCGAAGGCGATCGGTGACAGCATGCCGTTCCTAACGTGCTTGCGCTGCGGGTTGTAGAAAAATTCGATGTAATCGAACACGTCGCGCCGGGCTTCTTCGCGGGTTTTATATTTTCTGCGCCGGATGCGTTCGCGCTTGAGCAGGTTGAAGAAGCTCTCCACCACCGCGTTGTCCCAACAGTTCCCACGACGGCTCATGCTGGGGACCAGATTGTGCTGTTCGAGGAACTCTTGCCACTCATAGCTGGTAAATTGGGAACCCTGATCGGAGTGCACATGGACTTTGGCTTTGGGTTTGCGCCGCCAGACGGCCATGAGCAGGGCCTGCAGCGGCAGGTCGGTGTAGGTGCGGCCTTGCATCGACCAGCCAATGACGCGCCGCGAAAATAGGTCAATCACGACCGCCAGATACAAGAAGCCCTCATGCGTGCGGATATACGTGATGTCGATGACCCAGAACTGGTCAGGCGCATCCACATCGAACTCTCTGTTTAGGGTGTTATCTGCCACGACGGCAGGGCTGCCACCGTAAGAGCCGGGCCGCTTTTTGTAACCAATCTGGGCCCTTATGCCCGCCAGTCGTGCCAAGCGCCAAGCCCGGTTAGGGCTGATGTCTTCGCCGAGATCGCACAGATCATCATGCAGCTTGCGGTATCCATACACCTCGCCGCTGTCATCCCAAGCCTGCTTCAGCAGCACGGTCTGGCGCTGATCCTCCAGCGCCCGTTGGGAAAAGGGTCCGCGCAGCCACGCATAGAAGCCGCTGGGATGGACCAGAAGCATCCGACACATGGCTCTGACCTGTTGATTTTCACCCAGAGCTGAGCCGGTTTTTTCACCGAGAAGTGAGCCACC